>NZ_MDDN01000009.1 GCF_001708185.1 Lysinibacillus xylanilyticus | reverse complement strand
CTTTAACCTTACAAATAATTTAAGGGTTACGCCCCTTAAATTGTTTGTGAGGCGAGCAAGCGATAGCGCGCTTAGATTTAAAGCAAAATCTCAATTTTCCCTGTCCATTTTCTTGACATAGTATCATACGTACTAAAATTTAGGGGGATTAGATGAACAAGCAAGGATTTCTTTCTTTTCTAATGGTTATTGCCAGTATAATTGCATTTTTTATTATAAGAGGACCTAATGCGAATTTGGTGATGGCTATTATCATTCTAGGGATACTTTCGCTATTCGGCATTGTATTTGCCATACTATCAAAGAAGTGGTTGTCAGGAATATTGGGTGTTTTATTAAATGGCGGAGTCTTAGTTTTTGTATATTTCCTAGTACTAGCTAGGGGAATTGCTGGTTAGATTCTCCATGGATGTATTCAACAAAAAGAGTATTAATCCAACAAGGATTTATAAAGTATGCAAAATAAACCTAATAAACGTTTCCAAATAAAAGCTTGGTCACATTTCAAACAGCGACAAACACTGATTTAACAGTGTTTGTCGCTGTTTTTATTAGAAAATAACACTCTAAGACGCTGCGAAAAATAATTTTAAAGAAGACTGTTCGATCCATTTGTTCTGAATGGCGGTAACATATAGTTACGGGCTTACCCATCTACAACTTCTTGATCCATAACCTCACCTCTTTATTGTTTCAAATCAATGTAAATATAATCACTTTCCTTATCTAGCTTTTGTACAATTTTAAGTTGTAAATTTTTATCATTAGCAAATTCATTTGGTACTGCCAATAATATAGTTCCTGTTTCATCAGTAGTCGGACCAACACGATTTGTCACATACTCTTGTTGATACCTCAAAAATTTACTTTTATTAGCTAAATTATCATCTCCTATCACTAGCCCCGTTCCATCATTAAATACAAAGCTCTGATAAGGGCTACCTCCTTGCTCTTCATGTTTCATAGTAATAACCAATAATTTAAAATCTTTTTGATAATCATAATTTTGTCCACGTACAGTCTTATCATAGCGATCTAAAAACTCAAGCTCTGAAGATTCATCAAAATCTTTAAACTCGACATGTGTAATACTGCGAGTAAAAATATGACTGCTAAATCCATAGTTACTATCTCTAAAAACATCTACAGGTAAATCTACAGCTTCATGTTTTTTAACAGCTTTTTCTACTGAAGATTTAATTTCACTATCATGGTTTGTTTTATCTCCTTGATTACAAGCAGATAAAACAGAAACTGATAAAAATAAAACTAAAAAACCCTTTGTTAATTTCAATTTTTATACCTTCTTTCTTTTTTTAAAAATTTAGAATTTTTTTATCAAAATACAGAAGTATAAATTTCAATTTTTATACCTTTTTTCTTCTTTAAAAATCCCAATATTTTTTAAAAGTATAAATCTCAATTAACTTTGCAAAATAGCTTTTCTTTTTAATCATAAAATAAGAACATCCTTTCAAATTTTTATCCTCATTTTACTCACGTTATTGCGAAAAGAAAATGCGAAAATTTACATATATAGGATTAACTATAAAATTCAATCTTTTTTACAAAATTATATACAACACTCAAAAAGTAATACTTTATAAATATTGGATGTTCTTATATTTATGGGTTTTTCCGCAATAGTCTATAAACCCATCACAAAAGGACTGAAAAAAAGTTAAAAAAATCCAATTTAACAGGGATTTCTTTTGTTTTTTCGTGAGGATGAGGAAATCTAAGTAACAATACTTAATTTCATATATTGTGCTCTAAAATCTTTCGAACTGGATAAATGTTGAGTATTAAATTTATAACTTTTTTATTTCGAGAATCTCTAAAAAAAGAAATACTAATTGAATTTTTCAAACTATCAATATCAAAATGCAAGTCACCTCCCTATAAAAAGAGAACATTTGTTCTTGTTTATTATAAAGTTAAATTTTTAAAAATAAAATCAATCTTTGGTATTATTTTTACTAATATTTTAAAATTTAGATAAAATAAAAAATCAACAATCAAATATTTGACTGCTGATTAAAAAAATACCATTTAATTACATATTGCCTAAATAAAATACGGGACACAGAACTTCAGACATACAATACATATAAAATAAAGGGAATATAGTAACGAAGCTAAGCATCTGTAATACCGAACAAACTGGATACTTTTGGAGTAGAATAATTACTTTTTTCGAAAAAATCGAGTAAAAACCTATATCAATCAGAGATCAGCCGTCTACGCATGGAAAACGGGTATTTAAAAAAGTTGAATGCCTTAGTTCAAGCCAAGGAAAAATCACCAAAGAAGACAAAGTAAAGGTCATCTATGAATTAAGGCATAAATACTCGGTGAAGGCGCTTGTGGCATTCGCAGAAATCAAACGCAGCACGTACTATAATCTAGTGAAGAAGATGAATCGACCAGATCGAGACGCTGATTTAAAGGCCGACATTCAAGGGATTTACGACGAACACGAGGGTCGTTACGGCTACCGTCGTATTCGTGATGAGCTGGCGAATCGTGGGCAAAAGGTAAATCACAAGAAGGTTCAACGCATCATGAAAGAACTTGGATTAAGGTGTTTAGTACGCATGAAAAAATATAAATCGTATAAAGGGACGGTTGGTGAAATCGCTCCAAATATTTTAGACCGCAATTTTACAGCAGAAGCACCAAATGAAAAATGGGCAACGGATATTACAGAGTTTAAATTATTTGGCGAGAAGCTTTATTTATCGCCTGTTTTAGATTTATTTAACGGCGAGATTATCACGTACACGATTGGCTCTAGACCGACATTTTTACTTGTTTCAGACATGTTAGAAAAGGCTTTAGACCGCTTACCTGCGGACCATCAGCTACTGATGCATTCCGATCAGGGCTGGCATTATCAAATGAAGCAATATCGCCATGCGCTCCAATCAAGAGGCATTGTGCAAAGTATGTCGCGTAAAGGCAACTGTTACGATAATTCAGTAATGGAGAATTTCTTTGGGATACTAAAATCAGAATTCCTTTACTTAAAAGAATTTGAAAGTATCGAGCACTTTAAAGAAAAGCTAGAAAAATATATACATTATTACAACACGAAACGAATTAAGGCAAAATTAAAATTGAGCCCGGTGCAATACCGAACGCAATTTACCCAAGCTGCCTAAATGAAATAACCGTGTCTAACTTTTAGGGGTCACTTCATACCCTGATGGGCTATTTTTTTGTCTAAGGGAAGATAAATATAATAGAAGAAAGATCACCTATATGGGCGGTCTTTTGTTGTTTTCTGTACACTATAATTCTCATGGGTTTGCAGCAGAGGAATTAGTAGCAGTAGCTTCTGGAATTGTAAGTCTTTCCTCACACACACTAGATAGTATTGTAAAACAAGAAACAACAGATTTATCCTAAAGGAGGAAAAAGCTATGACACACGCTTTTTAACTGCAATTTGAAACAGCAACAGGGAAAACAGCAACCATAGCGATTGATGCACCGAAACCGAAAGTAACAGCGGCAGAAATTGTGTCAGCTTTCCTATCTTAGTATCGTTTTATTTACTACACCGAGTAGTGGTTAAACTAGATGATATTCATGATGCACTTGTCTACTTAAAGTGAAATGGATTTCACAAAGATGTACGAAAGATGTCACGTAGGTTCCTTGTCAACGTTGATATCGTGCGATAGGATGAGGGTAGTGTATGTAGGTTGTAGGGAGAGTGTTTAAAATGAGAAATAAAATAATTGGGCTTGTTTTACTTTTTGCACTAACAGCTGTGCTCAGTGCATGTGGAAATACAAAGTTTAAAGCAGATTATAATTTGGAATTACCAGATTTTGAACATGTCAATCAACGCGGAGAAAAGGTTTCTTTAGAGAGTTTAAAAGGAAAACCTTGGATTGGGATGTATATTTTCACGAATTGTAACTCAATTTGCCCACCAATGTCCTTTAATATGACACAAGTTCAAGAAAAGCTAAAGAAAAAAGGTGTCGAAGATTATAACATTGTTGCGTTTTCAATTGACCCTGACGTTGATAAGCCTGAAGTATTAGCTGATTATTTAAGCAAATATAATGTTCCTGATGAATCTAAATGGAATCTCCTTACGGGTTATTCACAAAAATATATTGAGCAGTTTGCTGTAAAATCAACAAAAATAATGGTAAAAGATGATCCGAACAGCGACCAAGTGATACACGGAAACCAATTTTTCTTAGTTGATAAAGATGGCGTTTTAGTAAAAATGTATAGTGGCTATGCTGCGAATGCTGAAGATGTACCGATCGATACAATTGCTTCAGATATAGAAACATACATTGATGAAAATTTATAATGGATACTAGGGAACCGTCTCGACAATCAAGAGACGGTTTTTATATTGGCAAAAATAATATTAAGCACAATTAGCCTCGTTTCTAGTATAGAAGGACAGAGAAATTTTGTCTGATGCTTATACTTTTTAAATAATTAAGAGTTAAAATTAGATTAAATGATTTAAAAGGTGCAATAAATCCATAGGTTAGGATTTATTGCCCTTTATTTTTTTGAAACTATTACTTAATATGGAAAGTGTGTTGAAGATATATTACATATTCAATTTGAAAGAAATACACCACATCTTATTTATCCGATAAATAGCACGAAATATGATGGCGATACACGAGAATATTGGAATATAAAAAATACTTTCTAGAAGAGGTAGAAAGAATATGCATGATGTGAATATTTTGCGAAATAAATATAGAACTTTATACGATATTGATGGTATTTCTAAAGAGTACTTGGATAGAATTGAACAAGAACTTCAAATAAAACTACCTAATGACTTTCGTGAAATATCTAGTTTCTACAGTGGAGGAGATGTTGGGGGGATAGATATTCATTCTTTTTTATTATCTGATCCGACTAATTTTATAGGTGAAACTTTAAGAATCCGAGAGGCGGTTGGTTTACCGAATAGATTTGTTGTTATTGCTGAACAATCTGAAAGTATTATTGTTATGGATACTGAAAACAAACCATCGATGATATGGCTTGATTCTGTAGAAGTCACTAAATTAGAAAAGCAAGATTTTATTTCTAAGCCAGATGTATGGGAGGATTTTTCTGACTTTCTTAATTACTTACTAGATGAAGAAGAGGAAGAACGTAAATATTAAGAAATAAATATTGAAGTAAGATAAGCAACATTAATATGAAAATAAAGAAACAGTACTTCAACTGGTTTGACTAGATTCCGAAACATGAAAAAACTAGTTAGATAGTTTTACAGGAAAAAACTCTAACAAAGCTCAACTAGATGATATTGGTGAGCATTTAAAGATGCAACTACAAAAAAGGTTAGAAAGAGTATAGGTTCTTTTCATAAAAACATAGCCTGTAAGTTATCTAAAAAGTGAATATACTTTCTGAAAGTGAGTTGTAACAATATGTGCATGTCTAAAGTTCATATATGGGCTGGTATTAACCATGATGATACAGATGTTTTTGAAAAATACTTTGAATTGGATTATAGTGATCCGGATTTAGATATCGATGACCCTAAATATAATGTATGTCAATTTTGTGAAGATATTGGTGAAAGGTGGTATGACGAGGATTTAATAGGTGTTTTTAGAACAGAGGAATTGAGAAATATAAAAGAGTTTTTGGGGGAGTTATCAGTTTCATCAGAAGTAGGTATTGAAATACAGGATACTTGTATAGAAAAAGGTTTTGAAAGTATTAATTCAATGTTCTATTATATGGATCCTGAGTTAGTAATATCAGATTTAAATAAACTTTACAACAAACTTATTTATATTGGTGTTTTTGATACTGATTTATAAGACAAGGATAGAACTTGTAGCTAGGCGTTCTCATATAGTGCGAGAACATGCAAATCTTCATCGACCAACAGGCGGATTTAAAAAACTCAATAAAGGATGTTTTGGATGAATATAAATATGAATTTAGTTAGTATTAGGGATGTTTTGCTGTTTCCAGAAAAAAATCCTGATACGTGGTTTTATCTCCCACCCAATCGAGCTGAATGGAGTTTGGATACAGAAGGAGTATTCTCACTAGATAGTTCTGATTTTTCACCTGATTCAGATGCTTATTTGCCAGAACAGGTTAGAGAAAATGGCTGGATAGAAACATTAGATGGTGCAAGTATTGAAGATGTATTAGAAAATGTAAGGGCTCAGTTGGGCAAACCATCATTAGACCAGTTACTAAGTGCATTTATTTTTTACTATGAAAATGATGCGTTTCTAGAATTATAATACAGGCTTCTTCATGATTTATCGTAGGTGATGTTGCACAGTATGAAAAATTACGACAAATCGAAGCTCCTTATGTTGGTGAAGATAAGGTAGAACGTACATTGAATATGATAAGAGGAATACAAATAACATATAAAGAAATCAGTTTTCAGGATTTGCAAACATCTTGTTTTTGGAAGTAATGTAAACAAATGGAGAAACAGGACTTCACCACAAATGATTTTTTATCCTAAACGAAAAAGCTAGTTAATACATATTGCAAAACAAATGTAAAGAGTAAGCCCGAAATATAAAAAAATAAGCACACCTTCTCAGTTCGCACGACGAATAGCCATCTTTTCTCGCTAAGGATGAGAATAACCCTGAAGGAGAATTAGCATACAAGAAAGTAACGAACCTTTACCGAAACCAACGTGATGATATAATTAAGCTGAATGTTGGAAAGCAGATAATTGAAACGACCGAAAACCATCCGTTCTGGGTTGAAGGTAAAGGATGGGTCTATGCAGATGAACTACAGATAGGTGATAAACTCCAAAAGGCTGATGGAAGCAACCTTACAATTGACAAGGTCGAGTTCGTTAGACTGGATGAGCCAGTTACGGTTTACAACTTTACTGTAGAGGACTACCATACGTATTATGTAACAGATATTGGGGTTTGGGTGCGAAATACTTTTAATAAAATTAAAAAGACCCTTGGTAAAGATGCTGCTCAAAAGTTTGCAAATTCTGCTAAGAAAGGTTTTGTTAATAGTGGATCAGGTACTAATGGAATTAAATATTTAGAAGGATCTGGAGTAAGAGGTTACAAGTACGAGATAAAAATTACAGGTAAATATGGTGGTGCGAGAGCATATGGGAATTTGGATAAGAATTCAGGTCATATAATCTTCTCTTACTTTACTAAAGATCATTAATTAGGGAGGCGTCTGTTATTTTAGATATAGAACAATTTAGACGTTTAATAGAACATTGGAAGATTGAAAAACAAACTATAGAACAATTTTGGATTCAATTAAATATTTATATGTCTGAACAGGAGGAAGAATTTTATTCGATTTTTGGTGAATTTGTGAAAACGGATTTGGACTATTATATTAAAAAAATCTCACTTGAATTGAGAAACTTCCCTGAGTTTGTTAACCAAGTAGTTTCATACTTAAGTATAGATTATAAGGGGGAGAATGTAGGAGAATTCAGGTTATATTTTGCTTTAGATGGGGAAATTTCTGACTTTGATTTTATTATGTATTAGTAAAATAAATTTTAGATAGAAAATTAACATACTTTTGCCCTTGATTGTGATATTTATCAAGGGCATCTTTTTTATGCAATAAAGATAGGCGTACAAATTAAACGATTTTCTAAAGCAAAATATGATAGAAAAAAATATTATGAGAAGACACCAATAAGTGCTGTGCGTAAATAAGATGAAGTCGGAGATATGGTTCTCGCTAAGGATGAGAATAACCCTGAAGGAGAATTAGCATACAAGAAAGTAACGAACCTTTACCGAAACCAACGTGATGATATATTAAGCTGTATGTTGGAAAGCAGATAATTGAAACGACCGACAGCCATCCGTTCTGGGTTGAAGGTAAAGGATGGGTCTATGAAAGGATGGACTTGTGAAGATTAAAATAGAAAGGTGATAATAAATGGAATTTTATGAAAAAATTGAACAAGTAACTACAAATAATATTGACTGGAATTTCCTAGCCACAATTTTTTATGTAGGTAAAATTTATGAATAGCAGAATACGTATTTGAGTCAATATCATCAAATCGTTGCCAGATGTTGAGTTAGTATACGACCTGGTGCATTTCATAGAGAAATTCATACTAATGATCAGCGAGCCAACAAGCCCATTGAACTAACAGGGCAATTGAAGAGGGCATCTTGAATACTCTTAGGGAGATTTTTGTAAATTAATAGATTTTATAGATAAAAATATGTGAAGAATCTAAAAAGTAAGATATAATAAAAATTGGATGAAATTATGAAAATGTTTAGTGCAGCACCAGAGGGTAACGAAGCTGCAGAGCTAGAAAGCATGCTGTAAATTGAACTGGGTAATCATGTAATTTAAAGTGTTATGAGAATGTACCATGTATTCAGTGATAGCGTGACGTTACGATGTGTAAAAAAATTTTATTTTGCAGGAGGATTAAGATGAATATTATAGATGATAAACAGAAAATAGCTCCGTTTTTTTGGGTGGATCATGATGGAGGTTCTGCGTCCTTGTGTTTAAATGTTGGTGACTATAAGCACGAGCTTTTTGATACGCGATCGGATGAGGGATTTGAAGGGAATGGCTATGATTGGAATTCTTTGGCAATAGTTTTTCTTGAAGAAAAAATGCCCGAATTAAAAAGTATTGTCAATTTTGATCCCGAAGCCGATATGTTTTGTGCATATTCTTCTGATAAAAAAGCATTAGAGAAGTTTGCTATTTCATTTAAAAATACATGTGAAGATGATTCTACCATCAAGGATTTATTTTCTCGGGCCGAATTGGACTGAATTTAATATTAAAATTCTCTCAGGCGAATTATTGGTACCAAGAGGATTATACGCCAGTAGAAATAGATAAATTTATATTCATTTCAGTAGAGGTAGCATGAGAGATAACTTGTCTTAGAGTTCTAAAATATTTAATACTTGCAACAAATCTTTATATTCTTCAAATGATTTGAAGTTTGATTTAAAACGGCAATAAATCCATGAATTATGGTTTATTGCCGTTTTTTAACTTTGTTACTGATCTACTAGTATAGATTTAAAAATTGATTTTCATGGATAATTGTCCTAGAAGAGTTGATATATAGAGTTGTAACCAGTTTCGTATTATTCCCTTATTAAAATTAAATTTAAAACGGCAATAAATCTATGAATTAGGGAGAAAGATCAGTCAAAATATCATAAAATTTATCATCCGGACGACTATAGGAGAAAGAAACGAATGAGGAGGTGGAACATTATGTCGGAGAAAATAAATAGAGAGCCAATATTACCAATTAGACAGATAGGGGAAGACAATTGGATTGAAAAGCTGTCATCCTTTCTTGAGGATCATGATGTAGAAGTAATTTCATTAGAAAGGGAAAAAATTTTTCAAAAGACAGAGTACTATCTAGATTGGATTATTCCGTCTCAAATAAAAGACTATTTCTTAAATTTTGGTGGTATTGAAAGTTCTGATTTCATGTACAACCTTAAAAAAATTGATGAGTGGGAAGTATTGACAAATTCTCTTTGGTTTAAACAGGAAGAAACAGATGAATATATTATTTTTTCTGAAAGTCCTAGCAATGATCCTATTTGCTTTAAAAGGGACACTGGGCAGGTATATTTGTTTTCTCATGATCCCATTAAAAGAGCTAAAGTATATAAAGATTTCAATGACTATTTATTAAATGAAATGATTGATATCCAAAAATTGTACACAGAAGTTACTTTTGATTGTTCTAAGGAAGAAATAGAGTATAAAGCAAATTTGCTGGATGGCGATGGTATTGATTTTAATTTCCGTTATTTAAAACTTTAAGTTCAAATAGCAACAGAGATAATGTTATTTAATACACATATTAAGAAGCTGTTTTACATGTTTTTTTGTATTTACTACTCAGCTTCATCCGATACTAGATTTTTTAAATACGAGAAACGAAAATAGCTGGAAGTCTTGATATTAGGGTATTTGTGGCTCATTGTTGAATTGAAACACTGTCGCTCCACACACAGAAAAAAAGCTATTTTATGCAATTTTCATTAATAATAATAATTTTTAAATAAGAAACTAAATTTGAGACCTCCTAAAAGACTAGATCTTTCAAAGGTCAAATTGCCACCAGAAGGGACTGCAAAACAGCCTAAAGTTGTATGAGTTGTATGTCAAAAATGATCGTAATAGTAAATAAGGAGTTTAAAAATTGTGGGGGGTGTAAGTTATGGAAGAAGTAAAAAAATTAAAATTGATGTTATTTGCTCCCGGGTTAGTAATGTTCGATCCTTTAACTTTAAATAACTTCTTAGAGAAAAATAACATTGTTGAAACCGATTTGTTAAAATTCTTTAGTAACAATGAAAAAATAGGCCAGGAGGTTATTTCTCAAGGTTGCATTATTCCGATTTACGAGATTCCTGAACTTGATGATTACTATCAAATAATAATTAATCCTGAACAGGGCAATGCTTTGATACCTGAAGAAAATCACATCTTTATTACAAATCCTTTTCCTCTACACATTTCTAGTGGAAATCTTATTATCTCGGATATCTCGGCTATAATTGATTGGGATAAAAATTATTACTTACATTATGAAGGTATAAAAGATAATAGTTACGACAATTGTAGCAGTGTGCAGATGTCAAAGAACAATTACTCAGTTAGAATAACAGGTTACTGTGGGGAACATGTGAAATCTAATATAGAGTTTGGCTATATTTTTAATTTTAGTGCTACTGAAAAACTACCAAGCTTTGATTTTACAAAGCGTATCGATGAGTATAATTTTGTAGTTGATCCTGAAAATCGAAGGACTGAATGATACTACCTTTTTGATTAGAACAAAACAGTAACATATATAGAAGACGACATAAGTCTTTCTTTATATGTGTTTTTTTGTATTCGAATGGTATTATATGGTATAAGTGATTATTATCCTCATTTGGGACAATTTTTTTATATGTTTTTCTTTTATATTGAAATACGAAAATCTAATCGCATCATAAGAATTTAGTTGTGAAAGAAGTGATTGTCATAATAAAGAAAAGAAACTTTGATGAAATTATTGATAGCTTAGTACATCGAAATAGAATTCCTAATATTAGTGAGTTTACGAGGGAGGATTGTTTATTCTTATATGAGAAACTTGCCGAAAATAAAATTGAGGCAGATCACGTTTTTTTATCTTATGAAAAAGCAAGAAACTATAATAAAGAGTATCACGAAGATTTTAGTGAATTTAAAGAAAGCCATTGGATATTCGCCGAAACTGGTAGAGGTGATTTTTGGATAATTGATCTTGATGATATTAAATCACCGCCAACTATATTTTTTTATGATCATGATCTTGAGGATTTTAGTCCTGAAAATATGTTGAATATGTCAATGAATATATTTGAGTGGTTCGAGTTAGCTGATTTAATTTCTCAACTTCATAACAAAAATTTTTATGATGAACATTTTAGATTAAAGGAGCATTGGAAACAAAAAGCCATTGAAGAAATTGAAAAGATTAAAAAAGGACTTTCAAAAACATCCCCTTTTCAATTATTTTGAAAGATACATTCTTGTAAAGGAAGATCAGATCTGTTGAAAGTTAAAAGGGGCTAAATATCAGTGAAACAGTATGTAGAATGCGAGAGTAGCTTAATATACTACAAATGTAATAATGTTGATTTTGCAAAAGGTAATGGACAATTATTTACAGAATTTGAAAATGGAATTGCAACTAGGCAAATTAACATAATCAATAACGATATGTATATTTCTTCATCGTTGAAAGATTGGAACGAAAATATTGGATTTTTATTGTACGATGGACATGTTGATAGTTTAGATTTAAGCGATAGTGTACCTATTACTAGAGTAGGATTTGAAAGTAAGTGGAAGAAGGCTATATTAGTTCCTGTTAACAAGTCTCAAATAAACTACTTAAAAGGTGATGCTTCTCTTCCCATAGAAGAAAATACACTAATCATACATGTTGTTAACATATTAGGATTATGGGGAAAAGGTTTTGTTCTATCTCTATCAAAGCAATTCCCTGTTGCAAAGAAGGAATATTTAACATGGTCTAAAGACAAAGATGCATTTAGGTTAGGAGAAGTTCAGTTTGTATGTCTTGGGCAACAGAAAAATACCTTTATTGCCAATATGCTTGCACAAAAAGGTGTAAGGAAAAATTACAAAGATAGTACAACTTATATTGATTATGATGCACTTCGTGTATGTTTAAAAAAAGTTGCAAGATTTTCATTAAAAAATAGATTATCGATACAGATGCCCAAAATTGGTTCAGGATTAGCAGGTGGGGACTGGACAGAGATTGAAAAAATAATAAATGAAGAATTGATTTATTATAAAATTAAATGTAGTGTTCTTGAATTATGAAAACAGTAAATAAAGAGTAGGATAGTGGTAATGAACAATTAAAAGGGATTATGATGATTTATTTTTTGTATTTTAGTAATAATTAACTAAATTTTTAGCGGAAAAATTCGATAAATTCTACCTCATCGACCATCATTACATGTAGTGGGTGGAGTTTTTACATAGATAGTTTATTGATTTGTAAAATAAAGGGATTTTATCTCCTGTTTATCATTATTGTAGAAAATAAGTATGACAAAGGAGTTAATAATGGCTGAGAGAAAATTGAATAGAGAAGAGCTTATCGTGCTGGTAACTCGAATAATGAATGCTGAAATTAAGACCGAGGCGGAGGATGACCAGTTATTAGAAGAATTTCTTGATAACGTAATTGATCCAGAAGCTGTTAATTACATTTTTTATGATAATTTACTCCCTGAGGAAGTGGTTGATAAAGCTTTCGGCTATAAACCCGTCCGACTATAATAACTATCTGACAAACGTTATCGTGATTTAAGTTAGGGAAGTGGCTGTAAATTACCAACAGCCCAAATCATATTTTAAATGCGTAAGTATTAGGAGAACATTATGAGAAAAATAAAATTCATTAATAGATATCATAAACGAGCAGTGTTAGAGGATGATTTTGTTAAGTTAGAAAAAGCTCTAGAAAAAAAGTTGCCAGATCCTTATATCGAATTTTATAAATTCATCATAAAAAACTTATGAGAGTGAGTTGTAAAAATAGAAATGGATATGTCTAAAGTTCATATATGGCTAGGAATCAATGAATCTGATGATGAAACATTCGAGAAATATTTTGAATTGGACTACAATACTGATGTAGAAATGGACGACCCTGAATATGAGGCGTGTCAATTTTGTGTTGATATCAAAACAGAATGGTACGATGAGGACATGATAGGTGTTTATAAGATTGATCATTTAATAAGTGTTGAAGAAGCATTAGAAGAAATACCCGTTTCTAAGGAGACGTTATTAGAAATCAACTCTATCTGCGTTGGAAAAGGGATTGAAAATGTAAATGCCATGTTCTTCTACACAGATGTAGATTTAAAAATAACTGACTCTGATAAGTTATTTAATGGTTTAGTTTACTTAGGTGGATTTGAGACAACTATCTAAGACATCAAAAAATACGTTTCATTTTTGTTTTCATTAGCGATCTCACAAAAAAGAAACCCTTTTGTCATTCACAAAAGGGTTTCTATCAGTAAAGGAAGTATAGTAGATTGTTTATACTTTAAATTATTTGGCTAATAAAATTTCTTCTAATTTTTCTAATGCTAATTTATTACCATAAGCAGAATAGTCTAACCAAGGGTTTTCTTCAATAACGATTACTTGATTATTTTGAACAGCTTTTAAACTTTGCCAAATAGGGTCGTTTTGTAATTCATCAAAGACTTGCTGACTACCTTCATACACGGAAGATACTAAAACGAACATCGTATCCGGATTGTAGTCAGGTAGTACTTCTTTTGAAATGTTTTCCCAGTTTTTATCGATTGCTTCGATACAGGTGCAGGTGTAAATCCTAAATCTTCAAATAAAATCAGACCTAATGGACGCTCCATCCCATAAACTCGGATATCTTTTGCAGATACGCAAACCGCCATTAAGCGAGGAAATATGCTGAGTACATGAAATTTATATTCGACAATAAGAGCCATGGAGATGGCGTTAAAAAAATGTCAGTGAGAGGATGCCCATGATGAGAAAATATCATTTTAATGACAGTGTAATTGAAATAGATCCAAGGTATTTAGAAGAAGGAGTCCGTGTTGCAGAAGAAGAGCGGTTTGAATCGATTAATATTAGTGCATTTGTTGATGATGTTGATTTTAAGTGTGATTTAGATCTTGCACCTTTAAAGGATAAGAAATTTATTAAACATCTGGCGATTGACAACGATTTTAAATTAAAAAGTGTTGCCAATATGGAAGCTCTTTACTCTTTGGTGAATATGCTTGATTTTAGGGTATCCTTGCAAATCCCTATTGATTTTTCACGATTAAAACAACTAGAAAAACTTTATCTCTTTAATAGTTGTTATGAAAACTTAGAAACACTTACAAATTTAAAAAGTCTTTATATTTTTGGATATTCAAAACAAAATTGTCATGAGTTGAGAACATTAAAAGAATTGGTTTATCTACGACTAAGTGGGTCTAAAAAACTGGAATCACTTGAAGGTGTTGAAGAATTAGAAAACCTTGAAACTTGCTGGTTGGCTAAAAACAATTACCTATCTGAAGCAAATAGCATTTCCAAATTAAGTAGACTAGAGTGGTTACATGTAGAAGGTTGCAAAAACCTAATGGATTATTCTTTTTTGAATGATAATGGCTCGATAAAAAAATTGTTGATTTCTGATCTAGCATCATTGGAGTTTGTAAAAACCATGAGTGCATTAGAGACCATTAACTTTTGGAACTGTAAATCAGGGGACTTAACGCCATTACTAGAATGTCCGACATTAAAAGCGGTTTCTTTTCATCCAGAGAAGAGGCATTACTCTCATAAAAGAGACACTATAAACAATCTCCTAAAAAACAAGAGCTAAGCCAAAAAGATTTTAACATGTTCCAAATACTTATTTGATATAAAGGAAGTAAGAGGCAAAAGATTTATAAAAAACAATACAAGGCCAATTACGAGGTGGAAGTTTATGGTGAATGAAGTTGAGGATTATATTTATGAATTAGAAAAATTAATAGCACTAGCTGATCAGAAAAAAGATAAATATTTATTCATAGACCCAGCATATGAAATAATCGATGAGATTGAAGAGTTAGGTAATGTATTTGATTTTGTAGAGCCTATATTCTTATTAGTTGAAAGAAGCCCCGATATTGATTTTGGTGGTCCAGGGCCATTGGGTAGTTTTTTAGAAAAGTTTTATCACAATGGTTATGAGGATATATTAGTAAAATCATTACAACGTAAACCTAAAGAATATACGATTTATTTATTAGAACGTCTTTGTAATGATGAAAATAATCCAAAAAGAAAAGAATATTGCACCTTACTAGATTCGTTAAAATAGAAAAGTTATCGTAGACTCAAAACATATGCAAGGTAAATATATTAGCAAAAAGGCATTACTGGAGCATCAGCAAATAGTGCAAAAGAACTTAGGCAAGAATCCGAAAGTAAAAAATGTAGAATATAAGGATGGTGTCGAAAAAATGTCAGTTGAAATTATTTTTAAAGATGTTGAAAATGAATCTATTAAACCTCGACTTGGCGGATATAGCTTTTTGCCTGAAAATATTGATTGGCCATTAAATCCAAATGGCGATAAATTAACACTTGTATTAAGTCTACCAACGAATTTTCTTAATAAAACGCTGAATTTGAACTTACCACAAGAACACGTGCTTTCCGTTTTTACTACGTATAAAAAAGATGATTATTTTTTAGATTTAATTACTTTTCATGGAGATAAAGAAGAATTAAAAAACATAAAAAATGGATTTATAAAAGTTTTATTACACGAAGCTGGTGATATTCGAAATGAATCAGATTACTTAATACCAGCACAAGAGTTCATTTTGGGGGAGGAATTGAATTTAGATTTAGAAGCGGTAGATGATGAAGATTTGGATGAAATAGAGATTTACTGCGGTTCATTGATTGGCAATATACCATCTCTGTTACAAATAGAAAACTTGGGTTTGGATGATTATCAATTTTGTCTACAAATTTATGGCGGTGATTTTCCTGAAGGATTTCATGATTTATTTAGCCTAAGTGACTCGATCGGATATTTGTTTATAAATAAAAATTATGATCATGATGCAGGTGTTTTTTTTACACAATGTACATAGAAAAATGACTTTCAACACACCAGGTGAAATAATAATCTGAAAATGAATGGGAAGATAATAATAATTTATTTAAAAGTAGGAATGCTCAATGAAGTTTTCATATATTAAAGATAATCCTCGTTTTCAGTTTGGCCCAATAAAAAGTGGTGAAGTTGAACAAGTGGAAGATGAACTAGGCATTGTTTTTCCAAAAGAATTAAAGCTTTTTTTCACGGAAATCGGTTATGGGTCTTTTATTGGCGAGGATGCACTAGACGAAAATTGTGTGTTAAGTCCAGCATACATTAGAGATTTTCGATTAAGACAAGGTTTTTTTGATGCTTACCCTAACTACGATGAAGAAAATAAATTAGTCTTCTTTATTGGATGGGAATCAGTACCTTTTTTAATTGAATTAACAGATGGAGAACAAAATGCTGTCTATGATAACGAAAAGAAGATTGCAAACTCTCTTGAAGAATTTTTATTGAAGATCATCGAAGATCCTGAATACTTTCAGCAGGATTAGTCCGTGAGGTATCAAGGTCAGAATGAGATGATTACATATGATACGGACAGTGATTACCATTAAATGGGATTAACGAAAAATGAGAGGCTGTAATGGAAATAATAGAGGAGTTGATTTTTCCTTAATATTGGTGTTAGTTGTCTTTTTTTCTGATATTTAATCGTTCAGGAGTAATACAGTGAATAATAGAAAAAGATTTTAACGTTTCTTTCCCTTCGAAAATAAAGAAGACGATATATAGCAGAAGGTCAAGAAAACAGATATAATTATTGAACTTATTTATAGATATAATGATTCTAGTGAACTTTTATTTCATGAAATGAGGGGGCGTTTACGTATGAACATTGGGGAGACTTATTTAGAAATTGTTCAAAAAAGATTTAAAAGTGTGAAAGAGTTAGGGGATCAAACACTCTCACAATTGGATAATGAACAACTGCACTGGGCTATTAATGAAGAATCCAATAGCATTGCCGTTATTGTAAAACATGTTAGTGGAAATATGATATCGAGATGGACAGACTTTTTGACGACGGATGGTGAAAAAGCAACTAGAAATCGTGATGATGAATTTACTGATAGCCTGCAAACAAAAGAAGAGATCATGACAGTATGGGAACAGGGCTGGCAAGTATTTTTACATGCTTTACAAGGATTAACGGAAGCTGATTTACAAGGGTTTGTAACGATAAGGGGAGAACAGCATTCCGTGATAGATGCTATTGAAAGACAAATGTCCCATTACTCACTGCATGTTGGACAGATCGTGTATATTGCTAAGCAACTAAAGGGCACAGAGTGGCAAACTTTAAGTATTGCAAGGGGACAATCTCAGGCTTTTACAGAGTCAATGATAAAAAAACATCACCAATAATAAGAAAATCGTAGCACATGGGTTGCTACGATTTTTTGCTGATTTGTCTTCTATGCAAAATAAAGTTGATACATTGAGGTTACTGGTGGCGTCTGATACAGAGCCTCTACAGATTTGGCAAAAATGGCGATTGACTTATAGGAAACGATTTAGATAAATAGAACCCCTTTGCATCATGGCTAAAGTATGATACATAGGGGTTCTATGTTTAGTTTCATGACAGAAGAACGAAAATAGAAAAATTATGATTCGAAGATCAAAAAAATGAAAAAATAGGTTTGAATTTATCTATTTCGTCCGATAAAAGAAGGGTAGGGAAGCGGCATTCTTTTCGAGTTTTTATCATCGAGTATAGTGCAAGTAAAAGAAAACACAAATTTATACAAAAACACACATCTTAAGAATTAATGTAGACAAGAGGGGAAATGTTGCATGAAAAAATTATTTGGAAGTTTTAAGGGCAAGCTTTACACATTATTTGCTCTTATCTTGTTAGTTCCAGTTATTACTGTTGGAAGTATTGCGTATCTTTCAGCAAAAGATTCGATAAAAGAAGAAATATTATTTAGTGCAAATGAAAGTGTCAATATGTTAAATACGGTTATCGATAAAACCATAAGTGAAAAAGTAAACGACATTAAGGTTCTTGGCGATGAAATAGATGCTTCTATGTATGAACAGAAGAAGGCTGCAATATTAAGAGAATTCCATGAATATATGGAGATGAATCCAAATGTTTTAAGCGTTTATATTGGAACGAATGATGGAGAAGTAATTTTAGAACCACAATCGAATAGCGCGGATTACAATGTTTTAGAAAGAGATTGGTATAAAGAGGCTACGGCTTTAAAGGGCGAAACTTTAATAACAAATCCTTATGTTGATGCAGGAACTGGAGATATGGTCGTTACCATAGCTCGCCAAGTAAAAGATCAATCTGGCGTAGTGGCTATTGATATTAAATTAACAGATATTCAAAAAGTCGCAGATTCAATTAGTATCGGAAAAAATGGATATCCTTCTATTTTTGATAAAAATAGAATGGTCATTTCACATCCTACTTTAGAAGTAGGTACGGAATTAAAAGACAACTTCATCGATAAGATGTACGAAAGTGAATCTGGCACGTATGAATATGTCTTTGACGGTGATGACCGTATTCTGTTCTTTGCAACGAATGAATTGACGAATTGGAAACTTACAGGAACGATTTTTGCGGAGGAAATTGATAAATCAGCATCTCCGATTTTATATACTACGTTGCTTGTCCTAATTGCTGCGATTGTCATAAGTTCCATTGTTATTTACTTTGTCATGAAGAGTATCATAAAACCGATTCAATCACTAAAGGATAGTGCTGTTACTATTAGTAAAGGTGATTTAACAGAGAAAGTGACAATTACCTCTAAAGATGAGATTGGACAGCTTGGCGAAGCCTTTAACGATATGCAAGACAGTTTAAGAACGCTTATTCAAAAAATAGAACAAAATGCTGAGGAGGTAGCATCGTCGGCAGAGGAGCTTACAGCCAATGCCAATCACACGAGCATTGCCACAGAGAAGGTTGCGATTTCGATTCAAGATGTTGCGACGAGTGCAGACACGCAAACGATGAGTGCCAACAAGAATGCAGAATCTTTACATGAACTGTCTAAGGCCATTCTTCATATAGCGGAAATCTCTTCTACTGTGACGGATCTTTCGCAGCACGCGACGTTACAAGCGGATGAAGGTGGAAAGGCAGTACAAGATACAAAGAATCAAATGCAATCGATCCATTTATCAGTAACAGATTCAAACATTAAAATTCAAACATTACACGAACGCTCACAGCAAATTACGTCCATTTTAGATGTCATTACAAGCATTGCAGATCAAACAAACTTACTGGCTCTGAATGCAGCGATTGAGGCGGCAAGAGCAGGGGAGCATGGAAAAGGCTTTGCAGTGGTAGCCGATGAAGTAAGAAAGTTGGCGGAGCAATCACAGGAATCTGCTAAACAAATTTTTGAACTAATCCATGGCATACAGATAGAAACAGAACAATCTGTCAACATCATGGCTAAAGTAACAGAGGATGTTCAAAATGGTCTACATGTATCTGATGAAGCGATCTCGAAATTCCAAGTGATTAAGGCAAGCATGGATAAAATTACTCCTCAAATGGAAGAGGTATCCTCTGCCTCTGAAGAAATGTCAGCGGGTGTACAAGAGGTAGCAGCTATTACGGAGGATTTGGCATTCTCAGCGAAAGGAAATTCAGCTGCTTCAGAGGACGTAGCGGCGTCTACAGAGGAACAATTAGCTTCGATGGAAGAAATTAATGCTTCAGCACAAGCTCTAGCACATATGGCAGATGAGTTAAAACAGCTAATTAGTCAATTTAAATATTAGGAGAATAAGACATACGAATAAACGAGGCTAAGACATAACTAGCTGATATGAAAGAAAAAGAGAAATCGAACAGTATCGATTTCTCTTTTTTCTTGTTTGACCAAGTCATTTTATTTTCTTTACCTTATTTCTCTGTTAATGATGTCAGTGTATTTGTGGAGATTTAATACCATCAATGCAAAGCCCATTTCGTTTTCAATTTTTGATGATCCATGGACAGAAAATAGGGTGAAACGCAAATGGGCCTTCTAGAATCCAAAACAGGTTCTATATCGATTTTTCATTGGTCGATAGATGGCACCTTTTTTTTCTTCCCATTTTTATGTTTTCTGGACGAAAGCGAAGCGACAGCAATCATCATATCTAAAGAGATATACTATGTTGTTTAGTTAGACGATGAAAAAGTGCGAAATATTTATGTTAGTTAAACAAAAAAATGAAAAAAGGGGTTTGAAATGAATTATTTCTTCCGATAAAAGTCTAGGGTGAAATTTCATCGATAAAAGAAGGGTAGGTTGTGAGTAGAGAAGGGAAGCGGCATTCTTTCTGAGTCTAAATCATTGAGTATAGTGCCAGTAAAATAGAATACAAAAATACATATCTTAAGAACTAATTGAGACAAAAGGAGAACTGATGCATGAAAAAATTATTTGGAAGCTTTAAGGGCAAGCTTTATACATTATTTGCTCTTATCTTGCTAGTTCCAGTTATTAGTGTTGGGAGTTTTTCGTATCTTTCGGCGAAAAATTCGATAAAAGAAGAAATATTATTTAGTGCAAATGAAAGTGTAACTATGTTAAATTCAACTATTGATAAAACCATTAGTGAAAAAATAAACGACATTAATGTTTTTAGCGAGGAAATAGAGTCTTCTAAGTATAAACAGAATGGCGCAGCAATTTTAACGAATTTTCAACAATATATGAAGATGAATCCAAATGTTTTAAGTATTTATCTTGGAACAAATGAGGGAGCATTATTTCTAGAACCAAAAATGGATCTTAAGGATTACAACGTTTTAGAAAGGGAATGGTATAAAAAGGCTACTGCTTTAAAGGGTGAAACTTTAATTACGAATCCTTATATTGATGCATTTACTGGAGAGATGGTTGTAACAGTGGCTCGTCAGCTAAAGGATAAATCTGGGGTAGTAGCAGTTGATTTAAAATTAGGAGAGCTTCAAAAAACCGCAAGCTCAATTAAAATTGGAAAAAATGGATATCCTTCTATTTTTGATGAAAATAAACTGGTTATCTCACATCCTACTTTAGAAGCAGGTAGCGAATTAACAGAGAGCTTCGCAGATAAGATGTATGAAAGCAAATCTGGCACGTATGAATATGTCTTTGACGGTAATGACCGCATTATGTTCTTTACTACAAATGAATTAACGAATTGGAAAATTACTGGCACAATTTTTTCGAAGGAAATTGATAAATCAGCATCATCCATTTTAAAACACACGTTAATCGTGCTAATTATTGCGATTGTCATAAGTACGATTGTGTTTTATTTTGTCATGAAGGGAATTATAAAACCAATTAGATTGCTTAAGGATAGTGCCGTAACCATTAGTAAAGGTGATTTAACTGAGAAAGTGACAATTACCTCTAAAGATGAGATTGGACAGCTCGGCGAAGCCTTTAACGAGATGCAAGACAGTTTAAGAACTTTAATTCAAAAAATAGAACAAAATGCTGAGGAGGTAGCATCGTCGGCAGAGGAGCTTACAGCCAATGCCAATCAAACGAGCATTGCCACAGAGAAGGTTGCGATTTCGATTCAAGATGTTGCGACGAGTGCAGACACGCAAACGACGAGTGCTAATAAGAATGCAGAATCGTTACATGAACTTTCAAAGGCAATTATGCATATCGCGGACCTCTCTTCTGCTGTGACGGATCTTTCACAGCACGCGACGCTACAAGCAAATGAAGGTGGACAGGTAGTACAAGAGACGAAGAATCAAATGCAATCGATCCATTCATCAGTAACGGATTCAAATACGAAAATTCAGACATTACATGAACGCTCACAGCAAATTACGTCCATTTTAGATGTTATTACAAGCATTGCAGATCAAACAAACTTACTGGCTCTGAATGCAGCGATTGAGGCAGCAAGAGCAGGGGAGCATGGAAAAGGCTTTGCTGTGGTAGCCGATGAAGTAAGAAAGTTGGCGGAGCAATCTCAGGAATCTGCCAAACAAATTTTCGAGCTCATTCGTGGAATCCAAACAGAAACAGAACAATCTGTCAACATTATGGCAAAAGTTTCAGATGATGTTCAAAATGGTTTACGAGTAACAGATGAAGCGATTGCTAAGTTCCAAGTAATTATGACAAGCATGAATGAAATTACACCAAGGATGGAAGAGGTGTCTTCCGCTTCTGAGCAAATGTCAGCGAGTGTACAAGAAGTGACAGCTGTGACGGAGGATTTAGCTTTCTCAGCAAAAGGCAATGCAGCTGCTTCCGAGGATGTAGCGGCATCTACAGAGGAACAATTAGCTTCGATGGAAGAAATCAATGCTTCAGCACAAGCTCTAGCACATATGGCAGATGAGCTAAAACAACTAGTTAGTCAATTTAAATATTAAAAGAATCTAACGTAAAAAAACGCCATTCCTCTTTTGAGGATGGCGTTTTTGTATCATTATCGATCTTCTTCCCAACAATCGGTATTTTTCAATGTTGGAATTGATTTTGCATAAAATACAGGGTTTTTGCCTGCATTCCGTTGCTCTGTAAAGTCGTCTAAAACAAGGAACGCTATTTTGCCAAGTAACATGATGATGGCAATATTGATCAAAGCCATTAGTCCCATGAACAGATCTGCTAAGTTCCAGACAAGTTGTACTTGCGCGACAGAACCAAACATCACCATAGCAAGCACTAAAATACGGTAGCCGAACATCCAACCTTTATGAGCATTGATAAACTCTATGTTAGATTCACCGTAATAGTAATTTCCGACAATGGAACTAAATGCAAAGAAAATAATAGCAATAGCAATAAAGTAAGGAGCCCAATCACCTACATGTACAGCTAAGGAATTTTGTGTAAGAATAATTCCATTACTTTCACCAGTATTATATAGATCCGCTAAAATAATGATAAACGCTGTTGCTGAACAAATCATGATTGTATCAAAAAAGACCCCTAAACTTTGCACAAGCCCTTGCTTAGCAGGGTGTGAAGTATTAGCTGTAGCGGCAGCGTTAGGCACACTACCCATCCCAGCCTCATTGGAGAATAGGCCACGTCGAACACCTTGACTAATTGCAGCACCAATCGCGCCACCTGCAGCTTCCTGAAGACCAAACGCTTGAGTGATAATCAGCTCGAAAACAGCAGGAATTTCAGATAGATTCGTCACGACAACGTAAAATGCCACAGCTAAATAGAAAACAGCCATTACAGGTACAAGTACTTGCGTAACTTTTACAATTCTATGTACGCCACCAAAAATAATCAAAGCCGTTAACACAACGAGAATAATCCCAATGACTGCAGGTTTTATATCAAATGCTTCACCTACAGAAGTAGCAATCGTATTAGATTGTACAGCGTTAAAAATAAAGCCAAAACTTAACGTTAAAAGAATACTAAAAATGATTCCTAATTTTCGTTGACCTAACGCTTTTTCCATATAATAGGCTGGTCCACCACGAAACGTATCGCCATCCTTGACCTTGTACACCTGTGCAAGTGTACTTTCAATAAAGGCAGTCGCCATTCCTAATATGGCAATCATCCACATCCAAAATACAGCTCCAGGTCCACCTACTCCGATTGCTAATGCAACACCTGTAATATTTCCAGTACCTACACGTGAGGCTGCGCTAATCGTAAAAGCTTGGAACGGGGAAACACCTGACTCCCCTTCTCTTTTTTCAACTATTAAACGGAACATTTCAGGAAAAAGACGAATTTGTACAAACTTTGTGCCAAATGAAAAATATAATCCTGCAACTAATAACAATGCAATAAGGATATATGTCCATAAAATATTATTCATATCATTTACAATATTCGATATCCATTCCATCAGCTTTCCTCCTTTCACAACTCGTTTTAGTCTACACTTTTTTTTTATAAAAAAGCAACTTTTAGAAAATAAAAATTATTAAAAATATGTTTTGTTCACTTATTGTTTGTTTTTTTGAAATATTTTTACTATTATAATATCCATTTTAGGATATTATAAACATTTATTTTGAATAAATTTCCATAAAGTTCTCTGCTAAATTAGTTTCAATCAAATAATTCCCCTTATCCAATATAAAGTTAAATTTTGAAAATTCTCTTATTTAAGGTAAATTAATAGTAGAGTAAAAGGAGGAGATTTTATGGATACGATTGGCATGATTGGTGGAATGAGTTGGGAGTCTTCTGCGGAGTATTACCGGCTTATGAATGAAGAAGTAAAACGACAACTAGGAGGCTTGCATTCAGCAAAATGTATTTTGTATAGTGTTGATTTTCAAGAAATCGAGCATGATCAGGCAAGGGGAGATTGGGATAAGGCTGGACAAGTACTTGGCGAAGCGGCGCGATCTTTAGAGAAAGCAGGGGCAGATTTTATTATTATCTGCACTAATACGATGCATAAGGTTATTGATATCATTCAGGAGAAGATTTCAATCCCAATTCTACATATAGCAGACGCCACAGCACATCAAATCACGGAGGCTGGTTTACAAAAAATTGCTCTTCTTGGGACAAAGTATACGATGGAGCAGGATTTCTATAAAGCTAGAATAGAAGGATTTGGCATTGATGTCCTTGTGCCGCAGACTGAGGAGCGTACGGAGATCAATCGTATCATCTATGAAGAATTATGCTTGGGTCAAATTGAGACAACATCGAAAGAATATTATGTGCAGGTCATTGAGGATCTTGTCAATTCAGGAGCACAAGGAATTATACTAGGCTGTACAGAGATTGGATTACTCATTAAGCAGGAAGATGTTCACGTACCTGTTTTTGATACAACTGCGATACATGCACGAGCTGCCGTAAATAAGGCGATTCGTAAGGGGGAGTAACATGCCGGGAAAAGTACGAGAAAAGGGAATCTTCATCGGAACGTTATCGACGGGTGAGAAAAATTGTATTACCGATGTAGCTGGAGTGCGTGTAGGCCATGTAACGCTTGATGAGAAAATTAATCAAGAAGGTGCTTATGCATGCACAGGCGTAACAGCAATTTTGCCACATGAGGGCAATTTGTTTCAGCACAAGGTTACGGCTGCAAGCTATGTCTTAAATGGCTTTGGTAAAACGACAGGGCTTGTGCAGGTGAATGAACTCGGGGTTATTGAATCACCCATTATGCTAACGAATACATTTGCTGTTCCAGCTGTAACACAGGGGACGCTGCAATATATGCTCGATACGAATAGTGAGATAGGTCAATCGACAGGAACGATTAATATTGTTGTTGGGGAATGTAATGATAGCTTTTTAAATTCCATTCGAGAATGTCCTGTCACACCAGAGCATGCGAATGAGGCGATTCGTAAGGCGTCAAATGAAACTGCAGAGGAAGGAGCAGTTGGGGCAGGTAAAGGGATGATGTGCTTTGGCTACAAAGGTGGAATTGGCTCATCTTCCCGACTTGTGACACATGAATCAACGAACTATACGATAGGATGTATGGTCCTTAGTAATTTCGGGCATAGCTCAGAGTTTTTAGCACATCGATATCTTGTTTCAAAAGATCAACATGAATCGACAATATCACCTACAGATGGCTCCATTATCATTATACTTGCCACAGATGCGCCACTTAGCAGTCGTCAACTAACACGGGTCATTAAACGCTGTGGTATTGGACTAGGGCGTACTGGCAGTCATTTTTCACATGGTAGTGGAGATATTGTTATTGGTTTCACAACAGCACATCGTATTGCCCATACATCTGATCAGCTTGTCGAAACACGCACGCAGCTACGAGAGGATCATCTTATCATGAATCAATTATTTGCAGCAGCTGCAGAAGCAACTGAGGAAGCCATTGTAAATTCACTATCACAAGCGCAGACTACAATTGGTCGAAATGGACATAAGGTTGAAGCTTATCAATTTTAATAGGGATGTGAAAATATCATTACAGATAAATTATTAGATGAAATGGCAGAGCATATTAATTTTAGCCCTTTATTACCGAATGATAAACAAATGCAAAATAGCTATAATTTTTCATTGCGTACAGAAACAAAAGATCATCGTAGTTCAATTTACTTCTATGCAAAACTTCAGAATGGAATTATTCGAGTAAAACAATTTTTTTATGATTGGGCATTCCCTTTTATTTATGCAGATACCAATCTAATTGAGCAAGGCCGCCCTTTTATAATAAATAATAGGGTTGGCTTTATTGGCGTGGATTACAAAAATAATAAGGCTTTAAGCTATTCTGTAGGATTTACAACTGTGGAGATATCCGTTTTTGATGGAGATGTGACGGATGATGAGTTCATTGCATATCTTTCAAGTTTAAAAAGCATCAACCCTGATTTGTCCAAAAAATCATTTGCTACCGTAAGTTATACAGCTAGATATGATCAAGGAAAATGGGGAGAAGATGAAGTAACTAGAGTAAAATGGTTTAAACCAGAAACAATTGATTTGAATAATATTTTCTCAGAGACATTATTAGATTATAAGCTAGATTCTGTTGGGATTGGAAAAGAAACGAATGAAGTTCAATTACTATATCGACAAAAAGAAAACCTTACAGATGGCTGTTGGATTTCAATAGCACCGCATACTTTAGAGCAAGATTTACCAAAAGTTTTAGGAAGAAACATTGGAACTCGTCAAAAATGGAGATTTAGGTTATTGAAAATTTCATATAAAACTAGAAAAATTGAAGTATATTATGGAGTTCAAGAAACAAAATATCCTGCAAGATGGGTTTGGTTTAGTTTTGATGAAAAAATTGTCCAATGCCATATCCGCTCTTCTGTGAATGAAACGTCATCATTAGTACGGGAAATATTAATAAAAATATTATCTAGTTAGCCTGTTTGATGGAATAAATAGGAGTGTTTGCCTTCGTTATAGTTAATATCAAAATGGAGTTTTTTAATCTAAGTAAAGAAGGGGATCTTCTATCTGAATAACATCAACAACTGGAGTTTTATAAAAAAGATTGATCATGAATCCTGTATCAAAGCAGGATTTTTTCTTATTCCACGAACGGGCGGGTTAGTTAATGAAGACATACTTACAATTACACTCATTTCATTGTTTATCGGATATGTAGCTTCTTGGTATTATACGAGTTTACTCATTGAAACAGTCGCTTTTGAGCGCATTTTTCAAAGTGTAGTGATCTACAGCATATGGTTAGTTTTTGTTGTTACATTGACGCTCTTTTTTAGTACGATAATGAAAGGAAATGGCAGTGTCGCTTTTGTTACAATTTTTGTGGTCTTTGCCATTTCGACGGTTACATCCATTCTAGGAAAGTATATGAAATGGAGTCCGGCTACGATGGCTGAGCACACAGGACAAGTCTTGTTGTCAGGGGAACTAGATTCTAGTTTCTTGCTAGCATTTATTACAACTATTGCTAGTATCATTGTCGTTCTCATCTCGTCCATACAAATCTTCAAGAAAAAAGAGTTATTGGAATAAAAAGGTATACTACCGTGTGATTCTTTTATATAATGTTTATGAAACACTGATAGCCTTAAATCCATTCTTTATGGAAAAGCGACGAAATCAATACGGCTTCTACAAAAAAGTTTATAAACAAAAGTATTACAAGAGATAAAAATTGTGGAGCTCCACTCATTTCATATGGTACTGACGAAAGGCAGCTTCCACAAATTTTACCATCTGTTTACTTTATTTTTTCTTTGATTTGGTTTTGTTTATGTATACTGCTAAACAAGGACCACAATAAGCAATGAAATCGATCACTTATCTAAGGGGGCAGTACTTTTATGAAAAATAAACTATCTGCGGTATTAGCCGCTACATTAGCGTTAACGATGAGCCTACCAACAGGGGCTATGGCGCTTTCTAGCAGTCAAACTACGGTTGTGGCTAGCCAAGAATTAGCTAGTCAAGAACTGAAAAAAATCGCGGCAGAGAAAGCTACTTTACTCACAAAATCCTATGAGACGACTAGCGTGCAGTATGCGCTAATTGATAATGGTAAACTTATTTTATCGGGTCAGACAGGCAAGAACGATATGAAAGGGAAACAGCCGCTGACCAAAGATACCCTATACGGGATTGGTTCAGTCAGTAAAATGTATGCAACGGCGGCTGTGATGAAATTGGTCGACGAAGGAAAAGTAGATTTGGATACTCCTGTTGTCCGCTATGTTTCTGATTTCAAAATGAAAGACGAACGTTACAAAAGCATTACGCCACGTATGCTGTTGAACCACTCCTCCGGCTTACAAGGTAGTACGCTTAGTAATTCATTTTTATTTAATGATAATGATACCTATGCCCATGATAACTTGTTGCAGCAATTGGCCAACCAGCGATTGAAGGCAGATCCTGGCGCGTTCTCTGTATACTGCAACGACGGTTTTACGCTAGCCGAGATTATGGTGGAAAGAGTCAGCGGTATGAGCTTTACCGAATTTATACATCAACGGTTTACAAAACCCTTAAAGCTAAGTCATACGAAAACGCCGCAGGACAAATGGGCAGACGATAAGCGAGCTGGTCTTTATTTTCCAACGTTCCAAGGGCAGCTTCCTACTGAATCGGTGAATGTGATTGGTACGGGAGGGATCTATTCCACAGCAGAAGATATGGTGCGATTCTCACAAATATTTATGGGGCAGGAAAAAGGAATCCTCTCTGATAAGGCAGTCAAGGCGATGGAGCAAGAGGAATATAAAAAAGGAATGTGGCCAGGGGATGGAGATAATATAGTCAACTATGGTCTTGGCTGGGATAGTGTGAAACTATATCCATTCAGTGAATATGGGATAAAGGGCTTGGCTAAAGGCGGCGACACGGCACTGCAACATGCTTCACTGGTCGTACTTCCTGAACAGAAGATGGCAGTGGCTGTGTTGTCCTCCGGCGGTAGCAGCACTACAAATCAACTGATGGCGACTGATATACTGCTCGCCGCGCTTAAAGAGAAGGGCATAATTAAGGATATCAAGCCGAACAAATCCTTTGGCAAGCCGGTCAAGGCCAAGATGCCTCAAGATGTAGTAAAGCAAGCAGGTTTTTACGGCAATAGTTTCAGTCAATACAAAATAGAAATTACGAAGAATGGAGAACTGTTCTTACCATCTAATCAAGAAGAAAAATATGTATATACTGCGGATGGAAGCTTTATTAATGCTGAAGGTACCTCCAAGTTCAACTTCGTCACAGAGAAGAATAGACGAACATATTTGAGGCAGAGCACATTTATATCGCTGCCAGGCTTAGGGCAAGCAGTGATTACTCAATATGCAGCCGAGAAACTAGAAGACAATGTGCTATCGAAGGAAACCACTGCCGCATGGGCAAAGCGGGAAGGCGTCAACTTCTATCTTGTGAGCGAGAAATTTAGTTCTATGCAATATTTAATGATGCCTATCAACCAAATTAATAGCAAGGAAGGCAAGGAGGGCTATTGGGAAAGCAGAAAAATTACAGGCCCTAACACGGCGATGCATCAGTTCCAAATACCTGTGATGGGTGGCCGGGATATGTCGGAAGCCCGTTTCTATACAGAAGGCGGCGATGAATATTTAGAGATGTCCGGATATTTATACGTAAGTGAATCCAACGTAAAACCGCTGGATGCAGGCCAATCATCCAAAGTTACGCTGCAAGCAAATGGGCATGCGAAATGGTTTACGATCCCGCAAGAGGCGACAGGGAAAACGATGACCGTGGCGTTGCCATCAAAGAGTTCGTTCGCGGTGTATGATGAGGAGGGGGTATGCGTCAATTTTACTGTTGTGAGCGGCAATAACAAAGTAAAACTGCCGAAGAACGGAACAGTTGTATTTGCTGGCGCGCCGAATTCGGAATTTGCAATCAAGTTGAACTAACGACATTTGAAGATGTACTTCAACAAAACCAGTACGACACCGAAAAGGTGTTTTGCTGGTTTTGTTTGTATTTACGCATGATCTTTACGAAGAGGCTTACCGAACTCTTAGCATTTCCCCCATAAACAAAACGGCTTTGCTTTAAACTGTATTAAAACAAACAATTAATTCGTTCAATTTATTTATGCATGTTTTTTACTTTTTTATGCCAAGCAAGTGCTTTTTTCTCCATTGCTGAAACAAATGCTTTTTTAGCAGGGCTATAATCACGAGTTGACTCATATTTATTCGCTAAAGCTTCTTTAAATTGACTATATCTACTAGCTTCTTCTGGATTTGTAAGAAGATAATCTCGAAAAACTATGTGACGCTTAATCTGTGGGTTATCAGATTGATAAAAATGAATATGGTGTGTCCTGTTTTCTCCACCTTTACGGAATAACCTTCTCCCCTCAATTCCCCATTCACCAGCAACATCATACTGCATTAATTTCATTTGTTCGTTGTATGAATCTATTTTTTCGATTTCATTTACTATACACATCATATCTATTACAGGCTTTGCTTTCATACCCGGAATGGAAGTGCTACCAAAATGCTCAAAGGATGTTATTTCATTACCAAAAATAGCTTTTAATATTTTTACTTCTTCTTCAAACATCACTTTCCAATCTCCAGTGTAATCTGATAATCTAGCTTTCATTAAGCATTCTCCTCAACTTCTATTTAGAATTATTGGTTTTTTAATCTTTTCACCAAATCCAATGCTTGTTTAGTAGAATCAATTAAAGCAGGATCACCTTTAAAGTCTCTTAGCTTGAATGCTTGTATAAAGCATTTTTCAGCTTCAATAAACTTTCCCAATTCCATCAGAGATTTTCCCTTATGTTGTAAAGCAAAATCTAAGTACGCGTCTAACTTATTGGCTTTACATTTATTGAGAGCTTCATCAAAACACTCTAACGCTTCATTATGTTTCATATCATATTTTAACGCTTCTCCGAGTCGTATTAATGTAACGATTTCATTTCGTATGTTTCCTTTTTCTAATGCGTAACTCAGGCAATGGTTTAAATAATAAATTCCTTTTTGAGGCTCCCCACAAATTCTATACAAATTACCTATTGTTCCATAAAGAAAATATTTATCTTCTTCATTATTAATTTTCAATAAATTTTCAGCTTCAGCGATAACTTGTTTTAACTTCAAAGGATTCGAGGTCTTTTCTCGTAGATAATCGTTTTTATCAAAATAAATAAACTTGCTTAAGTCAGAAATCCTTTTTTTAAAATCTACAATGCTCATCTCTTACCACCTCATATTATAGATTATCATCTTCAACAAACCTACTCTGATGTTTCAATAAAAAATTCAATTTTAATTATTTACCAATTAAATATAAGGGACTACTTTTATAAGGTCTAGAAAAATTTAAAGTGGTATATTGAACGCTTCGAATGACTCGTCTAAATTGGCAGCTATTATATCAGCAAAGCTCCTGCTTTTCCAAACAGGTAGTGAAAGTGGATAGCCTTCTTCGTCTTCAAATAGCAACAAGTCCCCATTTTCGTCTTGTAGTAACAAACCGTGTTTTAAAATAATCTAATACAAAAAGTTCACCTCCATTTTGATTGATGTTTTTCAAAATGGAGGTTTTAGTTTTTTATATAGAATTTTAGAACTACATGAGGATGTACCAAGCATCATTCGTCATTTTTTGTGCTATTTCAGTAATCTTCGATTCGATCCATGAATAAAATTCTTAAATAAGTGGAAAAACAACGCTTTTCGACTTTAATGACTTACTTTGTAAAAAAAGAAGAGAATAGCCATTATTTTGTAATATTTCTTTTTTTATCTAGTCAATAAATTTAAGGTGTGATACATTCAATGAAAACTGAATTATCTAAAAATTTTATCGAAACCTGAAATTGGAGGTGGGTACTATATATGACGCCGTTTTTCGACCTATTGAGGAAAATATAACTTCAATGAGGGAATCAACGCCAGCAATTTGTGAAAATGGCGAGCCATTAATTCAAATTGGAGAAGAACATTCTAGGATTTTTATTGAACCAATTTACTATCATCAAAAAATACCAAACAGTTTACAAGCGATTTATTTACGTAAGAGTGTGTATGAACGATTAACACAAGCGCTGTTATTATTGTCTAAAAATTATAGCCTGATCTTATATGATGGCTATCGTCCGTTCCAATTGCAGCAATATTTGTTTACGAGTTTTTCAAAGCAAATTGCAAAACGATCTCCACATTTTACTGAACAAGAGATTGTTAGAGAAACGCGGAAGTATGTTGCGTTTCCTAGCATTGATCATGCTCATCTTGCTCCCCATTTAACAGGTGGAGCGATTGATGTGACGCTAGGCGATTTAGATGGCAATGCTTTAAATTTAGGTACAGCATTTGATGAAATCAGTGAAAAGTCTGCGACACGCTATTTTGAACAACATCCAGAGGAAGATTGGGAAGCTTGTGTACATCGACGTCTTCTGTATAACTGTTTGACAATGGTTGGTTTTTCGAATTATTCAGAGGAATGGTGGCATTTTGATTTCAATAATGCTTCATGGGCAAGGCGTGTAGGGTCGCAAGAAGCTAGTTATGGAGCTGTGGAGGCAATTATCCAAGACAATAAAGTAAAGGAGTTTCGATTTCTATGAAGGTCTATATTAGTGCAGATATTGAAGGAATTACAGGGACAACAGCTTGGAGTGAAACGGAGCTAAATGCGCCAGATTATCAATTTTTCCAAAAGCAAATGACAAAGGAAGTAGAAGCAGCTATAGAGGGGGCCATTCTTGGCGGAGCAACTGAAATTTTATTAAAGGATGCTCATGATTCGGCACGTAATCTAGATATTTCTAATTTGCCAGTAAACTGCAAGGTCATTCGGGGTTGGACGTATGATCCGATGTGTATGGTGGCGGGACTTGATAAGAGCTTTGATCGCGCCATTTTTATTGGCTATCACAGTAAAGGTGGAAGTGCAAGGAATCCATTAGCACATACACTTTGTGTTTTTGCTGATGTGAAAATTAATGGTGAGTATGCGAGTGAATTTTTAATTAATACGTACGCGGCTGCCTTACATGGTGTACCAGTGTCATTTGTTAGTGGGGATGTAGGGTTAACAGAAGAAATTCGCTCCATCAATGACAGCATTATTACATTTGCTACAAAAGAAGGGATAGGAAATGCGACGATTAGCGTCAGTCCACAGCTGACAATTATGGAAACGAAACGACTTGTTGAGGATTCGATGAAGGTGTCACGTGAAGATTTACAAGTGACATTGCCTGAGCGCTTTGTAGTGGAAATCATTTATCGGGATCATACGCGAGCATATCGAAATTCATTCTATCCGAACGCTACGTTTAAACCACATAATACTGTGGAATTCGTAACGGATGATTTTTATGAGGTGCTTCGACTTTTACAGTTCTTAACATAAGTAAACAAACGGTAGGTGAATGGATGAAAATAAAACAGATTGTCGTCGGGAAGGTAGAGGCACCGCTTATAACACCGTTTAAAACAGCACTAAGAACCGTGCATAGCATTCACAATATTGGCGTCTATGTCCACACGGATGATGGGCATATAGGTATCGGTGAAGCAGCACCAACTGCAGCTATTACTGGTGAAACATTGGGGTCTATTTCACACGCTATAGAAGCGTATATAAAGCCAGCCATTATCGGGATGGATATTGAGGATATGACAGAAATTATGACGCGAATCGACAATAGTATTTATCAAAACACCAGTGCTAAAGCCGCTGTAGATATGGCGATTTATGATTTATTTGCGAAACACTATCAAACACCTCTGTATAAATTATTAGGGGGCTATCGCAAAGAATTAGTAACGGATATTACGATTAGTGTCAATGATACTGAAGAAATGGTGAAGGATAGTATAGCCGCGGTGCAGCGGGGGTTTCACATTTTAAAAATCAAGGTTGGGAAAGATCCAGTAGGTGATGTGGCACGAGTTGTGGCCATTCGTGATGCAGTTGGACACGCCATCACATTGCGAGTTGATGCGAATCAGGGCTGGACACCGAAGCAAGCTGTACAAATTATTCGTGCACTTGAAGATGCAGGGGCGAATGTCGAATTGGTTGAGCAGCCTGTTCATTGTCATGATCTTGCAGGAATGCAATTCGTGACGGCCCATACTTTGACAAATATTTTGGCTGATGAAAGTGTGTTCTCCGCAAAAGACGCCTATACCATTATTGAAAAGCGAGCTGCAGATTTGATTAATATTAAGCTCATGAAAACAGGGGGCATTTATCAAGCACAGAAAATTTGTCACATTGCAGAAGCAAACGACATACCTTGCATGATTGGCTGTATGCTAGAATCCAAAATTAGTGTCAGTGCCGCTGCACATTTTGCCGCATCGCAGAAAAATATCACGATGGTAGATTTAGACGGACCAAGTTTATGTTTGAAAGATCCTATTGCAGGGGGTCCAATATTTGAAAATGATCGAATTAGGATGACGGATGCAGTTGGAATAGGATTTTCATAATAAAGTGAAACTACAATCTATTGGGTTTCCATATCCCCGTAGATTGTTAGTCTTCATCAATCGGGCATTTACGGGCAGTTGATCGCCCATCTATATTTTTTGCTTCTGAAAGGCGTTTTTTGTACCTGACGCTTCGCTTTTGGTACAGATAAATACTGCCCGTTAATGCTGGATAAAAAGATTACTAGGGGGGTTGTTTATTATGAAAAAGTATTGGTTGCTTTTCGTGTGTCTTGTTGTAATGCTTTGTGCAGCATGTAGTGATGATTCTTCAAATGAAAAAAAATCAGAGTATCGCGTTGTTTATTCGGGGGAAATAAAAACGTTAAATTACTTAAAGACCTCTGAAACGAATGAGTTTGCTGTGGCTGCAAACTTAGTCGATGGATTGATTGAATATGATCAGTATGGTGTCGTACAACCAGGCTTAGCCAAAGAATGGTCATCAAATGACGATGCTACAGTTTGGACATTCAAACTTCGAGAAGATGCAAAATGGGTTACCCATGATGGTAAAGAGTATGCAGATGTTGTCGCTCAAGATTTTGTAGATGGCTTACATTATGTGCTGGATGCCAAGAATGAATCATCGACAGCTTGGATTGCTACAGTTGTAAAAAATGGGAATGCCTTCTTTAACGGTGAGATGACAGACTTTACGAAGGTCGGCATAAAGGCGATTGATAAACATACAGTAGAATATACTTTAGAAACGCCTACACCTTATTTCCTTTCTATGTTGAACTATGTCTGTTTCTTCCCGGTTAATGGTCAGTTTATAGAAGAAAAAGGAGATAGCTTTGGTACAACTCGTGAAAATTTCCTTTATAACGGATCCTTTATTTTAGATAAATTTGAACCGCAAAATGAGCGCGTACTTGTGAAAAATGATAAGTATTGGGATAAAGACAATGTACTGATTGATCGTATTCGCTATAAATACAATAAAGAAGCGGCTACAGTGGCACCAGAACTATTTTTACGAGGAGAAATCGATTCAGCGAGTATTCCAACATCGATCGTTGATGAGTGGTTTAAAGATGAAAAGAAAAAATCTCAAATTCGTCAAACACAAAATAACTTCTATACGTATTTCTATGCACTAAACTTTAACCCGCAATTTGATGCAGAATACGAGCCTGAAAATTGGAAAGTCGCGGTCAACAATAAAGATTTCCGAAAATCACTATTCCATGCGCTTGACCGTGAATCTGCCATGCTAACTTTAGAACCTTATAATCCAAAAGATTTGCTGAGCAACACAATCACGCCTAAAAACTTTGTGAATGTAGAGGGGGTTGACTATACACAATTAGCACCATTCGCTGATATTTCAAATAATGACACCTTTAACAAGGATATGGCATTACAATACAAGGAAAAAGCGAAGACAGCTTTAGCAGGAAAAGCAACTTTCCCAGTAAAAGTGTTAATGCCTTATAATTCTGGCAGTCCAGATTGGGCAAATCGTTCACAAGTAGTTGAACAGCAGATTGAAAAATTATTAGGTACTGATTATGTAGACATTATTATAGAGGCAGGACCATCAACAGGCTTTTTATCAGAAGTTCGTAAACCTGGTAAATTTGCATTACTTGAAGCAAACTGGGGTCCAGACTATGCCGATCCATCAACCTATACGGATCCATTCACTGTCGATGGTACTTATAATAAACCAGAGCTAGCTGAAGGTTATGCAGAAGCAAATGGACAATCAAAATATCAAAACCTAGTGGACGAAGCAAAGGCAACGATTGATCCAGCAAAACGTTACGAGCTGTTTGCCAAAGCAGAAGCCTTCTTAATTGAAGAGGCATTTGTCATTCCTTATTCAGTAGGGGGTAGCGGCTATGTTGCTTCTAAATTAAATCCATTTGAGGCTCAATACTCTCCATTTGGTGTGACTGCCGAGAAATTTAAAGGGCAACGTATTTTAGAAAAACCAATGAGTAATGAAGAGTTTAAAGAAGCTTTAGCGAAGTGGGAGCAGGAACGTGCGGATGCATTAGCTAAAGCAGCGAAATAATGGGAACATAGATCATTGCTACATTCAAGATAAAGCGGTGTAAGTAATTATCTTCATTCAGCAAAAGTTTTCTGTAGCGAAAGCAAAGCGTCAGCTACAAAAGTTTTCTGTAGCGAAAGCAAAGCGTCAGCTACAAAAGTTTTCTGTAGCGAAAGCAAAGCGTCAGCTACAAATGTTTACTGTAGCGAAAGCGAAGCGGCAGCTACCATTACGCCAAGGCGAAATTGATTCGAGGAGATACCGAAATAGAATAATCGGCATCTCCTTTAGTCTTTCTGAGAAACGGAGGGATGATAGGATGCTGTGGTATATAGGAAAACGATTATTACAATCCATTTTCACACTTTTTATTATAATCACGATTGTTTTTTCTTTATTACGTTTAATGCCAGAAGAAGGTTATTTAGGGTCAGCAGCTGATAAAATGTCACCTGCACAACAAGAGGTATATTTAACGAATTTAGGTTTACGTGATCCTTTGCTTGTGCAATTGGGAAATTTTTATACTGATCTGTTTCAAGGTGATTTAGGTAAATCCGTTACATATCGGACAGATGTACCAGTCGTCACGATTATTGCAGATAAGATGATGTATTCGGTGTTATTTGGTTTAGGTGCAGTTGCGCTATCTCTTCTTATCGGGGTCCCGCTTGGCATACTAATGGCTCAGATGAAGGGACGTTGGTTGGACCGCTTAGGGACGGGCTATATAGTCGTTGTTGTTGCAGTGCCAGCTGCCGTTTACTATTTAGTCATTCAAATGTATATTACAGAAATTTTTCATTTACCAATGCTTTTTGATGAGTATAATCCCGTTACTTGGATTTTACCGCTATTTTCAATGGCGTTAGCACCGACTGCCTCCTATGCCATGTGGATGCGACGTTACATGGTAGATGAACTAAACAAAGATTATATTAAGCTTGCACGAGCAAAAGGAGTGAAAGAACGTACATTAATGTTTAAACATGTACTTCGAAACGCTTTTATTCCGATGGCACAATATTTACCCGCAACTATTCTTTTTACCATTACAGGTTCCATCTACATTGAATCCTTATATTCCATTCCTGGGATGGGGGGCTTACTCGTAGATGCTATACAGCGACAGGATAATACGATTGTACAAGGCTTAGTGCTTGTGTTCTCTTCGCTTGGAATTATCGGACTCATTTTAGGTGATATAGCAATGGCCGTTGTTGATCCAAGGATTAAATTAGGGAAAGGGGAGAGTGTACGTTAATGGGGATGTATTCAGAAGAAATTAACAATATTTCAAACAAATCACGTGAAGCATTGTTCGAATTTGCGGAAGTAGATGAACGTCAAGCTGAAGAAACTGCCTATTCGAATTACTCCTATTGGCGTTCAACATGGAAATCCTTTTTGAAAAACCGCATCGCTGTCTTTTTATTAGTGGGCGTACTTGTTATCGTTACCTTTACCATTTTACAGCCGTATTTACCAGCACAAAAATCGCCTACTGAAATATATATTGATGAGCAGACAGGTCTCCAAGCACGTAATATTGCACCGAACGCTGAATTTTGGTTTGGGACAAACTCTATTGGGCAAGATTTATGGTCACGTATTTGGGCAGGGACAAGGACTTCGTTATTTATTGGCTGTGTTGTTGCTCTAGTAGAAGCTATCGTTGGTATTACAATCGGTACACTTTGGGGTTTTTCACGCAAATTAGAGGTGCCTATCACACAGCTATATAACGTCGTGGATAATATACCGACAACCATTGTACTTATTTTAATGTCCTATATTTTGCGACCAAGTATTTCAACCATTATTATTGCCATGTGTATTACTGGTTGGGTAGAAATGGCAAGGTTTATCCGCAATCAAATTGTTATTTTACGTGATCGTGAATATAACTTAGCTTCTAAATGTTTAGGGACACCTGATTACCGCATTATTTTAAAAAATCTATTACCCTATTTAATTTCGGTCATTATGTTACGAATGAGTCTGGCTATACCATTTGCAATAGGCGCCGAAGTTTTTTTAACATATATCGGATTAGGACTACCGATTAGTGAACCGTCTTTAGGAAATTTAATCAATGAAGGGCGGGTACTCATGATGTCTCCCGATTTACGATATCAGCTCATTTTCCCTAGTATTGTATTAAGTGTCATTACGATTGCATTTTATATTATAGGAAATTCATTTGCAGATGCAGCAGATCCGAAAAATCACGTATAAGGGGGATGTTGGATGTGATACAAACTAAATCACCTATTTTAACGATTCAAAACCTAGTCATTAAATTCACACTTCGTGGCAGAGTGCTAACGGCCATTCGTACTATTTCCCTTGATTTATACAAAGGTGAAAGCCTTGCTATCGTTGGCGAATCGGGTTCAGGAAAGTCTGTGCTGATGAAATCAATCATGGGCTTACTCGATAAAAATGGCTACATTGATCAGGGGAAAATCATCTACAACGACCGGGATTTAGCACAGTTTAAAACCGAGCAGGAGTGGCTGAGCATTCGTGGAAAAGAAGTGGCAATGGTTACACAGGATCCAATGACATCCTTAAATCCACTTAAAACGATTGGCAAGCAAATTGAGGAATGTGTTGTTTTACATCAGAATGTAAAGGGCAAAGCCGCATACGAAGAAACGTTGAAATTGTTAAAAGATGTTGGTATTCACGATGTGGAAAAGCGCTATAAGCAATATCCTCACGAATTTTCGGGTGGCATGCGTCAACGAATTGTGATAGCTATTGCACTAGCTTGTAAGCCTAAAATTTTAATTTGTGATGAGCCAACAACTGCATTAGACGTAACCATCCAAGCGCAAATTTTGCAGCTTTTAAAAAATCTCCAGCAAAAATATGGACTAACAACTGTTTATATAACGCATGATTTAGGCGTTGTAGCGAAGGTTGCTGACCGTATTGCTGTCATGTATGCAGGTGATGTCATTGAAGTAGGAAAGACGCATGAAATTTTCTTTAATGGCAAGCATCCCTATACATGGGCACTCATTTCTTCATTACCGCAACTAGGCTCAAAAGGAGAGCAGCTTTATTCGATCAAGGGTACTCCACCAAATCTTTTTCAGGAAATTAAAGGGGATGCTTTCGCACCTCGCAATCAATATGCATTAAAGATTGATTTTGTAGAACGTCCGCCATTTTTCCAGGTGAGTGACACACATTATGCTCGGACATGGCTATTAGATCCACTCGCTCCTAAAGTAGAGCCTCCTGAAGCGCTACAAGCATTTTTCGAAGAAGGGAGACGATACGCATATGAGCCATAAAGAAGTGTTACTTGAGGTAAAAAATTTAAAGGTCGTTTTTGGTAAAGGCAAAAATAAATTTATAGCGATTGATGATGTCAGCTTCGATATTTTTAAAGGTGAAACATTTGGCTTAGTCGGTGAATCAGGCTCAGGAAAAACAACGATTGGCAGAGCTATTATGCGTATCAATGAAGTGACTGAAGGCCAAATACTGTATCACGGTAAGAAAGTAAATGGCAAAATCTCGAAAGAGTGGGATCGAGAAATTACACAGAAGATCCAAATGATTTTTCAAGATCCTATGGCATCTCTAAATGAACGCGCCAAGGTTGACTATATTATTTCTGAGGGGCTTATGAATACTAAAAATTTCAAAAATGAGGCTGATCGCGAACAGAAGGTACGTAATGCCCTATTAAATGTAGGATTATTACCGGAGTTTTCTAGTCGCTTTCCGCATGAATTTTCAGGAGGACAGCGACAGCGTATTGGCATTGCACGAGCATTAGTAATGGAGCCAGAATTTATTATTGCGGATGAACCGATTTCAGCATTAGACGTTTCTATTCGTGCACAAGTATTAAACTTACTAGCAAATCTCCAACAGCAAAATGATTTAACCTATTTATTCATTGCACATGACTTATCTGTAGTACGTTTCATTACTGATCGAACAGCTGTTATTTATAAAGGTAAAATTGTCGAGCTAGCAGAGACTGAAAAACTGTTTTCTAATCCGATCCATCCATATACAAGGGCATTATTATCGGCAGTACCGGAGCCGAATCCTTATAAGGAACGTGATAAAGTCGTAGAATTCTATGATCCGTCACAGCACCGTTATGACATTCAGCCACCGTCATTTATCGAAATGGAGGAAGGTCATTTTGTATTAGCCAATGAAGAGGAATTGGAAAGATACCGAACTTCACTAAAAATGGAGGTAAGCAAATGATTCGTCCAAAGGCATTGAAAAAAGGTGACACAATTGGTCTTATAAGTGCTTCGGGTGCCACGCCGCCTGATAAATTTCTTCCTGCTATAGAAAGTATCGAGAAGCTAGGCTTTAAAGTTGTTGCAGGGGAGACGTGTCGAGCAAGGCATGGCTACTTAGCGGGCTCTGATGAACTACGTGCCTCTGAAGTGAATGAGATGTTTAGGGATTCCAATATTGACGGCATCTTCTGTATACGTGGAGGGTACGGAGCAACGAAAATTTTACCCCTTTTGGATTTCGAGATGATCAAGGCAAATCCCAAAGTATTTGCTGGCTATAGCGATGTGACAGCACTACATATCGCCTTTAACCAACAATGTGGCTTTGTTACGTATCATACACCAATGCCTTCTACAGAGTTTATTCAGGAAAAGATGGATGAATATACATGGAATTCTTTTCTTGAGAGCGTGACAGCCACAGACCGAAGTGATTACTATCTTGAAAATGCACCTGGCTGTAATATGACAACCCTTGCAGCTGGCAACGCAACAGGTCAGCTGATTGGAGGGAATTTGACACTCGTTACAGCATCTCTTGGGACACCTTATGAAATTGATACAAAAGGAAAAATATTATTTTTGGAGGATATAGACGAGAATGAGCAGCGAGTAGACCGGATGCTTACCCAATTAAAATTGGCAGGTAAGCTAGATGATGTAGCCGGTTTACTATTAGGGGCTTGGACAAATTGTGGTCCTGAAAATCCTAAGCGTCCTGAACATAGTCTATCCCTACGAACAGTTTTTCAAGAAATAATGGGTTCACTTAAAAAACCTATTATCATGGATATCACTTGCGGTCACTGTTTACCTACGATGTCACTGCCTTTAGGGCGAACAATAACAATGGACACGGTAAATCAGACGATTAAAGTTGTAGAGTAGGTGAAATATGGAGCGGACAATCAAACAAATGCTACAAGAAACTACTTATAAAGTGCATATGTTTGTGAAAGAACCGAAGACAGAACAATTTTTCATGAACGAAAGGCTAGAAGAGGTGTTCCAAAGTGCTAGCTTAATAAAGGTACCCATACTGCTTGCTGTGCTGAACAATTTAGAAAGCAATAATAAATCCTTAGAGCAAGAAATGAAGATAGCACCAGAAGAATGGGTTGACTTTAGTGTTATTAGTGAGCAGCACCTAGAGCAAAGCACCATCTATGAGCTTTTAGTGTGGATGATTATTACAAGTGATAATACAGCAACAAATGTCCTGATTGATTTTCTAGGGATGGATGTACTCAATCAATATTTTCGTGAAATTGGGCTTCTGCATACAACAATCCAACGCAAGATGATGGATTTTGAAAGGCTTGCAAAAGGCTTTGATAATACGACATCTGCACGTGATATGGCACATCTATTTTTGCGAATTTATCGCAGAGATCTGTTATCACCAGCATTTAGTGAGCTTACGCTAGATATTTTAAGCCGTCAACGTGTACACGAATCATTAAAGCGTTATTTAGTAGATGATGTGAAACTTGCTCATAAAACAGGAGGTCTTGATACGGTAGATCATGATGTTGGGATTGTATACAGCAACTTTGGAGATTATCTTATCGGTGTATTCATTACCGAGGTTACGAATAATGATCAGGCAAGACAGTTAATCGGTCGGATTTCCAAAGTTGTTTATGATGATGTGGTGAAGCGGAAGGGGATGATTAAATGAATGCCATTGTGACGTCGATGCTTGCAAATTTACATGCAAAGCCAGATGTAGCTTCAGAATTAGTGGATGAGGTACTATACGGAATGACGGTTCAAATCATGGAAGACATTGATGAGAGCTGGGTTCGTATACAAACCGCTTATCGCTATGAAGGGTATTGCCAGAAGGCTAACTTACTAGTGGATGAAGCAAAAATGGATACTTGGCTACAAGAAGCAAACCATTTTATTTCCCAAAGCTTCGCCGATGTTTTGCAGCAGCCTCGAATTCAAAGCACGAAAATGATGACGCTTGTTAAAGGCTCAATCATCTGTTCTTCTGCTGTTGAAGAGCTAGATCCAGAATGGGCAGCAGTGCAATTAGTGTCAGGTGAGATCGGTTATGTACGTAGGAAATGGCTACAAGAAAAAATACTAGTAAACAGCTTATTCGACCAACAATTACGAGAAAATGTTATAAAAACAGCGCTTAGCTATTTAGCAACACCCTATCGTTGGGGAGGAAAATCACCACTAGGAATTGACTGCTCAGGTCTATGTTCTATGGCATATATGCTAAACGGGGTATATATTTATCGCGATGCCAAAATCGTTGAAGGTTTTCCTATCAAGGAAATCTCTCTAAAGCACATACAAAAGGGAGACTTATTATACTTCCCAGGACATATTGCTTTATATATAGGAGATAACCTTTATGTACACTCTTCGCTTGGTGGGAACGAGGTTACTATAAATAGTCTGGACGACCAGCATCCGCAATATCGAAAAGATTTGGCAACATCTATTACCGCTGTTGGTAGTTTATTTAAATAAGAAGTAATGAAAAAACCTCCATGTTGAAAATTGTACATGGAGATTTTTTCCGTTAATATTTATAAATGTTTAATTGTTGGCCTGCTTCAATTCTATCAGATCGAAGTTGATTCCATTGTTTAATGGACGTCACGTTCACGTTATGAGCCTCCGCAATATGCATAAGGGAGTCACCGTCGGCTACGGTAATCGTCTTTTTATCTTTAACAGGACTGTCATATTGTTGTAAGTCATATTTTGCAATTACTGCATTAAGCTTTTCATTGTATTTAGAATCTGTTGCATAGGAGCCTGTTAAAAACTTCGTAGCATCTGTATAGGACTTCGTATTGCTTTTAAAAACACCTGCATAGAAATCTTTGTTCCAGGAAACACCATTGCGCATTAATTTAACATAATCTTGTAGGGATGCCTCGTAAGAAGGATACTTGCGGAATTCAGCCATTACCGTTGTCATATTACCCGAACCATCATCCTCAGATGTTTCCAATGTTACGGAGTTATTTTGGTAACTACCTTTCATGCCAAACAAATTGTTATTAGGAGAAGAGCCAAGGCCACTTTGCCCATGATCACTTTCTAAAACGGCTTGCGCAATAATAACCGATGCGTATAAGTCATTGTCAGCACCAAGTTTCCGAGCAGTTTCTGCTATGGAGCCGATAAACTCTTCAACACTAGGATTATCATCGACAACTACAGGTTCTTCTGTGTTGTCATTCGTATTGAACACCTGCGTCACCATAAAAAACGAAATACAGATAACTACGATTGTAATCATAAGACCTTTAAAAAAATTTATTACGTATTTCATTGTTTCATTGATGTTGGTAGATTACAACATCTCCCTCCTTTCGTATAAAGTTAATATATTTATAATTATTACAGAGTCATAAATAGAAATAAAGTCATGTTTATATTTTATAGAGTACATATTCATAAAACGAAAAAAAACTTAATTAGTTTCCTCCATTACCAGCATATTTTAGAAATGAAATGACCGTTACATATAGTGGGGATAGTTCCTTGTGAAAACAAATAATGGTATTATGAACTTTTAAAAAGCTATTAATTTCTTAAAAAATAGTAATTTCATGTTACTTATTCGATTTTCTATTCATCATGCCTATTAGACTGTTTTTATTTGGGAGAACATCTGGTAAGAAAAGTGAGCCATTCTCGTGTTTTTTTGGATCCTTCATATTTATAACTCAATCCCAACATTGGATGTAGAATCAAAAAAAGTTTGAAAGGATTTTAGTTTGTGAATTATATAGAAGAAAAAGGATGTTTCTTTAAAAATAATGCTAGTTCTAGATCTACTATGTTTACCGTATATGAAAATGAAGAAGAAAAATAGTGTACGTAAAAGCATAACCAAAGGAGCATATACAATGATAACATTTGAAAATGTCACAAAAAAATATGTAAATGACCAAGTCGCAGTAAAGGCTATTAATTTGGAGATCAAGAAGGGAGAATTTTTTGTTCTTATTGGACCGAGTGGCTGTGGAAAAACAACATTATTAAAGATGATTAATCGTTTAATTCCTTTAACGGAAGGGACCATTCGAATTAATGAAAAAAGAATAAGTGATTATAACATACATGAATTACGCTGGAATATTGGCTATGTGCTTCAGCAGATTGCCCTTTTTCCTCATATGACCATAGAAGAAAATATCGCAGTAGTCCCTGAATTAAAGAAATGGAGTAAACAGCAAATCCAAAAGCGAGTGTATGAATTATTGGAGATGGTCGGACTTGAACCAGACAAATATAGTCAGCGTAAGCCAAAAGAACTCTCTGGTGGTGAACAACAAAGAGTGGGCGTTGTTCGAGCATTAGCAGCTGATCCCGAGATTATTTTAATGGATGAGCCATTCAGTGCATTAGATCCGATTAGTCGTACGAAGTTGCAAGATGACCTTCTTGAGCTTCAACGAGCCATACAAAAAACAATCGTCTTTGTGTCGCATGATATGCAAGAGGCTTTAAAATTAGGTGATCGCATTTGTATGATGAGGGATGGGGAAATTGTACAAGTAGGAACGCCGCAAGAAATTATACAAAATCCTGTTAATGATTTTGTGAGAGAATTTATTGGGGTAAATAAAATGAATCCATTCCATCTTGAAGCTGTAATGAAACCAATTACGGATGAAGATAGTGAAAGAAATTGTAAAGAAAGCATTTCATCTAACGATTCTTTACAAACGATTCTGCAAAAATTAGCTCAATTTGAATGTTTAGGTGTCGTCGATAACGGAGAACTAATTGGCATGGTCACAAGAGCATCGATGCTGCAGTATTTAGCGCAGGATTCCTTAGAAAGAGGTAATGCAAATGACTAATTTTTTTGAAGTATTTAGCGAACGAAAAGGCCAGCTATTGGCTTCCTTATTAGAGCATATTCAAATTTCCTTTATAGCGCTATTTTTTGCAGTAGTCATTGCTATACCTCTAGGAATCTATTTAACGAATAAAAAGAAAATAGCGGAAAGTATTATTGGGATTAGTGCGGTTTTACAAACGATTCCTTCATTAGCACTATTAGGGTTATTGATTCCTCTGTTTGGCATCGGGAAAGTCCCTGCTATTATTGCCTTAGTTGTTTATGCTCTTCTTCCTATTTTACGTAATACATTTACGGGAATAAACGAAGTGGATCCTTCTTTAAAAGAGGCAGCAATGGCTATGGGGATGAACAAGCGCAAGCGGTTGGTGAAGGTAGAATTACCGCTCGCTATGCCAGTGATCATGGCAGGAATTAGAACAGCTATGGTATTAATCGTTGGAACGGCAACTTTAGCAGCATTAATTGGAGCAGGAGGATTAGGGGATATCATTTTGCTTGGTATTGACCGAAATAATACAGCACTAATTATTTTAGGAGCTGTTCCTGCGGCGATTTTAGCATTAGTGTTCGACTTCTTGCTAAAAAAGCTAGAATCACTGTCCTTTAGAAAAACGATGACAGCATTGAGCATGATTAGCATTGTAGCATTATCACTAATGATCCTGCCGCTACTAAACTTCAAAGAGCAAGAAGAAATTGTCATTGCAGGTAAGCTTGGCTCTGAGCCTGAGATTCTTATCAATATGTATAAATTGCTTATTGAAAATGAAACGGACTTAACGGTGCAATTAAAACCTGGCCTTGGTAAAACTTCCTTTGTATTTAATGCACTTAAATCTGGCAGTATCGATATTTATCCAGAATTTACTGGAACGGCAATTTCTGAGTTTTTAAAAGAGGAAGCCATCAATAATAATCAGGAAGATGTTTATCATCAAGCACAAGAAGGAATGATGAATAAATTTGGCATGGTGATGCTAAGTCCGATGAAATATAACAATACGTATGCATTGGCTGTATCAAAGGAAATGGCTGAAACGTATGATTTGCAATCAATTTCTGACATTAAGCCTCTTCAAGAAACGATAAAAGCTGGCTTCACATTGGAATTTAATGATCGAGAAGATGGTTATTTGGGCATTCAAAACCGTTATGGTATTACACTGTCTAATATAACAACAATGGAGCCCAAGCTTAGATATCAGGCGATCGAAACAGGAAATATCGATTTATTAGATGCATATTCAACAGATAGTGAAATACGTCAATACAATTTGAAGGTTTTGGCAGATGATCAGCAACTATTTCCACCTTATCAAGGAGCCCCTTTACTAAGGAAAGAGACGGTAGATAAATATCCAGAGATCGAAACAGCTTTAAATAAGCTGGCAAATCGGATAACAGATGATGAGATGCGTGAAATGAATTATCAAGTAAATGTAGAAGGTAAAAATGTAGAAGATGTGGCACGTGAATATTTAATGAAAGCTGGACTGTTGTAACACGATCATCATATGAAACAAGTAGAGGCTGGGACATAATTATATATTCTAAGCAAAATTAAAAACCTTTGCATCAGAAAAGCGCGAGAAATCAACGTTTCTAAAATTGATTTCTCACGCTTTTTAAGGTTTTAACCAGTTATGTCCTTGCCTCTTTTTTGTTAGTTTTAGGATGGAGTTGCATCAAAGTGAAGGGACAGCCGCCATTACGTTAAGGTGAAAATACGTGATTTCACATGTATCTATGTTCTTAGGTATATTATCCTTATTTTCTGAAAGTTATAGAATATACTCTTTTTTTAGTACATTTATAATTATTATTCAAAGAAAATAGTTTAAAAAAGCTTGAATATGCAAATTAATGGAAATTGAAAAATAAGATTGAATTATTAAAAAAACAATATTTGGATTGTCATTGCTTCGATAGTATAATTTCTTCCAATGTACGTTGTTTTGGAACCAAATGTGGATTAAAATGGGTATCAGCTCAAAAAATTGCTTTTATTAGTATAAATTGTTTTTTAATTGAGCTTAAAAAATGATAAAGATACATCTGGAGGAAGAAATGAAAAAGAGTTTATTTTTAATGTCTTCGCTAATTTTATCCACTTCAATTATTCTAGGTGGCTGTGGAAACAATGAAGATGAAGCAAAAAAAGATGAAAATTCAAAGAACACACAGGAAGAAAAAGGACAAGAACAAGATAAAGTTAAAAAAGACGAGCCTAAAAAAGAAAAAGAAACTACTGAAGGTTCAGCTGACTTTGCTTCTTTAATTTCTTATATGGAGAAGGAAACTCAAGGGAAAACGAAAGTTCTATTTGAAAACAATGAACCCCAAGTACATAAAATGGAGAATGTTTCGATTTCACTGGATGCATATTCGGTAGTAGAATTGAAGGATTTCCATACTGATTTTAATATTCCATTTAACGAGGAAACAAATGGTGGTGTTATTTTAGCTAAATATACAGTGAAAAATGACATGGATAAAGATGTTTATTATATGCCTAGCTTAGATATCACATTTACGGGTGCAGATAAATATTATACGAACTATAAAGAGTTAATTCCTGAAGAAGATCAATTACCAACAAAGCTAAGCTACTCAACAGATTATTTGCTAAAAAAGGGTGAAGAGGTAACAGGATATGTTGCTTATCCATTCGGTGCAACAGATTTAGCAAAAATTAATGAACTGGGCACTGTAGCAGTAATGATTCCACTACCGCTTACTGAAAAAGAAAAATATGATTCTACGATCGGTTCGGAAGGAAGATTTAATCTAGCTTTAAATGCTGCTGGTTCGGAAAAAGTATCAAGTAACTCATCATTCTATCAAGATAAAGCAACGATGGAAAATATGGGTGAAAAGAAGATGCTGAAGGAAAAAAGCGACATCAATGAAAGCAAAAAAATTGGTGATGTCAATGCTACTTTAGAAGGGTATCAGTTTACAGCATTTACACCAAATGAGGTGGAAGCTCCTCGTTTCTCCAATTTCACAAATGGTGTTACGTTATTAACAGTGAAATTTAAGTTAGACAATAAAGCTGCTAATGAAATTGGCTTATCTTCTATGTCTTCAAAATTAACGGTTAATGATGGCTCACAATATTTATTGAGCGAAGGTATGTTATTAAATTACAGTTATAATGACATTATTAAAGCTGGAGAAGCTGGCGAGCTATTGCAAGTATTCGTATTAGACCAAGAGCAATATGAAAAAATTTGGAAAGACAAAGCCTTTGAACTTGAATTAGGTCCAATTCGAGATAAAGATGCAAAGGATACGTCTAAAGGCCATACAGTCACGTTTACATTACCAAAATAAATTGTAAGAGCCCTCTCAAGCTAATTTGAGAGGGCTTCATTTTTTCGTTGTTGGGGATTCATACAAGATGAGTATTTTGTCCTCACCTCAACACTTTAAAGTACCGCTATATATTTACCACCCTCTCAACCCTAATCCTTTTCGATGAGACGTTTCTAGTAGAGCAAGTTTTTCCACCCAGTCATCACATTTTTTCTCCCAATAGTGTAAAGAATTATTTTCTGAACAAAGTATAGTAGAATCAATTTTTCGTAACTTCGTCCTTAATTGATGAGGAATTGCTAATATTTCATCACTAAACTTCATTTCCTCTTGATCTCGAAAATCGTTATAGTATTTAGTAATTTTATTGACGTACCGTTTATAGATCGCTAGCGAATGACAAAAAGTCTCTATTGATGAATTGACATAGATGCGTTCTTTGTTTTCAATATGGCTATAGTCTAATAAAACAATTTCATCATTAAGTCGATTGAGTACAAAGTATTCATGATTGCTATGCTCTTTAATCAGATAAAAGTTCTTAAAATTTAAATAAGTCGGTAGTTTATTGATAATATCAGCAAAGTACCAGTCATTTTCAAGTTTCGTTAAAGGTGCCTCCTCACCAGACTGCGCTAATTTTAATACTTCGGTTTTTAATTCCATTTCCTTTAGTGAGGAGTAGCTTCTTAAAAATCCTTTTGAAATAGATAAAAATTTATATTTTCTGCGAAACTTTTCAAAGTCATCCCCAATATGTTCAACTAAAAAATCAATTGAAGCTGGAGAGATTCCTTTTTGGTCCATTTGCAAAATGGCTCTGTATGTATTTAAAGAATCCAATTATATATCCTCTCTTTCTGTCTTTTGTAATAGTATACAGAATTTTATTGGAACGGTTAAAATGAAGTGTATAATGAACAAAGTATATTCAATATACAAAAATCGTGTCAACGTTAAATGTGATATGCAAGGCATTTAAAATTCAAATTAGGCAAAAAGATCATTTATACGGTTAACGATTGCTGAATTGTATTATGCAAAACGATTAAATATCGCACCGGATGAAGCAGTAGAGGGTGTTTTGAACGATTCATGCAAATGACAAGGAAGGACTAACATAGATGAGTGCTTTTGGTTTTTTATTCATTTCAATTATCTCAGAAGTTTTTGCAAGCTCCATGCTGAAACTTACAAATGGCTTTAAACGAATACTACCGTCAATTGGTGTAGTAGTTGGATACGGGACTGCCTTTTATTTCCTATCCTTAACCCTACAATCTTTAGCAATTGGCACAGTCTACGCGATCTGGGCGGGAGTAGGAACGGCACTAACAGCGATAGTGGGCGTAGTGTTTTATAAGGAATTATTCAATGTAAAAAAATTGATTGGTATTCTGTTCATTATTGTCGGTGTGGTTTTTCTTAACCTTGCTGGTGGTGGACATTAAGGAGGAAGTTGCTAATGAAAGGTTATCTATTTTTAACGTTATCCATTGTTAGCGAAGTATTTGCCACAACGATGCTCAAGCTTTCAGAAGGATTTACAATTTTTGGTCCATCCATTGCTGTCGTATTTGGATATGGCATTTCGTTTTATTCATTATCTTTATGTTTAAAAACGTTACCATTAAGCCTTGCATACGCCATTTGGTCTGGAATAGGCACTGCATTAACAGTCATTGTGGGAATCGTTATATGGGGAGATATTTTTAATCTTTACTCAGCCATCGGAATTACATTCATTATTGGTGGTGTTCTTCTTCTAAATCAAGGAGACCGACATAATGCGACAACATAGCGTTCATAACAAGAAAACGTCTAAATTTTAAATGATGAACGTTTTCTTTTTTTGTAGAATTCTTTCATGAACTTCCCCTAAAAGATCGATGGATGAAGACAAAATCAGTGGGGGATGGAGAGCATCCTCACTCATTAGTAGTCTTCACTTCATACGGTTTCTTTCACGAAAAAAGTCGTCATATTCCTAAGTTCTACATATTATAACAAGAAGGTGTTAAACATGTTGAAATGGGTTCATTGATAATAGATGTCTCACAAGACTTGGGAGGGGCTGGGGAAATGAATAATGAAAACAGAAGAAATCATTTTTTATGTGAAGCACTCTACGACATAAAAACACTCCAGGATGTGATGAATGATTTTCATTCTAAATACTTTGGACAGCTACTTGTGAATATAATCGGAAGTGATACGATACCCTTTTTTTTAGTAACACATAAAGGTGCTCGTTTAAAACTATTGGATACAGTAAAGAAATTTGAAACAGAGTTTTTTCGTATAGAGGATATTGATCGGGAACATTGTCGTGGAACTATTTCGCTTTTACGTGCCTATGATTATGAAGGGCACGATACGAATTTGATTACAGAGGTTGTGAGGTTAGAGAAAACATCCACAAAAAAATCTATTGAATTAAGTGGTATTTCGGCCATTCAATTATTAAAGCCTGATATGTTAAAAGGGAAATACATCATTGAGCCCAAATGGTGATGATCATGTTTTTACTATTTAAATGAATCAATACTAAAATCTGTTCTTGATATAAAAAAGCAGGAGTGCCGTCAAGTACATATTTTGGTGAGGAGTCACTAAAATAACAGAATGATTAGAGAATCTGTCTGTATGCACGCTGGATTGATTGAATTTATTAGAAAGAGAGTTATAGGAAAGGAAGAGATTACTGCATGATAATTATTGGGATGTTACATCACCGTTTAGATCCTAGAACTGTTATTAAATCGTATGCATATGCAGCTGTGGCAAAAGCAGAAGGAGCTCAATTTTTTTATTTTACACCAAGAAGCGTGAATTTTAATACACGTTCCATAGATGGGAAAGTATATGAAGATGGCGAATGGCACGACAGGAAAATGCCCTTTCCAGATGTAATATACAATGCAGGAAGTCCTGAAAAATTGTCGGTATCAAGGAGAATTATCAATAGATTAAAAAAAGAAATACCATTTACAACACATTCAATCGGAAATAAGTGGAACGTTATGGAACGTCTTAGGGAAGCTAAGAAATTTGACAAGTATTTAATCCCAACAAAGATTGTGAAAAGTATTGATTTGTTCCACAAGTTTATGGGTACCTATCCAAAAGTAGTGTTTAAACCAATAGATGGTCGAAAGGGAAAAGGGATCTATTTTATTTCGAAAGCAGGGAGTACTAATTTTGAGGTAAGGAAGGATAGCGAAAAGAGTGTTTATTCGAAGCCCCAGTTAGATAAATTACTAGCTGATCAACTTTCTACTGGAACCTTTATCATGCAGCCCTATATTCAATCAGTAACAAAATCAGGGCAAGTTTATGATTTTCGTCTGCATGTGCAAAAAAACGGGGAAGGCAAATGGATTATTACGACAATCTATCCGCGTATTGCCCCAAATGGCTCGATTATACCTAATATTAACAATGGTGGTTTTACAAATTATTTAGAACCTTTTTTGGAGCAGGAATTTGAAGAAGATAGCTATAATATCCGGCGCATGCTAGAGCATTTTTCTTTGTCATTAGCCCATCATTTAGATGACATTCAAATGGTGCAATTTGGTGAGGTAATTGATGAAATTGGCATTGATATTGGCTTAGATGAAAATCAAAAAATTTGGATGTATGAGGTAAACTGGCGGCCGGGTTGCCCACCTGCCTTTTATTTAGAATTAGATGTGGTGATCCATTCTATTAAATATGCAATGTATCTTGCAAAGAACAAGAAACAACTTCAAAGTGAAATTACTCAACAGAAAAATAAACATTTAACTGAAAAGCAAAAGTTACCAATTATCGCGATTACCGGTAGTGCTGGAAAAACGACTTCTAAAGCATTTCTTGCCTCTATCTTATCGGTAAAATGGAAAATCTTTGAGTCGAAAGATTATTGGAATACGACAGAGCATACAAAAAAACACGCCGAAGAAATCAATGCTTCACATGAAGCGGTCGTACTTGAGTACGGAATGGCCTATCCTGGAATCATAACAAATCATTGTAGCATTATTCAACCGAATATTAGTATCATCACAAATATCGGTTTGGCTCATGTCGGTAATTTTGATGGAGATATTAGAGGGGTGGCAAAGGCAAAATCAGAGTTAATACATGGAATGACTCAAGACGGTTTACTAGTATTAAATAAAGATGATGACAATTCTAAGCTTTTAGAAACACAGAAGTTTAAAGGAAAGGTTTTAACAGTTGGCATTCATGGCCCAGCAGACTATAAAGCCTATGATATTCAATATAAAGATATTGGTATGACTTTTAAAATAAAGCTGCAGGGACAAGAAACTGAAATGTATATCCCGATTTTAGGGGAACATCATGTTTATAATGCGCTCAATGCGATTGCAGTGGCCGATCATTTAGGATTTAGCCCATCAGATATTAAAGCGGGACTAAATTTCAAAAAACCGCCAAGAAGGTTAACGATTTATAATTGTCGCGATGAAATCACCGTCATAGACGATACTGTTCATTCTCATCCTCAAGGTGTACGGGCTGCAATTGATGTTCTTAAGAATATTGCAAAGCAACGGAAAGTAGCAATCATAGGTCAGATGCGAGAACTAGGGGATTTAAGGGAAGAGGAATATCGTAAAGTTGGCGAGTACATTCAAGAGCAAGAGATAGATTTACTCATTACTTACGGATTTAGAACTGAGGAAATGGGAAATGCTGCAATAGCTAAAGGGATGAATCCTTCCAAAGTTTATCACTTTATTAATAAGGAACAACTGCATGTACTATTAGAGAAAATCATAAAACCTAATGACACCATTTTAGTAAAGGGTGCAAGTAAAACGAATATGTTTGAAACGGTAAAATTTTTAGACCAAACGTTTAAAGAATAATTTATAAGCCCGAGTAACTGTCCACTGGAACGTGACAAGTACTCGGGCAATTTTTTTTGAAATATATTCTTTTTTTGAAAATTTATTTTACACTTTTAGAATAAATTTTATCTCTTTTGCTGCGGTTGTCGCATTATTTCTAGCTTCGGCTAATGTTTTACCTTCTGCAATGACATATGCATAGCGATGACCCATTGATAAAGGTGGGGTTAGTAATGTTCCTCTTTTCGGCTTGACATATACCTCTACAATACCTGGTGATTTAGTTGCTCTATTTTTTCCAATTACCCTTTCTAAAATACCTTTACTGTCAACAATGATGTATTTTGTATAAACAGATTTTCTATGCCTCGGTTTGACATTAGGGGCTTCACCTAAAAATAACTTAAGCGTTTCTTCCACTAAACTAAATCCAAAAGCAGCTTGTAGCATATTGTTCATGGCGCCGCCTGAAATTCTAGGATTAATCTCGATCAGCTTCCAACCATTTTGTGTTAAACGTAGCTCTAAATGAAGGGCACCATTCTCAATATTAAACGCCTTAACAATGGAATGGAGTACTTCTTCGATCCCAGTTTGAATGTTCGCAGGAGCTTTGACGACTACGCCATAACCGGTAATGATAAAACGTTTCCCCTTTGTGATTTCTTGTTCAATAATGCCTATTACATGAGCTTGGTGTTGAAAAACGATGGCTTCCACTAAATATTGTGGGCCATCAAGGTATTCTTCAATCATAATTGTCTCATTTGGATTCTTACTACGAAGAGATTTGAGGTGATTATTAAGCTGAGCTGAATTTTTTGCTAACAACACATCTTTGGAGCCCGTTGATTTTGGAGACTTCACAATCAATGGAAAACCCATATTATTAGAAATGGTTTCGTCTGGTTTAATTAGGGCAAATTGAGGTGAATAACTTTGGTCCCTTAAATGATGTCTTGTTTTCTCTTTATCTTCCATTATTTCGATGGCGGATGAAGATGTATAGTTTTGACAAAATTCATCACACAAAATAGAAGCAATATGGACAAATGGATCAACAAAACTAACAACACTTTTAATCTCAAATCCATTTCTAGATAATTTATTAATTTCTTCTTTCATTTTTTCAATGTTCAAAGTGTCAATAAGAATCATTTTATGAATGTCGGGGTAGGCTTTTCGCTGTTGAAGTTGTTTTTCATTGTTGGTGAAAAGTATTGTAAAGTAGCCCAATCTTTCTGCTGCTCTTGTTGCTTCGCGACTTGACCCGGATTTATTTGTACCGATAAATACAATGGCTTTCAGATATATCACTCCTTCTATTGGTACTTAGTTACTTAATCATCTATATATATATGCAAACACATAGTTTTCTTCTAGTTATGTATCATGTCTACATCCAAGCAACTTTATGCGTGCTACATATACTAGAAAAAGAAAGGAGGGAGAGAAAATATGAAGCCTCTTTCGGTGAAGAATTTAACCATGATTACTGCAGGTAAACTAGTGCATGGGTCAGAGAAAGTGCTCATTCAGTATGGTGCTTATCGACTAAAGCAAGTGAAAAACACAAATACAGCCCTTTTTACGGATAAACATATTGTTAATTGGAAAAGTCTAGAGTCACTTTTTCCTCTAGTGCTAGTAACGGATTGGTCTTATAGTCCAAAAGAGATTCCTAGTCAAGTAATCATTATTAACGTAGCAAATGTAGATGAGGCCTATTGGAAATTTGTACATTTTTATCGAAGTCAGTTTAATATCCCAATCGTTGCGATTACAGGCACTTCAGGAAAAACAACGACAAAAGAAATGATTAAACATATTCTTTCTGCTGAAAAAAAAGTGACAGCCACTACGCTAAGCAGCAATTCTAGAACAGCTTCTTTACAATATTTACTGAGCATTGATGATGAAACTGAAGCGGCTGTTTTTGAAACTGCTGTTGGAACACCAGGGGATGTCAGAAAAGCAGGAAAATATTTTAAGCCATCTATTGGTGTTATTACCAATATAGGAGCCCATCATTTAAATTATTGTAAAACGTTGGAGGGTTATATTGAGGCAAAGGGAGAAATGCTGGACATTATTGATCCCGCAGGCTCATTAATCCTTAATGCTGAGGATGTCAACACACGCAAAATAGATTTATCGAGGTTTCGCGGAAAAATCATTAAAGTAGGTAAGCATAAATCCAGTGATTTTCGAGCAAGTGATATTCGCTACCACAAAAATGGTATGTTGTTTAACGTTCATCATAAAAAGATGAGCTATGAAATCTTTGTACCAGGATTTGGTGAGCATCAAGTATATAATGCGCTTGCAGCCATTGCAGCCGTTTATGAAATAGGTATTCCTATTCCTATGGCAGCTGAACAACTGCAATCATTCCGACATTTGAATAAGCAGCTTCAGCTTTTTGAGGGCATTAATCATTCCGTGTTATTAGATGATACATGGAGTATTACGACCACTTCTTTGGAAGCCGCATTAAAGGTTTTGAATGAGCTTGGAGTAGGTAAGAAAAAGATTGCAATAATTGGAACGATTACAGATTTAGGCTCTTGGGGATATACTATTCACGAGCAGGCGGGAGAGTTAATTAATCGGATTGGGGTCGATGTACTCATTACAATAGGGGAGCATGCACGCATTATGGCGGACCATGCCATTGAGTTAGGATTTAGTTCACATGTTTATACATTTAGAAATAGTACGTTCGTCTATAAATTATTACAAAAACTTATTGATGAAAATACGATTGTTCTCATTAAAGGAGATATGTATAGTAAACAAATTTTTGAATTAGCTGCAAAATTAAAGGTAAAAACTGTACCCCCAGCTGAATAGTCTCAACTAATCGTGTGGGATCATGACTGTGCCATACAGAGTGTTTCTCTACTAATATATTGTATTCTGCTAGAAAGGAGCGCTCTGGAAAGAAGATAAAAAGGAATAAAACAGAAGTCCATACGAGAAATGTTGGAAAATTGGCCAAAAAACAGGTTCATCACCAAAAGTTGTGGATGACATTTGATAAAACGTTTGCCATCTATATAGGTTGAGTAGAGTAGAGGCTGGGCGACTACCTGGGGCTCATCGGACGCCCCTAGGAAGCTCTGCTCTGTGCGACAGCAACAAATGTTTTAACTGTGCGAAAGCGAAGCGACAGCAACAAATGTTTTAACTGTGCGAAAGCGACAAATGTTTTAACTGTGCGAAAGCGAAGCGACAGCGACAAATGTTTTAACTGTGCGAAAGCGAAGCGACAGCAACAAATGTTTTAACTGTGCGAAAGCGAAGCGACAGCGACAAATGTTTTAACTGTGCGAAAGCGAAGCGACAGCGACAAATGTTTTAACTGTGCGAAAGCGAAGCGACAGCAACAAAGCGCCCGGTCAGAACAGAAATCAACCACTCTTTATGGTGATGAGCCAAACAATACCCAGTTGATTAGAGAGATATTGGATAAAGAGAGGGGGAATAGTCCTTGCAACATATAAGTGTGAGTGATATTAGGAAATTACTACAGGGGGAATTGATAAGCGGTTCTGAAAATTGGTCTGTCAAACATGCCATCTATTATAATCGACACGATTTGACGCAAAGTCATACACTAATGTTTGTTAGTAAAAATGATAAAATAAACTGGCAAGAGATCAATCGTATGGGTCCGTCTCTAGTGTTATCAAATAAATCAACAACAGAGCTGAAAAACGCACTAGAGAATACAACTGTTATACACGTTAAAAGTATTGTGCAGGCATACTGGAAGTTTATCGAATATTACAGAGGTCTGTTCCAAATACCTGTGGTTGCTTTGACAGGTACATGTGGAAAAACAACGACAAAAGAAATGATTAAACATATAGCAAGTAGAGAATGGAATGTTCAAGCATCTATAAGTAGTAAAAACGAACCTCGGCAATCATTACCTTATTTGACAGGTATCGATGACACAACGAAAGCAGCAATATTTGAGTTAGGTTTAGGAAATACAGGGAATATTAAGCATCAGTGTATGATTTATCAGCCGACTATTGGCATCATTACAAATATTGGTGTGCATCATTTAGATGGCTGTAAAAACCTTGAAGGCTATATTAAAGCGAAGGCAGAAATTATAGATGGAATAAGGAATAACGGCATCTTGATTATCAATGGCGATGATGAAAATATCAAGAAGATCCCTTTGCATACTTTTAAGGGAAAGATTATTACTGTCGGATTACATGAACAAGCAGATTACAAAGCGTCTAAAATACAATTTCAAGATAACGGTATGAGGTTTGTTTTACAGGTTTCCGATGCAAAGTACAATGTATTTGTCCCTGGCTACGGTGAACACCAAGTATATAACGCATTAGCTGCTATCGCGGCCATAAAAGAAATGGGACTGTCCATTCGTCATGCCATTTCAAGTTTGCGATCATATAAACCGATGGCAAGACATTTAGAACTTTCGACAGGTATTGGAGATAGTACGATAGTAGATGACACGTGGACAAATAACCCGACATCTGTTGAAGCAGCTTTAAAAGTTATAGATACGATAGGAAAAGATAAAAAAGTCATCCTTATTTTAGGAGATATTAAGCGATTAGGTAATTACGAAGAAAAATATCATCGTGAAATAGGCTCCATGGTCGCCCAAAGAAAAATTGATACACTGATTACGATTGGCAAAAGAGCAGAGACTATTGCAGAACAAGTGCTAAAGGAAGGAACAAGCGCAGAAGTTCATAAGTTTCAAGATGTTACAGGCGTTTTAGATATTTTGAAACCAAAGCTTGATCAAGATACGATAGTGCTTATCAAGGGACCGATGTCTAGTAGATCCATGATTGAATTTGCCAATAACCTAAAAAATATATAAATAGAAAAAGAAGCTTCTGAGGTTACCCCTGTCAGGTAGACAGCTTTATAAGAGACTAAGCAACCATCTGGTGTCGATATTCTATCGGTGCCAGATGGTTGAGTTGTTTTTGGAAGCGAAAAGTATAGATTTTCTTCAACTACTTGTATCACTTTATGCTATAGGTAATATTTTTGAAAAGCCTGAGGTTAAATCTAGACTGGAATTGATTGATGAGCATTAGATTCATTTTTAAAGAAATAAAAGATATATTATTAGTGTATGAAATTTTTGATTGAACTTATTTTGCGCTTATTGCTTCGTATAAAATATTTAAAGAGATGAATGGAGATTATATGAAGATTTTTATATTTATTCTTATTACAATTACAACATTATGTAGTTGGTTCAAATATAGAAAAGAAATAAAAATAGCTGAAAGTAATGAAGAAATTAGACATGCATTTGTGCGATTCATGCTGATGGTATTTTTATTTTTAATTTTTATAGTTAGTGTCGGTTTCTATTAAAGTTCATCCGACAAACTTAAAATGGTTTATTTTATCTATTTGGCAAATTTAAATAATAAAATGCAAATAAAAAAGCTTCTACTGTAATACGAATTATTTTTTCTAGGCATAGAAAAATCCCCTTAAGTAGAATGTTAATGACAGATTACTGTAGCTCTTTTAACATTTTCTACTTGAAGGGGATAATATCATTCATCATAAAGGAATGCTTTTTTACTTCTATTTAAACTAAAAACGACGTTAATAGGAGAGAAATTCCGGTCCACTCCACTGTTTAGGTAGTAGAAATGATCAGCAGTTAGAGTTGAACTTTTTTAAAACACACGTTTTGCTGTAATAAAGTGGTCTTTATAATAGTCAACCAATAGTACTCTTGTCATAACACCATCAGAATTTGGAATGATGATACGATGATCACCAGCATAGATAGCTACCATTGAAGGGGTTTTAGAGCCTGTTGTACTATTGAAGAACACCAAATCGCCCTTTTTTAAATTGGCACGTGAAACTGTTGTTCCGACGTTCATTTGTTGTTGTAAATTGGTTGTACCAAGATTAACGCCACTCTTACGATAAATAAACTCTACGTATCCTGGTGCTGTAAAACGTAGATTCTTTTCATTATTCGTTGAGCTAATTGTTACTTTATTTTTATAATTTAAGGCGTTTTCAACAATTTTATCGCCTTTCGTTGCAGGGTTAGCTGACAGTAAGGTAGGTAAGACTCTGCGAGCAGAGACATAATTTTCTGTGTAATATGGCTTGCTATTTAAATCAGAAATAATAATATTTTGTTTAGAATCAGCCATGTGGATCATTTTATTATTTCCGATATACATACCTACGTGATCAGGGTCTGTTCCTGTCTTTTTACTCTTAAAGAATAGTAAATCGCCTTTTTGTAATTGATTTCTCGCTACATATGTTCCTTGTTGAATCATATAATTTTCATTGTAAGTGCCTAGGTCAACACCGTTTTGCTCGAAAATGTACATTAAAAATGAAGCGCATGAAAATTTATAAGGATACGTAGGCTTATATACGGAATTACTGTATGTTGCCTTACCAATTAAGCTTTTACCGGTTTGAATTAATTGATCTGCTTTCGCAGAAACGGCCTGTGCGTTATTTTGGGCATTTGTTGTTGCAGCCTCTACTTCTATTGGATGAACAGTAGGTTGTACCATCCCCACTGTGCTAAAACCGATCGTCAATGCTAATGTTGTAGTTAAAAATCGTTTATTCATGTTGTTAATTCCTCCTGAAGCTTATTTAGGATAAATCCTGTTTTGGCTTGCCATTGGAATTAATCGTAGCATGAAAAAGTAGGGCTTCTTTGAGGTAATTGTTACCACGCCTTTTTGAAATAGGCTTTCAACGCTTGATATAAAAGGCTTCATCGCGAGAGTTTACAGTTTCATTACAAATGTTTCAGTAGGATGTATTATTTGTAGATTGCATGAAATCATAAACTGCTCCAACGATGTTAGAGGACTTCCTAACATCGTTGGAGCAGTACAAAAAGGGCTTTTTAATTTTCCTGAATCATCTCAACTCTATTACCAAATGGGTCTCTAAATTCAAAACGTTCAAAATGAGGAATAGGCACTGAATCGTAAATTTCTACATGATGTTCGACTAATACTTGTTTCCAGTAGTCTATATTTTCAACTTGGTAGGCAATATGAGCCTTCGTCGTTAATCGATCGAAGCCATCCTCGGTTCCTATATGTACCTCTTTATTGCCGACTTGTAACCAAAATCCGCCTCGTCCTTTAAGAGAATCTGGTTTTTCAATCTCATTTAGCCCTAATATCGTACAATAAAAATGTTTGGCCTGATCTTCCTGGCCTTTTGGAATAGTAATTTGAACATGGTGTAAGCCAATAATCATTTTTCTTCCCCCTTAAATGATTGATTCTATACTTAATTCTAGAATGATGTTTTTAAACCCTTCCAAGTCTGGTCTTTTTTGGCTCATCATCAAAAGTTGTGGATGACATTTTTTAAAATATATGCCCTGTATATTAGTTGATTGGAGTGGAGACTTGGCGACTCCTTGGGGGTTAGCGTCACAGATGAGACCCTGGAGCGAGCAGGTAGAGGAACGAAGGCTAAAAGCATCACGTCCTGTGATAACGCCTTCGTGACCAACATCCTTTTGGCCCAAGCGGCTCATCGGACGCCCCCAGGAAGCTTTGCTCTGTGCGAAAGCGTAGTGCTAACGTAGCGGCAGCAACAAAGCGCCTAGTCGGAAAGGAAATCAACCTTACGTTATGGTATGAGTCTGTTTTTTGTTTTATAAGAAACTTTCATAAAACCAGTAAGAACAATGAGGGAATAGGCCCATAACAGCCATGAAGCAAAATAGCGATCTACGTCAGCTGGTAAATTCGTGAAAATAGTATCAAAAAATAATAATACGACTGCATCGATGAGCATCCCAGGTAATGCGATGCAAATGGCTGCTTGAAGTTGCTTTGAGTCAGATAACTTTTTCAAAGAATAGACGGGGATAGTTACTATCCAGATAATCGGAATAACTAAAATGTAAGCACTAATCATGAATAAAGGTTCGTCAGGAATAAAAAAGTAATGCCCCATTAATCGGAATACAGCACTTGCTACAAGCCAAATCACAAACCCCCAACATAAAAAGAATGGCATTGTGGTTCCTCCTAACGTTATTTTCCGAGATGATGCAGTGTCTGTAAGATTTTTTCTAATTGTTGATAGAATGTATCTACGTCAAAGTCATCCCGCATCATAACTTGTATAGCTAAACCATCAATAAGGGCATTGAAAAAAATACTCCAAGTTTCCAGCGACACTCCTTCAATTGGTGATGTATCCCATAATTTCTTTAAACCATTACATAAATGTTCATTTTCTGTCGCTAAAATTTGTCCAATTTGCTGTCTAATTGACGGATTCGTAAAGCCAAAGACGATTAAGGTGAAAAATAATTTATGGTAAAAGGCATCATGATCATAACGGCTCTTTGCGGAGATAAGCGCGGATTGAATCATCTGCTGATCGAATGCCAAAATCTCATTCCAAGAATTTTCACAGATGTCTTGGACAATTTCGAGAATTATTTGTTCTTTTGTTTTGAAATGATAATAAATAGTTCCTTGTGTCACACCAGCTTGCTCGGCAACAGCCTTTAAGGTGAATTTTTCAATTCCTTTGTCAACTAAACATTGCTTGGCAGCAGTTAATAAATCTGACTTTTCGATACCAGTAGGTTTTGCCATTTATTTTCCTCCTTAGTATTAGTTAGTTGGATAACTAACTTTAAAATAACAAAAAATTCCTATGTTGACAAGGGGATGTTAGCAACAGACGGATCCATTGAACGGTTTCTGTTATGTCAAAAAAACGTTGATATAACAAGGGGTTAATTTTTATGATTACCTTCAGCAACAACGTAGTAGTAATCAGAGGATTCTAATTAATTTAAGTGGATAAAAATGGCTAATCAACACACGTACTATTAGATTTTATTATAAAAAATTTAGACACAAGAGAAGAGTTAACGGAAAACCTTTTAAGTAAAATCAACTAATAGAATATATAATTAAAGTACTGTATCACTTTAGGTGTGGTTCTTACTTCTTTTGTCGATAGAAAAGTTAACCTTTCTTGATACTACGCCAATATATGCTATAATTCTCCTAAATAAACCCTATCAATCTCTAATATAATAGTAGTAGTATCCATTCTACTTTATTGGAGGTGATAGAATGTGAAAGAAAGGGATGATAAAGATATGTTAGAAGTTCTAAAAGAAGAAAAATTCGATACAAAAGAAAAGATTCCTAAAAGGTATGATCTTGATAGTAAACGAATTAAGGAACTTGTAGCAAGTAAAGAAACTGTAATAGTCAAGAATGGAGTCATGCAAATTAATCCTTCTCATCCTGATTATGACTTTTGGATGGAGGATTGATTGATTTATGAAAGTAAGAGAAATATACAAACTTAACCATCCTTAAGAAGGACATGGTGATAAAGTTCGCCCTGTCCTTGTTTTTGTTTTGACTCAACGCCTCATGAATTCCTCGCATTAAAAATAACTACAAAACCGAGACCTCAAAATCGAGTAGAAATTAGATATTGGCAAGAAGCTAATTTAGATTGTGAGTCATATGTTCAATGTGACCGATATACATCTTTCATTTTAGATGGAGAAGCGGAATTTATTAGGACGCTAGAATAAAGTGATTCCGATAGAGTTGTCTTGAAATTTAATGAATTTTACCCTATCTTAAATATGCAAAAAGATTATGAGGAAAGTTTAAAACGTACATAGCATTTAACTAACTAAGAAAAACTTTAATATACCTAACTCTCTCATTTTATACTGTGATGGGAGGGTTTTATTATTTCTCAAACCAATTAAATATTTCAAAAGAAGAAGGTAAGCGAATTTTGGTACGCTCTTTTTTGTTTGTAAAAAATAGTGAAAAAGTTACAACAAACAAAAAAATCCTTTATCGCTCAATGATATACCATTTTTTCTAAATCAACACGCCTGTAAAATGACTTTAAAAATTGACTTCCATACAGTATGGAATAATAATTAAAACGGGATAATAAGATAGAGGTACAGATCATAAAATCATGACTACATTGATTCGTAATGATGATCAACATAGTATGCCATGTTTTTGTCATAGTAGACATCTTTTTAAAGAGGAGGAGTGTTTCACATGAATCCACAAGTAATTGAGTATTATGAAAGTCTGTTGAAATTTGAAATCATGCAAAAGCAATATACAAACGCTTCTCAAACATTAAGGGAGCTAGTTGAACAGTATGTAGGGCAGGATGCTGTTCATAAAAATGACATATTTACTGCTTATTCGAATGTGATGAAAGAACTAATTGGATAAAGTAACAGTTTAATTCAGTGGGGGTTTTCTTCATCCCCACTGATTATTTATTTGTCTTCACGAATCTCCGTGCAGGTCTCGTCTGTCTCGCTTTCCACGGTCGAGTAGCCCTAAGCTACAATCAGTTAAAATGGGCATATATTCAATAGCCAAAAAAAAATCCTATTATCGCTCATTAATAAACCCTATTTTTCCCCTAATCAACACGCCTGATAATTTATGGTAATTAAATTTTTCTGATACTATAAATAAAATCAGTAGAGTAGGAGCTTTAATACTACTAACGACCTCTTAATATTGAGGTTTTTTATTTTGCCATTCTTTTAATGTCCCAACAGTAGTATAATTTGATTTTTGACACTCTGGAGCGAAGCGGCTCATCAGACGCCCCATGGAAAATACCAAGTCGGAACGAAAATTAATCATACATTAAACCTATCGAAGACATAAAATTTTTACTAGGACTTCATTCTTATTTCACTTTTTCTTTATATAATAATTCTGCACTTATCTTCATTCAGTAAAGACATTTTGAATGAAGCTAATGCCTCCGGCGGATGTCACGGATTTTGAAAGGAATGAATTATGCGGGCACAATTCATTCCTTTCAAAATCCGGACTCATTGTTTATCTGTAGCGACAGCAACAAATGTTTATCAGTGCGAAAGCGAAGCGACAGCTACAAATGTTTTCTGTAGCGAAAGCAAAGCGTCAGCTACAAATGTTTTCTGTAGCGAAAGCAAAGCGTCAGCTACAATTACGCCAAGGCGAAATTGTATTTTATAGATTGGAGAACTAGACATGAAAAACCCGCTTTATCAGAGTTTTTGGCGAATGCACTTTTATGCCGCTTTATTTATTACTCCACTACTTATTTCGCTAACACTCAGTGGTATAGGTTATTTATTTTATACCGATGTTGAAGATCATTTATATGATAACTACTTTTTTGGTGAAAGTGGAAAAACCGAAGTACTATCCATTGACGAGGCTGTTAAACTTGCAGAAGAATCATATGCTGGCTTTAAAACAACTAAAATTATAGAGTTAGAAGAGCCATACAATACACGTTTAACGATGAAAAATGCAGATGGTGACGAAAGATATGTGTTCTTAGATGATCATAACCAAATTATTGGTGGTCAAGATGCTGGTTACACCTTTGCAAATATTATGAGAAATCTGCATAGTTCTTTATTTATTGGGGGAACTTTTGTTAATTATTTAGTAGAATTAGCTTCGTGCTGGGCTGTTTTTTTACTGCTTTCAGGTGTATATATGACATTTAAAGCAAAACTACTAAAGAAAACAAAGCAGACAAACAAACGTCAAAAAAGTAGAAAATTTCATGCGCTTATTGGGACAATTATTACGATCCCTATGCTTGTTATTATTTTCACAGGCTTACCATGGTCTGCAGTGATGGGGAACTATATTTACCAAGCTTCACAAGATTATCCTTCTTTCGGCACGCCGTTATTACAGCAGCAGCCTCCTACATCGGATATAAGTGAGATTCCTTGGGCTACTCGACAAGAAATCCCTCCAACGTCAGATTCAGGACATGCAGCACATCATGGTATGGAAGCCAATACGGGCTGTGGTGTTAACCCGTACCAACTAAGCGTAGAAAAGCTACAACATGAAATTGATGCAATGAATATATCAAAACCTTACGCGATTATCTATCCTACTAGTGAAGTCGGTGTCTATACAGTTGCAAAATCAAGTAACACAGGTATAACAGGACTTGATGTTAGTCCGGATGATGAAACAACGATGTATTTTGATCAGTATAGCGGGAAGTTTATTGACAAGGTTGGATATGAGGACTATGGTATTCTTGCCAAATGGTTCACGTGGGGAATTCCTTTACATGAAGGTCACTTGTTTGGCTGGCCAAATAAATTAATAAATTTATTAGTATGTCTAGCATTTTTAGTTGTTATTGCTTGGGGAATTAGAACATGGGTACTACGAAAGAAGAAAGATCATCTTTCTGCACCACCTAAAATCTCTCAAAAGGTATCCATTCCTTTTATCATTTTCATGATAATTTTAGGTATACTGATGCCACTATTCGGACTTTCTTTAATTGCTGTTGTACTGATAGAAATAATAATAAATTTGGTATCTAAGAATAAAAAAGAAGTCAATTAAAATACTAAGCGATACTGTATCCTTTCTAGATGAGGAATGCAGTATCGCTTTTCTTTTTTTAAAGCCAGCCTTTTTCACTGGCAACTTGGGCTGCTTGTTGTCTAGATTCGACATGTAGCTTTTGAATGGAGGTTGATAAATAGTTTCGAATGGTACCTTTTGTTAAAAATAATTTTTTACTAATCTCATTCGTTGTGAGCCCTTCTTTTACAAGCTGAAGAACAGCAATTTCACGGTCATTTAATGGATTTTGTTCCTTCATAAATAAGGTAGCAGCTAAATCTCTGCTGACAACCTTTTCACCATTCATTACTTTTCGGATGGTTTCAATTAAATAATCGATCGGCTCATCCTTTAGTAAATAACCGTGTACCTCACAGTCCATTGCTTTCTGTAAGTAGCCAGGACGTGCAAAGGTTGTGACAATCATCACCTTGCATGGTAAATTTGCTTGCCTTATTTTTTCTGCAAGCTCAAGTCCAGTAAGGTTCGGCATTTCGATGTCCAATACACAAACATCGGGTAGCTCTTGTTGAATAGATTCCCACGCTGTTTGACCGTCTGAAACTTCTGCAATCACTTTGATATCTGGCTCAAACGATAACAAGGAAGTTAAGGCGCCGCGTAACATTTGTTGATCCTCTGCTAGTAATACTCGTATCATGTAGTTGGCTCCTTTCTGTAGTGTTGGATAGGGAGTGTTAACGTCACAATTGTTCCATTCGTCGATACATTTTCAATGGAAGCACTTCCGTGTAGGGCAGTCATTCTTTCTTTCATTGATGTTAGTCCATTTCCGAGCCCTTGGTTATGTAAGCCCACACCATCATCCACGATGTTTAACGTCAAAATGCCATCAATATCATTCATTTCAATTCGACATTTTTTCGCTTGACTATGTTTAATAATATTTGTAGTTGCTTCTCGAAGACATAAAGACAGCATCGTTTCTTCCACACTGGCTAGTAGTAGTTTTGGGCAGTTGTTTTTCATTTTTATGGAAATATTCGCTGTTTGTAAATGCTGTTTACAATGTGTGAGCTCACTTTCTAGAGAAATAAAATTCATATCAGAGACTAATTCTCTTACTTGCTTTAATGCCGTCCGCGTTGTTGCTAAAATATCACTTAATTCATCTTTTACACGCATCGTATCTTTATCGACTAATTTTGATGTTAGTTCTGTTTTTATTTTAATCATTGTCAATGTATGACCAAGCGTATCGTGGAGGTCTCTGGCAATACGTTGTCTTTCTTCTTGCTGAACTAACTGCGTATTGACCTCTGTTAATTCCGATTGTAATTTTTTGGATTTTTCCACATAATAGATTAACATTGGAAATAGTAGCTGAATGATCATTATAGGTATTAAAGCTTCGGTCTCTAATTGGAAAGATGTTTCGGATTCAAACAAAATAACGATTAAAAACATAAGGGCAATTGCCATCATGCCTACTGCAATATGCCACTTCGTTTTAGCTCTTCCAAGTAAATCAGCAAATGTAAATCCAAAAATCAACATAGAAGATCCTTCATAAATACCTAGTATGATAATAAGAGTAAAGCCTATTAAAGAAGCTACAAGTAAACGCCAATCTTTAAACCATAAAGCAATATAGAACGCTACTAAAAATAACAGTAGGATTATTGTTTTAGCTAATAATGGTAATTGAGAATTTGACCCTAATACCATGGTGAATAAAAAAATGAGCGATACTACATCGATAATTAGATAATGCTTTGCTTGATCTCTTGGGTAAATTTTTATATGCTACACCAGCCCTTTTGATTATTTACGTGTAATAGCTTGAATAGTATTTTTACGAATCCATTCTAATGGTCCAAAATGAAAGTGTTTTATGCACAGTTTGGCGATAAAAATTTGTAGCAGGGAAATCGTCATCCAAATGGCAATAATCTCAATGCTATTTAGCTTTCCTCCTAAACCTAAACCCCAGCCGTAGAAAATGATCGATGCCATTATATTTTGAAGGACATAGCAGCTTAAGGACATTTTACCGACGTCTCCAAGCTTCTTCCATAACCAATCTACCTTCTTGTATTCTATCAGTTTACCTAAAATACCAATATAACCAATTGATAGGATTGGTGCAAATAAATAGCGAACTGGAAAATCAAAAGTTCCTCCTGGAATAAAAATAAGAAGATTCAATGGTATCCCCATATAAATCCCAATTAATAAAAGCTTTTTTCGTACCTTGCGACCCTGTTCACTTTGAGAAAAGACACCGTTACGCATAAATTTCACACCAAGTAAAAATAAAAAGATGTTCATTGGAATAATAAAGATTGCTTCCGTTCTATAGTAGAGAAAATTTGCTAAGCGATATTGTATTTGTTCAAACCAAGTACCGTGTTGATAAAGCGAAACAACTGAATCGCTTTCATAAAGTGCATTGGCACCTTGCAATGTACTGTATAAAAGTAAAAGAATCATCATGGCATGAAAGCCGCCGAACACATATAAACAACGATTAATCGCTTTATCACCAATTTTGACGATAAAGGCAACGATGACCCCTGTCACAGCATAGCTCATTAAAATATCGTATTCCATGACTAAGGTAAAGTGGATAAGCCCTTCCGTAAATAAAAATAACAGTGTCCAAATATACATACCTGGCCAAGCATTTCCTTGTCGCATGGATTGCTGATATTTTAATTCCAGACCAACCCCAAACATAATTGTTAACAAACCAAGTAGCTTGCCGTTTACTAAAAATAAAACGAACATTCGTAAAAAGTCATTAAATGACCACCAGCCTGAATAATTACTGGTCATAATAGATGATGGATCCCCAAGGTAAGCAAAAATCCAAATATTTGTACCAAGCGTCCCTAATACAGCAAAACCTCGTAATATATCGATTAATGGTAGTCTTTGATTATTTTGCATGTTTCAAATCACTCTTTCTTTGTTTTCTTACTACAATCATATGGAAAATCAAAGGAAAAAAACATTCACACGAGTCAAAGGTTCTTTATGACAGGTGTCATTTTATGGTGTGCTCGATAAGAAAAAAACCAGCAATTGGCTGCTGGTTTTGTACATTTATTTGTTTAACTATTTGGTACATGAATAAATTCTATAGTCTAAAATCCCTTCATACTTTAAGTTCATATCCATATGTTTATCCATTACCTCATAAAGTTCAGGTTCAATATCCTCCGAGTAATGAAATTCAGGTACCGATGAGATAGATTTGTTTTTTTGAATACGAATATTTTTAAAGCCAGCTTGTTGAAACAAAGCGATCCAATCCTTTTTCATTGAGAAAGAATCAAATCCATAAAACTGTTGGATTTCCTTTTCAACCTTCGCTTCAAGTGGTTGAGTAATAGTAAATTCAATGGCGATAAAACGACCGCCATTCTTTAATACACGAAAGATTTCTTTTAAGGCACTAGGTTTATTGACAAAAGAAAGAACTGATTCGGAAATAATGACATCAAATGTATGATCCGGAAAAGGCATTTGTTCTATAGAACATGGGTATATTTCTACTGGTAGGCGTTTTTTTTTCATTCTCCTTTTTGCTTTTGCAACCATTATGGAATTGCTATCTATACCAGTTACTTTTGATTTATATTTGTCAGCCAAATAGGCAGCGGTTTGACCTGTACCACACCCTACATCTAAAATGTGAGAAGTTTTACTAATGTTCTCAGTCTTGAATATTTCCTTTGTTAGATTAATACCACCAGGATGCGCACCACCAACACCAAATTTGGACAGAAACTCTAGATATTTAGAATTTTGAATAGGAATCCCTTCTTTAATCGTCTTTTTCTATAATATGAAATAAAAAATAGTATGGTTCCTGTAAGAGATCAAATCCGCTTGCCAGTGCGCTATTTTAGGCTCCGAGAGATAGAATAAATTACTAGATTTCGGGGCTTTTTAATGTCATATATAGGATGTTCTTTTCACAAACATCTGTGAAAGTCTAAGTATCGAAAAAATACCAACATATACTATTTAAAAGTTATTTGTTAGGGGGTGAATGAATGCCGTATTTTCCGCCAAATCCTAGAAGGGGACCAATCCAACCAAGATATCGACAAGGCTATGGCCCTTCTCAAGGTAGATTCGTGCAGCCCTTTTATTATCCATATCAACAACCTCAAACCTCTAGAGTAGGAAGATTACCACAGCATCTCAATACGCTTATGGGCCATGCCGGAACCATAACAAACGGAGTAAATATGATCAGGCAAATGGGATATTTTTTAAGTTTATTTAGGTAGTTTTTCTAGATTATAGACGAATAGTAATAAAGAGGCCGGGACAGAACTCGATTATTTTGAAAAATAGAGAAAATAGATAATAACTTTTTCGCTTCAATGAGTAGAGTGTTCCTTCCTAAATCAAAAAAATGTTAGACCGATGCAATCAGTCTAACATTTTTTCTTTTTGTCCCAGCCTCTTCTTTAGATTGAAAGAAGACAGCAACCTAATTTGCTACTAGCGCAAAGGTTTTTGTGTTTATTTTACTTGTATAAGGTGCTTTTCAATAATAGAGCGATTTTTCTCTTTAAATGCCTCGTTATGTGATGAAACGATGCCATGGCGATAGGCAGTAGGCTCTAAAAATGTTTTGATGGAGTTCACGGCATTGGCTGCATCTTGGAAGGTTCCTAGGAGAAGATGAATTTTCCCTTCAAATGCTAAAATATCACCTGCTGCAAAAATTCCAGGCTGTGCGGTTTCTCCTGTAGCTGTGCCTTCGAAATAGTAATCATCTTTTTTAGGAATGGTGATCGCTTGATCAAATTCTAATGATGCTTCGCGGTTATAACCATGACTTACAATGACTTCATCAATTTGACGTGTATAGCTTTGCTTCGTTTTTGAGTTTTCGCACGTTACTAATTGAATAGCCGTTTTGTCAGCATTCGCAGTTAGTTTCGTAATAGTTGTATTGCATTCAATTTGGACACCGGCATCCGAAGCTTCTTGAATTGTGGCTTCGTGGGCAGATAACTTATCTTTGCGATAAACAACAGTAACGTTTTTAGCGATACGATTAAGCTCAACTGCCCAGTCAATCGCCGCATTTCCGCCTCCCGAAATAATAACTTCCTTGTCCACAAAACGTTGATAGGATTGCACGGTATAATGCAAATTGGTCATTTCGTATTTTTCTGCGCCATCCAGAGTAAGCTTTTGAGGGTTGATGATTCCACCACCAACGGCTATAAGAACAGTTTTAGAGTAATGCTGATCACCTTGGGCACTATGAAGTATAAAAATATCGTCTTGACGCTCTATGAAATCGATTTTTGTGTCTGTTAAAATAGTTGGATCAAACGTTTTAGCTTGCGCAATTAATTGTTGTACAAATTGTTCGCCTAACACAGGAGGGTGACCACCAATATCCCAAATTAGCTTTTCTGGATAAAGCAATACTTTACCTCCAAGCTGTTGTTGACTCTCGATTAATTTCGTTTTTAATCCTCGTAAACCACTATAAAAGGCACTATATAGACCAGCAGGCCCACCACCAATAATTGTCACATCATATATATGTTGCATTTTCTCGCACATCCTTAGAAAAATATTAAAAAAGTATTTGACAAAACTTGATCTGATTACTAGACTAATCTAGTGATAATGATTATCATTGTTAGTTGTGAGTATCATAGCATGGAAAGAAGTAAAAAGAAAGAGAGGTTACATTTTGCGTTTACAAGTTGAATCGATTCGTATTGGCTATGAGAACAAAACGATTGTGCATGATTTGTCGCTGGAAATTCCAGACGGTAAAATTACAACGATAATCGGCTCTAATGGCTGTGGTAAATCTACACTTTTAAAAGCTATTACAAGAATTTTGAAGCATGAGAGTGGACAAGTCATTCTAGACGGTCAAAATATTTCCAAGATGAAAACGAAGGAATTAGCGAAAGAGCTTGCTATATTGCCACAAAGTCCAGAAAGTGCGCATGGTTTAACAGTGGAAGAACTTGTATCTTACGGTCGATTTCCATATCAAAAAGGCTTCGGCAATTTATCACAAAAGGATAAAGACGTGATTGACTGGGCCTTAAAGGTAACTAAAACGGATGAATTTCGGTTAAATACAGTTGATGCCTTATCTGGTGGACAGCGTCAACGAGTGTGGATTGCGATGGCATTAGCACAGGAGACCGCTATTATTTTTTTAGATGAGCCAACAACCTATTTAGATATGGCCCATCAGTTAGAAGTTTTAGAACTACTTTACAAGTTAAACGAAGAAGAAGGACGCACAATTGTCATGGTGCTACATGATTTAAATCAAGCAGCTCGTTTTTCAGATTATATTGTTGCTCTTTCGCAAGGAAAGCTTGTGAAGTTTGGTACGGCAGAGGAAGTGATTGTACCAGAAGTATTAGAAAAAGTGTTTAATATTGATGCAGTCATTGGCAAGGATCCACGAACAGACAAGCCAATGTGCATTACATATAACTTACTAGAAACGGTGTAGAAGGAGAATGAATTAATGAAAAAGTGGTTATTACCAATGTTTATGATGGTTGTACTAGTGCTTGCAGCGTGCGGCAATAAAGAAGAGAAGACAGATGAGGGCTCTAAAGAAGCATCATCAGCAGAAACGATTACGTATCAATCTGAAACAGGTCCCATTGAAGTACCTGCTAACCCTAAACGTGTCGTTGTGTTATCTTCTTTTGTTGGGGATTTATTACAACTTGGAGTAAATGTCGTTGGCGTTGATTCATGGGCTGCGAAAAATCCAAACTTCCAAGATGATATTAAAGATGCAGTGGTTGTTGAGAATACAGATATTGAAAAAATTCTTGAGCTAGAACCGGATTTAATTATTGGTTTAAGTGGTATTGAAAATGCGGATAAATTAGCAGAAATCGCTCCGACGGTATTATTTACTTACGGAAAAGTCGACTATTTACAACAATTCATTGAAATCGGTAAGGTCGTTAACAAAGAAAAAGAAGCTACTGAGTGGGTTGAGGATTTTAAAACGCGTGCTGCAGAAACAGGTACGAAAATTAAAGAAAAAATCGGTGAAGATGCAACCGTTACTGTTGCAGAAAGCTTTAATAAGCAATTGTATGTTTATGGTGATAACTGGGGTCGTGGAACAGAAATTTTATATCAAGCAATGGGCTTAAATATGCCTGAAAAAGTGAAACAAGATGCTTTGAAGCCAGGTTATTTTGCAATTTCACAAGAAGTTTTAGGTGAATATGCAGGAGACTATGTGATTTTTAGTATGTTCCAGGATCAAGATAATTCATTTACAGATGCTGCGTGGTTTAAAGATTTAGAAGCGGTGAAAAAAGGACAATTATTTGAAGTGAATGCCAACGCATTTTACTTTAATGATCCGATCACTTTAGAGTATCAATTAGATTTCTTTGAAGAGAAGTTTTTACAATAATTTTTAGTAGAGAGTAGCGAAGGCAAATGACAAAGTTTCGACAATTCCCATTTTGGCTTCAGGCGCTGTTTGCACTGATCTTATTAGCAGTGACAGTGACGATCTCGCTTTGTGTTGGCGCGGCTAATACTAGCATTCAAGATGTTTATGAAGCTGTTGTCGGACAAAGCGGTGGCAAGCATTATACGATTTTACGTGAAATTCGATTTCCACGTATCATTGCGGCTATTTTTGTAGGCAGTGCACTTGCGGTTGCTGGTGCTATTATGCAAGGAGTTACAAGAAATCCATTAGCAGATCCTGGGCTCCTCGGTCTAACAGCGGGTGCCAATGCTGTACTTGCTTTAACAATGGCATTTATCCCCAATGCCTCTTATATGATGCTTATTTTTGCCTGTTTCGTAGGTGCTGGAATCGGGATGATGATTGTATATGGTATTGGTGCTTCTACAAAGAATGGCTTTTCTCCGTTAAAGCTTGTCTTAGCCGGTGCAGCTGTATCTGCTCTTTTACAAGCAATTGCAGATGGTACGGGAATATTATTTCAAATTTCAAAAGATGTATCGATGTGGACGAGTGGTGGTTTAATTGGCACAACATGGCAAGCGCTAATGATTGTTCCTTTTATTATAATAGGCTTAATAGTAGCGTTTATATTTAGTCGTCAGCTAACCATTTTAAGTTTAAACGAAGAAGTTGCTGTAGGGTTAGGACAAAATACAACAGTAATTAAAGGAATTATGATGTTTGTAGTTGTTGTACTAGCAGGCTCTGCAGTTGCCCTTGTTGGGAATCTTGCATTTGTTGGTTTGATGGTGCCGCATATTGTGCGTGCTATTGTTGGGACAGACTATCGATTGGTCTTACCGATGAGTGCTATTATCGGTGGTTGGTTTATGGTAACAGCGGATTTCGCAGGTAGAATGATTAATGCTCCATATGAAACACCGGTAGTTGCAATTATCTCCATTATCGGCCTTCCATTCTTCTTACTTCTTGTTCGGAAGGGAGGTCGTCAGCTTGTTTAATGACGGGCGAAAAAAACAACGTAAATGGTTAATTGTATGGATATTGTTGACAATCGTTATTTTTGTGATGGGCATATCCATGGGAGCTGCTTCGGTTTCTATTGACCGCATCATACCGATCTTGTTGGGAGACGGCAGCTTTAAAGAATCATTCGTATTGTTTTCTGTTCGTTTGCCAAGATTGTTTGTATTGGCAGCAGCAGGGATGGCATTAGCATTAGCGGGTGCCGTGTTGCAGGGAGTGACCCGAAATGACTTAGCGGACCCCGGTATTATTGGGATTAATGCTGGGGCGGGTGTTGGGATTACGCTTTTTTATCTCCTTGTAGATGGTAATCTTCCTAACTTTGCATATGTATTACCACTTGTCGGATTTGGTAGTGCTTTATTAACAGCATTGTGTATCTACTTTTTCGCCTATAAGCGCAATATGGGTGTACAGCCAGTCCAACTAATTTTAGTCGGAGTGGGAGTAGCCTCTGCCTTATCTGGATTGATGATGATGTTAATTTCTTCAGCGGAGCGTAGTGATGTGCAATTTATCGCGCAATGGCTCGCGGGCAATGTGTGGGGAACGGATTGGCCGTTTTTCTGGGCGTTATTGCCTTGGCTGGTGCTAGGCATTCCATTTATTTTTTATAAGGCCAATGTGTTAAATGTACTGGCGATGAACGAACAAACGGCAGTTGGTTTAGGCATGAATATTGCTCGCGAGCGCTTGCAATTATTAGTGGTCGCTGTTGCATTAGCTGCGGCTGCTGTTTCAATTACAGGGGGAATTGCCTTTATCGGTCTAATGGCTCCACATATTGCGAAACAGCTTGTCGGACCACGCTTCCAGTTCTTTTTACCGCTTACCTTGTTTATAGGTGCAAGTTTATTAATGCTGGCGGATACGATTGGCCGCGTAGCGATTGCCAGTGCGACAGTGCCAGCTGGTATTGTCGTAGCATGTATCGGTGCTCCTTATTTTTTATATTTATTACGAAAAAACGACTGAATGGCTTTGGCTGTTCGGTTGTTTTTTTATTTTGAAAGGCTTTTTCGGAATATTTATTGAATATGATAAATAAGGAGTGATGGTACATGAAGAAATTATTAATCGTCTTATTATGTTCAATAATTGTATTGTCAGCATGTAATTCAACATTAGCAATTACTAAAGTAAAATCTGTACCAAAGGATTTACAAGAAACTTTAAATGACCTTGGAATGGAAGATTATGCCCAAATGATAAATAATGGTGAAAAGCGCTCGTATATTGTGATCAATACAAAGGAAACTGTTACAGTCAGCGTGAAGAGTAAGGAAGATACGATTGTAATAAACATTGACGAAATTGAAAATCAAAACGACGAAGTTATGAAGCAGCATATTTATAAACTAACGAAAGATGCTAATTATGAATATATTTATTTATATAAAAATGGCGAACAGATTCCGTTTAATACAGTTGCGGCTTTTTAGTTAAAAGGAGTGGCGGAAAGAATAGCGACAACGACGGAAAGAAAAGGCAAGGAGACGGATAGAAATAGAGGCGACGGAAACAATGGAGCGATCGACGGAAAGAAGTCTCAGAGCGACGGAAAGAACGCCGGCACCGACGGAAAGAAAAGGCAAGGAGACGGATAGAAATAGAGGCGACGGAAACAATGGAGTGATCGACGGATAGAAATACAGGCGACGGAAACAATGGAGCGATCGCCGGAAAGAAGTCTCAGAGCGACGGAAAGAACGCCGGCCCCGACGGATAAAAATCTCAAGGAGACGGATAGAAAAGGGGCGACGGAAACAATGGAGCGACCGACGGAAAGAACCCTCAGAACGACGGAAAGAACCCCGGCACCGACGGATAAAAGTCTCGAAGCGACGAAAAGACCAACGACAACGATAGCGGCTCTAAACTAAAGGAATCCTCGCTAATTTCCTACTAGACAAATCGCTATTTCAGGTATATAGTTACCTAGGCTAACTAATTTATAAGGAGTGGTAACTGTGACGGTTGAACAGGATTTTTTTAATCAGTATCGCTTAATGTACAGACCTTTTATCAATCAAGTGAATGTGCAATTAGAGAAATATCAACTATATAGCTCGCAATGGGCTGTTCTTCGATTACTTAATGATAAGGGGCGACATTCATTCGTGGAGATTGCGAATTATATGTCAATTGAAAAGCCAAGTGTCACAAGGTTCGTTCACAAGCTTGTAGAACTTGGCTATGTGGAAACGGTAGCGGGTAGGGATAAGCGCGAAAAGCTTGTACAATTAACGGCTTATGGTGAAGAACTTGTGCTAGAAATAAAGGCGCATTTAAAACCGTTGTTTGAACAGGCACTTGCAGGCGTATCAAAGCAGGAGATAGAGATTGCGACACAAGTTTTAGCGAAAATTTGTGCAAACATAAATCGGTAGGAGAGATGGAAGTGGAAACAACTAGAGATAGACTATGGACAAAAGACTTCTTAATCGTCTCACTTATTAACTTTACCATTACTTTGATCTTTTTTTTATTGATGGTAACGATTGCAGGCTATGCGGTTGAGCACTTTGGAGCTTCAACTAGTACGGCAGGGCTTGTATCGAGTATTTTTATTATAGGTACATTATTCGGGCGTCTTGGGGCAGGACGAATCATTGGGGATTGGGGTAGTAAAAAAACATTATTTTGTGGATTATTATTGTTTATGCTATCAACGATGTCATATTTTTTTGCGGTAAATTTGACACTTCTTATGCTCAATCGTTTAGTACAAGGAATTGCACTTGGCTTGGCGAGTACGGCAACTGGAACAATTATTGCACAAATTTTACCGTCTAATCGACGTGGTGAAGGTATTGGTTATTACAGTTTAAGTGCCATCTTAGCAACTGCTATTGGACCGTTTGTAGGTATTCTTTTAACACAACTGTTTGAAGATTTTCGTATGATTTTTGCAGTCGATTCAGTATTAGCTATAATTTGCTTTTTGATGTATTTTATCGTGACAGTTCCTGACGTACCGAAGAAAGCGAAAGAAATGGTAGAAAAAACAAGCTTTAAGCTAAGCAATTTTATCGAAATGCGTGCTGTGCCAATTGCTTTGGTGGGGTTAGTTATCGGTTTTGCTTACTCTGGGGTTATGTCATTTATGACGTTTTATGCGAAAGAGCTTGATTTAGTCTCAGCGGGAAGTTATTTCTTTATTATTTATGCAATAGTGATTCTAGCGACACGTCCATTTACAGGAAAGCTTCTAGACTCAAGAGGCGCGAATATTGTTGTTTATCCGTGTTTAGTTATTTTTGCAATCGGTATGTATGCCTTTAGCTCGGCTACAAGTAGTGTTGTATTTTTACTAGCTGCTGCTTGCATCGGTATTGGTTATGGTAACTTCAATTCTGTAGCGCAAGCAATAGCTATTAAGGTTACACCAAATGAGCGATTAGGACTTGCGACATCGACCTATTTTATTTTATATGATTTAGGTTTAGGTGTTGGTCCTTATTTCTTAGGGTTCTTCGTTCCAACGATGGGATACAGTGCGATTTTCTTTGCGATGGTATTCGTAATTTTACTGTCAATTGTCCTTTATTATTTCTTATATGGAAAATATGAAAATAACAAAAATTTCGTAGATTAGAATCGTTATATTGTGGGAAATACGTTATTTTTCTAGTTATATTAATATATAAACTAGAAAATGACGTTTTTTTCTTTAAATAAAAATATTTCTTGCAATAGAGTATGATAATCATTATCATTCTCAATATAAACTATTTCGGAAGTAGGTACTTAGCATGAAAAAAACATCAATATTGTCAGTATTAGTTGCAGGTGGCATTCTAATGACTGGCTGTGGTAATACAGAAGAAACAAAAAAAGAAGATAAGCCCGCAACGGAGCAAGCAGATAAAGCAGAACAAACAAAAGAGGCTGATCTTACAGCTGAACTAGCAGCCTATAAACAATTTGCTTTAGAACAAATGGATCAATTTTTACTAGAAACAGAGAAATTTGTAAACCTAGTTAAAGCTGGCGATATTGAAGGGGCAAAAGCAGCCTATGCACCAGCTCGTATGTATTTTGAGCGTTCAGAGCCAATCGCAGAAAGCTTTGGAGACCTTGACCCACGAATCGATGGTCGTTTAGCCGATATCCAAGAAGAAGGTAAGGGCGAGGAAGAGTGGACAGGTTATCATAAGCTTGAACATGCACTTTGGGTTGAAAATAAAACTGCAGGTTACGAGAAGGTAGCAGATCAACTATTAGCCGATGCAAAAGAACTTCACGCATTAGTTCAAACTGTTGAAGTAACACCAGATTTAATGATTACAGGTGCTGTTGATTTATTAAATGAAGTATCAACATCTAAAATCACTGGTGAAGAGGAAATCTATTCTCACACTGACCTTTACGACTTTAAAGCAAATATTGAAGGTGCAGAAAAAATCTTTGAAATCTTACGTCCGAAATTAGAAGCAAAAGATAAAGAATTAGTCGCAACATTAGATGAAAAATTCAAAGCAGTGGATGATTTATTGGCACAGCACGCAACAGCTGAAGGTGGATATGTTTCTTACGAGGAATTAACGGAAGAAAACACAAAAGCACTTGCAGCAGCAGTTAATCAACTAGGAGAACCATTAAGTCAAATGGGGATTATTTTGGAGTGATAATAAATGACAGAGTCAAATGATGGAAAATGGATCAATAAAAAAATATCTAGACGTGACATGTTAAAGCTAACTGGCATCGGGGCAGCAGGTGTAGCAATCGGTGCTTCAGGCTTAGGTGGTGTTATGAAAGCAATGGGCTATGATGTGTTTGAGCCTGTTGCGGATAGCACGACAGCACGTAATAAAGTTGATTTCTATGGAAAACATCAATCTGGCATTGTTACACCCGTTCAAACGAATATTTATTTTGCTTCTTTAGATGTTTTATTCACATCAAAGAAGGAACTACAAGAGTTGTTCAAACAATGGACACCTCTTGTTGTACGTTTAATGAATGGTGAATTAATGGTAGATTTAACAACAAATACTAGAGTTCCAACAGGAGATACGGGTGAAGCTGAAGGATTAAACGCCTCAAATCTCTCCATAACTATAGGGGTTGGTCCATCTCTTTTCGAAAAGCTTGGTATCCAGCACTTAAAGCCAGCTGAATTAAATGATTTACCACATTTCCCAAAAGATCAGCTACAAAAAGAATACACAGGTGGAGATATTTGTATTCAAGCATGTGCAGATGACCCACAAGTGGCGTTTCATGCAGTACGTAATTTAGTACGTGCAGCTTCTGGTAAAGTAGAGATTAAATGGTCACAGGCAGGATTCAACTCTTTCCCAACTGGCGGAGGAACACCTCGAAATTTATTTGCGTTCAAGGACGGTACGGGCAATCCTACTGATGAAAAAGATCTAAATAAAGTGGTTTGGGTCGATAAAGGTTGGTTAAAAGGTGGCTCTTATTTAGTTGCTCGTAAAGTTCAAATGCATCTTGAAACATGGGATCGCACATCTTTAAAAGATCAGGAAGCAACATTTGGTCGTTATCGCGATAGTGGGGCACCGTTTGGTAAAAAGAAAGAGTTTGATGATTTCGACGTAGAAGCGAAGGATAGTAATGGCGAGTATATTATGCCAGATACATCTCATGTGCATTTGGCTCGTAAATCGGGTGCGCGTATGTTACGTCGCTCATACTCTTATGCATCCGGTGTGATGACGAATACTGGCGCGCATGATGCGGGGCTTATGTTCATATCTTTTCAAAAAGACCCGGCCCAATTTACAACAGTGCAAAATAGTTTAGGGCGTATGGATAAAATGAATGAGTACATTACCCATCGAGGCAGTGCAGTGTTTGCTTGCTTCCCTGGTGTACAAAAGGGGAGTTATTTAGGTGAAGCACTTTTTAACGCGCTGTAGTTTAATATTATGCTTGTTATTTGCACTTGCTGTACCAGTGCAGGCAGCGCAATCTTATAGTCATTTGTACATCTCGATTAGTGATGCACTGATGAATACGAAGCAAGACAAAGAAGCCGAAGCAAAACAGGCACTTGAACAGTTTACTAAAGATTGGTCATCCGTGACATCTGAACAGACAGAAGCAAAAGAAAAAGTGGATGAACTTCTTGCACAAGCAGTTGAAGCTACTTCAAAGGATGAACGTTTAGAGGCACTTTCCGCTTTGTCAAATGCTTTACGTGCCCTCGAAGAGCTTGAAAACCCTGTGGATGAAGCGGCGCAACGTGCAGAATTTGGACAAAAGTTTAAACCCGTCATGGCGGACTTTGAAAAAGCATTAGCCAGTGGGGACATTGCTGCCATCGATGAAGCCTATAAAGACTTTAATATCAAATGGAATAAAAATGAAAGACCTGTGCGTGAGCAAAGTATTGCGATGTACGGGCAAATTGAAACACAAATGGCGTTTTTACGCATTTCCATTTCCGCTGAAGAGCCTGATGTAGCTCTTATGAAGTCCCAATTTGCAGAGTTAAAACAAACAATTGAGGATTTTGTAGCTGGTAAGGAAACAGCGAAAGCGGTCGAAGGAGAATATTCGTTATCTACATTAATTGCCTATATTGATGAGGCGAACGATTTTATCGATGCAGGTGATTATAAAGCTGCCTCTGATAAAATTCTTGAATTCATTACAATATGGCCAAGTGTAGAAATTGAGATTTCGACTCGTAACGGTAGCCTATATACTAAAATTGAAAGTGATATGCCGATTATCGCTAGTGATTTATTAAAATCAACAGTCGATAAAGAAGCTATTAAAAGTAAATTAGATAATTTCCGCACTGAAATAGAGTTAATTCAAGCTGATTCAGATTATACTTTTTGGGATTCAGCGCTTATCTTATTGCGTGAAGGCTTGGAGGCATTGCTAATTATTTTGGCATTAGTTTCATTCTTAGAGAAATCAGGACAAAAGCCAATGCGCAAATGGATCTATATCGGTGCATTTGTAGGGATTCTGTTATCAGCGGTAGCGGCTATATTAATGTCGACAATTTTAAATTCTCCGACAGTTGATACAAACCGAGAGCTGATGGAAGGCTATATTGGCTTACTAGCTGCTGCAATGATGGTAGGAGTTGGGATATGGCTCCACAGTAAATCAAGTGTGGCAAGCTGGAATCGCTATATTTCTAAACAAATGGGCAATGCGATCTCCAGTGGTTCAGTGTTTGCCATGGCCGCAATTAGCTTCCTATCTGTCTTCCGTGAAGGGGCAGAAACACTTGTCTTCTATGCAGGAATTGCACCTAAAATGGAGACATCGCAATTTGTACTAGGTATCGTAGTAGCACTCCTAGTATTAACGATTTTTGCATTTGTGTTATTTAAAGCAAGTGGAAAAATACCAGTTCATAAATTTTTCGCAGTGGCAACGGTGTTAATTTATGTACTGGCCTTTAAAATTATTGGTGTCAGTCTGCATACGTTGCAGCTGAGGGATGCAGTTTCAACAACAGTTGTAGATGGCTTACCGGTTATCAGCTTCATTGGTTTTTACCCAACTGTAGAGACAATGATTGGACAAGCGATTTTACTTGTACTAGTTGTAGTTACGATCATCTTTAAAAAGAAACAAAAATAAATAGAAGGGCAGATGAAGGTATTTTCATCTGCCCTGTTTTTATTAGTGATCCCAATGAGACGGACGTTTCAGGTGGGAGGGTAATTTTGTTTGATGATTGCCTTGAGCTGAATTAAGTTGCATTTGGGTTAAAAACATACTTGTTGAAAGGTCTGCGCCACGTAAATTGGCATCACGTAAATCCGCACCAATAAAATCAACACCTCTTAAATCTGCATTTTCAAAATTAGCAGCAATTAAATAAGCTCCTCTAAGATTAGTTGCTCTTAAATCCTTCCTCTTTAAATTCTTCCCCATCCAATCGACCCCTCTATTGTCATACTTGCGAGCGTTTTTCTCCTTCATCTTTACGATAAGACTTTGGCGAATTTGCTCACTTGTTTCTAATAGTAAAATGTTCACCGGCAGTCGATAATTAGGAATATCTATTGCTAATAATGCATCTGCTTCCAGCTCTGTTGCACGCTGTAGTTGTTCTAATTGCAAACGTAGCTTGTTAAATAGAGATGAATCAACCTTGTGGGATAAAGCCTCTGCTACATACGCAATCATTTCATATAACTGCTCCATAATAGGAAAGACATGAAACATTTTCTCAGAAATTTCAGGGGATTGTCGCCAGTCTTGCCCATGGAATGTAGTTTGTGAAACCTTTTGACCTGCTCCTAAACAATCAAAAACTGTACATCCTTTAAACCCTTGATCTCGAAGTTTACTATGAATTTGACAGCTAAAATCCGATTGTAGATTCGGGCATGGTGTCCCAGCTGCCTTATTAATCGCGAAGTCGCTAGAGGCAGCAATATTTAAAGCCGTGCAACAAAGGCCGAAACAGCTTTGGCAATCCGCCTGTAAACTTTCGCGTATCTTTTTTCCCATTGTGTAATCTATTTTTTTTACTTCTGACATCATTGATTTCCCCTCTTAACGATAAACTTACATATGATTCTATCACTAATTATCTATGAAAGGAGATTTTTACCTTCGTTTTTCATTAAAGACGAAAGCGAAGCGGCGGCCACCTTACTTGAATTAGAGTTTGTAATTCATCTTTTACAAAAATTAGCATATTGTATTGACAATTAATTGTAAAATGTTATGATTTTTATAAACAGACAGACAGTCGGTCTATAAGGAGGAATAAAAATGAGAAAAGAAGCGATGGAGCGCAGAAACGAAATACTTGATGCAGCGGATGAGCTGTTCGGTCAGAAGGGCTTTGATGGTACAAGTACAAATGATATTCTCGAAAAGGTCGGAATTGCGCGAGGAACATTGTATTATCATTTCAAGTCGAAAGAGGATATTATGGATGCGCTAATTGAGCGATATAATGCCCAAATTTTAGGGGCTGCTAAGGCAATTGCCGCAGATAAGAGCATTCCCATTAACGAGCGTATTGTCCGTGTTGTCATGGCACTAAATATAAGTGACGGAAACGGCAAGGAAATTATTGATCATATACATAAGCCCCAAAACGCACTTATGCATCGGAAAATACAAAAGGTTATCATAAACGGCCTTCCGCCAATCTTGACGGAAATAATCCGTGAGGGTATCGAACTGGGGCTATTCAGTACGCCGTATCCATATGAATCCATGGAAATGGTTGTGGCCTATACGAATACCGTTTTTGATGATGATCTGGTTGAAATGTCCAAGGAAGAGCGTGCTTCACGTATTCCTGCTTTTGTATTCAACGTAGAAAGATTGCTCGGTGTTGAAAGCGGAAGTCTTATGTACATGATGAAACTGTTTGGCAGCGGAGATGAGAGTGGAAGAATTGGAAATGAAGATGGTTAATTAAAAGAGATTATTCTTTCTGCTACGGTCAGGACAGCAGATTTCAGCAATAGGAAGCAAGGTTCCGTCGTTTTGGCTAGATATTTTGTTAAGTGTTACTTCAAATGCTGTACATCTTAAAATCGGTTAATAGTTTGAAAATAGGGGTGACTTATGTATTACAGAATAATCCGTAATGATATGTCGAACAGTAAATTGATAACGTTGACAACAACGATATTTGTCGCTGTGGCGGCTATGCTTGTTTCATTATCAGCGATACTTATCGTCAATCTTTCAGGTGCAATCGATACACTGATGAATCAGGCGAAAACTCCGCATTTTATGCAAATGCATTCGGGTAATCTTGATACTGCACGGCTTACGAATTTCGCAGAGCAGAACAGCAATGTCGATGAATTTCAAGTGCTAGAGTTTCTCAATATGGACGGTGCGCAACTTATTTTAGGTGAGCGTTCACTTGCGAATAATGTTCAAGATAACGGGTTCAGCATACAGAGTGAAAAATTTGATTATCTACTTGATCTTGACGGAAACATCATAAACGTATCCGATGGCGAGCTTTATGTGCCAATTAACTATATGAAGGAGAACAATTTACAGGTCGGTGACAAGGCAGTAATAGGAGGGAAGGAATTTACTGTTGCGGGATTTCTCCGAGATTCACAGATGAATTCCATGCTGTCCTCCTCCAAAAGATTTCTTGTCAGTGAAAATGATTTCGCTGAAATTAAAAGCCTCGGAAGTACGGAATATTTGATTGAGTTTAGATTAAAGGATTTGTCGGCACTCGGCGCATTTGAAACTGCCTATGCCTCCGCAGGACTTGAAGCGAATGGACCAACGATTACATATCCACTTTTCAAAACACTTAACGCACTTTCTGATGGAATGATGATTGCAGTCATACTTCTTGTCAGCGTACTTGTCGTTGCGATCGCATTTATGTGCATCCGCTTTACGCTGCTAGCGAAAATTGAAGATGACTACCGTGAAATTGGCGTTATGAAGGCAATAGGGCTACGTCTTTCCGACATTAAAAAGATTTATCTTGCGAAGTACACAGCTATTGCGGCGGGAGGAAGTATTCTTGGTTTTGCACTTTCGTTGTTGTTTAAAGACGTGCTTCTTAAAAATATACGGCTTTATATGGGGGAAAGTGAAAACGCTTCTTTTGCGTCGTTATTAGGAATAACTGGCGTATTGCTTGTATTCCTGGCGATGATTGCCTATGTAAACGGAGTGCTGAGACGTTTTAGAAAAATATCAGCTGCAGAGGCAATACGCTTTGGCACGTCACAGGAAAAAAACACAGGCGCAAAGAGTTTTTGCCTAAACAGAAATAAGCTGCTTAACACGAATGTTTTTCTCGGTATTAAAGATGTTCTAGCAAGGAAAAGACTTTACGCCACAATGCTTGCAGTGATTGTGATCTCAGTATTTATCATTATTGTTCCTCAGAATCTATACAACACGATTTCCTCAACAAGCTTCATTAAATATATGGGTATTGGAAACTACGATATACGCATTGATATACAGCAGACTGATCATATCTCTAAAAAAGGCGCTGAAGTTTTAAAGTCTATGAGCAGTGACAGTTCCATTTCGAAATATGCCATTCTTACAACAAAAACATTCAAAACAAAAACAGAAGACGGATTGGAGGAAAATATAAAAATTGAACTCGGCGACCATTCAATATTCCCTATCGAATATTCCGAGGGTAGGGCACCAACCGTAGAGGATGAAATTGCACTTTCGACTTTGAATGCCGATGAGATGGGCAAAAAGGTTGGTGATGTCATAACGATTGTGATGAAAGGGAAGGAGAGAGAGCTCACGGTAAGTGGCATTTATTCCGACATTACGAATGGTGGAAAAACCGCAAAGGCTGTTTTTACCGACAATTCGGCAGACATCATGTGGAGTGTTATTTGTGCGAGCCTTTCAAATCAATCTCTTGTCGATGAAAAAATTTCGGAATATACGGATAGATTTGCTTTTGCGAAGATTTCCAACATTGAACAATTTGTTACACAAACATTCGGCGCGACAATAAAATCGGTCGGCAAGGCTTCCATTGCCGCAATTGTCGTTGCGCTCGTGATAATAATACTGGTTACATTATTATTTATGAAGATGCTTGTCGCAAAAGACAGATATTCCATTGCCGTAATGAAAGCGTTAGGTTTTACAAACTCGGATATAACAGTGCAATATGGTTCGCGATCGGTATTCATTTTAATAATCGGAATCGTTATCGGTACGCTTCTGGCAAACACTCTTGGAGAGGGACTTGCGGGTGCAGTAATCACCTCGTTTGGGGCGTCGTCGTTTAAGTTTTCGGTCAATCTACTTTCGGCATATGTGCTTTGTCCACTCATGATGGTATGCTCGGTGCTTATCGCAACAATCATCGGCACATCGGGTGCAGGAAAAATAAAAATATCCGAAAATATAAAGGAGTAGCTTATGAAGAACATTATTATTGGAGAACATATTGTAAAATCTTTTGGCGAAGGTTATGAAAAGCACAATGTTCTCGACGGAGCGTCCGTTGAAATAAGCGAAGGTGAGTTTATTGCGGTAATGGGACCATCTGGCTCGGGAAAATCAACACTAATGTTTGCCCTAAGCGGCATGGATAGCGTTGATGGCGGAAAGATTGTTTTTGATGGTAGTGATTTATCGTTAGTGGGAGAGATTGAGCTTTCGGATATACGACGAACAAAAATGGGCTTCGTTTTTCAACAGCCAACTATGTTGAAAACCCTGAATATTCTTGATAATATTATTCTTCCTATAATGCGCGACAACAGAAAGAACGTTGCAAGAATTTCAGAAAAAGCACGAGTACTTATGAAGAGGGTAGGCATTGCGGAACTTGAACAACGCGATATTACACAAGTTTCGGGTGGACAGCTACAGCGTGCGGGTATCTGTCGAGCACTTTTGAATAGCCCGAAAATCATCTTCGGTGATGAGCCTACGGGTGCACTTAACTCCAAATCAGCACAGGAGATTATGGACATATTTTCCGAAATCAACGCAGACGGTACGGCGATTATGCTTGTCACTCACGACGCAAAGGTTGCAGCAAGGGCGGAGCGTATAATGTTTATGCGCGACGGAAAAATCGTCAGTGAGCTGAAGCTACCGAAATTTAATGGGACGGGTATAGATAGCAGAGTCGAAAAAGTAACGGAGAAAATGTGGGAAATAGGAATATGATTGGTTTGTCACTGTTACGATTTTTACAAATGACACTCAAAACTAGTGACTTTCTTGCAGCGATTTGTATTTGAGTTGAAATGTTACCAACCTTCATTTGGGGACATTTCTTTGCTTAATGTTGTAAATCCGCATAAATCTGGCGAGATCCCATATTGTTTATCCTCTTTATTAATTTCTCCAAGTCAAAATCGAAGTTTTTGGGGAGTACCCATACTGCCGTTGCTTGCCTCACCACATGGCCAACATCGCAGCATGAATAAAAGCCTCTAGAGCATTTCTAGATGTTCTTACTTGTTTAAAAGAGTTTAAAACTTTCTTCCAATATCATAAACTTATAAAAAATCAAAGGGATGGAGTTGTATAAATCCAATGAAAAAAATACTTATCACCATTGGTGTTATCATGGTAGTAGGAATTGCATTTTCAATCTTTCAATACAACAAATATAAAGAAAAATCAGTTACCGATATCCTAACCACTTTAGATTACAATGCAGTTGATTCTATAAGAGTAAAAGATGTAGATGACACAAAACTTGAATACACTTTTGAAAAAGAAGACAAAGACACTATCGTGCAAGCATTAAAGAATTTAAAATTACATCGCACTTCAAAAAAAGATTTACCATTTGATTCTGGATATTTGCTAACAACATCAACGAAAGATGATATTTATAACTTATATTTAAACGGCAACGGCAAAACAATCATTTTTACCACTAAAGATGAAGATGTAGGATATTACATTAACTACGAAATGAGTAATAGCGATTTCTACAAACTTATAGAAAGTTTGATAAAAAAAGAGAAAGATAATAAATAATAGAAATGCCCCCCTTTAAGTGTGAAGGTAAAAGAGGGGCATTTTTTAAATCATATTATTATTTATAAGACTTTTTGACAAGACCTTCACCTGCGATAAAAGTGAAATACGTTTTACCTGTCGGATTGTCATACAACTCGTAATAAGGCATTTCAACGTCAACCTTTTTCCACCCTTTAACTCTCATGTCTTCTCGTAAGATAATCATATAATCTGTACCATCTACAAGACGTGGTAGAATAGATGCCTTAAGTGTCGAAGTAAGAGAAAGAATAACTGAAGCGATACCAGCTGCTACACTAAATTTTGTAGCCACTGTAAATACTAATCCAAGGATACCTGCTACAGACGATAGACTTGCTTGTATTGCGTTTGAATCAGCATCCTCTTTGCGGATATGCTCTTTAGCTACTGTTTGTGCTGTAAACATTTTATCCAAATCATCTCGTGTTACTGTAATAACCTTTGTTAAATATCGATATTGTGTCATATTAATTTCCCCCGTTTGTTTTTATTTTTTATACAGTGTTAGCCAACACTATATAAAGAACTTTTCATCTTCTTTTTAACAACCACTTTTCGAAAAATAATTTAAATAAGTAAATGAACGTTAACCTCACCATGAGGCGCAACAAAAAGCACATCCTATCGTGGATGTGCTTTTTGTATTGAAACTTCCTATTGGATATTTTATTGGTTTCAAATCCTTCTGCATTTTAAAGTGCACTACTTTCAGTTCTTCAATACTCAGTTCCCAACAAATATAGCTACTTATTTTGCAAAAATAAGTAGCTATATATTTGTAAAGGTCGTAGGAATCTCCTACCAAGCCAAAACTCTAGTTTTGGAGTTTGCCCGGGCAAACCCGTTGCTTACCCTCCATTTTTTTCAGGGCAAACAGTTTGCCAAAAGACCATATTTTGGGAGTGAATTGTTTGTCCTTTGCGAAATTTTTTGTACCCATAAAAACACTAGGCTTTGACTAGTCCCACAACGAGGAGGTTAGCTTGAATGAGCCGCCTGTTTATTGAATGGACTAGTAACATTCCGAATGCTAGATCAAAGATTTTATAAAATGAACTTAATCAAGGAAGGGTCCTTTATGAAAAAGGATCTTCCTTTTTTTGCATTTAATACTTGCAAACTTAAAAGTCATAGTGTAATATTCAACTAGTACACTATAACACGAGGTGTTTGCATTGAAAAAATTGGCAGGGTTATTCAAAAAAGAATGGGTGCTTTTTAGGACATGGCTATTTGTTGCGATTTTTGCAGGAATTATGTTGTCATTGGTGCTTCCATATTTAATAAAGCGATTTGTTGATGGCTTGACAATGCCGGAAAATCAGCTATCTTTTGCACTCACAATGCTAGTGATTGTATTAGGCGGATTTTATTCGATATTACAATTTTTAGCTAGTATACGACACGATTTAAAGGTCAAAGAAATATGGCTACACTCCACTAGCTCGATTACACAGCTTGTGGGTGTAAAAGTTATTTTTTCACTATTTGGATATGCTATCTTCAATTTATTTTTTATTAGTATAGCCATGTACAATGTAAAAGATGAATTTGTAGCCAATTTTGGACAAATAGTATTATCACTAATACTTTCTGTAGGAATTTTAGTCATTTTCCAATGGATAATGTTTGTCATACTGCTACTATTTTTAGCATTTTATCTCCAAATGAAGCATTTTATAGGTCGCTTTGCCATTGTTATTATGATGGGTGCTTTTTTCTTCAGTATGAATTTATGGTATAAATTTACTGAAAGCCAGCTATATGCTTCTATTTTTCATCATATTGAAATTCCATTAGATTGGTTGGCACACTATTTACCAAAGGCAAAAGTATCGACTATTGAGATTATCTATAATCCGCTTTATGTTGTGGAGGAAGTAGTGATGATAATTTTGATCGTCATTCTATTTATCGTAGCGACGAAGTGGCTTGAAAAGGTGGTTTTACGATGACAATCGACTTTTCACGTGATAAGCCCATATATAGCCAACTTGTAGATCGGATATGTGGAGATATTTTGAAAGGCAATTTAGAGCTAGGGGATCGACTTCCTTCTGTTCGAGAATATGCAGTTGAAACAGGTGTTAATGTAAATACCGTACAACGCGTGTACAAGGAGTTAGAAGCCATGAATATAACGGAAACGAAACGAGGTCAAGGTACATTTATTACAACCAACGAAGAGCGGATTGTACTTTTACGAGAAGATATGAAAAACCAATTAGCTGAAAATTTTTTAACATCTATTGAAGCACTGGGATTTTCCAAGGAAGAGATGCTTGTCGTGTTAACAAAAAATCGTGAGGTGAAATAAATGTTACAGCTATCAAATGTTTCTTTTCGTTATATGAAAAAGCCGATTTTGCAAGATGTGTCTTTTTCCATTCCGGTTGGCCGAATCATTGGGCTTGTTGGAGAAAATGGCAGTGGCAAGTCGACACTTTTAAAAGTATTGGCAGGCTTATTACATCCATCTAGTGGTGAGGTCTTGCTAAATGGAACGCCTGTAACACGCAGAAATGCTGATCAGATTGCTTATTTACCAGATATTGATTTATTTTTTGATTTTTACACAGGTGAGCAGCTTTTTCAGCACTATGCCTCTCAATTCGAAGATTTTTCGTATGATAAGGCATGTATCGTTGCAGAGTTTTTAAACGTTGATAAAAATATGAAGCTACGGGAATTATCAAAGGGGAACCGTGGTCGGATGAAAATGGCCGCAACTCTTGGGCGAGAAGTACCCTTTTATTTAATGGATGAGCCATTTTCTGGTTTAGATCCAATTGTTCGTGAACAGCTTATTAAAGGCTTAATTCAATTTACAGATATTGAAAACCAAACAATATTGTTATCAACGCATGAGTTATATGAGGTAGAACCTATTTTAGATCAAATTATTTTACTGCAAAATGGTTCGATTATTGCACATGAGGAAGTAGAGACGATTCGAGATGTTACGAATAAAGATGCTGTGCAATGGATGAAAACTTATTATAAGAAAGGATGAAATTAATGACAACACAACCAATAGTTCAATTGCAAAATTTATCAAAAACCATTCGTGGTAAGCAATTAATTCAGCAACTGAATATCGATTTATATCCAGGTCAAATTACTGGATTTTTAGGACCAAATGGTGCCGGGAAAACGACGACAATTCGTATGATGACAGGGCTTATGCATCCAACAGAGGGGAAAGTCATTGTAGATGGCCTTTCCTTACAGGAGAATTATGAAGAAGCGATTAGTAAGATTGGCGTAATTGTAGAAAACCCGGAAATGTATAAATTTATGACGGGCTATAAAAACTTACTGCATTTTGCGCGTATGCATAAAAACGTCACAAAAGAGCGTATTGAAGAGGTAGTTAGACAGGTCGGTCTAGAGAAACGCATTCATGAAAAGGTATCGACGTATTCACTTGGGATGCGTCAGCGTTTAGGACTTGCTCAGGCACTACTTCATCGACCAAAATTTCTAATTTTAGATGAACCAACAAATGGTTTAGATCCAGCGGGCATTCGTGAGTTCCGTATGTATTTGCGTAAAATTGCGGCTGAGGATGGCGTATCTGTTTTTGTTTCTAGCCATTTATTATCCGAAATTGAGTTAATGTGTGATCGAGTAGCGGTTATACAAAATGGTAAACTCATCGATATTCGTGATATTAACATTGAAACTTCTTCATTTTATTATATTGAAGCTGCACCAAAAGATGATGTTGCCATTCATCTGCAAAAGTTCGATTATAACTTTACTGTAGAAAATAATGGTTTCGTGGTGGAAATAAAGAAAGAAGATATACCGAAACTGATTACGCAATTTGTGAACGCAGAAATCCAATTATTCGCCGTACAACCACATCAAAAAACGTTAGAGGATCAATTCTTAGAAATGACAGGAGGTGGCCAAATTGCTGAAGCTAATGCAAAATGAATGGATGAAATTGTGGCATAAAAAAGGAACTTGGGCAATGGTCGCACTATTAATCCTCGCTATTGTTGGTCCTGGTATTATTATGAAATACTATGAAACAAAGACTGCAGAGGATATAACGTGGCAGGAAAATGAACAACAGGTTATTAATAATTATAAAGACATGTTGAAGGGTGACAATGTTTCAGAAGTAGATAAAAAATACTTTGAAGAGCAAATTGCTATTTCTGAGTATCGATTAGCAAATGACGTGCCTTCTCAAACAGAGGGAAGCCTAGCAAGCTTTATGACATTTGCAAGTAATATGCTAACTTTAATCACATTGTTCACAGTGATTTTAGCAGCGAGTATCGTATCAAGTGAGTTTTCAACAGGCACGATTAAAATGTTGTTAACACGTCCTATGTCTCGGGCAAAAATATTAACTTCAAAATTACTGACAACTTTCATATTTGGGCTCTTTTTAATTGCTGTCAATGTAGTGGTTAGCGCTCTAGTAGGGTTCATATTATTTGGTGGTGCAACGGGCGTTGAGTTAGAGATGGTCAATGGTCAGGTAGTTGAAAAAGCAGTGTGGAATGATTTGGCATATCACTATTTACTTTCTGGCGGAGATTTCGTGATGTCGACATTATTTGCTTTCTTAGTGGGCTCAGTATTCCGTTCAAGCTCTTTAGCCATTGGTTTAACGATGTTCTTATCTTTTATGGGCGGAATGATTGTGATGTTCTTAAGCCGATATGAATTTGTTAAATATATTTGGATAACACATTCAAATTTAACACAGTATGAAAGTGGTAATTTAATGATAGAAGGTATTACAATGCCATTCTCTCTTACAATTCTCGCAATCTATGCAGTTTTATTCTTAGCAATAAGCTATCTGTCATTCATGAAACGTGATGTGACAGCATAAAAAAGACACGGTATGAAATCGACTTTCATACCGTGTTTTTCTAATTCTTAGATTCATTAAAGGCTACAAATGTTTAGCGATAATTTGCTGTAGCTTTGCTTGAATAGTTGGTAAGTCCTGTGTCGTAATCGTTGTTCTAACATTGCTTTCGTCCATATCTAAAGCTTCAGAGAAGAAGCTACCAATACCTCTTACTTTTCGATCAATTTGCATGAGTAATTCTACTGAATGATTAGTTTGAGATAAAAAGACGATTTCAAGCTCATCTAAATGTCCTCTAAATTGCCCAGTTGGCACAAATTCAAACTCTTGGATGAAGGGATAGTATCCACGGAATCGAGCTGGCGCCTGTTCACATTCAGCTTCGCGTAAACGGAATCCAAGTCCATTAATGGCATCGAGAATATGTGCTGCGAGGTCTGTAGGCTGGACACGAATATAATCTTTATCATGAGGGTCTACTGCGTTTTTAATATCAAGCCCTGTTTGAATCCAAACTTGTGTTTTGCCCGCTGTAATAGGTGTCTCAAATGGCAATGTTAAAGAAAAGGGAATTACTTTCTTTTCACCAGCAGCAATCACAAAAGGCTCCGTTACTTTAACTTTTTGTAGCGCTACGACTTCCGTATATTTATGGTCATTAGATTCTCGAATATAAGTAGTGTTCACCGATAAAAAAATGGTATCGATTTGCTGCTCAACATTCCCACCTTGCACAACGATTTCACCACGCATAACTTCTCCCGCCTGGTATGTAGACTTTTCTAGCATTGTATCGACTGTTGTCGAGCCAATCCCAATACTTGCAAGTGCTTTGTTAAAAAAAGACATTTGTATTCCTCCTATTAACTTTAATAATTATACATACGAAAATTTTTGGAAAAGGTTTCAAGGTGTAAAAAAGTTTCATCTTCATAACTAAAAACAAGAGAAGAATAGTTATCCGTCATCATAAAAAATACCGAAAAGGCACTAGAAGTAGATTCTTTCGACGTTTACAAGATGAATTATACAAGATATATATATATATTGAAAATTCAGAAAAACATTTATTTTTCGCAGGTTGAATATTATAATAGGCATATAATTGGTATAGACAACTATACCGAAGGGAGGCATAGATAAAACGTTGGTTACAGATGGTCAAGTCATTCAATGCGGCGATCCGTTATTACTAGTAGTCTTAGAGACTATTAAAGACAAAGTGCCTTCTATCATTACACCAGTTGTTTTCACAAGTTTAGTTGGACAAGAAGTAACACTTAACAAATCAGGTTTCCAACGAGCAGGTTCTACTAATATTATTTCGGTTAATAAATAGCAAACTGCCTAAAAAGAGGGGGAATAAAGAATTGAAATTGGAACGTTTTTCTTTAAAAGAAGATTTATACACACGTGCAGTAGATATTATAGTACAAGCTAAAAAAAGCGGTGCTACAACGTTCGGGCTTGCTACAGGTGGTACGATGGAACCGCTATATGCTAAAATCCGTGAAATCGATGTCGATTTTTCCAATTGTATTAGCTTTAATTTAGACGAATATGTTGGACTAGGTGCTAAACATGAACAAAGCTATGCATGTTATATGGATCAACATTTATTTCGCAATAAACCATTTAAAGAATCCTATTTACCGAATGGTTTAGCGGATCATCCAGCAGAGGAAGCGGTACGCTATGAATCTTTATTACAGCAGCATACATTAGATTTTCAATTGCTTGGCATCGGACAAAACGGTCATATCGGTTTCAATGAACCAGGAACGCCATTTGATTCTTTCACACATCTTGTGACGCTTGCACAATCAACTCGCCAAGCAAATGCACGCTTCTTTGAATCAATCGATGAAGTTCCAACCCAAGCATTGACGATGGGGATTCAATCCATTATGCGCGCAAAGTGTATTTTATTAATCGCTGTCGGAGAAGCAAAACGTGATGTATTAGAACGTGTGCTTGCGTCTGAGTATACTGAAGATGTACCAGCAAGTGTTTTATCGAAACATCCAAATGTTATTATTCTAACAGATTTGCAAGAAGAGGAGCATTCACACAAGTAGCTGTTAACTAAACGTTTTAGACGATGAGATAAGATAAAAAAGTAGTTAAAGATACAAGTAAATGTAGTGCTTCAACTACTTTTTTTGCTTAGATTTTCTGATATAAATAAACTAAATCGACAAACGAACGGTCAATGCTTTGTTGAAAAAGACATAAAAAGGTTTCAAGACGTAAATAGATTTCGATATAATGAATGAAAAACTAGAGAGGCCTATTTATGGAAACAGAATGGTTACGAACTTTTATTGTTGCTGCGAAAACAGAGAATTTTCGTGAGACGGCAGAGCAACGTTTTATTACGCAATCGACAGTATCGAAGCATATGCAGCATCTAGAAAAAGAACTTCAAACACCACTTTTTGAAAGACAGGGTAAGCACGTGAAATTAAATCGTATTGGTGCCCATTTTTTACAACAAGCAGAGAAAATGATTGCGACAATTGATGAAGGATTACAAAATACTGCGTCCTTTATGGATGGGTATACGTCTCAGTTAACAATTGGTGCTGCACCTCAAATCGCCAATTCCACATTACCAGTAATCATTCACGCATTTCAGCAGCAAAGACCTTCCATTCAAATCACAATCGAACTGTTAAAATCCAATGAAATCGGAGAAGCGGTATATGCAGGCGTAGTAGATATCGGTTTGTCAAAATTGACATCGACTCGAGACATTCTAGCAGTCCATCTCGCGCAGGAACCACTTCAATTAATTGCTCCGATGTCAAAAAGAGCGACAGATGCACTGACTCTTTTACAACAGGAAATTATTTTAACACATGAATACGCACCTTACTGGCAAGACATACAACAAGTATTGCAACAATTCCCAAGCTATAAAAGCATGCATATCAATCAAACAGAGGTCATCAAAAACTTCGTCAAACAAGGATTAGGTATCGCTTTTTTACCAAAGAGTGTGATCGAGGTGGAATTTCAGCAGCAATTGCTTCATAGCTATTCGGTACAGGAGTTTTCCCATATTGTATCGAACACTTATTTTTTATCAAAATATTTGTCATCGGATATTGAGGCCTTCTTAGCTGTTTGCCATTCCGTCTACAATGGGGCGGCTTTAGACTAGCGTGTCTAAATTTTTAATGAGCTTTTTTACTTAGACATCATTTGGTCAACGTTTTTCTTCAATCAACATTGTAAAGCAAATCTGCATCATTTATTCATATATTCCTTTTATAATAGATCAATCGGTGAGTTATACAATTAAAAATAGAAGGTGTTTCTAGATGTATAGTATGATGTCGAACATAAGTCAGTTTATAAGCGGACCTATTTCAATATTTTTAAATTCCTATGAACATTCTCCGTTCATTATGGCCATTCTACTTGGATTAATAGGCGCATTAGCACCTTGTCAGTTAACGGGGAATATAAGTGCTATCACTTTTTATGGGAATCGAGCAATTCAAATGAAAAGTAATTGGCAAGAAATTATGTTTTTTATACTGGGGAAAGTCGTGGTATTTAGTTTTATCGGCTTTTTCGCTTGGTTATTTGGTCAGTCCTTTGAAACGAAGATAACTAAGTATTTTCCTATTTTTCGCCAAGTAATTGGTCCGATTATGCTGATCACAGGACTCGTGTTGATTGGCATTTTAAAACTAAAATTCCTGAATCGAATTCCTTCGTTTATACCGTCCGTGTTAAAAGAGGGGAAACTTGGCTCCTTTCTGATGGGCGCTAGTTTTTCCATTGCCTTCTGTCCTACGATGTTTGTGTTATTTTTCGTGTGGTTAATGCCAACAGTCGCAACCTCTTCGTATGGTTTCGCTTTGCCAGCCATTTTTGGTTTAGCAACCTCTGTGCCACTTCTGGTAATGCTAGGGCTTATTCATTTATTTGATGCAAAAAGGCTCATTATGCGGACAAGCATGAAAATGGGGAGAGTGATTCAGATCGTTGCGGGTATTATTCTGATCATTTTAGGTATAACCGATACGATTACATACTGGGGATTGTACTGAAGAGGGAGGAGTTAAAAAACGCTGTCAAATTTGAATAGATTATCATAGAGCTCAAAATATAAATGTAGAAAGTGTGAAAAAAATGATGAGTGCAACATTATTATTTATCCTCGCAGGAATAGGCGAAATTGGAGGTGGCTATTTAATATGGCTTTGGTTAAGAGAAGGTAAACCATTTTATTGGGGGATTATAGGTGGTATTGCCTTAGCTTTATACGGGGTTGTCGCAACTTTTCAATCCTTCCCGACCTTTGGAAGGGTTTATGCAGCCTACGGAGGTGTCTTTATTGTTCTTTCTATTTTATGGGGTTGGGGAATAGACGGCAAAAAACCAGACGTCTTGGACTGGGTTGGAGCAGGCATTTGTTTAATTGGCGTGATGGTTATTTTATTACCTCGTTCATAGCAAGGGAAAAGGTTACCTTAAAGAAAGTAACCTTTTCCCTTATTATTTTTTTATAGTTTCACTTAATTGCAACAAATCGTAATCGCCTATAATCAGCAATCCATTGATTATCCTGATAAGACCTAGGCTTTAATAATTCTTCACATTTTGCATAGATCTGTTCTTTTTCAGCTTCTGATAAATGCTGGAGCATATTATTGCTGAACATCACTAGCCAATTACGTAGCCCATCGTCACCTTGAAGTGAGGTTGGGCGTTCATATAGCGTAATCATTTCAACCGTAAAACCAGCATCTTCTAATTTCGACTGGTATTCTTCTAAAGTAGGGAAGTACCATGGGAAATATTCCTCTATATAAGACAGATTTAATGCCTCCATACTTTTTTGTAGTGCCCATACAATAGAAGCGATATTACCGTATCCACCCATTTCAGCAACGAACCGGCCACCTTGTTTAAGTGCAGTGTAAATATTTTGAATGACTTGATCCGGCTGCTTCATCCAATGGAGTGCAGCGTTTGAGAAGACTGCATTAAATTGATTTGTCATATGAAGTGCGGCAGCATCCATTGTGTAAAACGTAATGTCTGGGTATTTTTTCTGTGCAGCGATAATCATGTCGTGGGAGGCATCTATCCCTTGCACATTGGCACCAAGTACTGCAATATCACGTGCTAAATCACCTGTGCCACAACCAACATCTAAAACTTCTTCATTTTCTTGAGGGGCAAGTAAGTCCACTAAGCTTCCTCCAAATTTTGAAACAAAGTCATGCTTTTGATCATATAAATTGGCATTCCATGTTGTTGTCATTTCTCTTCATCTCCTTTGTTTGAGCATAACAGAGAGTGTAGGTGAACAGAAATGCGGAAAATGATCAGTTTTGATTCCACATTGGAATATAGAAGGGGGCAGGCTATGTACGGTAGCGCCATGATCGTTTACCTGCATTAGCAAAAACGGCTCCTTCATTAAATAGTCAATTCGGTTTTAAGAAAAGTTACTATATCATTCCAATCTTCTATTGGAGCATTTTTTTCATATTTAAAAGTGCCAAAATTCACATTAGCATCTGGTTCATCTTCATAAAGTGAAAATTCTCGTATTAACTTGCCATTTTCTATTACTATTAGCTCTGCATTAAAATCCTCATCGTAGTATGCATAAGTAACAGAATGATCCATTGCAAGTTCCAGCCAAGATTCATTTGTTAAACCAAAGAACGCTTCTCCTTCTATGTCTACAAAATATGTCCAATCATCTTCATGTTCTGCAATATGTACTGATTGATCAATTTCCTCATCTATCCAATGGCAATATCTTTTTTTGGCTTCTTCTAACGGTAAATTCATTTTAAAACAACATGTTCTCATTTCTATTTAACACCTCTATGTAATGACGATTATTAATTGACAGTTTAACATGGAAGATACTCAACAAAAAAGGTAGCTGACGTTTTCATCAGCTACCAATCTTATTTTTCAAGCTTCGTTAATGTTTTACCACTCCAACCAAAGATGATTGTTAAAATTGGTCCGAGTAGACAGAAGAAGGTATATGGCAGGTAAGAAGTTGTTGGTATATCTAGTACACTAGCAATAAAAATACCACAAACACTCCACGGAACAAGAGGGTTAACTACAGTACCTGCGTCCTCCATGACACGAGATAGATTTTTAGGGGCAAGTCCAACCTTCTCAAATTGAGCTTTAAATGCTTCCCCAGTAAGAAGGATGGATAAATATTGCTCACCAATTAATGTGTTGACACCAATTCCTGTAATGGCAGCGCCTGTAATAACAGAGCCAGCACTTTTAAAGAAACCTTCCACCTTCGATAAAATACTTTGAATAATGCCGAGCGTAAATAATAGACCACCCATTGTTAATGCTAATAAAACTAAGGCAATTGTAAATAGCATACTGTTCATACCCCCACGTGTCAGTAATGCATCTACGTCTTTATTACCAGTATTAGAGACATAGCCATCAAAAAGCATTTTGAAGACATTCGACAGTGCAATCGGTTCTTGTATGTAGGCAATTCCAACACCAATAATTGAAACGACTGCAAGTGTAATTAGTGCGGGTGCTTTATAAAATGTCATAATAACAAGAACAACAATTGGTAATAATGTATACCAATGAACAAGCCCAGTTGACAGTAATCCCTCTTTAAATTGCTCAACTGTTTCAAATGAAGTATCTGCTCCTGTTGGCGATAAAATTGCATAAAGAACAAATGATATTAAGAAAGCTGGAATCGTTGTCCAACCCATATTTTTAATATGCTCGAAAAGGTCTACGCCAACTGTACCTGATGCAAGATTTGTTGTATCTGATAGCGGAGACATTTTATCTCCAAAGAAAGCTCCGGACACAATCGCACCGGCTGTTATAGCTAAAGAGATGTCCATTGCACCTGCAATCCCCATAAAAGCAACGCCCACAGTCGCAACTGTTGTTAATGAACTACCAACAGAAATACCAACGATACTACAAATCAAAAATACGATGGCAAAGAAAAAGCTTGGTGAAACCGTTAAGAAACCGTAGTAGATAAGCGTTGGGATTGTGCCACCCATAATCCAACTTGAAATTAAAATACCAATAAAGAAGAAAATAAAAACAGCTCCAAGACCAGCACTGGCACCTGCCACCATACCAGCTTCAAGCTCACGAAAAGGAACTTTTTTTAGTAATCCATAGGCAATTAAAAGTGAAATGACAAGTAAAATAGGTATATGGGGTGTCGCTTGTAAATACCCAATACTGAACGCCATCGTGGCAATAATTAATAATATAATGAAGCTTGCCTCGATAAATCGAGGGTTACTTTTTGCTTCAATTCGAAACATGCTAATCCTCCTAACAATCACTTCTTCGCTTCAATGCGGTGAAGCCCAAAAGTATTATAGCATGCACATAAATTTTGTCAATTGATTGAAAATTACGTCAGTTCAACTAGTATGGTCCCAAACTTTCTTGAAAACCGTATAAGTTGCAACTAGGAAGAGCATAACAAGCGTCAGAGGCTTTAAAATAGCTGGTGAAACAAGGTGTATGGTGTATGCACCAATGAACGAGTAAAAAAAAGAATTATTTTCGCAAACTTTTTAAAGTCAACCTTACCTGCAAGTAAAAATGTTAGCCACTTTTTGTCATAACACGAGAAATGGCAATAAGTAACAATGAAGACTCGACATATTTATGTAAAAATCGTTTACAATTCCTTAACATTTGTAACGGTGAAAAAATTGAAGAGAAAAAAGTTTTTTCAAGTATTTTTATTAAAATAAAAGGAAAAACGGTAATATTTAAAGAAAATATGGTGATTTTTATCGTTAGATTACCAACGTTTTCAACTTGGAAAAGTACTAAAAAATAAATGTGGCAATTTTTATATTACATTTTTGTAAATTCAACTCGTTTATGTTTAAAAAAATGTAGAATTGTGTAAAAGTTTTGTTATGATGATTGCAGAAATCCACTATATTCTTTCAACAGGAGGAACAATATGTTCAACTCAAACAAGCAAGATCCATTTTTTAAGGCGTTATTAAACATTTCTAAAAATGTTAATGAAGGCATTTACTATGCACATAATGCACGTATTCAAGATATAGATGCGCTGAAAGAAATCGCAGATACAATGAAACAATATGAAAAAAGTGGAGATAAATTGATTCATGAGCTGATCGTCATGCTGAATAAATCATTTATGACGCCTATCGAGCGCGAGGATATTTTAGCGCTTGCCAATAAATTAGATGATGTTATTGACGGCATGGAAGGCTGTATTGCTCACTTTGATATGTATAATTTAACTGAAGTGACAGAGCCGATGCGTCAATTCCTAACATATATTGCGAAAAGTACAGATGAAATGGTACAAGCAATGGAACTATTAAATAATAAAAAGCTTGTGGAAATGCGTAAACATGCGATTCAAATTAAAGATTATGAGCGTGAATGTGATGAAATTTTCCGTTCTTCAATGAAGCAATTATTTATCCAGGAAAAAGATCCAATGCGTATCATCGTGTTCAAAGATATTTACGAACAATTTGAAGATATTGCAGACTACTGTCAAACAGTAGCAAATACAATTGAAACAATAATTATGCGTAACGCGTAAGATGGAGTGTACGAAATGGATACGATATTACTAATAACAATATTAATCGTTATATTCGCACTTGTGTTCGATTTTATTAACGGTTTCCATGATACAGCCAACGCGATCGCAACTTCTGTATCAACAAGAGCTTTGAAGCCGCGAACAGCAGTATATATGGCAGCGGGTATGAACTTCATCGGGGCTATTACATTTGTTGGGGTAGCGAAAGCATTGACAAAGGATATTGTTGACCCATACAGCTTGAATGCTTTTGATGGAGATACTACAGGTTCTGTCGTTATTTTAGCGGCATTATTTTCAGCGATCACATGGAATTTAGTAACGTGGTACTTTGGAATTCCGTCTAGTTCATCGCATACATTGATTGGTTCTGTGGCAGGGGCGGCTATTGCAGCGGCAGGTTTTGACGCTTTGAACTACAGCGGCTTTATAAAAATCCTTCAAGCGCTTATCTTCTCACCATTACTTGCGTTTGCAGCTGGTTTCTTAATGATGTCTTTATTTAAAGTTATATTCAAGGATATGAATTTATATCGAACGAATAAAGGTTTCCGTACGATGCAAATTGGTACAGCAGCTTTACAATCATTTACTCACGGTACTAACGATGCGCAAAAGGCGATGGGGATTATTACGCTCGCTTTAATTGCAGGAGGCTTACATCAAGGTGACGATATTCCTTTCTGGGTACGTTTTGCAGCAGCATGTGCGATGGGTCTTGGTACATCAGTAGGTGGTTATAAAATCATCAAAACAGTTGGTGGTAAGATCATGAAAATTCGTCCAGTAAATGGGGTTGCAGCTGACCTTGCTTCTGCATCTATCATTTTTGGAGCGACATTAATTCACTTACCAGTTTCTACAACACATGTTATTTCTTCATCCATCATGGGGGTAGGAACAGCACATCGTGTTAAAGGTGTTAAATGGGGCATGGCACGAAAAATTGTGACAACATGGGTGATCACAATGCCAATTTCTGCAGTCATGGCAGGAGCTATTTATTACTTATTAAGTTTATTTTTCTAACATAATGAGAGGGAATGCACAATTTACGTGCATTCCCTTTTTTGATTTGATTAATTGATAGCGACGAGCAGAGTGACCGGAAGATAGGGCGAAGTGATGGAAAGGCTGAGCAGAACGAAAGAAGGCGACGGAAAGTTCAGGCAGAACGACGGAAAGAAAGGGCAGAAGCGACGGATAGCTTGAGCAGAACGACGGATAGAAAAGAAGGTGACGGAAAGAAAGGACAGAGTGACGGAAAGAAAACCCGAAGCGACGGATAGCTTGAGCAGAACGACGGATAGAAAAGAAGGCGACGGAAAGTTCAGGCAGAACGACGGAAAGAAAGGCCGAAGCGACGGATAGCTCGAACATATCGACGGATAGAAAAGAAGGCGACGGAAAGGCCAGGTAGAACGACGGAAAGAAAGGACCGAGTGACTGAAAGAAAACCCGAAGCGACGGATAGCTCGAGCAGAACGACGGATAGAAAAGAAGGCGACGGAAAGTTCAGGCAGAACGACGGAAAGAAATGCCGAAGCGACGGATAGCTTGAGCAGAACGACGGAAAGAAAAGAAAGCGACGGAAAGGCCAGGTAGAACGACGGAAAGAAAGGGCAGAGTGACGGAAAGAAAGGGCAGAGTGACGGAAAGAAAGGCTGAAGCGACGGATAGCTCGAACAGAACGATGGATAGAAAAGAAGGCGACGGAAAGTTCAGGCAGAACGACGGAAAGAAAGGACAGAGTGACGGAAAGAAAGGCCGAAGCGACGGATAGCTCGCCCTGCTCTCCGGATAGCTCGAGCAGAACGACGGAAAGGCCGCCCTGCTCGACGGATAGCCAGATTGAATCGACGGATAGCAAAATCTATGGTAATTATAAAGAAAGTGTAAAGTTCGGATAAAAAAACTTTTTGCATAGTAAGGTTAGTACAGGAGGAAAACAGATGAGAGAAAAGCTATTACTGATTGAGGATGATATGGCGATTGGACGTATTGTAAAGGATACGCTTGAACAAGAGGGTTACCTAGTTACTTGGGCAACGACAGGGCTTGAAGGACTAGCAGATTTTCAAGCAAATACATTCGATTTAGTGTTAGTCGATTGGATGTTACCTGAGATGGATGGCCTAACTGTTTGCCAAAATATTCGCTGGCAAAGTGATCTGCCAATATTAATGATGAGTGCGCGTAAGGAAGAGGCAGATAAGGTTGAGGGCTTGCAGGGCGCTGATGATTATATAGCAAAACCGTTTAGCTTAGAGGAGTTAAAGGCACGTGTAGCCTCTCACTTACGTCGCTGGAAACGTTATAACAAAAAGGAAATATCAGAAGATGTTACATCCTTTACACACGGCTTAAAGATTGATTGGCAAAAGGAAACAGTGCGCCTTGATGAAGAAGAGCTTGCCTTAACACAGAAGGAATTTGCACTATTAAAACTACTGGCGAAAAATCCAAGCCAAACTTTTTCAAAAGAAGAGCTCTATCAGCATATTTGGCAACAGGCAAGCGTAGTTGAAACACATACAGTCACTGTACATATAAAGGCGCTACGAGAAAAGCTAAAAGACCCAGTCAAAACGCCGTATTATATACAAACGGTATGGGGCAAGGGCTACTGCTTTATTGGGGAACCGCTATGAAAATTAAAACTTGGTTACTCATCACTTTTTTTATCGTGATGATTTTACCTATAGCTGGTGCATATGGCCTTTATGTGTGGATTAACGCCTATTATCAAGATAAAAACTTTAGTGAGTATATCGAAAAGTGGACAGAACTTAATCAGGTAAAATCTGTACTCAACAATCCTGTGTATTATAAAAAAAATGCAGATATAAAAGATATTGAAGTACTAACCAATGATCAGTTAGCCATTACACTGTATTTGAATTCTGGCTATGTTTTGTATTCCTCAAATCCATTGAATTCGGGATTTGTATCGAAAGATCGTATGTTTAAAGATTTATACGATTTAAAGCAAAGGTACAATGCCTTTACGTATAAAGAACCTGTTTATCAAGATGGGGAATTTCTTGGGGTATATGAAATTCAATTAGTTAGGACGGATTGGGTAAAAGGCGTAGAAAGTCGTTCTTGGCTTGTAATAGCTGGCTCTATATTATTATTTCTTCTAATTTATTTTGCAGTAATGATGCTGCTTAACCGTAAATTAAATCGGCCGTTGCATGAATTGATGCGGCAAATGCGAGCTTTTGCAAAGGGGGAGCATGCGGAATCGAATTTAGGGGTAAGAAAAGATGAAATTGGGGAGCTTGCTCAAACCTTTCTTGCTATGCAGGATGAAATAGAAACTGCGCGTGCTCACTTAAAAGCTGAACAACAGCAAAAGGAACTAATGATTGCTAGCATTTCCCATGATTTAAAAACACCGCTTACAGCTATTCAAGCATATGCAGAATCTTTGCAAAGCGAGGCGTTATTAGAAGAACAGCAAGTCGAGTACCGACAGATTATTTTAACGAAGGCTGACATAATGAAGCAGATGTTAGAGGATTTACTAATGTACACTTTATTGCAATCTACAAGCTATCATTTAGAGCTAGTTGAAGTAGATGGGGAAGAATTTTTTGAAATGGCACTGTCGGATTACGAGCATCTATGTGAGAATGAAGGATTTACGCTTTCAGTTACTTGTGACATAGAGGGGATCTATGCAGTACATCCGAAGCAGCTTCAACGTGTGATCGACAATTTAATAAGTAATGCTTGGCGCTATGGGGAAATAGGTACAACGATAGGTTTAGCAGCTGTAAATGTAGGGAAATGTCCTATATGGTGCTTTGATTTTGTAGTACCAGCACTGGCAAAGCAAGATGGCATGTATATTATTGTGCAAAATAGCGGGCAAGGTGTAAATAAAGAAAATATTGAGAAGTTATTTGAACCTATGTACCAAGCAGATACAGCGCGAACTAAGGCTGGAGAGCGAGGCACTGGGCTAGGTTTAAATATTGCAAAACAAATAATAGAAAAGCATGGTGGGACAGTAGAGCTTATATCTAAAGAAGGCTATGGCACAGCTGTATTATGCTGGTTGCCACCATTTAAAGGAGAAATATGATCATGAATTGGAAAAAATCATTACGTGCAGCAGGTTTAGTTGCCGTACTAACATTTAGCTTGGTAGGTTGTAACACCGAGGCATCGTATTCACCACAGGAAATTATTGATCAAGCGTTGCAGGAAACGAAAGAACCACTTACTTACTACGGTGAATACACAATGGATATGGGCGAGGCTGGTGGAAAAGCTCAAATCAAAGAGTGGACTAAAGATGGGAAACGCCGTATTGAGATCATAGGTGAAAATGGAGAGAACAGCATTGCAGTCAACGATGGTTCACAAATTATTACGTATGATGTCAAAGCAAATAAAGCTTTAAAGATGGATATTTCTAAGGATGCATTGAACGCGTTTCCGTCACCTAGAGAACAGGCAGAGACATTGTTTAATTTAGTAAAAGATACGCATGATATATCGATTGCAGGCGAAGAGAAAATTGCTGGAAGAGATACTTACAAACTTGTAGCGAAAGTCAAAAAAGATGATACTTTATTTGGCGATATGGAAGTTTGGGTTGATAAAAAAACATGGCTGACATTAAAAATGACAATGAACAGCGCAGGCAATAAAACAACGACTGAATATACAAAAATGGATGAAAGTGCAAAAATTGATGATACACAATTTACAATTGATTTACCAAAGGATGTAAAAGTGGAAGAAATAACTGTCGAAGAACCTGAATCAGTGACACTGGATGTAGTGAAAGAACAGCTAGGTGAATTTTTAATGGTGCCAGAAGAAAATGGTATTACTTTAGAGGAGATTTTATTAGATAAAGGGCTAGAAGATCGACCAGAGTACACTTTCAATTATGTAAAGAATGGTCAACAAGAAATTTCAGTAACGGTTTTTAAAGCGAATAGTAGTGTTACTGAGGAAGAGCCTATTTTTGGTGAAAAAGAAATGGACATCCGAGGTCAAAAAGGTACTGTCATGGACGAGAGTAAATTCCGTTATATTGGCTGGCAAGAAAAGGGCTATCAATATGGCATTATGATGGTAAACCCTGAGCTAACAATTGAAGACCTTGCCGCTTATGCAAAACAAATGACCGTTGTAAAGTGAGGTGAATTGTATGGAGAGGAATGAATTTATAAAATGTCTCGCGTTGTTTTTATTTAGTACAGCTTTTTTATATGGTGTAGGTGAAACATATGACGTTGCATGGCTGCAATTTCATTTCTTTGGACAATACAATGAAGCAGGATTTTATTTTAGCTTTAGTTCTTTAATCCCTATACTTGGTGGCATACTGATTGTTGCATTATATGAAACGATGATTAAGCGACTTATTTAACTCCTTTTAGCGGGTGTCCAAACATCCGCTGAGCCTCCGGACGCAATTATACCGAGGCATAATTGATGACGATTAGAAAATCCATTCAAGTGTGGATTTTCTTTTTTTATGTTTATTTAAATTAATGTTATAATATGTAAAAAACTTCAAGGGAGGGTTGTAAATGGCTTGTGAGAGAGTAGAAACCGAATATTTTACTTTACATACTTTAGATGACGGTGTATTTGCTGCCATTGCTAAACCAGGTAAAGGTGCTTGGAGTAATGCAGGAATAGTTGATTTAGGTGAGGAGCTTCTTGTTTTTGACTCATTAAGTACTCCTTCTGCTGGGAAAGAGTTAAGACGCCAAGCAGAAAGTTTAACTGGTAAGAAGGTAAAGTACTTGATTAATAGTCATTATCATGGAGATCACGTTTTTGGGAATCAAGTATTTTTGGATACAACGATTATTTCAACATATGAAACACAGAAATTGTGTAAAGAAAAAAATAGTATGGAGGATTTAGAGAATGAAGAGAAGGAAATGAAACAATATCTTCTTCAGCTAAAAAATCAAATCGATTCAACAAAAGACAACATTTTACAAGCAAGCCTAATCAACCAATATCAAGAAATGTCGAAAGTGTTGGATGACTTATCGCAATTACAAATTGTGTTACCATCCTTGTTGTTTAAAGAAAAATTGACCATCAATGGTGCCGATCGAACGGTGGAATTATACTGTTTAGGCGGGGGACATTCACCAAGTGATACATTTATGTACCTACCAAAAGAAAAGATAGCATTTATGGGTGATATAGCGACAGAAGACTTGCATGTACCGATTGATAACCCTGTGGAATTTTTGTCTATTTTACAGCAAGTTAAACAAATGGATATAGATACAATTGTATCTGGTCATGGAAGCGTTACTAATTTGGCTTTGTGTAATACATTAATCGATTATTTATCTTTTTTGACTCAAAGCTCAAAAGAGGCAATTCAACGAAAATTGCCAGTGGAAGACTTTATTTCTGCATTTGAAATCCCTAAAAAGTATAAAGAATGGAAGGGTGTAAACGGGATTAAAATGAATCTTAAAACCATCTACACGTACCTTCAAAAAAACTAAAAAATCCACTGATAAAAAAGTGGATTTTTTAGCGTCAGCGGAATAAACCCGCTCAGATCGCTGATAAAAGTACCAAAATCGCTGATAAACCCGCTTACATCGCTGATAAAAGTACCAAAATCGCTGATAAACCCGCTCAGATCGCTGATAAAAGTACCAAAATCGCTGATAAACCCGCTCACATCGCTGATAAAAGTACCAAAATCGCTGATAAACCCGCTCACATCGCTGATAAAAGTACCAAAATCGCTGATAAACCCGCTCACATCGCTGATAAAAGTACCAAAATCGCTGATAAACCCGCTTACATCGCTGATAAATCTATCAAAACCGCTGATTTAAGCGATTTGCTGTAAATGAGTTTTAGTAAAGGCTTCATCATATTTTAATCCATAGCCTAGTGCACGATCTAAAAAGATATGTGCCAACCAAATAATAGAGCCCATTAGTAGTGGTGTAGATATAGTGACGAAGCCAATAATCAGGAGAAGGGCTGGTAGCATGAAACTATGACCAATATTGTAAAATAAAGCGCCAACTTTTGTGTTGACTATGTAGCCTAACATGCTTACATCAGGTAGTAATAAAAACAAGACAAAATATACGAACGAAAATTCAAAATGCCAGTAGAAAAATACAGTTACTAAAAACGCTATTACATATTCTAAAGAAATAATTTTACGTAGTTTCATAATGACCTCGACCTTCCTGTAATTTTTTATACATATCCTCGATAAGTGAGCCGATCACCAGTTTATTTTCCGCATATTTTCCTTCAGCTAATAATGTTCGAGTGAGCTGTAAGGATTGTAATGCCTGCTGATAAAACAGTAATTGTTGTTCAATGTGAGTGATCTTGCTAGAGAAGAGCTGTACTGTTTCTTGATTGCAGGAATCTGAAACAGGCTTTTGCTCTAGAGAGAGTAGTTGTTTGATTTCTTGTAATGTAAAGCCAAGCTGCCTTAATACTAGAATAAATTTAATTGTATGTTCACAAGTGACATCATACACTCGATAGCCATTGTCCTGTTTATTGGGATGTAGTAATCCTTCTTTTTCATAGTAACGCACGGTATCAGTGGATACATGATACTTAGTGGCAAACTGCTTGATTTGCATATGAACACCTCCTAAATTTATCCTAACATTGGAGTATGCTCCAAGGTCAAGGTTATATTTAAAATTTTTTGAAAAGAAGTAAAACGGTCGTTTAATGGAAGCGTGGAAGGTGATAGTAGGTATTGAAGAATCTTTGCAAGTCTCTATAAGAAGGGGCTTGTTTTTATATGTCAGGAAATTTTAGTTTTTATACGGTCATAAAAATACGAGTCTATTTACATATGCTAAAAAATTTTTATCGGGAGAAATTAATCCTTATATCTTATTTTTAGGTAAAATTTGCTTATTAAATTGAAAATAATGTGCCAGAAGAATTGTAATATTTTACACATGAAGATAGTATTAAAGAAGTGAGGGTTAATATGAGGGGGCGCAGTATGAACACACAAGAATTTGAAGAATTATGGATTACGCTAAATGAATTATATAATGCGAATCGCTTTTTAGAATATATAGAATTAAGTAGCGCCGCAATTGAAAGTGCCATTGAGCTTGGTATGTATAAAAAAGCAATCCTTTTATTACGCTATCGCTGTGCAAGCTATTTTCAAACAGGTGATTTGCAAGTTTCCATTAGTGTACTTGAGCAATATCGTGAATTAACCTTTCAATATGGTGATGATATTGATTTAATCCATCATTATATTTTAGCGTCTATCTATTGGGGGACATTTGGTCATTTAAAGAAATCTGAAGAGTTTATGATCAAGGGACTAAATATTGCCGAGCGTATTCAGCATGTAGAAAGCATGGGGAAAATTTATAATAATTTAAGTGATTTAGAAATTACATCAGGGAATTATCATAAGGCAAAAGAGTTTGCTTTAATGAGCCTAAACTACGCCAATGCTATAGAAACGAAGGATAATAAGCCTTATACAGGAATTATTCATCCCAAATTAAACTTAGCAGTTGCTAAAATTTGGTTGGGAGAATTTTATGAAGCATATGAAATACTGCAAGAGTTACTGATGAAGATTCAGAAACCACCGTATTCCAAGGTTCAATTGGAGGTTATGAATGCCTATGCTTTACTTTGTGAAAAACAAGGACGTTTTGGCGAGGCAATTGATTGGTATCAAAAATCGAAGTATTATGCCTTAGAGAATAATGATTTATCTTTGCTTCAAACGATCTACAACTCATTAGTGAGACTAATAGAAGAGCAAGGTAATAAAATTGTTTTATGCTCGATACAAAAGGAATATATTAACATTTTACTGGAAATACAAAGGGAGAATTATACACATGGGTTATTTGAGATGGAGTACAATGACCAGAAGAAGCAATTTGAAAAAACTTCTTATATTGATCCATTAACGAATATTTATAATCGTCGTTATTTTGATGAGAATGCAGAAAAAATGGTGGAAAAAGCTTCATTAGATAATCAGCAACTAGCGCTATTGATGATTGATTTAGACCATTTTAAAGTAATTAATGATACAAATGGTCATTTATGTGGGGATGATGCATTGACCATTACCGCGGCGACATTAAAGGAATTTTTTCATCCGTTTGAGTCGATTGTCGCTCGCTTTGGAGGAGATGAGTTTATTGTCCTTATCGAATTAAAGAAGAACGAATCTGTTCAAACGATGGCAGAAAATCTTTATCAAACATTGACTTCTTTGTCCTTAATAATGAATGGTGAGGTCGTTCATTTGGAATTTAGTATCGGTGTAAGTACAAATAATAAAGGGCAGATTACTGAGGTTGGGGAACTAATTCATAATGCAGATCTAGCACTCTATACGTCAAAGCGAAATGGACGAAACCAAATTACAATTAATAATCATTATAGTGAAGTGGGGAATAGTTGATAATAGAAAAGGGGGTACCTAATATGGTACTGAACCCCAAAAGTTAGACGTAAATTGGAGGGGAAAAAAACTCTCCAATTTTTTATTTAATTATTTCGATTACTGCATCAAAATATTGCTCCATAAAACTAACTTGTTCCCAAATTTCCTCAACTGAAAATTCTTCATTTGGTAAAGCAACTACCCATTTATCCTCGATATCATCATTTCTATGAATGATGGCGACTAAATTTCCAGTGAATGATTCGAGTGGTTCTTGCTTTTTTTTTGAGATGATATATGCATCTTGTTCTTCACCATCACCACCTATCAGATCAGGGATATAACCATAATTAATTGGGTAAACATTGTTATAATGATCAACGTATCCAATCGGCCTATCTACCGTTACGATTAATTCAATAGACTTCATTTTAAGCAATCATCCTTTCGCGATATTCTAAAGGACTACAACTATTGGGCTTTGATTGTATCCTTCTTGATTATAGCACTCAAAATCATCTAGATAATATCATCAAAAGAACGGCTCGATGTTCGCCGCAAGAACAGAGTTGCTATAGCGAAAAGCATCGGATTTATCACTAAAAGTTAGGGCTGACTATTTGTTAAAACGTATGTCATGTATATAAGTTGTTTGAAGTGAAGAATGGAGCCCCTAGGAAAGTGCTCAGTCGAAACGGAAATCAGCCCCACGTTATGGTGATGAGCCTCTAATTAATAAAAGTAGTTAAAAATGGTTAATCGACACACTTGATGAGATTTATGCAAACGATAATAATGTCGCTGAAATGAATAAAAGATTATTGTTAATCGATAAATAATATGTTAAATTCAAATTGACAATAAATAGATGAGGTGCTTTTATGAAACGGGAAACACTCTTATTAAAGACGGCTGTTTTTCTTATTGGAATTCCGGTTCTTGCTTTGTGTATATTTTGGTTACCTTGGTTCGCTAATGAAGCAGCAGAACATTATCCAAAGTTAGCTTATTTGCAATATCCCACTTTAATTGGTGTATATGTGACAGCGATAGCGTTTTTCGTTGCATTATATAAGACTTTAAGACTTTTAAGCTATATTGACAAGAATGAAGCTTTTTCGGATTTGTCTGTTAGAGCTTTAAAAAATATAAAATTTTGTGCAATCATTATTAGTGGTATGTATGTGATAGGCATGCCTGTATTTTATCTCATGGCGGATCTAGACGACGCTCCAGGAATTATTGTAATCGGAATGGTCATTATTTTTGCTTCCTTTGTAATTGCAGTCTTTGCGGCTGTTCTTCAAAAGCTATTGAAAAATGCCATCGATATAAAATCAGAAAATGATTTAACGGTCTGAGGTGAATAACATGCCAATGATAATTAATATTGATGTGATGCTAGCTAAAAGAAAAATGAGCGTAACAGAGCTTTCGGAGAGGGTTGGAATTACGATGGCTAACCTTTCTATATTGAAAAATGGAAAGGCAAAAGCGATTCGGTTTTCAACTTTAGAGGCAATTTGTGAAGCCTTAGAATGTCAGCCAGGAGATATTTTGGAATATAAAAGAAACGAAGACACACAAGAATCATAAAACTGATTAAAAAACATAATTAAGAATCTGCTTTATTTCAGCGAATCATCGTTGGGATTTTGCAGATTCTTTTCTTTAAAAAAATTTTTTTTAAAAAAGTGAATCGGAAATGAAGTGGCGTCCGTCCGTAGTGTAGAAAGAAGGTGAGGACAACCATGAATATCGAAAAAATTATTGCTGAGCACGGTGACTATTTACTAAAGGTTGCTTATTTATATGTGAAAAATGAAGCAACAGCTGAGGACATTGTGCAGGATGTGTTTATCGCCTTTTATCAAAAGCAGGAACAATTTCGGCAAGAATCATCATTACGTACATATTTAGTAAAAATGACAGTCAATCGAAGTCATGATTATTTACGAAGCTGGAAAAGTAAACGACTGACACTATTTGAGAAAATTACAGGACGTACGACAGCAGTCACGCCTGAAAAAGAATTTCTTGCTAAATCCACCAAACGAGAGCTAGTAGAAGCTTTGTTTACATTATCTGTGGCATATAGGGAAGTGCTGATTCTCTATTATTTTGAGGATATGACAACCGTGGAAATTGCACAGCTCGTATGTTGTCCAGAGGCAACGATACGCACAAGATTACAACGTGCTAGAAAGCAACTTGCAACAGCAATTGGTGATTATGATTGGGAGGTGTTACGCCATGAATCAATTTAAAGAAGAGGTGCTAAAAGAACTTCAAGATGTAAAACTCACAAAAGCGCGAAAACAAGTGATTGCCGATAAAGCTCGAAGTAAAAATAAACGAAAAACGAGTAGTCCATGGCAATATCGTGTGGTGCTAGCAACGTTTACGCTTTTTGTGGTTGGTTTTAGTTATTTATTATCACAGAATAAAGACCAACATACTGGAAGTCATCAGGCAGCTAGCTTACAGCAAGAAGCGGATACATGGAGCATTTGGACATTTTTACAATACGATTTAGTAAAAGGTATATTGCTTTTTAGCTTTTTGGTAGGGATTGCCTTTATTGTTAAACGTGTGTTAATCAAGAAAGGATATGGCCTACCGGTGTGTATTGAGTGTGGAGAAACTTGGACAGAGAAGCAAGCTCGAAAAATGTACCGGAAAAATGGACAACTCGAATGTCCTCATTGTGGAAAAAAACAATATCGCACAAAAAAATCTATACAAATGGGTGGTATTTTAACATTCCCGATTCCCCTTATGATTTTGATGCAACATTTTTTTGAAAATATTTCGATTGGGACCATCTTCTTTTTAGCAGGTATTTTTATTTATTACCGTCAGTTAGCACCATATGTATTTGATTTACAAGAACATGATCCTATGAACGATCCACTTTGGTAATCAATCTATTTTAAATTATCCAACCGTTATATAAGGTGCTTCTTTAAATGAATAAAGGATATGAAAAGCCCCTCTTAATTACTCGGCTATCGAGCGATTAGGAGGGGTTTGATTATTCCTATTTTTCAAACAATTAAATAACCACATCCGCGAACCGTTTAGCGGTTAGTACTCTTACGAATTAACCTTGCTGCGGTCACTTTCCTGGTCCTGTGCCGGTTGCTCTGACTTTGCTAGCTGTTCCGGTTGTGTCGGTTGTTCCTCCGACTGCTCTTTCTTTGATCCGATTTTTTTGCGAATAAAGCCAAAAATCGCGCCGCCTACTATCACAAACACGATCATAAACTTCTTCAATAGAGGGATAAGTACAGCAAACAATCCCGCTTTTTTGGCAACTGCTAGACCCGCCCCTCCAAGAATTAATCCAGTCAAGCCGAATTCAGCTTCCTTATCGGTTTTGCTGTCAAAATCCTCATACCGCTGACCCTGCTTTAGTTGAAACTGCGATAGGATCATGTCGTTAAACACTTTACGGTCCGCCTCCAAATTCGCTGGATCTGAGACAAGTATTGCCGAGATATTGCCTTCGCGCGTAAGAATCCGCACGTTGTAGTTAATAACATCGTTGTTCTGATAATCATGTGCCAATAAAGACCACGACAAACTGTGTAAGTCGTTGTCGTAGAACGGAGCAACATCCCATTTGTCAACGAATAACTGATTTTCAGGACTTACCTCTTTATTCATTTCTTCTGTGCCTTCTTTGTAGCTTTTCAGCAAGGCGTCAGCATCGATTTCCGCTTTCTCGTCGTCTTTTATATGTCCAGATTCTTCATATTCGAAATAAACGGTCCAACTCTGTGCTTCATCCTTTGGGAAAACCACACCGATTTCTAACCCGCTCGCTTCCATTCCGTTCTGCGTAATGTACTTTTTCGTATTTTCTTCATCAAGAAAAAGAAATTCGCTACCTAACTGCAGTTCCGCTAAATTGGTTCCCACGTCGACTTTCTGTCCACCTTCTATCCATTTTAGCTCCTCTTCGGCGAATGCGGGAACCGCACACACCATCATCATAAAAGTTATAATAGTTACTGATTTTAATAGTTTTGCAATTAACGATTTCAAAAATAGCTTCCTCCCAAACCATGTTTTCTTACGCTGCGGACGACTTGTCCTTCTTTGCTTTAAATAAATGAACGCCTATTAGAACGGCGCCGATACATGCAAGCGCAATTTCGGCATAGGTTTCGCCTCCGCCAAAAATCTTGCCAAAAACGGTGAATAATTTGAATTGTAGACCGAATAACGGTAGTATGAATGCCCCTAACCCCAAAACTAAAAATAAGATACCAAGATTTTTCATAATTAACCTCCTTAATAATGGAAAAAATACTTCTGTAGATTATCATATTACCCAAAATATAACAACCCATTTTTTTCTAGAAATGAAAACATAATGGTTCAATTTTTGGCGCTTGCTCACGTTGGAGACTGAGGCAACCATTCTTCGTATTCTGGATACGGTTCTTTTTCCGAACAACTTTCAATCTAAAAAGGACTAATTATTATTTAAACACGAACACTAATTGAAGATTGTTAACGAATCGTACATTCAATATGTATATCAACCAAACAAATAAGGGGGTTATCTGGCACATCACCAATAGTTGTGGATGACAATTGTTAAAACGTATGCCATGTATATAAGTTGATTGGAGTGGAGGCTGGGCGACTCCTTGGGGATCAGCGATAGGGGAACGAAGGCTAAGAGCATCACGTCCTGTGATAACGCCTTCGTGACCAACATCGGTGCTGCTGCCGCTACGTTAGCACTACGCTTTCGCGCAAAAAACATCTGTTGGCCCGAGACCCTGGAGCGAGCCAATAGAGGAACGAAGGCTAACAACATCACGTCCTGTGATAACGCCTTCGTGACCTACATCGTGTAGGCCCAAGCGGATCATCGGACGCCCCCAGGAAGCTCTGCTCTGTGCGAAAGCGAAGCGACAGCAATGTTTTATCTGTGCGAAAGTGCAACGACAGCAACAACAAATGTTTTATCTGTGCGAAAGCGAAGCGACAGCAACAAATGTTTTATCTGTGCGAAAGCGAAGCGACAGCAACAACAAAGCGCCCAGTCGGAACGGAAATCAACCACACGTTATGGTATTAAAAGCGGACGATCCTATGAATACACCATTTTGGTAATGGATTTTATGAAAAGAAATTGCTAGTTCACTATAGTAATTTCTTTTTTTATAGCAATTTTTCGAAATAGATTGACAACAGTTTTCATTTGCTTTATCGTTGTGTTAACTTATTTACATTTAGAGTTAACGCACAAAGGGAGGCAATTTAGGTTGAAAAAGAGCAGTACATATAATTATGTGTTGGCGGCATTTGGTGCAGCGATTATCGCCGTGTTAGCACAAGTAAGCATTCCATTACCTTTTTCACCTGTACCGATTACAGGGCAAACATTAGCAGTAGGTTTAATCGTAACAATTTTAGGGACAAGACTTGGTACGTTTTCAGTACTGATATATATTTTACTTGGCGCAGTAGGTCTTCCAGTATTTAGTGGTATGTCAGGAGGATTTGCAATTTTGGTTGGGCCAACAGGTGGCTATATTGTAGGCTTCCTCGTTACGGCAGTTATTATGGGCTTATACTTAGATAAATTTGGCATTACAATCTTCCACGCTATTATTGCGAACCTGATTGGGATGGTTGTGACATTAGCATTTGGAACGGCTTGGTTAAAAGTTGCAGCAGACTTAAGTTGGACTGCAGCATTTATGGGTGGTGTAGCACCATTTATCGTTGTCGGTATTCTGAAAGCTGTTCTAGCAGCATGGGTTGGCGTAATTGTTCGTCGACGTTTAGAAAGTGCTCATTTAATTTCTTTCAGCGGGTTACAAACACCTGCTGAAAGAAATTAAAGCCTCCGGCGGATGTCACGGAATCGGAAAGGAGTTCTTTGTGCTAGCACAAAGCCGATTCAGGACGCAATTATGCCGAGGCACAATTGATTAGAAGTGATTGCATAGGAGGAGAATTGTTTTGGCAACGTTATGGACAGGTGGAACAATTTACACGATGGCGCAAGTTGGCGAAACAGTTGAAGCAGTCCTTGTAGAAGATGGAAAAATTGTGGCGACAGGCTCAGTAGATAGCCTGTCGCCACATGCTACTTCTATTCAAGATTTGCAAGGGAATGTGATGTACCCAGGCTTTGTTGATAGTCATTTACATATTATTGGCTACGGGGAAAAATTAAAGCATATTGATGTATCAAACGTTAGAAGTAAGGACGAGCTACTGGCAATTATTCGTGAACGGATGGCAGACGTTCGCGCTGATCAATGGGTCATCGCAATAGGGCTTAATGAGACACAATTTGAAGTTCCTATGTTCCCAACATTGGCGGAGCTTGACGTTCTGGGTGAAGCGCATCTCATAATTAAGCGGAGTTGTCACCATTTAATCTTAGCAAATTCTAAGGCATTAGCATTTGCAGGCATTACAAATGATACCCCTTCACCAGAGGGGGGCGTGATCGATAAGGTGAATGGACAGCTAACAGGTGTATTAAAGGATGCTGCTTTGTATATGATTGTTAACCATATGCCCCATATTACGCCTGAATATATTGAAGATGCTCTCGAGAAGTCAGTAGTATCACTGCAATCATACGGCTTAGTTGGTGGTCATTCTGAAGATTTAAGCTATTATGGGCCACCGATTCAACCAATAAAAGCTTTTCGAAAAATCGTCGAGGCACAGCAATCATTTAAAGTTCATTTATTGCAACATCATACAGTATTTGAAGAAATTGCTCAGATGCAGGAAACAGCTTCTCCATATTTGGAATTTGGTGCAATGAAGATCTTTATCGATGGTGCCTTTGGAGGACGTACTGCTGCATTACGTCAACCATATTGTGATGAGTTAGACAATTGCGGTATGCTTGTACATTCAACAGAACAATTACAGGAATATGTTCAACTTGCTCGTCAGTATGGACAAACAGTAGCAGTGCATGCCATTGGAGACTTAGCCATTGAAACGATATTAAAAGTATTTGCCACCTATCCGCCTCGAGAGGGTCAAGTAGATCGGGTTATTCATTGTAGTTTGGTTGATGAAGATCTCTTAGAAAAACTTGCTTCATTACCGGTTGCAGTGGATATGCAACCGCAGTTTGTACAGGGAGAATATGCAGCAGAACTAGCTAGACTAGGGGAGGAACGAGCACAAGGCTTGCATCCGTTAAAATCGCTGCTTGATCGTGGGCTAGTTGTTGCAGGTGGCAGTGATGCCCCGATTGAAGTGCCTAATCCCTTGTACGGTATCTATGCTGCAGTGACAAGGAGAAATTTTGGAGAGACGCATGATGGCTACAACCCACAGGAGAAAATTTCACGCTTTGAGGCAGTAAAGCTTTATACAGTAGGAGCTGCACAAATAATAGCTCAAGATCATGTTCGAGGTAAGATTGAAAAGGACTATACAGCAGACTTTACAGTACTAGAAGAAGATCTTTTTTCAATAAATATCGAAAACATTCCACAAGTTAAAGTCACATATACGGTTGTTGATGGCCGTATCGTTTATAAAAATCGCTGTAAAGAATAAACTTTACAGCGATTTTTTTGTGATGTTAGACCAAAAAGAAAGGGATAGACTTTAAAGGCTTTTCCCACTAGCCTCTTTCTGATAAATCTTTCACTTGTTGCTCTAGTCTTTTAACTTGTAATGTTAAATCTTCAACTTTTTGCTGAATTGTTTGCTGAGGAGGTAAGGGAGCTGTAGACTTCATTTTTTTAATCATATTAATGATCACGAAAAAAATGGAGAGGAAAATAACAAAAAGTACGGTTGTACTAATGATATCTCCGAAGTTATAGATTATTTGTCTCATAATGGTTTCTCCCCCTTCAAATAGTGTCAATTATATTATCTACTGAGTTACATGCAAAAAAGTTTCAAAAAAATGTTTGGAGCCACCATAAATACATAAATCTTATTCATCATCCTCGCATATTATATGGGACAAATTGTATTTCTATAGATAAAGGTAATTTAAAATAAGCAGATTATCATATCTTATAAAAAGCGTAAACATGCTGAAGTTGAAGTGCGACAGCTACGGACTGGGGTGAATGAATGCATAAAGCCGGACAAGTAATGCGACAAGCCATCTACAATATTTATAAGTATCGCATTGATTATATACAGGTTTTCGCACTGATTAGGTTATTTCAGTTTTTATTAATAATGCCGGTGACAACGATCGTATTTAAGGTAATGCTACAAATAACAGGCTATACACATATTACTGAGCAAAATATTCAAAGCTTTATGGCGCATCCTTTTGTGATCTCGATGATTATTCTTTTGATCATGGTCATTTTGTTATGTACTTATTATGAAATGGGCTTTCTTTTTTTAATGGCCTTTCACCAACAAAAAGGTAATCGTTATCGATTTTTACACATATGGCAGCAGCTCAATCGTAAGGTCCTTTCTTTTTTTAGTGTGCAAGTTATTTTTTTAGTTGTCTATGTAGCTCTTTTACTCCCATTAGTTTCATGGATCCTACCGCAAACAATATCTCAAACAATTTCACTTCCACATTTTTTAACAGATGGAATAATGAACAGTCGCTCTGGCAGGTTACTCTATGCTGCTGTTGTAAGTGTCTTACTAATAGTAGGTATTCGTAGTTTTTTGACCTTGCCGATTTTTACAATCCAACCAAAGATATCAATCCTTCGATCCTTGATACAAAGTTGGCGTTTTTCAAGACGTAGTCTAGTTTTACTCCTTATAGTATTAGCCGTGCTTTTAGTGGGTCATTTACTCGTAATGCTAGGAATTACGGTGATAAGCACGTTGCCATTATATTTGTTGGAGCGTTTTATGCCGAGTGCAGCACTTGTTACAGCGGGGATGACGCTCGCTTTTTTAGAAATGGTTTTCGTAGTGCTATTTAGTTTACTGCAAGCAACATTTTCACAAGTAATGGTAGCTATTACTTATAATACACTTATTTTAAGTAAGTTTAGGTTTTCACCGAAGTTTAAAAAAAGGCGCTATAAGCCATTATCCATCATTATTTTGATTGTTTTCATCGTATTAAGTGTCATGAACACTATTTCACTTGAGAAAAGTGTCTATGCACCAGATACAAAAATTATTGCTCATCGGGGTTATACGACAGGGAATGTGGAAAATACGATTAGTGGTCTTGTAAGTGCCGCGAGTGCTGGGGCAGACTTAATCGAGATTGATATTCAGCAAACAGCAGATGGAGAATTCGTTGTCTTCCACGATCGAACATTAAGAAGATTAACAGGTAAAAATGGTGTCATAGCCAATATGACGCTTGGTGAATTAAAGACGCTGACAATCCATGCGAATGGCTTTCACGATAAAATTTCATCTTTAGATGATTTTATTGAAGTAGCAAAGGCTCTAGACGTTGCTTTGCTGATTGAATTGAAAGTGCATGGTAAAGAAACGGAAGATGTATTGCCAAAGTTAGTAGAAAAGCTAAAAGTTTATAAGGTACTCGATACACACTATGTGCAGTCATCAGATCTACAAATGATGGCACAACTAAAAAAATTGGCACCCAACTTACGTGTGGGTATTGTGTATGCATTAAATATCGGACCTATGGTAGAAACTGTAGATTTTATTTCACTTGAGGAATCTTGGATAACAGATCAGCTAATCGCAGAGCTGAAGCAACAAAAGATGGATTTGTTTGTATGGACATTGAATAAAGATCATTCATTACAAGAATTTATCGAGAAAAATGTCAACGGAGTCATTACCGATCTTCCAGATGTTGCATTGGATATCCGAACAAAGCAAAGTGAGCATCAATATTTTTTACAACGTGTTTTAAATAGGCTTCAATCTATATTTTAAAAAAGACGCTTTTAATCGGAGCAATCCACGGAAAAAGTGAATATCGGTGCGGATCAGGAGAATATCCGCGGAAGCAAGGTAAATACCCGCGCGAAGGAGTGGAATATCCGCGGAAGCGAGGTAAATACCCGCGCGAAGGGGTAGAATATCCGCGGAAGCGAGGTAAATACCCGCGCGAAGGAGGAGAATTTCCGCGAAAGCGAGGTGAATCCCCGCGCAAAGGAGTGGAATATCCGCGCGAAGGAGTAGAATATCCGCGGAAGCAAGGTAAATACCCGCGAAAGCAAGAAAATACCACGGAAGCGAATCACCACGAACCGAACAAAACACCCGTCCAAACAGCAAAAGTAAAAAAGCCGTGATTCTTCATCATAAAAAGAATCACGGTTTTTTTGAGTCACTATAAAAAATGTTGGTAATGTTGTAACCTTTTTCATTTATAACCGACTACTACTATGAATTTGTAAAATGAGGGAGATGCTTTATTATGAAAATGAAGAAAGTTGTACCATTTGCTATGACAGCATTATTAATTGGGGGTGCTATAGTAGCTCCATCCGCATCAGCAAACGAAGGAAATGCAGGTGTTACAAATACTACTGATAATAAGGAGCAAAATCCTCAGGTTGAGCCGGTTTTTATTAAAGTAGCTGGAACTGTTGATAATGTTGAAAATAGTAAAAATGCAACGTATTATACTGTTAAAGAGGGCGAAGATACAAATGTTTTAGTCGTAAATGACGATACACGTGTATTCGATAATACGGGTAAAGAAGTAAAACTACAAAAAGGTGATAAAGTCACAGCATATACATATGCAAATAAACCAATGCTTGCGATTTATCCACCACAATATAACCCAGAAGTAATCATTGTCGAAACAAAAGAAATGGGAACTGTTGAAGTAGACTTATTTAATAAAGAATTAGTGAATACGGATAACACGTTAAAACTAAATGTTGGTGAAGAAACTGAATTACTTAGCCTATCTGGCAAAGAAGTAAAAGCTGAAGATCTAGCAGAACAACATTTACTAGTGTTCTATACAATCGCAACTATGAGCATCCCAGCACAAACACCGCCTTCAAAAGTAGTCGTTTTAGATACGATTGCGGAAGAGTCGGGTGAGGTGGATCCATCTGAATCGGCTATACAAGAAATCATTAACAATGACTTTTATGAAGTTGAAGGTACAAAAATGGTACCACTACGATCAATTGCCGAAGAGTTGGGCTATAAAGTAGAATCAACAGGAAAAGGCGCAATTATCTCTAAAGGTGCAGTATCTTACACAATTACACGTGGTCAAAAAGAATACGGCTATAATAAAGCAATTCGTCACTTTAAAGTAGCGCCAGCTTTATTAGAACCAACGAAAACATATGTACCAGTTGAATTTGTTGAGGAATTAATGAAATAAAATGTTGTTTACCCCTTCATAGCATTATCTATGAAGGGGTTTTATTGTGATTCGATTGAAATGTGTGGTTTTATATGTATTTAAGTATGATTAGTCATTATTTTAAAATTGTTAGGTAAAGCTTTGGGTAGAGAAACGATGTTTTAAGTATGAAAATAGGATGGTAGCATTTATCGTCAAGATGATTGAATCCATAAACGAAGAGTTATGCCAGTGAGTGCCTTTTTGCAGGGGGAGTATCGTCTTTATTTAATAATAAAGACAACTGAAATGTCATTGATTTAGGTTGGGGCGTAGGAAGAAATATTGGATAGTTCTTCAATTGATTGTTCAATAGAGTTACCGCTTTTTCACGAACGAACAGTTTTGTTGAATAAGATTTAGTAAATGGAAAGGAGAGGAATAATTTATGTTATTTTTACTTTGGCTTGTCGTACCTTTATTAGGAGTTTTATGGTTTTTAAATTTTACTACTTTTTTGAAGAACTTAAAGAATGGAAAAAACACTCATAACCAAAATGTTTTAGGAGCAGTCTTAACTTTTCATCAGACGTCATGCTGAAAGCGCCTAGGTAAAAAGGGAACCTTCCTCATTTCTCGAAATTCTCTTTAAATGGAAAATAAATTTCTGTACAATAAGATAATTAAAGTCAGATTCTTGAAGGAGAATGAGATGAAGCAGGCATTAATTATTATAGATATGCAAGAAGCCTTCTTTTTGGATGACCAAAACTACTTATTTGATGATGAAAAAGTGGTAGAAAATATTAATACGTTAATAACTTCGGCACGACATAGCGAAGTTCCAATCATTTTTATCCAGCATACGGATTCTAATGAAGACGACGATTTTGCGTTTGGCAAGCCCGGCTGGGATCTATATCACGGGCTTTTACGAAAACCAGAGGATAAAGTCATACAAAAAACAACGTGGGATGCATTTTATCAAACGGAATTGGCGCAATATTTACAAGAACAAAAAATTGAGCAGCTTATTTTTGCAGGAGCTCAAACAGAATTTTGTCTGGATACGACCATCCGAAATGCCTATAGTCGTGGATACCATCAAAACATTTTAGTTGAAGGGGCGCATACCACACTAGATAGTACCGTATTAAATGCCCAGCAAATTATAAAGCATCACGAGTCCGTTTGGAACAATCGATTCGTGAACATTCAGCCGAGTACGTTTTTTATAAATAAGTAGTAGAAAGGGTTTCACAATGCTAATAGACAGCCAAGAATTTTATATAAACGAACTCCATTATACAATTAGATCCGCCAAAATAGAAGATGCCGAAGCATTATCTACAATAAGATTACAACTTGATGGAGAAACGGAAAACTTTGATAGAGAACAAGGAGAAGCTTTTATCGATACAAAAGGTTTCGAGCAGATCATTAAAGTTGACACAGAAAGTCCTAGGAATTTGTGTTTAGTAGCAGTGGTCGATAATCGTATCGTCGGATTTTCTAGATGTGAGGGATCGCCATTAAAAAGATTTGCTCATAAAGTAGATTTCGGTGTAGGTGTATTAAAGGAGTTTTGGCGTTATGGGATAGGTAAAAACTTCTTAAAAACATCGGTAGAATGGGCTGACGCTAATGACATTAAAAAAATGGCCTTGCATGTTATAGAGACAAATGATAAAGCGATTTTACTCTATAAAAAGCTTGGCTTTGAAGTTGAAGGCGTCTTAAAAAATGATAAAGTCCTTTCAGATGGCAACTATTATCATACGATTGTCATGGGAAGAATTAAGGCATAATTTTAAAATAAATCCAGCTTCAGCTAAGCAAATAGGTATTGTTAAAAATGTCACACATTATATATATAAATTTAAAGGATAGAAGAGCTAAAATGAATTCGCTCTATCTATCCTCTTTTTTTACCCCAGATGATCCTAATTGCTACAACAATTATATCAATCTAATGTTGCAGTAATTTAGGAGATCATATCAATTAGTAATTGTACATTAAAGCCTATTTCTTAAACTTCTATATACTCGGCAATATAGTGAAAATAATCATATTTTTTTATACAGTTTTTTTCTGCATAACAACAAATGCAACATATTTTTTTTTGCTCTCCAATTAGAGGTTAGCAGAAATACAACTCAGGTAGCCTATGAACAATTGCAATCGGAAGGATATATTCGAAGTGAGAACAAAAAGGGGTTTTTTGTAGAGGCAACTATATCGGATGAGACGCTTACATATGAACCCATTAGAGAACAGCATCATGAAAAAAATCAAACTGACATAAAAACTATTGACTTTAAGATTGGGACAGTGGATCAAGAGAATTTCCCTTTAAAAAAATGGAGAATGCTTACAAACAAAATCGTTTAAGACTCTAGCATGTTTTCATACGGAGAAAAACAAGGCGATATTCAATTAAGAAAGGTACTAGCAGATTACTTGTTTCAATCAAGAGGGGTTCATACTTCTGCTGACCAGATTATTATTGGCAGTAGCACACAACACTTGTTATTACTTTTGTCGTTGTTGCTAAAGCAAGACTATCATTATCTGGCAGTAGAAGACCCTGGATATAATGTGGCAAGGGAACTATTTGCTCTTCAGTCATTTATCATTGATCCAATCCCAGTAACAGAACAAGGCATTCAAGTCGATCGCCTTTTAAAGTCGCCTGCTAGACTTTTATATGTCACTCCTACTCACCACTTTCCATACGGAGTAACAATCCCCGTCAATGAAAGATTAAAGTTAATTCAATGGGCAAAAAGGGTGGAAAGTTATATTATTGAGGATGATTACGATAGTGAATTTCGATACATCCATCAGCCTATACCGTCTCTTCAAAGTTTAGATTCTAATGATAGGGTGGTTTATTTAGGGACATTTTCAAAAGCATTGCTACCTTCTATCCGTGTCAGTTATATGGTTTTACCTAGGAGGCTATTAAGTGAATATAAAAAGATACTCCCTTTGTTTGAGCAAACATCCTCATCTATACATCAGAGAACACTGGCAACCTTTATGAATAAAGGATATTGGTACTCACACTTAAGGAAGATGAAAGCTTTGTATAAACGTAAAATGAATCTATTGAATAGGGAATTACTAAAACACTTTAAGAATTATGTTGAAATAAAAGGTGGTAGTTCCGGAATTTTCGTTATTATTGAAGTTAAAACAAAAATGAGTGAAAAAATGCTAATTGAAAGGGCATATGAACACGGAATTGCAGTTTATCCTTGCTCAAAATATTTCTCGAAAGATATACCACAATATCCACATATTCAACTTGGGTTGGGTAATTTATGTGAAGAAAAGATAATAAAAGGAGTATCTCAACTAGCAAAAATTTGGTTGTAATCTTATTAGAGGTAGCACCACATCGCTATCAAGTTAAGATTTTAAGTTTGTTACGACTATTGGACAATTGAATTTCTACAAAGATTGGTTGGTTATTTATATTTGTCTTACTTGAGAGGGCAGCCGGAGCAATCTCAAAGGAGGTAGGACCCCATGCCCATCAACTTAAGAATTCAGAATTACCCCAAACCAAAAAAATGAGCTTTTTGTTACAAGCTAGCACAAAATTTCCGTTTAGGGGATACTTTAAAATTTTAGCTTGACGGCTATGGGGTATCATAGTGACCCCTTATACATAAAAAGTGAAAGTTTCTTCGATAAAATCGAAGGAACTTTCACTTTTTTATTATGAGAGAGCTTTTTTCTATTTTTATTGTCCTTTTTTAACTTCTGGTTCAACTGTATAAGTGTAACCTTCGTTAGCAGTAGTGTAATCTTCGTCAGTAGATTTGCCATTTTCAGCAACCGTACCGTCAGATTGAACAGCAAGTGCTCTAGGTTGCTCTACAATAGGTTTTACAGATACAGAGAACTGTGTTCCATATTCAGCTGAGTATTTACCTTTTCCTTTTAAAGTAACTTTATCATACAAACCATCTGAATATTCATAGACAGGCTTTACATTAAAAGCACTAGTCTCGGTATTGCTATATCTAAAAGCGTCATACCATAAATTCTGAAGATTATTATTGCGCTTTCGAGAACCATCTTCATAATTAACTGTTCCTGTTATAGTAGAGGTAAGGTCTACATTTCCGTCTATTTTAACGGTATTTAAAATTACAGAAACCTCTACAGCTGAATGTGCAGGAACTACGATATTTTGTGGGCTAGCGGTATAAGTATAACTTTCAGTCTTTGTAGTTTCATTTGTATTTGAGAAATTATATTCAGTAGATATTTCAACACTTGTCTCTCCAATAACAGGAATACCAAACGATGCACTAGCAGTTACTCCTAAGTTAAATCCATGAGTAGTGGAACTAGAAACAGAATGTTCAATTGTCTTTGAGAATTCATTTGTAGTGAAAGTTTGATCACGATCCGTACTATTCCTGAAAACTGTCTTCCCTACGAATAAAGTTTTTGCATTAGTAATAGGAGAACCATCTTCTTCTACAGATGTTTTAACTACCTTATTAAGAACAAACTGTGGATTTTTATAATTCTTATACTGTTCAACATTATTTTGAAGCATGTTAAACATCTTTTTGAAGGGCTCATCCCAATTTTCTATATAAGGGTTTTCTTGTCCTGCTGCTATAGGGTTAACTTGAGGTGTACTTGCTGCACTCGCTGAATTTGGGGATGCGAATGCAAATGAAGTACCAATAACTCCAATCATAGCAAGTGATAAAATTTGTTTAGTCTTCTTGTTGTTTTTTAGCATATTACTAGCTCCTTTTTTGATAGTATAAAATTTGTATAACAATCGAATTTACTATTATTTTATAAAATAAAGTGAATTCTACTTAAGGTGTTGATAAGTTCATATTAGTTTATATATCTTTCGAAATCCTTTCATAAGTATTACAAAAGTATTACAAAAATATAATAAAAGAGTGCCGCCACATTGCTCCAGCTCAGAGGGTCACCATACATGCCCTTCAACTTAGAAATTTTAATACCCTTAAATACAAAAAAACGTTATCCTTTCTAAACTAGCTAGGTTAGAAAGGATGACGTTTTTTTATGAATCTCTCAATTCAAGATGAACTACAACCATTTTTGGAAGAATTACAACGATATGTTACACCTGTATTTTTAGAAGAACTTGCAAGAGAAATAGGGGGGGTAAGTTTTCTGGCTCAGACTTAGCTACTATTTGTATTTGGGTGAGTCAACGGGTGGCAAGTGATCCCCTGAACATTTGGTATGGCGTGCTTAGATACTTTACGACCAGGAGATTTATGTATTTGTGAAAAATTCAATTTAAAATTTTTAAATCAAAACACCCTTTAAGCGAAGAATCTAGATGATGAACTAATAGAGGATGCTATAAACAGTCGCTTGTGTGATTTAGAAAATACGAATGATCTAACAAGTTTGTTACATGGTATGAACAAGAGAGAATAAATGATTAGAAGTTACTGGAGAGTTGAAGTTTGATTCAATTCAAGAGGCGATTAAAGAAGGCAAGATCTTAGAGTCTGTTTTTAATGAAATCTATAAAATTCCTATCGGAGACTATAAAGTGTACTCTGCGTAGAATAAATACTCGAAGACTATATATTATCTAAACAATATTGGATAAATATTGTTTAGGGGCAAGGTCATAGAATCCGCACTTCAGGTGACTATTACAAATACTGAAATGGCATAGAAGACCTGTACCATTTTCCAAAATTACTTGGTACGAGAATTGTACACATGCTTCGGCGCCAAATTACGAAATAAAAAAAGATTTTACTATACTGGCTTCTTTTGTGTAGGAAGAGACCATATAATTGATCCCTTTACTTCGAGACCTGATATATTTTCCCAGGCATGCTCTGCTAACTCATGTGCTAAACATTCCTTACAAAAATCCTGTATACAATATTTACCTTCACAACATATTATAATTCATCTTTCAAATATTTATTAAAGAAACTTATTAGTGGAAAGCGCATCTAGAAGTATAGTTTCTAGATCTCCGTTGCCAAAAAATATAAGCATGCCTTTTTCTATTGTTAGGATAATTTCATGTTCTTCCAGTATTTCTAGGAATTTCTCAAATGCGCAACCCTCTAGAAACGTTGTAAAAGAATTAATTGAAATACTGTTACCCTTAACTGTGACATCAAATGCTTTCGTTATAATATTAGCCCATGCAAAAGGATTTTTATATAAAATTTCTTTTGCCATTGGTTCGATCATTTTACTATCATCAATTAAGCTAATGTATTCTTGTATTCCATTATCTCTACTTAAAATAGTGTTTGCTATCATACAATTAAACCCCTTTATTAATATTTCATGAAAGTTTCTTCTGACATAAAAGGAAAACAAACTAACAAATGAAGAAAAAACACACATGAATTTGGTTAATTACAAATTCATGTGTGTTTTTGAACGTATAATTATTCGTTTCTTTAAGTATCATAATTCTTCTATTGTTTTAATTACTAGCTTCATTCTTTAAATCATTTTCTGCTTCATCTACAAATGACCAATAGAGCTGATAAAACTCGTCTGATTTCTGTTTTTCGGCTGGAGTCATTCCGTAAGACCATTGTCCATTTACGCTTCCTAGTACCTTAATCCCTCCATCGGCGACATCATAGTCATAACCACCTAAAGAATTGATAATAGGACGCACCATGCCCCCTGCTACAAGACTATTATTTGTTTCCGTTTGTATATTGTCGTGTTTGATCAAATAATCCACAAGCGTCCTCTGGCCTATTTGTTTTGTTTCCTCTGATTCAAATTTTTTTATTGCTTGCATCGCTTGTTTGTGAAGCATTTTTCGGTCAGGGGATACGGAAGAAATATATTGTGCGTGTAATTTATTTTTTTCGTAATGAATGCCTTCTATGGCGTTTCGATTTGTATTTCGCACATATTTTTCAGCTAATGCTTTGAGTTGGCTGATTATTACATCCTGCGTGGGAACCTTCATGCCTTTCGTCGGGATGATATCCCAATTCGGTGTATTTAATGAACGACTTCCTTTGAATGAAACCAGATTGGCATCCGACTTCATTCCTACTTCATTTGGCGTATAGTTGCATAGTAGTTCGGAAGCCTGAACACTTTCCTTAGAATATACATATGCTTCTCTTAAATGAGGCTGATCACTTTTTATAGGGTTATTTTTATTCGTTGAGTATACAGGGTTAGATTGTCTTTGCGATAAATTAGTGATTTTCATAACTTTATTACATCCCTTTCAAATTTTAAGCATTTGAAGTGTTTTTTAACTTTTTGTCTACTTCACACTGTATGCATAGTAGACAAAAAGCCGGGTAATGCCTTCAGTGCGTGTAGTTCGTAATTAGATATTTAACGTATCACTTGCAGCATCATTTATATAATTAGGTCTCATAGTGCCATTTTTTAAAGTATTATTTGTACTCTATTATCATTTTGCTACCGAATACGGTAAACCCATCCATACCTGTCTGTTGCTTTCCATCTTTTGGTTTCCTCTTAGTTTTTTAGTAACGGATGAAGAGAAATAAGCAACAAATAAACACCATAGTAATCCAGTTGCTGTAAAAGTAAGTCCTAAAATTAAAAAAGGAATAGGACCTGATGCCCTGACATCTATAAACTGCGGGAGAAATGCAATAAAAAATAAAGAAACTTTTGGATTCGTAAGACTTGTTAAAAGTCCTTGTTTATAAATTTTTCTCAAGTTTATTTTATTTGATGAGGCTTCGAAATCTATATTTGACTTATCAAGTATCATTTTAATTCCAAGATAAACGAGATAAATAACACCAATAATTTTTATGGTATTAAATAATACAATAAATTTTGTAAGGATAATCAAAGAAACAAATAACGTATGGACCAAGGAGCCAGTAATAATACCAAACAAAGAATAAACACCAGCTCTTCTACCTTGTGAAATACTTCTACCAACAATATACATGGTTTCATAATTTCGGACTTACGGAACAGTGGGAGCTATAAGGAGAAGAAGCGGTTTAGATCAAAAAATGATCTAGCCGCTTCTTTTTTATGAATGATGTTGTTATTCCTTGTAAAATGTGTAAAGTCATATTCAAATGTTAAAAGTGGTGCCGCCCATGATAATCATATTAAACTCTGAATTGAGCTGCTAAGTCCCTTAACTCCTCTGCCAAGTTTGCAAGTGCATAAGCAGATGATGAAATTTCTTCCATTGATGCCGTTTGTTCTTCAGTCGCAGCAGAAATACTCTCTGTGCCGGCTGTAGTAGATTTAGTTATGGAGTGGATTGTATTCATACTACCAACAATTTCTTCAGTTCCTGTTGCCATTTGCTCGACCATTGCAGATACTTCTTCTACTTGCATCGTAACACGTTGAAAGGCACCTTGAATTGCAGAGAAAGTTGTACGTGTATTTTCTGTTGTTTTAATCCCTTCATTAACTCCCGCTGTTACTAAATTCATTGATTCAACAGCCTTTTGAGTATCTTTCTGTGTCTCTGAAATCAACACTTCAATTTGGTTTGAAGAAACAGCAGACTGTTCTGCTAATTTTCTAACCTCATCTGCGACTACGGCAAAGCCTTTCCCATGCTCGCCAGCCCGTGCGGCTTCAATTGCGGCGTTCAGGGCAAGGAGATTTGTTTGTTCAGCAATTGCTGAAATGGAATCAATAATTTGACCAATGTCATTAGAACGTTTCCCTAGCAAGTCGACAACATCGGATAAGCCATTTACTCGTTCTGTAATGTCCATCATTTGTTGATTCATCTGATCCGCAGCATTTATACCATTTATCACCAGGGAAAAAGAATCACCTGAAAGTTCGGTAACAGCTTGAGCATTTCCAGCTACTTGTTGCACACCTGTTGAAAGCTCATTGACAGTATTAAAGGTGTTAGAGACATTGTTTAGTTGCTCCACTGATCCATGAGCTATAGTTTCCATCGTACTTGCAACCATCTCTGTTGCTTTTGTAGTTTCTGCTGCATTAACATTCAATTCTTCAGATGCCGCGGCTACTTGATTAGCAGTTTCAGTGACTTTAGTTACCGTATTACGAATATTATTAATCATCGAATTAAATGATTGAGTTAATTGACCGATTTCATCTTTGGATGAATAGGTACCTTGTACAGTCAAATCACCGTCGCCTGCCTTTAACATATTAGCCTGCAACTCTTTCACTGGATTAACAATTAAACGTCGAATCCATGTTGCCAATATAATAAAGAAAATAATGGCTACACCAGAGAGAATGTTAGAAATAAGAATAGTAGTGAATAGACTTTGTTTATTTGCTTCATTTAATTGTTTAGCATCTTCAGAACTTATAGTCATAAGATCGCGTGCATTAGTTGCCACTTTCTCACGTGAATCATGCATAGATGTAGTGTATAAAGAATAGGCTTCCTCATTTCGGTTCTTACTAGCCAAATCTATGACTTCTGTCATGGTGCCAAAATACTCGTCGAGATTGGATTTAAGAGATTCAAACAGTTTTCGTTCATCTTCATGTCCACTGTAAGTGGCTTCAAATTTCATGATTGAGTCTTTAATTTTTTCAACTCTTTCTGAGATATTATTCTGAAGTTCAGTATTACGATTTTTGTCCATATTAATCATAAGCTCTAAAACGAACGAATCCATTGCACGAATGTCAGTTCGAAGTTGACCGATATATTGAATTGGCAAAAGTGACTCGTCGTACATTTCGTTGGTTTTTTTTGCCATATCGTTAATGTAATAAAGACCGACACCTGATATAATTAGCAAAAATATAACAGCAGACGTAATAAGTGTTAGCATTTTCTTTTTAATGGATAAGTTTTTCAAAATATTCCCTCCATTGGCTCAATAATCTATAAAAAAGTGGAATATACTAATAATATTGGATATATTGAGTAATTTAGATTTTGTGATAATATACCACATCTAAGTCTTTTATATGAGAAGATAGAATTATAAAATTTTTATGAAAAAAAGAAATGTTCTTAAAGTAAAGGGGGAGAGTTGAAGATCGATAAATAGATCGTCAGCTTTTTTTCTTATTGTTTTAATGGACAGAGGTCTATTCAGGTACGCAAAAAGGTCCTGGACTATTATCAAAGCTATATAATTTGAATTTCCCTCCAAAAGAGAATTTTTTATTAGGTATTGTGTCCGATTGGTGAAGACTGATAATTAGTGGGGCTCCATCTGTTTAAAGCTTCACTTTTTTACTTTAGGTCTTAAAATATAAAAAGGGGGAATCTCAAAAATCATTTTTAATGACTTTTGAGACACCCCAGTTCCTTTTCTATTCTGCGAAATATTGTTGGCCGTTTATTGTTACTTTAGAAGCAGAGATTAGAGTTTCTTCATTTGCTGCAAAATATGGGTTTAAAATTTTGTAAAATGCATTCCATTTTTCTTCAGCTTTTTCAAAATCTCCTTTTTTACCAAGAGCTAAGGCTTCTTCATACAGCGGTTTTAATTGTTTTTTATCAGCTTCGCTGATTTCAAACTCGAAGTCAGAAATGTATTCTTCAAATGTTACTGGCTTGATGAACGCGCTAATAATTTGATTGATTTCATGACATAGCTTATCAAACAACTCCTTATCTTCCTCTTTATCTGCTTTTTGAGCATTTTCATAGATTGGTTTTAGTTTGGCTAAAGTTTCAGCAGGGATATCTAATTCCAATTCTTTCACGAACTCTTCAAAAGTTTGTGGTGGATATAGTTCATCTAAATATGGTTGAAGGATTTTATTAAATTCATCTAGTTTATCGTTAGCTTTTTCTTCATCTCCACTTTTTTCAAGCTTTACCCATTCTTCATAAATAGCTTTAAGCTGTGTAGTATCGTTTTCTTTAATAACGATATTTTTCTCTTTAAATCCGAATTCTTGTATATATTCATCATAAGATTGAGGTTGCCAAATAGCTAAATAATATGGCTTCGTAATTTTACGCATTTCTTCGTAAATTTTATTAATTTCCTCATATTTTTTATCGATCACATCATCTGTTGCATTTCTATTTACCTCATCTGACATTTCTTTTTCTATCTTCTTCATTTCATTAAACATTTTTTCTAATTTTGTTAGATCTCCTTTTGTTACCTCTTTAGGCAAGTCTTTTTTATAAACTTCAAATGTGTAGAAATCTGAAAAACTCTCTAGAATGTTACCTTCTACAGAAATTTCTTGCCCTGCTATAAATTTCATTTTTTCTAATTGCTCTGAAGAAAAGTTATCCAAACCTATATAGTAATTTTTACCATCATTTCCTTTGAGGTTTATTCCATCCCAACTGAAGTCTTTAATTGTTCCTGTAATTTTTTGTTCAAGTTGAACAGTAATACTACTACTATTTGATGTTTTTACTTCTTCAGCTCCTGCTTGAAGTGGTGTCAGAACAGCCATTCCTATTGTTAATGCAGATGCAAGCATCCAAGTTTTTTTAATCGGTTTTCTCATATTTATTTCTCCTTCTGTCTTCAAAATCAGATTTACCAATAATTAGACGATTTACCGTTGGGAAAAGTTCGTTATTTTAGGAAAAAAAGTTAAAAAGTGAGTTGGTGAAAATACATATATCATGATTGGTGCTTTAATAATGAGATCAGATAAAGTGGTTCATATTTCTATTAGGTGTGCGCCAGAAAGAACTCCTGAAGTTGATATAAATAGAATTGGTAACTAAATCTCTTTTTAATCTTATTGAACAATGGTGTACTTTTTTCTCTCATGAAAGAACTTAATCATCTTTCATTTTCTGTGATGTGGCGCTAGTTTTTGCCGCTACATGGATGGCTAACGGGGGAGTTTAGTGTAATTAGGGTTACAATTTAAAAGAGGGGGTTGGTGCAGTGAAATTTGCAAAGGTTAAGCTACTCGTTGTTCATATTTTAGCATTAGGAATCTTCCTAATAGTTAACCAAATGACTCCAAATTCAGGGGATACGTCAGGAAATGGTAATCCAGCTTTATTGATAGTTTGGATTTTAATTCCAATACTCGTCTTTATGGTGATATTATGGGTTCGTATTTTTCGTATGAGTTCGATTAGCAACACTGTTTTTATCATCAGCATATTTGGCATACTCGTTCACTTAACTGTCTCCTTTTTTTATCAAAAAAATGAATTGAATGAATATCGTGAAGTCATAAGAATTGCGTTACTCAATAGAGAGGGTGTTGCAGATGCGCAATATATGCAAGTTTGTAACCTTTTCAGTTTTGTTGGCTATTGTATATACTCTTTGGAACACTTGGGAAAAGAAAGAAAAAAGCCAGAATTAAGAATTTTTCATTCTCTTTTATTAGAACATTTTCCTTTCTTGTTTAACTAACAGGTAGCTTTACTTGAAGATTATTGAGTTGCATAATGCAGCTCTATTTTTCTTTATTGAACTCCCATGAAAGAACTTAAGCATCTTTCATTTTCTGTGGTGAAGTGCTGATTTTTGCTCTTCATGGATGGCTAATAGGCAGTTTAGCATAAGTAGGATTCTTTTGTTATTTTGAGAATGGTGCTGGTAGTAGAATCCGATTCTCAATCAGGTTTTTCAAGCTGATAAGGGACTTGGATGGTCCGAACTTTATAATAGAATCTTGAAATTGACCAATATCCTCTATGGAAGCAGTCTGAATCTTGATCATGTAATTGTATTCACCACTAATTCGAAACATATCGGTTACAACAGGATTTCGTTCGCAAAAATCCACCAGTGCTTGACATTGCTCTGTTTTAATAAGAAAGAATGCCGTGGTCCCTCGGCCTAGCGCCTGATGACGAAAGGTTGCCGTATAACCCGAGATGATGTCTTTCTCCTCAAGTCTTTTTATTCGTTCCCTTACCGAGGGCTGGGACATGGACACATCTTTACTTATTTGTGAAATGGAGATACGTGCATTCTGCTGAAGAAGACCCAAGATGTGGTAATCAGTTTCATCCATCCAATGTTCCATATATAATTCCTCCTAGTGCATTTTCGAAAATGAATAAAATTAATTGATTTTCGTTATTTTTGGAAAGTGTAATGCGATAATTTCCTTTTTTATTGTATGTATTTCCTTACAACACTATTCTATACTAAATTCATCAGAAAGGGGAAATGATATTTGAATATCAAAGGTCTTGCTCATATTGCAATTCAGGCAAAAGATTATCCGGCAACAATCCGGTTTTACATTGAAGCATTGGGATTTAAGCGTGGACATCATTGGAGCCTTCCTTCGTTTCAAATCAAGGAAGCTTCGATGCTGATCTCTCCCGACGGCCGAACATGTCTCGAGGTTTTTGATGACGATGCTGTCATTCCGGCACAAGGGAAGAAAGCGCGGTCGGAAGAGGAAGTTGCTTATGGAGCTATGCTTCACCTAGCGTTTTATGTGGAAGATGTCGACAAAGCGTTTCAAACGGCACTTTCCCATGGGGCAAAACCTTATGTGGAAGCAGACAATCTAGCTCTCGGAGAGCCCCCTCTTATTATCAGAAACGCTCTAGTCCATAGTCCTAATGGAGAGGTGATCGAATTTATTCAGGATGTGGACTTTGATATAGAGTCCCATAGTTCAGTGAAGTAGTTCAATAAGCTAGTGGCAATCTAAGACTTTTTCCTATCCTAGACTGCCACTGTGTTTTTCTTAAACTCCTATGAAAGAACCTAATCATCTTTCATTTTCTGTGATGAAGTGCTGTTTATTGCGATTCATGGAGGGCTAACGGATGCTTTTGTTAAAGAAGGATTTACTAAAGACCAAGTTAATCTACAAAATATGTAGAATTAACTTGGTTTTTATGTATTAATAGCAACAATCTATACGAAAACAGCCTTACTAAATAACCTTTCTATTTAAAATAGGAGGGTTTTGTTGTTTTAATAGTTACTAAGCTGAACGATAACTTCAAATTCTATCCTAATTGTATCAAGAAGAAAAATAATTTTGGAGAACCTGAAGAAAACTATAAACAGCTCAATTAGTATTTTTTATGGAAATAAATATTGCTCGAAGTAGAAAATATTATATATTTGTAGCTAAAAATAACGTATCTATAAAAATGCCGTTATTTACAATCACTTCACTGAATTTTCTGATTATAATTAAAGAGATCAAATTATAAGGGGTTGATAGAATGTCAGTAAAGGTTAATCCAAACGTTGAGCTTAATCACCCATTATCACCATTAGCTGAAGTAGAAATTGAAAAAGCTGTTCAAATAGTCAAGGAACAGCAACAGTTGTCTGAACATATCCGATTTATGTCGGTGATGTTACATGAACCTAAAAAATCAGAAGTACTAAATTACAAACCAGGTAATACAGTAGATCGCCAAGTATTTTTAGTGATTTTAGATGATAAAGAATTGAAAACATTTGAAGCGGTTGTAAATTTAACTTCAGAAAAAGTTGATTCCTACGAACATATTCCTGGCGTACAACCAAATGTAGCCTTAGAGGAATTTGAGCAATGTGAAGAACTAGTAAAGAGCCACCCTGATTTTGTAGCAGCTTTACAGAAACGTGGCATTGACAATCCTGATTTAATCATGGTGGATCCTTGGTCAGCAGGGAATTTTGGTGTTCAGGAACATGAGGGTAAACGTTTACTTCGTGCGATTTGTTGGCAAAAACAATCACTAGAAGATAACGGATATGCTTACCCTTTAACAGGTATTGTAACGTATGTAGACCTAAACAAAATGGAAGTTTACAAAGTAGAAGATCACGGGGTACGTCCAATTCCAACAACATCAGGTAATTATCATCCTGAAGTTGATGAATCCATAGTGTTTAGAAATGACTTAAAACCATTGGAAATCATTCAACCTGAAGGTCCAAGCTTTACAATTGAAGGTAATTTGATCAAATGGCAAAAGTGGAGTTTCCGCTATGGATTTACACCACGTGAGGGCCTTGTATTATACACAATTAATTATCATGACAAAGGCAAGGATCGTCCAGTTCTTTATCGTGCAGCATTATCTGAAATGGTTGTCCCATATGGTGAACCAACATTTTCGCATAACACACAAAACGCCTTTGATGCTGGTGAATATGGAATGGGTCAATTAGCCAATTCGTTAGAACTAGGTTGCGACTGCTTAGGCGAAATTCAATACTTTGATGGTGTTGTTGCTGATGTTAAAGGAAATGCTCGTACGATCAAAAATGCGATTTGCTTACATGAAGAAGATTACGGGATTGGTTGGAAACATACAGATTGGCGAACAGGCCATGTAGAAGTACGGCGCTCACGTCGACTAGTGATTTCATTCTTCTGTACAGTTGGAAATTATGATTACGGATTCTATTGGAGTTTCTACCAAGACGGTACGATTGAAGCTGAAGTCAAACTAACAGGTATTTTAAGCACGGGTACATGTGAAGATGGCATCCAAACAAAATATGGATCTGAGATTTCTCCAGGATTAAATGCATCACATCATCAACACTTCTTTAATTTCCGACTTGATACGATGTTAGACGGTGAAAATAACTCAGTAGTTGAAACAGAAACAGTTTCAGAAACATTGGGAGAACACAATCCAAATGCCAATGGTTTCTATCCTGTTTCACGTATCTTTAAAACGGAGAAGGAAGCGTTACGTAATTTAGATTTAAAAACGCAGCGTACTTGGAAAATTATCAATAAAAACTCACTTAACCGAGTGAATCAACCTGTTGGATATAAAATTTTACCTGGCGAAAATTGCTTCCCATTTGCTCATGAAGAAGCAAGCGTTATGAAACGTGCTGGTTTCCTTAAACACCATTTACACGTTACACAATTTGATGAAAATGAAAAATATGCAACAGGTATGTATCCAAATCAACATGCTGGGGGAGATGGACTTCCAAAATACGTTGAGAATAACCGTTCAATTGATGATGAAGATATCGTCGTTTGGTACACAATGGGCCATCATCATATCCCGCGCCCTGAAGATTGGCCTGTAATGCCAACTGCATACATCAACTTCCAATTAAAACCAGTTGGATTCTTTGATCGAAACCCAGCGTTAGACGTTCCTAGACCGGACAAGAAGTGTCACACAACATCGTCTTGTCATACGCAATAAAACTCTTACGAGGAGTGATTATATGCTACCATTCCTAAGCATGTTGGTGATTGTGACTTTTACGGTAATCACTAACCGTTTATTAAAACAGCGTTTTGCTAATCATGGCATGACCAAGTGCTGTATAATGCTGATTTCTATGACAATGAGTACTGCTGTTGGGATGAATATGGCTACCTGGCTTCCCGATATGGTACTAGGTGCAATAGCATCTATCATTATTTCTATTGCATTAGGCTATTTACTATCCACAGGCTTACCAATGCACCTATTTATGGAAAGTGCAGGATCTAGTTTTATGGGAGCAATGATGGGCGTGATGCTAACTTTAATGACCACACAATATTTAACGTTAAGCATTATCTTTTTTACAATGATGTTTATTGTAAGTGCTATCATTTCTATCGGTGTATGGAATCGTGAGATGTTTCCAATATTCATAAAAGCTATTCCAAAGCATATATACATTGTAGCTAGTTTAATGATTTGTGTACTAGTAGTAAGTAGTTTTGAGATTCAACATGAGGTACCTGTAAAGGAAGAACAACAGCATCAACATCATCATTAAAAGGGGTCGATCATTATGGTAAAAGTTAATGTTAAACCGAATATTGAAGAATATGGCATTCAATTCAAAAAGAAATATGACAATTTTATTGGTGGTGAATGGGTAGCACCTGTTAATGGAGAGTATTTTGATAATAGTACGCCGATCACGAAAGAAGTATTTACACGTGTAGCTCGTTCAACAAAAGAAGATGTAGAGCTAGCATTAGATGCCGCTCATGAAGCCCAAAAAACTTGGGGGAAAACACCTATAGCAGAACGGGCACGTATTTTATTAGCCATTGCAGATCGTATGGAAGAAAATCTTGAAAAAATTGCTAGGGTAGAAACTTGGGATAATGGGAAAGCGATTCGTGAAACGATGTATGCTGATATTCCATTGGCAATTGATCATTTCCGCTATTTTGCAAGTGCCATTCGCGCACAACAAGGGCAAATGACACCTTTTGATGAGGATACAGTAGCTTATCATTACCAAGAACCTATTGGTGTAGTTGGCCAAATCATTGCATGGAACTTTCCTATTTTATTGGCAGCATGGAAATTGGCGCCAGCACTTGCTGCAGGGAATAGTGTTGTTTTAAAATTAGCAGAACAAACGCCTGTATCATTCTTATTTGTAGTTGAACTAATTCAAGACCTATTACCAAAAGGTGTATTAAACGTCATTAATGGTTTTGGTGCAGAGGCAGGGAAAGAGTTAGCTTCAAGCCCTCGTATTGCCAAAGTAGCATTTACAGGTTCTACAGATGTCGGCAAACTAATTATGAAATATGCATCTGAGAATCTTATTCCTGTTACACTAGAATTAGGTGGCAAATCCCCTAATATTTTCTTTGAAGATGTCATGGATGCTGATGATGGCTATCTAGATAAGGCGATTGAAGGATTAGTTATGTTTGCTTTAAATCAAGGTGAAGTTTGCACTTGTCCATCTAGAGCCTTGATCCATGAGTCTATTTATGATCGTTTCATGGAAAAAGCCATTGAACGAGTAAAGCAAATTAAAGTTGGTGATCCATTCGATCTTGAAACAATGATGGGTGCACAGGCTTCAGAAGAACAACATAAAAAAATTCTTTCTTATTTTGAAATTGCCAAACAAGATGGCGCAGAATGTTTAATCGGTGGTGCCGAAAATCACCTTGATCATGTAGATGGTTATTTTATTAAACCAACTATTTTTAAAGGCGATAACAAAATGCGTATTTTCCAAGAAGAAATTTTCGGTCCTGTATTGGCAGTGACTACGTTTAAAACTTTCGAGGAAGCGATTGAAATTGCAAATGATACTATGTATGGATTAGGGGCAGCTGTATGGTCACGTAATACAAACGTTACTTATAAAGCAAGTCGAGAGATCCAAGCAGGACGTGTTTGGATAAATACGTATCACCAATACCCTGCTGGTGCAGCATTTGGCGGCTACAAAAAGTCAGGCATCGGTCGAGAAAATCATTTAAAAGCTTTAGAATCGTATCAATCAACTAAATGTGTCTTAGCTAGTTACAATGAACAGGCGCAAGGATTCTTTTAATTTTACCTAAGAGTGAAGTGAGGGGGCGGCTTATTGAGTAGCTACTATCCAATCCAACCTGAATTGGTCCAAAAAACGTATTCTTATAGAGAACTGACGCCAAACAGCGAGTTAAACCAGGATATACTATTTTATTATGAGTTTGAACCAATAGGCATTAATAGTGATATTCATGTTATTCCTGATGCTTGCCAAGATGTAATGTTTTACATGGGCAAAGATCAAAAGGTTGTCTTAGGAAATACCCCGACTACACGTGGAATTTATTCATTTACCCCAAAAGGTAAATATTTTGGTGTTCGTCTAAATCCAAAACAAACAGTGATGCAATACAATTGCGCATTAAAACAAATTGTTCAACAACCGTTTGTTAATGTTGGATTAGGCTGCACACTTGACTCTAAATTTATACAAGCTGTTTTTGAAGCAGGAGATTTCGAACAAAGAGTACAGATTTGTAATGAGTATTTTTGTTCTCAAAAAAAGGAAAAAAGTTTGAGTGATGAAATATTCGCTACTTGTTTTGATTCTATTATTGAAAATAATGGGCTGTTCTTACCAGATGTAATTCAGCAAAAAACAGGCTATTCTGAGCGATATATTCGTGAACTTTTCTACAAAAAAACAGGTTTCGGACCAAAAAAACTAAGTAAATTCATACGCATTCAACTCTTGCTTCAACATTTTTCTTTTGAAGAGACACCTGTAAACATTGACCAATATGGTTACTATGATCCTTCACATTATTACAAAGAATTTAAAAGCTTACTTGTCATAACACCTGCTGAATATATAAAAGAATTTTTAGGTTGGAAAAATATAAAACGAAAGTTGCTATCTTATTAGCCCCTCAAAGCTTCCACTCTTTCTTATAAAAAACATACTGATGTGAACTGCCCCGTAAAAGTTAGACACCAATCTAACTTTTGATATGCTCCCCTTTAGGTAGACAGATTAAAAAATAAAAATCTGTTTATCTAGGGGGCATTTTTTTATGGCTCGAAGTAACCACTCAAAAGATGAAAAATTAGCGGTTCTAAGACTTCTTCACAAAGGACAAAAGACAATTTCAGAATTAGCTACTATATTTCAGGTTTCTTATAAAACC
>NZ_MDDN01000008.1 GCF_001708185.1 Lysinibacillus xylanilyticus | reverse complement strand
GCCTTGGTCGAAAAAAATCCAAGCCACATGTGCAAAATAGCCATCTATCCGAAAAAATTCAGGGTAGATGGCCATTAGTCGTGCGTACCGAGAAGGTGCGCTTATTTTTTTTATATTTCGGGCTTACGGTAATCCAATAACAATAAATGCTAACGGGGAAGTCGTAATATACTACCACGACTCAGGAGAAAATTTTTTTGTCGAAATCTTTCGAAAGTTTTGTTGAGGAGAATTTTTCTGAATGGTAATTTGGTAATTATTACCAACCAATTTGCCGTTATTTTTTATCAGAATAGAAATGGGATAGAAGTACCCCCCCGAAATAAACATACGTTCGTTCGGATGGAGTATGGCATTGTAAAAGAAGGGTGTGAAATATTATGAATAATACGTTATTAAATATTGATGAAATAACAACAATTTTAGATAGAGATTTTATTCCTATAGAGTCAATTGTTACAGGATTAAGACTAAAGAAACAAGTTGGGATGCAAAAAAATGTGGAGCAAGTAGAGCGAAGACTTGGTGTGAAATTCCCTGCTGATTTTGTTAATTTAATTTTAAATTACGATTTTGGTGATTTTAGTATTTTAGGGATACATTTTGGGAGTGAAACAAATTATCTAGAAAAGTTAATAAGTTTCCATGAACATTTGTCAAATGAAGATGTAGCTAATTTTTCCAATCAATTTATATGTATAGCAATTGGGGATCACTTTACATTTATTATGGATGTAAATAGTGGGAACATTTTCGTTTTTGGTTCAGAGACACCCTTTAATAAAAAAATAAAAATAGCTGAATCTTTTACGAAACTAATTCAAGTGTTAGGAACAGCATATTTTCATAGAACTCAAAACATGAGTCATATTAAGCAGTTAGTTAAAAGGAACTACGTGAACGAGATATGAAAGGGAAATTCATTAAGGAAATCGGCTTTGATGAGATGACAAAAACGTATGAGCGAAGTTAGGCGGGATGGTTCAGAGGATCACTTGGTAGGTGAAAAAAATGGATTATCTTTATCGGAGGTTAAATTAAATGCCAAGTTAAGTAGGAACTTTGCGCTTAAATTTTATTCTATCTATAAAATATCAAGTTTCTCTGAAAACGAATTAAAAGAGAGACTTAATGCAGTCCGTTTTGATAGAAAGACAAAATTTATACCAAAATCAAAGTACATATAAAGAAGAGACAATCTTACGTGCTGATTCTTAATTGGACTCAAACACAATATAGAGATGAAATTGAAAAGTTAATTAGAGACACTAAAAAAGATTTGAGGAATTGAAAAATTCAATTACTTGTAAAGGATAGTGATGCGAATGCAGTACTATAGATTAGTGGAGTTTTATAAAAGGGATGTTTATTTTTACCAAGATGATCAAAAGAATCAGGTGAAATCATATGAATTAGAATCAGGAGTATCATCTTTTAGTATAGAAAGTATTTATTACAAAGTTGATAAACTTGATAAATATGTTAACAAATACGACATGTTACCATCAGTTGGTGCGCCTTTAGTAAGCTTAAAAATGAAGTGTTTTTTAGAGGAAATTGCTAACAACGCCTGTGAATTTTTTCCGGCTATTATTGTAGACGAAAAAGGCGAGATGAACACAGATTTCTTTGCACTGAATATATTGGCTGTTTCTGATTGTTTTGATGAACAGAAATCGGAATACGATATGACTGCAAACGATCCTAAAAAAGTTGGTCGAATTACAAGCATATACTTTAATTATCAAAAACTTGGACAAGAGCATATTTATCGTATGAGCATAAGACCTTCCATGATAGTTGTATCTGAGGCTTTTGTTGAAGGATATAGAAAGAATAAACTAAAAGGATTACTCTTTGCAAAAGAGGGAAGTCGCCTAAGACCGGAATTTTTAGATTAGATTGTTTATGTTTGAACGTGATAAAAAGGATCAGAATTATATCATGCATTCCAAACGGATGCTAATGTACGTACGAGCAGTCTTCGAGGATAAGGTTCATTCCGAGCACCGAAACAATATAGATAGACCATATCATCAGGATAGTCGCTAAGATGGCCCAACTACAGGTGCATGAGTAATCCAAACATGGGGAGATGGCAATGTCCTTTAGGTGAACTTTCATATAATTAGGGTTATAACGAAATTACGAATAGTTTAGGTCATAAGAGTTATTACTTTTTTAACAAAGATAGGCTGTGTACGAAAATGTTCATCCAGTGGGTAGTGAAGTCAGCTATGAATATTATGAGGACTTTGAATTGACGTTTTAGCACTGAAACAGACGATAGGACGAATTGAAATTCGTTGCTCTATGTAAAGAAATGGAGGGCATAATGAGAACCAGATTTATTGATACAACAGTGGGTGTAATAAATGCTAGAGATGCGTTGATTTTAAATAAGTTAATCATGGAACGATTTCCAAGAGAAGTTGAACTTTCGTTAAATTTAGCAACAGCGTTGGCATCAAATATTTCCACAGAAGAACGATACATAGATATTTCTTTCATTTTTAAAAATGTAGTCAAGTTTGGACTTTGTGGTCTTGATTATTTTAACGAAAATTTATTGGATACGTGTTTTTGTGAAGTGATTGATTCCGACTTTTTGAATCAGCAAAAGACACTGGTTGAAAAGGGATTTAAGCATTATTTTCTTGAATGTTATGATGAAATTATTGAAGTTGTGGCCCAAGAATACAATCTTATTTTGCTAGATGGACTTAGAATAGCTGATGAAAAAATGGATAAAAGCAATTAAAAAGAGTTTGAATTGTAAGCACGTAATGATGATAGGCGAACGTCCATTTTAATCAAGAGCACGAGGTTCAAAAGGGAGATGCTTATAAAATGAAAGAAAAAACAGATATTTTAAGTATAATAATTTACTATTATAGAGATGAAGAACGAATGAATAATCTTTGGTTAATAAAAAAGAGTTTTCAAAAACACTCTCTCTAGTCATGGGAGTTGAGTGTAAGAGAAGCTTATAAATACTTAATGGACTAAGTAACATTGAATTGGAGGAAATCAATGATTTTAAATTTAAAGCCGACACCATTAATCACTAGAACAGAAAGAAACATTGATTAAATGAGATCAATACTAGTTTTCAAACTAATATACATACGAGACTAATTGAGTTTTGGAAATTTTTTAAGGAAGTTACATTTGAAAACGGAATAAATATTTATGGTTTTGACATTGCATTGGAAAGGAACGAGTTGTATGAAATAAGTGCTTACGCATCAGATTATATTTTGATAGGGGATGATGGTGGGGGGGCAAGGAGTGTTTTTAAAAAAGAATAGCGACCAACTAAACGTATTCTATCAAGATTTGGGTGCATTGTCGTCGCCTTTTTATTCTTTAGATATTGATTTATTTAGTTGGCTTGAAAATAATCCTGTTATAGATGACGAAGATTCACCTTCAAACGAACTTGATTTGATAGATGTGGTAAAAGTGTATATAGTCAGAATACCAAATGATGTAAACAAGTTTATTATGGAAATAAGAAAATATTTTAATTTGAAACTTTCTATTAACGACATTAGAGAAAAACTAAATGGTTTACCTTTTTTGGTTATTCAAGATATCACACTTATGAAGTATGGCAAAACAATTGAAATTTTAAATCAAAAATACAATTGTTTAGAGGTTCTCAATTCAAAGAATGAGATTTTAATTAGGCCAGTAAAAAATTAGGGGGAGTGTATAAGATGATCAAAAAAGATTACGATTTGCTGCTCGAAATTTTTGAAAAATATTACGACTCATACGAAGAAATGCTTGACCGAGTGAAAGACGTAGAAAATGATACGGTTATTTGGAGTGATTCGTATTTGGAATTTTTCCCATATCAATATGCACTGAATCAATTAAAGAAGCCAAAAACCTATAAAACTGAGCCTGAATCCAATGAAGGTATTATAGTAAATAGGTTAAAAGATGGTGAACTGTACTATTCTTATGATAATGAAAATAAGGGATGGGGCAGTGTTTTTGTAATAAAAGAAGATGGAATGAAACTGTATCTTAGGTTTCTAAATAACGATAATGATGAAATCGTTTTAGAACAAGTATATTGTGTAGTTTTTAAAGAGACTGTGATTGAAAAAGTATTATTCTATTTAAAGGACGTTGACTTGGACGGAGACGAGGAGTTGAACGAAGAAACTTTTTTGGTAGATACATATTCATATAATAGCGATGAGTCAATTGATACAATTATAAGAAATGGTTTCTATCATGAAAGTAAAAATATTATCCCAACTACCACATTTCGATTTGAGTATGTTAACGAAGATCAATTCATATACACAAAACAATTGAAACTAAATCAAATGGATGTCGAAAAGTTAAGGTGGAAGATCAAAAAATCCAGAATCAAGTAGGAAACGGATAATGTGGACTAAACCCATTTTAAAATCAACTGTACCTCAAATACTAGTTTTTTACTGGAATTATTAGCAAGACATGGTTTGAATCCTGATATTGCTGAAAATGGAGCAAAAATGTAGGGAACAGCACGATTTTAAAGAGTTCAATATACTAAATGCAAGTAAAATTGAGATTAAAGGAGTAAGTATGGGGATAATAGAGATTATTAAAAAAATTGAACAAGATAGTAATTGCAGACTTGTGAAAAGGATCACAGATTTCACAAGTGAATTAGCTCTTCCAAAAGATTTGAATTATTTTTTTAGCAATTATGACTCCTTACAAATGTTTATAGATAAGCCTTATGGAATAAAAATAGTTTCTTCAAATGAGTTTATTCCAACTAGTAAAAGACTTTACCCAGAGGATGATGTTATTTGGGAGGAACTAGAGGGGGATATTAGTAATGAGTGGTATCTTATTGCTGAATCTGAACAAATAAACCAATACATTAGCATGGACATGAGCAAGTCGCATTTAGGTTATTGCTATGATAGTTTCTTGGAAACCCATGCAACACCAGGAGACAGTCAGATTATTGCTAAAAGCTTTACGGAACTGTTAGAGCGTTTATACTCTAGTAAAGGTGAAAATTGGTTTTGGTTGGCTGAAAATTTCGAGCCGTATGGGGATGCTTATGATGGCAGGTAAACAAGGAGAAAGGGATAATAATTAGTTGGATCGTTGGATGACTATAATATTTTGCTAAAAGCTAATTACAAAAATTCTAAAACATATGTAAAGAAGATGTCTCAATCTCTTTCTTTACATATGTTTTTTTGTTAGATTCCTTGTCTTAAAGTTTTAAAGATATGAGTGTAAATCAATGCCTGATGGTCCAATTGGTATAAAATCTAATACTTATTTTCCAGATGCACTTAATGGATACCATATGGATGTAAGAAGCAGAAAAACCACTCTTTTTTAGCATTGAATTTATTTAAAACGGTATAAAATGGTATTATATGTTATGAGGTATTTGGTGACACCTGAGAGACGTTTGACTATGACAAAATGGATTGTAAGTAATAAACGAGAGGATTGAGCTTTTATGAAAAAAATAGATGATTCGATATTAAATTTTATACAGACAATGAATAAACATCCTCAAGAAGAATCCCTAGTTGTAAAGAATGGTGGAGTACGTTATAGGTCAGAATTAGTAAAACTACAGGTAGATGAAAAAATTTATCTTTCTCCTGAATTAAAATTTTTTTATGAACATTGTGAAATAATTTGTGATATCCGTCATGATGGTCACAAGCTAAAAAGCACGAGCATTGATTTAGGAAATGCACCTCTTAATCTTTGTTCTCCTGAAAATCTTATTTATAGGCAAGAGGGGTTTCGTTGGATTGAAACGGATCTGAAAGAAAATCCAAAATGGAATCCATTTTTGCTTGTCATTGCAGATATAAATGATGATCCAGTCGTGGTTGTAACTGATAAAGAAGGCTCACCAGTCATGGCTTCTTATGAATCAGGTGCTCTTTTTCCGATTGCAAACTCATTTTCCGATTTTCTGGATTACCTCTCAATTACAATAGAATTAATACAGGGAAAATATAATGGGGAAATAATAGATGATGAATCTTTTGAATTCCTAGAAGGCTTTATAGAGGATTTAAAAGAGAGGATAAGTAAGATAAATCATAACGATGAACTTGTTGAAAATTTTATCGATTACTTATATGGCTAATAAATCAAAAATTGTTTGACTCCTTTGGTAATAAAGGTAAACCTGCCTTAAACACAAAAAATTAAAAGGAAAAATTCAACTGATACTATGTTCAAGATGACGATGATTAATATACATATAGGGGCAAGTCAAATAGTAGTTTCATTTTCCGCAGACTTTACTATTAGACATGATTCTACTCAACAAAGAATGGTATTTTCTGGTTATAGCAACTTGGATGTTTCTCCTCAACAAGGAAGTTGGTCTACTACAGGTGTAAACGCTGTAATAATAGAAGGTGGAAGAACTTATAAGTTTACAATTGGAGGTAAACTTACTTATCTTGGCATTACAACTGAACATACTCAAGAAGTTACATTTTCATGTTCTGCAACTGGTGTAATTTCCTAAAGACAACATAAAAAAAGAAACTCCTTTCAATGGAGCTTCTTTTTTTATCCCTACAAGTAACCTCACAGCATCCGAACCCTCTTGGTATATATTACGAAATCACGACCACCTTTACTGCTCATATCACCTATTATGGGCAGTATTCCCCAGCACCAAATACACTCGGAAATTCTTTGAAGGCTTGCGTAGACTAGGTTTCTTACAGTTTTCAATTTGCAAGTGTAGCAAGTAGCATTTGTTACTCTGTTTCTTTTTTTAATAATTAATAAAAACAAATTATTAAAAGGGTTATTAAGTATTTGTATAGAATAATCCTAAATATGGAATATTATTGAATTTAAGTGATTGGAAGTGGAATATTGAAAAAGATATATATTTTTATAGTTATTATTTTAATATTTAGCTCAATCTTTTTTATAAAATTTAATCCCTTTTCGGATAACCAATTAAAAGAAGTGAGTTATGACGTTGATGAATCTCTTCAGGAAATTACAATGCTTAGGGCATATGAAATTGGGATTGAAAAGGCGAAAACATATGACGATGAACCTGAACTTGTTTATTTAAATAGTGTTGATGATAAAAAAGTGAGTGGTGGCGATGGTAAAAAGGGAAATTGGCAAGGGATAATTTCTTTGCCAAATAAGAATCAGCGTTTCATATTTGCAATTGAAAAAGGTGAATTAAAGAACTTTAAATTAATGGATGGTTCTGAGAAATTAACAATCAAAGATTATGATATAAAGGTGGATAGTGATCAAATAGTAATGCAAGCAGTAACGGAATTTAAATTAGAACCTGGAAATAATCAATTTTCAAATGGATATCATTTTCGTATTTTGAGGGATGAAAAGAATATATTTATGGCTGTAAATGGCCAAGTAGATAAAAAAGAGATGGAAATATACTATAACCCCAAGGATGGAAAATATATGGGTAATACAGAAGATGCTATTGATTAATCTAAAAAGGAGGCGAAATATGCTAATGGGGTGCTATCTAATCTATTAAAGAGGAGTTAGATTTGAAGAAAAAAGGTTTATTATTAGGGATTTTATTTTCGACTTTATTGTTATTATTACCAATTAAAGATACTGTGTTTGCTGCAACTTATAATTCTCAAAATGTAACTGCTTATGTAGCACCATTGGGGAATAAAACTTATCATGGGACAACCCCACAAATATATGTTATGGCCGCTGTTCGTCCTGCTAAATGTGGAGATATATCTTCAGGAACAAAATTACCAAAAGGAACAATTATTACGACTTCAACTAAATTAGATAGTTTTCCAGATTCTGTTTCAAGGGATTCGTTTGCGGTTTATGACATGGGAGATACTAATTGCGTAAGGGATGTGACTCCTTACTTTTTTGATATTTACTTTGGTATAGATACAAAGAGCAATTATGAACATGCAAAATATTTTGGGAAAAAGACAGTTAATTATAGCACTTTTGCGTGGGGGGAATTGGAAATCCTTGAGTAAGTGAAGATTACTTGAGGATGGGACAAAACCCATCTCTAAACTAAAAAGCCGGTGAAATTTTACGATCACTAAAATTTCACCGGCTTTAAATTTTTTTCATAAAAAATAAGGACCACTTCTGCTAAAATTAAGTCACCACAACAAAATTATACAGAAAGAAGGATCCTTATGTTTAAAGATTATAACATGAATCAATTAGTTTTGCCTTTAGATTTAGAAGGAAGTTACAAAAGAATGATATTGCCTTCCATGTTCACCATTTAGTCGAAAGTATCCAGCCCGAAGCGTTTGAAGCATTCCTTTGAAATGAGGGTTGTCCTGCCTACCATCCACGCATGATGCTTAAAATTATCTTATGTGCCTACACGCAATCTGTCTTCTCAGGGCGAAAAATTGAATCGCTTTTAAAAGATAGTCTTCGGATGATGTGGTTAGCTCAAGGATATGAACCAACCTACCGCACAATCAACCGATTCCGTGTCCAACCAGAGGTGAAAGAGCTAATTCGTCAATGCTTCGTTCAATTCCGCTGCCAGCTGGTACAGGAAAAATTAATTGATCAGGAAGCTATTTTTATTGATGGAACAAAGATTGAAGCGAATGCGAACAAATTTACATTCGTGTGGAAAAAATCGATTGAGAAATATTATAACGGACTAATTGAAAAGTCGAACCAGCTATACGATGAGCTGCTTGAAAAAGAAATCATGCCAGAAATTGAACGGGAAAATGAAAAGGAATTAGCCTTGGAAGACCTCGCTCAAATGGTCGAAAAAGTAGATGAAGTGATTTCTGAATATGATCGGAAAATTGAGGACTCGTCGGATGTAGCAGAGCGAAAGGCTTTAAGAATAGAACGGAAATTCCCTAAGCAAGCTCGCAAACAATTAATCGACTATATTGGACGCAAACTAAAATATCAAAGAGACTTCGAAATTTTTGACGAACGAAATAGTTATTCGAGAACAGACCCGGATGCGACATTTATGCGTATGAAAGATGATTATATGAAAAATGGTCAATTGAAGGCTGGTTATAACATACAAGTGGCAACAGAAGGTCAGTATGCGCTTGCCTACAGCATTTTTCCGAACCCAACGGATACACGTACATTAATCCCATTTTTAGATGAAATCGAACAACATTATTTTAAGTTACCAAACCACATTGTCGCAGATGCCGGATATGGCAGTGAACAAAATTATGATGATATCCTTTCGAATCGTAAGCGAGAAGCCTTAATCACTTACAACATGTATTTAAAAGAACAAAAGAAAAAGTATAAGCAAAACGAATTCAATACAGCAACCTGGGATTATGATGAAGAAAATGATCAATACACTTACCCAAATCAACAACAGCTTGTATTTAAATATCGTACCACGAAAACGGATAAGTATGATTTTACGCGTGAGTTTAAGATATACGAATGTGAAGACTGTTCCGGATGCCTCCTCCGTTCATTATGTACAAAAGCAAAAGAAGGAAATAATCGTAAGTTAATGGTGAATGAGAAGTGGGTTAATGGAAAATATAGCGTTCCCATGCTTCATCTTAGGGGAGCATTATCTGAACCTAATGTAATAAAGATCTATTTCATTGTCCTTACAAGAAAGCCCCAACAATGCATATCAAAATGTCATTGTTGGGGTTTTAGCTTTATATATTATAGATGTTTTTTAAAATCTAACATGGATTCCGATACGACACTCAATTATTTAGTTCAGGATTTGAATTGTAAAAACTTTGTGCGTCCAAATCAATTTTCAGTGCAGCTTTGTTGTCATTTAAATGAAGATGGTAGCATTGTGGTGGATGAGGCAGGGCGTACGTCACAAGAAAATGTTTATGCAGCGGGGGGAACTGCTAAATTAGGCCGGTCTTCATCAATAGTAGCTGTTGCTGAAGGATATAAACGGCGATAGTAGGGTCTAATCATAACTAAAAGCATATTATATCTTCAAGATTTATATTTCTTATTTCCACAAAGGGAGGAAGGGATTATGTCAATTGTTCATGTAACAACAAAGAAGGAATTAAAAGAACAATTAAAAACTAAAAAGATGGTGTTAATAAGTTTTTGGGCTGAGTGGTGTGGACCGTGTAAAATGTTCGCGAGGGTTCTAAATCAACTCAATGAAGAATGCAATGGTAAGGTGAAAATTGTAAGGGTGAATATTGAAAAAAGCCCAGAGATTGCAGCGGAATATAAGGTAATGGGCATTCCTCATACTCGATTGATTATTCATAATAAATTACGCGAACCAATTATTGGATATGTCCCTTTTGAAAACTTAAAGCAGATGATTGGCGTTTGATCGTCAAACAGCAGGAAATTTGATTGCATAATTTATTGGTGAAGGACCAGCAGAATAGTTCTTTTTAGAGTGTACGTAAGACTTTCCGAATTTCTGGAAGAAGGCACTTGTTACATTAGAAATACCGTCATTAATAAAATGAGGGGAATATGTTTACTTCATCATAAAGTGGTTGAATCCGTTGATATATTAATGTTTGTAAAAGGATGTTAGTCAAATACGATATTTTCAATCTGTTTAATTATATACCAGCTCATGTTATAATGAGGAACTTAAGGTAATGAAGACTTTTCCTTATAACTGAACGGATGCCAAGAAAGCCTCCGCATAGAGATAAAATATAGAGGTGTAAGAGATTGAATAAAAAATGGACGATTGAAAAAATTAAAGAATTTGTTGAGAATAATTCGGAAAGTAAGTTGCTAACGACGGAATATCACGGTTTTTCTCAAAAGTTACTATTAAAATGTGCATGTGGTAGCAACTTTGAAAAAACATTTACAAAATTTAAAAATAAAAATCAACGTAAATGTGACGTCTGCCAACCACCAAAAGAGTCTCGCTAAACGAAGTGCCAAAAGAGAAGTTGGCGTCTTGATTAAAATCACCTCATACCTATTCTTTATAGAGATGAGGTGATTTTTTATGGACATTAATATTATTGAAATATTTCCGGATGTAATTTTATACTAAGAGAAGATAAAGGTGTTAATGAAATATAGATGAACGCACTTTTTAACATTTGATATAAAAACTGATGGGGTTACTGTAACTGAAATTAAAGAGTGATGTTCAACGATTGGTGCTTTACTTCAAAATGGGGTAGAGCCATTTTTTTCTTAGACGAAAAGCGCAGATTAGTCCAAGAAAAAGTTATAAAGTAATATAGATTCATTTGTGGTAAAATATGTTATTGTTGCGAATTAAAAATAAATGGAGGTTTTTATATGAAAAGGAAGTTAGTCTTAGCCTTTGGTTTAACAGGAGTTTTAGCATTAACATTTGGTTTTGCAAAAGACTTGCAAAGCATAAAGGTATCAGCAGCAGAACAAACAGTAGTTGCTTCAAAACAAACAGACATTACTACGGTTATAACAAAAGAAGAACAAAATATGGTAGAAAATCTGCCGACTAAAAAGGGGTTTGTACCACAAGGAAATGGAACAGGCTTCTTTTTTGTAAAAGGGGACCCAACTGAAAGAAAGGATATTACTACTGTAATCACAGCAGAGGAACAAAAAATGGTGGAAAAAATGTCCGTTAAAGAAGGATTTGTAACACAGGAAAATGGAACAGGTTTCTTTTTTATGAAAGAAAAATAATTGTTAAAATAAGGTTGCATTTCTGTTATAAGCAGGAATGCTTTTTCATTAACGGGGGCGATTGTTCAATTAAAGCAATCGCTTCTTGTGCTAACGGCGCAGTTTAGTGAAAGAAGGACTTAAAATATTGTTGCATATGGACGCAAAACAATGGGGGGAAGTAGTATGTTTATAATTAGAACAGCTATTTTATGGATTATTATATCAACGATCATTAATGCATATTTAATGACATTACCCATACCTGTTTTACGAAAAAGAGATTATCCGGCTAACTATCTCATTAAACGAAATAATAGGATAGATAGTCAAAACAAAAGGGAATGTGCAGCATTTTCAACAGCATATGTGTTGCGTCATTTTGGAATGGAGGCAGATGGTGAAGAGTTATATACTAATTTTCCTAGTAAAGTGAGGTCAGGTAATGTATATCCAAAGGGAATTCGTACGGTGTTAAGAAAAAAGGGATTTAAAACAAACTATTATAAAGGAAATATCAATACATTAAAGTACGAAGTTAGTAAAGGAACTCCTGTTATTGTCTTTATTAGAGTACATAAGGATCGTAATAATTTGCACTTTGTCCCTGTCGTAGGATATGACAAGGAGTATTTCTACCTTTCAGAATCATTAAGGCAACTGGTGAATTGTAATAATGATAACAATAGCTATAATCGAAAAGTTCCTATTAATGAATTTAAGAAATTGTGGAATGTAAAAAATATTAATATGCTTCTGTATAGCAATACTTACATAACCGTAGACGCCACACAGAGCTAATGTTAACGACGAAGAATTTCATCTGGAAGTAAATGGTGATTAGCCCGGAATTATTTCCGGTTTTTTTGTGCATTAAGAAATTGAAGGAGATGGATCATGGGTGGATGTTTTTACAGAATAAGAAAAGCCCCCATACACACCTTTTTCTAAAGTGAATATTGGGGGGTAGTTCAAAAATTAATTTTTGATTTTACAACTAACGTTTATTTTCATTTTGAATATTACTGAAGTCTACTTCCTCAGCGAACTCTTCTCTGTTTTTATTTTTACGCTCTCTGTTAGCATTTTGATTTTGATTCTGCTGTTTTTTGTTGTCTTGAGTTTTATTATTTTTATGTTTATTATTACCCATTATCATCTCACCTCCACCATTAGTGTGAGTGAAAGATGATTTTTTATCCGCATAATTTTACAATTAAATTTTAGATGTAGTTTTATAATAAAGATTGATTGTTAATAATAACCTCACATTTAATTTTGAAAAGAGACAGTGAATTTTTTCCATTTTAACTATTTATGGGTTCAACACCAAAACGTGTGGTTGATTTCCGTTCCGACTGGTCGCTTTGCCGCTGCCGCTTCGCTTTCGCGCAGATAAAACATTTGTTGCTGCCGCTTCGCTTTCGCACAGATAAAACATTGCCGCTGCCGCTTCGCTTTCGCGCAGATAAAACATTTGTTGCTGCCGCTTCGCTTTCGCACAGATAAAACATTTGTTGCTGCCGCTTCGCTTTCGCACAGATAAAACATTGCCGCTGACGCTTCGCTTTCGCGCAGAGCAGAGCTTCCTGGGGGCGTCCGATGAGCCGCTTCACTCGCGTTGCTCGCTCCAGGGTCTCGGGCCTACACGATGTAGGTTACGAAGGCGTTATCACAGGACGTGATGCTCTTAGCCTTCGTTCCTCTACCGCTGATCCCCAAGGAGTCACCCAGCCTCCACTCCAATCAACTTATTTATATAGTATATGTTTTAACAAATGTCATCCACAACTTTTGGTGATGAGCCTATTTATGGTCTTTTTTAATGTTATTGCAAATATTTTTGGGTTTGTATTCTTCAAAAAAAGAAAAGTTTATATTTTGCTTCTTTCGCAATATTTATACTAGCAGGTGTATTGGGTGGAATCGGCGTACTAGCACTATTTATTATTCGTGATGCCTTTGCAGTATTCTATGGTCTCCGAGTAATCAATATATAGTTCTTAGTGAGGGGGTCAAGTTGTTTATTATTTGATAAATTTGTATCCTTCTATACATATGGACAAAAAAAGTAAACCGCCTCCGCATTGCAAGCTGTGAGTAGGTTTACTTTCTTCTATAATGATAGAAGGTACGTGCTTTTATTTACATAATAGAATCTGGCGTAAAAACGATTGTTTTTTAGCAACGCATCGATCTTTTATAATAAAACCTGCATCTTCTATCATGTCATCAATTGTTTCAATTGTAACGACAACTACCGTATCGGCAATCCGACGAGCATGTTTAATAATATCAAATTGATCTTCTGGTGATGAATGCGTAAACAAGTTATATGGTAAATCAATTATGGCGACATCGTAGTGCTCCGTTACTTCTGAGATTGGACCTACTGTAATGTTACCTGTTAACCCAAAATAAGCGATGTTTTCGCGGGAACCTTTACAAACATTGTAATATATATCTCGCCCTTCCATATTAATTCCCATAGAAAGGGCTTCAATTACCACTGTCCCTATACCACAACAAGGGTCGATTGCACGAATATTTTGAGGCTGGGGAACGGCGATATTCGCTACAGCGCGAGCAACTCTAGTGCTAAGTGCCGTTGAATAACTGTTTGGCTTGTGTAAATGTTTACGCCAAATGGATTCACTCTTCGAATGCTTTCCAAAATACCAAATTCCATCTATTAAAATAAGACCAAATATAGTTTCAGGATGATTTAGATCTGGTTCTCCATCTATACATAATCCTATCTCACGTTCTAACAATCTACGCTCTGATTGAGGGATTTTCTTCGTTTCACCTATATCCATATTATTTAAACAAACCACTTTAAAAGTTGCTTCATTTATGTTTGTATCCTTCACCATTGTCATGATGTTCTCTACGCTATTATCTTCATATAGCACTTCAAGTCTCTCTTGTATAAAAGGGCTACGGCTTGGATCAATTTTAACATTGCTTATTATATAGTTTGATTGGGAATCAAAACTAAAAAATGAACGCATCTCCATTCTACACAAATCGTATTCGTCAACATGATGTACATATGTGTATATAAATTTACTTTTATTTTGTTCGTTACTCAATTGACTATCATCCTTTTATATTGTTATTCACTTGATTTCACTAAAGTTAATAAAAACCAAATAAAGTTGTTTATTTGGTAATCGTATCATAGGTGACTCTATCAAGCCACTCGATAACAGTATCGAATTGAGATAGTATTCAAATAGTGAGGAGGTCAATGCCTAAAGAACGCTTTCCAATTGTTGGTTTTCGTGGAAAACTAACAATAATATCTTCAGCAGTTATGCATTCTGCCATCACGTTATCCTGTTAATTGGTTGCAAGGGAGAATGTGGATCATGTACTATCGGAAGAATTAGGAAGTTGTAGACTATCTCGGTTTTATCCTGTAATTGGGTGGAGGACCTTATCCCGTATTAACTGCCCGTAACGATCGCAACCTTAAATTTTTCACTATAACAATCACCAAGTTAAACAAGCAAAAGGTATTAATCCTGTTGCTTGTTTTTTTTGTTATGCTTGATTGCTAAATGTAATGAGAAACTAATCGCAACGAACATTATTACAGAAAAAGCAACCGAGAACGTGGCTTTATAGTAGATTGATGTAATAAACATGACGATCGAACTAATGATGATGGCTACTCGAAGTAATATATCTGTTCTTTCACTTGGATTAAAAAAATCTTGAAGAATAGCAAAGAAATAAGCTATTCCGAAAAATACAAGATACTCATAAACAAACACAGGTTTTACATAATCCGGAATGCCAAAATAAATTATTTCAAATATAAAAATGAGTAGTATTACATATTTTGAATATTTGCTAAAGAAGTTTGACAAAGTATCATCTCCTTTCAATACTTATTCTAAAAAAAATAGAAATTTTTGCTATGAGCATTTAGTTTCAATCTAAAGGGATTTTTCTGAAAGGTGATGGTGTTTTTGTCCAGTGCTTCATTTTTAATAGAGGAAAACAGTGGAAATAATTTGTAAGAGAAAATAATATAGAAAGAGACATTCTAATAATTTCTAGGATTTTTCCATTAATTTCAGGGGGTGTGAAATGGTTGTAAAAGAAGATGTTTTAAATAGAAAGGGAGCTAGGAAGGCTAGCGATATCCCTAATGACGTTTTAGCGTTGTTGAATCAAGGCCGAATCGAGAGTGTTAATTTAACGGAATGGCAAGCTGTTAACCATATTTCTTTAGTCAAAAATGTTCTACCAACAATGGGGCTAGAAGAAGAGTTGGAAATTATTTTAACTGAGATAGAGAAGCAAAAAGTTGAAACGGGAATGAAGGCTATACGTTTAATAGGTGGTTTATTAGACACAGTCGTGGTTAATGAAAGTGCGACTAAAAAAGAGGATGTAATCAAACTATGCTCCCAACATGTATCTGATACTGTCCGATGTTGGGCAGCATTTATGAATAAAAACAACGATCATTCTTTAGAAGAGAAATTGTTGTATACCCGATCTTTCGCAGCAGATCATCATTTTGGTGTACGAGAAATTGCTTGGATGTCAATTAGGGAAGACCTTTCAGAAAATGTAGAGGAAAGTGTAGACTTGTTAACGGAGTGGGCGAAAAGCGAAGATGAAAACATTCGTAGGTTCAGTTTAGAATCAATCCGTCCTCGCGGGGTATGGACAAAGCATATTGAAAGATTAAAGCAAGAACCACAAATCGTACTTCCTATCCTAAATTTGCTACAATCAGATTCGTCAAAGTATGTTCAAGATTCTGTCGGCAACTGGTTAAATGATGCTAGCAAAACTCAACCAGAGTGGGTAATAAACCTTTGTGATGAATGGCAAAAGGATTCTCCAACTAAGGCAACTGAGAGAATTATTAAAAAAGCTCAAAGAACAATAGTGAAAGGGAAATAATGTTTGTACAAAATATATAATCAAAACCATCCTATAATGGACCATTATGTAATGGACATTTTAAGGGTGGTTTTTTTAGCTTTATCTGGCTGATCAAGTTGTGGATGACATTTGTTAAGACGTACGCCTAGTATATAAGTTGATTGGAGTGAAGGCTGGGTGACTCCTTCGTGACCAACATCGGTGCTGTTGCTGTCGCTGCGCTTTCGCACAAACAAAACCCTCTGCTGCCGCAACGTTAGCACTACGCTTTCGCGCAAAAAACATCCTGCTGCTGCCGCTACGTTAGCACTACGCTTTCGCGCAAAAAAACATCCTTCTGCTGCCGCTACGTTTGCACTACGCTTTCGCGCAAAAAACATCTGTTGGCCCAAGCGGCTCATCGGACGCCCCCAGGAAGCCTTGCTCTGTGCGAAAGCGAAGCGACAGCAACAATGTTTTTTCTGCGCGAAAGCGAAGCGTCAGCGGCAAATGGTTTATCTGTGCGAAAGCGAAGCGTCAGCGGCAAATGTTTTATCTGTGCGAAAGTGCAACGACAGCAACAAAAAAAGCGCCCAGTCGGAACAAAATCAACTACACGTCTTGGTGATAAGCTCTTTATCCTCCAAAAGGATTGTCAACATAAGTGCCCTTCTACGCAGGGGGAGAACATCCGCGAAAGGAGAACAAATAACAAGCAAAACAGGTGAATCAACTTGAAGAGTGAGCGACTTTCAGCAATCGCGAATAGCACAAACATCACAATTTTTTCTGCATATGATAACAAGGAAGCGTTTTCATTAATTAATATAGAAGAAAGTTAATTTCATTTCATTCAAATTGGAAACAATATAGAAGGAAAAATTGGCTGCAAAAAAATTGTTAAATGACGGGGTTAAGTTGGTTCAAATTGGCATGTTTTATCGCTAAAATTGATTACTTAAATCCTGTAATTTAGATGATTTAAGCTAGTTCAGACAAAGATTTGTACGATTATGTGAATTCTACAAAAAATTTTTGTAAAAACCTTAACTATTTCATATGAAATCCGTATAATAAATCAAACAGTGCGGAAATTGTCCATATTCTATCGGTAAATTGCGTGAATTTTTTAAATTGTATTGACGTAGAGAGCGATAATTTGTACACTGTGTACATTCAATTGTTTTGTGGGGGAATACAATTAATTTAAAAAGTTAGGATTTGATAGATATGATCGTATGTAAATTTGGTGGAACATCTGTAGCAAGTGCAGAACAAATTCAAAAAGTAGCAAACATTGTAAAATCTAATCCGGCACGTAAAATCGTAGCCGTTTCTGCACCAGGGAAACGCTCCGGTGACGATATAAAGGTAACTGATTTATTAATTAATTTAGCAATGGCAGCATTAAAAAAAGAAGATGTTGAAGAGAAAGTGCAAACCGTTGTGAATCGTTTTAAGGCGATTGCAGATGGTTTGCAGTTAGATCATACAATTTGTGGCGTGATAGCTGAAGATTTACGTGAACGTGTGCAAGGTGATAAATCAAATGAAGAATTATTTATCGATAGCATTAAAGCAGCAGGGGAAGATAATAACGCGAAGTTAATCGCAGCGTATTTCAATTCTATCGGTATGCCGGCTCGTTACGTAAGTCCGAAAGATGGTTTAGTGGTCAATGATTTACCTGAACGCACGTTTGCTTTACCAGAGGCTTATGCAAATTTAGCACCTCTAAAAAATACAAAAGAAATTATTGTGTTCCCAGGTTTCTTCGGTTACACTAAAGCGGGCATATTGCGAACATTTGACCGCGGTGGCTCTGATATTACAGGCTCTATTTTAGCAGCAGCTGTTGAGGCAGAGCTTTATGAAAACTTTACGGATGTGGATTGTGTGTTCTCCGCGAATCCGAAAGTCGTGAATGATCCAGTGGAAATTAAAGAAATTACGTATCGCGAAATGCGCGAATTATCCTATGCAGGCTTTTCAGTGTTCCATGATGAAGCATTAATGCCTGTCTATAAGATTGGGGTGCCAGTTAACATAAAAAATACAAATAATCCATCAGCCCCAGGTACTCGTATCGTACCAAGTCGTCCTGCAACAGGTCGTCCAGTTACAGGTATCTCGGCAGACAGTGGTTTTTCAACTTTATATGTGTCAAAGTACTTGATGAATCGTGAAGTAGGCTTTGGACGTAAGCTTCTACAAATTTTAGAAGACGAAAATATTTCTTATGAACATACACCGTCTGGTTTAGACGATATTTCTGTCATTATGCGTTCAAATCAAATAACACCAGAAAATGAAGCGCGTATTCTTTCTCGTGTGAAACATGAATTACATGCAGATGATGTGCAAATGCGTCATGGTTTCTCTATGATTGTTATCGTAGGTGAAGGCATGCGTAATAATACAGGTTTAGCGGCACGTGCTGCAACGGCCATTTCAAAAACAGGTGCAAATATTGAGATGATTAATCAAGGTTCATCTGAAGTAAGTCTAGTATTCGGTGTGCTACAGGAATTTGAAAACCAAATTTTACAAGCACTTTATGAAGAATTTTTTGCACATGTGAGAGTATAAGTAAAAAGTGAAACGATAATCAGTGGGGGTTTTTCTTGATTATTAGTCTTCACCAATCGGGCTTTTACGGGCAGTTAATCGCTGACCGAACTACTTTACTTTCGCTACAGACAAATTACTGCCCGTTCATGCGGGATAAACACTAATCCTTGAACGGGATTAGTGTTTTCTTTTTGGCGGGAATACGGTAAAATCGAGGGCGTACATAGATTGGAGGTTTTTCTTTTGAAAAAATTATCGATTGGTATGTTTCTATCAATGATTGGCATACTATTTGTTTGTTTAACGATCATGGATATTTTACCGTCCTCGACAAAAACAATGAAGATTGTCTACATCGGTATTGGCTGGGTATTTATCATTGCAGGATCCATTGTTCGTTTTAAACACTTAAAACAAAAGCAATAACGGAATATCTCGAAATTGAATTGTTATAAAACGCGAATTTGTGATACAATTTCAAAAAAATAAATAATTTGAGTATTAGGAAGTTGTAATGCTGTACAAAATTCAAAAAGTTCAAATTTGGGAACAATCATAAATTTAAGATTGAACAGTACAAATTCTTCTTTGTAAGAATTTGTTTTTTTATTTTCTGAATGGGAGGCGAGATAATGCCAGTACTACGCAAGGAAAATATTCACATTTCTGAACATTATGTTGCTTTCCGCACAGATTCACCAATGAAGGTCGTATCCTCGGCAGTACATAATCCGGGATTTGGCTATTATACACATCTAATCAATCGTTCAGTGCCATATACGTACGATGAACGAAAACCGCAGTTAGAATTGCAACGATTTTTACAGTCCGAAGGCTTTCCAATTGACAATACGGTTGCGATGATGACGGCTGTCTATGCCAGGTACGCAACAATTCGTGAGTTTACATATGAAGGCATTTATCTTGTCATTATGATTACAGCAGGGCTCGGGAATGCCGTAGATATAACGCGTGCCTTTCATCGTCAGGAGCAGTATCATGCTGGCACTATCAATACGTGGGTACTTATCAATGGGAAATTGTCGGATGAGGCTTTATTTCAGGCAATGATCTCTACGACTGAGGCAAAGGTCAAGGCTCTCATTGATGAAGGTATTACAGATCCAACAACGGGCACGCAAGCTACAGGTACTTCAACAGATAGCTTGTTAATTGCTTCGACGGAGGAAGGTGTCTACCATCAATATGCTGGTCCGATTACAATGCTTGGGAAAGTCATTGGTCATGGTGTTTACGAAACGATGCGTGAGGCTATTCAAAAATATAAAAAAGATAAAGAGGAGAATCCTTTATGATGGCATTGATGATTGCTTGTATCATTGGGCTTGCTTTTGATTTAGTAGTCGGTGATCCTCCTAAAATGCCTCATCCAGTACGCTGGATTGGAAAGCTCATTCAATCTCAAACAGAATTATGGAATAAAGGAAGAATGAGAAAGTTTCGTGGGATGATCATGGCGCTCACTGTAGTCGGCACAACGATGTTTGTTGTGATGGTCATTGTGCTACTAAGCTATAAGATTAGCCTATTATTTGGCATACTAGTAGAGGGATTACTGATTGGTATAGGATTAGCGCAGCGTAGCTTAAAGGAAGCTGCGATGGCTGTGTATGAACCGCTTGCTAAAGGGGATTTTGCTGAAGCTCGTGTGAAGCTATCTTGGATTGTCGGACGGGATACGGAGAAGCTTGACGAGGATGAGATTGTTCGTGGTGTTGTGGAAACGGTCTCAGAAAACACGAGTGATGGTGTAACCGCTCCGTTATTTTATGCCTTTTTATTTGGCGCAATAGGGTTATGGGGCTATAAGGCAGTCAATACGTTAGATTCTATGGTTGGCTATAAAAATGAGAAATATAAAGATTTTGGTATGTTTTCTGCAAAGCTAGACGATGTATTGAATTTTATTCCTAGCCGATTAACAGGCTTACTCATGGTACTAGGGACTAAAAATGAAACAACAGTATCTCTTGGTCAGCGATTAAAACGTTGGCTACAGGATGCAAAAAAGCACCCAAGTCCGAATAGTGGGTATTTGGAGGCAGCTACAGCTGTTCAGCTAGGAGTACAGCTTGGAGGAAAAAATACATATCAGGGTGTCGTTTCTTATCGAGCAATTATGGGAGAAAAATTAGTTCCATTAACTAAAGAGCATATTGCAACGTCTATTATTCATATGCGTATGGCTACTTTGCTCTTTACTCTTGTTATATTAGCAGTGGAGGTGTTAATTTTTGCAATTACCTAATCACGGAGCAAATCCGCAAAATGTCTATCATCAACTTGGACTGATCATGCCCAAAGAGGTGTATGATTTTAGTGAAAATGTCAATTCGGCAGGACCACCTCAATTCGTTGAGGCGCGTTGGCGCACATTTTATCCGCTCATTCAACGTTATCCAGATCCAGACGGTGAGCCATTTTTAACAAAGGTGACAGCTTTTCATCATGTACAGAAAGATTGTGTTTTACTAGGCAACGGTGCCTCAGAGCTTTTTAGTGTTCTGGCTAAACGCTATGCCAATAAACGGGTGATTATCGTGCATCCCACTTTTTCAGAATATGAACGAACATTACGGGCGGCAGGTGCTGAAATTGTGCCAATACTTGTAGAGGATATTGTTCACTACACATTGCCGATGGAGCGTCTAAAACGACAGATGGCGAATGCAGATGCTTTATATATTTGCACGCCGAATAATCCGACGGGGGTACTTCCAAATAAAGAGGAGCTCTTACAATTAATTACTCATGGTGCACAAGTGAATTGCGAGCTTGTTATTGATGAGGCCTTTATTGACTGGATCGATGAAGCCTATTCATTGATTCAATATGTGGTAGATAATCCGCATATGATCGTCGTTCGTTCGATGACAAAAATGTACGCGATTCCAGGATTGCGCCTTGGCTATTTAGTTGCGAGTCCTATCGTTGTTGCTGAGTTAAAGTCTAGTCTACCGCATTGGAATTTGAATGCCTTTGCACTCGTGATAGGGGCAGGTTGTTTAGATGAAGAAAATTATTGTCAACAAGCGATTGCCTATGCAACAACACAGCGGGAATTGCTACAAAGCTATTTACAAGAAAATGGTTGCCAGGTGACAAATAGTGTAACCAATTATGTATGTTTTACGTTGCCTGAAAAACAGCAAGCAGATACATTTTTTACTTATTGTTTATCAAAGGGCGTCGTACTACGCCATACAAAAAACTTTATGGGCTTAAATGGTGAATGGTTCCGTATCGGGATTAAAGATATTGCGGCCATGACTTATTTAAAAAACTGTTTGCAAGCATGGTTTAACTTATGAGTCTTCTACCTCTGTAGGTGGTGAGATGAATGCGGGTTTAAGCTAATTTTTCAGCGGGTGTCCAAACATCTATACCTGTCGCTCGCTTTCGGTACAAAAAACATAGGTTGCTGACGCTACGTTAGCACTGCGCTTTCGCACAAAAAACATCTGCGGGCCAAAGCACAAAGCCGATTCGGATGCAATTATGCCGAGGCAGAATTGATTATTAATTAGGGGTGAGAAAAGTGACAACTTTTTATTTAGTGAGACACGGTGAAACAATGTGGAATAAAGAACATCGGCTACAAGGATGGTTAGATTCTCCGTTGTCTGAAAATGGTATTTCAAATGCGAAAAAACTGCAAAAACATTTGGGGGAAATTGCATTCGCTGCAGCATTTAGCAGTTCGAGTGGTCGTGCCAAGGAAACATTGCAGATTCTTGTCAGTGATCGACAGCTTCCCATTTACTATGCGGATGATTTACGTGAGATTTTTTTAGGGGATTGGCAAGGTAAAACGGTCGAGGACATCATAAAGACACAACGCTTAGACTATGAATTATATACCGATTATCCTGCACAATTTATCGCAACTCATACCGAAAGCTTTGGCGCAGTAACAGAGCGAGCGATGTATATGTTGAAAGAAATTGCAGATAAATTTCCTGATGAAAATGTATTAATTGTTTCCCATGCTGTAACAATTAAATGTGTCGTTAACGCCATTTTAGGCAGAAGCATTGATCAGCTTTGGTCAGAACCATTCATTCATGGTACAAGCGTAACGATTATTGAACGATTAGAGCATCAATTGCTCGTTAAAGATATCGGTAACATTCAACATCTACAATAGGAGGCGTAATCATTGCCACTGATTTTCATTACAGGGGGAGTACGCAGTGGTAAATCCCACTTTGCTGAAGATGCGGCTGTTACTCACTTTCAAACAAAGTCCATGCATGGACAACGACTTATTTATATTGCTTCAGGAGTAGCGCTGGACCGTGAGATGGAGAAACGAATAGTGCGACATCAGGCTGACAGACAGGCGCAAACTGTTAAATGGCTAACGATAGAAGCACCTTATGAAATCGCTGATACATTGAGTAACCTGATTGATGGAGATGTCGTGTTATGGGACTGTGTCACGACATGGCTGACAAATGCTTTTTACGAAGGATTTGAAACAGGGACTCCGTGTGTGGCACAACCAGGCTGTTTAGAGGAGAAGCTCCGTGTTGTAAAAAGGGCGGTAGAGACGTTACTTGAGAAAAGGGTGACGTTTTTTGTCGTCTCGAACGAATTGTTTGATGAGCCTCCATATACAAACGAGGAAGTTGAATTATACCGACAAATGCTCGGGAAGTTACATCAATGGTTCGTTTCTATAGCGGATAAGGCGTATGAAATCAATTATGGAATCGTAAAGAAATGGAAGTAATGAAACGCGCTTTGAAAATAAAAAGAAAGAAGGCAAGGCGATGAAAAATTTCTGGCAGAGCATACAACTTGCATTTCAATTTTTTACAGTTTTGCCGGTACATAAAGAAATTCCTTTAACCAAAGTAACCATTACGGGGATGTTCGCCTTTTTGCCATGGATAGGGGCTCTGATGGGTACCATAGTGGCAGCGGTGATATATGCTTTAACAGAATGGACGACGAGCAGTGAAGTCTTGCTTTCCTTTATGATTGTCGGATTATTCGCTTTGTTTACGGGTGGTTTACATTTAGATGGTTTTATTGATATGGGGGATGCTTATTTTTCATATCGGGATCGTGAGAAGCGGCTTGAAATTCTAGATGATCCACGTGTTGGCGCATTTGGAGTGCTTGCAGTCTTATTTTTAGTGCTTGGTAAACTTGTTATTTTGCATGAACTATTTGTGCAGCATAAATTAGCTCTTTGGATGCTGATTTTTATTCCATTATTAACACGAGTGGGTATGAGTTTTTATTTTTTGTCGCTACAGTGCTCAAAAGAAAAAGGGCTTGCCTACTTTTTTAAAACGCATATTAAGCCAGGATTACTTATCTGCTTTATGCTTATAACATTGGTAGTGGCGTATAGTAGCTTATTGATCGTAATAGGCTTTTCGTTTGTTCCGTTAGTGTTGATGGCTGTATTAGCGATTGCCTTTTTAGTCTTTCGACAATTTACAGTGCGCAACTTTGGTGGTGTTTCTGGGGATTTACTCGGTGCATCAATTGAAGGAATGGAGGTTGTACTGTGGGTGACGTTGTTATTGTGCGCTTAATGAGACATGCACCAACAAAGGAAAATTTAGAAAAACGATATATTGGCTGGACAGATTCTTCATTAGCCGATGTATCTTCGCTGGCTATTGTAGATAAAGATGTCACGAAAGTGTATGGTAGCGATTTACTGCGCTGTAGAGAAACGGCCGCTCATTATTTTCCGAATGCAACTTACATGGCAGATAAAAGATTCCGAGAGTCGAACTTCGGAGAATTTGAAGGGCGAACATATGAGGATTTAAAATCTGATCGTCGTTATTGTGCATGGTTAGATGATCCAGTACAGTCACCGCCTCCAAAAGGGGAAGGTTTTGATGCATTTTGTGCGCGAGTCATTGAAGGATTTACAACGTTACCAAAAGGAGAAGACGTTTATCATCTTGTTGTGCATGGTGGCGTCATTCGAGCACTTCTTGTTGCATTTGCACCGACTGAGCAACCCTTTTGGACGTACCATACACCGCATGATAAAATGTTTTCTTTATCGTTTTCAAGAAAGGCTTGGGAGGAGGGGGCGAGATGCATGTCTTTATCGGAGGAGCTTATAGTGGAAAAACCGACTATGTCATGAATTTACTTGCAGATCAAAAAGTTGAGCTAGTAGATGGCTATGTACCTGATGACACTCCTAGCTGTGATGTACTGGTTATTAAAAACCTAGAGAAGTGGCTCGTGACACAAGATCTGGAGGATGATGAGGTCATTGTCAGAACCATTTTGACAAGACTAAAGACTCTTGAAGAAAATTGTGCACTCTATATAATTGTGACCGATATGGGACGAGGGGTTGTGCCGATGGAAAAACAGGCACGATTATTACGTGATACATGTGGGCGCTTGTACCAGGCATTATTTGCTGAAGCAGAACATGTCGTACGTATTTGGTACGGTATTGGGGAACAAATCAAATGACGTAGTTAGTCAGTTGAATGGGGTGCTCATCGTACACTTCCAAGCGCTCAGCCGAAACGGAAATTAACCTCACGCTATAATGAACAATGTTTAAAAGAAAAGAGGGAATGGAATGGATCGACAAAGATTAATGAAATTGACACTCGTTGCCATGGTAGCGGCAATTTGTGCAGTTGGGGCAGTTATTAAAATTCCAACACCATTTATTACAACTGCTGCACTGGACGCGGCTCCTGCATTTTTGAGCGTTGTATTTTTATCTCCAGTATTGGCTGGGGTTGCAGGAGCAATTGGGCATTTTATTACGGCCTTAACTTCTGGCTTCCCACTTGGACCACTCCATATTATTATCGCAGTAGAGATGTTTATCGTAGTATGGATCTTCGGGATTATGCATAATAAAGGAATGCATTTCTGGAAATGGCCTGTGGCACTTATTTTAAATGGCGTTGTGGCACCATTACCGTTTTACTTTATCATTAGTCCGGCATTTTATTGGGCATCTCTTACTAGTCTACCGTTGGCAACTCTAATTAATTTAGTCATCGTTGCAGTTGCAATGCCCATTTTATCTAAAGTATTTGTGCGTAAGGTAGGGCGATTACATTGAGAAATGCCATAAAAGTAGGGGAGCTGATTGCTACGACAGATAATGCCGCAGCAATTGGTGAAAAACCGCAAGATGTTGTGTCTGCCTCAGATCAACTCACGGCATACTTGACAGCACGTGTTACTTTTTTAGAGCAGCTTGCCGCAAATGCTTTACCTACACATGTCCTACTCGCTAATTTTTCAGGGGATGTGGCATGGTCTCGCTATGTGGCAGGCATTCAGCAGGTTTTTGATGAAGCTGGTCTTATTTGTCCGCAAATAGACGGTAGCACTGAGTCCAATATGCCGACTGTACAATCTGGTTTGTCCATAACGATGCTTGGTGAACAGCAGCAACGTACACCCTATAAGCATGATCAGCTGATTTGGTACACTTATGGACTGCCGCTTGTAGGCAATGAAGTCCTTGCACAGCCTGAGGATGTCGCACAGCTACAGCCTATTTTTCAGGCATGGAAAGAGGAAATCGTGCAGCAAGTTTGGCCAGTTGGATCAAAAGGTTTGCAAGCAGAATTTACTCGACTTTTTGGCAATCAACAGGTCACATGTTCGTTAGATGTTGAGAAAACAGCTGGCCCGTGTGCAGTCATTTTACTTGGTGTACATCCAGAAAAAGAGCAGCTGGCACAAAAAAATTTTCTTAGAAATTTTGAGAAACTACGTAAAACTGCATTGTAATTGGGCTTGCTTCGAGAAAAAGTAGTGCGTAATAAAAATCAAGGGGCAAAACGCCTATTGCAACAATAAACACCATATGTTAGATTTGTTTAGGAGTTAAAACACTATATATAGTATTTTGAACAAGAGGTACCAATATGGTTTAAAAGGGAATTCGGAAAAGAGCATCTTAAGCCGAAGCTGTCCCCGCAACTGTAAGTGCTGACAAATGATGCAGAGGCCACTGTTAACAATGGGAAGGCGATCATTTGGAGGAAGCATGAGCCAGGAGACCTGCCGATTTGTTCAAGACAGCGACACATTCTTCGGGGATTGAGAAGTGGAGGCGAGAGATTTGTTCACTTCTGTGTGTGCATGTCCTTCATTTCCATTTCCGATTTTACAGCGATCACGCAACCGATAGAGGATGCGTGATCGCTTTTGTGTTGTCTGGAGATAGAAAGGGAGAGTATGTGTATATGACAATTCAAATCGAACAGCAAATTGCTAAGCTAAAGAAAAGTTACACGGAGGATGAACTTGAAAGTTTTGTAAGGTTATCGGATCGATGGCTACGAAAAAATGACAATGCCACATTTGAGGCATGGGCGGATGCGATGATTTTACAAACGCTTAGCCTAATTGATGAAGAGGAGCCATATTGGACATTTGTTGCAGCGCAAATTTATTTAGAAAAATTATATGACCAATTTGCAATGCGCCGCGGTGTTTCTGTGAAAGATGTTTATCAGGTTTTCCCAGCACAATTAGCACGCTATACAGAGGCTGGTCTGTATCATGAAAGTTTAACAACAAAATATAGTGAGCAGGAGCTTCAGGAACTTGCTTCATATTTAGAACAAAGTCGAGATGAGTTGTTTACATATATTGGCTTAAAAACATTAATGGACCGTTATGTTGTTCGTGATTATACGAAAACACCTGTCGAGTTACCACAGGAACGTTGGATGGTCATTGCGATGACATTGATGCAGGATGAAACAGAAAATCGTTTACAAAAGGTGCGAGAGTCTTACTGGGCAATGAGTAATTTATATATGACTGTTGCCACACCAACATTATCGAATGCAGGGAAAACACATGGACAGCTATCTAGTTGCTTTATTGATACAGTAGATGATAGTTTACAAAGTATTTATGACACAAATACAGATGTCGCAACATTATCTAAGTATGGCGGCGGTATTGGTGTTTATATGGGCAAAATTCGTAGCCGAGGCTCATCTATTAAAGGTTTTAAAGGTGCATCAAGTGGCGTTTTACCATGGATTAAACAGCTTAATAATACGGCAGTTTCGGTCGATCAGCTTGGGCAACGACAAGGAGCTATCGCGGTCTATTTAGATGTTTGGCATAAAGACGTCTTTACGTTTTTAGATTTACGTTTAAACAATGGGGATGAGCGTTTGCGTGCCCATGATATTTTCACAGGGCTATGCTTACCGGATTTATTTATGGAGACAGTTGAGGCACGTGGGGAATGGCATTTATTTGACCCACATGAAGTACGAGAGGTCATGGGCTTCTCATTAGAAGATTTCTATGATGAGAAAAAAGGTGACGGTTCCTTCCGTACAAAATATGCAGAATGTATCGCCAATCCTTTATTAAGCCGTGAAGTCGTACCAGCGATCGATATTATGAAACGTATTATGCGCTCACAGCTTGAAACAGGCGTGCCGTTTATGTTTTATCGTGATGAAGTAAATCGTATGAATCCGAATAAGCATGAAGGGATGGTTTACAGCTCGAACCTATGCACAGAAATTTTCCAAAATATGTCGGCTACTGAATTCGAATCTATTACCCTTGAAGATGATGTCATCGTAACACGTCGCAAGCCTGGAGATTTCGTTGTATGTAACTTATCATCTATTAATTTAGGCAGAGCTGTACCGGCTGGTGTACTAGAACGTTTGATTCCAATTCAAGTACGTATGTTAGATAACGTTATTGCCTTAAATACAATCCCAGTGAAACAAGCAGAGCGTACGAACTTGCGCTACCGTGGTATTGGGCTAGGCACATTTGGTTGGCATCATTTATTAGCTTTGAAAGAAATTCAATGGGAGTCTGAGGAAGCTGTAGAATTTGCGGACAAGCTATACGAGGAAATTGCCTATTTAACGATTCGCGCTTCTAACGATTTGGCAAGTGAAAAAGGTGCTTACCCATTATTTGAAGGTTCAGATTGGCATACTGGTGCGTATTTTGACAAACGTGGTTACGACAGTGAAAAATGGAATGCGTTACGCGCAGCAGTTGCTGATAACGGTATGCGTAACGGTTATGTTATGGCCGTTGCCCCTAACTCATCGACATCTATTTTAGCGGGCAGTACGGCGACGATTGATCCAATCTTCCAAAAAAGTTATTCAGAGGAGAAAAAGGATTACAAAATACCAGTAACTGTACCAGATTTATCACCGACGACGACTTGGTATTATAAATCAGCTTATTTCATCGATCAAAATTGGACAATCAAGCAAAATGCTGCACGAGCTCGTCATATTGACCAAGGCATTTCACTGAATTTATATGTTCAAAATACGATTAAGGCGAAGGATTTATTAGCACTACATATGAACGCTTGGGCGAGTGGTGTGAAAACGACATATTATGTACGCTCAACATCTGTAGAATTGCTAGAATGTGAGTCTTGTGCAAGCTAGGAGGAAGTAACGATGACAACGATTACGAAACGACAAATTATGGATAAAGAAGCACCGAACCGTTCAACAGGGATTGTGAACGGTCGCTCTTCTAACATTTTAAACTGGGATGATGTGCGTTTTAGCTGGGCTTATCCAAAGTATAAAAAAATGCTTGGTAACTTCTGGACACCATTTGAAATTAATATGAGCAATGATGTGAAGCAGTTTCCTGAGCTATCAGCAGTTGAACAGGAATCATTTTTGAAAATAATTGGTTTACTAGCACTTTTAGACAGTGTACAAACAGATTTTGCTGGTAAAGTAGCAGATTATTTAACAGATTCAAGCTTAAATGCATTAATGATTATTTTAGCACAGCAGGAGGTTATCCATAATCACTCTTATTCCTATGTGCTATCAAGTATTGTGAACAAAGACGAGCAGGATCGTACGTTTGACTTTTGGCGTACAGAGCCAGTGCTAGAGCGACGCAATGATTTCGTTATTAAAGGCTACCATGCATTTTCGGAAGAGCCATCTGTTGAAAATATGCTAGAAGCGATCATTTATGATGTGATTTTAGAAGGCTTATTCTTCTATTCCGGCTTTGCCTTCTTCTATCATTTAGCACGTAATCAAAAAATGGTGGCCACGTCAACGATGATTAATTATATTAATCGCGATGAACAGCTTCATGTCGATTTATTCATCAAAATTTATCAAGAGCTATTAGCGGAATATCCTGAATACGATACACCTGAACGAGCAGCACGTGTACAGGAAATATTCCGTGAGGCCGTACAGCTAGAGGTAGATTGGGCCAATGAGGTGATTGGCGATAAAATTGATGGCCTCGATGTGGAAGATGTCCATGATTATGTGCACTTCTATGCAAATGTTCGTTGTAATCAGCTTGGCGTTGAGCGTCCATTTGAGGGCTATCGCAAAAATCCATTGAAGTGGGTTAAAGCTTATGAGGATGTTGACTTAGGGAAAACAGACTTTTTCGAGCAACGTTCTCGTCAATATGTGAAGGTTAATGTAGAAGATAACGGGTTTGATGATTTGTAAAAAATGATAGAGAAAGAAAGCCATGTTAGTATGATAATTGCTGACATGGCTTTTCTTCAGTTATTCAAAAAAATCTGATTCGAAAAATGGTGGGATGCCAGATTCTCTTAAAAAGTATTTGTATTCAGTAGGGACTTCTAAAAGTGATTTATTAGGAATTAATACTTCATCTCTTAATCGTTGAACGAGTTGAGCATCTAATTATGGAAACCATTTTTCATAAGGTACTTTTCTTTTTTCTTCAATAGAAATAATAAAATGAATAATATATTCAAACATCACAGGGAAATCTTGTTTTATATGATGATGATGAGCAACGATGGCTTCGATGTAATTATTTAATTCATGAAACGGTTCATTTGGATTATATCCACCTAAATATTTTCGGTCGTGCTGTGGAATATAGGTAAAGCCACTGCGAGCATGCCACTTACCGAGCATAACGGTAAAAGCGGCGAGGGCACATCTTCGTGTTTCTAAATCTCGATCATTAAAATAATTAAAATATTCATCATACTCACAACCTCCACCAGTATGCCAAGGCGGGTGACACCATTGCACTTGTAGGGCCGACGGGATCAGGGAAAACGACCATTATCAATTTGTTAACTCGTTTTTATGATGTGGATGCAGGTGAAATTTTAATTGATGGTCATAACATCGAGGATTATAAAATGGCAACAATTCGTCAAAGAGTTGGTGTCGTACTACAGGATACCTATTTATTCTCTGGGACGATTCGTGAAAATATTCGTTTTGGTAAGCTTGACGCTACGGATGTAGAAGTAGAGGAAGCGACGAAAATTGCCAATGCCCATAATTTTATAAAATATTTACCAGCACAGTATGATACACCTGTACAGGCAGGTGGGACAAACCTTAGTCAAGGTCAACGACAATTACTTGCTATTGCCCGGGAAATTTTAGAAAATTCGGATATTTTAATTTGGATGAAGCTACGTCTAGTGTGGATACGTAAACAGAGGTTGATATTCAAAAAGGTCTACAGCATTTGATGCAGGGACGCACAAGCTTTGTCATTGCACACCGCTTAAAAACAATCGAAAATGCCGACCAAATTCTTGTTATTCAACAGGGGGAAATGGTTGAGCAGGGTAATCACCAGGAGCTCATGCAAAAACAAGGAATTTATAGTCATCTACAGCAAAAGCTTTTGCTAGAGCAAGTGGAGAAAGATATAGAATGCGTTCTATTAAAAACTATTAAACAGCTTTTGGTATAGCAGTTGTGGTAAACTTCTGTAAACGTTATGATGCACTAAAATGTAGAAGGTGAGAGATCAACATGTACGAATTAAAAACGAAAGAAACGGATGACAGTGTTATTGAATTTATAGAAAACGTTGATCATCCTAAGAAACGTGAAGATGCTTACCGACTTGTAGATATTTTTACTGAAGTAACGGGGCATGAAGCGAAAATGTGGGGGCCCAGTATTATCGGTTTTGGCGGCTATCATTACAAATATGAATCTGGACATGAAGGCGATGCACCTTTAGTTGGATTTTCTCCTCGAAAGGCTAAAATCAGTTTATATTTTGCTCCAGGTGACAATGAGCGCGATCAATTATTACAAGAATTTGGCAAACATACAACAGGAAAAGCTTGTGTTTATATTAATAAGCTAGCAGATGTGGATGAGGAAGTATTAAAGTCACTCATTAAACAATCTGTATCTTTTTTACAAAAAACATATCCCCAATCATAATTCTCTTCAGGTCAAGGGCTGTCTAAATGGTGTAAAAACTTTTAGACAGTTTTTTATTTCTTGAAAAAATTTATTAGAAATTTATTTTTAACGTGTATCCTTTCAAGTATCAACTGAGAGGAGAATTGTATGAAAAAACTAGTGAAGAAAATAGGAATCTACTTTATTGCGTTAATGCTACTTGGGCTTGGCGTGATATTTAGCTATCATCAATACGAGTTAAGTAAGGAATCTAATGTTTTGGAAAATAAAGGAGTGAATGTAGAGGTCGATCATAACAAAATGAATGTGTATACTGAGGGCGATGGTGAGGACACTTATGTATTTATGGCAGGTTCAGGGGTTGCGGCTCCTATTTATGAGATGAAAGGACTTTACAGTAAATTTTCGCATGAACATAAAATTGCTGTTATTGAAAGAGCGGGATATGGATATAGTGATGTCTCTAACGACGAACGAGATATTGATACAATTTTAGCCCAGACAAGAGAAGCACTCCAGAAAAGTGGCAATAAGCCTCCTTATATACTCGTACCACATTCCATTTCGGGGGTTGAAGCTATTTATTGGGCACAAAAATACCCAGAAGAAATAAAAGGGATTATTGCACTTGATATCAGTTTGCCAAGCCAATATATAGAGCATAAAATGGGAGTAGCCGATTCTTGGACTGTTAGAGGAATGAATCTGTTAACGGACATGGGCTTACACCGACTAGCACCTTCGAAAGTGTATAATCCAGAAGTAATCAAGCAAAATTTTTTAACGGATGAAGAAAAAGAAATCTATAAAGCACAATCCTTTAAACAATTTTTGAATGATGATATGAAAAATGAACTTCTACATGTCTACGAAAATAGTGTGAAATCAGAAAAGCTTCCAAAACCAAAAGACACACCTATATTATTGATTGATGCCATTGCTGAACAAAATAAAGACTCCAAATATACGAAGTACAATCGCCAGGAATATGCGGAATTTGCTGAGCAAATACATATAGCAGATGTGAAAGAATTAAGTGGTACCCATAGCATCTATTTGTATAAACCGGATGAGATTTATCATTTTGCTATGGAATTTATGAAACAAACGAATGAAAGGCTGATGGAATGAAAGGATTTACGATTTTAATTGTAGAAGACGATCCGATGATTGGTGATTTGATGCAAAAAATACTACAGCGTGAAGGTTACGATGTTGTATGGAAAACAGATGGACAAGAAATAATGAGCATTATTCGGCAAAGCGATTTAGTGATAATGGACATTATGCTCCCAGGGGAAGATGGCTATCAGCTGACAAAGAATATTAAAAGCTTAGGCTTAAATATACCTATTATTTTTCTGTCTGCTCGTAATGATATCGACAGCAAGCTTCAAGGCTTAACGGTTGGTGAAGACTATATGACAAAGCCTTTTGACCCTAGAGAGCTGCTAATAAGAATACAGAAAATGCTAACGCAGCAATATGGAACATTTACGCAAATCCAGCATTTGTTAATTGATGGTGAGCATCGAAAGGTTTTTATAAATACGATTCATGATGAAATTTCATTGACTGCGATTGAACGTAAAATCTTCTTTTATTTATTTGACAACAGGGACAGAGTTTTAACAAAGGATCATTTTTTTGACTATTTATGGCCACTTGAGGATCGAAATCATAATATTATCAATGTTCACATCAAAAAGATCAGAACAAAAATGGATGATCCTTCAGGGTACATCCTTCAAAATATTTACGGAGAAGGGTATCGATTAAATACCTACATAAAGAAATGACATTAAAAACAAAATATCGAATGTTATTATTTTCTGCCATTGTTAGTGTGCCAATCGTCTTGTTAGGAATCAGTGTGTCAATGTCCATTATTTATGACGTTGCCTTTAAAACGCGCAATAAAGGCACGCCATTCCATGAATCATTCGCCTATCCAGCCATGCTGATTGTATTTTTTCTCTCATTATGTTTGCTTGCGTTTTTATTTTCGAAGTCAATTAATTCATTACTTTCCAAAATTAATATGCTAAACAAAACGATTCGTGACTTAGCAAGCAATGAAAGAACACCAAGTACATTAGAGGTTGGTAGTGAGGATGAAATTGGACAGCTCATTCAGTCTGTGAATATTTTAATTGAGCGAACTACTTACCGAGAATTAGAGCTTAAGCAACAACAGGAGTTGCAAAAAGAGCTTCTACAAAAGCTAAGACACGATATTAATACACCGCTCACTGCGATCCGTTTACAATTATTTTATCTAGAAGATTACTATAAAGATCAACCGAAATTGGTAGAGTCCTTAAACGAGCAAATTCAATACATGGCTAACTTAACGAATGAATTTAATGTGCAGTCCTTAGATACAATCGAAAATTCTTATGTTGTGAATGAAGAAGTACAGCTCACGGTATTGTTGGAAACGATGATAAAAAAGTGGAGCTATTTATATCGAATGCATAACATCGAACTAAACTTTCGTACAGACGATCTCGATTTAACATGGACGAGCAATGAGCTATGGCTACAACGCTTATTCGATAATGTGTTTCAAAACACAATGAAACATTCAAAAGCTACAAAACTTGAGGTAACGATTAAAGAAGGCAAGGTTTATATGAACGATAATGGGATTGGTTTTGAACAGCATCATGCAAGTACTGGACTAGGGTTAAAAATAATAGACGATATCACAAGAATATTGACTATTACCTATACCTTACAATCAACTGGTGAAGGAACTTTTTATTGTTTTTCTTTCGCTGAATATCGATAAATTATGAAAGTTAGGCGATAAATTCTAAAATTGTTCCGATAAATCTGTAAATCGTTCCGATAAATATAAAAATTAGAGCGATAAATCTAAAAACAGTTCCGATAAACTGATAAAGCCCTTATCGAACTAGCTTTGTTCAATAGGGGCTTCCAGTAATGATTCAATCACATTTTTTAGTTGATAAATGGGTGATTGTTTACTGTCGCTCTTTTTGTAAATAAAGACTGTTTCTATGATGTTGTGGAGCTGCTGTAAATCGTAATAATGAATGTTCGTATAGTTATATAAATCAATTAGTTTTGTATTTAACACAGCAATCGAATTGTCAATTTGAAGGAAATCAAGAATACTACTCACTGATTTTATTTCTTTCATCGTAAACGGAACTTGATGCTTTTTCAGCCACTCAGCCATCGCGCGTGAATACATACATCCTTTACTTAGTACAAGTAGTGTAACGGGTGAACGTTCCTCAAAATTAATGATATGTGTATTATTCGATATGACTTCAAATGTTTCGGATGCAATCATGTCATAATTTAAATCAGAATAATGTTTAATAGGGTTACTTGTTAGTGCACAATCCATTTCGGCATTGTGTACTTTTTCATTTAAGGAAGTACTGGATTCTACTGTGAAATCGACATCTAAAGGTATATTATTAGTTTGCAAGCTATTCATAATGGATGCGCCATAAATTTTGATTGTTGTATGGGAAGTGCCAAAGCTAATTTTTGTGTTCGTTTGTGCTGCCCCGATTGCTTGTAAAAATTCCTCATACTCTTCGGTAATCAGCTTTAAAAAGTGTAAATATTGTATGCCTACATCCGTAATTTTTAAGCCTTGCGGTGTACGCTTAAAAACTTCCTGACCAATTTCAGTCTCCATTTTTTTTACCTTAGACGTTAGGGCAGATTGCGTATAATTCGTCATTTCTGCGGATTTACTGAGATTTTGCCTCTCCAAAATTTCAATTTTTAATGCTATTTCTTCTATGTTCATGTTGTCGTTCACACACCTATTAAATTTTTTGATAGCCACTATCATTTTCCTCCATTTTACGCGTTGCTATGGCAAGCGTAAACTTTAGATACATAAAGTTATACTGCACAAAGGAATCAGTGTAACGGTATTGGAGGAATTTTCATGAATACATATTATAAATGGATCATCGTATTGGTAGCTACGGTTTCCCAAACTGCGGCAACTTTTGTGACGTACGGCATGGGGCCAATTGCTACATTTTATCAAATTGAATGGAATTTATCATCTTTCCAAACAGGATTTATTGTTTCGGCTGTTAATATTGGACCCATTTTCTCGATGATAGTCTTTGGCTATTTAATGGATAAGAAAGGGGAAAAACAAATCATCGGATGGGGCTCTGTTTTACTAGGGTTCTCAGCTTTACTGCTTATGTTGGCGAATAGCTATACGGTGTTAATCATTTTATTAGTAGTCGTAGGAATATGGTATGGAAGTGCGCAAACAGGAGGTAGCACGGCCATTGTGAAATGGTTTCCGGATAAACATCGAGGGCTGGCGATCGGTATTCGACAGACAGGTATTCCGATTGGTGGAGCCTTAGCGTCCGTCATCCTCACATATATGTACCATCATTATAACCTAACATCAGCGCATCTTGTGCAAGGCTTGGTGGCTATTGCCGGAGGGTTACTTTTTTTACTCATCTATCAGGAACCGAAACAACATCATGCAGTAGCCGCTACATCTGTAACGTTTAAAGAGAAGATTCACGCCATTAAAAATAATAAAGATTTATATCCCATTTACATTGTAGGCATCGTGATGATGACCTTACAAATGATAATTGTTGCCCATTTTATGAGTTATTTACATCATGAGGGTGGTTATTCATTGACGAAGGCTGGACAGTATTTAAGCCTTGTATTATTGGGAGGAATGATTGGAAGGGTAGCTATTGCCTGGATCAGTGATCAATTTTTTGCACAGAAGCGGGAGCATTTATTAATCATGGTAATGGCGAGTGCAGTTATTTTCACAGTTCTATTGCCTTTTATCCTGCAAGCGAAAATATTAATGCTACTATTTTGTTTTTTATTAGGCTTTGTAGCGCTTGGCTGGTATTCCTTGTTTATTGCCTGTGTGACAGAACAATCGAATCCACATTATGTTGGTCTAACAGTGAGTGCAGCTTTAACGTTGAATCAACTATTTATTGTGATTGCCCCTACGTTATTTGGATGTATGGTAACGATTTTTTCTAGTTATCAATTGGCGATGGACATTGTCGCTGTCGTAGTGGCCATAGGTGCATTCAATTTATATTGGTCCACAAAAAGTAACAAAAGGTAAATTTTGTGTCGTGGAGTTAAATGCGATAAAATGATGAAAAAGGCATGAATTCAAGTAACGGAGGAGTTACAGATGACAAAACATGAAGAAAAAAGTTCGATTTGGATTGATGCAAGTATTGCTACAGTTTGGCAAGCAATTACGGATGAAGAGCAGCTGTCGCAATGGTACGCCCCAGATTCGACATGGGACATTCCTAAATTAGAGGCTGGTGAACAAATAACCTTCACGTTAATGCCGAATGAACAAAATCAGCTCTCTGAAAAATTACCGATGAATTTAACGATCCAACATGTCATTCCAAATCGAGAGTTTTCGTTTTACTTAGAAGTACCAGAAACAGTCATTGCTATTTTCTTAGATGAAGAGCGAAATGGTACTACTGTCACTTTTAATATGAGTGGCTATGAGTCTAGTCTTACCAACTTGAAGGTGTTAGTAGAGGAAAAAAATATACCAAAATTTTAAAAATGAACCCTGTATGAAGGCAAATGTGTCACAATACAGGGTTCATTTTTGTGGGTGCATATTCATGAGAAAAGTCTTTACTACGTCTTAGGTCGTAGATGAATTTAAAGCTGAGGGGCGTATTTATAAATTGGTATTTTGATACAATTTAATGAGTGGTATATTATACGGTAGGAGGAATTATTTTGAAAAAGTTTTTCGGTTTTGGATTAGTCATAAGTGCTTCATTACTTGTTTTATCAGGGTGCAACTCAGTTATACCAGGTAAAACTAAAGATGAAACGATCTTCGTTGAAAAGGATAAAGCAGAGAAATTAGATGTTGAAATACAGTTTGGTGTTGGAGAAATTACAGTTAAAAAAGGTGCTAAAGATTGGGTTGAGGGTACGGCTCAATATAACATTAATAAACTGGCACCAAGAGTTGAATATGACTTACGCGGCAAGACAGGAGAAGTGCTGATTGACCAAAAAGGTTCCACGAAAGTGCGTTTGGGAAAAATAAAAAATACATGGGATATCGAATTGAATGAAGATACGCCAATGGATCTTTTCGTTGAAACAGGTGCCTCGGATGCAGAACTCGATTTACAAGGTCTTCAGTTGGAAAAATTAGAGATTGAAGCAGGCGTTGGTGATCTCACTGTAAATTTAGGTGGAGATTGGAAAAAAAGCTTCAAAGCGAACATTGAAACAGGTGTTGGTCAAACTACTGTCATTTTACCATCAGAGGTTGGGGTAAAGCTGACAACAGAAGAAGGGATCGGCTCTTCCAATATAGAAGATTTTATTTCAAAAGGGAATGGCGTTTATGTCAATGAAGCATATGAAAAGGCAGATGTAGTGCTAGAATTACACTCGGAAATCGGTGTAGGCGATATTTCTTTTGAATTGGATAAATAATGAAAAGGTAAGTAGGCTACTTTGGATGAAGTAGTCTATTTTTTTGTTCTATAATATTTGGCGAGTGCAAGTGCCGGATAAAAGAATCGAAGTAGCGGATAGAAAAGTCAAAATCGACCGATAGAAAAACAGAAGAAGTGGATAAAAGAGTCAAAGCGCTGGAACAATTATGGAAACTTTACATTGTACCTTATTTCAACATCGGAAGAAGGACCACTTTGTTCAATAAAAAAAGAAATTATAAAAGTGAAACCTTTTGATAGGGTTATTTACTCTAAGTATTGAAAGGAGGAAACAGCATGGAACATGATCTATCTATTGTCAAACAGGCTATTGCAGGGAATAAGGAAGCGTTTGAGCAGCTACTCATTTTAGAGGAAGAAAAACTTTTTTATACTGCGCTTTCTTATGTTGGCCAAAAAGAGGATGCACTGGATGCGATTCAAGAGGCAGCGTGTAAAGCCTATCTAACCGTTCACCAGTTAAAGCATCCAGAATTTTTTTCCACATGGCTGTTTCGCATTTTAATTAATGAGTGCTACCGATTACTTAAAAAAGGGCAAAAAATCATTCCTTATGAAGAAAGCGAATTATTAAATCGTTTACAAGAGCAAGAAAATGTCACGGGTAATCCTATTGATTTATCGGAAGCTATACAGCACCTCAATCATTCTCAACAAATGGCCATCATCTTATTTTATTATCACGATTTACCGATTAAAGAAATTTCAGAAGTAATGGAAAAGCCAGTAAGCACGATTAAAACGTATTTGCATCGTGGAAAAAAACAGTTGAAGCGAGAATTAGAAAGGAGTGCAACGTTCAATGAAAAAGTCATTTAATGTAAACGGACCCCTTCCAGAATTCCCAAGAGATGAGGTACGAGGAGCGATTGCAAAAGGAATACAACAAGCAGAGGAGCAAACAAATATGAGTCAGCCACCTGTACAAATGAAAAGAAAAAGCAAACGTAAACCATTATTATATATAGCAAGCACGGCAGCCGCATTTAGTATAATGATAGGTTCTGCAGCCTATGTATCACCAACCTTCGCAAGCACTTTATCACAGCTACCGATTGTTGGATCGGTATTTAGTAACTCTGGCTTACTTGGGCTAAAACAAGCTAGCGAACAAGGGTTAACAAGCACGATTGGAGAAAAGCAGACCATTAACGGTATTTCCGTAACTGTAGATGAAGTACTTTATGATGAAGCTAATATTACGGTAGGCATTACAATTGATTCTGAAAAGGAATTAAGTGGTTATTACTTCGGGGCAGGACCGAACTTTACTATTAATGGTAAAAACCCTAAAGTGAGTTCTGGTGGCTATGGTGAAAAAGTTGTAAGTTCAACGGTCCGTACAGGCATCGCAAGATTTAACGTGAAGGAGGACATGCCGGATTCCTTTGATATGGGCTTAACGTTAGAAGGGAAAGAAGGGGAAAAATGGGAATTTACAGTTCCTGTTAAAAAGATTACGAATACTATTGATTTTCCAGTTCATCATCAGCAACAAGTAGATGGCATTCAACTGGATGTGTCCAAAATTTCATTAAGTCCATCAGGTATAGCTCTTGATTATAAAGCTTCTGAAAAAGGCACAATTGATAATCCACAAGTAGGTGCATCGCATATAGAATTCCATATTACCGATGAGAATGGCAAGGAAATTACATCGCATTCTGGTGGGACAGAAGGTCATTTCGATAATGGCCTATGGAACTTTAGTAGCACAAAATCCTTTGATCCGATTTCAAAAGATGTTCGTAAATTAATTATTACCCCGTATTTAATGCTTCCATCAGGCGGTGGGGGTGTTCAAATTGATAGTGCTGGGGTAGAAACGAAAATTCCCTTCGATAAATCATCTTTAAAAGAAGTGAAGTTCCAACCATTCACAGTAGAAATCCCTTCACAACAAAAATAATGAAAAAAGCGTCAAATACAATCTTTGTATTTGGCGCTTATTTTATGGTAGCTTTAAGAAAGCATAAGTATTGAAGGAGCGAAGGTATTGAAAATTTATACATATCAGCAACCAGCGTCGATTGAGTCAACAGAAAAGGTAGCAGTATTAAATGAAGCGGGAGAAGTATCATCTACTGTTCAACGTGTATATTCAAACGCACTGAAAAAAGCATTCGACCGCTCAATGGACTATCGTTATTTTGTGCGTTTCGACGTCAGTGATGTCGCTGGTCAGCCTCTTTTTACCTGTAAAAAGGTGTCGCGTCGTGGGCGAGTGCATTTCAAAGGCAAGGATTTCATCACAGGGAAGGACTATATGATTGCTTATGATGGCTGGCAAATTATGATCCCTGATTTAATCATTACAGATGGCGTCCAAAAAATAAATCTGAACAAAGAGATGGAGGACTGGTCCATATTCTCTCTAGACGATCAACCCATTGCGCGCTGGCAGGCCATTTTTCAGGAGACTCATTTTGAAATTACCCTGCAAATCGAAGACAGCAGCCCGATACAGCATGAAGCCTTTTTTATTGCGATTGGACAGGCCGTGTTGTTTGTGGGCGCGTAATATGTCGATAAATTTGAAAAGTTGGTCGATAAACTGAAAAAATTGAGCGATAAATCTTTGTCATAAAGTTTGGAGCTAATCTAAAGAGCATGTTTTGAAAAAATTAATCAAAACATGCTCTTATTGAATTTGGCAAATCAGGTCATTTCGATTTGAAGCGCCAACAGCTGCTCAAATGCTTCTTTTAATGGCGCTTGTGCCTTTTGGGTTTCTTCTACAAGATTTTCTATGCTCTCAAAAATCCTACACCATTTCGCATTCATAAATTTCTTTGCCTTTCAGCGCCTCGAATAGCGCCTCGGCAAGCTCAAGGCTGTCGATGGTTAGATTTTTGACCAGCGTGCCTTCATCAATCCCACCCTGCAAAATGGATACAATCACGGGTATAAGCTCTTTCTTTACGCCATGCGCCTCAATAAACGCCTCTGCATAGCCATCCTGCGCTAACTGATGCTCTGTATCTACTAGTTCCATATAACGGCAGACTAGCGGAAAATAATCTTCGCTGTACAAGCCAGCCCCATTACTGCATAAGTGCCCGGCATGACCGATTCCTCGCTCTTCTCTACATCCTCGTACCGAATCGGATCCTTTTGTTTAGTTCAAGTACAAAAATTTATAATCTTCACAGTCAGGTTCGCATAAATCTCCAATAAAAAGAAATCTATAGAGGTTAGATAATTTTAATTTAACGGGGGCTACTTTCGACTAGTAGAGTTGGCAAGTTGTCATTTCGATTCAATTATTTTCACTTTATTGAAATTTAATGGGTAAATCCCGTTTTATGGTGATTAATCAATTTACTGCTATAATAGTATAAATCGATTTTCAAATGGAGGTAGGATGTATCTAGTGATTAAAAGAATATTAGTAGCTGTTGCTTTCATGATATTGATTTTCGCAGGGTATAGTTTTTCTCTTAATAAAGAGCGATCGATTGAAGGTGAATTTTCAATGGATCTTTTTGAAGAACAAATTAGAAGCATCGGTATCGTAAGCACTCAAAATGACGAGGTAAAAATTATTTCTCTAAAGGAAGAAAAAGAGGTTCATGACTATCTTAAACTATTATCAGATAGTAAATTTACAAAAAAAAGACATAAGCTACAAGAATAATAAGGAAGATATTCAATCTTATGATGTCAGTCTTACAAGCTATAAAAGAGGAACAACTTTTCATTTAACGGTTGATCAGGCTGGAGGATTTCACTTTGTTGCAGATGGCAAAATGAAAAACAGCGGGAAAAACTATCGTTTAGTAGACCAGTTGCTATTTGAAGCAACTGCTAAGATTATGAAAGAAAATATGATTGAATAGTGCTTTCCATCGAGGAGGGAAGAAAGCGTGAAGAAAAAGCCGATTTTTGTGGAGATAGAGATAAATGCACCTATAGAAGAAGCATGGACGTATACGCAAAATCCAAAGCTACACGAGCAATGGGATTTACGTTTTACCTCTATTACATATATGGAGAAAAATTCACCAGAAGAGCCTCAGCGTTTTACTTATGAAACGAAGGTAATGCCAGGCTTAACAGTTAGTGGATGGGGAGAAAGTAAGGGTGAGCATCAGAAGGGAAATGGCAGCAAAACATCGTCATTACACTTTGGCACGCCTCAAAAAATATCACCGATTGCAGAAGGGAAAGGGTACTGGCGATATATTCCCAATGACAAGGGACTCACATTTTTGACACAGTATGACTACGATGTTCGCTATGGAAAACTAGGAGAGTTATTTGATAGAGTGTTTCGTCCAATAATGGGCTGGGCAACAGCTCTTAGCTTCGATGTCTTAAAAAGATGGCTTGAAAAGGGAGAAAATCCTTCTTCTCAGTATCGTCGTTTCTTTTTAACAATCCTGATCAGTGTCCTATTTTGTTTTGTATGGTTATATCATGGACTTGTGCCGAAAGTCATGGTGCAGCATCCTACTGAAGTGATGATGATTGAGGAATTACTTGGTGGGGAGAACAGCCATGCTAGTCAAATTGTAAAATGGATTGGCATTGCAGAGATAATCTTTGCACTTTTTTGGCTGTTACCTCGAGCGAAGCGTTTCTTGTTTGGAGCTCAAATTTTACTATTTCCGCTAATAACATTGGGGGCCATTTTTGCAGATAAAACGATTGTCACTGCTCCGTTCAATCCGGTGACATTTAATCTAGCATTATGGGTAATGTCCATTATTGGCTTCGTTCTTTGTCAAGATATGCCGAGTGCCAAAAGCTGTAAACGAAAGCGAGGGAAGTAACATGACGATTTATCAAACTTTGTTGGGCGAGGATTTTAGACGGCTGCATCCAATGCTTCAGAGGCGTTATACATTACCTGTCGATCAACCTTTTTTTGCTACGGGTGTGATGCGCAAAATTGAGTCTGGTGCCAAGTGGCTACGTCCCTTTTATGCGATCGCTACAAAAACGAGATTTTTGTTTCCTGAATCAGGTGAGGATGTTCCATTTTCAATTTGTAATACTTGTCGAACATTGCCAAGTGGGGAACATGAAGTGTTATGGGAGCGTACCTTTTATTTTTCTAACAAAACTAGACATTTTGATGCGAGGATGACAGTTGATCCAGTTCAAAAAATAGTGAAGGACTATTTAGGTTCACCAGCTCTTTTTTATTCAGACTTACATTTTGCAGTGACCAGTGAGGGACGATTAGTTATTCGCTCCGGTGTTCAACGATTTGTAGTCTCGAAATTAGAATGTCCGATACCCAATATTTTGGAGGGACGTGTTGTTGTCGAGGAAGGATTTGATGATAGCAGGAATGTCTTTACGATTCATGTGTCCATTCATAATCCGTTGATTGGGAGGCTGATGATGTATGCTGGCGAATTTACGCAACAATCTAGGTAGCCCCGTATTACTTTTAGGATTTGTGCTGACGGTCGTTTGTTTTGTCTTTAGTGTTCAACCTAATTATATGTTGTTACTGACAGTTGCCCAACTGATCTTCGTTCCTGCGACGGTGAAAATGGTCATAGATGTTAACAAGGTCGGCGATACTATTGTCGTCGTAATGATGCTTGCAGTTACGATGCTCCACTGGTGGTCTGAAGGTTGGGTGGCAATCGCTCTAGCACTTATCTATGTTCTTTATACTGCGTTTATCGCTGTGCAAGGCGTAAAGCGATTTTTACAGCGAGGCTTTACCAATATGGCAGAAATTTCGATTGATGTTGGAATCATCTACATATTTATTGGGGGACTATGGTTTTTCGCTTTTATCGCAAATATTGATACAGGTTTTTCATCATTGATAACGTGGTTAACAGCTATTCATTTTCATTACTCAGCTTGTCTATTAGCGATTTCAATTGGTCTTTTTGGGCGTATTCATAAGGGCAACTGTTACAATATGGTCGTTGTAATTTTAGTAACAGGTCCGCTTCTTGTTGCATTCGGTATCACGTTTTCTACGATACTAGAAATTATTTCAGTGACACTTTATATAGTGGCTATTTACTGTTTATTTTTCCTTGCTCTAAAAACGAAACTTCCTCGTCAACAAAGCTTACTTTTACTAATTTCCTACGGTGCTTTATGTATCACGATATTATGGTCGTTTATGTATGCATTTAGTAATCTTGTAGGTAATTCCTATGTAGGGATACCAGAAATGCTAAAATTTCATGGAATTATGAATGGTGTTTTCTTCGGTGGAGTAGGTGTTCTGGCTTGGGCTTTAGCAATACCAGACACTACACATCAACCATTTCATTTTCCAGTTAGCCAAATTCGAGGGAAATTGCAAGACCAAAGTGATTCGCATCCAGGTTTAGTCGATGCGCTTAGTGACTTTGTTGATACGACAAAGCTACCTTACACGATTCCACATTTTTATGAAGAAACCAATCAGTATCGTTTGCTGGCCTCTGTACAGTGGAAAACTTGGTTTAAACCGTTTGCGTTGATTTATCAAGCTATAAGTCGTGTCATGCAACAGCTGAATTTACCCTTTTCTAGTAAGGAAATCGAGATGACAGGTAGGATTGTTAAAGTGGATGAACTGCAAGATGGGCGACTTGCTCCACGTGCTTGGATTCGTCAAATCGATAAACAAACAATCTTTGTTGCAATCTATTCTAAGCACACGACAGGGCAAACAACCTATATGAATATTGCGCTACCATTGCCTTTTTCAACAATGATCGGGGTGTTATATTTATACGAGGATCATGGAGAGTTACATTTAACGAGTAATCATGCTGGAGATGCGGGCATTTATTTAGCCATCAATCGATTTTTATTCAAACTACCTATACATGAACATTTTACGATTACTGCAAAAGACGAAAAAACACTAACCGCCGTACATAAAATGCGGATTTTTGGTGTACCTTTTTTACAAATTGACTATCGAATCACACGAAAATAGATAATGTTAAAGGAATCAGTTTGCCTTACTAGGAGGAACATTTGAACGCAATAAAGGTGGATCGATAATCCTCTCGTTGTTTATATGCAAGCAGTGATTCAACTCGCGGATGAACAATTTATGATTTTTTATCACAGACTTATGTACTATGTTACGTTTGCGAAGTATGATGAGGAAAGAAGTTTGGGATGGATGATCGTTTTTCTTTTAGAAGGGAGCAGCTTACTTTTGAGGCTGTTCCTTTTTTTAGAACGAAAGTCTTGTTTAAATGTTTTAAGATAGTTCATCTGTTTAATAAATTTGGTTTTGGAAGATGCTAGAAAATACATAAAAATTAACTACTTATTTCTTTAACTATTGGAAAAATTCATAAATCATCCAAGGCCCATTTGAGAATGGTAAATTAATATTGATAAGCAAAATAATATGTAAATTGGATTTAGAAAATAAGGAGAATTTGAAATGAATTTTAAGTCAATTAGTAAAAGAATCGTTTTTTCCTTCAGTATTGTAGTAGCGATAGTAGTTTTATACATTGGTTACAATTCTTATGCAGTCATGCAAAGTAACAAAGCAACGGAACAAATTATTGATGAAGAATTGCAATTACTAATTACTGAGTATGAGGAAGCTCAAACGATAGGGCTAAGAATTGCCGCAGCTAGAGGGTACATCCTTTCTGGTGATGAGAAGTACAAGGAGATTTTTGAGAATAACGTAAAGCATGCTGAAGAAAACGAAAAAATACGTTTAGCATTAACAAATTCAGGAGATTTCAACAAATATACTGAAATGGCTAAGGAATGGAGCAGCTATGTTGAAAAAGAGGTATTTGATGTTTATGATCAAGGCCAATTTGAACTAGCGAAGAACAATTTAGCTATTATGAGTGAAGAGGCTACCGAAATACGCGAAGGCTTTGAAGGGTTAGCCGAGGATCGTAAGCAATCGATAAATGCGTTGGGTGCAGACATTATTAAAGCGGGAGAGACAAAGCAGCTTACAGGTATGATCGTAGGTGCTGTGATTGTGATCATTGCAATGATCATTGCATTGTTTAGTGCTCGACTAATTTCAAGACCAATCATCACAGTGACAAAACGTATGCAACAAATTACGGAAGGTGATTTAAGTGAGCCTCCACTTATTGTGAATTCAAAAGATGAGGTAGGGCAACTTACGGAAGCAACTAATACGATGTCGGATATTTTGAATCGTTTATTAAAGCAAATTCAAACAGTATCAACTGACGTAGCCGCGCATAGTGAAGAGCTCATGCAATCAGCGACAGAGGTGAAGACTGGTACGGAACAAATTGTTGATACAGTAAATGAAATTGCGAGTGGTACAGAATTGCAGGCAAGTAACGCATCAGATGTAGCCTCAACAATGGCAGAATTCACCCTAAAGATGTCAGATGTCAATAGTAGCAGTAAGGATGTTCATCAGTATTCCCAAAATGTCATGGCTTTAACGAAAGAGGGTCAAGGTTTAATGGACGCCTCCACTGAGCAAATGACATCTATCCATCATATTGTGAAGGATGCTGTTTATAAGGTAGATGAATTAAGTAAACAAACACAGGAAATCTCAAAAATCGTAGCTGTCATACAGGATATTGCTTCGCAAACGAATTTACTGGCGCTCAATGCTGCTATCGAAGCGGCGCGCGCAGGGGAGCATGGTAAAGGTTTTGCGGTCGTTGCAGACGAGGTTCGTAAACTTGCTGAACAAGTAGCTGTCTCAGTGGACGATATTACGGGCATTGTTCAAAGAATTCAACAAGATTCTAACATGGTGACATCTTCACTAGAAACTGGCTTTGGAGAAGTTGAAAAAGGTACAACACAAATCGCCGCAACAAATGAAACATTCAACCAGATTGCAGAGGCTGTTTACTCAATGTCAACGAATATTGACAACATGTCGACGAAGCTAGAAGATGTTGTACAAAATACGATTAATATTCATAAATCAGTGGACGAAATCGCAGCTATATCAGAACAGTCAGCAGCAGGAATTCAAGAAACCTCTGCAACGATTGAACAAGCAGCAAGCTCTATGGATGAAATCAACAATAGTTCTGTAAATCTAGCGGACATGGCAGAAAATTTAAACGAGCTTACTAGAAAGTTTAAATTATAATAATTAAATCTATTAATAGAGCAAAGAAAATTGGTGAAACCAGCAATTGACGAGTAAATCGTGTAATTGCTGGTTTCATTTTGTTTAAAATGCACTTCATCAAGGGCAAGATTTAGGCATCCAACTATTCAATCGCCCAAAATTAACGATGAATGGCTGTGAAGTAAAGCAGCATTTGGATAAAAATTTAGCCATTCATAAAAATGAGATATTGGTGACAGATTCTATCTTTTCTCGAATGAAAACTAGGTTAAATAGTTTCAATTATGTATGATTTCTTCTGCAATTATACGTGTTAATGAAAAAATGTTAAAATTCGACAAAAAAGCTAATATTTTTTATGATAGAATTATAAGAAGACAAGCAACGATATAGTAACTTCAATGAAAATTATTATTAAATAATATTAATGGTTTTTTAGAGAAGTTAAAATATTATTAAAATAAAATTGATTTTGGATTGATTAATTTCCATGATTTATCCTATAATTAGTATAAAATGTTCATGGGATGTAGTAATAGTGCATTGTTTTAGAAGTTAGCGTAATGTTTATGAAATAATAATTTCCGATGAAATTGAGGTGAAAAAAGCATGTTTGGGCTTTCAAAAGAAGAAATTATGTTAATGCTAGAGAAAGTAGATTTAAAAGAGAATCAAAAAAATGCCATAGCGGAGATCCTTCATATGAACAATTTGCGAATTGAGCAACAGCTAGCATTTATTATTCATCTAGTGATCGATGAGCGAGAAAAAAATATTTCACATAATACATATTTAAATTAGAAAATGTCGAAGGAATGAGAAAATTGACTTTGACACATAGAATCCAAAACATTTGGACTTATAAGAAATTTTGTTCCTAATAATTTATTGTTTTTAATTGAAAATCACAAGTGTGTAAAGACAAGCACTTGTGATTTTTTTCTATTTATAGCAATTGGTTGTATACTTTTTGGGAGTTAGAAGGTTATATAGATGAGTTAACTACGAAATGGATATCCAAAAGTTGGTGAAATATGAATAAAGAGTGGGAGCGTCTATTGCTTGCGCATGCAGAAGTCGTTTTCAAATATTTGATAAAAATAGGGGCTACAAAAGAAGATGCAGAGGACGTTATACAAGAAGCCATCATTAAAACAATAGAGTGTTTGTCTTCAATACAACATGATAATTTACGGGCTTGGTTATTCAAGGTCGCCCTTAATCGTTACTATACATTGTATAACAAGCAAAAGCGCACAACATTGATTGGTGACGAAGAAATCGAAAAATTAAAGATAGTATTGGATGATGTGGAACAACATTATTTACAAAAAGAGCAAAATGCAAAAATTAATGAAGCCTTGCTTGGGCTACAGCCGACGTTTCAGCAATTACTTTTACTGAAATACGATATGGAATTTTCTTACAAAGAGATCGCGGCAATTCTAGCTATGAGTGAGTCGCATGTAAAAACCTATTTACAACGAGCGCGTAAAGCATTTAAAAAACAGTGGGAGGCGTTAGAATATGGACAACCTTTTTAATACAGAACAGATGACAAAAACTATGAAAAAAGCACAACGGCGTGCAACATGGAAAACGATCTTTATCACGTTTTGCGTTTTAATTGTGACTTTGTCTGCTGGGAAAATAGCTAATGATGCTATTACTAGATTTTTGCAAAGCCATGCACAGAATTCCTTTTATACTTTACACCAAGTAGGAAGGGCGAATGAGTTTATTGGGACAACGAAGAATTACCCAGGCATTTTAGGTGGTGAAATGCATTATAAAACGTTTAAATTCATTGAAGGTAAAATCGTTCCTACAGGAGATGACACGTATGGCTACGGTTTTTTTCGAGATGAGAAAGTTTATGAAGGTTCTACTTTTCCTCTTCCATTTGGAAAGAGCGGAAGTGAACAAGATGTAGATGTTCAGCATTACAATGAACTTGGACAGCGTGAAATGTTGTTTTTCTATCCATTTATAGATTATCAAAAGATGCGAAATGATTTAGCGTTGTTGCCTGAAATGGATGATCATAAAATAATGGAAGTTGCTTTATCGTTTGATAAAGGTTATTCAATGCAGGAAGCGCTTGCTAAACTGCCGAAAGATGTGACTACTACTTGGCTATGGGTTAAGGATGTAAATGAAGTAGACGACCATACTGGTAAGATTGAAGAAAATGGAAAAGTTGTAGGTAGTTACAATGTGTTGCGTTCAGAACAAGATGTATATGGTTTTTCACTTTTAAATCCAAATGGTGAGGTAGCAGAGAACCCGGCCGAGCAATTTGTACGTGCAATAAGTACTGGCACTAGACAAAAATCAAGTTTACAAGATGAGTATAAACGGTTGGAAAAAGAAATTGGCGGAGCTGATGGGTTGTCAGTAAATGATCTTGTTATTTATGGGGCTGTCGTCACTGGGGATAAGAAAACACTCACAAGCTTACAGCATCTTGATTTTATTAAAGCATCTTCAATCGGAGTAATAACAGATAAATATTAATAGCGTGTTGATTGGGAAAAATAGGTTTATTATTGAGCGATAAAAGGATTTATTTGTTGCTATTTTGCTATTATATTCCCATTTTAACAGATTATAGTGTAGGGCTACTCGACTCCCGCGGGAAAGCGAGACAGACGAGACCCTGAGGCCAACACGATGTTGGTCACGAAGGCATTGTCACAGGACGTGACGAACTTAGCCTTCGTTCCTTTAGCGGAGGAAGCGGCTCGACGCTCGCCCGCAGGAAGCCTTGCTCTGCGCGAAAGCGAAGCGTCAGCGACAAAGCGAGTAGCCCGTAGCGGAAATCAGAGCCTTCAAATTAATTAAAGTGAACAAATGGTTAATTAACACACCTGAAATATAAATATAAAAATAAGGTCATCCATAGGGGATTGACCTTATTTTTATAATTCCTTTGTAAAACAAATAATACGATTAGTCTCTGAGAAACCTAGTTTAAGATGGACGGCTAGACTTTCGAGATTTTGTAATTCACAATCACTGGCAAATTCAATACATCCCTTACGTTTAGCCCACTGCTCACAACTCTCGACAAGGAGTTTTGCAAAGCCTTTCTGTCGATTTGGTTCGTTGACAAAGAGTCCTTCTAAATAGCCGACTGGGCTTGAGTCGGTACCTTCCACATAATCTGTTCGGAGTTGACATTGTGCAAAACCGACTGCTTCATCATCCTCATAGGCAAGATAGATCGCAGCGTTTTCTGCGTTAATTAGTTGCGCCATTTCCTCGCTAAATTCTTCTAACGTATGATTTGGCCAAAGTTGTAGTGCTAATAATGCGGCTGTTTGTACATCTTCTATGACGGCTTGTTTAATCATATAAAGTCTCCTTCTTCAATGAAATGGTAAAAACTGAAACTTTTTATTATTCAGAACGTAAAAAGATACAAGGTAAAAAATACAGGGAGATTAGTACTTCTATTCTCTATAGTAAGAATGAATTTGAGCGAAAGCAATTACTTTCGCATTTTTACGAGATTCACTGCTTTAAAAGGTAAAGGTGCTAAATTTGATGAACACCTAACAATACAAGCGACACAAGATATCTTAATTGTTAGTTCACAGCAAATATTTGAAAGGGAAGATGGAAAGGGGAAACCATAATGACAATTTTACAAAAACTGATACAACAAGCTAAAAAACCAAATGGAATTGTAGGGTCATTGATGCTGCGAATTATGAATAAGGCACACAACGGTATGAACACATGGCTAATGCGTCAAGAAGTAATTAAAGATGGCGATCAAGTATTGGATATTGGATGTGGAGGCGGGAATACACTTCGATCATTATCGAAAATGAATCCAAGTGGTACAATTTATGGTATAGATTTTTCTGCTCAGGCTGTGCAAGAATCTATAAAAACAAACGAAACAGATGTAGCAAATGGAAAAGTAATCGTGACGCAAGCAAGTGTTTCAAGTATTCCGTACACGGATAAGTTTTTCGATACGATTACAGCCTTCCAAACACATTATTTTTGGCCAGACTTAGCAAATGATGTGAAAGAAGTATTTAGAGTGTTGAAGGACGGGGGTAAATTCATCATTATTTCGGAGCTCTATAAAATTAATTATCATATGAAAGCGTATAAAACAAAACTTGAGATACAGCAATTATTTGAAAGTGTTGGATTTCAAAGCGTTACTATACAGGAAAACACACAAAAAGGCTGGCTTTGTATTACAGGGCTTAAATAATACATAAAAATGGGGGATTTATAAATGAAAAGATGTGAATGGGTCAAGCTAGATGAACCTTTATATGTTGAGTATCATGACAAGGAATGGGGAAAGCCCGTCTATGATGATCGGCATTTATTTGAGATGCTCTGTCTAGAAGGGGCACAAGCTGGACTTAGCTGGTGGACGATCTTACAAAAGAGAGAGGGCTACCGGGCTGCTTTCGACCAATTTGATGTTTCGAAAATTGTTCTCTATACGGAGGACAAGCTACAGGAGCTTAGTCAAGATTCTCGCATCGTGCGTAATAAATTAAAAATTGCCAGTGTTGTGACGAATGCCCAAGCTTTTCTACGAATACAAGAGGAGTATGGTTCGTTCTCTGAATATATTTGGGGCTTTGTGGATCATCAGCCGATCATCAATGAATGGTCGTCAATTGCTGATGTGCCTGTCACGACGGAAATTAGTGAGCGAATGAGCAAGCAATTGAAAAAAGACGGCTTTAAGTTTGTTGGTAGTACTATTTGCTATTCATTTATGCAGGCCATAGGAATGGTTAATGATCATGTCGTTGATTGTATTTGTCGCAGTGAGGGGTTAACTGATGAAAATTGATGATATCAAGGCACAGTTGGTGAGACAGGCAACGATCTTTGAAACAGGTGGGATTAGACCTACACATAACTTACTAGAAAGTTGGATTGGCTATGTAGGATGGTCATTACGACAGGAACAGTGGCCAGAAGGATTTCAGCCACTTGCTACTTTATTTTTAAAGGAACTGCCATTTGTACCAGCATCACTGCAACATTTTAAACTGCTAACGATATTTATTAAAGAAGAAATATTTGATCACCTTATAGAAGATGATCTTAGCCGTTTTTTCGAAATAAGAGCATATACATCCCTAGAAGGGTTAATCCAGCAAAATTGGAAGCATGAACATATTCGTGCTTTCCCACTTATTCCAAAGCATATTGATAATGATTATCCAGCATGGGATGGGGGAGGGATTCCATCCGATATGGAGGATGAAATTTTGAGTCTAGAGCACGAGGGAAATATTGAATATTTCGATGATATCGTAGAGGAAATATACGCAATTCATAAAATAGGTGGCTACCCAGCTTTTTGCCAAAGTGGTTATGATTTCGGTGAGGAGTTTCCATTTGTATGCCAGATTGCCTCAGACGAAAAGGCATATTTTAATATCGTCGATAATGGAAATTTCTATTTTTTTTATAATCCAGAGCTAAATGAGTGGCGAGTTCATTGTGATTTTTATTAGCAGTAAAATCATTTCTCCTTCACAGCTAGCAGCGTCAATTCAAAGGTCATAAATACGGTATTCTCAACAATAACTTGATAAATAGACATGTAGCGAATCACCAAAAAAGTGACAGCAATAACAGTAGCTAAGAACTCTAATAAGATCTTGCTTTTTTATGCTGTTAAGGCTTGAGGGCACTTCCTACTATGTCCTTGATATGATGGAGGCTACGGAAGAGTGAAATGAGGGCGCATCTTTCTTATTTAATTGATCTCATGAAGAGGAGGAATGAAGATGAGTCGACACATACCAGAAAATAATGGAACAAAGAAGGTGAAAAGAATGGAAAGTAAAACAGTAGTGAAAAACGGTATTGGCTTTGGATCGGTATTAGCCATTACTATTTCTTGGAGTGTAAATCATTCAATAATATGGGCAATCATTCACGGCTGTTTTAGTTGGTTGTATGTAATCTACTATGCGATAACAAGATAAATTGTGGATTAACGTGTGAAATGCCAAGCAAAGAAGCGGGATAGATGTGGAACCTGACGCTATGCAATGGTTTAGAAAAAATTGCAACCTATACATACAATAGTGAATGTATTTTCGTTCATAACTTTTAGGCATTTAGCATAAATAACTAAGTGCTCTTTTTTCAAAGAAAAGCTCCTATTATGAATGGAAGTTCACTTACATCATTGCATGTATCGTAGAAGAAAGGTTGATCAGATGACACATCAAGTGACCGCCACAAGCAATATTGATTTTAATGCTTCAGGCGTTGATGAAATATTACAAAATGTAGCTTTTATATTATCTACTTTCGTAATACCTTGCCCATTATACGGAGATTTTGGTTTTAGACTAGATACTCTTCCACCTTTTCAGCTTGCAAAAAGACGTAATACTGCACGCCTTATTGAAAGCATTCAACGTTTCGAGCCACGAGCTGTAGTAGTAGATGTAGATTACCTTGGAGATACTTTTATAGGAAAATTAGAACCAGTTGTGAAAGTAATCGTAAATGAATAAACTTACAAAAATTTGCCAGGCTATTTAACGGTTAGCTTGGCAAATTATAAGTAGATTTGTTGTCAAAAAAAAATAGTCATTGCTTTGGCCTTAACGCTTATTGTATTGAACAAGCAATATGCATTTGCGTTAGTATGCTGCAGCTTTTCTGATTGCATCAACTTTTTGGCAATCAATAGTAATAGTAGTGTGACCTTTTCCTAGATCTTCTAGGAAGTATGCACAACAATTTTTTGGATTAAAGGATAAGAAAATTAGACCTAAGAATCTACCACCGCCAGCTAAGAAAATATCTACATGTGTACCTGGATCTAAATGTCTTAAGAAATCACATGCGCAACCTTTACAGTGATGGTGTTCAGACTTTTCTTCATGACAATGACATTTCTCGTGTTTCATTTCATGTTCACGTTCGCATTTGCATTCGCACTTGAATTTTTCATGTTCATGTTCCCACTTGCATTTGTCATGCATACGTTTACAATCGCACTTGCACTCGAGCTTCTCATGTTCTTGCTTCCATTTGTCGTGCCAACTACCACAATGGCATTTCTTATGATCCCAGTTCATGTGTTTTCCATATCTATTATCTTGCATATTTTAGTCTCCTTTTAGATTAGTTTTGTTGTATTGGTAGCGCTAACCTTTACACTTATAATCTATGTTTGAAAAATGTAAGGAGATTGGTAATATGCCCCTGAGTTAGAATAAAAATAATTTTTTTCTAGAAATATGAATAGCTCGATATATATAAATGTTAGAAAAAGATAATTTTTAGAGATGGATAGATAGACTTTCACCTGAAAAAATGTTTCTGAAGAAATAATGGTCATCAAGAATATACAAGAATAAAAACAACTTGCATGTTGTAACAATGTATAAAATATAGAGTATGGAGCGGAAAAATAAGATTATTTATTTTGAAAAAATATGAAATGGAGAGAATGAATGGGAAAGTTAATAAAAGGTATTTTTATTTTATTTTCCTTGATATTAATGACTGCAGCATTAATAAAATATAATCAACCTTCATTTGAATATACCATGCAAAAAAATCCCGACCTAGTTTACGCTGAAGAAATTGGTGGGAAATTACAACAAACGAAGTTTACGCAAAAAATTATCGTAGCATTACGAGCGGCAGGTTATTCTCCAGATAGTACGATAGGGTATTTAATTGAATCTCCAAACAACCAAGTAGTAACAATAGAATTACATAATTTAGATGAATTTGATAAAAGTACAGAAAGTGAAATTCAATATATCGTCAACACGATAGCGAAAAATAATAATCTTCAGATGTTTATAGTTGATGTCAAACTTATTGATGTACATTAACAAATGGTTAGCGCAGTATCGGTAAAGACATCTAAATGGGTACAGAAAATTGTGTGCTATAATCAAAAAAAGAGGTGATCATGCTGAGGATTTTAGTTTTAGGTGCTACCGGGCGCGTTGGTAGCCACATAGTTTCCCTTGCGTTACGGGATAAACATATCATAACAGCTGTAGTGCGCAACCCAAATAAGGTAAAAGTAGATAATGAAAATTTGCATATTATACAAGGTAATGTGTTGGAAAAACAAGATATAGAAAATGCCATGAAGAATGTAGATGTTGTGATTAGTGCATTAAACACAGATGGTACAAATACATTAACTCAAAGCATGACTCTGATTTTGGACGCAATGAATAAAATGAATGTGAAAAGAATTATAACTGTTGGAACGGCTGGTATTCTACAAAGTCGTCTGATGCCAAGTATCCTACGTTACCAATCGAGCGAATCAAAAAGAAAAACAACCTTTGCAGCACAGGAACATCATAATGTCTATGAATTATTGAAGAAATCTGACACTGATTGGACAATCGTCTGTCCTACATACTTACCTGATGGTGAATATACCGGTACCTATCGTATCGAACGAAGCTTATTACCTAAAGGTGGGGTAGAAATATCGGTAGCGGATACAGCAGAATTTACCTATCAACAAATTCAGTGCAAGGAATATTTGAAATCGCGTGTTGGGATTGCGTACTGAACAAGCTTAGCTAAATCCCCTTTAAACATAAAAAAATAATGGAGACTACTTTGTAATGTACTTTTTAAGTTAACTTTAATTTTTATGGTTATAGGAGGCATTATCTTGAAAAAAGAAATAAAAAAAGACCTGATAAAAGTGATATCTGTGTTTGCTATAGGTATTATTTTAATTTATTTGGTTCCTAGTCTCTTAAATTATTTTTAATAGTATTTCTGACCCTTAAAAAGTAAGAATAAAACAAGAAGCCTTTTAATTCGAAGGCTTCTTGTTTTTATCAAAATACATGATACAATTTACACAATTAATGAATTAAGCGGTTATTTTTCATAAAGTGACCTATATTAACCCCACCTAATTCAAAAACTCCTCCACTACAAGCTGCACAAATTGGTACTTTTGGGATAGCAGTTTTCATTTTTTTATCTACATTATGGCAATGATACCGAAAGTATTCTTCAAAATGGCTCGCATGTTTTTCATAATATCCCTTTAAATAATCAATGGTAGGCAAATAGTTTTCGGTAAAATCTGTTACTGTATTATGAATTAACATGTTCGTCTCCCTTCTAGTAAAGCAACCTTCAGATCATGTCTTAACATACTTTTTTTGCTTAATACTCTTTTGTAGCCTAAAAGTATAAATAATTGAGTATCCATCCGGCGATCCCACCTATGATCCCTACAATAATTAAGATAAGCCCATGTTTTTCGGCATGATAATCACTTTTTAAAACGATACCCATGCAAACGGCAATGATACCACAAAACAATTGAAAAAAGACAAATGCAAACAAAGCATTAATCCAACCAATTGTTATTAGTAAGGACTTGCAGTTTTTTACATCTTCCATGAAAATTCCTCTTTTCACAATCATTTGGCTTTGTATATACCATTTTATTGGAAATGACTCTTTAAGTACATGATATTCTTTGGATATTGTCAGTAACATAAAAAAGAGCATTTCATTTAAAGAAACTAGGGTTGCAGGAGAGAAGGCTAAAGTCTTGTGTAGATTTTAAACAAAGTTGCGACGTTTTAAAAAAGGTCGCAATGCATTTGCTCAAGATAATATAGCTGAGGTTTTTTATTCCATTAATGTACGTAGGTTATTTGAAGAAAGATATTCAAATATGAGGAGTGGTGATTAGATGGATCTAGTATTTATTCGTCACGGTCAAGGTGAACATACATTAGATATGCCAAAAAGCTTACAGATTAAAGACCCATCATTAACACCTAAAGGGGAGAAGCAAGCAAAACTGTTAAGAAATCAATTCCCTTTAACTAATGATGATATTATAATCATAAGTCCTACTAGAAGAACTCTGCGAACAGCATTTATTTGGAGTGAAAATATAGATTGTCGTAAGATTGTAAGTCCTTTCGTTTCACCACGGCTGTTTCCTTTATTACATGATAAAAGCACATTGCCTTGTGATAAAATACTTGATTTAGAAATAATCCAAAAAGATTTTCCAACTTTCGAAATTGATATTAATGTCCCCCTAGATTTATGGTCAGATGGAATAAATGTAATGCCTGAAAATAAATTCATAAAAATTGCAGAAGAATTTATTATCAAGTGCAAGCTGTTACAAAAAGAAAAGATATATATTGTTTCCCACGATGGTACCATGACTTCGTATCGTCAATTAATTTCAGGTCATAATTTATCCAGAAAAGATTTCCCATCAGAAACAGGATGGTTTCAAATTACTTGTTAAATTGACGGGGTGCCTTAAGGCTCATCTCATTGATCAAACTTTTTTATAATAATCTCATACTTAGCTAGAAGCTTAACTCCATTTATTGCTTTCATTTCATCTTCAGCTATTCTATCAATAGTACGGATAAAACTAGTCTGATTTCTATTCTTCTGCGGGTGTCGGTTCGTCATACCATTGTCCATTGGCGCTTCCTAGCACCATAATCCCCCAACGAAGACTCATAACTCCCTAAAGAATTGAGACTAGGACACAACACGCCAACTGCTATAAGACTTATATTTGTTTCTAGTATTTTCGGTAATCCGTTATAAATATAGCGGGGGTCTGGCGAGCGAATAATTCTATGCCAAGCTGTCCTTTATTCACGTACTCAGGCTTAGACTAACACTATGTACTTTATTATTTTGACATTTATAAGCATACTTTATTTCAAAGCAAAACCACTTATTTTTATAACCAGTAAGTGGTTTGGTTTTATTGTTGCATTTTTTGCAAACAATATGGCAAAATTAATACGTCTGTAAGTGACCTATTTTCACCTAAGGACATAAACATCTTTACGAAATATTTGTTATGTCTTGAGTTAAATACGCCATTTGTGGAGGATGCTATTTTTAAATACTATTGTTTAGACGTTAACATTTTGGAGGTAGAAAAATTGAGTAAAAGGAGATCGGTTGGATTAGAGTTGCGTACATTGTCTCTTTTAATGAGAAGACAATTGGATCAAACCACATGTACTACATTACCGGAAAAAGATAACCTTACTGCCATGCACGGTTGGACAATTAGTTATCTTTACAAAAACCAAGATAAAGATGTGTTTCAAAAGGATTTTGAAAGAGCATTTTCTATTCGTAAATCAACAGCGTCTAGAGTACTAAAATCCATGGAAAGTAATGGTTTGATTACAAGGCAATCAGTTCCTTACGATACAAGACTAAAAAAAATTGTCTTAACAGAAGAAGCGCTGAGAATACATGACGGCATCGAAACTCGTAGAGCAATACTTGAACGAAAATTACTAACAGGTATCCCTGAAGAGAAACTTGAAGTTTTTTTTGAAGTGATGGATGCTATGAAAGAGAATATTGAATCTTGAAGAAGATGCTATTTTGATGTTTTTATTACTATATAGTTAGCACGCTAACTAAATAAGGAGGACTGCAAACATGTTGAAAATATTTAAATACTTAAAACCAAAAGAATGGACGCTAATCGTTGCCAGCATTGTGTTCATTGTAGGGCAAGTTTGGCTAGATTTGAAGTTGCCGGATTATATGTCTAAAATTACGACACTTGTCCAAACAGAGGGCAGTAAAACGAGCGAGATATGGTCAGCTGGAGGGAAGATGCTTTTATGTGCCCTTGGCAGTATGATATTGGCTGTCATTGTTGGTTATTTTGCGGCAAAGGTAGCAACGTCTCTTTCAAAGGAATTGCGAAAAGGAGTATTTGACAAAACTTTATCTTTCTCTATGGAGGAGATTAATGGTTTTTCAATCGCAAGTCTTATTACTCGTTCTACAAATGATATTACGCAAATACAGCAAACTGTTGCAATGGGTCTTCAAGTTATGATCAAGGCTCCTATCCTTGCAACGTGGGCTATTTTGAAGATTATGGGGAAAAGTTGGGAGTGGTCAGCGGCAACAGGAGTAGCTGTCATTGTTTTACTTATTTTGATAGGTAACCTAATCATCTTTGTGCTACCGAAATTTAAAGTCGTTCAAAAACTGACAGATAATCTTAACCGAGTAACAAGAGAAGGTTTAACTGGTATTCGTGTTGTTCATGCTTATAACGCACAAGGGTATCAGGAAGAAAAATTTGAACAAGTAAATAAAAACTTAACAGATACAAACCTTTTTGTGAACCGCCTTATGGCCCTTATGCAGCCGGGGATGGGTCTGATTATGTCAGGTTTAACTCTTGCAATCTATTGGATTGGAGCGCATGTAATTAATAATGCAGCGGGTATGGATAGAATCGGTAAGTTTAGTGATATGGTCGTATTTTCATCTTATGCAATGCAGGTAGTTATGGCATTTATGCTATTATCAATGACATTCATTTTGCTACCGAGAGCAGCAGTATCTGCAGCACGTATTAATGAAGTACTAAATACACCTCAGACAATTATTGATGGAGACATAAAATCGTCGCCTAAAGGAATCGAAGGTGAAATCGAACTACGTAATGTTAGTTTTAAATATCCTGATGCAGAAGACTATGTTTTAAAGGATATTAGTTTTACAGCACATAAAGGCGAAACTGTTGCTTTTATCGGTTCTACGGGTAGTGGTAAGAGTACGTTAATTAATTTAATCCCAAGATTTTACGATGCTACGGAGGGAGAGGTATTAGTCGACGGTATTAATGTAAAAGAATATGCACAAGAAGCTCTTTATAATAAGCTGGGCTACGTTTCTCAAAAAGCTGTATTATTTTCAGGTACGGTAAAATCTAATGTTGCCTACGGTGAAAACGGCCAGATCCCTTCAACAGATGAAGGAATCAAAAAAGCAGTGGAAATTGCCCAAGGTAAGGAATTTGTGGAGACAATGGAAGGCGAATATGAAGCGGCGATCGCCCAAGGTGGTACAAATCTTTCGGGAGGACAGAAACAGCGTATTTCGATTGCAAGGGCAGTTAATAGAAATCCTGAAATCTTTATTTTTGATGATTCGTTCTCTGCCTTAGATTATAAAACGGACCGTCAACTTCGTTCTACATTGAAAAAAGAGACAAAAGGTGCAACCTCTTTAATTGTGGCACAGCGAATTGGAACAATTAAAGATGCTGATAAAATTATTGTTCTTGATGAAGGTAAAATTGTTGGTATGGGAAAACATAGTGAATTATTGAAAACTTGTAACACTTATCAGGAAATTGCTTATTCGCAGCTATCGAAGGAGGAGTTGGAAAATGACTAATACACAAAATAAGCCCCGAAAAGGTCCAGGTGGTCCAGGTCATATGATGGCTCCTGGAGAAAAGCCAAAGAATTTTAAAAAGCCTTGGGGGAAGTTGATTGCCTATTGTAAACCTTATTTGCCAGCGATTATCTTTGCACTTGTATTAGCAGTTGTAGGAACAATTTTTACGATTATTGGACCCAATAAACTTAGTGAGATCACCGATTTGATAATGGAAGGCATGGCTGGTGAGATTGATATTACGGCTATCGGAAAAATTGGTCTGTTCCTTGCTATTTTGTATGGGTTGAGTTTTATCTTCAATTATATTCAAGCGTTTATTATGGCTACTATTACGCAGAGAGTTTCCAAAAGATTACGGACAGATATCTCGAACAAAATCGATAGATTACCGTTGAAATACTTTGATTCTACAACCAACGGCGATGTGTTAAGCCGTGTCACGAATGATGTGGATATGATTGGACAGTCTCTAAACCAAAGTATCGGTTCGTTAGTATCAGCGGCAGTAATGTTCTTTGGATCTTTGATAATGATGTTCTATATTAATGTTACGATGGCTCTTTCTGCCATTGCTGCAACTTTCATTGGATTTGTATTCATGACCTTTATTATATCCAAATCTCGCAAGTACTTCGTTCGTCAGCAGCAAGACCTTGGTAGAATAAATGGCCATATTGAAGAAATCTATTCAGGGCATAGTGTAATGAAAGTTTATAACGGTGAAAAAGTAGCCAAGCAAGAATTTAATGAAATCAATGAAAGTCTATTTAATAGCGCTTGGCGAGCACAGTTTATGTCGGGCATGATGATGCCTCTTATGATTTTTATTGGAAATTTAGGTTATGTTGTTGTTTGTGTAGTAGGTGCCGCACTAACAGTGAAAGGTTCTATTACATTTGGTGTTATTGTTTCATTTATGGTTTATATCCGCTTATTTACGCAGCCGTTGTCTCAGCTAGCACAGGCAGCAACAAGCTTGCAGTCAACAGCCGCAGCGAGCGAACGTGTATTTGAGTTCTTACAAGAAGAGGAGCTTAAAGATGAAAGTGATAAGAAAGCCATTTTAGATGCTAAAGATGTTAAAGGTAATGTGAAATTTGAAAACGTGAAGTTCGGATATACGAAAGAGAAACTTATAATTAAAGATTTCTCTGCTCAAATAAAAGCCGGTCAAAAAGTGGCAATCGTCGGACCTACAGGGGCTGGGAAAACAACACTTGTTAATCTACTCATGCGTTTCTATGAGGTAGACAGCGGGGAAATCATGATTGAGGATGTACCGACTAAGTCCATTACTCGTAAAAATGTTCATGACTTATTTTGCATGGTGCTGCAAGATACTTGGTTATTCGAAGGTACCATTAAGGAAAATATCATTTATAACAAAGATCATGTAACCGACGAAGAAGTAGTTGCAGCTTGTAAGGCGGTAGGTTTGCACCACTTTATTAGAACGTTGCCGAAAGGTTATGATACAGTATTAAACGATAATACAAGTTTATCTGTCGGACAGAAACAGCTTATTACCATTGCAAGAGCTATGGTTAAAAAAGCACCGTTGCTTATTTTAGATGAGGCTACTAGTTCCGTTGATACGCGTACAGAAGCACTTATTCAAAAAGCAATGGATAAATTGATGGTGGGCCGAACATCATTTGTCATTGCGCATAGACTTTCAACAATTAAAAACGCCGATTTAATTTTAGTTATGAAAGACGGAGATATTATTGAAAGCGGTAATCATGAAGAGCTGATTGCAGAAAAAGGATTCTATGCGGATCTATATAATAGTCAGTTTGAAGATGCTTCTTAAAATCAATGCCCATATACTCGCTTCCGGTTACTAGGGGAGAGAGTAGCTTTGTAAAAAAGATTGATCGTTAATAATAGAGATTTATAAAAAGTACCTCGTTTTCCTATGAACTGCACCCCAATTATTAGACACACCATCTAACAATTGGAGTTGCAGTTTTTTTGTCTAAATTTATTGCAGAAGAAAAACGACAAGCTATTCAACGCTATTTGAACGGTAATGAAAAACGTTGTTAAAACGCTAACGATGACAGCTAACGGCTCTTAGTTAATAATCTAAGTTTACAAACAAACGTTCTTTTTTTGTTGCAATGGTCTATTTTTCTAGTATAACCCATTCAACTAGAAGCGGCGTATCAAAAAAGGTAGTACCACTTCTCATGTCGAATAGTTAATTACAAATATGCTTTTAGACAATAAGGGGGAACTTATACATGGGGGCGAATAAAGAAAAGATTATAAATAGACTTGAACATCATTTGCGAATGACATCGAGGCAATTGATTAAAATGGGGACGGAAGAAGAAGCGATTCATTATTTAATAGAGTCATTTAAATCAGAGCTATATTGTGATTTTGTTGGTGTGATTTTGGCGGATGCTGATGAATTCGTACCGAAAGCATGGGGTGGAAATGCGAATGAGTTTAGTCATGTTTTTCCTATGGAAATAGAAAAATGCTCACCGCTAATACTTGAGCAAAGTTTACATAGTAAAGAAACGAACAAACAGGAAGACTGTCTATTAATGGCTAAGTTAAAAGAAACGGGTGTAAAAACATGGTTTACAGTGCCTCTTACAGATGATGTACATCGATTTGGATATTGTATTATCGGATTTTTTACCTATGTACCTTTGCTTGAAATGGATAAAATATTTGATGAGTTCGGTAAAGATGTTGCGATTGCGATTTCTTTGGCAAGACGTAAGGACCAGCAATTAAGAAAAATTGAGGGAATTGAGTGGATTAGTCGAAACTTATCAATTAATCAGTCACTCAAGGAGAATATAAATGAATTTACTACCCAAGCTGGACTAGGGACAAATGCACAATCTGCCTGTATCTATTTATTTAATGAAAAAGAAAATTGTTTTGATTTACAAGTCCCTATATTTGGTATTAAAGATTTCGATGAAAAGATTATAGTGGATCATAAAAATACATTTAAAGAGTATTTTCCATTCATCGAAAAATCGGGTGGGCATCAAATAACGATCCCGATTATCGTTGATTTGAAAACAATCGGTGTTCTGCAAGTAGGAAATAAGAATGGCAATCTCCTATTTTCAGAAGACGATGTAAATACACTGAAATTATTAAGTGATCATATAGCGATTTTGCTCAAAAATGCGCTACTTTACAATTTAGAGAAAGATAATCGTAAACGGTTACAAATCCTCCTCGATTATCAGCAAGCTCTTGTGAAAGAAACGGTTGTCACTGATGATTTTCACGGTGTAACGAAAATGTTAGCTGAATTATATTGTGGTTCAGTGATTTTATTAGATCGTTTTTTCCATCCTATATCATACAAAATTGAAGAAAGTGAATTAGGGGATATTGGTAAGTTGAGAGAGGTATTGGAAAATGAACGTATAAGGACAGGGACGTTTAAAATATTGGAACAAGGCGGGCCTCCCTTTTTGATTTCGCCAATCAATGGTGTGAATGCGCTATTGGGCTATCTGGCAATTTGCATAAATAATGGAGATTTAGATGAATTTGATCAATTGACTGTGGAACTTTCAAGAAATATTTGTTCCATTCAGTTCATCAAGCAGAAACTTGTGTTGGATGCCGATAAACAGGCGAAAGATACATTGATGAGTAAATTACTTGTGAAAAATATTGAGGATGACCAAAGTATTTTGCAATATGCAAATCTTTTTCAATGGGATATTTTTAAGCCTCATCGTGTAGCAAATTTGTCAATCGACTTGGCTGAATCTGAAGTAGCTGGACTGAATTTATTTGAGCAAACAGTAAAAAAATCGATTGTTTGGGATTACATTAATGAAGGAATTACGCTGAAATCGAAGAAAATTTTAATGGCTACATTGAGTGAACACTATTTATTCATTGTGCCGATAGAGGATGAAAAAAATCGTAAACAGTTTTGGGCGGATTTTTACAAAAGAGTAAGAAAAGCAGTATCCAAAAGTATGATAAAGTGTGAAGTTTACTTAGGCATTGGGAGTAAGGTAGAAAATATGAATGAGTATTTCAATAGTTACGAACAATCATTGCAAGTATTAAATGTCGTTAAAAGCCGATTTAAATCTAAGGGCTATTCATTGTTTGAAGAAATAGGATCATACACAATCCTGCATGATCTAAACTCTTCAGTTGTCACTACATTCATTAAAAGTCAGTTGGGCATATTGCTTGATTTTACAGATAAAAAGAATGTTGATCTGCTTCAAACACTCAGCACTTACTTGCAGAATAACGGCAATGCAAAAGGTACCTCTGATGAGTTATTTATACATCGAAGCTCGTTACTTTACCGTTTAGAAAAGATTGAGAGTCTACTGGAAATAGATTTAAATGATTCAGAGACACGTTTTAACTTAATGATGGCAATCAAACTATACGATTTAAATCGACAGATCTTTTAATGTGGCCCTTGTAAGTGTGAGCTAAATCAAAAAAAGGCAATTCGTTCAAAACCGAACGAATTGCCTTTTTTCCTTTTCATATTTTTTACACCGTCATCTTCATTAAAGTCATAATTCTTTTGAGATTTACTGTCAATATGGCAGGGCCCCTTGCATTTTACATACTAAATAGATTCACAGATGGTGCCACATCATAACCGTGCCTCTGAACTCACTATTTTTCGCTTCAATTTTATAGCGTGATTTCGCATTCCCTTAAAATTCCTCACTTTTTTGAATCACTTCTTGATTTTTTGTTTAGTCGATTTAATTGTCGCAGTATAGGTTTTTTTTTGCCCCCCTGATTTTTATGGGTCGGTTTATTTTTTTATTTAACAATTTTGATGAAAAAAATAGAATGATTCCTACAGAGTGTACGTTTCAAATAAAATGATTGAAAAATATAATTACGATAACAATAAAAATTGTTACATTGTTACAGAATAGTTACAAAAAAGTGAAATATTGCAAATGTTTTAATGCATAAAAAGACTATTGGATTAAAGAGTAAAATCGATGCAAGTTGTTTGTAGATACAAGATTTATTCAAAATCAGGGGGGATAAAATGGCTGTAGATTACTCGTTTAAAGTAAGATTTGGCGATACGGATGCTGCGGGAATTGTTTTTTTTCCAAATTTTTATAGGTGGATGGACGAAGCAATGCATGAATTTTTTGCCGAGTTGGGACATCCAACATCTGAGTTATTATCCATAGAAAAAATTTCGACGCCACTTTTAGATTCTAAATGCGAATTTAAGACGCCACTTTTTTTCGAAGATGAGGTTAATGTGAAAACGGAAGTCATCGAGCTTCACAATAAAGTATTTAAATTATCTCATACATTTTATCGTGGAGAGACATTGATTGCTGAAGGGTACACATTACGTGCTTGGACTTCATTTAAAGAGAAACCAAAAGCATTTGCAATTCCAGAACATATTCGTGAAAAACTAACAGTACATCAAAAAATATGATCAGGTAGGAATGGAGATAGTCTTTTAATGCGGAAGACAAACGGATCATACAAAAGTTGAGGGTTTGAGTTTTTCAGAGTCTTCTATATTAGGAAATATAAAAGAGTCTAATTGCTTTAATTTTATTTTTATGAAAGCGTTATCTTTTTTGTGGGGGTCTTGTCGGAACCGTAGTACCAATAACTTAATAGTGAAGGAGAAATGGACGGATAGTAAGAAAGTGATTTTTGTCATCATTTTCAAAACCGACAATAATTTAGAGCTATTTCGAAAGGGGTTATATCAGATGGATTTGTTTTTACAATACTTAATTACTGGACTAACTGTGGGGAGTATTTATGCATTATTAGCTATTGGGTTTGTCACAATTTATAACGTTACAGGGGTATTGAATTTGGCGCAAGGAGAATTTGCAATGATTGGAGCATTATCTTGTGTCACATTTGTCAATTTGGGTATCCCAATCTTAGGTGCAATTCCACTTGCGATTTTGCTTACGGCCTTTATCGGCTTAGCGGTTGAAAGATTCGCTATAAATCCTGCTGGTAAAGCAACGCCGATAGTGTTGGTTGTTATTACATTAGGTGTTTCAACTTTTTTAAAAGGAATGGGTTTGATCATATGGGGAACATCTCCTAAATCTCTGCCACCGTTAGTTGAAAGTAAGTCAATCGAATTTTTTGGGGCTGTCGTAAATTCGCAAAGTTTATGGATTCTTGTAGTATTACTTGCACTTTTAATAGTGCTTTATTGGTTTTTTGAAAAAACATTTCTCGGTTCTGCTTTACGCGCAAGTGAAAAAAATCCACGTGCTGCAAGCTTAATGGGGATCAACACAAAAACGATGTCTATGATTGCTTTTACAATTGCTGCTGGATTAGGCGCTATAGCAGGTGTCATGATTGCCCCACTGACAGATGCAACTTATGAAATGGGCTTTTTTCTCGGTATAAAAGGTTTTGTAGCAATGATTTTCGGCGGAATGCACAGCATACCTGGAGCTGTTGCAGGCGGATTATTATTGGGCGTCATTGAAGCATTTTCGGGCGGGTACATCTCTACTTATTATACGGACGCATTGGCATTTGGTTTCTTATTGCTCGTTTTATTTTTCAGACCACAAGGATTGTTTACAAAGGCAACTGGAGAACGTGTTTAATAGGGGGGGATATATAGTGGAGAAAGTAGAAACAATTTTATATGGAAGGCGCTGGAAAAGCTTTTTAGGATTTATTGCATTGATTTTGATATTACCACTAGTTGTAAGTTCGCAATACGTATTTACGCTTTTGATTTTAATCGGGATTTATTGCATCATCACCATTGGTCTAAGTTTACTTATAGGTTACGCCGGGCAAATTTCGATAGGACACGCTGCATTTGTCGGAATTGGCGCATATGTTTCCGGTGTCTTAACAGTTAAATATAGCGTATCACCATGGGTTGCGATGGGAATTGGAATGGTCGCGACGTTCATCATTGCTTATTTAATAGGGATGCAAGTTCTAAAACTAAAAGGCCATATTTTGGCATTGGCTACTATTGCGATTAACATCATTGTATACATTTTATTGGTGGGGCTAAGCGATTATACAGGGGGAGCTGGTGGATTAGTCGGTATTCCAAATTTATCATTACTGGGACTGGACTTAGGAAACCAAGTGAACTTCTACTTCTTTGTTTGGAGTATTGTCTTTGTTGTTATCTTGTTTTCTACTAATATTATTCGTTCGAGTGTTGGGAGGATATTACGAAGCATTCATGATAGTGAAATTGGAACGGAGACACTAGGCGTTAATGTAACAAAATTTAAAGTAGCTATTTTCGCATTAAGTGCTATGTATGCTTCATTGGCGGGTAGTCTGTACGCGCATTACATTAATTTTATCGCACCACCGACATTTTACATTTCATTTTCAATTTTACTTCTTGTCATGGTGATGGTCGGTGGTGTCCATTCCATTTGGGGAGCAATTATCGGAACGGCTTCGATCATGTTTTTAAATGAAGTAATTCGTTTTGTAGGGCATACGTATTTCAATATTAATGGTGAAGTCGAAATTGTAGTTTATGGTTTAATCATAATACTTGTTATGATCTTCATACCTAAAGGCTTGGTTGGAATACTAGACGTCAGGAAAATATCACCTGTTAAAAGCTCTATAAAAAAAGATGTAACCATTAAGAAAAATGTTGCTTCTGAGAAAGGGGTTTAGATATGGGCAATTTACTCCAAGTTAACGGTTTAACAAAAAAGTTCGGTGGAGTAACAGCGGTGAATGATGTTAGCTTTCATGTCGGTGAAGGAGAAATTGTAGCTGTTATCGGCCCTAATGGAGCGGGGAAAACGACATTGTTTAATATGATTTCTTCATACATTCAACCGACTGACGGAGAAGTTCTTTTTAAAGGAAAAAAAATATCAGGGAGGAAAATTTTTGATTTGGCTCACCTTGGGATCTCCAGGACGTTTCAAAACTTGCAAATTTTCAGTAATATGACGGTTTTGGAAAACGTGATGATGGGGACTTCAGTGAATATAAAAACGAACGTTTTTAGTGCTGGATTCCGTCTTCCAACGGTAAAAAGAGATGAAGAATATGCATATAAAGCAGCTTATGAAGTATTGACGATGATGGAGATGAGTGATCTATTACATGAACAAGCTGGACAACTATCTTATGGATTGCAAAAGAAGTTGGAGTTCGCACGGGCAATTGTTTACAAACCACAGCTCATCATGTTGGACGAACCAATGGCAGGCCTGAATGATGCCGAGACAAATACAATGGCAGGATATATTAGTGATTTAAAAGAAAAAGGACATTCATTTTTATTTGTAGAGCATAAAATGGCGACAATTATGCAACTCGCCGATCGGATTGTGGTTCTTGATTTCGGGACGAAGATTGCGGAAGGTACCCCCGATGAAATACAAAAAAATGAAAAGGTAATTAGTGCTTATTTAGGAGAGGAGGCAATTTAATGTTCAAAGTTGAAAGTCTTAGTTCACGTATCGGGAAGATTCAAATTTTACATTCGCTCGACTTTCATGTGGACAAAGGAGAAATTGTATCCATTATTGGTGCTAATGGCGCAGGGAAAAGTACGTTATTAAATACATTAGCGGGCCTTTACACACCAGTCGAAGGAAAAGTAATACTTCAAGATGAGTTAATTAGTGGTCTTCCTGCCCACAAAATAGTTGGGAAAGGTTTATGTCTTGTTCCAGAGGGGCGTCAAGTTTTTCCAGGACACACCGTAAAGGAAAACCTGACGTTAGGGATTTACTCGAAATACTATAAAGACCGGAAACATGTAGAGGAGAATTTGGACAGAATGCTGGAGTTATTTCCAGGATTGAAAAAACATTATCATAGGATTGGCGGGAATTTGAGTGGTGGGGAGCAGCAGATGCTTGCGATTGGACGTGCGCTCATGTCTGATCCTAAAATAATTCTCCTAGATGAGCCATCGATGGGTTTAGCACCAAAAATAGTGAATGAAATTTTAGAGATTTTAGTGCGAATTAAAGAAGAAATGGGAACAATGGTCATTTTAGTAGAACAAAATGTTAAAGCAGCGTTAAAAGTGGCTGATCGTGCATACGTAATGGATCAAGGAAAATTCATAATGGACGGCACGAATGAAGAAATTAGTTCGAATCCCGAAGTGAAATCAGCATATCTAGGAATAAAGGTAGGGTAAGTGAACGAATTGTTTTGACAAAAAAATTGGGGGAGTGAAGGGTTTGTATGAAAAAATTTTTTATAGGTAAACTAGTTGCTATTTTATCTTTCGTTTTTCTATTAGTTGTTGCGGGATGTGGAATCGAGAATGCAGAGGAGACAAGCGGTGGGAAAAGTGAGGAAGGAGTTGTAAAAATTGGTGTGATTGTAGCTGAAACAGGTCCAGCATCAACACTTGGTAGTGCACAAGCAAAGACTGTGGAATTATTACAAAAACAATTAGATGAAGCAGGTCCAATTGATGGTAAGAAAGTTCAGCTTATCAAACAAGACTATGAAACGAATGATACAAAAGCGGTAGTCGCGATGGATAAATTAATTTCAGAAAATGTTGTAGCGGTTGTTGGAGCGACTCAATCAAGTACTACGATGGCCATTATACCAAAAGCCATTGAGAAAAAACTACCATTACTTACAATTGCACCGATTGAATCGGAAAGTGAGTATGTATATAGCATGGCACAAAGCACAACGGTCATTGCAATGCCGATTGTTGAATATTTAAAGAAGAATAATATTAAAAAAGTAGCGTGGGTGAATGCTTCTGACGGCTTCGGAGTAACTGGTATGCCAGCATTTGAAGCGTTGGCTAAGGAAAATGGCATCGAGATTATTGCTCATGAAGAGTTCGATGCTACTGCTACAGATATGACAATTCAATTGACAAAAGTTCGTAAAAAGAATCCCGAAGCGATCATCGTTTGGTCGAGAACACCTGGAGCTGGAATTATCGCTCGTAATTTTAAAGCGATGAATTTTGACATTCCGATGATTCAAAGTACGGCTGCTGCAAACCAAGGGTTCTTGGAACAAGTGAAGGATGACAATGAAAATATTATGGTCGTTGGTAGTAAACTAAGTGTTATAGATCAATTGCCAGATTCGGATCAAAAAGAAATGTTAAAGGCATTCAGTGATGCATATAAAAAAGAATTTAATAGTGAACCAGACTTATTCGCTGCACATCTTTTGGACGGTATAAATGTTGTTGTAAAAGCGATTAAAGCAGGAAATGTAACATCCGAAGATATTCATACTTATTTACAAAACGATTTAGGAAAATATTTAGGGGCTACGGGAACTTTTGATTTTGGTGTATCACAAGCAAGCCCTGAACCTGATGGAATATCTGTTTTAAGTATTGAAAATAATGATTGGAAGTTTACTGAGTAAATAAAGAGACCTATAACATTAAAAATTAATATAGATCTCTTTTTTTAAAAAGATAAGGGTATTATAAAGTATTTATGGTTTTTTGTGGTTCTTTACCAAAAGTTGTGGAGGACATTTTTTTAAATATATGCCTTGTATATTAGTTGATTGGAGTGAAGTCTGGGCGACTCCTTAGGGACAGCGTACAGATGAGCCTCTGAGCGAGCACCTAAGGGAACGAAGGCTAAAACCATCACGTCCTGTGATAACGCCTTTGTGACCAACATCTTGTTGCTGACGCTTCGCTTTCGCGCAAAAAACACTTGTTGCTGACGCTACGTTAGCACTGCGCTTTCGCACAAAAACACTTGTTGCTGACGCTGCGCTTTCGCACAAAAACACTTGTTGCTGACGCTGCGCTTTCGCACAAAAAACACTTGCTGCTGACGCTTCGCTTTCGCGCAAAAAACACTTGCTGCTGACGCTTCGCTTTCGCGCAAAAAACACTTGTTGCTATCGCTACGTTAGCACTGCGCTTTCGCACAAAAAACACTTGTTGCTGACGCTGCGCTTTCGCACAAAAAACACTTGTTGCTGACGCTGCGCTTTCGCACAAAAAACACTTGTTGCTGACGCTGCGCTTTCGCACAAAAAACACTTGCTGCTGACGCTTCGCTTTCGCGCAAAAAACACTTGTTGCTATCGCTACGTTAGCACTGCGCTTTCGCACAAAAAACATCTGTTGCTCGAAGCGGCTCATCGGACGCCCTTAGGAAAGCACCCAGTCGGAACGGAAATCAACCACACCTTATGGTGATGGACCTTTTTTATAGAAGTTTGATCACTAAAATCAGATTGAATACTATTTCAATTGCTTAAAAAGGGGATGTAATAAATGGTGAATGTGAAAAAAAGAAATGTAATTGTTGTAGGAGCTGGACCAGTTGGACTTACTGCGGCATTGGCCCTTCAAAAAAAAGGTATATCATGTGTAGTAATTGAATCGCAAGAAAAGGATACTCCGCGAGCTGGTAGCCGAGCGATCTATATTCATGGGGCATCGTTAAAGTTACTGGAAGAAACATCAAAAGGTCTTGGTTTTGAATTGTCCAAAGATGGAGTTATTTGGCCAATCAAAAGAACTTTATTCCGTGGAAAAGAAGTTTATGTGCGTAATTATGGGGTAACCAATACTCAAGATCCGACTAAATTACCACATTTTGCATCGCTTCATCAACATAAGATAGAAAAGCATATTTACAATGCTTGTTCTGAGGCTGGTGTTGAATTTGTATGGGGAGAATCTGCAAAGGATCTAGACATTACAGATGGAGGCGTCAAGTTAACAACGGCTTCTGGTGAGATTTGGGAAGCAGATTATATAATCGGCTGCGATGGTGCACGCTCTGTCGTGCGTGAACAGTCTGGTATTCAATTTGAAGGTCCGCGTACGAATGATACATTCATAGTCGTTGATATTGAAGAGGATGAAAATGATCCAATGTCTATTGAACGGATCTTCCATTATCAGCACCCGGCAATGGAACGCCGTAACGTAATGTTTGTTCCATTTAAGGGAGGCATGCGTGTCGATCTTCAATTGTTAGCTGAAGATAAGGTTGAAGATTACGGCACAGAAGAAAGTGTGAAAGAGTGGCTTCCAAAAGTGATGAATCCAAAATATGCAGAACGAGTTACTTGGGTGTCCTCGTACCGTTTCCATCAAGTAGTTGTCGATTCATTTACGGATGAAAAGCGCCGTATCTTGCTAGCGGGAGAGGCAGCTCATTTATTCGCTCCTTTCGGTGCACGTGGATTGAATTCTGGAATACCTGATGCAATTATTGCAGTTCGTGGTATCGAACAGGCAATAAAAGCAACTAGTGAAGCAGAACGTTGTCAAGCTATTGTTGAAGCGGCCACTGAACGGAGAATTGCAGCATTGTGGAATCGAGATGGATCGACAACTGCGCTTCATCACTTACAGGGCGATTCGCGAGAAATGAATATGAAGCGCGAACTTGCAGCTTCACTCGTTTCAATCGTTCCGACTCTAGGACGCTGGCTCGATGAAGGTCCATATGGTCCGAAATTCGGTCCACCTGAACTGACAACAAAATACTAATGGTAATTAATACTTGAAGTTGAAAAGGAGGATTATCGCATGGTGTTGATTAGTGAGAATAAGTTTGGTTCGAAAGCGCAGTCAATCAATGAGATAGCTGAACGATTATCTGCTATAGACTGGTACGAAAAAGCAGGGTATAAAGAAAAGATTGCCGAAGAAGCATTACAACGCTTAATGCAGAAGTTGCAAGTGGATGATTACGAAATTCAGTGGGTAACCAAAGAGCAGACATCAGAAACAATTAGTAAACTGACATTTGATAATAGCAACCTATGGAAAGTTTTGAGTGGTCTTCCAGATCAATTGAAAAAAAAAATTGATGAAGCAGGTCAAGCAGATTTGCTTAAAATAGCAATTGAATCCGTACCGCAAGCAGTTTTTCATGCAACATTTCAAAAAGCATTCCAAGAATTTGGTGATGAAAAGCAGGTTAATTTCTTTGTAGGACACGCCATGTACATTGCAGTTCTCGTTTGTACAGCAGAACTTGCAGGTGAGGAAGATTTGTTTATTCCTTTGCTTGAATTGCTTGAAATGGGTCACGTACCTGTGGGTCTAGATGGAAATAGGATTTATCTATTGTAATATGAAACAACATATTTATACTTCGTAACTTACAACAGAAAAGCTGTACCGGAGCTACCTCCAGTACAGCTTTTTTTATTTATTATTGTAATAGAAAAAGAGAATCGTAATGTGAAAAGTTCTATTTTGAGAAGGAGGATGACTTGAATAAGGGATTTATGTGAGTTAAAACTTATTTCCTTTGTCCATTGTCTCTTATTTTCCAGGCATTCTTTATTCCTGTAGAGGTTTACCTATGGCTAATATGATCAGGGAGAAGGTGGTATGAAGATTCATGGATTTATATAAGGGATTTCAAAGGTAACACTTATGAATGAAAAGTAAGAAATTCATATTATTTGATGAAAGAAGATCTCGTTTTCCTACACTATGTAGATACAATGCGAAAAATTGTCTGTATATAATGAAAATATAGAAAAAAGTTAGGGGAGATAAATAATGATCATTAAAACAATTGGTGTAGTCGGCGCTGGTTCTATGGGTGCAGGTATTGCAAATCTTGCCGCATTAAATGGCTTTAACGTAGTTTTGCGAGATATTGAAGACAGGTATTTAGAAGGGGCCATGGCTCGACTTAATAAATTTATGTCAAAAAGTGTTGAGCGAGGAAAAATGACTGAGGAGCAAAAGCAGGAAACACTTACGCGCATCCAGACAACTACAAAGCTTGAAGATTTGAAAGATGTCGATATTGTTATTGAAGCAGTTCTTGAAGATCTCGATTTAAAGAAAGAGGTATTCTCACAACTTGATGTAATTGTTAGAGACGATGTCATATTAACGACGAATACATCATCCATGTCCATAACAGAAATTGCGGCTGCAACGAAACGTCCGGATCGTGTCGCAGGTATGCATTTTTTCAACCCTGCACAATTAATGAAGCTAGTAGAAATCGTACGCGGTTACGAAACGAGTGATGATACAGTGTCTGCTTTGAAAGCGCTGTCACTTCAACTAAGGAAAGAAGTTGTGGAAGTCAAAAAAGATACGCCTGGATTTATTGTCAACCGCATTATGATTCCTCAGTTTATCGAGGCGATTCGTCTTTTAGAAGAAGGTGTAGCATCTGCAGAAGATATTGATAAAGCAGTGAAATTTGGCTTGAACTACCCTATGGGACCATTTGAATTACAAGACTATGCTGGTGTCGATATCGGCTACCATGTAATGGAATATTTCAACAATGAATTTAACGATCCACGCTTTGCACCACCTTTACTAATGAAACAAATGATGAGAGCTGGTCGTTTCGGTAAGAAATCAGGAGCAGGATTTTACGATTATAAAGAAAAAAAGGAGCTGGTGGAAAAATGATATATAAATCTTTGTTAGTGGAAGTTGAAAATAATATAGCTACAATAACGATTAACCGTCCACCTGTAAATCCTCTAAATACTCAAGTTTTCAATGAGTTATCTGATGTGTTCAGTAAGTTGGATGAAGAGGATGATGTTCGGGCAATTATTTTAACTGGCAGTGGTGAAAAAGCATTTGTTGCTGGTGCAGATATTTCCGAAATGGCGGGATTGGATCTTGTTGGAATCAATAAGATGAATAAAGTATCTAGATCAGTATTCACACAAATAGAAAATTCAACTAAGCCAGTCATAGCAGCGTTGAATGGAATGGCACTTGGTGGTGGACTAGAACTTGCTCTGGTGTGTGACTTACGTATTAGCACTGAAAAAGCAAAGTTCGCATTCCCTGAAGTAGGTCTTGGAATAATTCCTGGCGGAGGAGGCACTCAGCGATTACCTAAAATTGTTGGGCAGGGGATAGCGAAAGAACTCCTCTATTTTGGAGAAATGTTCGATGCTGTTCGTGCACTTGAATTGGGTATTGTAAATAAAGTTGTGCCAGCTGAAGAAGTAATACCTGTTGCAAAAGAATGGGCAAAAAAACTTGCTCAAAAGCCACCAGTTGCCCTGCAAATGGTAAAACAGGCCGTCAATGCAGGAAGTAATACAGATATCGAGTCTGGGTTAATCATTGAAGCAGCATGTTTTGGTAATGCATTTTCAACAGAAGATCGAAAAGAAGGGTTGAATGCATTCGTTGAGAAGAGAAAGCCGGTTTATACTGGTCGTTAATAAAACTAATAAATATAGAAACGTTCATATAGAAAGTCATCAGGTTCTTCATTTTCTATAAAACTTTGGTAAGACAGTGAATAACCAAACTTCTAGATGGAAGGAGTGAAAGAAAGTGTTGATAGAAGAAAAGGAGACTAATAGCTTCTTATCCAGAAGTATTGTTCCAGAAGATATATTCACACCGGAAGATTTTAGTGAAGAGCATAAAATGATTGCCGATATGACTGAGAAGTTTGTGGTGAATAAAGTTATGCCTGCACTAAAAAAAATTGAAAATCAAGAATTCGATGAAACGGTCCGTCTTATTAAAGAAGCGGGAGAACTTGGACTAATCGGTGCCGATATTCCGGAACTAGATGGCGGATTGAACCTCGGGAAAGTGTGTGGCGCAATCATTTCTGAGAAGATGGCTATTAGCCGTTCTTTTTCCATTACATTTGGGGGACAAACTGGAATTGGGGCACTACCAATCGCTTACTTTGGAAATAAGGAACAAAAAGATAAATATTTGCCTGTTTTATTAACTGGAGAAAAGATTGCTGCGTATGCGCTGACGGAGCCATCTGCTGGAACTGATGCAATGGGACTGAAAACAACTGCCAAGTTATCAGCTGATGGAAAATATTATGTGCTGAACGGAGAAAAACAGTGGATTACAAATTCGGCATTTGCAGATATCTTTATTGTTTATGCAAAAATAGGCGACGCTAAAATAACGACATTTATCGTTGAAAAAGAGTACGAGGGTTTAACGACTGGTCCTGAAGAGAAAAAAATGGGGCTGAAAGGATCGTCAACTCGTTCACTCATCTTGGAAAATGTAAAAGTACCGGTAGAAAATGTGATTGGAGAAATTGGTCGTGGTCATATCATCGCTTTTAATGTCTTAAATATTGGTCGTTTTAAATTATCTTCAGCAACACTTGGTATTTCCAAACGATCGATTGAACTTGCGACAAAGTATGCCAATGAGCGTAAACAGTTTCACAAGTCAATTTCTAGTTTTAATTTGATCAAACAAAAAATTGCAGATATGACGATTCAAACATATGCCAATGAAAGTAGCGTCTATCGCACGGCTGGTGCAATGCAAAAAGGTTTTGAGGAAATGAAAGACAACGGTGTGGGTTATGGTGAAACGATTGCAGGTTTTGCTGTCGAATGTTCGATGAATAAAGTTTTGTCTTCTGAAACGCTAGATTTTGTCATCGATGAAGCTGTTCAAATTCATGGTGGGTATGGCTATATGGGTGAATATGAGGTAGAAACTCTTTACCGTGATTCACGTATCAATCGAATTTTTGAAGGTACAAATGAAATAAACAGAATCATAATAGCTTCTACATTGTTGAAAAGTTATGTTGCAAAAAATCATTCAGTACATCCTGAAAATGGTCCACTTCAACATGAAAAACAGACACTCCGTCTTTTGAAGGATTATTACCATGTGACAATCCAAGCGATTCATCAGGCTAGTATCGATAATATGAATGAAGAGCAAGAAATTGCGGCATTCCTTGCAAATCTTGCAATTGGTATTTACACAAGTGAAAGTGCCATCCTGCGTGCTGAAAAAGCAATCAAGCAGTCTGGGGAAGAACAAAATGGACAAAAATTAGATTGTGCAAAAGTCTTTATTCATGAAATTGCGCAACGGAGTGCAATTGCAGGGTTAAATTTACTTAATCATCTTAACGATCATGAGGAGTTCTCACATGCAACGGGACGCCTGATTGCAAGTAGTAAAGAAAATATAGTTGAAACAAAAAGGCGTATTGCTGATCGAGTAATTGCGGTAGAACGCTATATGATTTAATTAATACGAAGAAGAGGTACTGAAAAACTGAAAAGGAGAATTTTTAACAGTTGTGTTATTGGGGAAAAATAGGTTTTTTATTGAGTAATAAAAGGAATTTTTTTGTTGCTTCATTTGCCTGTATATTCCTATTTTAGCTGAGTATAGTGTAGGGTTACTAGACTCCCGCCCACAGGAAAGCGAGTAGCCCGTAGCGGAAATCAGTCATTTAAATGTATAAAAATGCTTAATCGACACACCTAAATTTTTCCCAATATTCAGAATGAGAGAGAAAGTCGAGCCCCTACACGAAGCGAAAGAGAAGAAGGCTTGCTTAGGGTCGCGTCATCCTGAGTGGACTGACGCCTTCATGACCAACTTCCAATTGGCTCAGGAAGCTCGGTACCGCTCAAAGATAGCGTATGCCAGAGTAGTGGATCCAAATAGTAGATTTTTCATTAATATTTTTCAGGTAAATCATTTTTTTTAGTGGAAGAATAGTGAAAGGAATGAATAGAATGACAGACATTGTTTTATTAGAAGGTGCACGTACGCCATTTGCAAAAATTTCAGGTTCATTCCGTGACATTACGGCTACAGAACTAGGTGTAATCGCAGCAAAAGAAGCAATTCGTAAATCAAATATCAACCCGGATGACATCGATCAAGTCGTATTCGGGAATGTTCAGCAGTCGAGTAAAGATGCACATATGTTAGCAAGACATGTTGGTTTGAAAGCTGGTACATCTCTTGAGGTACCTGCAGTCACAATCAACCGTGTCTGTGGTACTGGTATTGAGGCAATTTTAACTGGTGCACGCTATATTCTTACAGGAGAAGCGAATGTCGTTTTGGCCGGTGGTACTGAAAATATGAGCCAAGTACCTCACGTTATTCGCGGTGCGAGATGGGGAAGCCCTCTTGGAGGACCGATAGTTGAAGACTGGGTATGGGATGGCTTACTTGATACGAACGCTGGATACACAATGTCGCAAACCGCAGAAAACCTTGCAGAAAAGTATAAAATAACACGCGAAGAAGTGGATGCCCATGCACTGTCCAGTCATAAGCGCGCTATCAAAGCGAGAGAAAAAGGCTATTTTAAAGAAGAAATTGTCTCTGTAAATGTAAAAGGAAGTAAAGGTGATAGCATCGTTGAACATGACGAACATATCCGTGAGACAACTATGGAAAAGCTCGGGAAGCTGGAAGCCCGTTTTGTTGTGGGAGGGGTTGTTACGCCGGGAAATGCAAGTGGAATGGTTGACGGTGCAGCGGCAGTGATTATTGCATCTAGCCATTATGCAGAGAAGAATGGATTGAAACCGATTGCGCGTCTTGTTTCATGGGATGTTGTTGGTGTTGACCCGAAATATATGGGGATTGGTCCGGTACCGGCAATTAGAGGAGCATTGAAAAAAGCAAATTTACAGTTGGAAGATTTGGATTTGATCGAAATTAATGAGGCTTTCTCCGCACAATATTTAGCTTGCCAGAAGGAACTAGGATTTGACTTGGAAATAGGAAACGTTAATGGTGGTGCTGTTGCTCTTGGACATCCACTTGCAGCAAGCGGAACAAGAATCACACATTCACTTATTTACGAGTTAAAAAGACGTAATAAAAGGTATGGTGCAGCAGCCGTTTGCATCGGTGGCGGCCAAGGAATCGCAGCAATTTGGGAATCATTATAAAAAATATAAGTAATTCTAAGTGTTGTCCGTGGAAGTCGATTTGAGCATTTAATAGCCAGTCGTTTTGGGACTATCTATAGTAGGAGAGGTGGATAATTTGGATAACATTGTAATGCACTCTAATGTCAGTGATTTATTGAAAATCAAAGCTAATAAATTGCCGAATCGGGAAGCAATCTATTATGAAAAAAGAAGAATGACATACGGACAATTAGATCGTGAAGTGACAAAACTTGCACAAGGACTAATAAATAGTGGTATTAATAGCGGGGATCGCGTGGCGGTTGCACTCATAAATTCAATTGAATTCGTCACATCATTATTTGCTATTGCACGTGTTGGAGCTGTTTTAATTCCACTTAATCCATTTTTCACCAAGGAGGAAAGTTCCTATATAGTGCAACAAACAGAAGCCAAAGCGTTACTTTGTGGAGAAGTAAGTTTTTATTCAGAGCTTCGTGCAGAAATTGAATCGTTGGAGATCCTAATTTCTGTTGGTTTTCAGGCAGAGGAATATCTTTATTATGATGATTTATTAGTTGGTAATGAATTTGAAGATATTCGTGTTGAGCCGAAAGGTAATTTATTTACAATTATGTTTACATCGGGCACAACTGGACGTCCAAAAGGTGCGATGCTAACGCATGAAAATGTATTATTTAGTTCCGGTTCAGCTTCAAAAATTATGGAATGTACAGAGGATGATGTGTTTTTAATTCCAAATCCATTATTTCATATTATGGGTATCACATTTCTCCTTCGGGCAGTATTTTGTGGTGGGAAATTAGTAATAATGCGGAAGTATTCAGTAACAGGGGCATTGGCACTCATCGAATCAGAAAAAGTAACTGTACATCCAGGTGTTCCAACGATGTTTATATTGGAACTGAATTCTTCTGATTTTGAGAAATATGACTTAAGTTCCCTTCGAACAGGTGAAATGGCTGCTGCACCATGTCCGGTGGAAGTTGTAAAAAAAATACGGACGAATATGAACTGCAATATATTAATCGCATATGGCTCAACTGAAACGTCTGCAACACTTACGCTGACTGGATTTGATGCCGATGATAAGGCTCGTTCAGAGACAGTGGGTCGACCGATACCTGGCGTGGAATTAAAAGTGGTCGATGAAAATCGTCTGGAGTGTAAGGTCGGCGAGGTTGGTGAACTTGCTTGTAAAGGTCCTGGAGTGACTAAAGGCTATTACAATATGCCGATAGAAACTGCTCAAGCGATTGATCAGGAAGGTTGGTTTTATACAGGAGATTTGGCTACAATCGATGAAAATGGTTACGTTCGTATAGTCGGTCGGAAAAAAGAAATGATCATTAAAGGTGGATTTAATATTTATCCGCGGGAATTAGAAGAAACGCTTCATCAACATCCAGCTGTTTTGGAAGCGGCAGTCATCGGTCTTCCAGATGCGATATTTGGCGAATTGACATATGCCTGTGTTGTCCTTCGTGAAGGGGAGACATCTAACGAAGAGGAATTACTTGCTTTTATGAAAGAGCGGTTTGTCAAATACAAAATTCCAGACAAGTTCCTCATTCTAGATGAGTTACCCGTCACAGCGTCAGGGAAGATAAGCAAAATAAAGTTGAAAGAAGAGCTAGTTAAGTATAATAAAGCATTTACAACTTAGTATGAGATAGCCATATTACCACGTCTAATTCGCGGACATATTGTATTAGTATTTAGCAAGATTGCTATTACCACTGTTCTGAGCTAGTAGATTGAGCATCATTGCTAATAGAATTGGAGTGTTTAAATAAAACATTTAAAGGGAGATAGTTATGAAATTGATAACATTTACAACTGCAGGTTTTTCTCGTATTGGTGCAATTGTTGAAGGGGAAAAGGTAGTCGACCTCAATTATGCGTACCAAGCACAACTTCAGAGTGAAGGTAAGTATCGCTATGAAGCCATTGCCGAAGCATATGTACCAGCCAAAATGGAAGGCTTCCTCGAGGGAGGAAATGACAGTATGGAAATTGCGAAGTCTGCGATTAACTATGCACTTTCTAATACTGGAAAATTCAAGCACCAGCTGATTTATGATAAAAGTGAAGTAAAAGTAAATGCACCAGTGACAAACCCTGGGAAGATCTTCTGTGTAGGGCATAACTACCGTGAACATATTTTAGAAATGGGACGCGACATTCCAACTAATCCAGTTTTATTTGCTAAGTTTGCGAATACAGTTATTGGACCGGAAGACGATATCCCATTCCATCCGATTTCTGAACAACTCGATTACGAAGCTGAATTCACAGTTATAATCGGTAAACAAGCACGCAATGTATCTGAAGAGGAAGCACTTGGTTACGTGGCAGGTTACACAATTGCCAACGACGTAACTTATCGTGATTTACAAAGGCGAACACTACAATGGCTACAAGGAAAAACAGTTGATGGCAGTGCACCGATGGGACCTTGGATGGTTACTTCTGATGAATTAACAAATCCATCTGGACTCGGTGTCGTACTGTCAGTTAATGGTGAGGTGAGACAGAAAACGAATACAGAAAATCTCGTTTTCTCTGTTCCACATCTTGTTTCATTTCTTTCGAAGTTAGTTACTCTTGAACCGGGTGACATTATTTTAACTGGAACGCCAGGCGGTGTAGGTGTTGCAATGGATCCTCCCACATTCTTAAAAGATGGCGATGTCGTGAAAATTGAAATTGATCAAGTAGGAATACTGGAAAATAAAGTAGTTCTACAGGGAGGAGGTAACTAACATGACTACTACAACAAATAAAGACTCGATTCAAGCTATTAATAACTCAATCTGTGACATTCTCAAAAGTGTAGAAGGTTTAGATGAAAAGGTTTTTCGTTGGAATCCAACTGAAGAAGAATGGTCAATAATGCAAATTGTATCGCACTTAAACGAGGCGATTCCGTACTGGCTTGGCGAAGTGGAGCGCGTAGTTGCAGAGCCGGGTTCGAAGTGGGGACGTGGTTTAGAGGATGAAAGTCGACGTGCTGCAGTATTTAATCCAGATGAGCTGAGTATTGAAGAAGAAATTGCGACGTTGAAAAAGATACAGCAACAAGTTTCAGACCGTCTAATCGGTTTAAGTGAAGCACAACTTAATGCAGAGAATCCGCATCGTAATTTTGAAAAGTTTGGCCACAAACCAGTGTCGTTCATCATCAATCATTTCCTGGTAGAACATGTGAACGGACATTACGTTCAAATCCAACGTAATTTAAGTAAACGTAACTAAGTAGACTACTAAAAGAAAAGGAGTGTTTTGAATGGCTGAAATGAAAGAAGAAGTCAAACAATTTATGAGTAGTGATACTGTTAAAGACTTTACGAAAGATATTCAACAATACAATCTCGGTCCCCTTTGGGAAGCCATCCCTGAAATTATGAATAAAACACCAAAACCACAAGCCGAGGCATATCTTTGGAGCGGGGAACTGTTGACTAAGAAATTGATGGAAGCAGCACAAATATTCACACCAGAACGCGGTGGCGAACGTCGTGCGATTTATTTTCAAAACCCTGGTTTGACTTACCGTCAGCCTTGGGGTTGGGCGTCGACAACACAAACATTGTATGCAGCAGTTCAACTTTTACTTCCTGGAGAAGAAGCACCATCGCATCGACATACACAAAGTGCAATTCGTTTTATTACAGATGGTGAAGGTGCGTATACAATCGTTCAAGGTGAACGGATTTATATGCGAGAGGGTGACTTCTTGACGACACCGAAAAACCTATGGCACGGTCATGGTCATGTCGGTGATAAACCGATGATATGGATGGATGCGCTCGATATTCCAACCATTTATTCCATTGGCGGGACATTCTTTGAGCCACATAAAGATGGACTCCAACAGCCTAATGTACCGGATAACTTTTCGGAACTTCGTTATAGTGGCGGTATGGTTCGCCCGGTTGGTGATGCCAATTATACGATTGCACCTTTGGCAAATTACAAGTGGAATCGCACAGAGGAAGCGATTAAAGGTTTAATGAATTTTGATCCTGATCCGTATGAAGGTTTTGCGATTGAGTATATCAATCCATCTACTGGCAAGACGGCAAACCCAACGATAGGTTCAAGGATGCAGTATCTTCCGAAAGGATTTCATACGAAAGCTCATCGGCATACGCATTCGACAATCCATCATGCATATAAAGGATCTGGTTATACGATTATTAACGGAGTACGTTTTGATTGGAAAAAAGGCGATTATTTTGTCATACCAAACTGGGCATGGCATGAACATGTAGTTTCAGAAGATTCTTATCTGTTCTCGGTGAACGATCTGCCGATTATGGATCGCTTCGAACTAGAACAAGAACAAGCTTATGATGTGGATAACGGGCATCAGAAAATCACTGGTGAATTCAAAGCGGCTTTTCGTTAATAGCTTAACAATTGGATAAATGGGAACCTCTTCTTCAACAATAACTTAAGTGTTTTTTAGAAGATACTAGGTTCCTTTTTTAGATAGCAGTTCAAAATCATTTGGTGGAATATTCTAGTCATTTATGGGGTAGTGTCAGATACATTTTAAAAATCAAAGGTAAAGGTCTACTACGTTTATTATCACCATCCAATATAGCTACTACAAGAATTTTTTTGCTTCCACATAAAAGCTTTTCTTAAAGAAAACTGCGAAAGTTGCACATGCTAACATGACGGAAAAAGCATTGAGAAATGCTCAACTAACGATTAAACAAGTTATAAAAGCGATTCAGAAGCAGTAAAAGACGCCTATAATTCTCAAGAATTTTAAAAGTACATGGATGAAAATAACAAAGATAATTATTGGTTCATACTTAAAAATGATGAATCCTAGTATGACTAATGGAGAATTATTTGCTACGAGAGTGGTAAATATTTTAAAAATATATATTACACCTTGAAGTAAAAAAATAAACATGTCCATCGTTCCGTTTATTTCTATAGATGATTTATCCGCTGAACGGAGACAGGAGAATACATGAAACCTAATTAGTAAGTTTTGTTCCTTTTAAGCTCCTATGAAAGAACTTGATCATCTTTATTTTCTGTGATGTAGCGCTGTTTTTTACGCTACAGGGGCTAACGGGGTGCATTACTTGAAGATCATTGAGTTGCATAGGCAGCTCTTTCTTTTTATTGAACTCCCATGAAAGAACTTAATCATCTTTCATTTTCTGTGGTGAAGTGCTTATTTTTGCACTTCATGGATCGCTAATGGGGCACGTTATTTGGATAGAAATTAGGTGTGACTGGAAGAATTGTCGATGATATAAAAAAACACCAAAGTGTCTTATGTATTTTCAAATTAAGCTTATGGAAAACTTGGAATTTGTAGGGTTAATCATAATAGTGAAATTCAAAACCGTCTTCTGGTTCGCCAACTTCATACCCCAATAATTTTGTAGCGCTATTCTTAAATAATGTAATCCATTCATTCCATTCTTCTGCTGGTAATTCAGCATAGAATTGTAATCCACTTGGTTCAATACTTACTTCTATCAATTTACCATCTGAACCATACCACTGTGGACAGCCGTTTACAAAGTTGTTCCCAGTTAGGCATTTCTCTATATAAACGCTCCAAATTATCCCAAACTTCATGTGGGGCAGAATAATGAATATTCAAATTAATGTTGTATATTTCCATATGTTCTCCTTATAATATTTAGATTTATAAGTCGTTAATTCTTGATTTTATTCGCTAATTCAACCAAAAGTCGAACTTCTGAATCTTTGATAAGCTCATACACTGAATTTGAATATCCCATATCCCATATCTTCTAATATTCTAGCGTTTCTTTCGAATTATTGTTTTACTGTGGGTCAACTGTGATAAAAACACTTTTTAATCCGTCATCCGTATATAAAAACTCCATTTGCAAACACATATCTGCCAATTCTGAATTTGAAGTTAAATCATAATCAACAGCAAATCCACTGTGATCATTGAATTCATAGAAGTTGATTTGTGAATATTCGTATGTTGGGTGAAAATTACATGGAGCGCCATATTCATCAAATGAATCAAATCCATTTAAGTTTAATGTTTCTTGGACATAATAGAATAACTCACCAATATCATCCACTTCAGATTCATCCACATAATTTAAAATGTTTTCATATTCTTTACTGTGCATTGCTTTTAATATATTAGTAATAACAGTTAAAGCATATTGTTTATCTTCACTTTTCATATTGAACCTCCAAATTCTAATTTGTCTTTCTATTCAACAGTATAATATCATACAGTTGTGAGAAAATTCACTTAAGCTGTATGCCGTAATTGCTGGATTTTGACTTTCTAAAATAGAAAAGAAATCTTTTGTTTTAAAGAAACTTGAACAATTACCCAATGATAAGAAAGTCATTATATTAAAATCGCCAAGAGAAGTACAACTTTTTTAAATAAACTTAAGGTTGAGTTGTAATTTCTGAGGAGTGTTAAAAGAGAGTTTTTATTCAACTCCCATGAAAGAACTTAACCATCTTTCATTTTCTGTGATGAAGTGCTGTTTATTGCGCTTCAATGGATGGCTAACGGATGTGTTTATTAAATATCATTGAGTTGCATTGGCAGCATTTTTTTACGAAGCATTTAGCTAAACAAGTTATAAAATGAAAAGAATAAAATAATTTAAAAAAGCATTCAGGGAATGAACTGTTCATCCTTGAATGCTTTTTCACTTCTTTTGTTTAGAGTGGATTTCCTGTCCACGTCCAATCTGTCTGTAAGCCTAACGTTAATTCCGTGGGGAAGGGGTGCCCGATTTTGTAAAAACATCTTAAATGATATCTCTGGTAATCTTTCCTTCCTCTTTTAACAATATCAACAGCTTTGCCTGGTAATATGTCTTCCGGATATTGTCCGTATATTAGACGCCCATTTTTCTACGGGTATTGCTTGTTTTTTTCGTTTGCTGGCTTTTCATTTTTTTAGTTGAAAGGTCGGCATTCTTTTTTCCTTTATTAGAAGAGGAACGGTTCTTTTTGTTTTCAAGCTGCTGTTTCACTGCCTCATGCAGGCTGATTTTTTTCTTTGGTACTTCAGAATGATTATTCTCGGTCATAGGAAATGCTCCTTTTAAATATGATAGTTAGTCCAGTATAAACTATTTCCTATCTTTTGTGAAACTTTCCACTTTAACTTACAACAAGTGAAGATGCTTTTTTACTAACGGTGCAGTTTAGTTGTGCGAAATGTTCCTAGCTGAAATGGAGAATGGTCACATTACTCTGGATATCAGAAGTGTTGATGATTAAATCGAATTGGATTAGTTGGAACGCCGTATGCGATGAAAGTCGCACGTACGGTGTGAACAGGGGGAAAAGCTGGCGATAATTTCAAAGGTTTACCTATCTGTATGAATAAGCGTGGGCACTTTTGTGTTTTAATTTCAAACAAAGGAAATTAATGTTAATATTAAAATGGAATATCGGCAATAATTAGAATAGTAAAAGAACAAGACTGCTATTAAGGTGGAGGTAAAACTTATGAAATACAATAAAGGCTTATATGTATCACTTGTACTAATGCTGTTTGTTATTTTGGTTAACACAACAATATTTGATGATGAATATTCAGGGATTGCAATGTTCGTTTGTTTAGGCATATTTATAATGGGAACAGCATTTTTTATAAATACTAAACAATTAAAAAATTAGGATGCGTAAAGCGTAAACTAACGGCGGTTTTACTTCAAGATGGGATTTAACAGGTCCCATCTTTTTCTTCTTCAACGAACGTCACAGGATAGTTGAAGACCAGTTATTATTGTGCGGTTATTGGGGTGAGTTGATTTTGAAATTCATTGAATTCGGAATAGGAAACACATGGATAATTAGGACTGAAACAGAGTTAGAGGATGGCACAGAATATGAGGAGAAGGGAATAAAAGGACCAATAAAGTTCTACTCCTTGTATTTAAGAATTTGGATTGGTAAAACCGTTTTAATAGCAGATTTAAAAGAAGGTTTTAAAAGACAAAAGAAAAACCGTAACGAATTTAAAGTTATATTTGGTATAGTCAGTGGTTAAATCTTGTTTCACTGAAAGATAGAGAACCCCTCAAGAATCATTGTTTTGACACAGGATGAAATCGTTTAAACCAAATATCACAGCGGACATTATAATAAATCTCTCTTTTCTTTATCTCTTTTACCTCTAACGATTGCTGAGCGTTCTAACCTCCAATTCTACATCCTATTGAAAACATAAACTCAAATATCGCTTTTTCTAGGGGAGTATGACATGCCTCTCTTAAATGTTCAATTTCGGCTTTCGGTTCCTTTATTTTAGCTGCTGGATTTTTAGATATACTCAATATCAACATCTAGACATACACCTCGCCATGGGGAGATTTTTGTAGAATGCTATACACAAAGATATTATCCAAATAAAACTTTAGTAAAATTAATGTATTTGACTAAATCTAAATTTCTTCTTCGAATAAGATATATTATTCTAAATCGAAAAGAAGGTGGTATAATGTCAAATCAACGAGGTCATAAAGATAGTAATGATGGGTCTAATTCCAAGGAATTACAAAGCAGTGTGGAAAGTAAAAATGAAAAAGTAAGGATTATTGTAAAAAAAGATGGAGAAGAAATTAGGACTGATTCTCCTGTATCGGATAAGTTAAAGCTTGTAATTGTTATAAATAATCAGTTCACTAGTGCACCCAATACCACGCAAATTGCAAGTGGGGCAGGAAGAAATAGTGCAGCTGGTAGTAATGCTGCAATAGATTCCTCGAATACCGATCAACAGCAAAGTGTGGGAGCACAAGGGGTAGCTAGAAACAGCGGTATGAAGGGAGAGCAGACTCAACCTCACGAACAGCATGAAGACTGTGATGGTGACGAGGAAATTGTTATCATCATCAATAATCAGGTAAATAGGGGTCAAAGACAGTCGTCAGCTACTCAGGTAGCAAGCGGAAGCGGTTTAGATAGTACGGGAGGAACTAATTCAGCCATAGGAAGTTCTAATACGAAGCAGCAGCATGCGGTTGGTGGAGGCGGTCGTGCAATAAATAAGGGTGAGAATGGTGATCAAGAGGAAAAGTAACAATTCATTGGAAAAGTTAAAAAGGATTAACATATAATTATCTACGTAATCTAAAAGAGAATTGATCCCATAGCTTATAGAAAGGTAAGAATCAGTTTTTTATTTAATCAGAAGGATAATATCTGGGCCATATCATATTTCTAGTTTTTTAGACTCGGCAGTAAAGTTAACCATTGAAAGAATGGGTAACAAATATTTATTCGCCTTTTTTATAGAATGAAAATTCTATATTTTTTACCTAACGTAAATGCTGTTCTGTTCTATCTCTCTTTTTAGATGATAGTAAAGCAGCGACTAATAGCGAATAGCTGACATGCGTAGGGCCAGAATAATGTATGAATATATTTGAACCGAAAACCTCATTTAGATATGTTACGGTGGACCGTATCATAAATAAGTGGGGTTTATTTGAAATATAGGAAAGCGCCGATCTGGATTAATGCTTTTTTGTGTTGCTTTTGATTAAAGAAATTTATGGTAATAATAATTCTTGCATCAATTTAGATTATTTAAAAAATGTCATCCAGAACTTTTGGTGATGAGCCTATAAATCCCAAAAATAATAGTAATTACATTATTATGGTAGCTTTAAGTGTTAAATTTTGTTAAAATTTACTCGATAATAAAAAGGGAGGAAATAGAGCATTGTATTTCAAGAAAGTCAGTCTTATGTTATGCATCTTATTCATTTCAGCTTCTATATTTACCATACATAGTGCAAGTGCAAGTGCAAGTGGTGGTTTTGAAGATATTTCTCCAAGGCATGAAGCTTATGAAGAAATCAATAATTTAGTTGTCAACAAATCAAGCTTCGTAGATGTTGCAGTTGGCCGTGAGCTTTCGGGCTATGTAGAACAGCAACAGCTTAGCTTCTTTAAAAGTGAAAAGGAGCTACCTGTTAAAGATGTAGCTGTACTTGATACATCACAGGTCATTGGATTAGTTTCCTCAACAACTGATGGATTAAATATTCGTAAATCCAAAGATTCGTCATCTAAAGCTAACATTGTAGGTACTATCAATAAAGGTGGTAAACTATCAGTCTATGAAGTTGAAGGAGATTGGTTAAAGGTTTCCTATAATGATACCTTTGCCTATGTTTATAAAACGTATGCACAGTTTTTAGATGCAGATGGTCATGCATTAGGGAATATTCAAAAGCAAGTTACTACAACACAAAGTATAAATAGTTATGTAAAACCTACATCTTCTTCAAAGGTTATTTCGACTGTCAATAGTAAAGTGAAATTACCTGTTTATAAGATAGTAAATGGTTACTATTTAACTGTAGTAAATGGTGTACCTGGCTATATCGTGGCAGATAGTACTGAGGATGTAAAAGTAGAGAAACCTTCTACTCCGAATCCAACTCAAACTCCTCCGACAGTTTCAGGTGATCTACTAGGTCGAGTGACAGTTGATCATTTAAATGTCCGCAAAGAAGCTAACTCTACTTCTACAGTACTATGTAAGTTGAAAAAAGGCGAATATGTTCAAGTAAATAGTATTAACGGTTATTGGGCACAAGTTACTTATAACGATCAAAAAGGGTATGTCCATAAATCTTATTTAAAGATATTAAATCAAAGTGGTAATCCGTTAAAAGATCGTATAATCATTATTGATCCAGGTCATGGTGGCAAGGATCCTGGAACTGTAGTCGGTACTATCGCAGAAAAAAACATTGCTTTAAAGGTCAGCACTCTTGTTACGCAAAAGCTTGAGGCGGCAGGTGCGAAGGTTTTAATGACTCGTACTGGGGATACGTATCCTACACGAGAAGGTCGAGTTGACTTTACTCATGCTAATTATGGTGAGATTTTCGTAAGTATCCATGTTAATTATGCAGCTAATACTTCTGCGCAAGGTACCGAAACATTTTACGCTGAAACACCAGGTGATATGCATCAGGAAGACATTGATCTTGCGACGTTTGTAAACAATCAAATTGTTAAAAACGTAAATATGAATAATCGAAAGGTCAAAAAAGGAAATTTCATTGTAATTGCAAATACGAATATTCCAGCCGTTCTAGTTGAGCTAGGCTTCCTATCAAATAATGAAGATCGAGCTAAACTGACAGATGATCAATATATTGAGCTATTTGCTGAATCTATCTACAAAGGAATTTTGGAATATTACTCAAAACAATAGTAAAAAGGGCTACATAGCTCATTAAAGTGTACCCTTTGTAAAGGACATTTTGAAAAAAGCTAGGCAACCTTTTGAAGCTGCTGTCTGTATTTTGCAGGCGGCAGCTTTTTCAAGTTCCATTGTCCTCGATAATGGTTGTAATACATCTATAAATTTTCACTTCTCGTTTTACTTCTTCTACTGTTTCGCACGCTTTCATATTGGTTTCATCTTTAAAATGACCGAAGAGGGATTCTTGGGGGGCGTTATCCCAACAGTATCGCTTTGGCCATTATACGTGCCGTATGCGCTTTTCGAATTGGGCATACAATCTCGGATTTCTACATAATGCGGCGAATACGTTGTAAGTTATATGTAATCCCATATTGGTTTTCTAACGTCATTTCGTTCTTGGGAGTTTTCCTTTTTCATTTTCTGCAATAAAATAGCGTTTAAATTCCTCAGTATAAGTATCGCTTGATCACTAGCAGCCTGCACATTAGGATTACCGTTTAGTTGTTTTTGCTCTTTTTTAGTAAATAATTATTTCGTCATTTATTCCGCTCCGACATCTTTTTTCAAAGTGTCTATCTTAGAGGGTACAGTTTTTGGATAGGCAGCTCTTTTTTCTTTATTGAACTCACATGAAAGAACGGAATCATCTTTCATTTTCTGTGGTGAAGTGCTGATTTTTGCATTTCATGGACGGCTAACGGAGCAGTTTAATTCAATATTCGGAAGGAAAAAGGTATATAGAAAGTAAGCCCGAAATATAAAAAAGCGCACCTTTTCGGTACGCACAACGAATAGCCATTTATCTGAAAAAATTTCAGATAAACAGCTATTTTGCACATGTCACTTAGATATTTTTCGACCAAGGCATGTAATTCTTTAAAATCTCTGGCTGCTGGTGAATCGGTAAATTTGGCAATTCTGTCATTAACGTCACTAGGTATTGATAGAAATCGATGCCGTTTGCTTTTGCCGTTTCAGCTAAACTTAAACAGATGGCATTCGCTTTAGCGCCTGCTTCACTAACAGAGAAAAGCCAGTTCTTACGACCTATCACATTTGGATGAATCGCATTTTCAGCCGGATTATTATCGATTTCAATCCTACCGTCGAACAGAAAAGCTTTTAATCCGTGAATACGATTTAATGTGTATTCTGCAGCTTTGGCTAAGGCATTTTTTCCGAAGAAAGGTGATTCATCCACCCATTTTGAGAATTTCTCTACAATCGGCTTTGAATGTTTTTGCCTAGCTTTTCGGCGCTTGATAACCCCGAAATCTATATTTATTATTGCTTTAGAAGATAATCTTCGCCGTTTATCGTTACTTTAGAAGCTGAGAAAAGAATTTCTTCATTTGCTGTAAAATATGGGTCTAAAATATTGTAAAATGCTTCCCATTTTTCTTTGATTTTTTCTTGTTCTTCTTTTTCATCAAGGGCTATGATTTCTTCATAAAGCTGTTTTAATTGCTTGCTATCTGCTTCACTAACTTTGAAATCAAAGTCAGCCATGTATTGATCAAATGTTTGAGGCTTTATGGACTGGTTTAGTATTTCATAGAATTCTACCCATAGCTTCCCGTACAACTCTTCATTTTCATCTTTTGCTGCTTTTTGAGATTCCTCATAAATAGTTTTTAGTTTGGCTAAAGTTTCAGCTGGGATATTTAATTCCATTCCTTCCATATACTCTTCGAATGTTTCCGGTGCATATAGCTCATCTAAATATGGTTCGAGGATTTTATCAAACTCTTCATATTTTTCTTTAGCCTTTTCTTTATCACCACTTTTTTGAAGCTTTACCCATTCTTCATAAATAGCTTTAAGTTTTATGTTATCGTTTTCTTTAATAACTATATTTCTCTCATTAAATCCGTAACCTTCCATATATTCTTCAAATGATTGAGGCTGCCAATCAGCTAATGTATACGGATCTGTAATTTTATGTATTTCTTCGTAAATTTTCTCCAGTTCCTCATGTCTCTTTTCTAATTCTTTATCGGTAAATTCTGTCTTTTTTGTAAATTCATTTTGCAACTGCTTCATTTCATTGAACAATTTTTCTATTTTTGTTAGATCTTCTTTTGTCATCTCTTTAGGCATGTCTCTTTTAAATACTTCAAATGTGAAGAAGTCTGAATAACTCTCTATAACGTTACCTTCTACAGAGATTTCTTGTCCTTCTACTAATTTCATTTTTTCTATCTGCTCATCTGAAAATTTATGGAAACTGATAAAATAATTTTTATCATCTTTCCCTTTAAGGTTTATTCTATCGGAGTAGATGTCTTTAATAGTGCCTGTAATTTTTTGTTCAAGTTGAACAGTAATATTACTATCTGTAGTTTCTACTGATGCTGCTCCTGCTTGAAGTGGCGTCAAAACAGCCAATCCTATTGTAAGTGCTGAAGCAATCATCCATGTTTTTTTAATCGTTTTTTTCATATTTACTTCTCCTTCAAAGTTTTCAAAGGTAATTTCTTTAAATAACCTACAAAAGAAACTATAACCAATAAGAGACTTATTTACCATAATAAGAATCGTTTATTTTTGATAATAAAAAGCCACTCAACTGAGTGGTCTTGCTTCGTTATATACTTAATAGCTGTTTCTTTTATCATAAAATTCCTCTTGAGTTAAAAAACTCCATCCGGTAATTGCATAAAAAGTAGGCAGCTTCTAATAATGCAATTGCTGAAATGAAACACCTTAGCATTTTATCGTATGCTGAATCAATTCCAGCCTAACTTTAAAGACCAAGATAGCTTAATTACCGTCTTGGTCATTTTCTAATTTAAGATTAAAAATTTACATAACTAACTTCATCACTGTCTGGGTCATAATATCGAAAACCTCTTATTCCGTGTTTTTCCTGTAAGTATTCTTTTACTATTTCTATATCTTTACCGAAAGTAGGAAATGGAGAGCTTCCGAATCTTATTAAATAGGGTCCTTCTTCAGATATAGAAGCGTAAAATATTTCTTTATCATCGTAGTGAAAATCGACATTCCATCCTCTATAACAAATCAAATAAGTTCCATCGTCTCTGAAGAATTTTTGGAAGAAATAGCAGATAAAACATGTGTATACATACAATATACAACTGATTTAAGGAAGTTTTATATAGGTGAATCAAAATAAGTTGTGGATGATTATACCATCTTAATGAATGGATTTAAAAGACACTTTTTGCGGATTTCGCAATCGCTTTTGGTTGCTGGAGAGATAAACCTTCCAATAACCAGCGAAGTTCCTGTTGTGTTAAGTTTCGAACTTCATTCAACCGTTTTATTCAGACCTTTCCATTGAAGACTTCGGGCTCCTCATATTAAAGCAGTCGGTAAAAATGTTGAAATTCGCTGAATATGAGGGAGAAATTATCTTAGCGCGAAATGGTCATTTATTGGGTTGTGCATTTCATCCGGAATTAACTGTGATTCAAGAATTCTAGAATATTTTGTATCCTATGGTATTGCTTGCGAAATCTGTTTTCATATAGTACAGTATGGTTAAAATTTAAATAACTGAACACGATGATGGGAAGTAGTAGCAAGCACGTTTTTTTTAGAGAGTCAGCGGTTGGTGGAAGCTGATAGAAGCACTTGTGAATCCGTCCTGGAGTTGCACAGTCGAAGTAATGTAAGTAGGCTGTAGCCGGCTGAAATGCCGTTATGAAATAAGTGGATTAGGTATATGTCTAATCAATTAGGGTGGCAACGCGGGTAGCTCTCGTCCCTTTTTAGGGATGAGGGCTTTTTTGTGTTTATTTTGATTCAAAGCGGAGCTATTCGAGTTTAGCTTGCAACGCAATTAAACCAAGACTTAATGGATGCAATGTCATTAAACTACTGGAGGTATGACGATGTTAGATATTAAACGCGTACGCGATCATTTCGCGGAAATTAAAGAAATGCTATTAACACGTAATGAAGATTTAAGCAACTTAGATGACTTTGAGGATTTAGATGCAAAGCGTCGTGAGTTAATTGCTAAAACAGAAGAATTAAAAGCAGAACGAAATAAAGTATCTGAACAAATTTCTGTTATGAAACGTAACAAAGAAAATGCGGATGAAGTCATTGCGCGTATGCGTCAGGTTGGCGATGAAATTAAAGAATTAGATGTCCAATTAAATGATGTAGAAGAACGCTTTAAAGATATGATGATGCGTTTACCAAACGTTCCACATGAATCTGTACCAGTTGGCACAACAGAGGACGATAATGTAGAGGAATATACTTGGGGTGAGGTACCAACATTTGATTTTGACATTAAAGCACATTGGGATCTTGCTACAGATTTGAAGATTGTTGACTTTGAACGGGGTACAAAAGTAACAGGTAGCCGTTTCTTATTCTACCGCGGGCTTGGAGCTCGTTTAGAACGTGCATTAATGACATTTATGATGGATTTACATGCAGATGAGCATGGTTATGAGGAAATGCTACCACCTGTCATTGTTAATCGTGATAGCTTGACGGGTACTGGAAATCTCCCTAAATTTGAAGAAGATGTATTTAAATTAGAGGAAACAGATTATTTCATGATTCCAACGGCAGAGGTACCTGTAACAAACTTCTATCGTGATGAAATTTTACTGGCTGAGGCTTTACCACAAGGCTTTGCTTCCTTTAGTGCGTGCTTCCGTTCAGAAGCAGGCTCTGCGGGTCGCGATACACGTGGTTTAATTCGTCAACATCAATTCAACAAAGTAGAATTAGTACGATTTGTAAAACCAGAAGAATCTTATGAACAGCTAGAACTATTAACAGGTCATGCTGAAAAAGTACTGCAATTATTAGGGTTACCATACCGTAAACTAAAAATGTGTACAGCTGATTTAGGATTTACTGCAGCGAAGAAATATGATTTAGAAGTTTGGATTCCTGCACAAAACATGTACCGTGAAATTTCTTCTTGCTCTAACTTTGAGGATTTCCAAGCACGACGAGCGAATATCCGCTTCCGTCGTGAGCCAAATGCAAAACCAGAATATGTTCATACATTAAACGGTTCAGGTCTTGCCATTGGTCGTACAGTTGCCGCTATCCTAGAAAACTATCAACAAGCTGATGGAAGCGTCGTAATTCCTGAAGTGTTAAGACCATACATGGGTGGTAAAGAAATAATTGCACCAAATTAAATAACGGGCAAAAGCTATTTTAGCTATCCTTTAACAGGTAATTGTCTTGCCTTTTTATCGATTTACTGATGCTTTTAATAGTATCGGGTGTTGTAAACACAGTGAATTGAAAAAATGTTTTATTTCTTAAAGGAATTTTAGACTAAAAAAGATGTTCCTATAATCAAGGATGGGATATATTAGGGAAAATTTAGAAATGACATTTTGTAGCTCTTTCGCATTTTCCACTATTCCGCATTCGGGCGCTTTTCTTTAAGAAGGAAAGCGTCTATTTCGTTATAGAGACATATACTTTAATAAAGTGTTATCCAACACTGCCTAGGAAAGGATTTTTAAAAGGGAATTACATTGTTCAATTGAATATAGATATATAACTAATAAAAAGTTGGTGACTTATGAGGATAGTTATAACAATTGGATTCGTGGTTATAGCTGGAGCATTTGTATTTTACAACAAACTTTATTTCCTTTCATAAAAGGGATGTACCAAATTTAATTGTTTGGGAGGATGTGCGTTTTGATGGATTACGTTTATCATATGATACCTAAAAAAATGACGGGGGAGGTTCTTATTTCCCTTAACGAGATAAAATTGATACATCCGGAACTTTATAAAACTTACTCAAAAAAGTATTCTGACCATCCAGAAAGGCCGAGCTTATTATTGAAAAGAATCCCCAAATTAAATTGTTTATGGAATGATGTGATTTTTTTACTACCTCTTCATCCTTACTATGTTTACGAAGCATTACATTCTCTTGGAATAAGTATTAAAAAAGATTTGATGTTTTATGAAATACCGACGGAAAGATTAATGAAAAATAAAAATGCTGTGTATTTCTATAATAAAGAGAATTATATAGGTCCTGCTTCGGATATACCTGATGAAGAAATTCAAATCATTGATATCATTTCATATCCAGAATGTTCAGCTTTACCATCAGACACATTAGCCTACTTCACAGAAGAACATAAAAAGGGTGTAAACTTCGGAATGTTTGCACATATTCCTCATATTTTGAGTTTAGGAAACATTAATATTAAAGGTGTAAATATGATTAATTGGAGTGCTGCTCCAGTTCAAACATAATGCGACCTTGTTCAACTCCCATGAAAGAACTGTGATGTAGCGCTGGTTTTTGCGCTACATGATAGCTAATGGGTAACCGATTTTTACATTGACTGGAACACATATACATATAAAAGGAGGAAACGACAAGTTGAAATTGATTTGTAAAGCATGTAATTTAGAAATTTCTGAACCATTATCCGAATTAAAAGACTTGAATTTGATTAATAAAAAGGATGGTCATGATTATATTCCTAGAGGCTATTATTTAATTCAAAAAGAAACAGCTTACGAACTATTAGAAGGATCTATCATTATAAACGTTAAAGATTTAATCAATTCAAATCGTCATTCAGATAGCAGTAGATTAAATGGTTGTTGTGGTCTTGACGGTTGCGATGGAATGAACAGGGTTTGCTTGCATGATCACGAAATTGGTACAGAATACTCTGATTGTTGGAGGTTTCATAAAGTTGTATTAAATCCAGAGTTAGTACAATTTATTTAAGATTTACAATTACACGGTGTAGTTTAGTTGAAGAAGGAATTTTCACATTTTTACTTGAAATATATCTATAAAAAGACTATCGATGGAGGGCTATTTATGGCATTAGTTTCAATCTATACAGTGGGTAGGCTAAACCATCCCTATGACCACCCTGCCTCTCGTGAATTTTATCAAGTGGGAAATGAAGTATATCGTCAGGCAACTAAGTCAGGACTTATAGAGATATTTTCACCTGAAGGAGTCCCTTTTCCTGAAGAAACCGTAAAGGGAACGGGTTCTCCTATTCTTACGCTAACGGTATGGAGAAGTCTTCAATCCTTATATCGCTTTACCTATTCAGGAAAGCATATACAAGCATTACGAGATAGAAGCAAATGGATTGAGCCATATCCAGAGAAACATCTTTCTTATGTAGTTTGGTGGACAGAAAAGGTGAAGGATGTCACATGGGAGGAGGCATTTAAGAGATACAACTATTATATTCTGCATGGTCCAACTCCTTTTGCGTTTGATTTTAAACAATCATTTGATGAACAAGGGGAGAGGTTCTTGATTAAGTAGCATGGGCCCGCTCTGGAGGGAATTGTGAAGTATTCACTTAAACTAGCGTAGGCTTTAATTTAAGACCATTGAGTTGCATAGGCAATTCTCTTTTTCTTTATTGAACTAACGTAAGCAGAAGAGTTGAACAAGGGGAAGGCTTCACCATATAAAAACTATCCATAGATTGGGTGAATATTCCGATTTCTAACAATGAAGTACCCAAACTAAGAGAACTTGTTGGATGGGATAGAAGAGAAAAAGATTACCCGACATTATTTAAGCGTTGTAATTTCTGGGCTGGGGTAACAGAAATGAAAGTAAAAAATTGATTACTTTTGGTTATGTGTGTGGAATGGGCTTAGTACATGGTTATGTGGAAGATATAATCGTTCATCCTGAATCAGTTGAAAAATGGTATTAACAATAAACAAAGAAATATATTTTTTCCATTATTAGGATAATTATTTATCTCGCAACCACGATGAAGTATAATTTAAATATAGGGAAAATTCAAATCTCGCTTAAAAAAACACACGATGGAGGATGGAATGAATAGGAATAATTTTTTAGAGATAATTGAACAATCAAATATTGCAAATCATAAAGAGTATTTATCTCAAGTGGTGAGGCCAGCAATTGATATTCTTAAGAATAAAAATGCCGAACCACGATTAGGCTGTAGTCGTTTTGGAGGAGCACCTGATTTACCAATTGGTAGCGAATGGCCAACGTATGAGAAGAAGCTGTATCGCTTCATTGGCCAGATCAATTTCACAGAAATCGCATCACCTGAAAGAGGTTTGCCATCGAAAGGGCTCCTAAGTCTCTTTGTAGCAGATGATAATTATGATGATGATGAATATCTAGAGGTGTTTGAGGACGGATATATTCATGGTATCTATATTCCTGAAACGACGAATCTAGAGACGATAATGCCGCCCCATTCAGATATTGGCAAGACTACAGTGATTGAGTTTTTCCCGACTATTGATATTCCTTATGACGAATACCAGTTAAAGGACTGGTCTTTCGATGAAGTTCAGAGCGACATATACACAGAAATCCGGGATTCTCTACATAAAAGTTCGGACTATCTTCTAGGCTATCCTTCTCATTATTCACTAGCGTATGATCCAACGCCTGAAGCAGAATGGATCTCACTGTTAACGGTTGATTCGGATGATAGTCTTGAGTGGTGTTGGCATGACGGCGATAAATTAATGATATTTATTGAAACAGAACGACTGAAAAATTTGGACTTTAGTAGATTAAGGTCTGATGCAGGTTAAAGAGCCATAGATAGTGTAGAAGATGAATCGTTACGCTAAACTAAAAGAGCGTAAATACCATGTTACAAAAGAAGGTTAAATCAATATTTATCAGTGAGAACTCTTTTGATAAACGAGGCCTGACCCGGCGTTTTGTTCAGAAAAAGGATAAATTTAGAAGAGAACCATTATATGTTTTTCTAATATTTGTGGTTATTTATTTTATTTCTTATTGAACTAATGGTGAAGTTTAGTTGAATAGTGTTGTTTAACATGTCTTCAACAATCGAGCCATTTAATGGTGTGGAAGTCTAATTGAGGAGGGAAACTGTGAGGATACCTTTTGTACCTAAAAATGTTGAGATTAATCAAGACCGCTATGATTTTATTAAAGGATATCGAGGCGGAGGATTTATGTTAATTGCGGGTGCTGTCCTTCAATATTGCTGTTGCCATTCGTTTCTTTAGTTTGTTTCTCAATAGCAGCTTTCTTCATAGGTCATTCATTTGTTTTAATAACGGGGATTTGCTCCAGTTTAACGCTTATGTTTATTCTGCTATACGGCTTTACTGGTAAAGTATTTGTAGGAAGAACGCTTACTACGTCAATAGGTTTCATAAAAGTCGTGCTTTCAATAGCCCTCATTAAAACATCTATTGTAACAATTTATATTCCAATATCTACTTTAGCACTACCATTCACTTTATATTATTTTATTCAAGATAAACTTACGAGTGTACATTCAATTACAGTTAGCACTTTAACAGCTATATTATTTGGTGTATTAATGTACATAGTTCCTTTTTATATAATGTGGTATCTCGTTGTTGGGTTAACGCTTATTTTGGTTATCACGCAATTTTCACGTAAATATCGCTTTATTTAGAAACTAAAGTTCTTGTTCAACTATCGGAGGCTTTACTTCAATAAGAGGTAGAGCCATTTTCGGTTATATGGAGGCTTGGACTTCCCTCTAAATTATAGAGACAACGTAACTAATGGTTAGTTTGGGTGAATGATCAAATTAATCAATTTTTTTATAAAAAACAGTTTCAAAAAATATAGGAAAGCCAACGTTTTGATCAAAACTTTATTCAAAATGTTGGCTTTTTAATTACGGAGAAATCAAGAGTTTAGAGTGATTTTCACTCGGCACTTCTATATAAACATCAAACTCAACAAGCACAAAAACCTTTACGCAAAGAGGCTTATCATTTAAAAGCATCCTTTAACATAGATAGTACTTACCTCTATTGTCAAAATAACAACACTCTTTCTGAATGATATAACATTTGGAATTGGCATGTGCAGTTTTTTGATTCCTGAGTAAAATTCATTGAACAGTTCATTACATTCATTTTGGATTGTAATTGGTTTTATATACAGTTAATAATACAAAAAAACAAGCATTTTTTAGTTTAAACCTCAAATAATAATGATTAGAAATAATTATTTGCAGGAGGTGAAAACTTGAGGAAATATTATCTGTTGATTGTACTTTGCATTCTTGGGATCTTTGTATTTTTTGTAAATGAAAAATCTTTTGCCGACAAAGGTAGGAAGTATTACGAAGAAGCAGGACAAATTTTGTGGGATATCAATACGGATGAAAAAGTTATTGCCTTAACTTTTGATGATGGTCCTCATAAAAAGTATACCCCTGAAATTTTAGATATATTATCCAAATATAATGCAAAGGCAACTTTCTTTATTGTGGGTGAAAATGCAGATAAAAATCCTGAGCTTGCTTTACGTGTACACGAAGAAGGACACGAACTAGCCATTCACACATATACACATCCTCTAAGAACGAACGTTTCCAAACTAATGAAAGAAATAAAACAATCACATGCAACGATTTTTGGAATTACTGGATATTCGCCTGTTTTATTTAGACCAGTAGAAGGTCAGTATACGGATGCCATGATTGATGCAATTATTCAAGAAGGGTATAAAGTTGTCATGTGGTCATGGCATTTAGATACATTCGATTGGAAAAATCCTGGAGAAAAGAGGATTGTTAACACTGTTTTAAAAGGTGCAAAGCCCGGAAGTGTAGTGTTATTTCATGACGGTGGAGGGAATCGTTCGCAAACCGTGAGAGCATTGGAAAAAATCTTACCAGAACTTGAAGAGCAAGGATATAAATTTGTAACGGTTTCTGAGCTGCTGGAAATCCAAAAATTAAGTAAAAAAGAAGGAAAATAACTATTGATAAAAAAGCGCAAATAGGTCAGGGCTTGGTTTCTAATAATAACTAAGCCTTGCTTTTTGAAATTGGTTGAAATTATTATATAATTAAGAAAAGTTTGGTATTTATAATAAAATGGAAGGTGAATAAGATGAAACAAATTATTGCATTAGGGGGAGGGGGCTTTTCTATGGAGCCTCATAATCCATTATTAGATACATATATTTTACAGCAATCTAACAAAGCTAATCCTAAAATTTGCTTTGTTCCGACTGCAAGCGGGGACTCGGAAAATTATATTTCGAGATTTTATTCTTTTTTTGACTCCCATCAATGTATTCCGTCCCACTTATCACTTTTTTCTCCGCCTACTCAAGATTTGGAAAGTTTTATTTTGGACAAGGATATAATTTATGTTGGCGGAGGAAATACTAAAAACCTTTTAGCTTTATGGAAAGAATGGTCGTTAGATCGCACTTTTAAGACAGCATGGCATGAAGGAATCCTTTTGACAGGCATTAGCGCGGGCTCAATTTGTTGGTTTGAAGAAGGAATAACAGATTCATACGGCGGAGGAAATTTACAGCCGATAAACTGTTTAGGGTTTCTTCCAGGAAGTAATTGCCCTCATTATGATGGAGAAATCAATCGAAAACCAGCTTATCATGATTTGGTCCAAGCAAAAAAGCTCTCATCTGGACTTGCTGTTGATGATGGAGTGGCCATTCATTTTATCGATCAAGAAATCCATAAAATTGTTAGTTCAAAGCCTAACGGGAAAGCATATAGGGTCTCTTTTGATGAGGAGATGAAAGAGCAAGAATTATTTGTAGAGTATTTAGGAAGTATGTAAAAACTTAAGCGTGTTGATTGGGAAAAAATAGGTTTAATATTGAGCGATATAAAGATTTTTTTGTAGCTATTTTGCTCATATATTCCGATTTAAACTGATTGTAGCATAGGTCTACTCGACTCCCACGGGAAAGCGAGTAGACCGTAGCGGAAATCAGAGCCTCCTAACTAATTAGGGTGGATAAAAATGGTTAATCAACAAACTTGTAAAAACTTTAAAGTATAAGCCTACTCATGATATTGAATAGGCTTATTTACATTTTAGAAGAAAAAACGTCATATTTGCTAATGTTGCAAAGTTAGGGGTTACGTGTTTTCATTCTAATTTTTAAAGTTAAGAAATAATTCGTCCTTTACCAAAAGGAATACATAATGGTGTGCCAAAAATAGGATCAGCCGTCATTTTACAATCTAGATCAAAAACATGTTTTACTAACGTAGTGGTCATGATTTCTTCAGGTCTTCCTTCTTCAAAGACGCCGCGATCTCGAACAGTAATAATATGATCAGCATAACGACAGGCCAAGTTTATATCGTGTAGCACCATAATAATTGTCCGTTTTTGCTGTTGATTTAATTCAAATAGTAAATCCAGAACTTCAATTTGATGAGTTAGATCTAAGTAGGTAGTAGGTTCATCTAATAAAATAATATCTGTATCCTGGGCAAGGGTCATGGCGATCCAGGCACGTTGACGTTGACCACCTGAAAGCTCGTCGACCGGTTTATCTCGTAAATGATCCACGCCGGTTGCCTTTAAGGCGTTTAACACGACTTCTTCATCTTTCTCTGTCCACTGTTTGCGCCAGCTTTGATGAGGGTAACGACCTTGTTTAACAAGTTGTAAAACGGTTAATCCTTCTGGTGCTACTGGGGATTGCGGAAGAATAGAAAGTTTTTTTGCTACTTGTTTAGTGGATAATTTAAAAATATCTTGGCCATCTAATAATACAGAGCCATTTTTAGGCTTTAATAATCGAGCAATTGAGCGTAATAGTGTAGATTTTCCACAACCGTTGGCGCCAATAAGCACAGTAATTTCATTCATGGGAATAGATAAATTTAGATTTTCAATAATATTGGAATCACCATAATTTAGTGTAAGTGATTTCGTTTCTAACGTAATAGTCATGACAGTTGACTCCTTTATTTTCTAGGGTTTCTAAATAATAAATAGATGAAATAAGGAGCACCAATGGCAGCTGTAAACACACCAGCTGGTACTTCTAAAGGGCTAAATGCAGTTCGTCCAATAATATCTGCAACCATTACTAGTAAAGCGCCAATTGCTGCAGATGTCGGAATGAGAACACCGTATGACGGTCCTACAATGCGTCTTGCAATATGTGGTGCCATTAAGCCGACAAAACCGATCGCTCCTGCAAAACAAATAGCACTTGCTACTAGACTTGAACTCAAGAGTAATAAGAATAAACGAGTTTTTTGTACAGATTGTCCTAAACTAGCAGCTGTATCATCACCTAATTCTTGGACATTTAGCTGTCGAGTAATAAAAAATGTTATAAGTAGAAGAACTATAATCACTGGAACGATAATTTGGATTTGATCCCAATCAGCACTTTTGACGCTCCCTGTAATCCACTTATTTGCTTCACTCGCTTGATAAATAGGACCGATAATCATTAACATTGTCGTTATGGCTTGCATAAATGCAGAAACGCCGATACCGATTAATACAAGTCGAGTGGGTGTTACACCATCTTTCCAAGCAAATATGTAAACAATGATACCAACGAAAGTTGCTCCGATAAAACCTGCAAGAGGTAACCATTCAATACTAACTGTTAAAGAATGATTGGAATCACTAAAGATGGCTAAAAAACCAACGACCGCTGCTCCACCACCGGCAGAAATACCGATAATATCAGGGGAGGCTAATGGGTTTTTAATAATTCCTTGTAATATAGCACCTGCCACTGCTAAAGCCATTCCAGCAAAAGCAGCAAGAAAAATTCTAGGCATTCGGAAATCAACAATAATTAATTGATCAAACTCAGAACCTTTGCCGAACAGGGTTTGGATCACCGTTAATGGATTTATAAATGAATCACCAAATGATGCACTAAAGAAAAAGACGGCTAGTGTCAGGATGCTAATAAAGGTAAGTTTTTTAGAAGCTTTGACATCAAGTAAAAACGAGATTTTATTTTGTAGTAAACGTATTGTTTTTAACTGTTTCATTATTTTTTTCCACCTTTTCGCGCAAGGTAAATAAAGAATGGCGTACCAATCATGGCTGTCATTACTCCTACTGGAACTTCTTGAGGCATAATGATATAGCGTGCTGCTACATCAGCTATCAGTAAAAGAATGCCACCTAATAGAGCGGCCATTGGAATGAGCCAACGATGATCTGTGCCAACAAACTTTCGCGCAAAATGGGGTACCACAATTCCAACAAACCCTATTGGACCAGCTACTGCAACTGAACCACCTGCTAATAAAATGACAATAATACCTACCATCAACTTCATGAATCCAAGGGGTAGTCCTAGGCCTCTTGCTACATCGTCCCCAAGAGCAAGAATATTCATTTTAGTAGAGATCAACAGAGCGCCAATCCACCCAATGATAAAATAAGGTAATACAGATATAAGAATTTCAATCTTTCGACCTTGTACGGAACCAGCTAACCAAAACAATACTTGTTCGAGTGCTGCTTCGTTTGTTGCAAGTAACCCTTGCGTAAAGGAAGCAAATAATGCACCGATAGCGGAACCTGCTAATGTTATTTTGACTGGCGTTATCGCGTCTCGTCCAGCTGCGCTAATACCATAAACAGATAGAGCAGCTATTGTAGCACCTAAAAATGCAATCCACGCAAATGCTTGCAAACTTGTAACATTGAAGAAAATCATAGCAAAAACGACCGCGAAACCAGCTCCCGCATTAATTCCTAATATGCCTGGTGATGCTAAAGGATTTTTCGTTAATGTCTGCATGAGCACGCCTGTAATAGCAAGGGAAGCACCCACACAAGTAGCGATTAGTGCTCTTGGAATCCGAACATTTTGAATAATAATATGCTCGTTAGAATGATTAAACTGTGTAAAAGATTCAATAGTCGTTTGAATGGACGTATCTGCATAGCCGTATACAATACTGATTCCCATACAAAGGAGTAGGAGTACTGTTCCTACTATTAATGCAATTGTTTTTGAAAAATTATTTTTTAAAATCATATAAATTCATACTCTTTCTTTGCATATTTATCATGTGTGTTGATTAACCATTTTTATCCCCTATTATCAATTAGAGGCTCATCACCATAACGTGGAGTTGATCTCCGTTCCGGCTGGGCGCTTTGTTGCTGACGCTTCGCTTTCGCACAGATAAAACATTTGCCGCTGCCGCTTCGCTTTCGCGCAGAGCAGAGCTTCCTGGGGGCGTCCGATGAGCCGCTTTTGTTGCTGCTGTCGTTGCACTTTCGCACAGACAAAACCCAGTTGCTGCCGCTACGTTAGCACTACGCTTTCGCACAGAAAACATCCGCTTCGCTCCAGGGTCTCATCTGTGACGCTGATCCCCAAGGAGTCGCCCAGCCTCCACTCCAATCAACTTATATGTATGACAAACGTTTTAACAAATGCCATTCCCAACTTTTGATGATGAATTTAATAACAATAAGCTGATTTTCGCTAAGTACAACTCTCTTTAATCAGTTAAAAACGGGAATATAATAGCAAAATAGCAACAAAAATTCTTTTATCGCTCAATAATAAAACCTATTTTTTCCTAATCAACACTTCTGCATATTTATAAAAAAATATTGACAGTAATAGATTCTTACAATATGATTAATTTCGTTCTCAAGTAGTTGAAAGTGATTCTCATTATCGCTTAATCTGCTTAAATATTCTAACATATACATTGGAGGAAGAAAAGATGCAAAAGGCATTTAAAAAATTACTTATTATGCTTGCTGTTGTTGCTGTATTTGCTTTAGCTGCATGTGGCAATGACAAGGAAAGCAAGAAAGAAGAAAGTTCAACTAAGAGCACTGCCTATACTGTAGAACATGCAATGGGGACAACTGAAATAAAAGACACGCCAAAACGTGTTGTTGTTTTAACAAATGAAGGAACAGAAGCACTTTTAGCTTTAGGTATTAAGCCGGTAGGGGCTGTACAAGCATTTTCAGGTAACCCTTGGTATGATCATTTAACAGATAAGTTAGAAGGCGTAGAAGTTGTTGGTTTTGAAAGTGAAATTAACCTTGAAAAAATCGCTTCTTTAAAACCAGATCTAATCATTGGGAATAAATTAAGACAAGAAAAAGACTATGAAAAATTAAGCAAAATTGCTCCAACAGTTTTCTCAGAAACATTACGCGGTGATTGGAAAGAAAACTTTACACTTTATTCAAAAGCGGTAAATCAAGAAGCTAAAGGCAAGGAAGTTCTAACAGCATACGAAGATAAAGTTCTAGCTCTTAAAGAGAAGCTTGGCGATAAAACGAACCAAGAGGTTTCATTCGTACGCTTTATGGCCGATAAATCTCGAATCTACTATACAGATTCATTCTCAGGCGTTATTTTTGATTCTTTAGGATTCAAACGTGTACCAGAGCAAGCGGAATTATTTAAAGATAATGCAAAATTAGGTAATTTAGCTGTTGAGGTAGGGAAAGAAGCAATCCCTAAAATGGACGGAGATGTACTTTTCTACTTCACTTACATGCCAACAAGTGATGAAACAGGATTAGCTACTGAAAAAGAATGGACAGAAGATCCACTTTGGAAAAACTTAAGTGCCGTACAAAAAGGCAATGTCCATAAAGTTGACGATGTCATTTGGAACACAGCAGGCGGTATTCTTGCAGCTGAAATTATGCTTGACCAAATTGAAGAAATCTTTGTTAAATAACATCGATATCCAGAATACTAATTAAGAAATCGCTATACGCTCATCGACATAGGATGATTGTATAGCGTTTTTTTCGCTTAAAATAACTAAATTTCATCAAATGCTTCTCTGTGAAACATTTTTTCGGAGTTTCACTTTCTTCTATATAATACTCGGAATATTAAATTCTCTGTCACTCATATTCCCCAAGGGAAATTTTACTTCAATTTAACGGGGAATCACCAAAAGCTGTGGATGAAAACGTATGCCTTGTATATAGTTGATCTTCGTTCCGACTGGGCAATTCCTTTGGGATTAGCGGCTCATCGGACGCCCCCGGACGGAACGGAAATCAACCACACGTTATGGTAATTAGCCAGTTTGAACAAAAAATGGTGATTATGCGTAAAATAAGTAGGGGGTGTTGAGTTTGAGGTATTTATTAATAGGTGTATTCTTATCATTATTCGGTGTTTTAATATCCATGATTTTTTGGGGAATGGAAAAAGTCTATTTAGTTACTGGGACGGTCGGTTGTATTTTCATTGGCATATCTATGATTCTTTCAGGTTCCATGGTAAGTGGGGATAGGATGAGGGCAAACTTCGCAACCGAGACAACTGATGAGAGGGACGAACGTAATAAAATTACTATGAATGCATTGCTAATTGCTTTACCAAATATTTTTGCAGCGATATTATTTTACTATTTAAGTAAATAGAGGATATTGAATAGACAAAATACTAAAAAACTTTTTGGGCGTTTTTTGGAACTTCTAACGAAAATAATAAAAAGGTCACTCGGACAATAGTGACCTTTTTGTATTACCTGTAGTGTGTAAGGCTGGTGCATGTTCTTACTATTACTATGATGATGTGATATTTAGCAATAGCGACTTTGGAAATAATTAATTGTGACAATGATAAATAGCCTTAACTACTTCATTAAAAATTTAATACTTAATCATAAAAAAATTACCTATTAATACAAGAATGTTGCGCCGACAATAATTAATAGAATGAACAGAACAACAATTAATACAAATGTTGAACCGCCGCCATAGCCTCCGCCACCGCAATTGTAGCTACCAACATTTCCACCTTGCCAGTATCCCATAGTGTATCCCTCCTTTCTACAATCTATAATATGTTTAAGTATAGGAAGGAGGGGTGGTAATCATCTAAGTATTATTTCCATTTGGCATTAAAATTTGAAAATTGTATTCAAGTTATAAATTTAAAAAAGGGTCACTTACAAAAAAATGACCAAGTTTAGGAGGTGCAAAGCTAAATTAGCTTTACACTACTATTATTATGATGAATTGCTTTTTTTCTATAGTGCATTGCCTGTCAAAAAATTTTATTGGGAAAATCAATTCCAATATGAGTAAACAACTTGAAGAAGAAATTGTTTCTAACGGTCTTACGGTTGCATGCGTGCACCCTAATTCACCTTGTTGAATAATAAAATTGAAACCATTACAAATTTCAACCGTATAAATTAGGGAAGGGTTCAAGGAGGTGTTGATGGTATGCCGTTTATTGGATGGGGCATTCTAACTTTTTCAATTGTTTTTTACATACCATTTTTTATTTGGGTTTCTGCTAGCTATTTAGGTGACGGAGATCGTACAAAAAGAAAAAATAACTATTGGGTATTCTTAGTATCAATTGGGTTATTAAATTCCATAAATTTTTTCTTCTTCAAGATTCAAGATACATATTATTTAGCAGTAATCATCGCAATCATTTTGTTCTATAGCCTATATATGTTTTTAATTGTCCGAAAAGATAAAAGAAAAGTATCATTTAGATGAGACTTTTAGGACAAGTTATCCCCATTAAATGGACATGTCTATTTAATGGGGATTTTTTTTATTAAGGCTCTGTTAAATTTAATTGTTGTTGGTTTTTAAATCAATAATTAGGGGAACCTAACCTGATCTGTTAAGTTTCACCGTTATTTCGAGGGGGCGTCTTAATAATGCGAATCTACAACGCTAAGAAAAATACGTGATTTTTTGCAAAAGGAAGAACAAGTCTATCGAGTGAAAATATAGGTATATCTGCGTTACACTATTGGTATAAATGTTGTATAAATAGTTTTCAAAAGAAATACCGAGAAACACTGATTTAACAGCGTTTTTCGGTATATAATGTGCGTCCAAACTTACATTTGAGACCGTTTATTAAATATTTTATAAATCCTTGTTGCACTAAAGAACCCGTTACTTTAAGTACATTTTTCACAATCTATGTATTGCTCAATAAACCCTCTATATTCATCGGATAATTCATTTGGCAAATTATTAATTGAGAAATATTGCATTTTTTCTGACTCGCTATAATCAATATTCATTTCTCCACTTATATCTTTGGTATAATAAACTGCTGTAACCGAATATAATTCATCACCATTTGGAACTTTTAAGTAATATTCAGAACCAGAGAAGACATTTAGTAATTTTAAGTTTTCAACTACTAATCCCGATTCTTCAAAAACCTCTCTTTTTGCTACCTCTTCAAAACTTTCTCCTAAATCCATTAAACCACCTGGTAAACCCCAATAACCATCATGCCTTTTTTGCAGTAGTACATCATTTTGTTCATTTAAAATGATGACAACCGAACCAGGTAAAATAATAGGTCTATGTCCTACATACTGTCGTAAATATTTATAGTATTCCATTTATTACCTCTCCTCTGTGACTGGTTTTCAATAAATTCTATAATTCAACTTACAGTTTGTTTTTTCCTTCCTATTGAGCTAAAATGCACCGTTAGCCATGCATGAAGTCAAAAATCAGCACGTCACCACAGAAAATGAAAGATGATTAAGTTCTTTCATGGGAGTAAAAAGTAGGGTTAAAATTTCCTTTTCAATAAATTTATTAAGTAATACATGAGTGAAATCAGAAATGATAGAAGTATAACAATTATTGAACCGAATGTATAGACCGCTGTTTCTGCATAATCACCGCCATCAAACACGTTAGTAAATAGAAAAAAGTAAATTACACTAACCATTAAAGTTAAGAAAAAAATACTAATATACTTTGACATATTATCCTCCTTTTCAAATCCAATAAAGCCCCCGTTCGTTGAATAAAAAACGACCCAAAGCCTCTCTTTGGTAACATTTCCTTGAGATTTTATTTATATGTTATCGCCATTCAGAACAAGTGGATCGAACAGTCTTCTTTAAAATTATTTTTCGCAGCGTCTCAGAGCGTTATTTTCTAATAAAAACAGCTACAAGCACTGTTAAATCAGTGTTTGTAGCTGTTTGAAATGTTACCAAGCACTTTTATTTAGGAACCTTATTAGATTCATTTATGTATACATTATAAATCCTTGTTACACTAAAGCACCTCGTTAGTAAACTTAATATCATTTATCTTGATTTCTTGATTTTCGTTTTCCAAGTTGATATGCACCAAAAATGATTCCCCCGAAAATTGCCAACCAAAAAATCAATGGTAAAAGAGCAATAAATGTATTCATTTAACTTAATTCCTTTCCTGCTCGATTTTAATCTTCTACTTATATAAAATCTTTAGTTTAAAGTATAACATTAATTTCCAAATTGTTCTAGGTAACATTTCCTTAAGATTTTATTTATATGTTACCGCCATTCAGAACAAGTGGATCGAACAGCCTTCTTTAAAATTATTTTTCGCAGCGTCTCAGAGTGTTATTTTCTATAAAAATCAGCGACAAACACTGTTAAATCGGTGTTTGTCGCTGAAATGTTACCAAGCTTGATTTGGGAACGTTTTTTAGATTTAGTTTGTATATATATAACCCTTTAAATTTAGGCTATTCGCAATAAGAAGTGGGATAAAATTATATTTCACTAAACAATTTGATAAAAAATGTGCAGCAAAAAAGTTAATTAGAATTTTAATCAGCTTCTGTTTTTTAGCTTTTTTTCGTTTCATCATTTTTACTTCTAAGAAGCAATGATGCCATGAAAATAAAAATTACTACCTATAAGGAGTAGAAAAAGTTATTAAGCAAAGCCAAATTACCATCTCTAGAATAAACCCAAACCGTTGAAAATAAAAACAATGTTACAAAGAAAGCGATATATAAGTATTTTCCAAATGCAGTCAATTAAAGCACCTCTATATGTAAAATCAAAATCGCTCCAAAATTTGCAGTATCGCCAAGATAAAATCGGGATATTTGGATAACCATGAGAGAGACGTAAAAAAAGGGTCACTCGAACCTAAGTGACCCTAAACCACAAACTAGGAGGGCAAAGCTAAGTTAGCTTTACACTACTATTAATATGATTTGGTAGCTATGTTTGTATAGTGAGATGCCTGTGAATTAGATTAAAAAAATTTAAGTTGCAAGGGACTACTGTATGTTTATAGATTTTGTGTAAATTACATCTATATGCTCTCCTTATTATTTTAAGATGATTTAAGTAGGCAACATCGCTAGTGATACCCGAGATCTAAAAACTTGTATTGGTACTTTATCCATTCGAAAAAGAGGTATGTAAAATTTTTCTGCACTCTTCCTCATAAATAAAAATTTCTTTTCAAGTCGCTTCGAAGTACCGTACAAATTTGCAAGAAATTACTGCCATCATATAAACCAATTTCAATTACTATCCTAGACATTTTATATGTATAATAGAATAAATTACATATGAAGGAAATTTAGATTATTTCAGTAAATGTTTTGTTACGAAAGTGAAATGTCATCTATAGAAGTCTTCAAAAAAACCATTACCGCTTCGCTATCGCGCAAAAACCCCATGCTGCTGCCGCTTCGCTATCGCGCAAAACCCCATGCTGCTGCCGCTTCGCTATCGCGCAAAACCCCCATGCTGCTGCCGTGGCATAGTTGAATAGACTAAGGAGATGTTGAAAATTGAAAGAGAATGTAAACATAGCAACTAATGTTTATAATAATGAGAATGATAGATATCCTGAATTCCAGCAAAATTTAAAAAGCTATTTTGATGAAGCAATTAGTAGTAAAAAATTATTTAAAACAAATGTTCAAGGTCTGTTTGATTTGTATGTAGATAATTTACCAGTAGAAGCTAGACAACATTATACTTGTAGCGCTTGTAGACATTTTATTGAGCGATTTGGTGGTCTTGTAACGATTGATGAAAATGGCATTATGGCATCTGCTATATGGGATGAGGATATGGCACCTCCATTTTTTAAAGCTGCTGTTTTAGCAATGAAAGCAGAAGTTTTAAATTCAAAAGTTATTGGTGTATTTATTTCAAACTCCCCAGTATTAGGAAAGCCTCATACTGGAAAGTGGAATCATTTATCCGTTGTAGTTCCTGAAGAAATGGTGAACCACTCTAGAATACAAACTGCGGGACAAGTGATGGCTGAGAAGTTAGAAGAATTCAAGATGCTATCAAATGCATTGATTGAATATACGATCGAGACAGTGGAACAAGCAGTAGTTTTATTACAATCAGAAGCATTATACCGTTCAGATAGAGTATTAGGAATTGCAGAATGGTTTAAATCATTGCAGGACAAACGAAATAGCGTAGGAAACAATAATCAGAAAACAAATCTAGTTTGGTTAGCAGTTGCGACAGCTCCTGTTGGCTTCTGTCATGTAAGAAGTTCGATGATCGGTACATTATTAGATGACATAGCTTCAGGAATGTCCGTTGAATCGGTTGCTCGTCGTTTTGCAGAGAAGATGAATCCAGCGAATTACATGCGCTCACAAGCTGCTCCAACGCAAAATGCAATTGTTGAAGCAGAAAAAATTGTTGAAAAATTAGGAATTGCTAATTCTTTGCGAAGAAGATATGCCACTTTTGAAGAGATTCCGTCATTTCTGTGGAAAAATCAAACTGAACCTAAAGTTGTTGAACAAAAGAAGGGCATATTTTCAAACATTCTTCCTAGGGAAAAAGCCAAATCAAAAGTATCTCTCCCGAGCACTGTGATGACGTGGGAAAAATTCCAACGAACTATTCTACCAACGGCTGAAAATATGGAAGTATTAGTCGATAATCCTAGTCGTTTTATGGCAGTAGTAACTGCGTCTGATGAAGCGGCGCCAAATATTTTACAATGGAACAATACATTTAGTTGGTATTACCACGGAGGAATTGATGGCGAAATTAAAAGGAGAGTAGAAAGTGCTGGTGGAAGATATGAGAATAATGAAATTCGAGCTTCATTAATATGGGAAGGCTATACCGACTTAGATCTACATTGCCTAACACCAAAAGGGGACCACATCTACTATGGAGATAAAAGTGATAAATTCGGTGGATTTTTAGATATTGATATGAATGGTGGTCATCATAGAAATCCTTCCCCTGTAGAAAATATTAGGTGGAGTGAAAATGCACCGGTTGGTCATTATAGATTTTATGTTCATAATTATTGTGAAAGAGGAAATGGAAGTACGCCGTTCAAAGTCGAACTCGAAGTAAACGGGAAAACCTACTCATTTATCGGTGTTGCTGGTGGGACTGGTTATGTAACGGATGTATTTGAATTTGATTATGTCAAAGGGCGTCAGCCGAATATTAGTAGCCATTCATACGCTAGTGATGATTCATGGACTGTTCAAATAAATAATTTTGTGAAGGTCAATGGTATTACAACTTCGCCAAATTTATGGGGGGAAGAGCCGATCTCACATTCTGGAAGTCATATTTTCTTTCTATTGGATGGCGTAAAGGACACTTCGGAAGGAAAAGGTAGAGGATTCTTTAATGAAACGCTTAAAGCTGACTTAAGACAAATTAGAAAAACGCTAGAAGCCTATACTGCTAGTACACCAATTGAAGGTAACGAGCATGCAACAGCTTGTGGTGTGGGATATTCAAAAGATCATGAATGGAATTTAACAGTTAAAGTAACAACAAATAATGCTACTAGAGTCATTAAGATTGATAGATGGGATTAAAAGTGGGAAGAAAGTAATTAACTCTCTCAGTCAAAAATTGCGACTGGGAGAGTTATCTTATAGGATTTTCAGTGGCAAGTTTATCGTATAACCCTTTTTTATTGTTTTTTGCGATGAATTTGCTTCTGTAAAACCCAAATTCCTACAACTAATAGAATTGCTCCAAAAAGTTTATAAAGAATATTTCTTATTAAAAAGGTTTCGTTTGTGATGCTCATTAACAAACTTCCAAATAAAATAATTAAAACACCGAAAAAGCCTATTAAATACCTCATGAACCAACCTCCTAACTGAACCTAAAAGGAGTGCTATTGTGAATGGGTTGCTAGTCTATAGGGGAAGGAAATTTGCTATTTACAGCTTCTTGTATGATTAATTGTGAAATCTCATGGTCATTGATTACATAAGCTACTTCTTCGGGCTCAACCCAAATGCGTGTAATCGTTTCATGCTCTCGAAGAAAAGGGAGGCACTTTTGAATATCGATCCTATAAAACATTTGATATCCGATTAAAGGGTACTTACCAGCAGCATTAAATAAAGGATTCTCTTCGTGACTGACTTCTATTGCGCCAATATAGTTGATATGACCCTGTACATAACCTTCTTCAAATGCTTCTCTATGCATTGTATCTTCAGGTGTTTCTCTTTTTTCTATATGACCTCCAGGAAAGTTAAATCCTCTTCCGTCTACATGAACTAACAAAACATTCCCATTATAAAAACAAACGCCATGTACACTTGTTACGTTGCTGTAATCGTCAATTTTCTTATGTGGTAGCCACGTTAGTTTAACATGATGCCCGTTCCAGTTCGCATAAATTTGATTGTTCATATGCTTCTTCCCTTTTTATCTTATTTTAAACCATTACAATTCCATTTTAACAATTATAAGATTATTTACCAAAAGTTGCTAGTGATATTTGTTGGGATATATGCTTTGTATATAAGTTGAGTGGAGGCTGGGCGACTCCTTGGGGTCAGATACACAGCGTCACAGATGAGACGATGGAGCGAGCTACGCGAGTGAAGATGCTCATCAGACGCCCCCCAATCGGAACGGAAATCAACCACACGTTATGGTAATGAGCCAATTGTAAGATGTATGTATAAATAAATAGCAGCAAACGTTTTGAATGAGATATTTTGTATATATATTTCTATTTTGGAAAAACATCGCAAGAAAAATCAAAAATCATTCATTATTATTCGATATGATAATAAATGAAAGGGAGGTGTAATACCGTTGAAATATGAATGGATCATTCAAAAAACAATAGATTGGATAGAATCTCATTTACATGAGCAAATTTCCGCTAATGATATTGATGAGGTTACAGGATTTTCAAAATATCATTTTCACAGGATTTTTCAAACTTCTGTGGGAATGTCTGTCTCAGAATATATCCGAATGAGGAGACTTGCAAATGCGGCAAGTACACTTCTCAATACTGATGAAAGAATTATTGATATCGCATTCTATTATCAATTTGAGTCACAAGAAACCTTTACACGTGCTTTCAAAAAATTGTACAGTTTGCCACCAGGGCAATACAGAAAAGTAATGGGAACTATGAGGAAAAACAAGGAGGAATCAATAATGGAAGAAAAAATTAAAGGCTGGTTCATCAGTGGAAGTCATCCTTATAATTACGAAATAGGAGTAGATCAAAAAAATGTACATCAAGGAAAAGCATCGGGCTATTTAACATCTAAAACTGTTCAAGCTCCAGACGAATTTGCAACAATGATGCAACAATTCAAGGCTGATGAATTTAGAGGGAAGAGAGTTAAACTTTCTGGATTTATTAAAACGAATAATGTAAAACAATTCTCGGGACTTTGGATGCGCGTTGATAGTGCATCAGAGGATATCCTACAATTCGATAATATGAGTAACAGACCAATTATTGGTACAAATAGTTGGAATCAGTATTCTATCGTTCTTGATGTCCCAGAAAACAGTGCAATAGTATCGTTCGGTATTTTACTAACTGGAAAAGGGGAAGTTTGGCTGGATGGGCTTAATTTTGAGATAGTAGATAACGATACCCCTACAACCCATATTAGTTTTGAGAACTATCTTTTAGAAGGTCCGACAAACTTATCATTTGAAGAATAAAACATGTTAGGGATCATTTTGACCCTAAAATTAATCAAGTTGTCTTGCTATTGATTATTTAAAAAATCCAAAAAGAGGTCACATCTAACTAGGTGTGGCTTTTTCTTATGCATCTAATAGAGAGTGAATAGAATGAGGGCATTCGAATACCGCAGTCATGTTTGTGATCAACTTTACGGAACTGAAGAGGTGGTAATATGCAAATAACAGATGGTGCATGGACTTTTGATACAGAAGTGATCGATAGGGTCGCAAATAAACTAGTAAGAGATGAGCAGGAGCGAGAAATGTTAAATGCATTTGCTCGCTATGCTTATCGTCGCTTCAAACAGATTAGAAATAGTGTAAATCCCCGAAAGTGTAAATATATGTGGATTGATCAAGTGCGTGAACATTTAAAATCACCAGCAAAAATACAAAAAGTTAGCAAGTTATTAAAAATGACAGATGAAGAAGTGCATTACGTTGTAGATTTTGTTAAAAATTATTTGAAGTATGTAAAATAACAAAAAGCTCCCGGTTAAAGTTGAACCGGGAGTACCATTTACTATTCTCTTAGATTGTCAATTGCCAAAGCATAAACCTCCCTGTTAAACGCCTTGGCTCTGGCGGATTGTTTCGCGAGCTAGTATATGAGTTTCTTCCTTAAATAATTGTAAAAAATTCATCGTGTGCTTTGCTAAATAGCGATCTTTTGGCCAAACAATGTTCGCTTTAGAATGGATATTACAATTAGCAAATTTAATGATGTTAATACCTTTAATTAAAAATTTATCGAGACTCGTTTTCGGTAAAATAGTGATCCCCAAACCTTCACTTATTAACGAAATAACCATCGCAATATCAATACACTCACAAATAATATTAGGCTCAAACCCGTGACTTTTAAATTCATCGATAATAATGCGAAACGTACTACAACTACGATGACGATAAAAAGAAAGAAACGGTAAATCTTTTAAGTCTTCCATTTGAATAGGGTTCGGTAAATGCCATTGTGCAGGTGTGGCAAGTACAAACTCCTTTAATGCTAACCCGATCGAAGAGAAATTTTCATCTTCAATCGGTTGTTGCAGTATAGCTAAATCGATTTCTTTATTTAAAAGACTATTTGTTAAGAAAAATGTATCTCCTTCAATAATTTTGAAGTTTAAATTAGGGTATCTTTCACGCATCCGTTTAATTTTTTCAGGTAAGTAAGATAAACAAGTTTGATCTGCACCAATCGATAATACCCCCCTTAGCCCTTCTCCAACTTCTTTTATTTCCGAAATCGTATCTTCGAAATTAGCTAATAATGTTTTGCCTTTTTCATATAAAATCTTTCCAGGTTCAGTAAGTTCTAATGTTCTACCATTTCGATCGAATAGTTTGCAGTTTAATTCTTCCTCCATCACTTTCAATTGATTGCTAAGTGGCGGTTGTGCCATATGAAGCTTTTTTGCAGCTTTTGTAATTTGTTTTTCTTCAACGATTGTAATGAAATAATTTAATTGTCTTAAATCCATCTTTTTCACCCCTATACTTAAAATCCACTAGTTTATTCAATTCGTATACTTATTCTGTATAGTAACATTTTTTAGAGTGTTTTCGTTAAATTTGTAAGATATTTCTGATTTTTTAGATAAGTATTGTGAAGAAACCTAGAAATAGCAAGGGTTTCACAGGAAATTAAATTACATAATTTTGATGAAAAATATATAACAATTAGAATACGGGTATACCAAAAATGTATATATAACGATTTAAAATATATATTTTTGGTATTTATCATTTTTTAACATACATGCTATTCTTTTGATTAACTAAAAACACGAATATCTACTTTAGGTATCGTTTAGTCTGCAATAATCTATTTTTATCTTATTTGTTTTATTGTTTCTGCAAATTTTTTGTTACACTGTTTGGCTATACATACCGTCATTTTAACTTCTTTCGGCAAAATATCCGCTGAAAGAAGTTAATGCCTCCGGCGGATGTCACGGAATCGAAAAGGGGTTCTTTGTGCTTGCACAAAGTCGATTCAGGACACAATTATGCCGAGGCATAATTGATAAGGAGATGCGGTTTTATAGGTATAAAAATAATGAAGGGGTGTAGTGCTTTATGAAAAAGACTTTATTGTCTCTTTTCCTATTAATGGGTGTATTAGTGTTGGCGGCCTGTAGTTCATCATCTGATCGAAAAGGTGATGCATCATCCGCTAGTTCAGGTACAGATACTTCAGGTGATTCAATTAAAATGGCAGGAATTTTCTCAGCATCTGGTGGGGCGGCCGCTCTAGGGGAACCGGAGATGCAAACGCTTAAAATGCTAGTCGATCAAAAAAATGCGGATGGTGGCATTAACGGTCGAAAAATCGATTTAGTCACATATGATGATAAATCTGACCAAAATGAAGCTATTCTTGCCATGAAAAAAGCGTTAACACAAGACAAAGTATCAATCGTTATCGGAGGCACGACAAGTGGGAACTCTTTAGCGATGTTACCTCTGGCAGAGCAAAATCAAGTGCCTTACATTTCAGTTGCTGCCAGTAAACAAATTTACATGACGGAAGATGGACAAGCACGAAAATGGGTATTCAAAATGCCACAAGACGATCAACAAGCAGTGGAGCGGATTTTACAATATTTAAAAGAGAATGATTTAACGAAAGTTGCCTGGTTGAACGTTGCGAATTCTTATGGAACTGGTGCTCATGAAGAATTTGGTAAACACGCAGCAGATTACGGTGTGGAACCAGTTATTGAAGATGAATTCGAGGCGACAGTGAAAGATGCAAAACCTCTGTTAACTCGTGTGAAAAAAGAAAGTCCAGATGCCATTATTGTTTGGGGAACAGTGCAAGAGTCTGCGGTAGTGATTAAAAATATTCGTGAATTAGGGCTAGATATACCAGTTCTTGCAAGTCATGGCGTTGCAACGGACCAATTTATCGAAGTAGCCGGTGCTGCAGCTAACGATGTGGTCTTGCCGACGGGGAAATTATTAGTAGCGGATAAATTGGAGGATTCAAATCCACAAAAAGAATTATTAAAAGCGTATAACGAAGCGTTTACAGCTAAATACAATAAACCAGCAAGTACATTCGGTGCATATGCAGCAGATGCTTTCGCGATTGCGACAAAAGCAATCGAAGCAAAAGGCAGTGATAGCGCTGCACTCCGTGATTACATTGAGCAAGAGCTAGGTGAATATGTAGGTCTGACAGGCGTATTTAACATTAATGCAGATAATCATATGGGATTAAGCCCAGATAGTTTTGCGATGGTACGAATTGTTGATGGTAAATGGACTTTAGAAGACTAAAAAAATAATACAAATCCAATGAACAGTGGTGTCTTTCCATCACTGTTCATTCATTATCAGCTTAGTAATCTCGAAAAGAAATGGAGTGAACGACAGTATGGAAATATTCTCTCAAATGTTGCAATTATTATTTTCAGGTTTAACAATAGGAGCCATTTACGCATTAATTGCGGTTGGATTCGTCATTATCTATAACGTGACCGGCATACTTAACTTTGCACAAGGTGAATTTGCGATGTTTGGTGCTTTAATTAGTATTTCACTTGTAAAGGCAAATCTACCCTTATGGTTAGCCATTATTTTAAGTATCGTCATTGTGGCGGCGATTGGTGCTGTATTTGAGCGAACGGCCATTCATACAGCTCGTAAATCATCCATGACAACACTCATTATCATTACAATTGGCGTATCGATTGCCTTCCGAGGTATTGCGATTTTAATTTGGGGAACACAAGCCCAAACATTACCGCCGTTTACGGATAATACACCTATTGAATTTTTAGAAGCCGTCTTACTTCCACAAAATCTATGGGCGATTGGCCTGTCAATCGTTATTTTAATCGTGATGATGTACTTCTTTAACTATACGTTTACAGGAAAATCATTAACCGCTTGCGTTGTAAATCCGTTTGCTGCGCGTTTAATGGGTATTAATCCAAATAAAATGTCATTGCTTGCTGTTGTGGTAAGTGCTGGGTTAGGGGCACTAGCAGGTACAGTGATCGCACCTATTTCCGGTGCATCCTACGATATGGGGATGATGCTTGGCATAAAAGCGTTTGTAGCAGCAGTTGTTGGTGGTTTAACAAATGCCCCAGCGGCAATTGCGGGTGCCTTTCTAATTGGCATTATTGAGGCGTTTACAGAGGGATTATGGTCTTCAGGATTAAAAGATGTGGTGAGTTTCTCTTTATTGTTATTAATTTTATTTATAAAACCAGAAGGTCTATTTGCTAAAGCTTCTGGAAAACGTGTGTAAGGAGGCTGCAACGATGGATAAAAAACACTTAAAGCTGATCTACAATAACAGCTTAGTTGGACCAGGCATTTTTTTCGCGCTACTATTTTGTCTTCCGTTAGTTGGATCTAATTATACACTCGCTATTTTTACGATGATTGGGTTTTATGCATTAGTATGTATAGGTTTAACGATGCTAACAGGCTACGCTGGACAAATTTCACTAGGGCATGCGGCTTTTTATGGCATTGGTGCCTACACATCTGCTTATATGACAGCAACAGTAGGTTTATCTCCTTGGTTAGCGATCGTAGTAGGTGCACTTATTTCTGCACTTGTTGCTTTATTAATCGGTATTCCTACATTTAAGTTAAAAGGCTATTATTTAGCGTTAGCAACACTAGGGTTTGGGATTATTGTTTACACGGCCTTTAAAGAATTAACATCGATTACAGGTGGCTCGAATGGCTTCTTCGGTATACCGAGTATCAGTTTATTCGGCTTTGAATTTATGACAGATCAAAGTTACTTCTATCTTATTTGGCTATTTGTATTTATGGCTCTCATTTTCTCACGCAATATTATTCACTCAAGAGTTGGACGTGGCTTACGTTCGATTGAGGGGAGTGAAATTGCAGCGGATGCCGTTGGTGTGAATTTAATGAAATATAAACTACAAATCTTTGTAATAAGCGCTATTTTCACATCCATTTCTGGTTCGCTCCTAGCACACTATGTCTCATTTATTAATCCGGATTTATTTACAGCTAATACGTCAATTTATTTATTAATCATGGTTATTATCGGTGGATCAACTAATATTTGGGGTGCCATTGTCGGTTCGGCTACTTATGTTTTACTTGGTGAACTATTAAAACATTATGTACCAGTCATCTTACCTAACGTAGGAGGGGAGTTCGAAATCGTCTTCTTCGGTTTATTGCTCGTGTTAACTTTAATTTATATGCCGAATGGATTAGTCCCTCAATTTATGAAAATTACCGGAAAGCTTCACAAGAAAGAACGCTCTACACCGATCGCGTTCTCCATCGACACACGTGCTACTGGAGGTAAAACAAATGACTAACAATGAGCTGATCTTACGTGTAGAAAACTTAACGAAAGTGTTCGGAGGGGTAGTTGCTGTAGACAATGTATCCTTCACTATTAATAGAGGTGAAATATTCGCTGTTATTGGTCCTAACGGTGCAGGTAAAACAACACTTTTCAATATGATTACAGGTGTATTGCCAAGTTCATCAGGGAATGTCTATTTCCAAGGCAAACGGTTAACGCGAAAAAAGCCTCATCAAATTGCACAAGCAGGTATCACAAGAACATTTCAGAACTTAGAAGTATTCGATAATATGACAGTCATTGAGAATGTAATGACCGGTGCGCATATTGCGATGAAAACAAATATTTTAACGGCTGGACTACGCTTACCGACTGTCGTTAAAGAAGAAGTTCGGACAATGGAAAGAGCGTTGCAATGTTTAAAGGATGTAGGAATTGCTGAGTTTGCCTATGAAATGTCCGATAAATTACCTTATGGCAGTCAGCGACTCCTTGAAATTGCACGTGCAGCTATTTCCAAACCGCAACTCATTTTATTAGATGAGCCAATGGCAGGTCTGAACGCTGAGGAATCAAGGCAATTAGTCGAAGTCATTTTAAAAATGCGCGCAGAGGGCATGACTTTTTTATTCGTCGAACATGATATGGAAACGGTTATGTCGATTTCAGATCGTTTAGTTGTTGTAGATAACGGGGTCAAGATTGGAGAAGGTACACCAGAAGAGATTTACAAAAATCCGAAGGTTGTGGCAGCGTATTTAGGCGATGATGAAGCGGAAGAAGGTGTGGCATATGCTTAAAATCGAAAATTTACATACCTATCATGGCCATTTACATGTACTAGAAGGTATTGATTTCGAACTATTAGAAGGCGAGTTACTATCAATTGTCGGGTCAAATGGTGCCGGGAAAAGTACACTCCTTGGTACATTAGCGGGTGTCTATTCACCGAGTGAAGGAAAAATTGAATTCAAAGGATTAGATATTACGAAAGATGGTGTACAAAAGACAGTTGCTAACGGGATTTGTTTAGTGCCAGAGCGAAGACAAATTTTTTCTTCATTAACTGTCAAGGACAATCTGATGCTCGGTGCTTATCATCGCTATAGTAAAGACAAGAAAACGGTGCATCGAGACTATGAGGAAATTGTGGAATTATTTCCACGCTTGAAGCAAATGCTTAATCGCCCAGGTGGATTACTTTCAGGAGGAGAACAGCAAATGGTGGCCATAGGTCGAGGTTTAATGGCCAATCCGAAAGTTTTGATGCTGGATGAACCGTCATTAGGACTCGCTCCGCTAATTGTCAAAGACATTATGAATATATTACGGAGATTATGCGATGAACGTGGTGTCACGATCATTTTGGTCGAGCAGAACGTGAAAGCTGCATTGAAGGTGGCTGACCGTGCCTGCGTTTTAGCTCATGGTAAGATGGCCATTTCAGGTACAGCACAAGAGTTGTTGAATGACCCGAAAATCCAAGAAGCATACTTCGGTAAACCGCAGACAAAATCGAAAGATGGAATACAGGTATAAATTAGCTTCGTCAAAGATTCCTCCTAGTTACATGAAGGGCTTCTAGTAACTAGTGAGGGATTTTCGCGTGTTAAAAAAGATATGAGAAACCTAATTAAAGCTTAAAAGGCTCTCACATCTTTTATTATTGGATGAAATTTTCATTTTTACGATAAACCATTGCTTCCATTGTTGCACATAATTCATCGTTGCTCCAAACATTAATACGATACCAGGCTAAACGACGAGTTTTTTTAACTTCTTCAGCGATCGCTGTTAGTTGGTGTTCTGCCAAGCCTGCGCTCATGTAATGTATGGTATTCGTAACACCGACAGCTGTTGTACCGTAAGAATTACTAGCTGCTGCGAAAGCGTAGTCTGCTAAAGAAAAAATGATCCCTCCATGTACAGTACCATGAGTGTTTAGCATGTGGAGTGTTGGAGAAAGTGTGACTTTTGCATACCCTGCTTTTAATTCTACTAACTCCATCCCTAAATAATTTGCGAATGGTTCCTGTTTTAACGCTTCAAAAATTTCGTCATAGTGTTTTTCGTGTTGTTGAGCTTCTGTTAACGTCATCGTAAACTCCCCTTTGCATGTAGTTTGCCATTCGTCTGTTTGTGATTTATATCCATATCATTAATACAAAATAAAAACGAATGATATTAAAGTGAAATATAAAAATAATTTAACATCTATTATTTGGAAAGTAAATGGATTAACGTATTTTTGTAAAATTATTTTAAATTTTCGATTATTTTTTGTAATTACGTTTGATTATCCTTGATTAATGGCGGATTTAAAAGGTTTCTAATGTATTTCTCTTTGTATTTCAACATGAATTTCAACTAAGATAAATCATCTAAAATCGAATTAATTAATTACACAAAATAGAGAAAATAAAATATATTGACAATTCGGACAAATAAGTTTATCGTAAAATTAATTACGGAATACAAACTCTCGTAATTTATTTGTTACACAAAGATAAATATAGTTGTACCGAATTGGAATAGCATAAGGGGGGCTAGGAAAATGTATCATCTAGAAATAGAAACAGCTTCAAGGGGAGAAATGGCAAGGATTCAACTAGAGCGTTTAAAAGCAACGGTTGAAAATGTCTATAACAACACACCTTTCTACAAGGAACAGTTTGATCAGCTCGGGGTAAAGCCGGCTGATATTCAAAGGTTAGAAGATATTCGCAAATTGCCATTTACGAAAAAAATAAATTTACGTGAGCAATATCCATTTAAGCTTTTCGCAGTACCGATGGATGATGTAGTGCGCATTCATGGTTCTTCGGGAACTAGTGGAAAACCAACAATTGTCGGGTATACAAAAAATGATATCGATATGTGGTCGGGACTTTTAGCTCGCGCTATTGTTACCGCAGGGGGACGCAAATCAGATATTTTTCATAATGCATATGGATACGGTCTATTTACTGGTGGGATAGGTTTACACTACGGAGCTGAAACATTAGGAGCGGCCGTTGTACCAGTCTCAGGAGGAAATACAGAACGTCAAATTACATTAATTGAAGATTTTAAACCGCGAGGCATCGCAGGTACACCTTCTTATATTCTGAACATCGCTGAAAAGATGGAGGAAATGGGCATTGATCCAGCGATGAACGGGATTGAATATGGAATTTTTGGTGCAGAGCCTTGGTCAGAGGAAATGCGTCGTGCGATAGAAGATAAATTAAAAATTCGTGCAATGGATATTTACGGTTTAAGTGAAGTGATGGGTCCTGGTGTTTCGGTTGAATGCTATGAAGCACAAGATGGTTTACATATTGCAGAAGACCATTTCTTCGTAGAAATTATCGATCCAGATACATTAGAACCTGTAGCTGACGGTGAAGATGGTGAATTGGTTATTACTAGTTTAACAAAGGAAGCGCTACCAATTATTCGTTATCGTACAGGTGATATTACATCGATTACACGTGAAAAATGTAAATGTGGACGGACAACTATGCGGATGGCGCGTGTGAAAGGACGAACGGATGACATGTTAATTATTCGTGGCGTCAATGTCTTCCCGTCTGAAATCGAGCGTGAGTTGTTACAAATTGAAGGTTTGGCACCGCATTATCAAATCCATTTGTTGAAAAAGGGCAATATGGATGCGATCGAACTCCATGTGGAGTTAACGCCAAAACTATATGAAAAAGTAAAAGGTGATCTAAATCATCCGCTAATTCAATTACTGACAAAGGAAATCAAGCACGATTTAAAAAATGCCTGTTTAATTTCTGTAAGTCTGGTCATTGAAAATATTGGTACTATTCCACGCTCTGAAGGAAAAGCAATTCGTATCATTGATAGAAGAAAAGAACAGAAGGGGGTTCTTCAATGATAGATACTGAGCAAATAAATGATGTGACCATTATAGGTGGGGGTCCTGTTGGTATGTTTGCTGCCTTCTATGGTGGTATGCGAGGCATGAGCGTCAAAATAATCGAAAGTCTTCCTCAGCTGGGCGGCCAATTAGCGGCACTTTATCCAGAAAAATATATTTATGATATTGCGGGTTTTCCGAAAATTCGCGCGCAAGATCTTATTTATAATTTAAAACAGCAAATGAATACTTTCCCAGTTGATGTTTGTACGAATGAATCTGTACAAACAATCGAAAAAGATGTAAACGGTATTTTCAAACTTGTCACGACTACGGGTACTCATTATTCACGAACAATACTAATCACTGCCGGAAACGGTGCGTTTAAAGTTCGTACGCTAGAGTTTGATGGGGAAGACAAGTATGCACAACATAATTTACACTACTTCATTAATGACCTCAATGCGTTTAAAGATCGTAACGTGATGGTTTTTGGTGGCGGTGATTCAGCGGTTGATTGGGCAATGATGCTAGAACCAATTGCTAAAAAGGTCTCTATAGTCCACAGACGTGATAAATTTCGTGCACATGAACATAGTGTAGAAAACTTAATGCAATCTTCAGTTGAAGTGATTACACCTTATGTACCTAAAGAATTAATAGGGGAAGAGCACATTACACATGTGAAATTAAAGCATGCAAAAGACGAAACACAACAGCCCATCTATGGAGTCGATGATATTATCGTGAACTTTGGTTTTGTTTCCTCTTTAGGTGCTATTAAAGACTGGGGCTTAGAAATTAGTAAAAACTCCATCGTCGTTAATTCTCGAATGGAAACGAACATTCCAGGTATTTATGCGGCAGGTGATATTTGCACATATGATGGGAAAGTAAAATTAATTGTCAGTGGTTTCGGAGAGGCACCTACGGCAATTAGTAATGCGAAAGTATATATTGACCCAACATCGAAAGTGCAGCCGTTGCATAGTACGAGTGTAATGGAAGAAAAAAAGAAACAGCTTTCCTAATGCTGTAGTTTGTGAAAGGAGTGAGTACATGGCGAAATTCACTAGAGTAGATCAAGATACATGTATTGCTTGTGGTGCATGTGGCGCATCGGCACCGGATATTTTTGATTATAATGACGAAGGAATTGCATTTGTTATTTTAGACAATAACCAAGGTTGCCAAGAAGTTCCGATTGATTTATATGATGATTTAGAGGATGCAATGGAAGGCTGTCCAACAGAATCCATTAAAGTAGCAAATAATAATAAGGTCTTGTTGGAAGTGTGATTTTTTTGCACTACAACATAACATAATAGTAACGATTATCGGAAATTGGTTATATAAGGAGGCTTTTACTATGAGTGTCGTTACACAATTATCTGAACAAGAATTACAGCAGCAATTTGAGGCGCGTATTGCTGCTGGAGAGAAGATTGAAGTAGATGATTGGATGCCAGAAGAATACCGCTTAGCGCTAATCAAATTAATTTCAATGCATGGTATTAGTGAAATTATGGGCGCTCTACCTGAAAAAGAATGGGTTCCGAAAGCACCGACTTTATATCGTAAGTTAGGAATTATGGCAAAGGTTCAAGATGAGATGGGGCATGGTCAATTATTATTACGCGTAGCAGAAGATTTACTTAAGCCATATGGTAAAAATCGCGGCGATTTAATGATTGATTTATTCGAAGGACGCCTCAAATTCCACAACGTATTCCATATGGAAGCAAAATCATGGGGGGATGCGGGGTTAATCGGCTGGCTTGTTGACGGCGCTGCCATTATTTCGCAAACAAACATGTTAGGTTCTTCATACGGACCTTATGCGCGTGCCTTGCAACGTATTTGTGCGGAAGAAGTATTCCATGCACAACACGGTGAAGCCATTATTATGGCATTAGCAGAAGGCACACCGGAACAACGTGCACTTGTACAAGATGCGTTAAATCGTTGGTGGGAATCATTGTTATTTTTCTTTGGCCCAGCAACAAAAGATACAACAGGTACTAGTAAACAAGATCTAACGATTAAATATAAAATTCGTGTCTTAACGAATGAGGAGTTAAGACAAAATTTCTTAACAAAATATATTCCTCGTATTCAATCGATCGGTTTAACTGTGCCAGACTCAACTTTGCACTTTGATGAAGCACAAAATAAATGGATTTACCAAGAGCCAAACTGGGAATATTTCAAAAAAATCCAGCGCAACGAAGGTCCATGCTCACAAGAACGCTTAGCACTTCGTCGTTCATCTTACGAAAATAATGCTTGGGTACGGGAAGCATTAACGGCTCTAGTAAATTAACTAGTAGAGAGAGGAGGAGCATCATGAAAAAGCAATCTTTCTATCAAGAATTTGAAGTATTTAGTAAACGAACACCAACATCAAATTTTCAACATCAGTTTAGTCTCTTAGCGCCGAATGGAGAAATGGCGCTAATTATGGCACAGGAAAACTTTATGCGTCGGGAGCCAGTAGTGGACATTTGGGTCGTCAATCGCAAACATTTACACGGTCTAACTCAAGACAGTAAACAAGCGCTGCAACGCCTAGACAATAAAGATTACCGTACAACAAAGGGCTATGGCTATTTAAAGAAAAAATGGCGTCACTATGAACAAGTCATGTTGGATGAAAAAGAAATCCTATCTTGGGCAGGAGGGGGTAAGGAAAATGAATAACGAAGTAACGCCTGAATATAAAAAAGCAGTCATTACGTTACTTTATCAATTAGCGGACGATGATTATTTATTTTCATATCGTGGCTCCGAGTGGCTTGGGTTAGCGCCGCATATTGAGGAAGACGTAGCGTTTTCATCCATTACACAAGATACGATGGGGCATGCGAAATTATTTTACACACTTTTAGAAGAACTTGGTGAAGGTATTTCAGACTCGTTAGCACAGCTTCGACCTAAAGAGGAGCGTTGTAATAGTTTACTTGTAGAACGACCGAATGGAGAAGGTTACTACAAGGAAGCACCGAATTACGACTGGGGTTACGCCATCGCACGCAATTTTGTTTATACAACGGCGAAAAAAGCGAAAATGGATGCGCTAAAAGCGAGTAGTTATGCCCCTATCCGAGAAGTGGCTGTGAAAATTAGTACGGAGCTTTATTATCATCAGATGCATTGGACAACATGGTTTACTCAATTATGTACAGCAACAGAGGAATCACGTTCCCGCATGATGATAGCATTACAGGAAGTGATAAAGGATGCTGGTGATTTATTGGCTTTTGGCAAGTCCGCTACGCATCTAGCAGCATGTGAATTAATCGAGTCAGAAGCTGCCATAAAAGAACGTTGGTTGGCTATTGTAACACCAACTTTTGAAGCGGTAGAAATCACAATACCTGGACTACCTGCACCGAAGATCAATGGTCGCAACGGGCAACATACAGACGATTTAACATCGGCAATCGAAACGATGTCAGAGGTGTATCGTTCTGATTTAGCGGCAAGCTGGTAAGGAGGGAAACGATGCCAACTACTGATCTGCACGAAGCGCACATCTATGAGGTGCTCGATACAGTGAAGGACCCAGAAATTGATACGGTGAGTATTATTGACCTTGGCATGGTTGAACGTGTGCAAGTGAATGATGGCCATATCCGTATTGAAGTGCTACCAACATTTTCAGGATGTCCTGCACTGACAATCATTCAACAAAATATAAAAAAAGCAATCGAACAACTAGAAGACGTTCGTGAAGTAAGTGTCGTGTTTATAAATAATCCTACCTGGACTTCGGATCGAGTAACAGCGAAGGGACGAGAAGGACTAAAGCAATTTGGTATTGCTCCACCACCTCGTTTTTTACAAGAAGATGGCTCTTGGCATGTAGATTGCCCGTACTGTGGCTCTACGTATGTAACACTTGAAAATATTTTTGGTCCAACAGCGTGTCGCAGTATTTTATATTGCAAAAGCTGTAAAAACCCATTTGAGGCAATGAAATTAATTTCTACTTCGATGTAGACAAAGGAGCGTATTTTACTATGGCAAAATTAATCGCGTTATATAAACATCCAGTTGATAAGGCTGCATTTGATGAGCATTACGAAAAGGTTCATACTCCGATTACTGCGAAAATCCCAGGCTTACGTGAAATGAAAGTGACAAAATTTAATTCAACGCCGATGGGCACAGAAACGCCATACTACTTAATGTGTGAAATGACCTATGATAGCGCAGAAGATTTAAAGCTTGGGCTACGTTCACCAGAAGGGAAAGCATCTGGTAAAGATTTAATGAGCTTTGCGAGCGATATCGTCACACTAATAATCGGTGAAGATGCCTAATGCCAGCATTCACATTTATTGAAATAACAATGGACAGTGGGATCGGGTATATCTACTTAAACCGCCCTCGCCAATACAATTCATTAAATCGTGCAATGGTACGTGAAATTGTGCAGGCAATGGAAATGTTTGATCGTGATGAGCACGTACAGGTCATCGTTTTAGCTGGAAATGGAAAAGCGTTCTCATCCGGTGCAGATATTGATGAGATGGCGGCAGACAATACGATTCGTTTGGAGCTATTAAATCAATTCGCCGATTGGGATCGAATAGGGCAAATTAAAAAGCCTATTATCGGTAGTGTTAAAGGGTTTGTTTTCGGAGGTGGCTTTGAATTAGCCCTGTGCTGCGATGTATTAATTGCCGCAGAGGGTACAGAATTTAGTTTCCCTGAAATAAACCTTGGTGTAATGCCTGGCGCAGGTGGTACACAGCGCTTAACAAAATTAGTAGGGCGAACAAAAGCATTAGAGTGGATTTGGAGCGCGGCGCGGATTACTGCCGAAGAAGCCCTCGCATATGGCGTCATCAACAAAATAGTACAGCCTGAAATATTAATAGAGGAAACACATAAAACAGCGATGATGCTCGCGCAAAAACCTGCCCTTGCTTTACGACTCATAAAGGAAGCAGTCAACAAAGCTGTAGACTACTCGCTCTACGAAGGTATGCAGTTTGAACGTAAAAATTTCTATGTATTGTTCTCTTCAGAAGATCAAAAAGAAGGCATGCAAGCATTCGTTGAAAAACGTCAAGCGAACTTTAAGGGGAGATAATTATGTTTGAAACGATTCAATACGAACTAAAAGAATCCGTAGCGTATATTTCATTAAATCGTCCCGACGCATTAAATGCTTTCACGGCACAGATGAATCACGAAATTCGTACAGCTGTCAAACAAGCATCTACAGATGATTCGGTACGTTGTATTGTACTACGTGGTGAAGGGCGAGCATTTTGTTCAGGTCAAGATCTTTCGGTTATTGATGAAGGTACTAAACTTGGTGATATTTTAACAGATTACTATGGTCCAATGGTACAACAACTACATAGCTGTGAAAAACCGATAATCGCAGCTGTGAGTGGTGCAGCGGCGGGGGCTGGTTTTAGTTTAGCCCTTGCTGCCGACTTTCGCGTGATGGCAGAAAAGTCCTTCTTTATGAATGCTTTCATCCATGTAGGGTTAATTCCTGATTCAGGGAATTTATACTATTTAAAACGATTAGTAGGCGACGCGAAAGCTCTTGAAATATCTATATTCGGTCAACGCATTAAACCAGATGAAGCCAAGCAATTAGGCTTAGCAACAGCTGTTTATAGCAACGAAACATTTGAAGAGGATGTGCATACATTCGCTCAACAGATTGTCCAGTTACCGACAAAAGCAATGGGTCTTATTAAACGTAATATCAAGGCGGCAGAACATTTAAAGTTCGAAGATTTCCTTGCTTACGAAGCACAAAGTCAAAGTATTGCTGGAGCGACAGACGATCACCAAGAAGGTATGAAAGCATTTGCAGAAAAAAGACAACCTCAATTTAGCGGACAATAAAAAAGGAGTGAATGACAATGGCACAACAAGTACAAGAGCAAGTTTCAGTGAAACGTGATTTTTATCATTTAATTATTAATGGTGAAAAAGTGGAGAGCAGTAAAGGCGAGACATTCCAAACGATTAATCCTGCGACAGGAGAAGTCGTAGCGACTGTCGCAAAAGCCTCACAGGAAGATGCGGAACGTGCAGTACAAGCAGCTCGCGAAGCATTTGATCACGGTAAATGGAAACAATATCCCGTGAATCGTCGTGCACAAGTGCTTCATAAAATTGCTACTATCATGCGTTCTCGTTTTAATGAAATCGTCGAGCTAGAAATGCTGGATACAGGAAAATCACTTGGCACAGCGCAGGGTCAAGTAAACCAAGCAATAGAAGATTTCGAATTTTATGCAGGCGCGATTGTTGGTCATCGCGGAGCAGTAAATAATATGCCGGGTCAATTCCATAACTACACGGAAAAAGAGCCTGTTGGCGTATGTGCACAAATTGTTCCTTGGAATTACCCACTTATGATGGCTGCTTGGAAGATTGCTCCAGCCATTGCCGTTGGTTGCTCCGTTATTGTGAAACCAGCATCTTTAACGCCTTTGACAGCAATCGTGTTAGGTGAAATTTGCATAGAAGCAGGTGTACCAGCCGGGGTTGTCAACATCGTTCCTGGATCAGGGAAAGATGTAGGGAATTACTTAGTAGAACATCAGCAAGTCGATAAAGTAGCCTTTACAGGTTCAACGCCAGTCGGCAAAGGCATTATGGAAAAAGCTTCACAAACATTAAAACGCGTTACATTAGAGCTAGGTGGAAAATCACCAAATCTAGTGTTCGAAGATGCAGATATCGATGCAGCGGTAGATGGCTCGTTATACGGCATTTTCTATAACTCAGGCCAATCTTGTGAAGCACGTTCACGCTTATATGTACACAAAGACATTTACGATGAGTTTTTAGAGAAATTTGTCGCGAAAACAAAAGCGATAAAACTAGGTGATCCATTCGATAAAGGGACTCATATGGGGGCAATTATCGACCAAGACCAATTAAATACGATCGATTGCTATGTAAAATCTGCCATTGAAGAGGGCGCAACGATTTTAACAGGTGGCAAAGTGGCAGCTGTAGAGGGCTTTGAAAATGGTTTCTGGTATGAGCCAACTATAATTGCTGACGTCAATCAATCCATGAAAGTCGTTTGTGAAGAAATATTTGGTCCAGTCGTGGTTGTCATGCCATTTAGCGATGAAAAAGAAGCAATTCGATTAGCGAACGATTCTGAGTTTGGTTTAGGCTCAGCGGTTTGGTCAAAAGACGGTGCACGTGCTACTCGTGTAGCCAATCAAATCCAAGCAGGAATCGTGATGGTCAATTGTCCATTCTCTGCAATGCCGGGTACTCCGTTTGGCGGGTATAAGCAATCTGGTTTCGGACGTGAACTATGTATCGAAACATTAGACTTATATACAGAGACAAAAAGTATCATTTCATATTATGGTAGCCGCCCACTTAATCCACTAGGCGTCTAACTAAGACAAAAACCATATGCGATGAGATATTTCCACTCTTCGTATATGGTTTTCACAATAAAGGAGGCAGTTTAAATGAAAAAAGTTATTGTCATCGGATCAGGGGTTATGGGACGTGGAATTGCCTACGTAAGTGCAGTTAGTGGCTTCGAAACAGCTATTATAGACATAAACGAACAGGCGTTACAAAATGCTCAAAATGAAATCAACTCCATATTCGAAAAATCCGTTGTACGCGGAAAATTAACAGCGCAACAAGTACAAGAAGCGATGTTACGTCTGACTTATGTAACAGATTTAGCGACTGTCGCAAATGAAGCAGACTTAATTATTGAAGCTGTACCCGAAAAAAGCGACATTAAACGAGCTGTCTTTGAGCGGATGGAACAGTATGCATCCTCTCATTGTTTATTTGCAACAAATACGTCAACAATGAGCCCGACAGAAATTGCTTCCTATGCAAAGCGACCTGAACAAACAATTGCGATGCACTTCTTTAATCCTGTCCATAAAATGGAACTCGTTGAGGTGATTAGAGGTTTGGAAACAAGTGATGAGACGGTCCGAACTATTTGCGAAATTGCGAAACAAATGGGTAAACAAACTGTCGTCATTAATGAGTTTCCAGGTTTTGTTACAAGTCGTATTAGTGCGCTTGTTGGTAATGAAGCCTTTTACATGTTACAAGAAGGTTTAGGTAGTCCGGAAGACATCGATAAAGCGATTAAGCTCGGCTTGAATTATCCTATGGGGCCATTCGAATTGGTCGATTTAGTCGGTCTTGATGCACGTCTAAATAATTTACGTTATTTACATGAAAAGCTCGGTGAAAAATACCGCCCAGCACCACTGCTCGAACAATATGTCCAAGCTGGACGTTTAGGGAGAAAGAGTGGGAAAGGTGTCTATGACTATAGCGAGCAAAAAGAGGTGGTGAAAAAATGACGGAAGTCGTTATTGTAGATGCTGTACGTACACCGATTGGACGTTATAAAGGTGCATTAAAAACCGTTCGGCCGGATGATTTAGCTGCTATTGTCATTAAGGCACTTATAGAACGAAACCCAAAAGTGTCAGCTGAACAAATTGAGGATGTTATTTTCGGAAATGCCAACCAAGCAGGAGAAGATAATCGAAATGTCTCGCGGATGGCTGCATTACTTGCTGAACTACCAATTGAAGTTGGAGGGACAACCATTAACCGACTTTGTGGTTCGGGAATGGATGCTATACATTTCGCAGCACGGGCTATTAAAAGTGGTGAAGGCGATATTTTTATCGCAGGTGGTACGGAAAGTATGACGCGTGCGCCATTTGTAATGGGTAAACCGGAAGTAGATTATCCAAGAGGCGATCAAAAGATGTTTGATACGACGATTGGCTGGCGCTTTACGAATCCGAAGTTGCAAAATATGTATGGAGCAGATACAATGCCACAAACTGCTGAAAACGTAGCCCAGCGCTTTCACATTAGCCGTGAGGAACAAGATGCATTTGCGTTTGAAAGCCAACAACGTGCAAAAAAAGCGATGGCCACAAATCGATTCGCAGAAGAAATCGTACCCGTCTATTTGAAAGATAAAAAAGGAAATGACATCATCGTAGATACAGATGAACATCCACGCCCAGATACATCATTAGAAGCACTTGCTAAACTACGACCTATTTTTGAAGATGGGACTGTTACAGCCGGTAATGCTTCTGGCGTGAATGATGGTGCCTCAGCATTATTACTAATGAGTGCAGAAAAAGCAAAAGAGTTAGGTATAACACCATTAGCACGATATGTAACAGGTGCTGTTGCAGGATTAGAGCCTGCTGTTATGGGGTTAGGTCCTATCCATTCTTCAAGAAAAGCATTACAACGCGCTGGCCTAACAACAAATGACATCGGTTTATATGAAATCAATGAAGCATTTGCGTCCCAAGCATTAGAATCTATTAAGCAACTTGAACTAAATCCAGCGCAAGTGAATGTCAATGGAGGCGCGATCGCATTTGGTCATCCACTAGGAGCGAGCGGTGCGCGAATAGTGACAACATTACTTTACGAGATGAAAAAACAAAACGTACAATATGGACTTGCTTCTATGTGTATTGGTGTAGGGCAGGGGATTGCAACGATTATTGAAAATATTGAATGATCATTAAAAAGAAAATGGTCAAAGGAATTTTCGTGAAGCGTCATACTTTCTTTATAGGACAACTTAATTTTATTAACATAATAGTTTTTTAAAAAATATGAAACGGCGCAATCGATGTGCCGTTTTTTAAATAGACAAATGAAAAAGGAGAGTTTGCAAATGAAAAGTATTTCATTTAGAATAGAAAATTATATTGCTTATGTAACAATAAATCGTCCAGAGGTGTTAAATTGTTTCAACTATGATGCATTGTCGCAACTGCAACAAATAGTGGACGAATTACATATAGCTGAGAATGTCCGCGTCGTAATTTTTACAGGTGCGGGTGATAAGGCATTTAGTGCAGGTGCAGATTTAAAAGAACGAAAAACATTAACAATACAAGAAGTATATCGGAACGTACGAGCAATTCGAGACGTGTTTAATAGTATAGCGAATTTACCACAACCAACTATAGCGGCAGTCAATGGACATGCACTAGGTGGGGGATTTGAATGGTTATTAGCATGTGATTTTGCGATTGCAGTAAACGAAGCACTACTCGGACTAACTGAAACAAGTTGGGCAATAATCCCTGGGGCAGGTGGTACGCAACGACTACCACGCTTAATCGGCGAAATGAAGGCGAAAGAAATGATCCTAACAGCAGCGAAAATAACAGCTTCTGAGGCAGCATCACTAGGCATCGTGTTAAAGACAGTGCCCCGTGAATCGTTGTTAATGGAATGTGAATCACTCGCAATGCGGATGATGCAAAATGGTCCTGTAGCTGTTCGTCAAGCCAAATATGCCATTTCACAAGGGATGAATACCGATATTCAAACGGGTCTTGCCATCGAATCGAAGGCATATGAGCTAGTCATTCCGACAGAGGATCGTCTTGAAGCATTACAGGCATTTAGTGAGAAACGCCAACCTGCATTTCAAGGAAAATGAGTAAGAAAGTAGAGGGAGAGAATGGGCGCAAATACACAGTCGATGATTTTTACGCTCTATGGCGATTATATCATGCATTACGGTTCAAAAATTTGGATTGGTAGTTTGATTCGTTTGTTAAAAGAATTTGGTCACACAGAGCAAAATGTACGCGTTTCTGTATCTAGAATGGTCAAACAAGGATGGCTGCAATCAGAAAAACGAGGGAATCGTAGTTATTATTTTTTAACAAAACGCGGTGAAAAGCGGATGCAAGAAGCGGCAAATCGTATTTTTAAATTGAAACCGACGAAGTGGGATGGACAATGGCGACTTTTGATGTACTCAATTCCAGAAGATAAGCGTCAAATACGGGATGAATTACGGAAAGAGCTCTTATGGAGTGGATTTGGTTCCTTTTCGAATGGCTGTTGGATCTCTCCGAATAATTTAGAAGAAGAGGTTAAACTACTCATTCAAAAATATGATGTTGCTAATTATGTAGACTTTTTTACAGCTGAATATATAGGCCCTCATGATCATGAAACGCTTATTGAAAAAAGCTGGTCGTTGGCTGAGATTGAAGCCCGTTATGAGAAGTTTATGGATCAATATAGTAAGCAGTACATTATCCATCAAAGCACAATCTCACGAAAAGAAATGTCGGATGCGGAATGTTTTGTAGAGCGTACAAATCTCGTTCATGAATATCGTAAATTCTTATTTATCGATCCAGGACTGCCACAAGAATTATTACCGCCTATGTGGAGTGGAAATCATGCTGCGCTCTTATTCCAAGAATATTATAATTTACTAGAAGGTCCATCATACCGTTTCTTTGAAGAAATATTTCATGCTGATAATTAAAAAGCGAAAAAAGAGCTTGTCCATATTTTTTTGGATAAGCTTTTTTGGTGTTGAAAAACTATGGAATCAGTAAAATTAAGGTGTCGTATTAAAGTATAGTTCTTCGGTAACGCGAGGGGGTAATTTCCATTGCGGCTGTGCTTCGCTGCAAGGTCTCGGGGCGACAGGTGTTTTTGCACGAAAGCGAAGCGGCAGCAACAGATGTTTTTTTGTGCGAAAGCGAAGCGGCAGCAACAGATATTTTTTTGTGCGAAAGCGAAGCGACAGCAACAGATATTTTTTTGTGCGAAAGCGAAGCGACAGCAACAAATATTTGTTTTTAAACATTTTGAGAGCTTTCCGATATTGGATAAGTTTTTTGTTTACAGGATCATGATAGAAGATGTTATTTTGGCGATACACTGCTCATTTTGGAAAACGGATGCCTCTACATAGCATGTTTTTCGCCCTTGTTTGACAATTATTGATTCAATCATAGTAGTTCCGATGTGAAGTGGTCGTAAAAATGTTGTTTGCAGATTAATCGATGCGAATCCTTGATTATTTTCTAATATAGAAGCCATCGAATAGGCCATCGTGATATCGGCTGCCGAAGTGATGAATCCGCCCATTACGACTTGATGACCATTTAAAAAACGTTCGTTCACCTCCCAAGAGCAAACGGCTTTTCCTGCAATAGCCGATTTTACTTGGATACCTAACGTTTGATCACACGCTGGTGGATCAATTTCTCCAGCAATCACTCGTTTTAAATCGATTAAGGTCACGATTGAACACTCCTAACTGAGTCTTTGAAATTATTCAGTAATGTACGATTTAGACAGTTCTGAGCTTCTTCCATCATATTCTCGATAAGAGTCGCAACGGTCGGCAAGTCTTGAATGATTCCTGCAATTTGACCACTATTCATAAAACCAGCTTGTTCCTGACCTTCAATAGCCCCTTTAATATGAAAGATTTCGGATGTACGTTCTTGATAGTCAACGAGAGTTATACCTTCAGCCTCGTCAGCAAGCAGTGAGGAGGCGTACGGTGATTGTAACACACGGCGAACCTGTCCAACCGAGCGTCCTAGAATGACTGTTTCCACATCAGTAGCATCCAGTAGCCTTTGTTTATAGGTCGGATGTACAGGCATTTCTTTTGTTGCAATAAAGCGTGTTCCCATCTGTACACCGGCTGCTCCAAGCATGAATGCAGCAGCCAAGCCACGTCCATCACCAATACCACCAGCGGCCACTACAGGTACAGAAACGGCATCAACTACTTGAGGAATCAATGTAAAGGTTGTTAATTCTAAATTGGAGTTAATTCCTGCAGCTTCATAACCTTCCACAACAATCACATCTGCGCCACCTTGCTCTGCTTTAAGAGCTTGTTTCACAGATGCTACAACAGCAATCACACGAATTTGATGAGCATGCAATTTCTCTATATATAATGTTGGATTACCTGCCGATAATGAAACGACCGGTATTTTATGTGTTATAGCCAATTGCAATAATTCTTTTGTATGAGGATTAACATTGATTGGCACATTAAGCGCAAATGGTTTTTGTGTAAGTTGCTTCGTTGCTACAATACGTTCCTCAACTTCAGCAGAAGTCATTGTTCCACAGCCAATTGTCCCTAAGCCACCTGCATTCGATACAGCTGCCGCAAGTTCAGGGCTACTGATATTACCCATTCCACCTTGAATAATTGGAAATTGAATTGCTAATACAGAACATAATTGATTCAAAAATAGCACCTCCGTTTAAAATGTGTTATACTAAATTCTAGCAAAATATTCAGATGAATGAAAGGATGAATTTAATGGAGATTACATACGCTTTAAAAAAGCCAAATGTTCATGATTCAGTATTTCAAGCACCAGGCACGTATATTATTGGAGATGTTACGATTGGTGAACAATCATCTATTTGGTTTAACGCCGTACTACGGGGCGATGAAGACAGTATCACAATCGGAAAACGCTGTAGTATTCAAGATAATGCAACTATTCATTTATATGAAGGGGCACCGGTAGTTGTAGAAGACGATGTAACAGTAGGCCATCAAGTAGTCTTACATGGTTGTAAAATTGGTCGCCGTTCGATTGTTGGTATGGGTTCTGTTATTTTAGATCATGCTGAAATTGGGGAAGAGTGTATTATCGGTGCAAACACACTTATCACACAAGGCTCTAAAATACCGCCACGTTCATTGGTCGTAGGCTCACCAGGAAAAGTCGTACGCCAACTGCAAGACAAAGACATCGAGTTAATCCAGCTATCAATCGACACATACGTACAAAAAGGAAAAGAATTTAAAGAATTACTAGAGGACTAATTTTAGCTGAAGTTCTCTTTGAATAGTAACGGTTGTAAACCCAAAAAAGTAAACATTTTGTAAGGATTGAGTTCAGTATCGTCTTGAACTTAGTCCTTTTCATTTTGTCTTCATTCGATTTTGATTGCTGCCAAAAGAAGTGAAAACTTGATGAGCTTGGATTTAAAAATGAGGAATGATATATGAAAGGTTATCATTTCTCATTTATCCACACTATATAGTATTATAAAGATTCAGGCGTGTTGATCCTGTCGCTTCGCTTTTGTCACAAAGCAAAACTTCTCGCAGGAAAGCGAGGAGCCCGTAGCGGAATTCAGAGCCTTCTATTTAATTAGGGAGGATAATACGTACCTGATAAAGTGTAGAATTAAGGAGTGTGAGAATATGAGATTCATGAAATTCCTTCTGATTATTTTAATTTTCCTAGGTGTTATTGGTTATGGGGTTTATCATTATGGTACAAAAATTGCATCTGATAAGATAGCAGATACAGTATCAACAGAATTAGAGAACAGCGGACAAAAAGATGAAATTAAGAATGTGATTGAAAGTGACCCACAACTAAAAACATATATGGAAGAGGCTAAAACTGCAGACAGCAGCAAATTGCCGTTTACGACTAAAGAAGAAGCTACAAAAGTATTAATTCAAAAAGTTGGTATTTCGGAGCTTAATAATATAAGAGTAAAAGTACAAAATGGTTCGATGACAAAAGAACAGGTCATTCAAGAAATGGAAGGTAAATTAACGGAAGAAGAAATTACGGCACTTAAAGTAATTGTTTATAAAGAGTTATATCAATAGAACGTTTATAGATTGTAAAAAAGAAAAAGCAACATTGCATTTAATTGCAAAAGTTTAGGACATGCCCCTGTAGCATGTCCTAATTTTTTTTGCTTTCTAAAGCAAAGTAGTTCATCTTGCAAAAAAAATAGTAAAGCTTTGTCCCTTATTGTTGTCAAAACCTGTATATAAGTTAATAAAGTGGAATTGCGAAGAAGTGTGATTGGTTGAAACGCAATTGTCCTTAGATCTCAAAAACAAAAGGAGGGGCATCATGGTCATATTTAGAGTTCAAAAAAAAGATAATTATGTCGTGTTGGATAAAGGATTTTTGAATGACAATCGTTTAAGTTGGAGAGCAAAAGGTTTACTTGCTTACATGTTGTCATTGCCAAATGATTGGTTATTTTCTATTGCTGATTTAGCCATTCGAAGTAAGTGTGGTCGTGATACAACGGCTAACATTATCAAGGAGCTAACGAATGCTGGCTATATTCACAAGGAGCAGGGCAGAACAAACCTTGGAAAGTTTGGCAAAATGGATCTCTTAGTTTTCGAAACACCACAATCTGCACCGTTTACTGAAAATCAGGTAACGGAAAACCTGCTGACGGAAAACCCGCTGACGGAAAACTCGCTGACGGAGAACCCGCTGACGGAGAACCCGCTAACGGAAAATCCGTCACTACTAATTAATAAATCACTAAATAATAATTTACTAAATAATAATTTACTAAATAAAAATAACAATGAAGATAGGAGCCATTTGTCAGCAGAAAATCATTCAAAAATACAAACGGCTTTCCAGTTTTATGAGCAAAATGGCTTTGGCGCTTTAGCTGCTCATGTTGCATACAAAATCGGTCACTGGATTGATGACCTTTCGGAAGAGCTTGTTATTCATGCGATGAAACTAGCAGTAGAAAACAATATACTTCGTTGGAATTACGTTGAGAAAATTCTACACGATTGGACTAACAAAAAATTTAGAACGATTGAGGAGGTAGAAGCCCACCGACTTCGATATACCGCTCAAAAAAAACAACGACATCATTCAATCCGATCCAATCAACAAGGGCGTCAAGAAATTGTTCCTGAATGGTTCCATCAACGGCATGAGGATAACAATGATACGGAAGCGGGCAAAGCTATTGATTTTGAAGCTGAACGTCAAAAAATTTTGGCAACTTTAAGGGAGGCTAAAAGGAGTAGAAGGTGAGATATTTTCAATTCAATCCTAAAGCAAAAGCTTTTGTATCAATGTAGGAAATATACCGACTTTTGGATAATATGATACTATAAAATGGAAGTTTACTATAAAGCAAAGGGGCACATTTATGAGCACAAATTTTAATTTTACAACTTTTCCTGAATTCGAAACGGCACGTTTTATTGTTCGAAAAGCACAGGAAAATGATTGTTTTGACCTTTTTGAGCTTTACTCCGATGAAAGTGTTGTGAAATACATACCATTGGCACCGTTTAAGTCAATTGAGGATGCAAAACATGAAATGAATTGGTATGAAAAAATTTTTAAAGAACAGATTGGGTTAAGGTGGGTAATTGAAGATCCTATGACTAAAAAAGTAATTGGAACATGTGGATTTTTACATTATGAAAAGGCCCATAATCGTATAGAAATTGGTTATGATTTAATGCCTACTTATTGGGGTAAGGGCATTATGAAAGAGACCTTAGAAAGTATCATACATTTTGCTTTTACAAAGATGAACATTAATAAAATAGAAGCAAAAGTCGAACCAGAAAATACATCATCGCTAAGATTGTTGGAAAAATTAAATTTTCAACAAGAAGGTATTTTACGAGAGCATGAATTTGAGAAAGGTCAGTATGTTGATCTTGTTATTTTCTCAAAATTGAAAAGGGAATATCTATAATATGTTCTCTCTGTCAGAAGGTGTGGTTTTTTATATAAACCGTCAAGAATAGGTCTACGATCCGTGAGGTTAAAAATAGTTATACCATCACTTTCTGACATCCAAATTGTCTGAGCAATATGATAATTGGATAATTAAAGAGCTTTATACCATAAAGGTTTAGCGGAAGTGAAATCATCATGATCTTGGATAATCAAATGAATTCTTTCTAAAGCATCATCAAAAGATGAAGGATCGTATTGTTTAGTCCACACGATAGTGGAAAATATATTCATGGCTGCATATAAGGCGAATATCCGCCAAAAAGTATCATCAGGTGACGTTGAGAGATAACCATTAATTTGTCCAATACAATAAGGAATACTAAGTCTTCTGCTAAACAAGGAAAGATTATAAAAATCATGATAGGGATCTCCAAAATCAAATCCATTAAAATCAATTACTCCATTGAAATCACGATTGAATATGATGATATGTCCGAGATGAAAATCATCATGGAGTAAGGTTACAGGTTTATCTTTTAGCAGGTGAAAATTGTGATTAATATAATCGAGTATTTTCTGCTCCTGTGGAATTTTAAAGCGAACCTTTTGATATTCACTTAAATAATAGTTGAATTTCTTTGCGTTGTTCAGCTTCCCAATTCATAGGGTGTGGGGCTTGTAGTTGGTGAATTTTTCTTAATTCTTTGCCGGCTGCAAGGCCAATCGTAAATTGCTCCATATTTGAAAAATTTTTTATGATCTCACCTGCAGGAGTTCCTTCAATGTAACTTAGCAACATGACAGTTAAATTTGCATCATTTTTGTATTCAATCGCTTTATGCGTTTGTACACCTTGTTTTTCTAACTCTCTAAGCAATGAGAATTCTATTTTTCTCTTTTCATGATATTTCATGTCCGATAAGCGTATAAAATACTTGGTTTGACCAATTGTTACTATGTATTTTTCATCTGGTGAATATCCTTTATCAATTTTCTCAAGCAATGAATAACCTTTAAGACTCGATATGTTGTTTATGACATTATCAATTATCATTATTACTTCCTCGCTTTCACAATTCAGAAGGTGAATGATACTATGCGTAGAAGTAATTGTCAATAATTTTCTTGTATTGTAAATTGAAGGAATGGATAAGTTGAATTTCTTTGTGAAGATTCCCGATTCATAGGGTGTGGGCGTGTAGTTGGTGAATTTTTCTTAATTCTTTGCCGGAAAGATTCTTAATGAGCGCATCTGCAGGAGTTCCTTCAATGTAACTTAGTAACATGACAGATAAATTTGCATCATTTTAGTATTCAATCGCTTTTGCGTTTGTACCCCTGTTTTTCTAACTCCAATAAAGTCGGTGATAGTATGTTTAAGCAAAGTATCAGATTGCCATTAATATTTTTTGTAGTATTAACCGCGTTAAAGTTGATTTCTAACAAAGAGGTTAATTGGATTGAAAACATAACGTCCAGTTTTATAATGTTCTTGTTTATTCTGTTATATAAATGGGCGGAAATTCCGTATAAGTGGAATAAGGACGATGAATGAGTAAATCTAAACAATAATTTCCTATTCAACTCCCATGAAAGAACTTGATCATCTTTCATTTTCTGTGATGTAGCGCTGTATTTTGCGCTACATGGATGGCTAACGGAGGGAGGTTAGTCAAACACTACGTTGTGACGCATAAAATATACATTGAAAGAATGTAGGGTTTATCATTCTAAACAACCGGTGCAAGAGTTGCTGAACAAACATGATACGGCAGCTCTTTTTCTTAGGCTGTTTTCTCAAAGATTGTTGTTTTTTGAGTCAAAAGTTCTGACTCCTTTAATTTTTTTCTAAATAAGGATAACAAAACAAAATAGAGAATAGAAGGAGGCTGATTATGTTGAAATTATTATTAACTTCTAATGGTTTTTATACTGACGCTATTAAAAACCACTTTTTAATACTCATTGATGGTGAAGTTAACGAAATGAAGGTCGCTATTATCACAACTGCTTCACCACACAGGGAGAATAATAGGTATGCACAAAAAGCAAAAGAAGATTTTAGAGAGATGGGGTTCCAAAACATTGATTTCATTGACTTGGAATTTGATAACCCTGAAAGTCTTACACAGAAAGATGTCATATACATTAACGGTGGAAATCCATTTAACTTGCTATTTCATACTAAACTGAGTGGTGCAGATAAAATTCTAAGACAGTTAGTTTCAAAAAATGTAGTTATTGTAGGTGCTAGTGCTGGTGCTATTCTACTTGGTCCCAACATCAAAGTCGTTCATTCTTTTACTCCGCAAATGGATACACTAAATACTAAAGATTTTTCAGCATTAGGATTAACGGACCAACTTGTTTTTCCTCACTACGACAGAGAAGATTTGTTCAATGATAGTACAAGCAAGACAATTGAAGATAGACTCAAAGAATTTGAAACCCTTGAAAATTGCGAAATTACGAGACTAAAAGATGATGAATATATCACAGTAGAAAAGTAATTTAATGACCTCTATTTTGAGGTCTATTTTATGTACTTCGCAACATCTCAACCGTTGTATAGTTCGACTTTTGATACGCTGAAATAAGCATTTGCTCTACTCTTTTATCAAATGATAAATTCTTGCCTAATTCGAGCCAACGGAACCAATAGAGGTAGTTGTCCAAATAATGAGTTCCTACATCTTGGAAACGCACCAGTCATCCCTTTAAGCGATTGTGGAAGTTATTAACGTGTTGTATGTGGAATATCCCTTTTTTTACTCGTTGATTTTGACATTTTTCCGGATAACGCGAACCCGAAAAAGGCGTATTTGTCATATCATTGAATGTTTTCCCACAATCCATAAATATCTTTGTCTAGAACGATATTTACCATTACGCTTTACGGCAGTACTTCCACAATGAAGACAACCTAAACCAGACGAAAATCGAGACTCCTTGATCTTAGGAAGTGATTTTCCTATTTTATTTCCATCTCTTGGATATAGATATTGTTTTAATTGCTTAAATAAGGCTAGTTGATCTGCTTTTCCTAATTCTCCGACTGCTTCATACACATATCTCCACATTATTGAACGCCTCCTGGAAATGCATTATATTCAACAATATCCAGTATTTTTAAGATACAACAATCTATACGAAAACAGCCTTTTCTTATTGTAGTAAGTCTTATTGACCTATTAGGGCAGAAATTACAAAAGAGGTATTTGTTATTTTATGTATAATTAGTATATATAGGGCTATTTAGTTTTTATAGCCGAAACTTAAGGAAGGGGTGACATATTGAAAATGATAGAATTTCAAAAAAGCATGCTAATGAGAGGCATTACTTCTTAACTAAGGTTTAATCCTCTCAAAGGTAATGGGAGGAAAAATAAAAGATGATGAATTTAGGAAACATGGTAAGAGGAGTAGCTTCTGATGCTGTTGCTCAGAGTCTCGTTCAATTCTGGGAATATGACGAGGGAACTTTGGAGTTGTGGCGTGCAAGTTCAAACTTTGTGTATGCTTTTGAACGTAATCAAGTTCAATATTTTTTGAGAGTTAGTTTTGAGCAGGATCAATCTATTGAACAAATAAAAGCTGAGTTAGAGTTTATGCAATATTTGCGATTAAATGGATTTCCATCGGTAACACCAATTCAATCAATAAGTGGAGAACTAATTGAAACACTAAAAACACCAGAAGGAACGTATATTGCCGTTGTCTTTAGTGCAGCAAACGGAATCAATTTGGATGCCGATACTATTACTGCAAAACAGATGGAGAAATGGGGAAGATCACTTGCCTCACTTCATTTTTTGTCAAAAACTTTTGAGCCAGTGTCAGAAAGAAGAAAGAGTTGGCTCGACACAGTACAATTCATGGAAGGTGTATTTAAAAAGCATCCAGGAGAACAAATAGCCCTTCAAGAGCTAAGTAAGGTGTCGAATTGGTTTCAATCGTTACCTACTAACAAAGAGGTGTTCGGATTGATACACTATGATTTTCAATTGGATAATATCTTTTTGGAAGAGGATAAGGATCATAGTTTCAATATAATCGACTTTGATGATGCAATATATCACTGGTATGCACTTGATATTGTAACAGCACTTGATGATTTTATTGACGATGACAATCCTCATTCAAAATTACTGCTTCAATCTTTTTTGAACGGATATCGTTCCAAAATGGATTTAGAAAATGATGTAGTGGCTCAATTTCCGCAGTTTCAAAGATATGCAAACTTATATAAGTTCTCCAGAATATTAAAGTCTTTGGATTATGGTGAAATAAATGAAACGCCATCTTGGTTTGTTGGATTGAGGGGTAAATTAGTTCGTGTTGCAGACGAATTAAGACAAAGCTTTCAAAAACCATGGCAACAGGATAACATGAAATAAATTAATAAGCCATTCCAAACTTTTGGGAGTGGCTTTTACTTTTATCTCATAAATAACTGTACAGCTCGAAAAATAGGAATTGTGTTGTTTTTAATAAAATGAATAATAAAGTAGAATTATTTTATTTGGATAATTATGTTAATTTTATTATAGGGATTGAAAAGATGTACTTAAACGGAGCAGTTCATTTTTCTTAGAGTTGATTTTTCTTATGGATATTTATGTTAAAATTGATTTGAAGATTGTGAAGAAATGTACTTAAACTAACGGTCAAAAAGAAGGATTTTAAAGGGAGGCGTCCGAATGGTTGGTTTAGTTATTGTAATTCCGATTATCTCGGTTTTGGTTGGACTATATTTTATAACTTTAGGGCTATGGGAATTAAAAGAAGGCGTAAATAGAAGACAATACATAAAGTATATGTTCACTGGCTTATTTTTGCTGGTGGTTTTACCCTCTATGATTTGGCTATTTTGAAGTAGCTTTTTAATGCGAATGGGTTAAGTATGTGAAAAAATATACTTAAAGTAACGGGGTGCTTTACTTGAAGACAGTCGAGTTGCTTAGACGGCTCTTTTTTCTTGTTCAACATAAGCATGTTAGTTGAATGATGAACTAGAAAGTGTTGTAAAATAATGTGAGAAACGTTTTGTATAGTAGAGGCTCATAAAGGGAGTTGTATGAAAAAATAGCCGATACAAATTGAAGACTTAGGAGATGTGTTAATTTGGCTTATATTCACGAGTTTGGAATAGTTGAATGTATAGAAAAAAATAAAAAGTATGTTGGTTACGAACCTGAAAAATATAATTGCATAGGTGTAGATGGGGACCTTTTTGATGAACTTATGTCTAAGGATTTTGGTAAAAAAATGCATCGCCTAGATACATTTGCACATAACACAAATAGACCTTATAAAAACCTCGCCTATTTTGGAATAACATTGATACCACCGAGTTCTCATAAACAATTTTTAAATATTGTTAGTGAAGCAAACGACGAGTACAAATCAGAAGAACTTGAAAAATTGATGAAAAAAATAGCTGAAGCAATAAAAGAAGATAGATGGTTGATTCATTTTGGTGTTTAATTTTGTCAATACATACATGTAAGCTAAGAGGTGATTGTTCGATTAGAGCAATCGCTTCTTGTGCTAACGGTGCAGGTTAGTTGAAAATCAACAATCAAAAAATAAAGGCTTCAGAAAGATGGGTGGAAGATTTATTTTGAGAAGTGAAATTCAAGAATTGTTTGGTGATTTCAATTTGTTTTCCAGACAAATTGCAAATGTTCAATTGTCAAATCTATCATTTGATGTATATGAATTTAGAGATAAATCTGCAATGCAAGTAGACTTATTATTCACCAGAAAAGGTCAATTTGATAATATTCAAGAGGCATTTTCTGCAATATTTAAAAAGCAATTGTATGATGGAGAAGAATGGGATACCTGTGATGAACCAGACTCTTCAGATGAACAATGGCTAACACTAAAAAATTTCTGGATTAATGAATATTATCCAAGAAAATGTGTTTGTATAGAGTCAGTAAAAGGAGATTTTATAAGTAAATTTAAAAGGGATTTAGCTGATGTGAATGTACCCGAATCAGTTGTTAAAGAACTTTTAATTAGATTAAATCATATCGAAACAATACAAATACAAAAAGGATATGTTCATGAGTGCATATTCGGACAATCTGATAGCCACTATTTTTTGTTTGAATGGGGGATATACGCTTAGAATTATTAAGACTACTAAGATTGTGAAAAAATGTACTTAAACTAACGCAGGCTTTACTTCAATAAGAGGTAGAGCCATTTTCTTTTTAGACTAACTGGGCAATTTAGTTGTATAAGGAAAAACATGGTTTTTATTTAAATTTATGCAATAATAGAAATATTAAAAAAACGTAATTCAGGGAGGTTTTTATGCAAACTGCAATACCAGATACTTCTATGTTTCTAATTATTGGATTGCTCATTTTAGTTCGTAGAATCCGTTCTATGTACAAACCAACCAAAGGCAGAGGAGGGCGATTAATTTTTCCTCTTCTATTTTTAACACCAGGGTTTTCACTTTTTCTGAACGCTTCTGGGCACGTCACATACCTTCAATTATCTATAGCAATTTTTTTAGGAGTGGGTTTTTCGATTCCTCTTATTTTATGGTCAGATTATGAAATACGAAATGATGGTTTAATTTATGCTAAGAAAAGTTCCGCTTTTATAATTACTTTCTCCATTATGATTGCTTTACGTTATTATTTTCGACAACATATTTTGATGTTAGTCTAAATAATGGACACAGAGAATTGGGAGTTTATAAAGTATAATAATCTTAACAATTTACTAGGAGTGTCTAAGATGACAAAACGAAAAAGTTATGACAAAGAATTTAAATTAGAGGC
>NZ_MDDN01000007.1 GCF_001708185.1 Lysinibacillus xylanilyticus | reverse complement strand
TAAATTGTGACTTCTGACACACCATATTCGCTAGCTAATTGATTGACCGGTGTACCCGAGCGATAAAGCTCGACTACTGTTTGTTTGAATTCTTTATTGTACTTTTTTTGACTCATGGTCGGACACGTCCTCTCTTTACTCAATTCTATTGATTTAACCGAGGTATGTCCACTCATCTATAATACATCCATGTTAACAAAAGATGAAGTAAAAAAGTTATTTACTCTTTCTGATAATAGTCTGCGAGAATATCGTAACTTGGGTATGCCTTTTAATAAAATTGGAAGAGATTATGAATATCCTAAAGATGAAGTAATTCGTTGGCAAAGGGATCGTCAAGATTTGGTAGCAACAAAATTAGAGGTTGGAAAAAACTACTTGAATCAAGAGATTTCAGGGATTCTTTTATGTTCAGATCAAGGAGGGATGAAACGTTCTCGTAGTACGGGGACATTAACTATTTTTACTGATACGGTTGATAGTAGAAATCCCTACCAAGATCTCTGGAAAGGCGGAGAGGATACAATTGAAAATTGTGTTGCGTTATGTCCTAACTGTCATAGGAAGATGCATAGTTTAGCGTTGAATGAAGATATAAACGGTTAAAGGATATTGCATTAAATTATAATGTGAAATAGAGGAGATTATGAGAGTAAAATTAAAATATACAAAAGATCATATCGAGCTTTTTAGTAAACTTCAATCATACTGGAGAATTAACTATTGGAAAAATCGTAGTATTGTCATTTTTATAGTGGCTGTAATTGGGATAAGTTTCTGCAAAACAAATGTAGTGGAACAATTTACTGATTTCAATTTTGCGGATATTTTTCTCATTATCATTAGTTGGTTAATTTATTATAGGATTGTCTACTTTTTTAAAAATCGTATTTATAAGTTAATATCTCATGCAAGAAGAAATATAGAGAATGTATCCAAAAATGAAGGGCAAATTAAAGTAAGTTATAAGCTTAAAAAAAAACCTTCGGATATAAAATACTTTAAGTATCTTTCACTCGATCTGAAAATAGTTGATGAAATTAAATCTGGTTTAATTTGGGATGCATATCAAAGAAACAAAAATATTGATATTGATAACGATAGTGTTTACTCAATCGAAAAGATAGGAGCAATTAATGTTATACAATGGGGACAAATAAAAATTGAAAGAAAGTTCTTTATTGAATGGTCGAACTACTATAATGTTATAATATCAATAGGATTAAGTTTAATTATTATTTCTTTAACTTATTGGCTTTCATGGGAAATTGCTTGGAAAATTGTATATGTGATTTTAACAATTAGAATTATCTCTAGGGGTATTGAAGTGTCCTACGCGTTTTATAAAGATGTAGTGGCAATAGACTCTAAGCTATTCCATTATATTAATGATCCTGAAGCTAAAATTTATGAACAGAGCTTCAAATCTTCAATTATTAGAAACAAAACAAGATTATCATTAGTTATACATTCACTTATTGAGTTAGTCATTTTGTTTGGTACTATTTATTATATTACCCCTATGTTATTTAATGATGAATGTGCCGTAAGCTTTGCATCTATATTAGACGCAATCTTATTTAGTGCTAGTTTAGGTTTGTTCAATTATTCATTTAATACAGAATATGGTATTGTGTTTTCGGTTTTACATTTATGGCAAGTAATTAATAGTGCAGTCTTAATCTTATTATCTATTTCTCTTTATTTAGGTAAAGAAGATTCTATAGATGATGAAAAAGAATTATACGAAAATGTATATATAAATCTATGGTATGAAAAAAGCTGACCAATAGGTCAGTTTTTTTATGAAAATTAAGCTTAAGAGAAAAGAAGGGGTAGAATGAATTTTTATATTGTAATGCAAGGCCGTACCTATAAAGAAGAAAAGCATAGTGGCGTGATTTGGTCCCATCAAGCAGATAAGAGAGGGCAAACACCGCATTTTTGGGAGCGTATGAAGGAAGTTAAAGCTGGAGATCGAATCTTTCACTATAGAAAAGGTGAAATTGTAGCAATGAGTATTGTGAAAACGGATTGTTATGAAGCCCAAAATCCGTATAAGCCAGGATATGAAGTTGAGGGTTATAAAATTGAAACTATATATGAAGAGTTTGAAGTAGCCCTAAATGTAAAGGACTATTTTTTAGGTATAAGCCCGCTCCTACCAGTTAAGTATTCTGCTTTTCAGGAAAATGGTGATGGAAATCAAGGTTACTTATATCCATGTAATGAAATACTTGCAATTAAGTTATTAGAGTTAATTAGTGATTTGAATATCTATGAAGAGGATCAGGAACAATTAGAATTTTCTATTGAAAATATTGTAAGTAAAGAACGCAATAGATTTATACCAATCATAGCAGAGACAGAAGCAGAAGCAAAAGTGAAAATTCGTAAAGGTCAGCAGAAATATAAAGAGGTATTAACTCCTTTGTGGAATCATCAATGTGCATTATGTGGTATAGATTTACCTGCAATGCTAAGAGCAAGTCATTCAAAGCCTTGGAAGGATAGCACACGTGAAGAGCGGTTAGATGCCTATAATGGATTGTTATTATGCTGTAATCATGATGCGTTATATGACAAAGGGTATATTGCATTTGATGGTTCAGGTAAGATCCATATCTCTGAACGGATTGATGAAGCTGGTTATGATAAATTTGGAATACATTCTAAGATGCGAGTTGAGCGTTATGAGGAGAACAAGAAGTATTTTAAGTGGCATAAGAAGTATGTTTTTATCTAGTAATAATACAAAAGGAGAAGTGAAATTGATATGCTATTTGTTGTAAAGTATGGTTATTAATAAGGAATATACATAAAATCCCTTTTTAGTTTGTAGTAAAATAAAGAGCTGAAATGTAATGGTCATGAACCTTTAAAGTCTGCGATTAAGACGTGTAATAGTTTATTAAAACTAAAGAAAGAATTTATTTTTTTAAACTCTATACGTATGAAATTTTTGGTAAAGCCGGAGGGGTTAGCGTCGAAAAACTTATAAAGGGTATAGTGATAAGTGTTACTTAGTGAAATTAGGTTTAGCTTGGAGTTGGAAATAAGAATATACTATTAATAGTTCATCCTAGAGCGAAACTTTCGAATGGATTATAATAAAAATCAATAATTACAAAGTAACGATAGATATATGTGTTGAAAAATATTTTTTAGACACTTAAAAATGGCATGAGCCATTGATATATCAATATTCATAGAGAGGAAGTTTAACATATGGCGAAGAATATGACGGAGGATGCCGTACGTGATATGGCACGAGACATTCTAGGATTTGTTGATAGCGACGTGGCTCGTTCTGGTGTTGGGCAGTTGACCACGTTCAATCAGCTCGGATTTCCGGGAGTGGCGGACAAGCCTGATGGCTGGTATCTGCCGAATAATAAGAATGATGTAGCAGTGGTTTTGGAGACTAAGGCGACACGTATTAAGCTAGGGCAGACGCAGGTCGACGAGGTGCTGAAGAACGTACGAATAATGCAAACGCAGTATGAGAAGGTCGTTGGTATTCTGTACAATGGCGAAGACGTTCGCGTGTTCAAGGGTGAGGAAGAAATCAAGACACCTGATAAATTGCAGAGCGTTGGCTACTATTTGTCGCTCTATATGGTCGATAGTATTGACAAGGAACGTATCTATCAGCTGACTGCAAAGATTAACAATGGTCTGCATTTCGAGTTTGGTATCAAAAACTTATACCATCGAATGATTTTTACGGCTTGCGCCTTGGTCGCAGAGCGTTACGGTGCGGGATTGAAGCGCTTAAAAGACATGGGATATGCTACGTTTCATACGGCGATTCACTCGACGCTTTCTAAGTCGCTAGAAAATAGCCGCAGACAGAATACGAAGATTGACATCTTGCTAGAAGAGTATTCCGATATCAAGATGAACACGACGGACAATCAGAAGGCAATCAATGACTTCATTGATTGGGTTGTTGAGATTTCTGAGTGCATCAATTCGAATGAATGGCGTGGCGAGGACGTGATGGGAATCTTCTTCAACGAGTTCAACCGTTACAAGAAGAAGTCCGAAGCTGGTCAGGTATTCACGCCTGAGCACATCACTGACTTCATGTATAAGATTCTCGATGTGAACAAGAATGATTACGTGCTGGACGCAACGTGCGGATCCGGTGGATTCCTTGTAAAGGCTATGGCAAACATGATTCGTGAAGCAGGTGGGATGCAGACGGATGAAGCGGCGAAGATTAAGTCGGGTCATCTGTACGGCATCGAGTTTGATCGTGAGATATACGCGCTTGCGTGTGCAAACATGCTGATTCACAAAGACGGTAAGACGAATCTTGAGCAGATGGATGCCCGAACTGATGCAGCGTGCGAGTGGATGAAATCGAAGCCTATCACGAAGGTACTGATGAATCCACCTTATGAGAATAAGTACGGATGTATGACAATCGTTGAGAATGTATTGGATAGCGTCCCTAATCATACGCAGTGCGCATTTATCCTGCCTGATAAGAAGCTGGAAAAGGCAAGTAAGACGCAGATGAAGCGCATCTTGAAGAATCATCGTCTACGCAAGGTCATCAAGTTACCTGAAGACTTATTCTTTGGAGTTGGCATTACCACGAGTATTTTCGTCTTTGAGGCGGGAGTTGGTCAGGATGACAAAGAGTTCTTTGCTTGTTACATGGAGTCTGATGGTCTGGTAACAGTCAAGAACAAGGGGCGTCATGATGTTTATGACAAATGGCCTGCTATCGCAGCGGACTGGATCGATGTTATAGAAAAGCAGTCTGGCAACATTACATGTCAGTGGATAGACCCTTCCAAGCATTTGTCGTATCAGATGCCGCAGAAGCCGTTCGAGATTTTCGAGGAGGACTTCCGTAAGATGGCGATGGACTACTTGATGTTCCAAAAGGGCATCGATGCGAAGGCTTTCGGAGAAAAGCTAATGACCACTGCGATGTATTCAAGCAGAGTGAGCACTGATGACGAGACCGTGACTATTGCAATGCAGAAAGGCAGTGAGGGCAATGGCGAAGATTGATGTGAGCGAATGGAAAGAGTTCATTGTTGGTGAGCTGTTCCCAAACCTTGTCAAGCCAGCAGTTTTACATACTCGACAAGTTGTTGAATCAGATGAAGGTGTTCCATATGTCGTACGAACGAAGTTTAATAATGGTATCAAATGCCGTGTTCACACTGTAGATGGTGTAGAACCGAGTCCTGCTGGAGTTATTACATGGGGCGCTGAAAATGCGACGTTTTTCTACCAGACTGAGCCATTTTTGTCCGGACGTGATATTTACTACATTGATACGCGTGAATACAGTTCGATGACTTGCATATTTCTTGCATCATGTTTGCAAACTGTAACTCATAAGTATCCGTATAATTTTGGTTTGTTTCCAGATTTGTTGAAAGAAGAACGAATTAAACTTCCAGCTGCCGACGATGAGCCTGACTGGGCGTATATGGATCAATATATGTCTGAGATCATGCAAGCATGTGAGGTAAATCTTGAGATTTTGAACCGAGCAGATGGCGAAAAACATGAGGTGGATGTCTCTGTATGGAAGGGATTTCCAATTGGTGATATTTTTAATGTTGTCAAGGGAACACGTCTTACCAAAGCTAATATGAAGCCGGGAGATACCCGTTTCATAGGTTCATCGGCAATGAATAATGGATGTACTGCACAAGTTGGCAACACTGAGAATATACATCCGAAGAACACACTCACTGTTTGTTACAATGGTAGCGTTGGTGAGACATTTTATCAAGATGAACCGTTTCTGGCATCGGATGATGTGAACGTATTGTATCCGAAATTTCAGATGACACGTGAAATTGCTTTGTTTATTGCGCCGTTAATTAAAGCAGTTAGTGCAAGATACAATTACGTGGATAAATGGAAGCGGGAAGATATGATTGCAGATACAATCAAACTTCCCGTTACGACTGATGGTGATCCTGATTGGACATACATGGATGAATACATGCGTTCCATGATTGTGAGCGCTGAAGCTGATTTGATTGCAATACAGTTAACAATTTAATAATTGGAATGTTGACCTGCTGTCTTGATGGTGGCGGGTGTTAATGCACTTGTGGTATGCGCATGAACTATAGGGTGTAAGTCCCGAGCCCAAAAGTCAGGAGAAAAGGTTAGCCAAGAGCAAGGGGTTAAGAAATTGGCGAAGATATTCTTAAAATCACATGCTATATCAACGTTTATAAGAGTTAGGGTAACTTGATGAAGGTGTTAAACTTTCAAAAAGACTCCCTAGCTTTTTTCGTTTTTAGGGTACATTTAATTGAATACTTGCGTTTATAAACCTTCTAATTCACACGATGAATAGGAGGTTTTTTTGTTTGGACAAAAGCAGGAAGCATGGTGTTTTTTCAATGAGGGAAGCGCGGCATATCAATCCTAAAGTGAAGTGGATACTGATTGATTACGCATTAGAAATTGTATTTAAGCAAATGAACATCGCTGGCAATAGACCTCGTACTATTGATAGCTATAATTATATTTTTCGTGGTTTTTGTAATACCAACAATATTTACTATGTAGAAGAAATTACGATTGATACAATTTATAGCTACTTAGAAGGTCTAGATGTTTCACAGCAAACGAAGAAAATACGTTTAAAGACTATTAAAGCCGTGTTAGGGAAACTCTATTTCAATGATTGGTTGAAAGATAAGTTCTGGCTGAAGATTCAAATTAAGGTAGATACAGAGATAAAGGCAGTAGCTTAAGAGAGTGGTATTCTTAAACTGGTTCACTTCATAGATAATTCGACCTTCATTGGATTTAGGGGCGTAACCACGATTTTGCTAATGTTTCGATCTGGCATACGCATTCATACGCTTTGCGAGTTGAAAGAAAGGCATTGTTGCCGAGTTCCTCATACCAGTAGGATAAGCATTTACGATACATACAAGAAGTGTGTAGACGGATTACAAGAGATTTCGGGGGCAGAAGTAGAAACTATGTGTATTGATTCGAGAGGGTAACATTTAAACAAGGGGGTACAACTGGATACCTCAAATGACGGATTTATGATGTATCAGCGAATGTCTGTCTATATCATTGATTCTATTTTTAGTTTCAATGATGTAAGAAGTCATTTTTAGCACACCTGTTGACTTCAACTTAGGCTTCATGGTGAGGGGAATTGTTTAAAACTGTAAAGAGTTATTTTACTGAAAATGTGCATTTTTACGAAGTGAATTTATAATTGTGACAAAGTTGTGCAGTCGATTAGTCTCAAGTACAATCGTTTTACGATATATCGTAATGCTAAAAAAATAAGATTTTACTTTCAATAAAGAAATAAATTAAGGTGTAGATATATATGTTTTTAACTTAAAAAGGAGAAAGTAAATGATGAACTGGGAACGTGAAGCATTAAAAGAGATTATTGGATTATTAGTACTGCAAAATCAAGAATATGTGGAAAAAGTATGTGCATTAGACTTTTTAGGCATAGATTTGAAATGGAAGAATGAATGTTAGGAGTGGTCAAAATGGATAACAACATGGCAAATGAAATTATGGAAATGCTACAAGAAATGAAAACTGAAATGAAAAAACGCTTTGACAAAATGAAACAGCGTCTTGATAAAGTAGAAGAACGCCTTGAATCAGTCGAAAACAAACATAATGGCATTGAACAACAATTTGAAAAAACTGAAAAAGCTATACAGTCACAAGTAAGAACACAACGAGAATCTGAAAATGCGGTTCAAAGAACACAAGATTTCTTTAAGATCACTTTAATGGACATGAAGCAAGAAATACTTTCTTTAAAGATGGAACAAGTATCACACAAAGAACTGCATGAATCTGTAAGGTATCTTACACACAAATCGCAGGAAATGGATATGCAACTTCATTCCTTACGAAAACAGCAGTAAGGCACAGGCACAGTACTCGAAAAGAGTGCTTTTTGTGTGTCTAATGAAAGGTTGACACGTAATGAAGTAGTTTCCTTATTAATATCTGTATTTTTTATGGAAACGTGCTACTATTTAGAAGTTGTATTTAAATAGAAGTTTAACTTACATATAAATTTTATTGCAGTGACATCAGGTAATACTTCACGGTATTACCTTGCATCCATTCAGTTTGTGTAATGGGCCATGCACGTACGTATGACTATGCAATCGGTATCCGTGCGGTAACATCTATCGATGGTATGACTTCCGACTGAGCACGCATTCCTTGGGATGTATTAGAGAAAGTGTCTGTACGTCTAGTAAACGAAGTGAAACACGTTAACCGCTTGCTGTATGATATTACATCTAAGCCACCTGCGACTATTGAGTGGGAATAGGACTGTTCAGTAATATAAGCTAAACAGGTTATAAACGCAATCATATCAATGTCTAAAGTAGTTTGTTAAGAACTAAATCAATGATTAACGTACAACTATTTATTTTTCAAAATTGAACTCTCTTTTAGTTAAAATTAGCGACTTGATTGATGACTTTTAAATGAATCAGTAAATTTAAGGTCGTGAAGATAAGTATAATGAATACCATTTAGCTATGAATTATTTTACTAAGTTTTTACTGATATTTGCAAGGTTAGGTAGTACACTAATAAAGTAAAAAGGTATACTTCAGTAAAATAAGGTATATTATATTTTTGTTGAATAGATTCTCTTTAAAGACAAGAAAAGTAGGTGAACAAAGTGGGGAAATATCAATTGGATACTAAAGGTCAAGTGGCAGTGGCAAAGTATCATGAAAAACACAAACCTGCCAAATTTGATAAAAAGCAGCAACTTGAAAAAATACGTGCGGAGTATTTGAAAAAAAAGCAAAAACAAACAGATAAATAGTATAAATGAAAACATAGGAAGACTAAAATCTCCCTATGTTTTTCTTATTCGAAGTTCTTTTTTCAATTGATGATAGAGTTTATTATTCTCCTAAATTTCAGATTCGGTGACAAAAAACTCGTCTTCAGATATCCATTCCTCACTAATTGACTTTGAAAACGAAACGACATATCCATTATTAAAAATAATAACGTTGTAAAACAGAGGCCACCAGCACAATTGAGGACAAGAATTACATGAATTGAACGGGATTTTCTGTTTTGATGAATAGCGTAAAACCTTTATGTATCAATGGTTGGTGAGCGTACTGTATGATATTACGAGTAAGCAAGTAGCTACGATTGAGTGGGTATAATTAAATAGCAACTAGAAAAAGCTTGAAGAGACCTATTTTAATAGGGTTTCTTGGAGCTTTTTTTATTTGAGAGTTGTATTGTACGACAGTTATCCTTTAAAGTAAGTAACATTTAAGAACAACAAATATCATATCTCATTTTGAAAGGAGGGAATGATATTTGTATGGTATGGAGTATCCCTTGTGGTTTCACAGGGGATATTTTTCATAAGTAGCTACACCATTCAATCAAATGTATTGGTATTACAAAAAGTAAATTCGAGACTTTGCAAATAACTATTTGACATGGTCTTATTATAATTTTTTCTTGTTGTTTTATGGTTTATAGGGGAAAGCACGTTCAACAATCAGATATAGAGAGTTTCTCTAGCGAAAATCTCATGTACTAAAAAATTTTGAATCTGTTTCAATTTTAAATAATGAATTGAAACTGACTATGAAAGGGATTAAAAGTGGAGGTAAAGTGAGGATTTGGTATTCTGAAATTTTGGAGTCATATCCAGCAAAAATCAAAGTTATTCGTATAGAAAAGGTGTTGTATTGAATAGTGATCAGGAATCCGTACATATACATATATTCTAAAAATAAAATTAACAATAATAAGTGTGCGGAAGGTTTCAATTTTTTGATGAATTAAAGTATTAATAAAAGTGAAGAAAAATTAAGGCATAACCTTTGTTTCAAAAGTGATATAACATAATAGGAAAAGTTACATTTAGGTAATAGACAGTAGAAGAATTATCGATATATTTTAAAAACAGAACCTTGATTGTTTTTAGTTTTTTTGAGGTACAGTCTACGTATTTCTTTATGAAGTAAATCCTCTGGAGCAGGTTTACTTTTAATTATCGTTGAAATATCCTGCGGTTCAATACTACGATCATCTGTTTTATAGCCACGACGGTTAAGAATTTCAGCAGTACGATTAATGTTTCCCTGGTAAGCATATTCTTGTATGACACGTTGAGTAAAATTTTTGGGTTGATAATTTTCAATTAAACTGATGTAGTCTTGAAAAACTTTTAGATCCTTTTTTGCTTGATTATACGTACGGAATTTTTTCATGGCAATTCCTCCCTAGATATATTATAGATTAAAAAATGAATTATAAAGAAGGGATTATTAGTTAAAAAGGAAGCTTGTAAAAAAATACACAAGCTACAAGCTTCCTTTTAAATTTTTTAATTTTTTTGCAAGCGTGCGAAGATTTCAATTGATATATTCAGTATCATTCGAATATCGTCTTCATTTTTATCTTCAAGCGTGTTCATTAAGAGTTTTAAAAGCTCATCTTTATTATTTTCTGGGTCTTCATTTCCGCTAAATTCAGGTATAAGTACGCTACCTGGACCGACCTTTAGGGCATCTAATATTTTAGTTAAAGTTTGTAACGTAATATTTCTCTCTCCACGTTCAACATCTGATAAATACGGGGCTTGAAAATCACACTTCTCTGCTAGTTCGTCGATTGTTAATTTTTGAGCCTTCCTAATTGCTCTGATGTTCATTCCTACGCGTTTTGTTAAATCCATTTATATCCCCCCACTTTAATCCTATGTGAGGTAAAATAAACATTACATACTATTAAAGTATAATAAAAATAACTTATAAGTTATTTTTAATTGATTTATATTATCTTTCGGTATTAAAATGATATTAATTAATTTAAAAGGAGTGTGTTGAAATGGATTTAAATTATAGTTTAATGATGGGTTTAGATTATAGTTTAATGACGGATTTAACAGATATAGAGTTGAAGCTAGAAGAGTTGGAAGTAGGATATAAGAAAAAGTATTTCCATAAAGATATGAAAAGAGCATGGAGCTTTATATGTCATTGCGGCGAAAAAGTAGTAAGTAATGTAGCAGATGAATACTTTATTGTATCAATTACACGGAAAGATCCAAACGTTATTGGTCGTCGCTTTTGTTCAAAAGGATGTGCAGATATTTATTTCAATGAGCAGCGTAATGAATTGTTAATTGAACGTGAACGGATTATTGAGGAAAGAAGAAAAATGAGGGAGGTTTATGAAGAAGCGGAGCGGAAGTTTATAGCTATAAAGGAGAAAAGCTAAATAAGGTTATTGAAAGCACATAGTATCTATAAATAGATACTGCGGGTTTTTTAGGCTTGAGCTCTCCAAGATTGGGGTGATGGAATTCATATTGGTTGCATCTATAAAATGACCGGGGAAGGATTCTTGGGGGCGTTATCCCAACAGTTTCCTAAGCGTGACATCGATTGCCCTAGCCCCATTTTCTTCACAAGTTTCTGGAATTGTGGATTCGTATAATGGAATCCTTGATCTGAATGAATAAATGCATCTTCTGTTAAATGGTGGTGATTTTGCTTTAATTTATAAAGTGTATAAAAGATGAAAATGAGGTACGTAACTTAACGCAACAGAAGCTTCGCTGGCTATTGGAAGGATTATCGCTTCAGCAGCAAAAGGTGTCTTTTGAATTTGTTTTCTAAGATGGTATAATCAACCATAACTTATATTAAACGAAATGTGTTGGATGATTTGATGAGTACTTCTAACGGATAAATTTATACATAACCATTAATATATCGGAGGTCTTTGGCATGTTAGCAAAGATAAAAGGAGTTAAGCTTCTAACGGAATACAAGAATCCAAATTATAAAGTAAAATTAGAATGTGAAGATGGTAGTGTACTACTCATTAGATTTGATTATACGTATGCTACGAAGAGCTATATGCCTTTAGAGGTTTATCATAATGGTGTTTCTAAAGGGGCTAAGTTGGCATGGTATACAAGAGAATTTGAGAAAATGACAGTAAGTGAGTTTTTAGACAAAATTGCTACTAAAATAAACAAGAAATATAATTTCGAATTGAAAAAGTAAGTAATTTAATAATTAGAGGGGTTTAAGGATGAATATTTTTAAGGTTTTATCTTCTAATGATGGTTCTATCAATGAGCCTAATGTAACTTCGTTTCTGGCTTATTTGTTAGACCCTAATGAAAATCATGGTTTAGGATCGAGGTTTGTTGAGAGTTTTTTAGCACCTATTGTATTAGCAAATAACGAGCAGTATAAAGAGCTTATATACAATAATCGGATTCGAGATTTATCTCGAAATTCGAAGTATGAGGTAAGAGTGCAAGCTGAAGTAAAGGTCATAAGTGCAGAGAGTGAAATTGCAAAAAAAACAAGGGATATAGATATTGTAATTGAACTTTTTGATCAAACATTTTCTGATAGTCTTCCAAAGTTTTCGTTTTGTGTGGAAAATAAAATTAAAGATGGAGCTATTCAAAAAGGTGATAATCAGCTTTTTGAGGAAATCATTGGATTAGTTAATTATTATAAAGTTTCATCATTACAGAAAGAACAACCTTTAGTTTCCTTTATATTCTTAACACATAGTGGAAGTCAGAGAGCTTTAAATGAATTTAATGAATTATTATCTACTATAGAAGAAGAAGGGTTATCGGTACCTTGTTATCATCTGACTTGGGGTGGGGAAGAACTAGATAGCATGGAGATTACTATAGTTGATTTGCTCAGTAAGATTCTTAAAGAAGAAGCCATTGGAAAGATTGAACCGATTTATGATTACACGAAGCATACCATTAAGTCATTTATCTCTTTCATTTACTCAGGCTTTAAATCATATAAAGAAGAAAAAAATCTTTTAATAGAGAAATCAGACTATGGAAAACCAGTCATTCAATACATAAAAGACTTTTATGATAGTTCACCGTTTGAAAAAGACATCAATTATGAAGATTTTAAAAAATGTGTGAGTAATATAGTGAAAGAAGCATCAGGCAAAACATTAAAAAATGCAAACTTTGACCGATCGTACATTGTAAACGATCGAAATAGAAAGCACTACGGTGTGAATAGACCACATAAAGAAGATAGAAATTTATTTTATTATCCAGACGAAAACAATAGAAAAGTAATTAGAAAATTAGATCTTTCTAATCCTCCTAAAAATGTAATGATTTATTGGAAAGACAACAACAATCCGGATGGTATGGGATGTGCTTTGCTCACGGAGATATTTGTTGAGGCAGTTAAATGAAACAGGGATTAATCATTATTAAATCCATAGAGTAATTTACCATAACCAAAATTCAGATCCTTGACTAACAATAAGTCTATCTAACCAAGTTGCAAAGTACGTGTTTAATTTTATAGCTTAAAGCTTTTTGCCTGTTACTTTTTTCAATTAAAAAGAGTAGCCTCCGCCACTCTTTTAAACATTTACAAAACACCTAATAATTCATCGTCATTGTCACTATTGATGCAGTTTTAGTTGTAATAAATAACACTTTCCAATTACCAATTCATGGGCCAAGTGTAGGTGGTTTTTCTAGATAAAACCCTATCAGATATAAGATGATAATATGCGTTGGATAGAAAATATAGAAGAAGTATTTTAGTTCTATTCCTTTCTTATTGTTAAACAATAATATCAGCGGTACAGCTGCTATCATCATCCATTGATAACTTGGAAAAGGGAATAAAAGGTTGTTCCAAGTGTTTATGAGATGACCCCATTTATAAGATGCATAGAAAGCACATATAGAAAAGATAGAGTATACAATGACAATATTTATTTTTCTCCTTCGAGTTAGATAAAGAAATATGCCCATCAAAATGAACAATGGTCCACCTTCTACTGCGAAAATATTTCCAAGGATAGCACCCCAAAAATAACCGTTAGCTGTGGACGAGTTGAAATTCGGGAATTCAATTATGTCCGCTAAAAATGAGCAAAGAAATAACGATAGGATTTGCCACATGGAAAAAAGAAAAATGTATTTTAGCTGTTTTTTTTCAATTAAACTCAAGATAAGAACAATAAGAAATAGTGATGCAAAAAAATTATTGGTTAAGTCCTCAACAGAAAAATTTCTGAAGATATAATTAACCAACAAATTAATAAAGGACATTCCTAAACTAAACATATATAATCGCGTCAGATATTTTTTTCGATTCGATGTATATTGAAAACCAATAACAACTGTAAAAATAAAAATAGGAACAGAAATTCGTCCAATCCATCCAAACCACTCTGGTGTGTTTGGTATGAAAAACCCGATATGATCTATAACCATAGCAATTACTGCAATTATTTTTAATATAGTTGTATTCATAATAAGAATCTCCTTATAGAATAAAAAAGGCCATGAATAAAATCATGGCCACCTTTTTTATAAACGAATATATTATTCGATATATCCATCAAAACTACTTGGTCTCTTAAATAATAAATAGTAATTATCGCTACTATTTACTTGTGGAAATGCAGTTAAGGTAGAACCAGGTTGTAAATCATAATCCCATACAGTAGTATCTATAAAACCCTTTTTCTTCAGGTATATTTTTAGATTTTTGTTATGAGTATTCGTTACTTCTATTTTATATTGACTTTTACCAGTAAATAAATAATTCGTGTATAAATCAGAACTTGCAGCTCTTCCTGTAAAATCATATCTACCCAAACTATAAAGATTCCAAACAGTGGATGGCATTGTTACGCCTCTTGATGATACTCCTGGGTTATCTTCGACTTCAGAGACTCCCTGATTTTCATCTACCACAGGTTCTAAGCTATCAGCACTAGCGAAAGTAGTCATCGAGAACGCAAATGTAGTAGATAGTGCAACGATTTTTAAAAGATTTTTCATATGTTCCTCTCCCTCTTTAAATGTTGATTTATTAACGGTTTAAACCTTTTTAAGAGTGATAAAAAAATTTATCACACTCTTTACATAGTGTTTTCTTTTCTCGTTCTTTAATTATTCGGTATTTTGTGAGTGCGCTTTGCTAAAGATATTTAGTTAAAATTAACTTTAAGCCCGCATTGTGATGCACTAATGGATCTCTGTGATACTTATAATTTCGTACCCTCCCATGTCTCTTGGCGTCCTTGCGCATACATTCCTTCGTTCGATCTATTCATAAGGCAGAGGATGGCGATGCTCCATTAGGGACTAGTAGTCGTATGGTGAAAATAATTCGTGTCATCCTTCTGTTGTAGGTTGAGCTTAGTGATGCTTAGGTGGCCTTTACGAGACAATACAAGTCTTTCATCATGTGCCTCACATCCAAAATACACTCTTTCCTTACATAAGGTGTGTAAAAAAATCTTCAGTAACTTTCCACAGAGCACAACAATCGATTGCTTCTTTCGGAGGGGATTGATGTGTAATCCATTCAGATCTTCTAGGATTTTGGAGTGTAACGATGCACCATTTTAGGCTGCGAGATTCATCCAGTAGAGACCTGTAGGCTCAAAACCAACAAGTACTTCGCTGTTTTCATGTATGGCACGTAAAACGAGTACTTTTTCATAAAAAGTATCGAATCAACCTTCTCTTGATTGAGAACAAGGAAATGATTTTTGGAACACGTGTCCGCGTTGGCTGTTGACCCTCATGCATCATGCAAGAGGATTTTTTCTTTTTCAAGCCCCTGAAAATACTTCTAGCAGGGATACTCCTTTACTTTTTCCCCGGGTATGTTAATAACATACCATTAGCTAAAAAAGTTTCAAAATCAAGTTTTGATGAAAAATGAACGAAAATTGATAAAATTCAGAAAAATTATGCTACTTAGAGTTTGATATTGCAGATGATACCTATAAGAAAGAAAAGAAGTCTAGTAAAAATTAGACTTCAACAGGTATTAATGTGTTTATAAAGTCCTGTAGAAAACCCTATACCACCAGTTTATAAAAGTTTCAAAATCAACTTTTGTTATAAATTGAACAAATATTGATAATGACTGGAAAGTTGAAATGGTTAAAAATGATGGACGAGTATCTAAAGAAAAGATTTGTTTTTTTTCCTAAAAATGATACGGATTTAGATACATGAAGAGTTGGTCAATGAATGGTTTCGAAAATCCGGTGATGAAGCTATTGCACATGTAACTGATAACAGTGAATCATTTACGATTCGATTAGAGAGCTTTGAGTAATTACCGATGAACCCTGATACTCCTTTATGTATTGCTGGAGCAGGCAATATTCATACATGTAAAATGGACAAGATTGATTTGGAGGAAATTAATGAACTTATACGGGAGGATGAAGAGGCAAAGAGTTTACTGGAAAACCTGGAGCCAGATTATCTTTCAAAATTTTATAAATATCCATAAGCGTCAAGTAGCACCCACGTTTTTTTTCGTGGGCTGTTTGACGCTTACATCTCTGTGTAACCCCATAAAAAAATCCAATCGTTTTGATAAATCTTTCTTTCAAAACAATTGGATTATTTCAATATAAAATCAATATTTTCTAAAGCCATACCAATCACTTTAAAGTGATGAAATTCAAGCTTTCTTCTGTGCCGGATATCCAATAAGAATAGCGATGATCCCGCAAATTCCTATCAAGATCGGATAGAAAGAGTATTGTAGCATGCTTACTGGCGATATTCCAGCTACGCTTGCGGCTGCCAGGAATTGGGCACCGTATGGCAGAAGACCTTGGACCGTACAGGAGAAAATATCTAATATACTTGCGGACTTTCTCGGCTCAATTCCATACTGATCAGCAATATTTTTTGCAAGCGGACCAGCAATTAAAATAGCAATCGTATTATTGGCCGTAGATAAATTAGTTAGACCCACAAGGCCGGCAATTCCAAATTCAGCACCTTTTTTTGATTTAATTCTTCGTGTCGCAAGGTGAAGTAGGAAATCGATTCCTCCGTTAAACTTAATAACCTCCACCATTCCAGCGATTAATATCGCAAGAAATGCCATTTCATACATGCCTGACATTCCTTCGCCAATCGTTTGCATAAGGCTCATTAAGTGATAGCTGCCATCTGCTAAGCCCACAGCACCGGCGAGAACAATCCCAAATGCCAGAACAAAGAAAACATTCATGCCAGCTAACGCTAAAATAATAACCAAAACATAGGGAACAATTTTTATCCAACTATAGCTTAAATGTTCTACTTGTGCGGTTTCCCCCATTGTGATAACCCCTAAAATGATGCTCGTTACAATAGCTGCCGGCAACACAATCCAAAAATTCACCTTAAATTTATCCTTCATTTGTGCGCCTTGTGAACGAACGGCAGTAATGGTTGTATCTGAAATAATGGATAAATTATCGCCAAACATCGAACCGCCAACAATCGCTGCCATTACTAAAGCCATGGAAAGTTCGATATGCTCGCTTATCCCAACTCCGATCGGCGCCAGTGCAACAATCGTTCCCACCGATGTACCCATTGACAGGGAGATAAAGCAGGCAATGATGAACAAGCCTACGACAAGCAGGTTTGGTGGAATGACCGATAAAGCAAAGTTAACAGTGGAATCCACTGCCCCCATACCTTTTGCTACCGCTGAAAAGGCTCCAGCCAAGAGAAAAATAACAACCATCAGCATGACATTTAAATTTCCTGCGCCTTTGCAGAAAATATCAACCTTTCGCGAAAACGATTCTTTTCGATTCATCGCCAGAGCTACAGCGCCCGAAATGGAAATGGCTACAATGACAGGAAAGGCATAAAAATCACCTGTAATAATCCCTGAACCAATAAATAAAACTAAAAAAACAACAAATGGGATCAACGCCCATGGATTCTCTTTCTTCATTGTTCTACCTCCAAAAATTAAAAATGGATACATCCTTGTCCATTTTTTTCTAAAAAAAGACCTCTCCTTGAAATAACAAGAAGAGGTCTTATATTTATAAAACACTCCTCTTATCTATCAAGCCATTGCTTGCTGGATTTGGCACAGTAACTTAATCACAAAGTTCCGCTGCCGAGATCTCATAGGGCCAGTCCCTCCATCTCTCTTGATAAGAAGAAAAAATATATTATTTTTTGCACAATAATGAAATACTATAATAAAACATCTATAATTGCAACCTGTTTTTAATTAAATACTATTTCATAGAACATAAAAACGTTTTTTCAAGAAAGAAAATCCGCTTTAAGGCGACCACGGTAAAAAAGAGAGGGGCGATTTATGAAGTGCTAAATTAAGATGTTAAAAATGTTGGTGTAATCTTAGAACCATCTATCACGACGATAGGGAATTAGATTGTTAAAACAGGAGAATTACAAAGATGTAGGTGCATTTGCAGAAATTGAAGGTATAGAAAATGTGAAGCAAAAGATAGTAATCATCTATTGTAAAGAGACATATTTAAAAAGTTCAATAGTAATCGTAGAGACGACCCGACTAATTTAGTTTCTTTTAACAAAAAAAGACACGATAAAAAGAATAGAACCTACCACAAAACCAATGAATTGATCTAATAATAATTTTCGAAGAAACCATCTGAAAATAAAAATGCCTCCAAATATAAGCATAGCTAAAAATCCGATATATTTTATTCCATTATGTAGCATCTTCTCACTCCCTCAGTTTGAAATAGCCCGTCATACCTATTGCAGTAAGAACAGCCATAACAAATGCTCCCACTATAATCCATTGAGGCATATCTTTTTTTCCGTCTTTCGTCACAAAATATTCAGTAACGCTAACAACTAAAAATAAAACTAAAGCGGGTAGAGTCAAAACATTAATTGTAAGCTCTTTTCCTGTTACGAGCATTAAAGAAACGAATAACATTCCATATGCTAATGCTACATAAAATCCATTACTCCATTGACCTACAACTCCGGATTCATTCAACTTTTTCTTATTTGTAGTCATAGTCGACATTTAATCCTCCTCGTAATGGTGCTTGTCGTATTAATGAAATTTTGGTGTTTTATCAGAAGTTTTACGAATGAAGATTGGCGGATTTATTTAATCAATACGCGTGGTTATCTGATTTACTAAATTTATTAATAAGAAGTTGAATAACACCGCCTAAAAGACCAAATAGTAGTACACCTGTCCATGTTACATTAGCTTTAAATACACGATCTTGAATATGAACATAAACAATATCTAGACCAAAAAACGTAGATTGAAAATTAAAAAATTCAACATTAGATAACACAATAGCAATAGTCCCTAAAAATGTAATTGAAGTAAAAGTGAAAATACTCAAAAGAATAGCAACGATCATTTTATACGATTTTTTCATCTTTTCCTCCTACTCTTTTTTCCATGAATTTGGAAAGGTATTTTAATAACTTTTACACTGGTGAATATAAAACTCCCCTACTATTAGTACCATACCATTGGCTGTAAAAGTTTAAAAATCAATTTTTGTTATTAATTAAACAAAAATTGAGAAAAGTCGGAGAGTTAATCTTGACTTTCTAAAATGTGAACCTTGTAATTACAATACGTAGCTGTTGCTAGCACAACCTTAGGGTGTTTTGTACAATTAATGCGACAGATATTGAGATGTGTAGAATTGGTTGGGATGAAGTTTGAAGTGTTGCAGAATGGAGAGATTGCCAGTAAAGTGAATAAAGAGTGATTCGCATATGGAATAGCTACAAAGTTGAAATCAATAAAGAGATCGCGCAAGAGATGAATACATTTGTATATGAGTGAAGATTATGCCGAGCTCATCAGGATAGCTATAACAAGTAGAAGTAGGAGGTAAAACAATGATCCAGTTGCATATTGAAAGTAAGAAAAAACCGGCGATTTATCGAAAGTTATTGTTACCGAAGAACAGTAGTTTTTCCATGCTAGATGAAATGATATTACTAAGTTTTGATTTGGATGGTTCGGACTATTTTAATTTTGAAATGGTTAAAAAAGATGGACGAGTATCTAAAGAGAAGATTTGTTTTTTACCTAAAAATGATGCGGATTTTGATACAGATGAAGAGTTGGTCGATGAATGGCTTCGAAAATCGGGTGATGAAGCCATTGCTCATGTAATTGATAATAGTGAATCATTTACGATTCGATTCGAGAGCAATGAGGAATTACCGATGAACACTGAAACGCCTATATGTATTGCGGGAGCAGGCAATATTCATACTGGCAAAATGGACAAGATTAATTTGGAGGAAATTAATGAACTGATACGGGAGGATGAAGAGGCAAATAGTTTACTAGAAAACCTGGAGCCAGATTATCTTACTTTATTGGAGCTTACTAATGACCTGAAAAAACTAAAGCCATGGCAATATTTAAGGGATGATGAAGTCGTTGTCATTCACTTTGCAGATATAGATTACAAAGTACTTGTTTCTGTTATGGGTGCTGGTGGTGAAGAGTTTGGATTAATGATTTTTGATATAGAAAATGGCTATGACAGCTTAGCGAAAATATTTTTTGAGAAAAATATATCGAGTGATTTTTCCTATAGTTTAAACGCTTTAACTGTGAATTTCGTTGATAGAGAAGAGTTAGATCCAGCAGATTATCTGCTAATTAAAGATTGTGGGCTGTCGTATAGAGGGAAGAAGAACTGGATTCAATTCCGTAGCTATCAAGAAGGAACGCATCCTGAAAGACCAAATTATCTAGAGGTAGAGTTATTAATTGATGTTGTAAGTAGGATGATTAATATTACAGAAGCTAGGAAGGATGGCTGGGAATATCCACAGGTAGCTGCACATCAATATCCAACGTTTAAAGTACAAATGGATGGTGAGTTACAAGAAATCTATATTTTGCAGATAAATATACCGAAGCCAACGTATGAGTGCTACGAGGAAATTTCGATGTTTGAAAAAGCACAATATAAGAAAAAGCCTAAAAGTGCGTTACAATTAGAATATGATGTGTTTTACATGCCTTTTGGCGTAGAAACGGAACTGACGAACCGCACTGTTTATCCGATTGTTGGTATGCTTGTTGAACGAGGAAGCAATTTGGTTATTGGACACGAAATGTTCCCGATGCCTAAAACGCCACCAATCGCACAAAGTATTTTATGGGCATATTTACAAAGCTTAGAGGTAAGACCAAGTAAAATATTTGTCTCTAAAGAGGTAAAACCGATGCTTCAACCACTAGCAAAAATTGTCGGGGTGGAGCTTGTAGAAAGTGAACTTCCTGGTATTCGAGAAGTGAGAGAATTTATGAAAGCCATGCCAATGGGTTTAATTGAAGAATAGTGAAGTAGTGAATATCCAATCACACAAAATCCCACGGAAAGGTTGATGACTTTTCCGTGGGATTTCTTTTTTAGGGTGAAAAAAGATATTTCGTAACTTACTTTAACCATGGTTTTAATCAAAAATGCTTTTCATCACTTCAAGTAGTAACAGCTGAAATACGTAGTACAAGTATTTCAGAGGCTAACCTTCAAAAAAGTCAGCTACTTTTACAATTTATTTCTAAAAAAGAGGTTGTTGCTCAATCACTACGGTTTAGGTTTACTACTTGAGTAGCAATATAAAATTTACCCTCTCGTTTATACACTACAGATTTTGGAAACCCATCTCCATTTTTTCTTTCATATATAGGAGTACCCTCATTTAAAGAATTAGACTCAAAATTAGTATTCGGAACTTGATTTCTATCTATTTTTTGCTTAATCTCCCCCAATTTCCTTACTACTTGGGATTTTTCAACTGGTTCCCCGGTTACGACATAGACTGTATCTTGAATTTTCAGCATCTCCACAAGATTGTTTTTGCTCTCGTCAAACTTATAAGCAGTTATAAGTAAGGCAATTATTAGTATCATTATACTAATAATCCGAAATGTTTTTTTGTTTTTCATACAGCATACTACTCTCTATTTATTTCTACTCTTAACATACGTACTTGATGCATTGCTTATATATTTTGTCGTGGAACCAGTGTATATTCCTGCTCCATTCTATTTCTCCACATTGTATTTAGTCACACCTACATTTCCATAAACACCCGGTCTTGTCCATTTTTTTGGATCAGCCTTAATAGTTTGCCCATTAGATCCTGCTTTCGTAACAGAAATAGGTCCATATCCAACACGTGCACTACATGACATAGGATCTTTGCTAAAGAAATAATACGAGATATTGTATTGGTATTCGCTCCAACCTGGATGCTAAACGATAAAGTCATTAGAAATTTCTCTTTTTTATCTACAAGGAGATAAATCTTAATCGAAAACACAAATGAAAAACTTTCTCTTCTTTACTTTCCCCGGGATATTATAAGCATATCAGTAGCTAAAAATATTACAAAATCAATTTTTGTTATAAATTAAACGAAAGTTGAGAAAAATCAGAAAAAATACTATTAGGATGGACTTCGTAGAAAGTAAATTCCCTAGTATTCGTGAAGTGAGAGAATTTATGAAAGCCATGCCAATGGGTTTAATTGAAGAATAGTGAATAACGAGACCACGCATTTCTGTGACTTTAGCACAGTTAAATATGTGGTTTTATATATGGACGTTTTTTTACATTTATTGTATCCCGCCATGCATGATAATTACTTATTGTGAATATCAATTCAACTAATATTTTCTCAATATAATATCATTTCCTATTTAAATAAAATGTTTTTGAAGCAAGAGTTGTTTAGTGGATTTTTATTATATTTATAATAAAAAATAATAAAAAAATACTCATCGTAAGTAAATTTTTACTGTTTTTTCTTTGCTTCTTAAAGATAAATAAAAAAAATGGAGAATTTTTTAAAATTTATGTAGACAAAAAGTCTGGAATCATTTAGTATTTGTTCAGCGACCTACTTTGTAATGATTATAAAGTGAGATTCATTATTTGAGGAGAGGTGAAAATAGGACCTATACATGCGATTTTGTCCTATGCTTTGAAGAATTTATTAGCAATGTATTCATTTATGACAAGAAGTGAATGGAAGGATAGAGGTACCAACTTATTGTTTGTGACATTCTTCCGACATTAAGTTGTCAGCAAACACCAATAGGTATCTCTCAGGATTTAGAAAGGAGAAAAACATGAAAAAATTAAACATAGTAGCAATCTTATTGCTGATCGTCTTACAAACAGTACTATCACCAATCTCAGCGTTTGCGATTGAAGCGGATGCTAATATTGGAGCAACAGGAACAACTGAAACAAAAGAAGCACCAGCAGTAGAAGGAAACGGAGCGAATGCTATTGAAGGCGCTGGTGTAAGTGATGGGGCAATAGAAAAAGATAACAGCGTTGTTTCGCCTAAACAAGTAGAAAATCCAAGTGCCCCTATAGACAACTCAAGTACTCTAACAGAAAATCCAAGTGCTCCTATAGACAACTCAAGCACTCAAATAGACAGTCCAAGTGCTCCTATAGATAACTCAAGCACTCAAACAGACAACTCCAATGCTCCTACAGACAAGTCAAGTACTCTTGTAGAAGAATCTAAAACTGTCGTAGAAGATAGTAACGCAGTAAAACCCGAACAAACTCAAACAAATACACCTCCTGTAGAAAAAGCACGAGAACACAGCAATACAGGACTTCTCGATAGTGTGCAAATTACTAAAACAGATTTATTATATGGTGAACAAACAGGAGTCTCTGTAACATTTAGTGAAAAGACTGGTCTGAAATTAAAATCAGGCGATACACTTACAATGACATTACCACCTGAATTAAGAGGTTTTAATAAGAATATTCCTCTAGATGATTACGGTTCATGTAATGTGACTAACGAACAAGTTGTATGTACGTTCAATAGTAAAGTAGATCAACGTGAAAATATAAAAGGTTACTTTAATTTCACTATAATGGCGACGAATGTACAATATGGAGTTACAAAAACGGTTAATACGAGCTTTGGAACAGATTTAAGTGCACAAGCTGTAACAGTTACTCACCCAACTAGTGATGGTTCAAGAATCTTTTTCTATAAAGCAGGCGATATTATACCAGAAAATGCTGATGAAGTTCGGTGGTTTCTAGTCTTCAACGGTAAGAAGGAATCCCTTGAAAGTGATATCGTTTTACAAGATTCTTCAAAAGGCGGTCAACAAATACAGAAAGATAGTTTCTATATCAACACAAGTGGCCAACTAGGCAATCAGCGGTTGACACTAGAAGAGTTTGAAAGTAAAGGATATGGATCTGTAAGTTTTACGGATGATAATTCATTTAATGTAGTGATTTATAGTGAGTATGCAAGTTTTTCAGAGTTCACTGTAGGTTATGAAACAACTATTACAGCTGAAGGGTTAAATGAAGAATATTTTAAGAATGAATATGATTTGACTTACAAAGTTTCCAACCAAAAGGAAGTACATGAGAAAAATGTAGCTCAAGTAAAAAATATTTCAGCCAATGGTGGGGCTATAGGAGATTTACCAGCCAAAGGTACATTAAGAATACTGAAACATATAGATGGTCATAAAGAACAAGTCATTCCAAATGTTCAATTTAAAGTTTTTTCATCAAATGGGCAACAAATTGGCGATCAGTATAAAACGGATGACAAAGGAATTGTAGAAGTACCAGACTTGAAGGCTGGTGACTACTATGTACAAGAAGTATCAGCTCCTGAATACGTAACATTTGATGCAAGTATGAAAATTCCATTTACAATGGAAACGGATGCTGCAAAAGGTATTGAATTACCAATTGCTAACAGTTTGAAAAAAACCTCGATTGAAGGAACGAAAACTTGGAGCAACGATCGTGAACAAGATCGCCCTTCCGAAATCAAAGTAGATTTACTCAAAGATGGACAGGTTATTGCTACAAAAACAGTAACAGCAGAAAATGGTTGGAAGTATAGCTTTGAAAACTTAGACCAATACACTGTAGACGGTAAAGAAATCAAATATGCTGTGAAAGAGCAACCAGTAGCGGGATATGAGTCAAAAGTTGAAGGTTATAATATTGTAAATACAAAAATCCCTAAAGGATCGATTGTTTTAACGAAAATAAATGCTGATACTAAAGATAAATTAGAGGGCGTTGAATTTACGTTAATTAACGATGAAGGCAAAGTTATTGCAGAAAAATTAGTAACTGATAAAGACGGTCAAATTAAAGTTAACAATCTACTTCCCGGCAAATATGCGTTTGTGGAAACAAAAGCGTTATATGGATATAAACCTTTACATGAAAAAATGGAATTTACAATTGAAAACGATCAAAAAGAAGATGTTCAAGTAACAGTAGAAAATTCCTATAACAAGACAACGGTAGTATTGACAAAGCATGCTAAAGATGAGCAAGGTCCAGTATTACCTGATGCAGAATTCAAACTCATTAATCAAGAGGGTAAAGAAGTAGTAATAAAATTAGTAACAGATAAGGACGGTCAAATTAAAGTAGATAATTTACTTCCGGGTAAATATGCGTTTGTGGAAACAAAAGCACCAAAAGGTTATCAGCTGGATGCAAAACCAATCGACTTTGAAGTTAGTTTGGTAGACAAAGAATCTGTTATTCAGTTAAAAGTAGTGAATCAAGCTGAACCAGCAAAGCCGACAACACCAGAAAAACCTGTGGAACCAAGTGAAAAGCCGACAACACCAGAAAAACCTGTGGAACCAAGTGAAAAGCCGACAACACCAGAAAAACCGGTGGGGCCAAGTGAAAAACCGACAACACCAGAAAAACCGGTGGGGCCAAGTGAAAAACCAACAACATCAGAAAAACCGGTGGGGCCAAGTGAAAAACCGACAACACCAGAAAAACCGATGGGGCCAAATGAAAAACCAACAACACCAGAAAAACCGGTGGAGCCAAATGAAAAACCAACAACACCAGAAAAACCGATGGGGCCAAATGAAAAACCAACAACACCAGAAAAACCGGTGGAACCAAGTGAAGAACCAAAAGACCCGAAAAATGAGGGTAATGTGGTAGAGGAACCAAAGACTCAAGAGAAATCGGAAACATCGGTGGAACTTAGTGAAAAACCAAGTGACTCACAAAATGAGCGTAATGTAGTAGAAATGTCATCAAAGGAGCACGCTAACAACGTAGTTCAAAATCAAAAAGTTGACAAAAATGATCAAGATACGCCAAATCAAGCGAAACGCTTACCTCAAACAGGGGAAAGTAATACAACCCTATACCAAGTACTCGGTTTGATTTTAGTAGCGCTAGCATACTTGTTATTACGACGTAGTAGAAGAGAAATTTAAAATATAATCCCCCTGTTTTGAACGAACAGGGGGATTGTTATGTCTAAATAATTTTTAATGCTTTTTGAATTAAGAACGTTCAATGTCAATATATAAATACAAAAAATAAGTGTTACCTTGGTAGAATGACATCGAATAAATTTTGTTGGCTATAAGTACCTGCAACTAATAATATTGTATTCGCAGCACCAAAACGCATAATAGCTACCTAGTCGATATAAACACCTTCACATGTATCAGGTGCGGGTTCATAGAAGCAATGATTTTTAAATTGACCAGTAAATGGTTGACCATACCATGTTGGAGGACATGGGGCATATGGGTTGAAGTACCAAAGTGCGAATTTTGCTGGATGTTGTCTCCAATAATCCAAATTCATTTTTGCTAATCTTTTTTCAGAAGATCTCGCCCTTTGGTAAAATAAATTCCCTTTTTGAACAGCCTCAAACGAATAATTTCCTCCTTGTACCTGATAAATAACATCTTCTACTGTTCTTAAATCTTTAAAGTCTAAACAATTTGATACAAGACGATTCACAATGACATTTCCAACATATAACATTCCTTGGTTTCCTTCACCTTCAGCTTCGGCTCTCATCATCCTTGCCATTAAGTCAACGTCTGCATCTCGATATTTTGCTCTTGGCATTTTTTTCACCTCCACCATATCGTATGTAAAAAAGCGTACATTATTGTCATTTGAAGTTTTAAATCTCCCCAAAACTAAAATTATTCAGTCGGACAAGGTGAGAATACATATGATATTTGAGTAGATTCGAAGGTTTTTTCGATATCGAGAAAAGTTTCATGTAAGTAATCGCTACATCCCTATGTCCAAAATTTTAGAAAATGATAAAAACACGCCATCTATGCTAATGGTAAAATAGCAAGATGGCGTGTTAATTTTGTAGTAATCAATTGTGCCTCGGCATAATTGCGTCCGGGATCGGCTTTGTGCTTAGGCCTGCGTGATGCAGGTCAGTTAGCCGTTATCGCATGGATGCGATGATTTTAGGCTAACATCCTTTATGAACTCCTTTCCGATTTCAGTGACATCCGCCGGAGGCTTTAACTTCTTTTGAAAGAAGTTAAAAATTCTTTTTGAAATATGGTGTTTTTTTCAGCACGATACATACTGGAATTGCGATCAGTAAACCGACAACGTTTTGGATGACGTCTCCTGGAATGGATGCCATAGGGGCAATCCAGCTTTTGAACATAATTGCTTGCCCGATATAGTAGACCGCAATCATCACGGGCATTGAAACAACTGCTGCTAAAATGTTTAATCCAACGTTGTCGCCTTTATGACCTTTAGACCAAGCGATTTTCCCAACGATGGCACCTTGTAATGCACGGGAGATAATTGTAGTTGGCGCCCAAATTAACCAACCACCTGTAATATCGAATAAGCCCATCCCTATTGCCCCAGCAAGTGCTCCTTTTTTAGGACCAAATAAGATCGCTGAGATGAAAAGCATAGATGTCCCTAAGTGAATAAGTCCACCTTGCCCGAATGGTAGCTTAAGATTGATGAACGCTGTTGCGACAAAAACAAGTGCTGCTAAAATTGATGTGATTACTAAATCAAATGTTTTTGTGCGTGTTCTTGTATAGCTTTGCCCTTGTATATTTTGCATCTGTATCTTCCTCACTAAGATGAAATTTTTGATAATTTTAACTTTAACAAAGGACTGACTATGGTAAAAGTGTCAATTTGATAAAATTATTAAAGGTCAGATTATTGTCCATCTCTCGAATTTAAGTTGTGTGCATTTTCGCATCTTTCTAATTATGATACGATGAAGTGAGTACATACAGGATATAGGTGGAGAGTATGATGAAAAAAGTTGCTGTAATTCAAGATATGTCATCCTTTGGGAAGTGCTCGTTAACAGCTGCGATGCCTGTGCTGTCGGTGATGGGGGTTCAGGCTGTGCCATTGCCAACTGCGATTTTAACGGCGCAAACAGGGTATTCAAGCTTTTATTGTGAGGATTTAACGTCAAAAATGGATTACTTTGTGGATGAGTGGAGCAAGCTAGGTACTACCTTTGATGGTATTCATACAGGTTTTGTGACAGGAAAAGAGCAAATCGATAATATCTTTCGATTTTTAAGCGTGTTTCATTCGAGTAACACAACGCTGCTTGTCGATCCGGTGATGGGCGATTTGGGCGAAGTGTATAAAATGTTTACGGGCGAGTTGCTTGATCGTATGAAAGAGCTAGTGAAATGTGCTGACATTATTACGCCAAATATTACAGAGTGCTGTTTGCTTACAGGTTTGTCGTATGAGAAGCTACAGAGCTATCAAGAAGATTCAGATTATCTTCAGGCACTAGAAGAAGCGGGCCATCAGCTACAGCAGGCTACTGGGGCGAATGTCATTATTACTGGATTGAATCCACCGCCAACAGATGCGAGCAAGCGTTATGTAGGCAATATGTATGTCGATGCAGATCGTTCATTTTCTAGCATCCGCGATTATAACGGTGAGAGCTATTCAGGCACAGGTGATTTGTTTGCATCAGTTATTATGGGTGGCATGATGCGCGGGCAGGATCTAGTTGAATCGATGAAGCTTGCGGAGGCGTTTTTAGCCGCTTCGATTGAAGCAACGTCGAAGGAGCAAATTCCGCGCGAGGCAGGCGTGAATTTTGAAAAGTTTTTACGAATGCTACTTTAGAAATCTCGGACTGCTTTGAAAAGGTAAAATCCTAAATAGGGGAGGTGTATAATGGATTCAATTAGATATTACGTAGTGCAAGTAGATGATCGTTATTACGAGGGGAAAATTGACTTTCTTACATTTACGGATGATGAAGAACAGGCCTTTGCGTTTAAGGATATTGCAACTGCAAACCAGTTGGCTAATGAGATCAATGGGATCGTCCTGACAAGAGAAGTCAGTTATATGGAGCTAGAAGATCTTTCAGCACAATATCTGGTTGAGTACGAAGCATTGCCAAAGGAAGAGCGTGACACGATAGAATCATTTTGTAGGGAGCTCAGTATAGGAATGTATGAATAAATGCCGAATCGAATCTATTCGGTTCTTTTTTATGCAGTTTATGACTGAACTTAAGATGGAAGCCCGTAGCCACCATTGATGGTTGCGGGCATTTTTTGTAATATGAACATGTGAATCGTACTTATATGAGGTAAGAAAATTGAAACTACTAGATGAACTTGCGGATGTATTTTTAAATGGAAATGATGAGGAAATGTCGTATGTATTAAACTGTCGAACGGGTGAAGTGCTTTTGGATGCGCCAGAAGCTTTAACTGGCGAGCCCGAGATTGATTGGGATGATGAGGAAGTGGCTGCGGATTTAGTGATGATTCCAAGCGTTTCATCGTCTGAAATGTATGATGTCATGATCAGCTTTGCTAAAAAGCAATCAGATTCGATTAAGATTCATTTAATCAACGTACTGAACGGAAATAAGCCTTTTCGATTTTTTAAGGAAAAAATTAATGAACTAGGCATCGAAAACCATTGGTACGAATTTGAACAGAATTATGCTAAGAGCAGAATGACGGAATGGCTAGAAGAGGTTACTACACTTGAAGATCATTAAGTAATAGACCTAGGCAGAAGAAAAAAATGCACTATAAAATGGTTAATTAAATAAGAAATGAAAATGACCACTCCATGACGGGTGGTCATTCGTTATGAAGGATTTTTTATTAATTTCGTTTTTATAAACGAGAAAAAATGCATTATTTTATTTGTAATCCAAAGAGCTACTAGCACAATAACCGCCGCGATAGAATGTTGCACAAATGGTGATATTTCAGATAGTGGGTAAGGGTTTACTGGATTATATATTCCAGGTTTTGAAATTAACATCAATACATATATGATTCCACGTTCTGTAATTATAAGAGCTAAAACAATCATGATAAAATAGATTGCTAATTTTATTATCTTCATTTTTAACTCCTTTAGATTTATAAATTATTTCACAATAATAGGCTCATCACCATGATTTCCGTTCTGACTGGGAGCTTTCCTAGGGGCATCCCCAAGAAGTCGCCCAGCCTTTTAATTGTTGAGAATCAAAATAAATATATGTAGGCTTGTTTTTTTCACTTGCTCTATTAAAATAGATGATTTCCCCTTTTCATCTTTTTTGACTATCTATTGTTATGTGAATACCATAGCATTAGCTATAAGAATTTCAAAATCAGATTTTTCTGTAAATTGAACAAACTTTGAGAAAAAGCAGAAATTATTCCTTTGTGTCGAAGATTTGAATTTCTCTTTTAATGTATGATCAATATGACTACTTGACTTTTGATCCAGGAGAAATTGAAATAACTGCTAATAAGCCTATATTTATTGGTAATCCGATTACCATGGCATGTATTGGCGTTAATTTCATAATTCTAATCCCTTTGTAACAAGGGTTTTAAAACAATAACAAACGGGTACCTCCCAAATTCGGTGTGGTGGTAGCGATGAAACTAAACCATACTGAATAAGGGAGGTGCCCTAGAATTATGTAAAAAGAAAAAGCTGTTAATAAAAGTCCTCTTTCCCCGCCGCAGCTTCAATGGAATTATCAAGGGCTCAAAAGTCTGCAAGCTTGGCCATGTGAGAGATCAGTGGTTAGTTCCCCCTCCTATTCGATTCAATAGTTTTGGCATTTCAAAACCTCCGATTTTCAAAAACGCTTAGAGTAAGATTTTGCTAGACGTAATCAACCTCTGATATTGTTGCTCCATTATCCTAAAATGATGTTTTTCGTGGATCGCAAGTAGCTGAATGGATTGAATAAGGTTAGGATAGTGGGCAAGTGGGTCGGGAAAGACGATATGCCCGGCTATATTCTCCTCAATATCTTTTACCAATTTTTTCATTGCGCTTGTTTCGATTATTAGTAATTGCTCGATTTCGTCGCTGTTTAGCACAAAGCGTATCTTTTTAGGAGGCACTAATATTGCAGGAGCTCTCATGCCTCTTCCTTTTTTGTTTTTAAATTCTTCGTAAACATCATGTATTTCAGTGGCAAAAGGCTTGTTTCTTCGTATTTTCGCGTAAGGGGTCAGTAGTAAGGAACATTTTGTTGCGGTTTTAAGCATTTTCAGGATCAAATAAAGATGATAAAAGTGTTCCCCGATTGACCATTTACCTTCCACTTCTCGATGCCATAGTTGGTCTTGTGGGAGTGATTGAATAGAGGGCAGATAATGAGCTCGCTGCTCCTGTAAAGTGTGAAAATGGGTTGCCATACTGTTCGATTTCATAGTATTGATTCTCCTTTATGCTGTTATTTCCATTTTAGGCAACTGTTTTATAAAAGTACATTAAACACGATTAGTCATTGTCGATCAAAATGAAAAGTTCAATCTTCATTACAAAACGATGGCTTTTTATTTGCAGTAAAATCAAGGGTTTAGAGTGATTTTTAATCAAACATTATTCAAAAGCTACAGTGGGTGACCTTGTCATAAACCTACAGTATGGACCTTCTAATCAAAACGATGAGGAGGTCTTTTTATGTCTTGGCGATATTCAATAATTTTTTCTTAAAATTTTTCGATAAAAGTTTTATTTATTTCGATAGGGCTCTCTTTATATTACAGAGATACAAAAATGTATCTTACTTAGCCAGGAAAGGGGGGGATCACATGAGTGAGAAGGAAAAAAAATCGACAGAAGGAAACGACAAGGTAGTAGCTCAAAGTTTCTGTAGTCCTATTCGGAGTTGTTGCCTATACGAAGGTTGTTTAGGTACATTCGTTCCTCTAACAGGATCTACATGGATACTTGATCATTGCGGGTGTAAAGGCGGAGGCGGCGTTATTACTTAAACATCATTATATGAAAAGGAGTGGAACTAGCATGATAGTAAAAGTTCTAGCTAAAGTAGATTTAACAGGCAATGATTTGCAAATTAAACTAACCTCTTTATATCAACAAGTGAAATTCAAAAAAATAGTGAAAGAAATGCAAGAGAAGGAAATGTTTAAAGTAGAAGAATTAGAAGTGGAAAAAGCCTATACTTTTGAAGCGGCTGTAGGGCAAAAATCGAAAGGTCTAATTCAGTTTAATTCAACTATTATTAATCTGGTAAATAAGGATAAGACCGTTTCGATCTTATTTAATGAATTGCCAATTCATCAGGATCATTACTTTGGCCAAGTTTTACAAAAAGGAGATTCTAATAATATCGTCACTTTTACATTTGAACAGGAAGAAGTGGTTGAAAAGCAATACGAAACAAATCTTGTTCAATTTGAATTTGTTGAGGAAAATATTTCAATCGATAATGAAGTTAGTTTACTAGCATGGTGGACGTCTGATGGATGCTTACCAGGAGGGTATCAGCATTGTGGTGGTAACTGTGGTTATGGTTCAACTCATGGTGGAGGGAAACCAATTAATGCAACAGATACTTGCTGTGTGGCACATGACAGATGTTATGACGTCTTTGGATATGGAGATAATTGCTGCGATAAAGAGTTGGTTTCATGTGTTTCAGGTCATACTACTGTAGCCGCTGCAGGAATTCGCGCGTTCTTCGGACCACAAGCATTACTCTGTTAGTAGTAAGGAAAAAGCCTTTGAAGGAATGAACCCTTCAAAGGCTTTTTCTAGACGCCTTTTTGTATAAAGTTACGTTCAATGTAAATATATAAATACAAGCATATAGAAACTATTAACATCCCTAAGCTTATGACAAATAAACCCATTCCACGCCAACTACCGATAATAAAAGATAGGAGAACAGTGATTCCCCAAAAAATAAGTGTGATCTGGGTAGCTTTTCTTTTATTTTTAACGACTAATTTACTTATCACAAATACTACCACATTAGCAAAAAAACCTATCCCAATTGGAATTAGAATATCCATTTTCTTATCCCATCCCTTTCTTTGCTTCGTTTAAATAAGTTTTAGCGTAACTCTAAAAGTTTCAAAAATAAAAAGCTCTTCCTAATTATTATACAAAAATTGCAAAAAGAAAGTACAAATAAATAAGATGGACGAAAAATACTCCCATTAGATCAGCAGCTTCTTCATCTGTCTATCAAATGGGAGTATTTCAATTTTGACGATTAAGGTGAGCCCCAAGGAAATAGTGAATATAAAGAAATGATTAAAATAGCTACAGCGATGATGAAAGTGATGTAGGGACTGACGTTGCTTGCTTTATTTTTTATTAGCTTTACGCTCAGCACTATAATGACTAATGATAATGGGAATATTAGCCAAAAACCCAGATTACCTAGGAACTCAATTTGAATTGGTAATTGATGGTAAAAATAATTATAGGCGATACTGAGAATAAGTAAAAATGTCAGCGCGATATTGCTTGATGCGATTTTATTATTGCTCATCATAATTCCCTCCAATCTATAAATTTGCGATCCTTTTATTTATAGTATGCTAGGAAAAATAATGTGGTTATAATGGTTTTGATTACGTACATCATATGTTTTTACATATTTGGGGCAATGGGGGGAGCATGGTTTATTTCAATTGAATAAAGCCATGACCAATATGATTGATCGAGAAGTTTTCCAGTGGAAGAACATGCGATAGTAAGTAATCATACACATACATAGGGATCAAACGTGATTCAGAACGATTGATTGTTTTTATAATAAGAGCAGCGGCACCAGCAACAAATGGCGCTGCCATAGATGTTCCAGTCAACTCTACATAATTACTGTTTAAATGTGTAGATAAAATATTTTCACCAGGCCCTACAAAATCTAAATTTACATTCGTATTAGAAAATTTCGAGGGTGTTTCTGCTTCAGATAGGGAGCCGACTTGTATGACTTCTTTATAAAATCCAGGGTATGATATTTCGATAGTCTCGCTTTCTCCATCGCCTTCATTACCAGCAGCCGCTACTAATACGATTCCTTTTGAACGGGCATATTTTATGGCTTTATGCAATTCTTCATGTGGTTCAGGACTACCTAGCGACATATTCATGATGTTTACTTTTTCTCCATTAGGCCCAGTCCAATCAACGGCATACATAATGGCCTTAATTAAATTCTCAAAGCTACCTCTGCCCATATGATTAATCACTTTTAATATAAGAACTTTACTTTTTGGCGCTACACCTGTGATGCCTCTACCGTTATCGACGGCTGCAATAATCCCAGACACATGTGTCCCATGACCGAGGTAGTCTTTATAAATGGAAGGGTTACCTTCATCATCATCTGTGAAATTATAGCCATCAATAATATTTTCCTTTAAACTCGGGTGGTCAATCTGAACGCCACTATCTAATACAGCAACAACAGATCCCAAACCCTGATCTGTTTCTTCCCACAATTCCCTTGCCCGAATCTTATCTAAGTTATCGGGAACTGCATTTAGAACTTTAAACAACTTAACAATTTTTACTGGTTTTAAAATGATTTCAGTGTTCATTATCTTCATCTCCTTTTACATAATAAAGTGAAGAAAGAACGATGATAATAAAGTGAAAGTCGCAATTTAAAGAAAAATATACCCCGAAAATGTTAGGAAAGGCCTAACATTTTCGGGGGAGTAAAGGATACGTATTGTCAGTTACAATATTCATTAACTCAATGGATTCATCTCTTTAATTTTTAGGACCTATTCGCCCACCTTTTATTAACCAACTCCAACATATCACGAAAAACTTCACCTTTTTTTGTAATAAATAAGGAAGGCCAATAAATAACACATACAATAAAGCAAGAACCAACAATCCATTTAATATACTGTTCATCTGTGTAGCAATAAAAATACTAAAGATTATTATAAGAAGATATAGTATAGCTATTCTCTTGTAGGCTATCATAAAATTCCCCTCCTGTTCATACGATCATACATTAATTAGATGAAAGATGTAAGGAAATTGGTAATGGAATAATTCCATTAAAAATTAAAACCAACCAAATAACATTAGGTAGTCTATAACCTAAATTATTTGGTTGGTTTATTTGTAAAAAGATCATTTATCATTAGCATGAATCTGACAATATTCCTTCAATAATTTAGAAGAAATACTGGCATTTTTAATAAGGTTTATTAGTAAATCGCGTTCTTTTAGAGAAAGACTGTCATTCGTTAAACAACTTGAATAAAATGATTGAACTTCTCTTGCTTTACAGTAACAAGCCATTAATTTTTCAATTTCCATGTGGATTACCCTCCTTTTTTGTAATTAAGAGATTTTATAACTTCAGATAACTCCATGATGACAGCTTCTAATTTATCTATTTTCCTTTCAAAGCGAATGAACAGATAGACTGTTATGGCAATAGGGAATCCAAAATTTCCTATTAAGCTAATCCACATTGGAACATTTTCTGGTGTCATACTATAAATCACCCTCCCTCTTACTCCAAATTAATATTATAAGGTGATACTCGGATTCGAACCGAGGATAAAGGTGTTGCAGACCCATGCCTTACATCACCAAAATTGTAACTGTACTATGGAAAGTGAATCCTTCTTTCATAAAAACAACCTTCCAGTTAAAAAAAGTATTATTTTGTTATGGTTCCATATCTTATGTTTTAATCCTCTTTATAGAAAAAAGGAGGTCTCTAAGATGAAGTATGATTTAACGGTTTATTCAAGCGATGGATGTCAATATTGTGTCAGGTTAAAGGAATGGTTAGAAGCAAATAATATTACTTATATTAATAAGGACATTAATGAAGAACACGTATTACAGGAGTTTAAGCAATTTAATAGTAGCGCTATCCCATTTACTTTAGTAGTCGCTGATAATAAAGTGGAGGAAATTATAGGCTATCAGCCAGAGAAAATAAAAGCTATTTTAGATAGTTGAAGAAGTTGGATTAAATCACCTTTTTTGTATAAAAGGTGATTTTTTATTCTCTTTTTAAGAACATTTGTTCTTATTTTGGTTTATAATATAGATACTACATTCACTTTATATAGAAAGAAGGCGGATATATAGGAGGGATTATTAAATGGAGAAAGATAATCAAAAAGTAGAGGAATTCTTCTATAGGAATAATAAACAGGTAAACAATCCAATTATAAAAAGCTTTTTGTTGGATTCTGAAAATCTTTATTTGGTACAAAAAGCGATCTTATATCCAACTGATAGTAATAAAAAACTCGTGGATGAATCTTTTCAATCTCACTTTATAAATGTTAGGAAGATCAAATACGTCAGTAATTTAATTTATTTCTTCAGTTTAGATTTTGATAAAAAAAGGAGAAAGCTGCAAAAGCATACTTTATTAATATTAGATAAGGGCTTATCAGAAGAAGGTGGAACGACTGCAAAAGAGCAAATAGAAGATGCAAGCAATGAAAAGGAGCTTGAAAATATAGTTGGAGAAGGGTTATTAGACAATATTGAGGATGAACAACTTTTAAAGTCCTTGCAAAAATTAACGGTTAAACAGCTACAAGTTTTAGAGATGATTTATGTAAAAGATCTTACTACAAAAGAAATAGCTCAAAAATTAAGAACAACACCACAGAATATATCCAATCTTCATCGCAAAGCTTTAAATAAGCTTAATCATACACTCAGAAAAAAGGAGGAATAATTTATATGGCAAATTTAGAAAATCAATTTAACGAAGAAACGCTTACAATTATAGAGAATTTCACACCTAAAATTAAACAATGTCTACACAGTACAGACTATCAAGAAAGGGAAGATTTAGAACAAGAAATCAAATTGAAAATTATAGAAAAGCTGGCGACAGTAAAGTTTCAGAATGCACCAAGTTTTTGGGATTTTTTCTTGTAATTCTTATAAAAAGAACGTCGAATTTATATACCTGACTTCAAGTAGGACGACAGAAAAAAGGGCAAGCTTCTACTTGCTCTTTTTGTGGATATGAACTACAGACGATTTTGACTGAACCTTACTTAATAAAAGAAATTGAGAGAAAATATTACTATAAAATTCATTAATTGGAATAAAAATACCTTCAAACAAGTTAATGGTACTTTCTAATTACTTTCTAGTGATAGAACAATACTGTGTGATTAGATCTTTATGACTACTTTATACCTAGTTAAGCAAGAACGAATTTACTAATTTTTTTCTATAAATCAAAAATAGAAATGAACATATTTGAGATAGTATTTTTATTCAAAAGCAGAAAAAAACGTTAGAATTTGTTAGGTTTATTAAAAAAATTCCTTAATTCATTGTAGAAATTATGCAATATATTTTCTGGATTTACATAAATATTTAGTAATTTTTTATGTTGTGGAATATAGGACTTTTATATAATTTTGATAAATTTACATATTTTTATAGATTTACTAACAGTTGTTTTAGTACACTGAATCTATGAATTGAAAGGGGAAAGAAACATGAAGAAAACAATTATTGCTGGAGCACTTAGTATCGCATGTTTAACTGGAGGCTTTAGTATACAAGCTAATGCACAAGAAAATGTAGATGTTTCTAGCTTCATCCAACCAAAAAATGTAGTTGCAGCTACTAATCAAGTGCAATCAATGTCCTACCAAGATATTTACAAAACGTTTTTACTTTCTAAAGTACAATATGACGATAAAGAAATGATCTTAGTATGTACAAAGGATAGTATTACAGTAAAAATATCCTTACAAGGACTTATGAAATTCTCTGAAGTGAGTGCAGAGGAGCAAAAAGAGTTTAAAGAGCTTTTCGGTGACTTTATGCAAATGAAATTTACTCCATCTGGAAAGACATTCAAAGCTGAAATGTTTGCTGAAGGAAGATGGCAAACTTTAACTGATAAAGAATTGAATGATTTTGTAACATCTATTAGTGAAGATATTTCAGACTTAAAACCAGGCGGTTACTTCACTGATACTATTGGACATTGGGCTGAGAGCTATATCCAATTACTGTACCAAGCTGACATTATTAATGGAACAACGGCTACAACATTTAATCCAAATGGACAAGTAACACGCGGACAATTAGCTTCTATGATTTTCCGTGCTGGTGGATTAGATGTGAAAGAGGATTACGAAAGCCCTGCTTCATATAAGGATTTGGGAAAATACCCAGGTGCTAAAGAAGTAGCGATTTTAGAGGATTATGGCTTAATCGATATTTTTGATGGTGCTAATTTTGAGCCATACAAACCTGTAACACGTGAGGAAATGGCCTATGTAACAGCAAGCTTATTAGAGGCAATGGAATTTGATGTAGCTAAGGCTAGCAAAAATAACACATTTACAGACAAAAATCAAATGCGTAAAGAAACGGTAGAATCAATCGGTTTATTACAACAATTAGGTGTTATTGACGGATCAAGTGGTAAATTTAATCCAAAAGGTAATCTTACACGTGCACAATTCTCTAAAATTTTATCACTTACATTATTAGCAGCAGGTGAAGAAGAATAATACGATTCTTCTTTTAACTGAAAAAAGCAATCCACATTATTTTGGTGGATTGCTTTTTTATTCGACTAGCATATGAAATACATAACTTAAAAAATAACCTAATAAAATATATGTTAAAAAGGATTTACGTGTTACTGAACGAAAATGATGCAAAATAAATTCTGAAATACTGGCGGTTGCGATTAACCCGATTGATATGCCCATTAGTAGCCCTTGTTCTTTCTCGGTTAATTCCCAATACTGACCAATCTGTATAAAGATACTAAAGAAAATTGAAAAGGCTATGAAATAGAGAAAGAGTTTCCATAGCCTTTCTCCTTGTGATAATAATGCTGTTGAAAGTGCAAAGCCTTCTGGCAGATGATGTAGAATAATGGATGCTGTAATGGTAATACCTAATGCAGAGTTCCCTAATAAATTTCCGACAGTGAGACTAATTGGAATGGTATGGATAATTATAGCCATTGCAAGTAGCGTTACAGAGGGGTTTTGTGTATGGGAAACGTGTAATAAACTATTGAGTATTTGAAAAATTAAATAGCCAATAAGAATTCCAAGTAAAAGACCGAATGATTTGTATAGATGAAAAGAAGAAGGAATAATGTCTAATATAAGTAAGCCAACTAAAAATCCGCCACATAATAATGATAATCCTTGAGTTGTATGCTGAAATAGCTTAGAAAATACCCAGGCTATCGCTCCTCCGATGCTAACACTGAACAAAAGAAATCCACCTAATATCATTGCATTCAACTGCAAAATTCCTTCACCCCATCGCCGTTTTACAAAATATATGCTAAATAGAAATGAATATGATTAGCGGAAGTTTTAGAAGAAAAGGATTCAATGTAGTAAAAGGCTATTATATGATCGAATGCTAGATAGGTATTAATTGACTGAAAATTTATTTAATTCTATACTTTTTAGATAATACCAGATTCATTGATTTAGTAACTACTAATGAAGGTGAGGAATATAAGTATGAAATGGGATGCGAGTTATGATGTAGTAGTCGTAGGTTCAGGAGCAGCGGGGTTAACAGCAGGTCTGACAGCAAAGCTACAGGGCCTAAAATCACTAGTTATTGAAAAGACAGATCGTTATGGTGGAGCTTCTGCCTTGTCTGGTGGTGCATTATGGATTCCAAATAATCATGTAATTAAGGGTGAAGGCGTTCCAGATACACATGATTTAGCACGTTTATACTTAGATTCAACCATTGGTGATCGTGTGCCAGAGGCTTTAAAGGAAGCTTATATTACAAGAGGACCAGAAATGTTAAGGTTTTTAAATAATCATACGAGGCATATGCGTTTCCAATATGCTAAAGGTTATTCTGATTATTATCCTGAAAAACCAGGTGGCTTACCGCAAGGACGGTCGATTGAGCCACGGATTTTTGATTTGAAGAACATGGGCTCATTAGCAGACACGATGCGTCGTTCGACCTTGTCCACTAAAGGCATTACGATGAATAGCTATGAATTTCATAAGGTCAATATGATTAGACGTACGACAAAGGGGAAAACGACAGCATTAAAATTAGGCATGCGATTGGTGAAGTCGAAAGTTACAGGAAGTTTGCCTGTTGCATTAGGCGAAGCATTAATTGCTCGTTTACGAATGTCACTTGCTGAAGCGAATGCAGAGTTGTGGATCTCGACTGCATTTAAAGATTTTATCGTTGAAAAAGATCGGGTGACTGGTATCGTAGTTGAGCGAGATGGGCAGGAGATGCATATTGAAGCAAAGCGTGGGGTTGTGCTTTCTGCAGGTGGTTTTTCTCATAATCAAGCATATCGCGAAAAATATTTGCCAGCTCCAACAAACACAAAATGGACTTCTACACCAGAAGGGCAAACAGGTGACATTATCGAGCCAAGCGTAAAAATAGGGGCGTCACTAGATTTAATGGATAAAGTATGGGGGGCACCTTCAGTGATTGATCCACAAGGACATCCTTTCTTCCTAGTTGCAGATCGAGGCGTTCCTAATATGATGGTTGTAGATGGTGCAGGAAAACGTTATTTAAACGAAGCGGCACCTTATCATGAATTTGTAGACAATATGCATAGTCACCATGAAAAAAACAACAAAGCTATACCTTCTTGGATCTTGATAGATGCAACAGCAAAGAGTCGTTATATTTTCACGGGACTTTTCCCTGGACAGCCCTTTCCAAAAAGTTGGTTTGACAGTGGTATTGTGAAAAGTGCACAAACAATTGAAGAGCTTGCATGGCAAATGAATGTTTCTCCAGAAAATTTAGTGGATACTGTGGAACGTTTTAATGCTTTTGCTCGTAATGGTCATGATGATGATTTCCTTCGAGGAGATAGTGCCTATGATAATTATTATGGAGATCCTACATTGCAGAATCCGAATCTAGCAGAACTGAAGAATGCTCCATTTTATGCACTTCGCTTATATCCGGGAGATATCGGGACAAAGGGAGGCTTAGTAGTTGATCAGCATGCTCGCGTTGTAAAGGCAGATGGTACGGTAATTGGAGGCTTGTATGCCTCAGGAAATTGTTCGGCCTCTATTATGGGCGAAACATACCCAGGGCCAGGTGCAACATTAGGACCTGGTATGACATTAAGCTATATTGCAACAACGCATATGGCAAATGTAGTTAAAAAAGAACACGCAACGCTGCTAGAGGTATAAATTAAAAGATGCTATTTGTAGACCTAAGTTCAGCAGTTTGCTGAATTTAGGTTTTTTGTTTATTTTCATTCAATTCCTTACTGAATAAAGGGTTCTATAAGATAAAAGCTAGGAATATGGTGGATATTAAGTGTTAAATTGGTTCATTGTCAAAAGTTGTGAATGACATTTGTTACATTAATGCCATATATAGGTTGCTTGGAGCGGAGGCGAAGCGGCTCATTGGACGCCCCCAGGAAGCTCTGCTCTGTGCGAAAGCGAAGCGACAGCTTACAAAGCGCCCAGCCGGAACGGAAATCAACCACACGTTATGGTGATGAGCGGTAAAATCGATAATTCATTGGAACATAAAAAGGAGTGAATCAGCACGTGCTATCTTATAGACTCGTAACAACGATGGAAGAGTTAGAGTCCTATAAAAATACTTGGTCAGAGATACTTGAACGTGAAAAAAATGATAATCCGTTCATTGAGTTTGAATGGGTTTCGACATGGTGGATGACGTTAGGTGCAAATGACAATGTTGAGATTTACATAGTCGAGCAAAACGGAGTAGCAGTAGCATTTTTCCCACTTGTTCGTTATGTACGATTTGGTGGTATACATTATTTTGTTTTTTTAGGACAAGGGTTTGCCACTTATATGGAAGTAATTGCAGAGAAGCAATGGAAGGAACCTGCAATTGAATACTTACTAAAGGAGCTTTCTCGGAAATATAAACGATTTATATTAGTGTTACAAGGCTTATTAGAAAGTAAACATACATCTCAAATTCTGGAAAAATATGCAATAGAGTATCAGGTACCTTATTCTATTTTTCGTACTGTCACTCCTTATATTGATTTTCAATCTATAAAACTTGAGGATTTTCTTTATAAGCATAGAAAAAAATTTAAAACGATTCAGCGGCGTGAAAAAAAATTAAAGGCTCTTGGTCAAGTAACCTTTCAAGAGGTACATCGTGAAAGGTTAGCTGACATGTTCGACTTGTTTACGAGAAGATGGCAAAAGAAAATCGATAAAAGTGGATTTACAGAACAACAAACGCGTCGTTTTTTTGAGCGTTTAGCAACGCAGAAAAGTAACGCGTTACGAGTAGAAGTAGATAGTCTTCAGTTTGAGGGGCATTGGATAGGCTTTACGATCGATATTTGCTGTAGAGATCGAAATTTTTGTCAGGCGATGGGACATGAGCCTGATTTTAATATTTTTGGGCCTGGTCGTTTAATAGAGCGAGAAAATATGCTCAAAGCACATGCTTCGAACTACCGTTTCTATGATTTAGGCAGTGGTTATGAGCCTTATAAGTTTGAATGGTATACACATGTTGATTTTACTAGAAAATTTATGATGAGTACGAAAGGCAAAAGGGAACGTACCTTAAGGCTAATGATGGTCTTGTTTAATAGATTGAAAGGCCAATTAACGAATAATCATCAGCTCGTGAAATTGAAACGAGATCGATTGGGAGAACTACGTTATTTTTTAAAAAGTGCCCGTTCAAAGGATTGGTTCCATTCTTTCAAGAAGGGGATTAATCGCCTAATAGCTGTGCATATTTTTGATATTTATGTTGCTGAGAATGGCCAAGGTCAAACGACATCAAACTTTAATGAAGTGTTTATCCAGGATGTAATGGTAAGTAGAAGACGTGCTAACTATGTTTCGAACTTTCATAAAGGCTATCGGATCTTTAGAAATAGCACGAACGAAATAGCTTATTTAAGACATGATCAAATATTTCGTGAAGAAGCGACAGGATTTACACACGAGCTTCCATCCAATGTTTCATACATTCAGGACCATAATCATCAGCTGTCCGAAATCGTCGCTAACATGCAGGAAGAAGGAAGAGCCATCTGTACTTCCGTTCAATGGTATGAAAGGAAAAGACGACGAGAGCTAGTACAGTTAGGGTTTCAAAGGGTAGAGAGGATAACAATAATTCAAATATTGAAAAAGAAAAAGGTATATCGCCAAGTAAACAATTGGTTAAAATATCTCCAATCACAAGGGAATAGTATTTATCATCTCTGACATTTAGCGCTATGACCTTTATTTATTAAAAAAATCCCCAGCGTTTATGAAGCGGCGCTGAGGATTTTTTTCTGAAAGAAATTAAAAGTGTATACCTGGTTTATCAGTAAGCTTACAGCCTGTGCCATACTTTGCTTTTAAGGCACCTTTAAAATTCGTTTGTTCAAGTTCAGGGTATGCCTGTTTCCAAAGTTCAAACACATTGTGACTTGAAGCAGAGCCGTCCTTTGTTAGTCGAACAATATGGAAACCATATTCATCATTGCATCGAGTTAATGGACGATTTTCACGCACTGTAATGATACGACCACTCGCTGTAACATCATATAGGCCCTCGTAGCCTGAAATGGCACGTCTTTCTTCATCGAAGTCAACTGCTTTTTCTTCTTTAACTTCATCTTGCTCTACAAGTTTAGCTGCTTCTTTGACTTCATCTTTCTCTACAGGCATAGCTGCTTCTTTGACTTCATCTTTCACTACTGGTTTAGCTTCTTCTTTACTTTGAGTTGGAAGCTGTTCCACAATGACAAAATCCTTATTTGAAGCTTTGTCGCTCATTGTAGCCATTACGTTCATAATGGAACCGACATAACGCAATGGTTTGTCTTTGCCTTCTTCAAAAACAAAAATATTATAATCGGTTTTATTCATTTTTTTAATAATAATATTTCCTGTTGTAATCGTAAAACCGATAAATTTGTTCTTTTTTAGTGCTTGTACTGCTTGTTGCTTTGTTAAAATCATTATTAAATCTCCTAAAGAATTGTTTTTTCTATTCTACCATAAAATTAGTTTTCTTGTTTTTCTTATAGTTTTGATGTTTCATTATTGTTCTGTTAATTTTTAATAAGAGGTGAGAAATAGAACCGCTCAGGTAAGTCAAGGAAGTAATCGGGCCCCATAGCAATCGCTCGGCTACGAAGGGGCAAAATACAATCTGTATCTCTAAAAAGTCATGTGTAAGTTATTACACTACATCATCAAAAGGAGGATTTTTTATGGTTCAACATTTATTTAGTATGAATTTAAAATGGTCGGAGGGGAGAAATGGGACAGGTACTATTAGTGCGGACAATTTAAAAACGAAAATCTCTATCCCTCGAGAAATGAATGGACCAGGGATTGGGACAAATCCGGATGAAATGCTGCTTGGAGCAGCAGCAACTTGCTATTTAATTACACTGGCTACGTTACTTGAAAATTCGAAGATTGCTGTGTTGGATTTGTCTATGCAAGCGGAAGGTTTTGTTGATGTCACGAATGGCATTTTTACTTATGAGAAAATCGTACATAAGCCAAGAATTGTTGTACAAGATTTATCTGAACGACAGCACAAACGAATTGATCGATTAGCTGAGAAGGCTGAACAATCTTGTATGATTAGTAAGGCATTAAAAGGAAACGTTCAAATAGAATGCGAGGTGCAAATTATTCAAGGATCAATAGATAGTTGAACAGATAAGGGTTATGCACTTTGAAGGTTTATCGAAACAAAATCTCATTTTATCGAAACTATTTGAATGTTTATCGAAACAAACTCCCTTTTTATATTTTATTATGTAAATGCTTTTCGAAAGTAGTTCTATAAATGTCCCAAATGAATATATAAAGTTAAGTGCAAAAAATGCAAAGGATGATGTATTGCACGAGCAATCAGCTCAGACGACCACATTTTATAGTCAGTACGGCAAGAGAATTTTTGATATTACCGGGGCACTCCTACTACTTTTTATAACCATTCCTCTTATGTTACCTGTATTCCTCATTTTACTCATTAGTACAGGCCGCCCTTTTTTCTTTAAACAAATCCGTACTGGATTGGCTCATCAACGCTTTATTATTTTGAAGTTACGGACAATGACCATACAGGCAGTTCCAGTGACTACGCCTACTGTGTGTGCAGACGGAATTCCAGATGATTATTACTTTAAAACTGAACAGGATGCACGAATCACGAAGGTTGGGTCCGTTCTTCGGAAGCTAAGTATTGATGAAATTCCACAACTCATTAATGTCTTAAAAGGAGATATGAGTATTGTTGGACCACGCCCTGAAGTTCCACCCATCACAAATGCTTATAACACTGTCCAGGCACGACGATTAGAAGTAAGGCCGGGATTAACGGGGCTTGCTCAAATTAACGGTCGATCTAATATTTCGCATGGGCAAAAAATTTCATATGATCTAGAATACGTTGATAATTATTCGTTTTGGATGGATTTGAGAATTATCATCAAAACATTTTACGTAGTGTTAGCGAGAACAGGTGCTTATTAACTTCTTTCAGCAGAAGTCCCCTACCTCTATAGGTGGTGAGATGGATGCGAATTTAAGCTGTTTTCAGGGGGGCCAAACGCCTGCTGAAAAAGAGGAACTCAGTCTAAGAACACCACGTCCTGTGGCAACGACTGAGTAACCAACATCGTGTTGGCTCAAAGCCTCCGGCGGATGTCATGGAATCGGAAAGGAGTTCTTAAAGGATGTTAGCCTAAAATCATCGCATCCATGCGATAACGGCTAACTGACCTGCATCACGCAGGCCTAAGCACAAAGTCGATTCCAGACGCAATTATGCCAAGGCACAATTGATAAAAATAAGGAGTGTTAGGTACTGAGAATTGTTCAGCTTATTACACGTATGGATAAGATTGGCGGAGCGCAAAAGCATGTGGAGGCACTTGCCATAAAATTAAAGCAAGACGCACATGAAGTAACTATTGTAACAGGCCTATACGATCCATCACTGTGGCGCTTACAAGCAGAAAAAATTGATGTTATCAGTATCCCAGCCATGCAGCGAGCGATTCATTTAAAAAAAGATTTACAATCCTTGTGGCAATTAAGAGCCGCTTTTAAAAAAATAAAACCCGATATTATTGCAGCACATTCATCAAAAGCGGGTGCAATTGGACGTGTAGTAGGTAGTCTTTTAGGCATTCCAACTGTTTTTACAGCCCATAGCTGGAGTTTTACAGAAGGCGTACCACATAAAAAAAAGATTTTGTATAGTCGAATGGAAAAATCAGTTCAGTCGCTAACAGCTAAAATTATTACGGTATCTGAATATGATCGCAAGCTAGCATTAACAAAAAGAATTGCTCCTGCCCATAAAATGTTGACCATTCATAATGGCATTGACCAAATAGATAAGCGAATAGCACCTAATCGAGAGAAAGAGGAGCATCCACTAATTGTGATGGTTGCTCGCTTTGAAGTGCCAAAAAGACAGGATTTACTGTTAGAGGCTTTAGCAGAGCTTTCTGATATTCCTTGGCGCCTTCAATTGATAGGTGATGGCTCATTGCGTCCTAATTTAGAAACATTTGTTGCTAATAAAGGCTTAACGGATCGTGTTTCATTTTTAGGCAACCAATTAGAGGTCACACCTTTGCTTGAGGACAGTCATTTATTTGTCTTGCTATCCGATTGGGAGGGCTTACCGATCTCAATTATTGAGGCGATGCGGGCAGGACTTCCGATTATCGCCACGAATGTAGGTGGCGTCAATGAGCTAGTTTCTGATCATGAGAATGGATTTTTAATGAACCGAGATGATACAGATTTACTAAAGAAAAGGCTTAAACAATTGTTAATGGATGAGAACTTGCGTCAAAAAATGGGGGACGCCAGTGAACGTTGCTTTTTAAGGAATTTTACGTTTCTACCAATGTATCAGAAAACCCTATTTGTCTACGAACAGGCTGTATCAAAGTCGGCTAAGAAAGGTGATTAATTTGCAATTAATTCGCATTCGAACAGATGATGAGCTCATGTGGTACAAGGATATTTGGGATGAAATTTTAGCAGCTGAGGTTAATGATAATCCATTTATAGAATTTTCTTGGTTTTATAACTGGTGGCAAATAGTTGGGCGAAGAGCGCGTGTTGAGCTCTACGCTGTTGAAGAAAATGGTCATATCATTGCCTTTTTCCCATTCACAGTTCGACTTCGATGGGGGATACGAATTTATGCCTTTACGGGAGAAAATATTGCAAATTATTCAGGTGTTGTAGCGAAAAAGGAATGGCTGCTGCCCGCTATAACCTTTGTATTTGATCAGCTCATCGAACGGCATAAAGATGTCATATTTTCGTTTCATGGATTATTGGAAAGCAAAGAGTCTACAAAGGTGATTGAACAATATTTTGTTGAAAGGCAGTTACAACCGAGTATTTTTCGTGTAGTGACACCGTATCTTGCCTTTCGCGATATAGATTTCCATAAGCATTTCAATCAACGTAGAAAAATGCATGGTGTGGATAGAAGGGAACGAAAGCTGCGGAATTTAGGTTCATTAACGAGGACAGTACCTTCGCGGGACGAGCTTTGGCAAATGTTTAGATTGTTTGATCGGCGATGGGCCAAAAAGCTAGATACGAGTGATTTTACAAAAGGAAAGAAAAGAGATTTTTTCGAACGGCTAACACTTCTTAAAGGGGAGGCATTGCAAGTCGAGGTAGACGCACTTGTTTTTGAAAACCAATGGATTGCCTTCACCTATGGCATTTGCTGTCGAGGACGTTATGTCACTTACGCCCTTGCGCATGAGCCGACATTTAATATATTTGGGCCTGGTAGATTAGTTAATCAGGAAATTATCAAGCGCACCTTTTCTGAAAACTATCATTTATTCGATATGAGTATTGGTTATGAGCCTTATAAGTTTGACTGGCGCTCTAGTATTGATTTTACAAGGCGTATGCTTGTAGGCAGTGGAACGAAGCGGGCAAAACTATTAGTAGGTCATTATTCGCTGAAGGAACGAATAAAGGAAATGTTAAAAGGCAATTATCGTGTTGTTGACTGGAAACGCAATACGCTCGGTCAATTACGGTACTTAGTAAAGTATGGAAAGGTAAAAGATTGGCTAGAATATGGACAACTATTCGTAGAAAAATTTATTCGTTTTAAGCTAGTGGATTTATATGAATTATCCCCATCAGATAGTGTCACACCGCATCGGCCTGTAGGAGATTTGTTTGAGGAGTTGTCAATACAGGAGGCGATGCAACTCGATGATGAAGAAATTATTTCTCTATTTTATAAGGGATACACCATTTATAAAGATTCCTTTGCTGAAAAGAATAAGGCTGCGTTTGCATTACATGCTGTGAACTGGCGTGTAGATGAATTGCAAATTGTTGAAGCATTGCCGAAGCAGACCTATTTTTTAACCTATGATGTTTATAAAAATATCGATATTATAACAGCTTTTTTTCAAAAAATGAAACCTGCACAAACACTTTGGGTTACAGCAAGCTTTTGGCAATGGCGAAAGCGTAAACGACTATTGCAGCTAGGTTATAAACGTATTTCTCGAATGAAACATTTCAAATGTGCTCGTTATGAACGAAATCATGTAGAAAAATACACAGAGAGTGGGGGCGATGTTCATTCTGTCCATTAAAAGTAAGCGATGGAATATCGCAATGCAGCATTTTTATTTTGTAGAAAAGCCAGCCAATGTTAGAAAATCAAAGAAGGTTGTTGGTTATACACATTCACTTGTACCTAGCCGTAAACTTGTTAAAAGTGAAACGGTTCATATTCACCTTACAGAAAGTGAGTTATCGTTATATCTTGCTCTTTCAGAAAGTAATCGAAAAATACTTCGTCGTGCACAAAAAGAGTCCTACCAAGTTTTTATTTATAAGGAACCATCAGAAGAAAATTTACGAGCCTTTCAGCAGTTTTATAATAATTTTGCCAAAAGGAAAAAACTCGAGTTAATTAGTAAGTCTCAAATGGAAGCTATTACGCTCTTAAAAGATAAAGGAGCACTATGGTTGTCCGAGATTCGAAGTATTTGTGGACAAACATTATGCTATAGACTCGATATTGTACACGCTAAAAAAGCAATGTCCTACTATGCAGCGACTTGTCATTCACAAATGATGCAAGATCATTTACAACGACCAGCTCGTTATGCAAATCGTTTCTTACTATGGCATAATTTATTGCATTTAAAGGAGCAAGACTTTGATTTATATGATATGGGGAAGCTGACAGATGACCAAAATGTTCGTGAGTTTAAACTGGGCTTCGGTGGACAGGTTGTCAATGTTTATTCCGGCTATATTACCCAATCCAAAATAAGTGCACTGTTACTGGGCGTGCAAAAATGGAGGAAGTAGCAATCAAAGTAAACCGTGGGGGTCTTGTCATATCATTAGATTTTGAGCTGAATTGGGGTGTCCACGATGTATTTAAATACGGTCAATACAATAAAAACTTATACGGTGTACGTGAGGCATTGCCTGAAATGCTGGAGTTGTTTGAACAATACGGTATTCATGCGACCTGGGCAACAGTTGGTTTATTGTTTGCAGAAACTAAAGCAGAAATGGCTCATTACTTACGAGGTATCCCGGTAAAATATAAAAACATGCGCTATGCAGCACATACACAACTTATTAAAGTAGGAGAAAATGAGCAGGAGGACCACTTACATTTTGGTAACTCCTTACTTGAGAAGATTAAACGTACACCGCATCAGGAAATAGGAAGTCATACATTTTCACATTTTTATTGTTTAGAAGATGGCCAAACTGAAGCGGATTTCCGTGCAGATTTACATGCTACTGCCATGATATGTGAAGAGTATATCGCACCGATGAAATCAATTGTATTTCCGCGAAATCAAGTGAATGAAGCGTATTTCACAGCTTGTCAGGATGTGGGGTTTGTTTGCTATAGAGGGAATGAAAAACACCCTTTGTACGATCCTCAAAAATTTACGAAAAAAGGTCGGCTATTAGGTGCGAAGAAGTGGCTGGATAGCTATGTAAATGTAACCGGAAATCATCTAGTAACATTAGCTGAAATGCAAAAGGATTCATTTATTAACATTCGTTCAAGTGCATTTTTAAGGCCATATTGTAGCCCATTACGGTTTTTTGAGGGCTTCAAGATAAAACGTATTAAAGAGGGCATGCATGCAGCTGCAACGTCTGAGGCTTTTTATCATCTATGGTGGCATCCTCATAATTTTGGCAAGAATATTGAAAAAAATTTAGCTATGCTTGAAGAAATTTTACAGTATTATCAGGAATTACGTCAGCAATATAACTTTCAAAGTTATACGATGCACGAGGTTGCGGAGCTTTGCCAAAACTTGTCTCGCATTAACGGACAGTAATTTATTTGTACCGAAAGAGATATGTCAGGTACAAGACGCCCATCTCAACATTCATCGAAAGCAAAGAAGTGGAGTGGAGTAGATTAGTGTTCACTTTATCCAAGCAAAAAAAGTAGCAAACTAGAACATTGCCTAGTTTGCTACTTTTTATGTTATTGGGGTAAATGGCGTGTGGAAAATTTTTTTAAAAAGAGGGGAAATACCGAACTTTGACGAAATTATACGAACTAATGGTACTATTAATATCAAAGGTAATTCTCTAGGTATATTTATGTGAACAATAAAGTAGCATAGGGCAATTGACTTCCATTTGGCTCATCACCAAAAATGGGATGACATTTTGTTCAAACGTTTCATGTGGATATGTTGATGAATTTTCAATACATAAAGAATGAAAGTACTTGAAGATAGTTATAGAAAAATGACGTGAAGGTGGTAGGTTAACATGTTTATTCAACCAGAATGGCGGTATAAGCAAGAAAATGGTTCAGCTATGCATCAATGGATTAAACAAAAAGAAAATCCGATTCCGGGTGATGTAGATATTATTTTGTATGGTGCTTTATTATCTTATGGACGTAAACCTTCCCCAAAAGCACTCTATCCAACGGCATTTCGAAAAGCTTGGCCAAGCTTTCAATCCTATAATTTAGATGAGCAAGTAGATTTACGCTCGTTGGCAGTTGTGGATGTAGGTGATGTAGCGATTCATGCGACAGATAGAATGCTTTCAGAGTCAGCTATCGAAGCTGCAGCAGAAAGCTTAAGTACCGCTTATTCTAAAAGTTTCACCTGTCTCATTGGTGGTGATCATGCGATTACGGCTTGCTCCTTAAGAGGAATAAAGAATGCTTTCCCACAAGATCGAATAGGGATTATTCAAATTGATACACATTTGGATGCACGGAATCAGGAGGAAATTGGCTTAGCAATGGATTCTCCAATACAGAAGCTAATTGCGGCAGGCATTGTAGAGGGAAAACATGTTTATAATGTAGGGCTACATGGTTTTTTCAATTCGCCGGAAATGATTCATTACGCGAAAGAACAAGGCATTCATATGATTACATTAAAGCAAATGCGTCGTGACGGCATACAATTAACAATTCGCGAAATGCTTCGTCAGCTGATGTATGCGGTAGATCGTATTTATGTATCTGTAGATTTAGACGCACTTGATATTATATTCGCACCAGGTGTACCTGCTGCAACACCAGGTGGACTAACTCCCTATGAATTATTCGATATCCTCAAGCTCATTGGAGAAAATGAAGGTGTCCGCCATATTGACTTTGTTTACGCAGATCCAAAGGAAGGAGATCTACGTCCAGAAACAGTAAAGATGGGTGTTACAGCATTTTTACATTGGCTAACAGGGATTCAACTGGATCATCGCAATCGTATTTCAAAGAAAGGCAAAACTGGTATTAGGTAGTGATGAAGCGGAACGTGGAACAATGGCTTGTATATATTTACAATGAAGTTTAATGATAGTTTGCTATAATAGAACAATGCTTAATAATGAATTACTACAATCATTGTATTGTTATAGAGAGGATTAGTTATCATGACTACAAAACCAAAATTATTAATTGTTGATGGCATGGCGTTATTATTCCGTTCGTTTTTTGCGTCAGCTGCGATGGGGCATTATATTCGCCTCGCGGATGGGACACCAACAAATGGTGCCCAAGGATTTGTGCGTCATGTATTAACGGCACAATCTATCATGAAGCCAACACATCTTGCTGTTTGTTGGGACATGGGTGCCCATACATTCCGTAACGAATTATTTGATGGCTATAAGGCAAATCGTCCAGCACCACCAGAGGAAATGCTGCCACAATTTGATATGGCGAAAAATTTATCTGAACAAATCGGCTGGCAAAATTTCGGTGTTAAAGGAATGGAGGCAGATGATTTAATTGGCTCGATGATTACGAAATGGCAGGATGAGGCTGACATTACGGTAATTAGTGGCGATAAGGATTTACTGCAACTTTTAAGACCATCAACGGAAATTGCTTTTACGAAAAAAGGCTACACAGAGTATGACGTTTATACGCATACACGCTTTACTGAAGAATATGGCATCGAACCAATTCAATTTGCACAAGTTAAAGCTTTTATGGGGGATACGAGTGACGGTTATCCAGGCGTTAAAGGAATTGGACCAAAGCAGGCACTTACATTAATTCAAACGTATGGTTCCATCGAAAATGTTCTTACATCAATAGATGAATTAAAGCCTGGTCAACGCACGAAAATTAAAGAGAATCTAGACATGCTAAAATTGTCACACGAGCTTGCAACCATTCAAACGAATGTACCTATTCAGGCAGAATTAGCGAGCTTAGTATTACCTGATTACGAGCCTCAAACGTTCAAAGAAATAGAACAACGTGGCTACACATTAATCGCCAAGCAGGCACGCTCACTGTATTCGCTTATTTAAAAACAAACAGCATGATCATCAACGCAGAGTATAGAAATATGCTCTGCTTTTTTTGGCTTATCACCAAATGTATAGAACAACAGATATTTTTGCACAAGTTCTAAAGGATATTCTTGAGAAAAGTAAATAAGCGTTGAATTATAAGAAGAGCGTGTCTAGACATTGCAGGCACGCTCTCACTTAGTTCGGTGTAATTTTCACGAAGCTCAATACTTTTTCATTATCTTTAAAAGGAGCCGTTCGAATTTTACTTTCACGATCACGGCCACCATTATCATGGAATATTAACAATAGCTCATCATTTCGTATTTCATAGCCAATAAGAGGTACCCAATGATAGGCGAAGGCAGATTTTTTATCGCGCCATTTTAGGCTGAAATATCTGTCAAAGCGTATGGCGACAGGGCGGCCTGCATCGATTTCCTGCATTGCCTCCTTTAATGTACAATCACGAATATCCCATGTTGGACGAAGCCGGCGAAGATTGCGAATTAGACGCCATTTAAATAACCCGATTTTTGTGCCGCCAAGAAGTTTATAAAGTTCATTTACCGAAGGAGCTTGATCTTCTAAATAGTTTAAGACTACGTGTACAGTTGTAGGTCCACAGGCAGAATTACGATAGTTTGGCGAAATCGATGCATCATATTGTGATTTTCCGAGCAGTGATAATTGTTTGCGCATCAAAATTTCCTTTCTAAAAAAGAGCTGCATTTCAACAAGAAATGCAGCTCTTTTTTTAATTATTGTTGTGCAGATAAGAACTCAATAACTTGCTGAGGTGATTTAGCATTGGCGCTATGTAAGTGCGCTAATTTTTCACCGTTTTGGAAAATTAATAGGCTTGGAATACCCATTACATCATATTTGTCCGCAATTTCTGGAAGCTCATCGCGATTAAGTTCGTGCCAGTCATATTGGCTGTACTCTTCGATAATTGGATCGATGAACATATCCATGCGTGTGCAATCTGGGCACCAGCCAGCGTAAAATTTCACAAGAACCTTTTTGTCACCAGAAATTAGTTCATTAAATTGTTCAGCAGTTGTAATTGTTTTCATTAGTGTTTCACTCTCCTTGCTTTCCATTCTACACATTTTTTGCGCAACCTGAAAGTTTTCTGTTTGGTATGGTTGTTATCTACTTATTGTTTTGTTTTCGCTCGTAAAAAACAAAAAAAGTTGTATATTGCAAAAAATAATGATGAAAAAAGATTGCTAAATTAAACAAAATAATCTACACTAAAATCAGAAAAAGTAGTTTTATTTTCATTCAGCGGAAAATATTTACCTCTGATATAAAAATGGTAGCTGAACGAAAATAAGCCTTAGTCGTATGTCACAGAAGGCGCTAGCGCGTTAAACTTGAATTGAACTAGATCAATGCAAAATCTGGACGAAAATACACTAAGGTAAACTTGATATTTTTTTGGACAAAAAATGAATGGCTATTCATTCAATGGGAGAATAAGGGGGAATTGCTTGTGACTTATAACATTAAAAAAGCGGCTGTTCTAGGTTCTGGAGTAATGGGTTCTGGGATTGCAGCACATTTAGCAAACATCGGTATTCCAACATTATTATTAGACATTGCACCGAAGGAATTAATAAAAGAGGAAGAAGCAAAGGGTCTTTCTTTAGAGCATCCTGCGGTAAGAAATCGTATTGTAAACGGGGCTCTTCAAAAGTTATTAAAGCAAAAGCCAGCACCACTTACTTCTAAGAAAAATTTATCACTACTAACGGTTGGTAACTTTGAGGACGATTTAGAGAAATTAAAAGATGTAGATTGGATCATTGAAGTTGTCGTTGAAAATTTAGCGATTAAACAAAGTCTATATGAAAAAATTGATGCAGTACGTAAACCTGGCACAATTCTTAGTTCAAACACATCTGGCATAAGCATAAATGCAATGGCAGAAGGGCGTTCCGAAGATTTTAAAAAGCATTTCCTAGGAACTCACTTTTTCAACCCACCTCGCTACTTGAAATTACTGGAGGTCATTCCAGCGAACACAACAGCGCCAGAGGTTGTAAGCTTTATGAAAACATTTGGCGAAGATGTCCTTGGGAAAGGTGTCGTACTTGCTAAGGATACACCGAACTTCATTGCCAACCGAATTGGAACGTACGGTTTACTCATCACTTTACAAGAAATGATGAAAGGTGGTTATTCAGTTGGTGAGGTGGATTCTGTAACGGGTCCATTAATCGGGCGTCCCAAATCTGCTACCTTCCGAACGCTAGATGTAGTTGGGTTAGATACATTTATCCACGTAGCGAAAAACGTCTATGATCAAACGACAGGTGAAGAGCAGCAAGTATTTGCAGTACCAGAATTCCTACAGAATATGGTCACAAACGGTTGGCTAGGAGCAAAATCTGGTCAAGGGTTCTTCATAAAGCAAGGTAAGGAAATACTTGAAATTGATCCAAGCACATTAACGTATAGCCCAGTGAAAAAATTAAAAACACCATCTATCGAAATGGCAAAACAAACTCGTGGGTTAGCAAATAAAGTGAAAGCATTAACATATGCTAAGGATCGTACAGGAGAGTTACTATGGGGGATATTCGCTCCAACGTTGATTTACTCGGCGCAGCTACACGGTGAAATTGCTGATGATATTGTTGCAATTGACAATGCCATGAAATGGGGCTTCGGCTGGCAGCAAGGTCCGTTTGAACTATGGGATGCAATTGGCGTGAAAGAGTCCGTAGCCAAAATGGAGGCTGAGGGTCGTGAGGTGCCGGCATTTGTCAAAGATATGTTAGCAAGCGGCTTTGAAACTTTCTATTCGGAAATTGACGGTGACCTAGCATTTTATAATGGCTCTGAATACGTTAAAGTGCCAGTTAATGAAAAGGAAATTAACTTAAAACGCTATAAGAAAAAACATGGCGTTATTAAATCAAATACAGGTGCTAGTTTAATAGATTTAGGTGACGGAATTGCATTACTTGAATTCCACTCTCAATCAAATGCAATAGGCTTAGACATTATTCAAATGATTAACTTTGCGATCGATGAAGTAGAAGCTAACTATAAAGGCTTAGTCATCGGTAACCAAGGGAAAAACTTCTGTGTTGGTGCGAATCTAGGAATGATTTTAGTAGAAGCACAGGATGATAATATTTTTGAGCTAGATTTCGTTATTAAAGCATTCCAAGATGCGATGCAAAAGATTAAATACTCTCGCAAGCCTGTTGTGGCAGCACCTTTTGCTATGACACTTGGTGGTGGAGCAGAGGTTTGCTTACCAGCTGCACATATTCAAGCAACAATGGAAACATATATGGGCTTAGTAGAAGTTGGCGTAGGATTAATTCCTGGCGGCGGCGGTAATAAGGCACTATACCAAAAGTTCCTTAAAGGGCTACCAAATGGTGTTGAGGTAGACTATCAACATATTGCGAATAAAGTATTTGAAGCAGTTGCGATGGCAAAAGTTTCGACATCTGGCGAAGAAGCACGTGAAAATAACTACTTAAACTTTGCTGATGGGATTTCTGTTAACCCAGATCACCAACTATATGATGCAAAACAAGCTGCACTAGCGCTTTATGAGGCAGGCTATCAAGCACCTGTACCTACGAAAGTTCCTGTAGTCGGTGCATCAGGCTACGGTACGCTACTAATCGGTGCGCAAGGAATGTTTGAATCAGGCTATATTAGTGAACACGATTTAAAAATCGCTAAAAAATTAGCGTATGTCATTGCTGGTGGTAAAGTTCCATATGGCACATTAGTAGATGAACAATACCTATTAAACCTTGAGCGTGAGGCGTTCCTAAGCTTAGTTGCAGATCCTTTATCTCAACAAAGAATGCAACACATGCTTCTAAAAGGAAAACCACTGCGTAACTAATTTCAAGACGAAATCAACCATACTTGCACATGAAACAAAGGGGGATTAATACGATGCGTGAAGCCGTTATTGTAGCAGGAGCACGAACTCCTATTGGAAAAGCAAAAAAGGGTTCTTTAGCAACAGTTAGACCAGATGATTTTGGAGCGGTCGTTGTCAAAGAAACATTAAAAAGAGCGGGCTATGAAGGTCCGATTGACGATTTAATTTTAGGATGTGCAATGCCAGAAGCTGAGCAGGGCATGAACGTAGCACGTAATATAGGAGCGCTTGCCGGGTTACCAGATACAACACCAGCGCTGACAATTAATAGATTCTGTTCATCGGGTTTACAAGCAATTGCTTTTGCAGCAGAGCGTGTAATGCTAGGACATTCTAAGGCGATTCTTGCGGGTGGCGTCGAGTCGATGAGTATGGTGCCAATGGTCGGTAATACACCTCGCTTAAATCCAACTTTAGCAGAAACTGCTCCGCAATATTATATGGGGATGGGGCATACGGCTGAGGAAGTGGCACGTCAGTACAATGTAAGCCGAGAAGATCAGGATGCATTTGCTGTTCGTTCACATGAGCTTGCAGAAAAAGCGATTAAAGAAGGTAAATTCAATGATGAAATTGTACCTATCGAAGTGGAACAGCATTATGTAGATGATAACAACAAACCACAAGTGAAAAAATTCACTTTTAGCATGGATGAAGGTGTACGTCCAGGGACATCTGTAGAAGGTTTAGCGAAGCTTCGTCCAGCCTTCCATGTACAGGGAAGTGTTACAGCTGGTAATGCCTCTCAAACTTCTGATGGTGCAGCAGCAGTACTTGTGATGGATCGTGAGGAAGCTGAAAAGCAAGGGCTTACACCAATGGCTAAGTTTTTAGGGTTTGCAGTTGGTGGCGTACCTCCTGAGGTAATGGGTATTGGTCCAATCGTGGCAGTACCAAAAGCACTTGAAATTGCAGGTTTATCAATAGATGATATTGACTTATGGGAAATTAACGAAGCATTTGCGTCACAGTCCTTACAGGTCGTACGTCATTTAGGCATTGACCAAAATAAAGTAAATGTCAATGGTGGAGCAATTGCCGTTGGTCACCCACTTGGTGCAACAGGAGCCATTTTAACATTAAAGCTTATTCATGAATTGAAGCGCCAAGGTAAAAAATATGGTGTCGTGACAATGTGTATTGGCGGCGGTATGGGTGCTGCAGGAGTATTTGAAATTCTTTAACTTCTTTAACTTCTTTATTTTCGCTAGATAAGCTTGGAGTGCGGCGTTTCTGGTTGCCTCCGGACAAGGTGCTTCAAGCTTTTCTATATATCGGGAAAAAAAACCATTAACAATAGATGCATAGGGAGGAATTTAGAATGACAGAAAAAACAACGGATTTCATTAAAGGCGGCGGATTTATTATTGAAGATGTGGAATTAAATCGTGTATTTACACCAGAAGATTTCACAGATGAGCATAAGATGATTGCTAAAACAACAGAAGAGTATGTTGCAAATGAAGTGTTACCAGTCGTTGAAAAATTAGAAAACCATGAATTTGAGCATTCAGTTCGTCTACTAAAAAGCGCAGGTGAGCTCGGCTTACTAAGTGCAGATGTACCTGAAGAATATGAGGGTCTAGGCTTAGACAAAGTTTCTTCTGCATTAATCGCAGAAAAAATGTCTGTTGCTGGTGGCTTCTCTATTACACACGGTGCACACGTAGGTATTGGTTCTTTACCAATCGTACTTTTTGGAAATGAAGATCAAAAGAAAAAGTATTTACCGAAGCTTGCGTCAGGTGAATTAATTGCTGCCTACGCATTAACAGAGCCAGGTTCAGGTTCTGATGCATTAGGTGCAAAAACAACTGCGAAGTTAAATGATGCAGGTACACATTATATTTTAAATGGTGATAAGCAATGGATTACAAATGCAGGCTTTGCAGATGTATTTGTCGTTTATGCAAAAATTGATGGCGATAAATTCACGGCATTTATCGTTGATCGTGCCTTCAATGGCGTTTCAGTTGGCGCAGAAGAGAAAAAAATGGGGATCAAATCTTCATCGACACGTACATTAATCCTTGAAGATGCAGAAGTACCTGTAGAAAACCTTTTAGGTGAAGTAGGTCGCGGACACGTTATTGCTTTTAATATTTTAAATATCGGTCGCTATAAATTAGGTGTTGGAACGATTGGTGGTTCGAAGCGTGCATTAGAGCTTGCTATTCAATATACAAACCAACGTCAGCAGTTTAAAACGAAGCTGTCTGATTTCAATCTAACAAAAGAAAAATTATCGACAATGGCTTCACAATTATATGCGTCTGAGTCATTAAATTATCGTACTGTAGGTTTATTTGAGGATCGTTTAAGCCAGCTAAGCCCAGATGAGCAAAAGCAAGGAAAAGTTATTGCTAGTGCAATTGCTGAGTATGCTATTGAATGTTCTATTGCGAAAGTATTTGGTTCTGAGACTTTAGATTACATTGCTGATGAAGCGGTTCAATTACACGGTGGTTACGGCTTTATGGCTGAGTATGAAGTGGAACGCATTTATCGTGACTCTCGTATTAATCGTATTTTTGAAGGAACAAATGAAATTAACCGCATGATCGTACCAGGAACATTTATGAAAAAGGCATTAAAAGGTGAATTGCCATTACTACAAGTCGCTCAAAATTTACAACAGGAGCTTCTCATGCTTATGCCTGAGGATGTTGGCACAGAGCCGCTAGCACAAGAAAAGTATCTTGTGAAAAATGCGAAGAAAATTGCTGTATTAGCATCAGGTTTAGCAGCACAACGCTACGGCGCAAAGCTTGATCAAGAGCAAGAAGTATTGGTGAATATTGCAAATATCGCAAACCAACTATTCGCTATGGAATCAGCTGTATTACGTACAGAAAAAGCGATTGCTCGTGACGGAGTTGAAAAAGCGCATCAAAAATTACTTTACACTCAAATCTTCTGCCAAGAAGCATTTGCAGAAATTGAAAAAGAAGCAAAAGATACGATTCTTGCTTCAGCAGACGGCGACGCTGCACGCATGACATTGTCTGCGCTACGTAAGTTAACGCGCAACAATCCGTACAACTTAATCGCGAAGAAACGCGAAGCTTCTGTTAAATTAATTGAAGCTGAAAAATACGTAGTTTAATAACAGACTTAACCTGGCTATCCGACATGTGATAGCCAGGTTTTTTGTTGAGAATAAAAGTATAGCTCTTGCAAATTGAGGGGGTGATTTCCGTTCCAGGCTGGGCGCTTTACCGATGTTGGTCACAGGCGTTATCACAGGACGTGATGGTTTTTATCGACCAACTTTCACGATTTATCACCCAACTTATGAGTTTTATCGACATCCACCTGCAAAAGAGCAAAAAAAGGATTCATACACAAACTGTGTGTGAATCCTTTGTTGCGCAGTCTTCACTCTCATTCAAATAATACGCATAGCATGCATCCTCTGACATTTGTTTTATAGCAAAAGGGTTTCGTCTGCGCGAAAGCAAAGCGTCAGCAACAAATGTTTTCTGTAGCGAAAGCAAAGCGGCAGCAACAAATGTTTTCTGTAGCGAAAGCAAAGCGGCAGCTACAAAGCGCCCAGCCGGAACGGAAATCAACCCCACGCTTTGGCAGGATGAGTTTCATTTTGGTTCGTAACGGTTATGATGGTATACTACAGAAAATGAGGGATACACTGAAAATGTAGTTCCTAAAAATGATTGTAGAGGAGCCTTTAAATGACGATTCAATTTATTCATTATCCAAAATGTACAACTTGTAAAAAAGCTCAAAAATGGTTAAAAGACAATGAGATTTCATTCGAAGAGGTACATATTGTCGAGCAACCGCCTACAAAGGACGAATTAACAAGTTTATGGCAAGAAAGTGGACTGCCATTAAAGAAATTTTTCAATACTTCTGGTATGAAATATCGTGAGCTTGGCTTAAAGGATAAGCTTGCTGACATGACTGAAGAAGAGCAACTTGAACTGCTTGCTTCAGATGGTATGCTGATTAAACGTCCGATGGTAACAGACGGGAAAAAAGTTACTTTAGGGTTTAAAGAATCAGATTTTGAGCAAGCTTGGAAATAACCCTATTTATCCTTGTTTTTATAGGTGAAGTATGGCAAACTGAAAGTGAATATACTACATATTTTATGGAGGGGTTTATTGCATGAGCACACCAAAAGACTTACGTTACTCTGAAGAGCATGAATGGGTAAAATTAGAAGATGGTAAAGTACGTATCGGTATTTCTCACTTCGCACAATCTGAACTTGGAGATATCGTTTTCGTTGAGCTTCCACAAGTTGGCGACGAAATTAAAACAGATGATCCATTCGGTAGTGTAGAATCTGTAAAAACAGTTTCTGAATTATACGCACCAATCTCAGGTACAGTAGTTGAAGTAAATGCAGATTTAGAAGATAGCCCAGAATTCGTTAATGAATCACCATATGAAAAAGCATGGATGATCGTTGTAGAGCCTGCTGATGCATCAGAAGTTGAAAAGCTTATGACAGCTGAGCAATACGAAGAAATGATTGCTGAATAAGACAAGCCCTAATAAAAAAACGTCGGAAATCACCGGCGTTTTTTATTATCTTTGATCATTTCCCACTTTAGTTGGGGAGACGAAAGCCGTTGTAGTCCCTTATCAATGGGTGTCTTATATGATCACCGACAGAGTATAATGGATATAATGAGCTATAAGGGATATGTCTAATGGGGGTGGCGTGATGTTCGAGGGAAAATGCTTAATTGTCGAAGGGCGTTCGGATAAACTTCAAATTAAACCTATTTTAAGTGAGGATGTTATAATACTTTGTACGAATGGTACAATTGGTGTGCATCAATTAGAAGAGTTACTCGATCCATATGAGGGCTGTGAGCTATATACATTTTTTGATGCAGATACATCGGGTGATAAGCTACGGGCATTAATGGACAGACATTATCCAGAGGCTGAGCATTTACGTACGATGCCGACATATAAGGAAGTTGAGACAACTCCGAGAAAGGTGTTAGCGATGATATTGCTGCGTGCACACTTCTCAATCCATAATGAATATATTTTGTAAGGTTGCGTGAAAAAATGGAAGAATGGTCAAAAGAGCAGTGGGATACGGCTGTACAGTCCGGTGAAAAGGCTGCCTTTTATTTATATACGCCTATGTGTGGAACGTGTGCAGTTGCATCGAAAATGATGACGATTGTCGAGCAATTGCTGCCACAGCTACAGGTTGGTAAAGCGAATATTAATTTTATAGAGCACATAGCTTTTGATAATAAAATCGAAAGTGTACCATGTTTACTCGTCTGTGATGGCGGAAAAGTAACAGAAAAGGTATATGCGTTTCAATCCGTACCATTTTTATACGAATTGTTAAAAAAATCAATTGACTGAACTTTGATAGCGTGATAAAGTACGAATATACTAAAAAATATAAATATATCGAACTCTTATAAAGAGTGGCGGAGGGAAGTGCCCTATGAAGCCCGGCAACCATCACAAAGTGAAAAGGTGCCAAATCACTCAAAGATTTATCTTTGAAAGATGAGAGAACGGTTTAGCGTATAATTACGTGACCCCTTCTACTTGTCTATAAGTGAAGGGGTCTTTTTAACTACTTTCAACACACGACTGAGTGACCAACATCACGTTGGCTCAATGCTTTCGGCGGACGACGCTATTATGCCGGGGCATAATTGATATGAGAAAAGGAGAATTCGCTATGATTCAACTTCAGAATATTACAAAAAAATACAAAACCGCGAATGGCGAATTAACTGCAGTCAAAGACGTCAATCTTTCTATTAATAAAGGTGAAATTTTTGGCATTATCGGCTATAGTGGCGCTGGTAAAAGTACGATGATTCGCTTATTAAACGGTTTAGAAAAGCCTACAACTGGTACTGTGACGGTTAACAATCAAGAATTTTCATCTATAAAGGGGCAAAAGCTCAGAGATGCTAGACAAAAGGTAAGTATGATTTTCCAGCATTTTAATTTACTTTGGTCAAGAACTGTTGAGGAAAATATCGCTTTCCCACTAGAAATCGCAGGTGTTCCAAAGGCACAACGTGAAGCACGAGTGAATGAATTGATCACACTTGTTGGTTTGGGGGGGCGTGCTAAGGCGTATCCATCACAGCTATCCGGGGGACAAAAGCAACGTGTAGGTATTGCTCGCGCGCTTGCTAATAACCCAGAGGTATTATTATGCGATGAGGCAACATCTGCACTCGATCCGGAGACAACAGATGCTATCCTTGATCTACTTGTCGATATTAATGAACGATTAGGTCTAACGATCGTATTAATTACACATGAAATGCACGTTATTCGCAAAATTTGTCATCGTGTAGCGGTTATGGAAGCCGGAGAAATTGTAGAACGTGGTGAGGTATTACAAGTATTCCAAGCACCGCAAGCTACCATTACGAAAAAATTCGTTTCTCAAATTACAGATACGAAAGAAACACAGGAAACTGTGGCTCAAATTAAAGCAAATTACCCTACTGGACAACTTGTAAAGCTGATCTTTGTAGGAGAAAAAACAGAGCAGCCTGTCATTTCACATCTTGTGAAACAGTTTGATGTGGAAGTAAGCATTGTACATGGTAATATTTCGCAAACGAAAAATGGTGCGTACGGTACACTTATTGTGCAAATAAACGGCTCAAAGGATAATGTTGCGGATGCACTTAACTACTTAAATACAGTCGAAGTACAAACGGAGGTGATTGCAAATGCTAACTAGTCTCTTTCCGAATGTCGACTGGGAAAAAATGTGGGAAGCTACGTATCAAACACTGTACATGACAACGATCTCTACAGTTATCACATTTATACTTGGCTTAGCAATTGGGATCTTACTATTTTTAACAAGTCCAACCCAACTATGGGCAAATAAAATTGTGAATTTTTTGACAAATTCGATTGTTAATATTTTTCGTTCTATTCCATTTATTGTATTAATTATTTTGTTAATTCCATTTACGAAATTTTTACTTGGCACAATTCGCGGAGCGAACGCAGCTTTACCAGCATTAATTATTGGTGCTGCACCATTCTATGCACGAATGGTATTAATTGCATTACGTGAAATCGATAAGGGTGTTATTGAAGCAGCTCGTTCAATGGGGGCTAAAACGTCAACAATTATTTGGAAAGTATTAATTCCAGAATCGTTACCAGCACTTATTTCAGGTATAACAGTTACTGCCGTAGCACTTGTTGGTTATACTGCGATGGCAGGTATTATCGGTGCAGGCGGTCTGGGGAATTTAGCTTTCTTAGACGGTTTCCAACGTAATCATGAAGATGTGACATTAATGGCGACTATTTTGATCTTAGTAGTTGTATTTATCATTCAATGGATTGGCGATATGATTACAACGAAAACCGATAAACGCTAAAAATTACAGGGTTATTTTGGTTTTATACCACTAACATATTTAAACAAGATTAAAGGAGTGTAATAAAATGAAGAAATTATTAGCAGGATTATTCTTATCAGTACTGGTACTAGCTTTAGCTGCTTGTGGTGCTGGTAAAAAAGAAGATACAAACGGAACAGACAGTAAAGAAAATGTAACATTAAAAGTAGGTGCTTCAAATGTACCTCACGCGGTTATTCTAGAACAAGCAAAACCAATCTTAGCTAAACAAGGCATCGATCTTGAAATTGAAACATATCAAGACTATGTATTGCCAAACCAAGATTTAGAAGGTAAAGAAATTGATGCAAACTACTTCCAACATATCCCTTATTTAGAGAAGGAAATTAAAGATAAAGGATATGATTTTGTAAACGCTGGTGGTATTCATATCGAGCCAATCGGTATCTACTCTAAAAAGTATAAATCTCTTGATGATCTACCAGAGGGTGCAACAATTTTACTTTCTAACTCTGTTGCAGACCACGGGCGCATGCTTTCATTATTAGAAGCTAAGGGCTTAATTAAACTAAAGGATGGGGTAGATAAAACATCTGCTGAGCTTAAAGATATCGAAGAAAACCCTAAAAAGTTCAAATTTGATGCAAATACAGCTCCTGAAATGCTTGTACAAATGTATGAAAATAATGAAGGTGATGCAGTTCTTATCAATTCTAACTACGCAATCGACAACGGTCTAAATCCAATGGAAGATTCTATTTCTCTTGAAGATAAAGAGTCTCCATATGTCAACATTATTACAGTACGCGCTGGTGATGAAACAAAACCAGAAATTAAAAAATTAGTAGAAGTATTAACATCTAAAGAAATCCAAGACTTCATCGTTAAAAAGTGGGGAGGCGCGGTGGTTCCAGTTAAATAATTTATCCTCATTCAGTGGATGAAATGAGGCTGGGACAAAAAGAAAAAATGTTAGACCGATTGCATTGGTCTAACATTTTTTTTGATTTAGGAAGGAACACTCTACTCATTGAAGCGAAAAGTTAATATCTGATTTCGCTATTTTTCGAAATAATCTAGTTCTGTCCCAGCCTCATTTTTTTGTAAAAATAGAGAGGGATTGAGCCATCCACCATCTTGAAAGTTGGATTGAAATGCGACCATAAATATCTTATCGGCTATTTAATTAACCGAGATAAAGTTGTCTTGTAATCAGCAATAAACAGGCATTTTTCCTTTATTTGTTCATTGTCATAAAAGGAAATAATCAGGCTCATCACCAAAAGTTGTGGATGACATTTGTTAAGACGCCATGTTTATAGGTTGATTGGAGTGAAGACTGGACGCCCAGTCAGAACGAAAATTAACCACACGTTATGGTGATGAGCTAATAATCTGTAAAACTTCTTCAGCTTATGTGGAGAAAGTAGCAAATTTTTTCATTCTATCCTATGGTATTTTGATTGAATTTTTGATTTGTTTAGAATTTGTTTAGTTTGAACTGATATCCTTAAAAAAGGATTCTAATATGATATACTGTAAAACGTTGAAAAAGCACATAACGAAATCGAGTAAAAAGCAATATCCTACCTTTATCTTTATCTCCAAGAAGCACATATTACTAAGGAAAAATATCTTGTATATATTCGTGTGACCGTTAACTATTTTTTATCTTCCTTCAGTAGATGTTTTGCTGCGAAAGCAAAGCGTCAGCTACAGAATGCTTGTACCTCTATGTAGAAAGTTCTAGAAGCAGTTATACTCATTTGATAAAACTAAGTTTATTTTAGGGTGGATTAGATGATTGAGTCTATACAAATTTGTTATAGCGGATATTGTATTAGTAATCATCAATTTTTTGTGGAATATATTCTATTTAATTTTACAGTAATGGATTCCCGCACTTCAATAAGTGAACTTAAAAATAAGAAAATCGTATGAAACTATGAAAACTATCTATTGATCATGATAGTTTTACAGAACAATCAAATACCATATTAAAAAAATGTAAGAGGAGTATAGGATGGACACTTTAATTAAAGCTACACAAAATGTAAAAATTTTGAAAGAAAGTGATATTATACCACTTTTTGATGTATTAAAGGCAAATGTTATTCGTTCACATATGGAAATGACAGTAATTTTTTTAAAGGCAACTGTGGCTGATTCCCATCAAATTAATGTGATTGAAAAATTAGAAGAACAAATTGCTCATTTTTTTGTATCCGAAGTTCGGAACACCGATATGCTTTTTAAGTTAGAGGGAAGTTTACGATGGGGAATTTTGCTACCACAAAATGGTGAGGAGGAGGGAAAAGCGTTTTTAAATCGAATTTTTCAACTCGTAAAAAATGAGAACTTCCCTACTAAAATCGATTCAGCTTTTACATTGCAAGGAATCATTGTAGAGATTAAAAATGATCAAGTAATGTTTGAAGATTTAATAGATAAACAGTTTGAAGTTTTAAGTCAACTATCGGAACCTTGGGAAATCGAAATCGTGACGAGCTATAAGGCACAGCCAATTAAAAGAGTGAAAGTCAGTATTTTAGAGGAAAATGCTATTTTTAGAGAAGTATTAGAATTGACAGTTCAAAAAATGATAGTAGATCACTTTCAATTGGAAACAAAAGTTTTTTCAGATGGATACGAATTTTTACAGTCAGATTGGTATTTATCTGGACATACGCATATCGTCATTATGAATGATATTTTACCTCGTAAAAATGGCCTTAATGTTTTGCATACATTAAGGCAAATGGCTAATCAAAAGAAATTTATTATTTATATGATGACAAATAGAAAATCTCAGTCAGATATGATTTACGCATATGAAAGTGGCGTTGATGAGTATTTAATTAAGCCATTTGATTTAAATTTATTTCAAGCACAATTAAAAAGAACATTTGCGAGGTTATGATTATGATTGAATTATCTATTCAATTGTTATTGTATATTATTGCTATTCTCTTAGGGTTTTGTGGTGTAGCAATGATTTATTTAATTTATCAAAAAAGAAACGAAGAAAAAAAGAATCATGAGATGGAAAAGTATATACAAAATACAAAAATACTTTGGCAGGGGTACTTTCTAGGCGACGACCAATTTGCTGTGACGCTAATTCCTAAAAATAAATATCAAATATTAGCGGTAGAACACATATTTTTATCGTATTTAAGAAATATATCCAATCCAATTATTCAACAAAAAATCTATACTTTTACACAGATGTATTTAAAGGAATATTACCAAAATGAATTAAAATCCAGAAACTGGAGTAGGAAAATGAATGCCATGTACCGCATTGCTGATTTTCATATACAAGAGCTTATCGGTACTTGCGAAGTATCGATTAAACACAAACATTCTATAGAAGTATTTCAGCTATTAAAAATATATTCTATTCTTGAAAAAGAAAAATTTATACAAGAAATATTGCTATGTAATTATTCTTTTTCAGAAAGTGAATATAAAAAGTTATTCTCATATTTAGAAGTAGAGATGCTTCAACGACTTATGGAAAAGATAGAGAATTTACAACAAGCAGCACAATATGCATTGATTGATACAATTGCAGCAAAGGGCAGTATGGCTGTTATAGAGGGACTTGAAGAATTACTAGTAAGTGAGGATACTGAAATTCGCATTCGTACTCTTAGAGGACTTGAAAGACTTGGCGTTATCCGAAATTTAGAGACGTATATTCCATTTGTCAATTCGTCTATATGGGAAGAAAGATTAATGGTCGCAAAATTATTTAAATATGCACCTTTAACATATACTGCCGAGCATTTAGAAAAATTGTTACAGGATAGTAATTGGTGGGTACGATCACAAGCAGCAAGCACGATCATTGAAGATCCACGAGGTTATCAGAGATTAAAAGAATTCATTGCAACGACAAATGACCAATATGCAATTGATATGGCTAATGAAGTATTAGAAAAAAGGATGCGTGCAGTATGATAATACTTGACTATTTAATGTGGTTTTTTGGCGGGTTAATCATAATTTATATGCTACTAGTTATAGTAACGTATGGGCTTATGTTCTTCTTCGCACTTTTAAAGCTACGAAAAGAATATAGGCTTGATCAAACTGAAATGGATGAAACGTATATTGATGCGTTCTATTCTAAGCCAGTATCTGTAATTATACCTGCTTATAATGAAGAAGTAGGTATTGTGGATAGTATTCATTCTCTACTTAGTTTACACTATCCAGAATTTGAAATCATCATGGTCAATGATGGTTCTACTGATCGTACTCAAGAAATAGTTATTGAGCAATTTCAAATGAAAAAAATTGAAAAAGTAATAAAAATGGAAATCCCAGCAAGTCCCATTATTCAAATCTATCAATCACAAATACACCCAAATTGTTTTTTAGTAGAGAAAGAGAATGGTGGAAAGGCAGATGCTTTGAATGTAGGTATTAATGTTGCAAAATATCCTTATTTTTGCTCTGTTGACGGAGATTCAATTTTGGAGAGTACATCTTTATTGCGTTTAATGAAGCCAATTGCCTTATCTGATGGTGAGGTAATTGCGGCAGGAGGAAATGTTCAAATAGCCAATGGAATGAATATGCAACTTGGCTCCATATTAGAAACAAACGTATCTAAAAATTATTTAGTTACGATGCAAATTATTGAATACTTTAGATCTTTTTTGATAGGACGAATTACATTAAGTAAATTTAACTTGGTTTTAATTATTTCAGGTGCATTTAGTGTGTTTTCAAAAAAATGGGTAGTAGAAGCAGGTGGTTATACTAAAAGTATGATTGGTGAAGATATGGAACTTGTAGTAAAACTGCATCGATATATCCGTAAAAAGAAAGAAAAAAAACGTATTGAATTTGTAGAGAACCCTGTTTGTTGGACAGAGGCACCAGAAACGATGGCTGTTTTAAGGCGACAAAGAAGGAGATGGCATCAAGGGTTATTGGAGAGTTTATGGAATCATAAAACAATGACTTTAAATCCGAGATATGGCGGTATTGGGTTATTATCCTTCCCGTATTTTTGGCTCGTAGAAGGTTTAGGGCCGATTATTGAACTAGGTGGGTATATTTATATTGTTTGTGCTTTTTTCTTAGGTGATATCTATTATGAGATAGCCATTTTGCTACTTTTAACATTTGTACTTTATGGTGTTGTATTTTCAATGATGGCTGTGTTATTTGAAGCATGGAGCAAAAATAAAACGTTCAAGGTTGCTGATTTAATACGTATGATGTTATTAAGTTTCACAGAAATTTTTTGGTATCGTCCCATTACACTCATTTGGCGCTGTGAAGGTCTTTTAAACTTTTTAGTAAGAAGACGAGAGTGGGGCAAAATGGATCGTAAAGGTATTTCAAGCAAGGAGCAAGAATCGATATGAAACGTATTTATTTGGGAATAATAGTAGTGCTATTACTTATAGTGATACCAATAGCTCTTTGGTTTGTGTCACCTAATAAACAACTGAATGTTGCAATTATTGATAAAACAGTGAAGGATGATTCATATCGAGAGCATTTAGGGTTAACTTGGCTATTAAATTATTTGAAGTACGAACATAAAGAAGACCAATATGATGAGTCCGAGGATTATTTTGGTACAATTCCAGATGTAAAAAATAACAGTGTGTCTACTTCTGAAATGCCAAAAGATTACAAAGGTTATGATGCAATCTATTTAGCAGATACGTATGGTGTCTATGAAGATGATCTTAACCCAAAGCAAGAAAGATTGGGGGCACGGTCAAAGAAAATTGTTGGTGGATTAGAATCGCAAGAATGGGATGCTATTATGAAACGTTTAACTAGTGAAGAAAAAAGTTTATTTATAGCAGAATTTAACTCTATTGCATCACCAACGTCTCCAGAAGTTCGAAATCAAGTGCTAGAGTATTTGAAAATAGATTGGACTGGCTGGATTGGTCGCTATTTTGAAGAATTAGACTATAGAAAAAATAATGAAATTCCACAATGGGTTGTTGATAAATTTGAGGATGACTGGAAATATGAAGGTGGGGGCTTCATATTAGTGAATGACTTTACAGATGAGGTTATTGTTTTAGAATTCAATAAACATATTGATAAAGAAGGTATTTATCTTAACTTCACTAAAGAAGGACAAAAGTTCTTGGATGTTTCATCAAGCCCTCGTTATGATTACTGGTTTGATATTGTTACCGCGGAAAATGAGCAAGATGTTTTAGCGAATTATGAGTGGAGTTTAACGAATGAAGGTAAAAAATTATTAAATAAACATGATATTCCCCTTTCATTCGCAGCAGTTGTTTCAGGTGAACAAAAAAACGCTACGAATTATTATTTTGCAGGCGATTTTAATGATATGAATAAAGTTCCATTTTTCTATAAGATGAAAGGGCTAGCATCAGTCTATAAAGTTTTACAACATTTTTCAGATGATGATTTTTATTGGTCAGCCTATGTACCGATGATGAAGTCTATTTTGGAAGACTTCGAGAAAAAAGAAGTTAAGCAGAAAGCTGACAATTCAGCAACAAAAAAATTAGGTTATAATGCACGTATTAATGATCAAACATTTGAAATCTTAAAAGATGGACAGTGGGAAGCGATCACCCTTAAAGGCGTTAATCTAGGTATGGCAAAACCCGGTTATTTCCCTGGAGAGGCAGCTATTACGGAGGATGAATATTATCGTTGGTTCCAACAGATTGGTGAAATGAATGCCAATACAATTCGAGTCTATACGTTACATCCACCTGGCTTTTATAGAGCTTTGAAAAGATATAATGAAGAAGCAGAAAATCCTTTATATGTACTACATGGAGTGTGGATTGAAGAAGAAGGTTTAGAGGAAACTTTAGATGCTTATGACCCTGCAACGCTTGAGAAATTCCGAGCAGAAATGAAAACCCTTGTAGATGTTATTCACGGTAATAAATATGTAGAACACGAAGTAGGACATGCTTCTGGTTATTATGATACGGATGTTTCTCAGTATATAATCGGTTGGGTTATTGGTATTGAATGGTACCCTCATATGGTAAACGGAACAAATGAAAAGCATGCAAATATTGGACAATATGATGGTGTTTATTTCGAAACGAAAGATGCTTCCCCATTTGAGTATTGGCTTGCAGAGCAAATGGATTACCTTACGCAATATGAGCAAAATAATTATGGCTGGATGCACCCTATGAGCTTTACAAACTGGGTTACAACAGATTTATTAGATCATCCATCTGAGCCGAATACAGATGAAGATATTGCAAGTGTTAATCCGAATGTTATTTATACAAAAGGGTTGGCGAAACAAACAGGTCAATTTGCATCGTACCATGTGTATCCATACTACCCAGATTTCTTTAACTATGATCAAAAATACTTATCGTATGTGGATCATCGTGGAGAAAAAAATAGTTATGCAGCTTATTTAGCAGATTTACACGCTGCACATCGTATGCCGATATTAATCGCTGAGTTTGGAATTCCTGGTTCACGTGGTTTAACCCATGATAATCCGTACGGCTGGACTCAAGGATTTGTCTCAGAGCAGGAACAAGGTGAAATATTAACCCATCTATTTGAGGATATTATGGCAGAGGATTTATTGGGCGGATTAGTATTTACCTGGCAAGATGAGTGGTTTAAACGTACATGGAATACGATGGACTATGATAATCCAAACCAACGCCCTTATTGGTCTAATGCACAAACAAATGAACAACAATTTGGTTTACTAAGCTTTGATCGGCATAAGGTTCAGGTTGACGGAGATACGTCAGAATGGAAAGCTCCTCCCTTATATGAACAACAAAAAAACAAGCCCGCAATGAGCGTGGATTATGATGAAAGATACTTGTACCTTCAATTAAAAGGAGATTTACTCAATAAAACATCTTCTACTCAAATTCTATTAGATGTTATTCCGAATCAAGGAAAAACAGCCAAATCTGATTTGAAAGGAGTAACGTTCAGGAATGGTATTGAGTTTGTTGTCGAGCTTAATAAGAATAAGGAGTCACGTATTGTCATCGACCCGTATTATGATTTCTATTCTTATTTATATGGGCATGAATTAAAGCTTATCGACATTCCATCTCCAAACGTTATGAAGGATAACACTACGTTCAATCCGATTTACTATGCTTTAAATAAGGAGCTATACTTGCCAGAACGGGATATAGCTGTACCTTTTGAAGCATATGAAACAGGCAAATTAATAGAGGGGAATGGTAATCCGGAGGCAGAGAATTATAATTCACTTGTCGATTATAATTGGAGCGACGACGGAACGATAGAATTACGTATTCCTTGGTTACTTCTTCAATCAAAGGATCCTAGTCATAAAGAATTTATAGGGGATTTTTATAAAGAAAACGGAGAAGTATCAGTTTTTGTAGATGAAATAAATATAGGTGCATTGTTTGTGAATGATAAGCATGAGGTTGTCTCTTCGTTGCCAGAAATTGAAAAAGGTGAACTTAATCAATTGCATAGTTTTACATGGGATAATTGGAATATGCCTAAAACTGAAGAACGCTTAAAAAAATCCTATGGAATTATGCAAGAAACATTTAAGAGGTTTGAATAGTGGTTTAAAGGAGAGCGAGAACGATTGATTCAGTGGAGAAAGCTGATCGTTGTATTAGCGATACCATTTGTGCTTTTTTGCATAAATGGTATTACTATAACAAAAGCCGAATCTTTGGTAGAGCACAAAGAAATTGCAGATTTAAATAAGGAATGGACGATTACATTTAACCATCCAATTAATAAAGAATCGATTACTAGCTCGTCAATTACGATTAAAGATGAAGCGGGAAATGATTTTCCGATTACATTAGAGATTAATAAGAATAAAGTCAAAGTGAAGCCTAAAAAACCATATGAAAACTATACGACATATACGTTAAATGTCCAAACTGATATTGAAAATGATAAATCAAAGCGTTTGAAAAATAGTTTTAAGTTGATTTTTACGACCAATTTTGCGATCGAAAGTATTAAAAAAATCACGCCTTTAAATACTTCTGATTATCATGGACAGGCACTTGTAACCCTATCCTATGACGATGGCTATCGAAATTGGTATGATAAGGCACTACCACTTCATTCGAAATATAATATGCCGGGAACTTTTAATATTATCGGTAATAAGTTGTACTCAGGTGATGAGATTTATATGACACCATCTCAAGTATGGGTTGCACATGATTTAGGTTTAGAAATTGCATCTCATACACAAAATCATCAATTCCTAACAAAAAAATCTGTGGGCGATATTCATTATGAATTTTCTGAAAGCATAAAAACAATCGAGTCTTTACTAGGTAAAGGTGTTGTTTCAACGGTTGCGATTCCTTATTCCGATTATAATGAAGAAATACGGAAAATTGCTATGCAATATTTTGACGGTATACGTGTATTAGGTAGAGAAACGAATATACCTAATAATTATGATCCGTACTGGCTAAAATCATATGCTATTACAAATACAACAGAATTTTCGGATGTGAAAAAATGGATTGATAAAGCGGTTGCTGAGAAATCTTGGGTTATTATTATGTTGCACGGTATTACAGAAGAGCGATTGGAAGAGTATGAAACAACGCCAGAAATTTTAGAACAGATTATGAAATATATTAATGGGTTAGGTAAAGATTCAATTTTACCAGTGAGTACAGAGGAAGGATTACAGCTCACTAAATAGGAAAGTGGAATCCGAAAATCAGCAGCAGTTAATGTTTTGGTTATTTGAGACTAGCGTACAACTTGAACGTAACGAATGAAGCTAATCCTGTGCTAAGCTACAAATTCTCTATGTAATAGTAGTAAATTGAAAAGGAACCTTAAAGTAGACACATTGTACTTGTCTGCTTTAAGGTTTTTTATCTTTTCTGAGAACGAGGGCGAGATTATTTTTAGATTATAAACAATAATTCTTCGATTCTGTCTATTTATCAAACGGTTTATTAGAGCAACAATTTATGATAAATTACTAATATACATTCAGGGAAGACAGTTGTTTTTGTAAGGAGGACAATCAAGTGAAACTAAAATTTGGTCTATTGGCAAAAATCATTATCGCTATTTTGTTAGCGGTAATACTTGGGAATTTCGTGTCAGAGCCATTTGTACGTATATTTGCAACATTTAATGGTTTATTCGGTAATTTTTTAAATTTTGTTGTACCACTTATTATTATTGGATTTATTGCGCCGGGTATTGCCCAGCTTGGAAAAGGCTCAGGGAAATTATTAGGGTTGGCAACATTCTTTGCTTATTTCTCAACAATACTGGCTGGTATAGTCGCCTTTTTCGTAGCGCGAAATGTATTGCCTAATTTCATTGCAAACGGTGAAATGGAAAGTATGAAAAACCCGGAGGAATTTTTAGCGCAGGCATTTTTTAAAGTTGACATGCCACCATTAATGGATGTGATGGCTGCACTAATTTTTGCGTTTATTATAGGTATTGGGATGGCTGCCATTCAAAGTGATGTTATGAAACGTGGTTTTGAAGAGTTTAATGTTATCATTGAAAAATTGATATCATTCGTTATTATTCCACTTTTACCATTCCATATTTTCGGTATCTTCTTGAACATGACATTTGGTGGTCAAGTAGCAAAAATCTTATCTGTTTTCGCAATTGTATTCGTACTAATAATTGTGATGCATTGGGTAATATTACTCGTTCAATATACAGCTGCGGGAATTTTAAATAAGAAAAACCCTCTTAAGTTACTTCGAACTATGCTTCCTGCGTATTTTACAGCATTGGGCACACAATCTTCAGCAGCGGCAATTCCAGTTACATTGCGTCAAGCACAAAAAACGGGCGCTTCAGAAAAAGTAACGAACTTTACAATCCCATTGTTTGCAACAATTCATTTATCGGGCAGTACAATTACATTAGTGACATGCTCTTTAGGTGTAATGATGATGAACGGTATGGATATAAGTTTTGCACAATATATAGGCTTTATTTTTATGTTAGGTATTACGATGGTTGCCGCACCAGGTGTCCCAGGGGGCGCTGTTATGGCAGCGATTGGTTTGCTGCAAACAATGCTCGGCTTTGATGAAACAATGGTTGCACTGATGATCGCATTGTACCTAGCGCAAGATAGCTTTGGTACAGCTACAAATGTAACTGGAGATGGTGCATTAGCCATGATTGTGGATCGTTTTAACAAAAAAACGAATTAGTACATGCTGAGTGATGGATAGAAACGTCGGAGTGGCGGATAGAAGTGCCGAGGCGACGGATGGAAAGGCGAGAGCGACGGAAAGAAGAGCCAAGGTGACGGATGGAAACCAGAGCGACGGAAAGAAGAGCCAAGGTGACGAATGGAAAGGCGAGAGCGACGGAAAGAAAGGCAAGAATGACGGAAAGAATCACCAAAGCGACGGAAAGAAGAGCCAAAGTGACGGAGTGAAATCAAAGCGACGGAAAGAAAGGCGAGAACGACGGAAAGAAACGTCAAAGTGACGGATGGAAAGGCGAGAACGACGGAAAGAAGAGCCAAAGTGACGGATGGAAATCAAAGCGACGGAAAGAAAGGCAAGAACGACGGAAAGAAACGTTAAAGCGACGGATAGAACAGCCGAAGCGACGGAAAGAAGAGCCAAAGTGACGGAGTGAAATCAAAGCGACGGAAAGAAAGGCAAGAACGACGGAAAGAATCACATAAACCCAAAAAATCGCCGTAGCTGGCGATTTTTTTATTGGAATTGAGAAAGGCGTGAAAAGAAGTTCGTAACAAAATTTAAAAATATTTTTTCTGATGGTGCAATTTCACGATTTACGGGTGAAATGATGCCGACTGTTCTTGGAATCGTAGGTGATTTAATTGGCACTTTTACTGTGAAGCGGGCAGCTGAATCATACAGGGAGCTTTCTGGTAATAAGCTGACCCCAATACCTGCAGCGACAAGACCCTTTAGTGCATCTAAGTCCTCCCCCTCAGAGATGACGTTTGGCAAGAAGCCGGCAGCTCGACAGGCATCCATAGCCACTTTGTGTAAAATATAGCCATCTGGGAATAAGACAAATAAGTCGTTGCGTAAATCAGCGAGTTGGATACTTTCCCTTTTAGCTAATGGGTGTTTTGCTGGTAGTAAAGCGGCGATATTTTCAGTAAACAAAATTGTTGATTGAATCGCTTCATCCTTCGGTGGAAGAGGGCCTAAAAATGCTAAATTTAATTCACGATTTTTGACTGCATCAATTAAAAAACGATAGGAGCCTTGACGGAGCTGGAATTGCAAATCTGGATATTCACGTTTGAAGGCTGAAATAACCGTTGGCAATACATAGCTAGCCAAGCTTGTTGGAAAACCGATTTTTATCGTACCTTTAGCCGGATCTAAATATTCTTCTACTTGCTTTGCGGCAAAATCAATGGCTTTCAGGGCGGTAATTGTGTGCTCAAGAAACGTTTTTCCAATCGGTGTCAATTTAACATTTCGTCCTACCCGTTCAAAAAGTGGTGTGCCTAATTCATCTTCTAGATTAGCAATTTGTCGGCTAATTGCAGATTGAGCAACATGAAGATGTTCAGCAGCCTCAGAAATGTGTTCACGTTCAGCAACTTCAACAAAATAACGTAATTGACGTAACTCCACTAGATATTCACCTCTATTAATCGAAAAATACGATTGATTATACCTCAATTATATACTATTTAAGATGAGAAATGATTGTAAATAAAACAGATGTTTAAATCAATTTGGCCCATCATCATAACGTGTGGTTGATTTCCGTTCCGGCTAGGCGCTTTGTAGCTGACGCTTTGCTTTCGCTACAGAAAACACTTGTAGCTGCCGCTTTGCTTTCGCATAGAGCAAAGCTTCCTGGGGTCGCCCGATGAGCCGCTTCACTCGCGATGCTCGCTCCAGGGTCTCGGGCCAACAGATGTTTTTTGCGCGAAAGCGTAGTGCAAACGCAGCGTCAGCAGCACGATGTTTTTTGCGCGAAAGCGTAGTGCAAACGCAGCGTCAGCAACACGATGTTGGTCACGAAGGCGTTATCACAGGACGTGATGCTCTTAGCCTCCGTTCCTCAATCGCTGATCCCAAAGGAGTCGCCCAGCCTCCACTCCAATCAACGTATATACATGGCATATGTTCTTATTACTAATGTCATCCCTGAATCTTGGTCATAAGCAGAATAAGTTTCCGATAAAATCATACTTCCTTGATTTCTTTCCCTTAATTGATTCCATTCTAATGAAAAAGGTTATAGTATAGGTATTGTTATTTATGCATAACTGTCACAAAACCGCTACAATTAACGCTTCCTGCGAGGTTTCCACTATGTTGCTAGATGAAATTCATTCTCAATTAGATCTGATTTATTGAAAATGAAGGAAGTCGATTCTCATTGTCAATAATGATTGGCAATAATCTGAAAATGCTTACAAAGTCTTTGTTTTTAAGGATTATATCAGAAGAGAATGAAAGTGATTGAAATGGTTTGCATAGAGAACGATTTTCAGTTAAGATTAGAATGATGATAATTAAGGAATGGTTCACCATTCACTGAACACACTATGGAGGTATTTTCATGTCAACTTTAGTTATTAAAGATCTTCACGTTGAAATCGACGGGAAAGAGATATTAAAAGGCGTAAACCTTACTATCAATACAAATGAAATTCACGCAATTATGGGACCAAACGGAACGGGTAAATCTACACTAGCTTCTGCAATCATGGGTCACCCTAAATATGAAGTAACTTCTGGTACAGTTGAACTTGATGGCGAAAACGTACTTGAAATGGAAGTAGACGAGCGTGCTCAGGCAGGTCTATTCCTAGCAATGCAATATCCTTCTGAAATCGCTGGTGTAACAAATGCTGATTTCTTACGTTCAGCTATTAATGCACGTCGTGAAGAAGGCGATGAAATTTCACTAATGAAATTTATCCGTGAATTAGATAAAAACATGGAATTCCTTGAAATGAATGAAGATATGGCACAACGTTATTTAAACGAAGGTTTCTCTGGCGGTGAGAAAAAACGTAACGAAATTCTTCAATTAATGATGATTAAACCAACTTTCGCGATTTTAGATGAAATTGACTCTGGTCTTGATATTGACGCACTTAAAGTTGTATCAAAAGGTATCAATGCAATGCGTGGAGAAGGCTTCGGTTGCTTAATGATCACTCACTACCAACGCCTACTTAACTACATTACACCGGACCATGTACACGTAATGATGCAAGGTCGTGTTGTTAAATCTGGTGGCGAAGAATTAGCACAACGTTTAGAAGCAGAAGGCTATGACTGGATTAAAAAAGAATTAGGTATCGAAGAAGAAACAGAAGAACAAGAAGCATAAGAGGGAGGACGAACTAGCATGACAGTGGAACTTAACTTGCCTGTAACAGTACAGGACGTGCGCTCGTTCTCAGAAGCAAATGGTGAACCGGCTTGGTTTACAGAGCTTCGCGCGGCAGCACTAGACAAAGTAACTGGTTTAGATTTGCCAAAACCAGACAGAACAAATATTACAAAATGGGATTTTGTGAATTTCCCAACTCATACAGTTGACAGTGAAGGATTCGCTTCACTTGATGTATTACCAGAAGAAGCAAAAGGCTTAATTGATTTTGAGGCACAAGAAAATCTTTATATTCAACGCAATAACACACCAGCTTTCATTAAAACATCACAGGAACTTACTGATAAAGGTGTTATTTTTACAGATATTTTAACAGCGATTCGTGAACATGATGAGCTTGTTAAAAAGTACTTTATGACAGAAGCAGTAAAAGTTGATGAGCATAAGCTAACAGCGCTTCATGCGGCACTTGTAAATGGTGGTGTGTTTGTATATGTACCGAAAAATGTAATTATCGAACAGCCGCTTCAAGTAGTATTCTTAAACGATAACGCAGAAGCTTCTTTATATAACCACGTGTTAGTTGTAGCTGAAGCAAATTCAGCTGTAACGTATGTTGAAACATATATTTCAACAGTTGAAGAAGCAAAAGGTCAAGCAAATATTATTGCAGAAGTAGTAGTGCAAGATAATGCACAAGTAACTTACGGTGCTGTTGATGTACTTGCAAAAGGATTTACTACTTATGTTAATCGTCGCGCTCGACTAGCTCGTGATGCGAAAGTAGATTGGGCTCTTGGCTTAATGAATGATTCAGATACTATTTCTGAAAACATTTCACATCTAATCGGTGACGGTTCTCATGCTGATACAAAAACAGTAGTTGTTGGTCGCGGTGAACAAAAACTTAACTTTACTACTGAAGTTCGTCACTGGGGTAAAAACTCAAACGGTCATATCTTAAAGCATGGTGTGATGAAAGACGCAGCACAATCAATCTTTAATGGTATTGGCTACATCGAACACGGTGCAACAAAAGCTGATGCACAACAAGAATCACGTGTATTAATGCTTTCTGAAAAAGCTCGTGGCGATGCAAACCCAATTCTATTAATCGATGAAGACGATGTAACAGCAGGACACGCAGCATCTGTTGGTCGAGTTGATCCACTACAACTGTACTACTTAATGAGTCGTGGTATCTCAAAAGCAGAAGCAGAGCGCCTTGTTATCCATGGATTCCTTGCGCCAGTTGTTACGCAATTACCAATCGAGGGCGTTCAAAAGCAACTGACGGAGGTTATTGAAAGGAAAGTTCGCTAATGATGAATAAAGACATTAAAAGCTATTTCCCAATTTTAAATCAGGAAGTAAACGGTCATAAGCTTGTTTACCTTGATAGTGCAGCCACTTCTCAAAAACCTATTCAAGTGATCGAAGCAATGAAGCATTATTATGAATTCGATAATTCCAATGTTCACCGTGGTGTGCATACATTAGGAAATCGTGCTACTGACAAGTATGAAGGAGCACGTGAAAAGGTTCGTAAGTTTATCAATGCTACATCAACACAAGAAATTATCTTTACTCGTGGTACTACAACCGCTTTAAATACAGTAGCAGCAAGTTATGGTCGTGCTAATGTTGCTGAGGGTGATGAAATTGTCATTACTCACATGGAGCACCACTCTAATATTATTCCTTGGCAGCAGCTAGCAAAGGAAAAAAATGCAACACTGAAATACATTGAACTTGAAGCAGATGGCACACTTAACTTGGAGAAGGTACGTGCGACTATTACGCCTAAAACAAAAATTGTGTCGGTGTCAATGGCTTCAAACGTATTAGGAACGATTAATCCAATTAAAGAAATCGCTCAAATTGCACATGCTAATGGTGCTGTAATGGTAGCTGATGGGGCACAAGCAGCACCACATATGAAAATCGATGTCCAGGATTTGGATGTAGATTTCTTAGGATTCTCAGGCCATAAAATGTGCGGACCAACAGGAATAGGTGTACTATATGGTAAAAAGGAACACCTTGAAAAGATGGAGCCAATTGAATTTGGTGGCGAAATGATTGACTTTGTTGGACTTTATGACTCGACGTGGAAAGAATTACCGTGGAAATTTGAAGGTGGAACGCCTATTATTGCAGGTGCAATAGGTTTAGGAGCCGCTATTGATTTCTTAACTGAAATAGGGCTTGATCATATTGCGGAGCATGAGCATAAGCTTGCAGGTTACGCGATGGATCAGCTTGAAACAATTGACGGACTTAAAATTTTCGGCCCGCGTGATCCAATGAAGCGTTGTGGACTTGTTACGTTTAACCTAGACGATGTACATCCACATGATGTGGCAACGGTTCTTGATATGAGCGGTATTGCTGTTCGTGCAGGACATCATTGCGCTCAGCCATTAATGAAATGTCTTCAACAAGTAGCGACAGCGCGTGCAAGTTTCTATCTGTATAACACAGAGGAAGATATTGACCGCCTAGTTACAGGGTTACGTTCTGCGAAGGAGTATTTTGGCGATGTCTTTTAATAATTTAGATCAACTATATCGTTCAGTCATTATGGATCATTATAAAAATCCTCGTAATAAAGGATCGATTGAAGAAGATGCTGTAACGATTGATATGAACAATCCAACTTGTGGTGACCGTATTCACTTAACGCTTAAAGTGACTGACGGTGTTGTAGAGGATGCGAAATTTGACGGTGAAGGCTGTTCAATTTCGATGTCGTCTGCATCAATGATGACACAACTTATCAAAGGGAAAAAGGTTGAGGAAGCATTAGACCTTGCTGATATCTTTTCTAAAATGATGATGGGTGAAGACTATAGCGACAAATATGACCTTGAGGATGTTGAAGCACTACAAGGTGTTTCACAATTCCCTGCACGTATTAAATGTGCGACGTTAGCTTGGAAAGCGATGGAAAAAGGCGTAAAGTAATAATTTTATCCCAATAAACACTTGAATAAAAGCAATAATACATGTTTTCATTCAGGACGAGGGGTTTCGTTTTAGACTAGATAAATAACAATAATTCATGAACGGAGGAGAAACAATGGCTAAAAAAATGCCTGATATTGGCGATTACAAATACGGTTTCCATGACAAGGACGTATCAATTTTCCGTTCAAAACGTGGTTTAACTGAAGAAATCGTCCGTGAAATTTCAACTATGAAACAAGAGCCTGAGTGGATGCTTGAGTACCGCTTAAAAGCACTTGAAACTTTCTATACAAAACCAATGCCGCAATGGGGTGGCGACCTAGGAGACTTAGATTTTGATGAAATTACGTACTACGTAAAACCATCAGAAGCTACACAAAAATCTTGGGATGAAGTACCTGATGAAATCAAAGCTACTTTCGATAAATTAGGTATTCCAGAAGCAGAACAAAAATATCTTGCTGGTGTATCTGCTCAGTACGAATCTGAGGTAGTGTATCACAACATGAAACAAGATCTTGAAGACCTTGGTATTGTGTTCAAAGATACAGACTCAGCTTTACGTGAAAACGAAGATATTTTCAAACAGTACTGGGGTAAAGTGATTCCTTACACTGACAACAAATTCGCTGCATTAAACTCAGCTGTTTGGTCAGGTGGATCATTCATCTATGTACCACCAGGTGTAAAAGTGGAAACACCGTTACAAGCTTACTTCCGTATTAACTCTGAAAACATGGGTCAATTCGAACGTACGCTAATTATCGTAGACGAAGGTGCTCACGTACACTACGTTGAAGGTTGTACAGCTCCTGTTTACACAACAAACTCTTTACACTCAGCAGTAGTAGAAATTGTTGTACGTAAAGACGCATACTGCCGTTATACAACGATTCAAAACTGGGCGAACAACGTTTACAACCTAGTAACAAAGCGTACAGTTGTTGAAGAAAACGGTACGATGGAATGGATCGATGGTAACATCGGTTCTAAGTTAACAATGAAATATCCAGCTTGTATCCTTAAAGGTGAAGGCGCTCGTGGTATGACATTATCAATCGCGCTAGCAGGTAAAGGGCAACACCAACATGCGGGTGCGAAAATGATTCATATGGCACCAAACACATCTTCAACAATCGTATCGAAATCGATTGCAAAACAAGGTGGTAAAGTAACATATATGGGTCAAGTTCGTTTCGGTCCTAAAGCAAGTGGTGCACGTGCGAACATTGAATGTGACACGTTAATCATGGATAACCAATCTACTTCAGATACAATTCCTTACAACGAAATCTTAAATGATAATGTTTCTTTAGAGCATGAAGCGAAAGTTTCAAAAGTATCAGAGGAACAATTATTCTACTTAATGTCTCGTGGTATTTCTGAAGAAGAAGCGACAGAAATGATCGTAATGGGCTTCATTGAACCATTCACAAAAGAATTACCAATGGAATACGCAGTAGAAATGAACCGTCTGATCAAGTTTGAGATGGAAGGTTCAATCGGATAAAACTTCAAAATCCCGTCACAGCAATTTGTGGCGGGGTTTTTTTATGGAATGTTTTGTGGCTAATATATCAAAATAACCGTGAACCTTACTTGTTTCTCCAGTGACTATTTATTGATCCACTATTTTAATAAAAATAAACAAAAGAATCGAAATAAATCTAAAGTGACAGGACGTAATATACAATCTGAAGAAAGCACGCTTGTTATACAAAGCACTTATCGATGTTTGTATTTATGAGTAGATAAACCTTTAATTTCCATTTATCAATCTTTTCATATATTTTGACAAAAGTTGATAAACTTCGAATAGAAGTTTGCTAGAAATACCGCCATATCAATATTTATGGCAACTTTTTATAAGTTTGAACGCTCTTTTTCGTAAATTTGTGAAATTATAAATATATAGTATGATAGATACAATCTACTATATTTAAGTGATTATGGTATATTATTTAGTTGGTTTCTTTACGATTAGACATGATAGGAAGGGAAAAACAATGGTTTAGCAAGTTTTGTTGTCTATTTAAAATCTTTTTTGTCATTGGAAGGGTCGATTTCTTAGAAAATTTTCAGACACTCAAAAAATGGCGTGATCATTGATATATCATTTAAAGGGTGTGGATGGAGGAGAATATGAAAATTTATATTTCAATATGTGATGATAATATTAAAGATACAGTAATTTTAGAAGAGAATATTAACAAGGTCTTTAATCAAATAAAAGAAGCCACTATTGAAATTGATGTTTATCATAATCCACATAACTTTTTAGAAAATTTCCAGAAGGGTCTAGAGAAATACAATATCATTTTCTTGGATATAGAAATGCCTGAAGAAAACGGTATAAGAATCGCCCGAAAAATAAGAGATATTGATTCGGATGTATTAATCATTTATGTAACCAGCTATGACAGGTATATGAGAGAAAGCTTTGAAGTACAACCATTTAGATACATCCTCAAACCAATAAAATTTGAAGAGTTTAGAAAATCAATTTTTCAAGCTTTTCATTTTATTGTAAATAATAATAATTTGATTACTTTTTCATTAAAGAATATTACTTATCAGCTTCGTATAAAAGATATTATCTACATAACCGTAGAGAACGGGAGAAAACTAAATATAATAACATCAGAAAACGAATATAAAACTTATGGTAAACTTGGAGATTTAGAAAAACATTTAAAACCATATTTTTTTGCGAGAGTGCATACAGGTTATGTAGTTAATATGGACAATATTCGATCAATAAATAATGTTCAAATCATTATGAATAACGAGGATGAGATTCCGATAAGTAGAGGTAGACGGCAGGAATTTAAGCTTCAATATCACAATTTTATTGAATTAAGATTAATATAATGGTGAACACTATGGAATTTAACTTATTTCAAATTTTGCTATTAATTCTTTTTTATATCTTTATTAGTTTACTTCAAGGTTATTCACTCTACATTTTTTTATGTATTTTTTTTCAGAGAAAAATAACTTTAATAAAAATGTTCTTTATCATCTTTGGCACTTTGCTCTTAAAATCTTTAGTAGGAAGCTATTTAAGTAGTATTGGAATTATTATTTTCTCAGTTTTAATGTATTTTATCGTTTCTGTAAAAGGTTTTTATGGAGATTATCCTCAGAAAATTTTTGTATCTATATACTATACGGTTTTTGTTCTTTGTACGGAGCTTTTAATTACATTTTTATTTGGATTCGTTAGCAATTTTGTAGAACCATTTATTATTTATAGTGTGCAAATGTTATTTGTTATAACCATTACCCTTTTAATTGTAAAAAGACTATATGTATTTAAAAATGATAGCTATATTACTTTAACTTCTAGAGAATGGCTCACTTTAACAGTTATATCCATGTGTTCATTAGCTATACTCTTAGTAAATTTGTATAAAAAGGATAAAGATATCGCAAGCATTAACGAATATATGAATATTCAATTTGTAATCATGGTTGTATGTTTATTAGTAATGAACATAGCCATTTTATTTTTATACCAGAAACTTCTTGAATTCACAAATAATAAATTGAAAACACAACTAATAGAAAAACAAATTTTGGAGTATGAAAAGAGATTTCAAAATCAAAAAAAGATACACTATTTACGCCATGATATTAAAAATATTCTAGTCACAATTAGGGGTTTCATTATGAGTAAATCAACTACGAAGGCAGAAAACTATATTAATACAATCATTGAAAGTCACGCTATGTCTAATGAGTCTATAACGGGGCATATCGTAATTGATGCTATTTGTAGTGAAAAGATTGAAGAGGCAAAAAAAAGAGGCGTTTCTATTATAAAGAACATTGTAATCCCTTATGATATGCCTCTTGAAGGTAAGGAACTCGAATTATCTTTAATATTAGGGAATGTTTTAGATAATGCTTTAGAAGAAGTAGTAACATTAAAAAATCAGACAGAGCGCTGGATTGAAATTGAAATGAGATACTATAATAACAATCTCATCATTAGAGTAATGAATCCTACGAAAAAAATAAAGGAGTTATTTTATTCTAGTGAAAAAAACGCTTTAAATGCTAGAGGAAATGGTATCAATATTATTAAAATGTTTGTTGAGAAATTAAATGGAACGGTAACTTTTGATCAGTCCAATCAAGTATTTAAGGTTGTTATCCTTCTAAATATGGAATAGGAATAATGTAATGTCTAAATGCCCTGAAGACCCATATCTTCAACGGCATTTAGACATTTTTTATGACCACAGGATGTTATTTACTACAACATCCATGCATGTTACTACATGTAGGTAAAGAACTCCTTAAAAGCACGATAAATTATATGTGTATACTTCAAAAGAAGTACAAATGTATTGAAGAGAGGAGGAAAGAAAGATGTTATTTAATTCTAAAAGTAGATTTGGTTCAGGATGTATTAGCGTGGGAGCTGTATTTGTTTGTATAAGTTACGGCAAGAAGGGTTTATAGCTTAATAGCTTAAAAGAAAGGTGCGAACATCTTTAACGTCTGTTAAGTTGCACCTTTCATTTAAGGATATTAAAGGAGTAGAGGTGATACATTGTGAAAAATATTTTATCTGTGCAGGGTGTTTCTAAAATATTTAATAATAACAAAGTATTAAATAATAACTCTTTTAACATAAAGGAAGGTGAAATTGTTGGATTAGTTGGAAGAAATGGGGCAGGTAAAACAACGTTAATGAAAGGAATACTGGGGTTAGTTAATTTAAATACGGGTACTGTAAGTTATTTAGGGGATGAAAAATATATTAATAACTCAAAACTTATGGACTCATTAGGTTATCTTATTGATTATAAATTTTATGAAGATTTAAATGCAGCTGATAACATTACAATTCAATGGCTATATAGTGGTAGGAATAACGATCAGCAAATGTCACAAAAAATTGATGAAGTTTTGTCGTTCGTTGGATTGGAAAATAACTCGAAAAGAGTTTCTGAATATTCATTCGGAATGAAACAGAGGCTTAGATTAGCTTTGGCCCTTATAGGTGAACCCAAACTGTTGATTTTAGATGAACCATTTGTAGGGTTAGATCCAATTGGAATAAAGACATTTAAAGAATATCTCTCCAAACTTACTAAAGATAAAAAGTTAGCTGTTCTTATGTCAAGCCATCAATTGTCTGAAATCGAAAATTTATGTACTAGATATCTTTATTTGGAAAACGGAAAGATTATGGAATATGAGGGATATAAAACCAAGGAAATTAAATTTTCGTTTTATTCAACTAATAAGGATAATTTAGCGTTTCTAATTAAAAAATATCAAGAAGATATTTCAATTATTAACAACCAGATCATTCTCCATCAATCAAATAGTTATTCATACAATGACTTATTTTATGATTTTTTAGAATTGGGCATTGAAATTCAAAGTATAGATTTAGAAATAAATTCGATAAATGAATTATTTGAAAAGGATGAATTGACCAATGGATAGTATAGCTTTGATGAGAGTGGAACTTTATAAACTTAAGAAAAAGAAAACGGTTAAGATTTTATTTCTCATAAGCATAATACCGTCATTTTTTTATGCTATGGCGATGAAATTTAACTGGAGCTTTGTTAGTGTTACTGTAGATGGATTTTCAATAATAAATTATATTACAAGTATATATACAATTATTTTTATATTAGGAATCCCTATGTTTATATTATTTTTCATTTCAACAAATTTAATAGCAAATGAAATATATGAAGGTCAGATGATGTTAGCTATCACTAGAGTGGCAAAGAGGGAGCGCATATTAAGTGGTAAATTTTTAGCTATTACGTACTTATTATTTTTATTTTTTATCACAAATATTATAGCTTCTATTGTTGCCTTTTACCTTTTTATTTATGATACGAAGTATTTTATACCTTTTACACTTAATATGGACACATTGAATAAAGTTGTTAATTTATTTGGCGTTCAAATTTTTCTGTTATTACTTTGCTACATTGTTATGCTCTGTTCGACAAGATTTAATTTAGTTATATCTATAGTATGTGGATTACTGTTTTTAACTATTACTTCGTTTGCAAATTATATTCCTTATGTTAAATATATTTCTCCAGGTTATCTAGCATTGAGTGATCTTGATATCGGATCAAATTACTATATTATATTCATTCAAATATGTATTAATTTAATGTTGTTTATTTTTATTGTTAGAAAAGGATGGAAAAACTTTAGGCAGATAGAGTTTTAAGAATATGGAAACGGGACTCAGAGTTTATCGAATATTCACTTATATTTTTGTGACAATTCTAGTGTTAGTTAGTACAGTAATCCTTACTTTTATTATCACACTACTGTTTAATTCCAAGCATCAGCTCATGTTGTTAATGAGTCTATCTTTCCCATTACTAGTATGTCTAGTGATCATCCCATGTCTAATTAGAAGAAAATATATTAACATTTTTTTAATAGACAATAGACAGTTACTGATAACAACGGCATTGTACCTTGGTATTTTACCTGTTCTCTTTATTTACGTTAGTATGCAAGAGCCTTTAGTATATTGTGTACATTTACTAGTTATTTCAATAGCAGAAGAATTCTATTGTAGAGGTGTTCTAACTAAAGAATTACAAAAATCTTTTTCTAGAAATAGAACATTAATAATTGTAAGTTTAATATTTGCGTTAATATTTCATCTTAATGAATCATTTGTGCAAAATCTTTTTATAAGATTTCCCTTAGGATTAGTGTCGGGTATATCTTACAACAAAACTAACAATATATGGATACCGATTTTGATTCATACGGTTTATAACTCACTTATTATTATAATTATAGGAGGACAGTGAACATGAAATTATTACAATTATGGATTTTCTACCCAATTATATTAGGGATCAATTCGATTTTAATTTTTTATTTTATTAATTCAAATTTAATACCATTAGGGCTAATCTTTTTAACGATCTCTATTTTCTTACCTGCTATTATATATTTCTTTATGGTAAGAGAAACTCCTAGGGGAAATGAGCCTATAATTATTGCGGGGATTATGGCAGCAATTAGTAGTTTATATTTTTATTTGTTAAACAACCACATTATAAAAAAAGAGTCTATCAATAATATTTCGAATTTTTTGTCTTTTTATAATAACGAAAACTTGGAAATATCTTTTAGTATGACGGGTGCGAAACCTGTGTTGTCACTATGGTTTATTACTTTCCTTAGCATATTAGTAGTACATAAAATAAAACAATTCATTCTAGGGAAGAAGGTTAATTATGGATAAGGTATTAATAAATAAAAAAGTAACGTTTAATGATTATATTCGAATTTTTACAGTAGATGATATTCATTTCATTGGGAATTTAAAGAATACCGTGATTGCTGGGTTAGATCAAGAAGGAAGAAATTTAGTATCAGATATCCGAAAAGGTAAATTAGTTGAATTAGACACTAAAAATAAAAAACAACTATTTGACTTTTTGGATAAAAATGATTTTTTTATCGATCCTAATTATAAAGTTTCAAAAAATAAACATGAATTAGATATAGCTTATGTTCATGTTACAAATAAATGTAATTTGCACTGTACTGGTTGTTATTCGTTTAATGATAGTAGAAATAATGTGGAAGATTTAGAAAAGAGTGAAATCTTTTCGGTCATTGATCAATTGTGTGATGTTGGAATTAAATCTGTGGTTATTTCTGGTGGAGAACCTTTGATGAATAAGGATATACTCGAAATTCTAAATTATACGAAAAACATAAAAAAGTTAGGGGTAACTCTTATTACAAACGGAATGGTCCGAAAATTGGGTATTATAGAAAATTTACGTGGCAAAGTTGATGTAGTTAGTGTTTCTGTAGATGGTTATAGCGAAGATTATCCAACCTTTTTAAGGGATGAAGGTATTTTTGAGAGAGTTATTGGTACAGTTAAAATATTTAAAGAGTATGGATTAGATGTCTCGATATTACCGACAATTCATTCTCAAAATTCTTATCGTATTACAGAGTATTTGAAGTTGGCGGATTCATTAAAAGTACCCATTAGCTTTAGTTTACTAAGTTGTAGCACAGAAGTTTTTCGAGATTTCATTCCAAGTAAACAACAGTTGAAAGATTTAGCTGACACTATATATGGTAATGGTGCAATTATTGAAGATTCTACATTTACTGGTGATCTTGGAGTAAGAAATAATTGTGGTGCAGGAACTAGTACGATAAGTATTGGTACAGACGGTCACGTTTATCCATGTCATGCTCTTATGTATCCAGAATTTGATATGGGGAATTTATTAGAAGTTCCACTAATTGATATACTTGAACAAAATGAGATTGCACAAGAATTCCAAGAGTTATCGGTTGAAAAAATTAGCGGCTGTAGCAAGTGTGATTTAAAGTATTTTTGTGCTGGATTTTGTCGAGCGAGATCGTTCTATGATTATAATACAATTTATAAACCAGATCCGTATTGTAGTTTAAGCAAAACATATAATAAGAGAGTTTTGAGTGAGTTGAAAGCACATCTCCAACATTAGAGTGTACAGAGTCAAAGTGGCTAGTTCTTAGGCAATATTCTGTACTTTCTTCAAAACATAGTTATTGGTGATGAATGGAGGATAGCATATGCTTTCCTATTTAAATAAGGTTAAAAAAGTTCTTATCTTTTTAATTTTTTTCCTAATTCTTGGATCACTTTCTAGTGTACTTTTTGCAATAATAATTGAAAGAGCTATTGATGTAACGGTGACTGGAGAATTTAATGAATTTAAGAAAATCTTGTTTTATTTCTTATTGTTTGTAGTTGGAAGTTTTTTAGTTGGTTATATTAGTAATGTTTTAAACGCTAAATTAAATAAAAAAATAATGGTGAATTTAAGAAGGGATGTTTTTATATCCTTAATATTTTTAAAATTTGATGATTTTAAGAAGTCTAGTTCAGGAAATAAGATTTCAATTTTTGAAAATGATTTAAAAATAATTGAACGCGATTATTTCAATAGTATAGTTTCCATTATTCAAAGTCTACTCTTATTTACATTTTCTGTAATCTATTTAATTCAGATTAACTTCATATTAGCTTTGAGCATTATAATAGGAAGTATCTTATTATTAATAATACCTGTTTTATTTAGCAGGGAGCTTAATGTATTAAACAGTAAGCTTTCAGATCAAGTTGGCCAGTATTTAACTAGTATTAAAGACTACTTTACAGGAATAGAAGTCATTAAATCGAACAGTATTGAAAAGAAAGTAATAGAAGAATACACAATTTCCAATGAGAAAATGGAAGATGCACGCTATCATTTTAATAAAAAATTAGCTTTATTTGAACAAGTTTCCTTGAATAGCAGTTATATACTAGTTGTGATTTGTTTTGCCGTCGGTGGGATTTTATTATTAAATAAGGATATTTCAATTGGACAATTGATTGCTTCAGTTCAACTATTGAATAATATAATGAGTCCGGCATCAAACATTAGTCAATCTCTTATGGGTATTAAAGGGTGCACGCTACTCATTGAAAAGATTGATAACTTACTTAATAGTAAAAAAGAATCTGGATTGTCTGAAGAAATTTCCTTACCAAATTTATATTCTATTCAACTTAAAAATGTAAGTTATTCTTATGAAACGAAGGAAAATGCTTTAAGGAATCTCAATCTAACGTTGGAAAATAAAAATAAATATGCGATCGTAGGGACTAGTGGAAGTGGAAAGTCAACTATATTAAAGTTAATAACTGGTTTCATTGATTCGCTTTATATAGGTAATATTTTCTTAAATAATAAAAATATCCGCGAGATTAAGAGTGAAGAATTACTTAACTATTTTTCATACATTCATCAAGATACTTTTATATTTAATGATACGATTGAAAACAATATAACATTGTTTCAAAATTACTCTAAAGAAAAGCTCGATAAAGCTATTCGTGATGCACAACTATATGATTTAATAGAACAGCTTCCTGAACAAATGCAGTATATATGTAGTGAAGATGGATCTAACTTATCTGGTGGTGAAAAACAAAGAATTGCAATCGCTAGGGCTTTATTACGAGACTCTCCTGTTATAGTATTAGATGAAGGAACAAGAGCCTTAGATAATGGAACAGCCTCAAAAATAGAAGAAATTCTACTACATCTTAATGATAAATTAATAATTGTAGTAAGTCATAAATTAGAAGAAAATTTTTTGAATAAATTTGATCAAATAATTTGTTTACATAAAGGTGAGGTAACTGAAACAGGAAGTTTTTACGAACTTGTGAAGAAAAAGCAATTCTTCTTTAGCCTGTACAATGTATACAAATAATCAAGTTTGTTGAAAAGATTAATAAGAATTTCATCTTTCTTATCACATGAAAATTCAAATCTTGATTTTACTAAAGGTACAAATATATAGGTTTAGTTAGTGCTAATTTTTGTACAGGTACAATTCAACAATCGTAAAAATGCATTCTTTTCACTGAATGCATTTTTTTTGCTCTACTTGTAACTGAAATGATTACAAGTGAAAAAGAAGAGTAAAAGTAAAGGAATACTAGCAGTGACATCTATTAAAACGTATATCATGTGCTTAGGTTGATCTTCGTTCCAGCTGGAAACCCTCAGGAAGCCTTGCTCTGTGCGAAAGCGAAGCGTCATCATTTTTTATGATACGTTCATATTTCGTTAGAAAGTGTGTGCTATGATAATGTACATAGAGGAGGGAGTCACATGATTCGAGTTGGATTAACTGGTTGGGGTGATCATCCTTCACTTTATAGTGGAGTGACTGCCTCAAAGGAAAAATTATTCGATTATACAGGTCATTTTTTAGCGGTAGAAGTAGATACTTCTTTTTATGCCATACCTTCGATAGAGAATGTTCGGAAATGGTGTGTGGATACGCCAGAAAATTTTCGTTTTGTTGTGAAGGCCTATCAAGGGATGACTGGTCATTTACGTGGGGACATACCATTTGAATCGAAGAATGACATGTTTAATGCCTTTATCGAATGTGCTAATGAATTTAAACGTCATGGGAAGCTAGCGATGATACTTGCACAATTTCCACCTTGGTTTGATTGTCAGGCAAAAAATGTCCAATATCTTTTGTATATTAGGAAGCAGCTCGAAGGTTTTGACGTAGCTATAGAGTTTCGCAATCGGACGTGGTATGCGGACAATGTAGCGCAGCAAACGATGGATTTTTTACGAGAGCATCAATTTATTCACACGATTTGTGATGAACCACAGGCTGGCGTAGGCTCTGTACCATTTTATCCTACTGTTACTGCGACAAAGGCACTTGTACGTATTCATGGACGTAACATTCATGGGTGGCGTAATACTGGTAATGCCGAAAATTGGCGCAAGGTTCGTTTTTTATATGATTATAATAGTGAAGAATTACAGCAGCTTGGTCAGCATGTGAAACGTCTCCAATCAGAGGTACAGGATCTGTATGTATTATTCAATAATAACTCAGGGCTTCATGCTGCTAAAAATGCAAAGGAGTTACAAGGGATTTTAGCGATTAAAGATGTAGGGTTAGCGCCTAAGCAATTAAACATGTTTGAAGGGGAACTATAATGGAATTTATTCTTTTAGCGATTATTGCATTATTTTCAGGGTTAATTGGCTCATTAGTTGGGCTTGGTGGAGGAATTATCTTAGTTCCAGCAACATTATACATTGGATTAAATCTAGGGATGATGCCAGATATAACTCCCCAAAAAGTGGTTGGTTTATCTGTTGTTATGATGATTTTCACTGGACTTGCCTCAACGTTAAGCTTTATGAAATCTAAAACAGTTGATTATAAAAGCGGTTCTATATTTTTCATAGGGAGTATTCCTGGGACAATGCTGGGCGCATGGGTAAATAAGGGATTAGATCTACCATCTTTTAATTTATATTTTGGTATTTTATTGATCATTTTAGCGACGATATTACTTGTACGTGATCGATTGAAACCTGTAAAATGGTTTGTAAAAAATGGTGTGCAACAGGAATTCACGGATAATGAAGGAAATACCTTTGTATACGGCTATCCAATTTGGTTTGCCATTATATTAACATTTGGCATAGGCTTTGCCTCTGGATTATTTGGGATCGGTGGAGGCTCAATGATGGTGCCTGCTATGATTATTTTATTTTTATTCCCACCACATGTTGCAGTGGCAACATCGATGTTTATGGTCTTTCTTTCGTCGCTTGTTAACTCAGCGAGTCATATTTATTTAGGGCATGTACCATGGCTCTATACAATACCAGTTATTCCAGGGGCTTATATTGGGGCAAAGCTTGGGGCAGCATTAAACAAAAGAATTAAATCGGATACTCTTGTAGTAGCACTTCGAGTTATTTTGTTGTTATTAGGAATTCGTTCTATTATCGAGGGTTTATTGTCAACTTGATTGGAAGTGTCTAGAAAACGACTTTATACAGACATTAAGGTCTGATGAGTTATAGCACTTATACAGAAACAGAAGCTATTTTAAAGATGAGGTGGCTTTCATGCAGGAAAAAATTCATATTTTTCATACGAATGATTTGCACAGTCATTTTAAGTATTGGCCACGAATGCAAAGCTATGTGAAAGAGATGCGTATCGGGCTTACAAACCTGGGGGAAACAAGCTATTTATTTGATGTCGGAGATCATTTAGATCGGTCAAATATTTATACAGAAGCAACAGTCGGTAAGGGCAATGTGATGTTATTAAATGAAGCTGGCTATGACGTAGTGACAATTGGTAATAATGAAGGTATAACATTGTCCCATGAGGAGCTATATCATCTGTATGATGAAGCAGCTTTTGATGTTGTCGTTGCTAATGTGTATGCCTCACAAGGAACAAATCCAGCGTGGATGAAGCCGTATATTGTATTAACAACTGCTCATGGTACAAAGCTAGCAGTTATTGCAGCCACTGCTATGTTTGAAATTTATTATAAGGAATTAAACTGGGAGATGAATGAGGCACGAAGTACACTCATTCACTTAGCACTGCAGCTCCGTAAAGAAGTAGATATTATTGTTTGTCTGTCACATTTAGGGATAACAGAGGATGAGCTTTTAGCGGAGGAATGCCCAGAAATTGATGTAATATTCGGCTCACATACACATCATGTTCTCCCGAATGGAAAACTAGTGAATGGCGTTTTATTAACAGGTGGCGGTAAATTTGGACAATATACTGGTCATCTTGTTGTAGAATTTGATAAAAAAATGAGGAAGATTGTTGAAAAAAAGGATATATTAATTCATAATAAGGACTTGCCAACTGTTCAATACGAAAAAAATATTGTACAGTCTTTAGAGGAAGAAGGTAAACGATTACTTGATATTCCAGTATTCACCACGAAAAAATCGTATAACAAGGAATGGTTCCATTATTCGCAATTATCCGATTTGTTTGCGCAGGCCATTTTAGAAAAAAGTGGAGCGGACTGTGCGTTATTTAATGCGGGTATTTTTTTAGATGGTTTACCTAAAGGAACAGTGACTGCACTAGATTTGCATCGAATTTTCCCTCATCCTATAAATTTATGTACGATTGAATTATCAGTTGCTGAAATGAAAGAGATTTTTCAGGAATCTAAAAATGAAGAGTGGCCCTATATTGAGCTCAAAGGATTAGGGTTTAGAGGCGTTATCTTTGGAAAGATGCTGACTTATGGCTTTTCAATGAATGAAGATCGTCAATTACTTATCAATGGTAAGGTTGCAGATAACGATCGAATTTACAAATTAGTAACGCTGGATTTGTTTACGTTCGGTTATTTTTATCCAAGCTTTAAATATGCGAAGAAGAAATATATTTTACCAGAATTTTTACGAAATATTATGATAGATTATGGGCAAAGATTCTTTAAGCAATAGATAAAGATGCTTTAGAATGGAATGGGGAAGAGGTCATGCGTTTAATTTCAATCGATGCAGTAAAAGAAGGAATGCTATTAGGGAGAACCATTTGGAATGAGGCAGGACACCCTCTTTTAAAGAAAGACGTTGTCATTAATGCACGTATTATTCAAAGACTACAACAATTAAATACACATTATGTATATATAAATGATGAAATTTCTGAAGGTATTGAGGTAAAGGAAACCGTTCCAACTGTTATTCGAAATAAAGCAATTTCAACCATTAAAGAGTCTTTCCAATCAATCAATGGTTTAAATTCAGTAAATGCCTCTTATGTACTTGACAAGCAATCAAAAGCAATTATTTCAATTGTAGATGAGTTATTGTCTGCAATTAGTAGTAATGATGAAATTCTAACAATCCTAACAGATGCTTATTTATTTGATGAATATTTATATCAACACTCCTTTCAAGTCACTCTTTATTCGATAGCAATTGCTAAAGAGCTTGGATATTCAGTTGAGGATTTACGTTTGATTGGGATTGGCGCTTTGTTACATGATGTAGGGAAGCTGATGGTACCAAAAGAGATCCTAACTAAACCAGGGCGACTAACGAATGAGGAATTTGAAACGATGAAGCAGCATACTCGATATGGCTTTGATTTGTTACGTAATTTACATTCCATATCATTGCTTGTCGCACACTGTGCCTTCCAACATCATGAACGAATTGATGGGAGTGGCTATCCACGGGGCTTAGTTGATTTTGAAATCCATCCGTTTGCAAAAATTATTGGTGTAGCAGACGTCTTTGATGCGGTGACTACCAGTCGTGTATATCGTGAAAAAATGCTACCTTCTCAGGGCCTAGCAATTGTAGAAGCCGGCTCTGGAACTATATACGATGCACGTATTGTGCAAGCATTGAAAAAGTCTGTTGTCCATTATCCAAACGGTGTTATTTTGAAATTATCGGATGGGAGTCGAGGTATTGTATCTAGACAAAATCCATCTTGTGCAGCATTACCATGGATTCGTATTTTTGAGAAGCAAAATCAAGTATTGTCGGCTACATATGAAATTAATTTAATGGACTACCCATCCGTAACAATTGAAAGTGTTGAAGCGGATTATATACCATAGAAAATCGAATAAACATCTCCTCTTGTTCATACGTTATGGAACAGGAGGAGATTTTTTTGTTTTTCCCTCGAAAAAGGATGAAATTACGATCATATAGCAATTCTGGAAACTATCGAAAAAAGGGAAGTCGTTTAAATCGTTTAACCCTATTAATTGTATGTGTGATTGTTGGTGTTTTTTTATTTATTTATCTTCTGAATGAAAGGCTTATGCCAACCTATTTAGAATATGCGGAAGCACAAACGAACAAGATTGCCTCTTATGTTGTCAGTAATGCCACATCCAATGTTTTAGATATTGATGATATTCTTGTAGAAGTATCCCCTGGTGATAACTCTAATTTGAAATTTAATACAGAAATGATTAATCGAGTTCGTGCCGAAACAGTAAAGCAAGTAAAGATGAATTTAGAACAGGCTGAGCAAGGGGAGTTATCGCATTTACCAAATCTTGATAACATAGAATATGATTACAACAAGATAAAAGAGAAAGAAGGAATTGTTTTTTATGTACCTCTCAGCCAGGCGGCCAATATCCCTTTACTCGGGAATTTAGGACCTAAAATTCCAGTACGCTTCCATGTAATGGGTAATGTGCATAGTGATGTTACTTCTTCAATAGAGGAATATGGTATTAATAGTGCGTTTGTGAAGGTAGGAATTCATTTAGAGGTAAATGTACAAATTATTGTCCCTTTTGCTAGTAAAACCGCTATAGTTTCCCAGGATATTCCGGTAGCAATGGGCATAGTGAAGGGCCATGTGCCAAATGTTTATTCAAATGGCGATGGAGCAACACAGCCGTCAATTGAAGTCCCTCTTACTAAAGACAAATAGAAAAGTTACTGTGATAGTTGTTGGAGTTCATATATTATGTTACATTGACAACAGTGAAGATAGTTTTATAAAAATGCATATTTTTGATAGGGGCGATATTCGTATGACATCTTGTAAACCTACAAGCAAAGAAAGAGAAGAACATTTAAGAAAACCTGATTGGTTAAAAATAAAGCTTAACACAAATGATGAATATAAAGGGCTAAAGAAGCTCATGCGTGAAAAAAATCTGCATACAGTTTGTGAAGAAGCACGCTGTCCTAATATTCATGAATGCTGGGGTGAACGACGTACAGCAACAATGATGATTCTTGGGTCGGTTTGTACACGTGCTTGCCGTTTCTGTGCTGTTAAAACAGGTTTACCAAATGAGTTAGACTTAGCAGAGCCAGAACGCGTAGCAGATTCAGTAGCTATTATGAACTTAAAGCACGTTGTTATTACAATGGTAGCGCGTGATGACTTAAAGGATGGCGGTGCACAAGTATTAGCTGAAACAGTGCGTGCGATTCGTCGTAAAAGTCCGTTGACATCTGTTGAAGTATTACCATCTGATTTAGGTGGCTTGGAAGAAAATCTTCAAATTTTAATGGATTCGAAGCCAGATATTTTAAATCATAATATTGAAACAGTGCGTCGCTTAACGCCAAGAGTACGTGCACGTGCAAAATACGAGCGTTCATTAGAGTTTCTGCGTTTAGCAAAAGAAATGCAACCAGATATCCCTACGAAGTCATCTTTAATGATTGGCTTAGGGGAAACAGAGGAAGAAATTATAGAAGTTATGGACGATCTACGAGCAAATGACGTAGATATTATGACAATTGGCCAATACTTACAACCAACGAAAAAACATCTACCTGTCAAAAAGTATTATTCTCCAATAGAGTTTGGTAAACTGCGTAAAATAGCGATGGAAAAAGGTTTCAAGCATTGTGAAGCAGGTCCACTTGTACGTAGTAGCTATCATGCTGATGAACAAGTTAACGAAGCAACAAAAGCACGTCAGTTACATGCAGAACTGTAAAAACATATGTTGAAATAGAAGGTGGTGTCCCTTTGATTAATATTGAAGGATATGAATACGAGCTTATTGAAGATTACCGAGAAGCTTTTCAAGAAGAAGTGTTCAAGGAACGATACTCAGATATTTTAGCCAGATATGATTATATTGTGGGCGACTGGGGCTATAATCAATTACGCTTAAAAGGCTTTTTTGACGATAAAAACCAGAAAGCTACGTTCGATACAAAAATTAGTACACTTCAAGATTACTTATATGAGTATTGTAATTTTGGCTGTGCATTTTTCGTATTGCGCAAATCCGGTAAGTCTATTCAACAGCCAGAAGTTGTAGTGAGTGAAGCGAGCGAAGTGACAAAGCCTGTTGAGAATGAACGACTAGCAGAATAAACTTTTAAAGCCTGATGTAATTTGCATCAGGTTTTTATTTTGTAGTGATAGGTTTTTTTAAAATTGGGAATAATAATAACGTAGTTCATCAACCACATGTTATGGTGATGAGCCTGCATTTTTTGACTTTTATACTAACCTACTTATTTTATATTAAAGGTGTGTGTTGTTTAGATGAAAAAAGCTGTATTTTTGGACCGTGATGGGGTCATCAATGAAGTCTTAACGAATCGCGTTAAATTTGTGAATAAGCCTAAGGAACTTTATTTCCTGCCGCATGTTCCGGAAGCTATAAAAAAATTAAATAAATACTTTGACTATATATTTGTGGTAACCAATCAAGGTGGGGTTGGATTAGGGTATATGAAAGAAATGCAGCTTCAAAAAATACATGAGCACATGATGAAGGAATTGAAGAAGGAAGGGGCTATTATTCATGAAGTCGTATATTGTCCCCATAAACCAAAGTCGGGCTGTGCCTGCCGTAAGCCCAATAGTAAATTAATCGTTGATCTGGGTGAAAAGTATAATATTAATTTAACACAATCCTATATGGTGGGAGATACGGATACAGATATTATAGCAGGTAAAAGAGCAGGGACTAAGGGAGTATTCTTAGGTGAGAAAGATCCACTTGCTGATGCCGTTTTTCCAGATTTAATAAGTGCTGCTGATTGGATTATTAAGGATGCAACAGCATAATTCGATGTAGCAAAGCATCATCCAAGATACGTATAAATCCATTAAAAAAGGATAATTTATTTATTGGAGGTGATGAATTTGACTAAAGAAAAACGCAATAAAAAACCGTTAGACCGAGAAGAATATGGTTATGGCTTTGATATTAGTGTAGATGATTTAGCTGTCATTGGACAAAATCAACAAGCGAAAAAGCAAAATGATAATGAAAATAAAGACAAGCCTCACAATAAGGATAATCCTGCAATTGTAAATAATAATGAATAGAACAGCCCGATAGATGCTCTCCATTTAGCTGTAAATTTGAGATATTTACAAAAAAATTTCGTTTACCTTCTGCCGAACGGTGCACAAAGCTACCATATGCTTGCAGAAAGAGCGGAATTTTTTTGTATTGAATCTTTTATGGAAGCATAAAAAAAACACCCAATCAAGGGTGTTAGTTCAATAATTCACGTAAATATTCACGTAGTTCTACTGTATCTTCTTCTGTACGATTGTAAACATGTTCTAGGTAGCCCGGCTCTTCTACATCATCTGGCCCTATTATAGCAAAGCGTCCAAATTGGATATCCATGACAAGCACTTTACCAAAGAAGCGACCTGATTGCAAAATGGCTAAATCATAACGTAACTTATTTCCAGCAAAACTAACAAAGCGTGTTTTCGTATCCTCTACATCATCATATAAAAAAAAGCGTTCCATCTTTTAATCTCCTTCCAGTCCTATAGATATGGTACTATAGAAGAGAAATGACTATCAACTTTTAAAGATTTGAATGGGGGCTTTCCTTGTGTATTTTGTAGATCGTAATAAAATCACAAAAAATTTACAGTACTTAGATGGACTATTAGCTATTTTAGAGTCAGAAGATAACTGGCTAGAAAACGATATTAAGAAATTAGCAATCGAGCGAATTGGTCACAATGTGATGGAGTCGATGATGGACGTAGGAAATTTAATGATTGACGGTTTCATTATGCGTGATCCAGGAAGCTATGAGGATATTATTGATATTTTAATCGATGAAAAAGTCGTGTCATCTGAAATGGAAACACCGTTAAAAGCAGTTGTTGGCTTACGTAAAATGCTTGTTCGTGAGTTTATAGAAGTAGATATTCAAGAAGTCGTAAATGTGTTAACAGCGAGTCTACCTACCTTAAAGCAATTCTCACCAGCTGTGAATAGCTATTTAACAAATGAACTAGGCCCTGTTTCAGCATTTTTGCCAGAGGATCATCAATGAAAACGTACAAGGCATATTGCTTTGATTTAGATGGTACAGTCTACCGTGGAAAGGAAGCTATTCCTTCTGCGATTACTTTTATTCATCGTTTACAACAAGCAGGAATTGAGCCATTTTACGTAACAAACAATTCTTCTAAAACAAGAGAGCAGCTGCAGGAAGCTTTATGCGCTATTGGTGTGGGAGCACCGTTAGAGCATATTTACTCTAGTGCATTAGTTACAGCGAAATATGTAGCGTTGAATTTCCCAGGCAAAAAAGTGGCCATGTTAGGTTCTGATGGTATACGAAAAGCGTTATTTAATGAAGGCATTGAACCTATCGAGGAAGAGCCTGAAGTATTTGTCATGGGGATTGACCGAAATCTAGATTATATGGCACTTGCAAAGGCGACGATTGCCGTGCAAAATGGAGCGACGTTTATCGCAACGAATCAAGATATTAAATTTCCGACAGAATATGGATTTCTCCCGGGGAATGGGTCCTTCGCTCGATTAGTAGGTGAGGTTGCAGATGTTGAGCCCATCTACATCGGTAAGCCATCACCTGCAATGCTTGAAGTCATTGCGACAGAGCATAGCTTTGCAAAAGATGAGATGGTGATGATTGGCGATAATTATGACACAGATATAATGTGTGGCATTCGTTTTGGCTGTGACACAATCCATGTTAATACAGGTGTTACCCCAACAAAGGTTGTGCTAGAAAAAGAGCAGCAGCCTACTTATGTAGTGGAAGCTTTAGTTTAATTTCTTTCAGCAGGTGTTTGGACACCTGCTGAAAGAAGTTAAAGCCTCCGGACGCAATTATGCCGAGGCATAATTGATTAGTCTATTGGGACTAAACATAAAAAAAGGATGTTATGTCGAATTTTTTGGCATAACATCCTTTTCATATGTTCAAATTTATAAGTAGAAGGTTTTGCATTACCATAAAGGGTTATCTTCGATAAATTGATAAATAGCATTCGTCAACTCTTCAGGAGAATCTGCCTCAACTAATTCACCATTGACGATTGCGTAAAATGATTCTGAACACTTTGTACAGTAACTGAGGCAGCCATATTCCAAAACGTCAATGTTAGGATCGCGCTCTAGTATTTCAAAAGTTTTTTGAGAGCCATTTGCCAAATTACTTATACAAAATTCAACCATTGGATTCATACATGTCACCTCACCAAAGTAATGCTACTCGCTTTTAAAACATTCGTCAATGATTTAAATTTATCATGAATAACAGCAAATACTAAGTGCTAAATTAGGACGTAAACAAAAATTAGCTACAGAGACAAGTGATTTGTGCAAGAATAAAGTAACAGTAAACAATATATTTGGCGTATTTTAAGTAGTAAATGATGCAAAAATCGTTAGAAAAGAGCAAGTTATCAGTCATTTTGTGAAATCTTTCACAAAATTGCATTCTGATATTGTGAAACTTCTCACAATCGGTTATACTCATTTGTGGATACTTTGTGAACAATTATTACAAGAGATATAAAAGGAGACTATTATGGGTAAATTAGTACTTTTAGGTGGCGGCTACGGCAATATGCGTCTTATGCTTCGATTATTACCAAACATTCCATTAGACACAGAAGTTGTGCTAGTAGACAGAGCCCCTTTCCATAGTTTAAAAACAGAATTTTACGCATTAGCAGCAGGGACTGCAACAGATAAAGAAATTCGTGTAGATTTCCCAGAGCATGAACGTTTATCGGCTGTCTATGGAGAAGTCGTTGAAATTAATCGTGCGGAAAAAGTAGTCATTCTAGAAGATGGTCAACGTATTGAATATGATGATTTAGTAATTGGTCTTGGCTGTGAGGATAAATATCATGGTGTACCAGGTGCAGAGGAGTACACATATAGCATTCAGACAATGGCGAAATCACGTTCAACATTCCAATCACTTTGTGGTTTACCAGCAGGCTCTACAGTCGGAATTGTAGGTGCTGGCTTAAGTGGTATTGAGCTTGCAAGTGAGCTACGTGAAAGTCGATCAGATTTAAAAATAAAGCTATTCGACCGTGGTCCTCGTATTTTGAAGGACTTCCCAGAAAAGTTAAGTAAATACGTGAAAGACTGGTTTGTGAAACATAATGTTGAAGTCATTGCCAATTCAAATATTACAAAAATTGAGCAAGGTAAAATTTACAATCACGAAGAAGAAATTGCACTCGATACTGTAGTTTGGACTGCTGGTGTACAGCCTGTCAAAATTGTTCGCGATTTGGAAGTTGAAAAAGATAAACAAGGTCGTCCACTTGTAACACAATATTTCAATCTTCTTGATGATGAGCATGTATATGTTGTAGGTGACTGCGCTGCTTCAGATTTACCTCCAACTGCTCAGTTAGCTGAGGAGCAAGCAGAACAAATCGTCAAAGTCCTTCGCATGCGTTGGAAAGGCGAAAACTTACCTGAGAAAATGCCTGACATTAAATTAAAAGGTTTCATGGGGGCCCTTGGTAAAAAACAAGGCTTTGTCTATTTAGCAGATACAACAGTAACAGGACGTATTGCTCGCTTGATGAAATCAGGATTATTATGGTATTACAAACGTCAAAATGATTAATTAGATGGATCTTCGTTGAGCCTTATAAAAAGGGATTGTTTCGAAATAAATTTCGAAGCAATCCCTTACTTTTTATCCTGTATTAACGGGCAGCAATTTATCTGTACCGAAAGCAAAGATTTCACTTCAAAATTCATCGAAAGCTAAGAAATTAGGCGGAAGATGAACAGCCCGTAAAGACCCGATTGGTTAGGGGCAACAGGATGTTGGTCACACAAGGGTTTTCACAGGATGTGAAGGTTTTAGCTTGTGTTCATTTATCTAGTGGGGATAAAGAACCCTACTAATTAAAATTTCACTTTATACAGTTTCGTCTGGCGTGAAGCCTAAGTTTTCAAGTGTTGTGAATACAGGCTTTAACTGCACATAGCCTTCCCCTACGACTTCATCATTTATAAGAACAAGAGGATAGAAAAATTCATCTTCCTGAATACGTGTAGCATAGTCTTGATCGCGCTCATTCTCAATTGGTCCTTCTATATCGATATAGCGAATATCATATGCTTGGTTTGGATATTTTCGATCTATGGCCGCTTGTAGCCACTCATATGTATCCTTTGAAGATGGCGCATTGACACAGCTCGCGCAAATTACTGCTGTTCCATAAATTTCAATCATCGGTTTCGTTTGTCCCATAGTATTTCCTCTCCTTGTGATTCTATATTGGATTTTTTCTGTTGCTAACATTATAATCATTATAAGGAAAGGAGTCGAGACAAATGGCTGAAGCAACAATTAACGACCAAGTTCAAGAAGTATTAGATAAATTACGCCCATTCTTACTACGTGACGGTGGAGACTGTGAATTAGTAGATGTAGAAGACGGCATTGTAAAATTACGTTTATTAGGTGCATGTGGCAGTTGCCCAAGTTCAACAATTACACTGAAAGCTGGTATCGAACGTGCATTATTAGAAGAAGTACCAGGTATAATTGAAGTTGAGCAAGTATTCTAATCGATTGATTATAAAAAAGTTCTAGCTGATTTCTCAGACTAGAACTTTTTTTCTTATATTTGGCGAGCGTGTTCTTTTTCCTCGCGAATAATTGCCCATTGTTCTTTAGCCATATCAATTATTTTTGCTTCTCCGCCATGACTTTGCTTTTCAATAACTTTTGAAAAGAAGCGTGTCGCATTTTCTAAATCACCGATACGTCGTGATAATTCGGCAATCATATACATAATTCGTACGTCTGACATTTGAGTTGAGCTATAATCCTCAGTCGAATAAGAATCCATATAGTAATCTCTAGCCATTGTCATAAAGCGTTGTTCTTGACCTTCGTTTTTAAGTGAACGATATAACCAGGCAAGACGTAAGGTAAGTCCTGCTATTGCGACAAATTTTTCTTTTTTTATTGTAGCGCAAAGAAATGCTAATTTATAAGCTTGTATCGCTTGGAATACAGTGCGCTCTCCTTTAAAATCATGATGAACCCATTTTTCAGTAATGTGCGCGCGAATTTCATCCTGTGTGCCAGGCGCAAAATATTTTGTAAAGTCTTCTGTAAATGAAAAGCCGCAATGCTCACAAACAAATACATTATAATAAAGGGCATTTACACCGTCTGCATAGATAGGGTGAAAATCTGTTTCTGTATGATCTACTTTTATGAATTTAGAGCGTACTTTTAATGTTGGAAATTCTTTTTGACAATTATGACATTGAATTTTTTTTTCGTAATAAGGTGAAATCTCCATATTTTATACCTCTTTCATTGACTTAGTATAACTATTATACCAATGTAGTTTTTATAAACATGAATAAAAAATACCTATAATGTGAAAAATATTAGAATTTTTACTAAAAATCCTCTTGAGCTGAATGTTTGTCATACAATAGTCAAAATTGATATGATAATAAATAAGGAAGGTGATTGGGATGACAAGTAAGCAAGTAATTGAAGTTACTGAAGCTGCAATCTTTCATATTAATGAAATGATGGAGCACAATGAAGAGCAAGGATCTTTTTTACGTGTAGTTGTTAATGGTGGCGGATGCAGCGGTCTATCGTATGGCATGCATTTTGATAAAGAGAAAAAAGAAGATGATTTTGAAGATATACAACATGGTTTAACAATTCTTGTTTCCCGTGAAGATGCGCCGATTTTAATGGGAACAAAAATTGACTATAAACAATCGCTAATGGGTGGTGGCTTCACCATCGATAATCCAAATGCAATCGCATCATGCGGCTGTGGCACGTCTTTCAAAACAGCAAAACGTGAAGGTACACCTGAGATTTGTGATTAATAAGCGTTTATCTATAAGTATAGGATGCATAATGAATCACAGCTAAAAGGTATGTACACAATTCCAAAAATAGATAAAAACAACCCTAAATTAGGCTAAAAAGGGTTGTGAATAACGAGCTTCTTTGATTTGTCATGTTGCAAAACATGATAAATGAGGGAGGCTTTTTTTAACTTTAATTGATTGGAAAGTTGAATCGTTGCAGAGTAAGCTCTTCATTAAATTATAATATGGTCACATTACATCAATAAAAGTTTATAATTTCTTTTCAAAGAAGGTTAAAGATAATTGTTCATTTACTGTAACTTCTTTAGTTTTTTCAAAGCCATTCTTTAGATAGAAATTAACTGCAGGAGTGTTTTTCGAACCAGTTGCCACTTTTACTTTTTTAACATCAAAATTACTTATTACGAAATTTAAAAGAAGCTGGGCAATTCCTTTTCTAAAATGGTTCGGATGTACAATTAATCTGTGTATATTAGCAATATTGTCATCTTCTACTTTTAATGATATTGCGCCACAAAGCTCTGTATTTTCATAATAACCAAAGAAAGTTTCTTCGCATTTTTGTAATGTATCAACAGTGTCTTTCAATGGAGGTATTTCATAGTAGCCGATTATTTTAGCTTCTACTTCATAAGATGGTATTTGAATAGATAATACTTCTTTAGCGTTATTTCTATTGCTAATGTCAATTAATTTAATCAATGTAACCCCCCATTCCTTTTCCTAAATTTCTGCAGTTTTTTATACAGAATATTTATTATATTGAAAATTATAACATGGCATATTGCGAATGGGTATCAATATAGTAAATGCGCAACAAATGAGATTGAACGTTATAGACAACGAATTGATGAACCAATTAAATCCACACTGTTTTGATTGATAATCCGCCAAAACATCAATAAACATTGATATAACTAACAGGCGGTGGTTTCACCATCGATAATCCAAATGCAATTGCATCATATGACAAGTCTTTCAAAACGGCGAAACGTGAAGGGACGCCTGAGATTTGTGAGTAAACATAAATAAAAAATTCCTCATTTAGTTTTAGCTCTAAATAATAAGCTTCTTTGATTTATGATGTTGTAAAACATTGTGAATGAGGGAGGCTTTTTTATGACCTGATGGGAATATAGTTAATGTGGTAAGTGTCGATTATTTATGACTTGTAAATTAAATAGTAAAGGAGTTGAACCACCATTCGCAAATTTATCTTAACGTCAGGGGCTGTTATTTTAAATAAACAAAATAAAATACTTTTGAAAAAGGATCCTATTAGAGGATGGGAATTACCAGGTGGCTGTGTAGAAACAAATGAAACAATTAAAGAAACGGTTATTAGGGAAGTAAAAGAGGAAACTGGTATTGAAGTCGAAGTTATTAAATTTTGTGGTGTTTCACATGAAATAAAAAATAATATTTGTAATATGTGGTGGCTAGGAACTCCTATTGGCGGTGAGCTACAAACGAGTTGTGAAAGTTTAGAGGTCGGATTTTTTGATGTTGAGGAAGCGTTGTTATTAATAGAAAATGAAGATTTTAAACACGAAGTATTACATTGTTTAAATTGCGGAGAAGAACCTTTTTATATTTCTTTTTGAATATAAAGTTTATTTAATATGAAATAAGCCATGATTATATTTTCTAATCGTGGCTTATTAATGCACTAACAATTCACAGTCAGTAAAGTTTTGTTAATACATAATCATAAATTTCATCTGATGATTTATCAAGAGCTATGGAAAATTCTGAAAAAATGTTGTCTTGTAAAGATTGCAGTAGTTTCTCTTCTTGGTTAGGGAATTTTTTTTCAGTAACGCTATATTCGAGCTTTTTTCGTAATAATGTGTTTAAAAGGTTTGCTTGTTTTTGGCGATTACCGGATTTAATTATTTCTAGATAAAATCTCAATCGATGAGTGCTTTGTTCAATCCATTCCACGCCAGGTGATGTGAATGAATGTAAAATTTTGAGTGCTTCTTCTTTTTTAATAATGCCTCTAAGCTGTTTTTTTGAATTGTCAATTGGGGTACGAATGATTAATTGTGGTTCATTTAGTGGCTGTAAAACGTAATAAGATTTTGTAATATCGTTAAAAGTTTGTTCACAAATATCTTCAATAGAACAAAGTCCATGTGATGAATAAATGACTACATCGCCAACATTATACATGTATATTCCCTCCAACAAACTTTTTTGTCAACTTAGTTGACTAAAGTAATTGTAAGCAATTCAAAGATATTTGTCAACTTGATTGACGATTACTGTTGTTTTTTTGTATATTAATAACAAAAAATATGGAATGAGGGTGATCTAGCTGAAGGACGAATTGAAGAGTCGAGATGTCATTGATTTGTTGAGCGAACGTCACGAACTACTTCGCCAACTTGTTGAAGAGAAGTGGAATAAACATCATAATATTTATATTTCAAACTCAGAATGGTGTATTTTGGGAAGAGTATATAAAAAGGAACTTATGATTTCGGAGGTAGCTAAGGATGTTGATTTTTCAAGACAAGCAACCCATAAATTTATTAAAAGTTTGGAAGCAAAAGGGTTAGTGAAGGTGATCAATGTCGAACATAGTAAAAAACATAAAGCAATTCAAATGACTGAATTGGGTCAAGACTGTTTTGAAAAGAACGAACATTATAAAGCTGTGATTGTACAGCAGCTGATCAATACTATTGGAGAAGATCAAGTGACCAAATTAAAAAAAATATTAAAGCTTAATTGGAATATGGAGCATCTGAAAGCATAAGATTCGTTGGATTTAGTGATGCAAACGAGTATATGAGTGAAAAAAGTAATACACTATTTTTGGCAAGTAGACCAAATACTGATGCAAAAAAAGTTAGCAAGCCTCTCTCGTCCTATACGAAAGAGGCTCTTTGTGGCGAGGATAATAACTGCCGAGAATAGAAAATGGGCAGTTATTATATCGATATAGAGGAAAATCTTGATGAGAAATCGAAGCGATTGTTTTTTTAGATTTCAACCTAGCTTTTTTAAACAATAATAGTTACTCTACCTTCTCGCGCTCTATGAATGAAGCTCCATTTTCATGTGCTGAATGGTAAATGGCACTTTTCTCTTCTGTGCCAAATTGCCCGTTTTCTTCAATAACAAACTTTTCATTATTTTTCGTTTGAAAATAATAAGTGCCTACTGTACCTACTTCATATTCATAAATGACTTCCTTAATATCCTGCCATTCATATGTGGTTTGATGATGAAATTCTTTAAAAACAATTTGTGTTTTCTGTATAGCGATATAATTTACAAGAGAAAAATAGCCTAAAACCAGACTGCTCACAATAACTATAATCGTAATCAAATAGGTGTATTTATTTCTTTTGAATCCAAGTATGATCAACGTTAAAATAATTAATGCAATTGCTAAGACAAGCATAGTGAAGTTGTTTGTTGGAGTGATTAGCACGATATTATCTCTACTAAAATAAAACGTTTGGGAAATAGCAAATGGCAATATAAAAACAATGATGGGTGATACTAAAAGTAATACTATCGCTAAAATAAAAAGCCTTGCACTAGGTGATAGTTCGTTTAGCATTAACCTCCTCCTTTTTAGTGTTTGAATATTCGGTTATTTTATCTAAGTGTAACATATTTATAAATAAGGAATACATAAGGTCTATTACCAAAAATTGTGGATGACATTCGATGCCTTGAATATAAGTTGATTGGAGTGGAGACTGGACGCCCCGTCGGAACGGAAGTCAACCACACGTTATGGTGATAAGCTTACATACGTATTTTATGACTAAGGGTGTGAAGTAACCATAAAATTCTGAATTAATACTTCTATACATTGAAAATGAGCCGTTATAATATCGATATAGAGGTGAATGTTATGAGAAAAGATAGAGGGAAAGTTTGGTTAGGGGTTGCAGGGGTTGCTGTAAATGAGCTGGGTCAATGGTTAGTTGTCAAAAAAGCATATAGCGGTCTAAAGGGAAGATGGTCATTGCCTGCCGGTTTTGTTAATGCTGGTGAAACTGTGGATGAAGCGGTTGTACGTGAATTAAAGGAAGAAACGGGTATTGATTGTTGTGTATCTGGCTTAATCGGTTTTCGAACGGGTGTGATTCGTGGTGACATTAGCGATAATATGGCGATATTTTATTGTCGGATGAAAGATGAGCAGCAGCAGATTTGCATTCAGGAAAATGAAATATTAGAAGCGAAATGGATGTATCCAAAGGAGCTTGCACAAGATGAAATGACATCAGTTATGTTAAAGGAAATGGCATCCAACCAATTTGAAAAGCATCAATTGGAAGGAATTGAAGGTATTAATCCAGGAGATATATTTGGATATTCCTCTTATAGATTGTTCTTTAAAAAATAAAGTGACAGTGGAAGAAAAAGTATGTAAGGGATGTACTTGTTGATTTTCCTAAATATGACGAACAAGCGAAATCAAGGATAAGTTCATTGAAAGCGCTGTAGTAATCATGTAAACTAATGAGAGGAAAACGGAGGTTATACATACATGGAAGGTCCAGTTTCAATAGTACAGTTAATCATTTCAATTTTGTTATTTTTCGTCATGTTCTTTGGTATCGGATTTTTATTGAATATGCTTCTGCGAATGACTTGGTTAATGGCGATTGTGTATCCAATTGTTGTTATTTTCATTGTTGATGAGGTCAGCTTTTTTGATTATATTTTCAAACCAGGATCCGCATTTCCAGCTCTTTTAGATAAGTTACAAGCACTGCAATTTGTAGATATTGCAATCTTATCGGGTGGCTTTGCAGGTTCAATTGTAGCTGGAATAGTCATGATTTTTTTACGTAAAAGTGGATATCGAATGTTTTAACTTCTTTCGGCGGATGTCACGGAATCGGCTTTGTGCTTGCACAAACCGATTCCGGACGCAATTATGCCGAGGCATAATTAATCTTCTTTCAGTGGGTGTCCAAACATCCGCTGATTTTTTTTGAATGTTTCCGATAAAACTCAAGATGTTTCCGATAAATCGTGAAAAGTTTCCGATAAATCATGAAAAGTTTCCGATAAATCATAAAAGTGTTCCGATAAATAAAAAAACACAGCCTCAACAGGAGGATGTGTCCAATTTTTTTACAAAATAAACTGGTAGGTTATGATGGCGATAAAAATTCCGGTTAGTGCTCCAAAAAATACCTCGCTTCGTTTATGACCCAGCAATGTTTTTAGCTCTTCCATTTTTTCTTGCCCATCCATTTGTGGCCATTTTTTAAAATCGTGAAGCAGTATTTGAAAGTCCTTACGTAGTTGATTTAAAACAGCTGCATGTTGACCTGCCTGATAGCGTACTCCACTCGCATCATACATGACGATAAATGAAAACATAGCGGCTACAGCAAAAATTGGGGAATCTAGCCCTGTTTCGTAGGCAATAGAGGTTGTTAGTCCTGTTACGGAAGCGGAGTGTGAGCTAGGCATACCTCCAGTGGAAGTAATTAGTCCCCAGTTCATTTTTCTTGTCATTAAAAAATGAATAGGAATTTTTACAAACTGTGCAAAGAGAACTGCAAAGAGGGCAACGAGTAAAGGGGTATTTTGAAGTAAACTCATAATCATCACAACCTTCACTTATAATAATTTTATTATACCATTCATTTTTTTCTAAAAGCCAAATATTACGCGTTTTCTGAAATTTAGGTATAATAAAGTAATGAATGGAGGAATTTACATGCATATTGTAAAAGAAGCAAAAACATTTGAAACGATTTCTACTGAGGTGTTAGTAGTAGGGGTCACTAAACATCGTGAGCAAATGCAGGATTGGGCAAGCTTTTCATCATTTTATGGAGAAACCCTTGATGCGTGGATTAGTGCAGGGGATGTTTCTACTGAGCTAAAAAAAATGACGAAATTACCATTCTTGAAGAGTCACCCAAATCTTAAACGTATTTTATTTGTTGGTTTAGATGACCGTAAAAATTTAACAGAAGGCGATGTTCGTGCAGCATTTGGATTGGTCGGCAAGGAACTTAGAGCTTTAAAAGTTAAAGAATATTCAATTTGGCTTGAATCGTTTACGACAGATGCTATTACTGTGGCAGATGTTGCTTTTTTAGCTGGTGAAGGAACAGGTCTTGGTTATTATTCAATTCCTCATTACAAAACAACTTCAAATGAAGTAGATAAGCGTATTGACGCTGTTCATCTTGTGACTACTGTTGATGACATAGATGAGGTTGTGGCAAGCTTTGAGGTTGGCGCTATTTATGCAGATGCAGTAAATGAAGCACGTAGCTTAATCAATTTACCACCAAATCTACTTACAGCGACAGATTTAGCTAACTATGCAGAATCTCTAGCAGTGGAGTATGGTTTTGAGGTTGAAATTTTAGATAAAGCTCAACTAGAAGAACTAGGTATGGGTGGTATTTTAAGTGTCAATCAAGGCTCCTATGAAGAACCTCGTTTAATAACATTAAAATATAAAGCGACTGAAGATTTTGAGGATCCAATTGGCCTTGTCGGCAAAGGGGTTACGTATGATACAGGTGGCTATTCCTTAAAGCCAAGAGATGCAATGGTAGGCATGAAGGGCGATATGGGCGGTGCGGCAGCAGTGCTAGGTGCCATGAAAATCATCGGTGAATTACGTCCTAATAAAAACGTCGTTGCAGTAATTGGTTCTACCGATAATATGGTATCTGACACAGCATTTAAGCCGGATGATGTTATTACGACATATAGTGGCAAAACGGTTGAGGTTTTAAATACCGATGCTGAGGGACGTTTAGTATTAGCAGATGCTACTACATACGCTAAGCAACAAGGTGCTACTGCCCTTATCGATGTTGCAACGTTAACAGGTGGAGTCATTACTGCACTTGGTATGGATAAAACGGGTGCACTTGCTAATGATGATGAATTCTTTGCGGATTTCATGGAAGCTGCACAAGAGACTGATGAGTTTGTATGGCGTATGCCTTTAACAGAAAGTGATAAAAAGCGAATTCGTAAATCAGATGTTGCTGATTTAAATAACTCTCCTGGTCGTGATGGACATATGATCTTTGGTGGAGGCTTCGTTGGTGAGTTTGTTGGTGATACACCATGGATTCACTTAGATATTGCAGGGACATCAGATGCGATTGCTGTACATGACCTAGGCCCAAAAGGTGGTACAGGTGTAATGGTACGTACACTAGCAAACTTTGTGCAACGTTTAGGAGAAGAAAAATAGAGTAGGCGATATACATGTGAGATATGTATCTTCCTTCATACGATAGAGTAAAAAGGGAGGAAGCATATGTCATTTTTCGGAGGTTATCCAGGAGGAGGCTTTTGGACATTCGGTGCGCCGTTTTTTGGAGGGTTTTTAGGAGGTTTACTAGGAACGCAATTTAATCAATATCCTTACTATCCTGGCTATCGACCATATCCACCGTATCCACCATATCCACCATATAGACGGCCTCGTTATCGACCGTATTAATTCGAATAAAATAAAGATCATCACAAAAATTGCAAACCAGCTGTCGGTAACAAAATCGACGGCTGGTTTTTCCTTTAATAATTGTAGCCATTTAAATCTTTCCTAAATAAATTGAGTAAATAACATTTAATTGGAAATGACAAAAAGTTAAAGGCGTTTTGTAATTGAATGAAAATTAGTAACTAAGTATTAAAAAAATTGTTGACAAGACTACACTGAATTGTTTATTATTCTTATTACATTACTAAGAATTGAAAACGAAGCTGACTAGTAAACTAGAGGCTCTTATTATTCACAGGTCCCGCTATGACTATGGATAATTTGAGTCTTTTTTTTATCTTCATTCAGAGAAGACTACTATCTCTAAAGGTGAGGAGATGAATACGGGTGTGGTTCCTTTTCAGGATATGTCTAAACACCTGCTGATATAAAGGAACTCAGTCTAAGAACGCCACGTCCTGTGGCGATGACTGAGTGACCAACATCATGTTGGCCTAAAGCCTCCAGCGGATGTCACGGATTTTGAAAGGAATGAATTGTGCTGGCACAATCCAAAATCCGGACGCATTGTTTATCTGTAGCGACAGCTACAATTACGCCAAGGCGAAATCGATCTCTATCTATCTAAGAGACGAGAAGGAGTGAAATCAAATGGGGAAAGTTTTTATAGTAGGTGCTGGTCCTGGCGATGTTGATCTTATCACTGTCAAAGGATTACGGTGTATCGAATGTGCAGATGTCATTCTATATGACAGACTCATCAATAAAGAGCTATTATCTTATGCAAAACGAGAGGCTAAGCTCATCTTTTGCGGTAAGATGCCTCAGCAGCATGCCATGATTCAAGAACAGATAAATCGATCACTTGTCAGCTATGCACAGCAAGGATTGGTTGTGACGAGATTAAAGGGAGGTGACCCATTCGTTTTTGGAAGAGGCGCTGAGGAAGCAGAGGTATTAGCACAGCATAATATTCCTTTCGAAATTGTACCTGGCATCACTTCGGGGATAGCAGCGCCAGCCTATGCAGGGATTCCAGTTACACATCGTGATTTAAGCTCAAGTTTTGCAATGGTCACTGGACATATGCAAGAGGGCAAGGACGATGCAATTCGATGGGAAAGTCTTGCAAAAGGGATTGAGACAATTGCGATTTATATGGGGGTCGGTAATCTTCCTTATATCCGTCAGCAGCTGCTCAAATATGGTCGTGCTGAGGAAACACCAGTAGCACTCATCCATTGGGGTACATTTTCTCAGCAAAAAACAGTCACTGGTACTTTAGCCGATATTGAAGATATAGTGCAGCAAGAAAATATTCAAAATCCAAGCATAATTGTAGTGGGAAAAGTTGTTGCCTTAAGGGAACAAATTCAATGGTTCGAGCAAAATATTCCACAGCCTAAATTGGCGGAAAATTCTGTGTAAGGATGTGGGTTCATGCAAGCTATTTTATATATCGCTCATGGAAGTCGTGTAAAGGCGGGAGTGGAGCAAGCAGTTACCTTTCTAAAGAGCGTACAACAGGAAATTGAGTTACCGATCCAAGAAATTTGTTTTTTAGAGCTCACGGCGCCAACTATTGCTGAAGGTATAGATAACTGTATTAAACGAGGGGCTACAGCTATAGCCGTCATGCCTATTTTATTATTAGCTGCGCAGCATGCAAAGCATGATATTCCAAGTGAGATTGATCAAGCAAAAAAACAGCATCCACAAGTGCGCTTTACATACGGTGAACCGCTTGGTGTCCATGAACTATTAATCGACACACTACAGACTAGAGTTTTAGAAGCAAGGTTACCTACTAACAATGCAAGTGTTTTACTAATAGGTCGTGGGAGTAGTGATCCTGCGGTAAAGAGCGATTTAGCCAAAATTGCAACAAGATTACGTGACAAATATGCTTATGGAGTTGTAGACACATGCTTTTTATATGGAAAAGGTCCTACGTTTGAAGATTGGCTACAGCAAGAGAAGAATGGGTCCAATCAAGTATTTATAGTACCGTATTTATTGTTTACTGGGATTTTGCGCCAAAGCATAGCAAGGCGATTACAGGCCTATGAAAACAATCATATTATTTTATGTGAAAGTTTAGGCTATGACGATAATGTAAAGAAAGTTTTAGTGGAACGTATTTATCAATTACTACAATTAAATGAGGAAGGTGTTTGTAATGGTAGATAAAAGGACTGAAAATATAAATCTAGCATTAGATAATGTCCGCCAAATTTTAAATACGATGAATCATGGATCCATTACATTGATTGTACAAAATTCCTACGTGGTCCAAATTGAAAAGAAGGAAAAAATAAGACTCCGATAATTTTGTATTGGTTAAAGGATAGCGTCGGTCTAGTATGATCAACCCCGCATTATGGGGGTGAGCTCGAATTCAGATAATTTACTAAGAAAAGAAAATGATACGTGAGGTGGCAAGATTGAAACTGCATGTAATAAACAGTCCATTTAATGAGGAGCAGGTAAAGCTGTTAAATGAGTTGCTTCCTAAACTAACAAGAGAACAGAGGATTTGGTTAAACGGCTATCTAAGTGCTCCACTAGCAACTATTGATACCATTGTTGAAGAAACAAAGCCGACAGTAAAACCATTCACCAAAACAGTGACGATTTTATATGGCTCACAAACAGGCAATAGCCAGGGGTTAGCTGAAAAATACGCCTCAGCATTGAAAGACAATGAAGTTGACGTAACAATCTCATCGTTAGCAACGTTTAAGCCAAACAATATAAAAAAGGTAACAAATCTTTTACTCATTGTTAGCACACATGGGGAAGGGGACCCACCTGATCAAGCGATTCAGTTCTACGAATTTTTGCATAGCAAGCGTGCTCCAAAGTTAGAGCATCTTCATTATTCAGTGTTAGCTTTAGGCGATAGCTCCTATGAATTTTTCTGTAAAACAGGAAAGGATTTTGATGAGCAGTTTGCTAAGTTAGGGGCAACTAGAATCGTCCCTCGTACAGATTGCGATGTAGATTATGATGATGTGGCAGCACAATGGTTCTCAGCTGTTCAGCAGGAATTACTTCAACAGACGGATAAAGCTACTACGTCTACTACACAAAATCAGACAGCACAAGGAGACACTACATATTCTCGTAAAAATCCGTTTTATGCTGAAGTACTTGAAAACATTAACTTAAATGGCCGCGGCTCAAACAAAGAAACACGTCATATTGAATTATCAATCGAGGATGCAAATTTTCATTTCGAACCAGGGGATAGTATTGGGATTCAACCAGAAAATGATGAAAAACTAGTCGATGCTTTAATAACAGCGTTACAGTTTGATCCACAAACTGAAGTAAACGTATTTGAAGAAACACTGCCATTAAAGAATGCATTACTAAAGAAGCTAGAAATAACAGTGCTATCTAAGCCGTTGTTACAAAAAATAGGTGCCTTTACGGTGCATCAGGAATTTACAAAGCTACTTGAAGACACTAGTGCCTGGAAGGACTATGCAAATGGGAGAGATTTGCTTGATATTGTGGAAGACTTTGCACCATTTACATGGGATGCACAACAATTTGTAGAATTGTTACGTAAAATTCCAGCGCGACTTTATTCAATTGCTAGTAGTCAGAAGGCAAACAGTGAAGAAGTACATTTAACAATTGGGAAAGTAAGCTATGAGACGAATGGACGACAAAGACTTGGCGTTTGTTCTGGTAGCGTTGCAGAGCGTGTACAAATTGGTGATTCATTACCAATATATGTTCAAAAAAATCCGAACTTTAGATTGCCAGAGCATGAGGACACACCGATTATTATGATTGGAGCCGGTACAGGGATTGCTCCGTACCGTGCATTTTTAGAGGAGCGTGAGGAACTAGGTATCGAAGGAAAAGCATGGCTAATTTTTGGCGATCAACACTTTGTAACAGACTTTCTTTACCAAACAGATTGGCAGCGTTGGCTTGCTTCAGGCACACTAAGTCAAATGCATGTCGCTTTCTCCCGTGATACAGATAAAAAAATATATGTACAACATAAAATTGAGGAAAATGCTGTTGCCTTTTATGAATGGATAGAGCAAGGAGCTGTCATTTACGTCTGTGGCGATAAAAAATCGATGGCGACAGATGTTGATGCAATAATACATCGCGTCATTGAGCAGCAAGGGCAAAAAACGCCAGAGGAAGCAAAAGCCTTTGTCAATGAACTTAAAAAACAGAAACGCTATCAACGTGACGTTTATCTTCATTCAGCCTACTGAATGAAGATAAAGCCTCCGGCGGATGTCACGGATTTTGAAAGGAATGAATTGTGTTGGCACAATTCAAAATCCGGACGCAATTACGTCAAAGCGAAATTGATTAATAAAGGGGCGAAAAAAATGACTGAAAAAATTATTTTACCTCCACAACCGGGGAAGCCTAGTGATGTAGAGCGTATTAAGAGCGATAGTAACTATTTACGTGGAACACTTGAACGTACGATGAATAATCCATTAAGCTCAGGTATTCCAGAGGATGATAATCGTTTGATGAAATTCCATGGTAGTTACTTACAAGATGATCGTGATCTTCGGAATGAACGCCAACGTCAAAAGCTAGAGCCAGCTTATCAATTTATGGTGCGCGTACGAACACCAGGGGGGGCAGCAACATCAGCACAATGGCTAGTAATGGATGAAATGGCGAGAAAGTATGGCAATGGCTCCTTAAAATTAACAACACGTCAGGCATTCCAAGTACATGGGATATTAAAATGGAATGTCAAAAAATATATGCAGGAAATTAATGAGGTATTATTGGATTCTCTCGCTGCCTGTGGGGATGTGAATCGTAATGTGATGTGTAATGTGAATCCAAACCAATCCGCATTACATGAGGAAATTTATAACTGGTCCGCAAAATTAAGTGAGCACTTACTACCTAGAACACGAGCATACCATGAGCTATGGTTGGATGGTGAAAAGGTAGTAGATAGTCAGGATGAAGAAATTGAACCTATATACGGTGCTCAATATTTGCCGCGTAAATTTAAAATTGGTATTGCTATTCCACCAAGTAACGATGTGGACGTATTCTCCCAAGATATTGGACTCATTGCCATTGTTGAGGATGATCAGTTAGTAGGCTTTAACGTGGCAGTTGGCGGAGGAATGGGCATGACACATGGTGATCATGAAACATATCCCCAGCTCGCTCGCGTCATTGGTTTTATTACTCCTGATAAACTATTGGAAACAGCGGAGAAAATTATTACGATTCAGCGCGATTATGGGAATCGTTCAGTGCGTAAAAATGCACGTTTTAAATATACTATTGATGCTAGAGGACTTGAATGGTTTAATGATGAACTGACGCGTCGTCTAGGCTGGGACATCCAACAAGCTCGTCCATTTACCTTTGAGCGTACAGGTGATGAATATGGATGGATTAAAGGTGCAGACGACAAATGGCACTATACATTATTTATTCAGAATGGCCGTATTAAAGACTTTGAAAACTACGAGCTTCTAACAGGATTACGCGAAATTGCTAAAGTGCATACGGGTGATTTCCGCTTAACACCAAACCAAAATTTAATGATTAGTAATGTAACATCAGAAAAGAAGGAAAAAATCGCTACTATTATTGAGCAATATAAGCTTACAGATGGTGCGCACTATTCTGCATTGCGTCGTAATGCGATTGCTTGCGTTTCATTACCAACATGTGGTTTAGCGATGGCAGAAGCGGAGCGTTACTTGCCTTCTCTAATTACAAAAATTGAAACAATCATCGATGAAGCAGGCTTAAACGATACAGAAATTGTTATTCGTATGTCAGGCTGTCCGAATGGATGCTCACGTGCGGCAATGGCTGAGATTGGATTTATCGGTAAAGGCCCAGGGAAATATAATATGTATTTAGGAGCAAGCTTTACTGGTAATCGTCTCAATAAAATCTATCGTGAAAATATTGGGGAAGAGGAAATTTTAGCAGAACTTCGTCCGATCCTTCTGCACTATGCTAAGGAACGTTTAGAAGGCGAGCATTTCGGTGATTTTGTGATTCGTGCAGGCTATGTAACAGCTGTTTACGACGGGCGAGATTTTCATAATTAACCCGTTAATCACTGTGAACTGACAATTACATGATCACTAACCTTAAGCTAATTGATTCTAAACATTCATCAATATATTCACGACATAGCTCCATCAGCACGATAAGTTCAAGCAGTAGATATGGCTTATTTAACGAGAACGATGTCTGGGGTGTTCGCGCATTAAAAAATGAATTTTTTATAAAACCTAGTTGTCTGCTAGGTGTACTTAGTCTATCTTGGGGATAAGAGGAAGTAATGTAGAACGAGGTAGCTAATACCATCGTTTCATAATAAGCTGGCTAGTCAAACTAGAGGCGTTTTAACAAAGGCATGTCTATTACTATGTCTTGCGTTAGAACGTCTTTTTTCGTTACGAGGGGGACTATTATGTTAACATATGCAACTTGGCATGAGCCAACAATGGATTTTAATGTTGATGAAACTTATAAAGCTGCACTGGAGGTTTTACAGTGGAGTTATGCAGAATACGGAGAGGATATCGTTTATGCATGTAGCTTTGGAATTGAGGGAATTGTCTTGATTGACCTTATTTCAAAGGTGAAGCCTGATGCTACGATTATCTTTTTAGATACAGGTGTTCATTTTAAGGAAACATATGAAACGATTAACAGAGTGAAAGAAAAATATCCACAGCTTAACATTATTATGCAAAAACCAGCACTTACGCTAGCACAGCAAGCAGCACAATATGGCGAAGAACTATGGAAGTCTAATCCAAATAAATGCTGCGAAATTCGCAAAATAAAGCCATTACATGAAGCGTTAGCGGGTGCAAAGGCTTGGATTTCAGGCTTACGTCGTGAACAATCAGCAACTCGTCAAAATACAAACTTCATCAATCGTGATGATAAATTTAAGTCGATTAAAATTTGCCCACTCATTCATTGGACATGGAAGGATGTCTGGCGATATGTCACAAAGCATGATTTGCCTTACAATCCTTTACACGACAGAGGCTATCCAAGTGTTGGTTGTGAGCATTGTACAAAACCAGCATTTACGTTGGATGATTTACGTTCAGGTAGATGGCAGGGATCTGGTAAAACTGAGTGTGGATTACATGAATAAAGGAGTTTTGCCATGCTTGAATATGTTGCGATAGCAATTAGTTTATTTTTTGCGATGAATATAGGGGCCAGTGGAGCGGCAGCCTCAATGGGGGTTGCTTACGGTGCAGGTGCCATCAAAAAAGCTTGGCAAGCATTGTTAATTTGCTCAGTGGGTGTTTTTAGTGGGGCTGTACTTGGTGGTGGAGAGGTAGTAAAAACAATTAGCTCCGGCATTATGCCACAGGAGTACATTACTGTAAAGATTGTCATTATTATTTTGATTTCTGCCACAAGCTCGCTATTCCTAGCTAATCTTTTAGGCATCCCCCTATCGACGAGTGAAGTAACAGTGGGAGCAGTTGTAGGTGTTGGGATTGCCTATAAAGTGTTATATGTAAAATCATTGCTTGTCATCATTTCATTTTGGGTCATTATTCCGATTATTGCGTTTGTCATCGCACTTGTATTTGGTAAGTGGCTGTATAAATTACGAGGCAAAGGCTTATTAAAGGATCGACCGATTTTAACGATTCTTCTTGTCTTTGCCGGATTTTTCGAAGCATTTTCAGCAGGGATGAATAACGTAGCAAATGCAGTTGGCCCACTTGTTGGTGCAGGCGTGATGGGCGTAACAAGTGGAATATGGCTTGGTGGGGCATTTGTGGCGCTCGGTGCTATGCTACTAGGGAAGCGAGTACTTGAAACAAACGGTAAAAAAATTATGCGCTTTGAGAAGGCAGAGGGGATATTGATATCGAGTACAGGAGCACTACTTGTCGGTATTAGCTCTATTTTCGGGCTTCCTGTACCGTTAACACAAGTAACATCCTCTTCCATCATTGGAATGGGGATGGCCAAAAACGGTAAACAAATTTTTCATAAGCATATCGTGAAAAAAATAATCCGAATTTGGATTGTCTCGCCAATTTTTTCTTTAGTCATTTCTTATTTTTTAGTACAGCTATTCTTAGAGAAAGATTTCTATGCCATCGTATTAACTGGCGGTATTATTGTTGGAACGCTTGGTGTCATTAGCTTAATGCGAACAATGCGTGAAGAAGAGCGCTCAATATATGACGCAGGTGAAGGTATTTAATGGGAGCCAATTAAATCAGCGAGGGAGCCAATCACTTTTGAATTGGAGCCGATCAGATCAGAGTGGAACCCGATTACATTTGAAGGGAAGCCAATCAAATCAGAGTGAGACCCGATCACTTTAAAATGGAAGCTGATCAAAACAGTGGGAACCCCAATCCATGCGCATAAAAACTTACGACGAAGCGAGTAGCCCGTAGCGGAAATCAGAGCCTTCTAATTAATTGTGATGGATAAAAATAGTTAATTAACACATCTGCTTAAATATAAAACATAGTAATTTAATAAAAATAGGAGGAGATTTTGATGAGTTTACAACCACATGGTGGACGATTAGTGCAAGCCTTTAATCCAAAGAAGGATGTAACACAAATAAAAAAAGTCATTGAGCTTGATGCCATTTCACTTAGTGATTTAGAGTTAATTGCTATCGGCGGTTACAGTCCAATTGAAGGTTTTTTAACGCAGGAAGATTATGAATCCGTTGTTGAGCATACACGTTTAGCATCAGGCGTGGTGTGGAGTATTCCGATTACATTACCTATAACAAAGGAAGTGGCGGCAACATTACAGTCTGGCGATGAGGCAAAATTAGTTTATGGTGATGCTGTTTATGGTGTGATCGAAGTTGCTGATATTTATGAACCGAATAAGCGGAAAGAGGCATTATTAATATATGGAACAGAGGATTTAGAGCATCCCGGTGTTAAAAAGCTGCATGAACGCCCAAGTATTTATGTGGGCGGCAAAATTACATTAATAAAACGTCTTGAGCAAAAGTTTCCCGCCTATTCATTTGATCCGATTGAAACTCGTCATCTGTTTGCAGAAAAGGGCTGGAAAACGATTGTTGGCTTCCAAACACGTAATCCGGTACACCGGGCACATGAATATATTCAAAAGGCGGCACTTGAAACAATTGATGGATTATTTTTAAACCCGCTTGTTGGGGAAACGAAATCAGACGATGTGTCAGCCGCAATTCGTATGGAAAGCTACGAGGTTCTACTTAAAAATTATTATCCTGAAAATCGCGTGCAATTAGGGGTGTTTCCAGCTGCAATGCGTTATGCAGGACCAAAGGAAGCCATTTTCCATGCACTTGTACGAAAAAATTATGGCTGTACGCACTTTATCGTCGGGCGTGACCATGCAGGTGTGGGTGATTACTATGGCACATACGATGCACAAAAAATCTTTGAACAATTTTCTGAAGATGAAGTAGGGATTGTTCCGTTAAAATTTGAGCATAGCTTCTATTGTAACAAATGTGAGGGCATGGCAACGACGAAAACTTGTTCTCATGATAGCTCAGCACACGTCATTTTATCGGGTACTAAAGTTCGTGAAATGTTACGTAATGGTGAAGTGCCACCAAGTACATTTAGTCGTAAAGAGGTTGTTGATGTACTGATTAAAGGAATGCGTAAGGAGGTATTAAAGTGAGTTCGAATATCGTTTGGCATGAAGCATCCATTACGAAAGAGCAGCGTCATACACAAAATAAACATCAAAGCTTTATTTTATGGTTCACAGGTTTATCGGCTTCCGGAAAATCTTCTGTGGCGAATGCTTTCGCTCACCGGCTCTTTGAACGTGGCAATCAAGCATTTGTCTTAGATGGTGATAATGTTCGTCATGGCTTGAATAAGGATTTAGGATTTGACGAAGCAGGCCGAAAGGAAAATATTCGTCGCATCGGAGAGGTCTCTAAGCTTTTTGTAGAAAGTGGTCAAATTGTATTAACAGCTTTTATTTCTCCTTATAGGGAAGATCGTCAAGTTGTACGTGAGCTGGTAGAAGAAGGAGAATTTATAGAGGTATATGTGAGATGTTCTGTAGAAACGTGTGAAAAGCGTGATCCAAAGGGGCTTTATAAAAAAGCACGGAATGCAGAAATCCCAAACTTTACAGGTATTAGTGCGCCTTATGAAGAACCAGCAAATCCAGAAATTATGTTAGACACAGAACGTAATTCCATTGAAGAATGTGTAGACCGGCTCACAGACATTTTAACTTCAAAAGGATATATTTAATAAAAATTGCTTTCTTAAAGAATCTGCTTGCTTTTGATGAAGCAGATTTTTTTGTGAGAAATTTTTGGCTCATTACCATATCTAAAGGACATATATTTTAAAATGTCATCCACATCTTTTGGTTAAGGTCCGAATTTTGGCTCATCACCAAAAGTTGTGGCTGACATTTGTTAAAACATATACTATGTAAATAAGTTGATTGGAGTGGAGGCTGGGTGACTCCTTGGGGATTAGCGTCACAGATGAGACCCTGGAGCGAGCAACGCGAGTGAAGCGGCTCATCGGACGCCCCCAGGAAGCTCTGCTCTGCGCGAAAGCGAAGCGTCAGCGGCAAAGCGCCCAGTCGGAACGGAAATCAACCACACGTTATGGTGATGAACCCGAATTTTTCCATTTCTTATAGAGTTATTCCATTTGTTGTGAGATGATTTAATTATCAAATGTTATAGGAGATGAAAAAAATGAGCGTACATATTCAATTACTAACCAAAGATGATGTGAACCCGAAATTATTAAATGAAATAGTGGGACTGTGGAATGAAAATGCCATAGAAACGGCAGATAGTGAATTAGAGAAGAGTGAAAGACAAGGTATTCAGGAACAGCTAGAACAATATATTCAATCAAAATATGGGGTTATTTATATTGCAACTAATGACAACTATCAAATTATTGGTTTTGGAATGGCTTCGATAAAAAAAGATTTAATTTATGATATGAACTATGGCCAAATAGATGAAGTTTATGTAATACCTACTTATAGAAGACAGAAGGTTGCTAAACGTCTAGTAGATGATTTAGTGAATTGGATTGACGACGAGCACGATACTTCTGTAATAAATGTTTATGTAGATTTAGAAAATGACTTAGCATTAAACTTTTGGGAAGGGATCGGGTTAGAAAAAGAGTTTTTTATGCTATCCAAGTAATTAAAAAATGGCCAATGAAGTCTAGATGATTTCATTGGCCATATGTTTTAGATAAGTTATTTAATGCCTTGTTCCTTTTTCATTCGATCAATTTCAGGTCCTAGATCGTCACGTACTGTGCCTTTCCAAGGCTTTACGCCAGCGATGTATGAGGAGCGGGTCATAATATGTCCTCCAACAGGACCTGTAATGAACAGGAATAATATACCTAGCAAAATGCGGGGATTGAAGTGATCTTCAATCAGCCAAAAGTGAAAGAATACGCCAATGAGTACGCACATGACACCGAGCGTTGCACTTTTGGAAGCAGCGTGAGCACGTGTGTATAAATCAGGTAAACGGACAAGACCAATGGCTGTCACGACAATAAATAGCACCCCTATAGAAATGAAAAAGATAACTAAACTATTAGCGAGAATTGTCACGTTTAATGATATCTCCTTTCTCTATGAATTTAGAGAATGCAACAGTACCGATAAACGATAATATCGCTAACAATAATATAATTTCAAGGAAGAAGCTTGTTTCAACCAATATTGAAAACAGTCCAATTAGCGAGATTACTGACACACCTAATGAATCCAATGCTACAACACGGTCAGATGCAGAAGGACCTTTAACCATTCGATAAACGACTGCAATCATCGATAAGCAAATCACTACAATCGCAGCAATAATAAACGTTGTCATGATTTACTCACCTCCAAAATTGCTTTCTCAAATGAATCTCGAATTGCTGCAATTGCTTCATCGACATCGCTAATATCGATCGCGTGTACATACAAAGTTTTTGCATCATCTGATACATGCACTACTACTGTACCAGGCGTTAAAGTAATAAGACTCGATAATAAAGTAATTTCCCATTCTTGTGTTAAAACAGTCGGATAGGCAAAGAATGCAGGCTGCATATTCAACTTAGGTTTTAAAACCACTTGAAGAACTTGAATATTCGCTAACACTAATTCCTTTAAAAAGAGTAAAGTTAGCTTAATAATTGCCCAGATACGGTAGACGTAAAGACGTGTAGTAAAAAATCTACGCATAATAATGATCAATATAATACCGAGAATGAACCCAACAATAAAGCCTGTTGCTGTGAAATTAGAAGAAAGGAACATCCAGACGAAGGCAAGTACAAAATTTAAAATAATTTGAAATGCCATAACTCTAATCCTCCTTCAATACAGCATCTATATAAATAGATGGATCATTTAAAAGTTTTGCGGCATCGTCCATGAATGGTGTAATCCATTCAGAGCCAACACCATATGCTACGGTAATGAGCACTAAAAGGACAGTAGGTACAAACAGTGTATGATAGACTTTTTTATCGACTGTACCCTTTGTTTCCTTTTCTTCACCCCAGAAGGCATAAAGGAAAATACGAATAACAGACAATAAAACGAGAAGTGATGAAGCTAAAATAAATATACTACTCCACATACTACCTGCCTCAAAACCACCCTGGACAATCAAGAGTTTTCCGACAAAGCCACTAAGTGGGGGAATTCCTGCTAAACCCAATGCAGCAATTAAATAGCACCAACCAAGAGCAGGATAGTTCTTCATAAGACCGCCCATTTTTCGTAAATCAGATGTGCCGGTAATGTAGATGATAATACCGATCAACATAAAGAGTGCTGCTTTAATAAGCATGTCATGAATTAAATAAAACATTGCCCCCTTTAGAGCAACCTCATTCATTTGAGATACACCGAATAAAATAACACCTACAGCAATGACGATGTTATAAATAATGATGAGCTTAACATCATAATAGGCAAGTGCGCCAATACAGCCTGCAATAATTGTTGCAATGGCTAATGCCATTAGTAAATCATGTGTATACGATAAATCATGAACAAAGAACAATGTATACGTTCGAGTAATCGCGTAAATACCGACCTTTGTTAGTAGTGCACCAAATAACGTTAACACGGGTATAGGTGCTGCCGCATAAGATGTTGGAAGCCAGAAGTATAGCGGGAAAATAGCCGCTTTTAACCCAAATACCATTAAAAATAGTACAGCTATAACAGTAATAATGCCTGGTTGATCGATTTCAGCAATTTTTACTGCAATATCTGCCATGTTTAATGTACCTACTACAGAGTAAAGGAGGGCAACTGTAATAACGAATAATGCAGATGAAATAACATTGATTAAAATATATTTAATGGAACCTTTAAGCTGCCCTTTTTCGCCACCGAGAACGATGAGTAAATACGAGGCCATTAACAATACTTCGAAGAACACGAAAAGGTTAAAAATATCACCTGTCGTAAATGCCCCATTAACCCCAGTTAAAATAAACATGATTCCAGGGTAATAAAAGAAGCGTTCACGTTCCTTTGTGATGGAACCAAAGCCATACCAAACAACAAAGAAGGTGATAAGCAACGTTGTTGTGACAAGTAATGCAGACACCATATCTGAAACCATCGTAATGCCATATGGCACAGGCCAATCCCCGAATGTCACCTTTTGAATACCATCATTTTTCACCTTTATTAGCAGTGAAATGGCTGATATAAGTGCAAGTCCTATACCAAGTAATGCGAATGAACGCTGATATTTTAAATTCTTTTGCCCAAACATTAAAATCATGCCGAAGAAGAACGGAATGATAATTGGTAGTAGAAGGAAGTTATTCATCCTCATCACTTCCTCTCATTAAACTTATATCATCTGTCTCGAGCTCCTGATAAGAACGGTAAGCAAGTACAAGGAAGAACGCTGTTACCCCAAAGCTAATAACAATGGCTGTTAAAATTAGCGCCTGTGGTAAAGGGTCTGCAAATGTTTTCGCCCCTTCTTTTAAAACAGGGGGTGCTTCACCGCCAAGTCCACCCATCGTTAAAATGAGAAGGTGGGCACCATGACTTAAAAGACCTGTCCCAATAATAATGCGCAATAAGCTTTTAGATAAGATTAAATAAACCGCTGCCATAAACAGAAAGCCGATGACAAACGCCATAATTATTTCCATTATTCATCCTCCCCAATTGTTTGAATAATGGTCATCGTAACGCCGACAACAACCAAATAGACACCGCTATCAAAAAGCATCGCCGTGTGTAATGACTGTTTGCCTAGAAGCGGTAAATCGAAATAATCAAAGAAATGTGTAAAAAACGGTTTGCCCAAAAACATAGGGAAAGCGGCCGTTGCAAAGGCTAGTAGTAAGCCAATTGCTGTTAAATACGTATAATTTATTGGTAATACCTTACGAACCGTATTTAAATCAAAGGCAAGGACTAAGAGCACAATGGCACTCGATGTTAACAATCCACCTACAAAGCCGCCCCCAGGAGTATAATGTCCAGCAAGAAAAATATGAATGGAGAAGAAGAAAATAATGAAGAATACAATTTTTGCTGTAAATTGTATAATTACATCATTTGTTTTCATGTGATTTCTCCTTTCTATTCATGCGTAGCTTGATCATTGCTAAAATGGCCATCCCAGCAATAGCTAACACTGTAATTTCAAATAATGTATCAAAGCCACGATAGTCTACTAAGATAACATTGACAATGTTTCCACCGCCGGCTTTTGAATAAACTGTTTCCTCGTAATACTTCGAAATAGATGGAATCAATTTTTGTGATTGTGCAGACAGCGCTACAAGAGTAACCATAACACCGACTGCAATTGAAACAATCGCGCGATTTAATTGGAATCTCATGCGTTCTTCTCGTTTACCAAGCTTAGGCAGATGATAAAACGCTAGTAAAAATAGTGCTACAGAAATCGTCTCAATGACAAGTTGTGTTAATGCTAAATCAGGAGCATTAAAAATAACGAAGAATAATGCCACTGTGTAGCCGACAGCGCCAAGACCTATAATGGCTGTTAAACGTGACTTTGCCAAAATTGTAATGGACGTTCCAATGACTAAAACTACAACTAAAATGATTTCGTAAGGACGAATAGGTGCAGTGTCTTGGAAGGAGACTGTAAAAGCATTTTTCACAAATAAAGAACCTATAACAATTGCTGCAATGCTACTAAACATATATAGCAGGTAGTGACGCATAGAGCCTGTCATATAAAGACGTGATACACGATTTAACCCAACATCTAGTCCGAGCATAATTTTGTCGTACGCATTATTTAATGTCAAAGCTCGTGGGAATTTTTCATAGATGTTCTGCCATTTCGGTAATGCTACAAACAAGAGAAACCCAATAATTACTATGCCAATTGTCATGAGTAATTCAGGTGTGATTTCACCATGCCAAGCAGACACATGAATATCAATATCCTTTGGTGAATCATATAAGAATGGTTGAATAGCTTGTACTGCTGGCTTTACAAAAGTATCACCAACAAAGTTTGGAATAAAGAATATTGTTACGACTAATGCTGCTAAAATCATTGGCGAAATTAGCATGCCAATTGGTGCCTCATGTGGTTTATGAGGTAATTTCTCTGGTGTATATTTACCAGTAAATGTTCTAAAGACAAAATAGAAACTATAGATAAATGTGAAAATACTAGCAACCCAAGCGATAATAGGGAAGAGTGCTCCCCACGTATCAAAGCCGAAAAATTCGAAATTTTGAAGTGCAAGCATGGCAGTTAAAAACATTTCCTTACTTAAGAAGCCATTAAATGGTGGTAGACCAGCCATTGATAAGCTTCCGATTGCTGCGACTGTGAAACTAAGCGGCATAATACTCATTAAACCACCGAGTTTACGAATATCACGCGTACCTGTTTCATGATCGACAATACCGGCAATCATAAATAAGCTACCTTTAAACGTCGCATGGTTTATAAGGTGGAAAATCGCCGCAAAAGCAGCAAATTTAATAGAATCTGTTGCTCCATTGCCATGAAACGCTACGGCACTAGCTCCAAGCAATGACATAATAAGTCCAAGCTGACTCACGGTAGAGAATGCAAGAATTCCTTTTAAATCTGTTTGTTTCACTGCAAAGAAAGATCCCCAGAATAAAGTTAAGATACCAACGCCTGTAACAAGCCATATCCAAAGTTCAGAAACAGCAAAAATCGGTGTAAAACGTGCAACTAAATAAATACCTGCTTTTACCATTGTTGCGGAGTGAAGGTATGCACTAACTGGTGTTGGCGCTTCCATTGCATCTGGTAGCCAAATGTAGAATGGGAATTGTGCGGATTTCGTAAAGGCACCTAGAAGTATTAAAACGAGCGACCATGTGAATAACGGATCCTGCACTAAATTAGGTGCCATGACAATAAGTTCACGGATTGAATACGTTTCTCCCATTAAATAAAGAAGGACAAATCCTCCCAACATCATTAAGCCGCCACCGACCGTAATCATCATAGACTTAAGTGCACCAAGGCGAGAGGCATCACGGTTATACCAGTAACCGATTAGTAAAAATGATGAAATAGATGTTAGCTCCCAGAAAAAGTACAAAGTAATTAAATGATCCGACTGAACTACTCCAAGCATCGCGGTCATAAATAATAATAAATAAACATAAAAATTATGTAATTTTTCTTTATGTTTGTCTAAATAAAAAATCGAGTAAAGTACGACCAATGAACCAATTCCAGTAATTAGTAATGAGAATAGCAAGCTAAGTCCATCTATATAAGAAACGATGGAAATATCGAGCGATGGAATCCAAGGAAGCTCTTCAAGAAATACTTCACCATCTGCTACTTTTGGGATATAAGAGGCGTAAATAATCGCAAGTGTAGCAGGTACTGCAAGAACAAACCAGCCTGTATGAATATTTTTAATGCTTTTATATAAAAATGGCACAAATATTGCGGCAAGCATTGGAATGAAAATATAAAGTACTTGTAACAAAAAAATCCTCCTTTATGCAGGTAGTATGTCAATTATAACGTACTTTTTGTATGAATGCATATGCACTAATAGGATTTAACTTGCGATAGTGGAAGAAATTTGGCTATATTATAAATAGGAAGTTATCAATAGAATCAGAGGAAAAAAAATTTTATGAAGAACCCTTATATTTATGGTTATTTACCATTAATTACAATTTTGTTATTCAGTTTAACATTTGGGATGTATGCTGTAAGTGAATCGTTGCAAATTTTTCAAGCAATTGGCGTATATTCTGGCATGCGTGAATTTTTATCCGATTTCGAACTACGTGTTTTTTTGCTTATTGTCTTTGCTGTCATCTTTTTTATGCTATTTTCAGCACTAAAATTAGTAGGGGAAACTATTCACGAGCTGGGAATGTTATTTTTCTCAAAAGACAATGAAGGTGCGACAGTTCATCAAGCACGAGGCGGTTACATAATTTTAGTTGTCGGTGCAATATGCTCAGCCTTTGCTATTCAATTTATCTATATTTTAATAGGGATATTTGTCTTAACTGTCTTTATTTATTTTATTTATCTTATTTATAAAATGAGCCACTTTATGTCTATGAGTGGAACGATTGGGTTACTAGTTTTTGAGCTTTTTACTTGGACAATATTATTATCACTTTTAGTTTACGTCGTTTTAAAATTGTATAATGGCATTTTGGCGAGTTTACCGTTTGCTAATTAAATAGCAACTTAAACAATGAAAGGAGCGGCCCTAGAGTGATGGATGTCACAAAGGGCTGCTCCTTTTAATCGAGAATCTTTATTCTATCAATACATTAAATAGCTGATGATGAATCTTATAAGCTTCTAAGTTTTCCATAGATTGTGGCTTATCATAGCCGAGCCATACTGCTGCTGTATATTCATCATTTAATCCAGCAAGCCAGTAGTCACGATAGTTGTTTGTTGTTCCGGTTTTGGCACCTACATAGTTACTTCTACTATAAACACCTTGTCCTGTACCATTCGCGACAACATCCGCAAGCAATGCACGCATATACTTTACCGTTTTCGGTGACCAAATTTGATCGCGTGCTGTATCCCAGCTGTAAAGCTCCGTTCCATCAGCTGCTGTCACTTTACGGATGCTATGGGCTAGTACATATGAGCCGTCTATAAAGCTCGTATAGGCATCTGCTAGCTCAAGTGCTGTAACACCATATGTTAATCCTCCTAACGAGGCAGCATAGTTATGATCTTTTTCAACGATGGAGCGGAAGTTAAAGCGATCTAAATAACTAAAGGCTGTTTCAATCCCAACTGTGTTAAAGAGACGGAGAGCCGATGTATTATAGCTATATCGAAATGCTGTCCGAATTGATACGTCACCGTACGTAAAGCCTCCATAGTTTTGTGGACAAAATGAACCGACACAATAACTGCCACCACTGACTGTAGAATCTGGTGTGTATGTTGTCGTTTCAAACAAAGGTGCATATACCGCTAGCGGTTTAAAGGCAGAGCCTGGCTGCCTTGTACCTTGAAAGGCTCGGTGAAAATCAAATTTTTCATAGTTTTTCCCCGCATAAAGACTAACGACTTCACGGGACTTATTATCAATAACTGCTCCAGCTGCTTGTAATTTGCCTGAACCTAGAATTGCCGTCATTTTTTTCTCATCATGTGCTTGTTTGTTAGGATCAAGTGCGGTATGAATCGTTAATCCATTTTGAAATAATGTATTAAGTCGCTTGTCTAACTGTGCTTTAATTTTTTTCTTTTCTTCCTCGCTTTGCGTTTTTGCAAGACGATCTGCATAGCCCTCTTTTTCTGCAACTAACCATCTAAGCTCTTGTAGAACGTAAGTGCTATACATAGGATAGTTTTGAACTTTATTCTTTACATTTAACGTGATTGTTTCAGCTTTATATGTAATAGCATCTTCTGTTGTTATAGCCCCACTCGCTGCAAGAGTATCTAATAACCGCTCCTGTCTCGCTTTTGTTTTATCAAAATTTTTTAAAGGGTTATAAAGTGAGGGGTTATTTGGGATGGCAGCAATAAATGCAATTTCAGCAACAGATAATTCTTGGAGTGGTTTCTGAAAGTAATATGTAGCTGCTCCACCGATTCCATAAACTTGATTGCTAAAATAGGATTCATTTAAATACATCGTTAATATCGCGTCTTTATCAAATTCTTTCTCAAGCTCATAGGAATAGAAAAGCTCAGTTAATTTTCGTTCATATGTTTTTTCATCGGATAAATAGCGCATACGAACGAGCTGCTGTGTAATGGTACTACCACCTTGTGAAGAAGAATTTGTGTTTGAGTTGGCAACCATTGCACGAATGATCGCACTGAGGTCAAAGCCGATATGTTCATAAAAATTAGCGTCCTCACTTGCAATAAAAATTTCCTGGGCAATTTGTGGGATTTCTTGTAATGTTAGAGGTTGCCGCCATTCGACATATTCCTCGCTAAATGTTTCCCCGTTTTGGTCAATAAGTATTACTGGAAGCTGTGACTGTACTTCCGGTAAATGAATTGCGTCAACAATTTGCTCCTCATGCGCTTTTGCTGAATTGATCTCTGTCCTAATATGTGTACTAATCCACCAAAGGGCAGGTAAGGATAGTAAAATGATAAAAAAACCACAAGCCTTTTTCATATGTGCCTCCACTCTAAATATGGGTCATTTTACAGAATAACATAATTTGGATAGTTTCCAAATACTCGTTCGGACCTATTTACACTTTATCGAAATTCTTAGATAGCTGTATTAAGAACTGTTGACATGTTTTATTTTTTTAGAGTTGGTTCATTATGGAAAATTGAAGATGGCATTTGACTATGTGTTGATTGGAGTGGAGGCTAGGCGACTCCAGATAAGCGCCCAGTCGGAACGGAAATCAACCCAACGTTATGGTGATGAGCTAAAAAGTTAAAAGTGCATAAATCGTCAATACTTTGGTGAAGAAAACCATTAAGAAGTATGGTAGACTAAAATGAGGTCAGAAATGATATACTACTATCATTTACATGAAAACTGAAATTTTACATTTAAAGGAGAGACTTGAATGTTTCCACAATTAACAACAGAAGTACAAACAGGCGAAGTGCTTGTAGAAATGAAAACAACGTTAGGTGCCATCAAGATTAAATTATTCCCAGAACATGCACCAAAAACTGTTGAAAACTTCTTAGGTCATGCAAAATCAGGTTACTATAACGACATCATTTTCCACCGTGTAATCCAAGACTTTATGATTCAAGGTGGTGACCCAACTGGTACAGGTATGGGCGGCGAATCAATTTGGGGTAACTCTTTCGAAGATGAGTTTTCTGATAATGTATTTAACCTTCGAGGTGCTCTTTCAATGGCAAATGCAGGTCCAAACACAAATGGTTCACAATTCTTTATCGTTCAAATGAAGCACCTTCCAAGTGATATGCTTCGCCAATTACAAGGTGCGGGCTTCCCAGAAGAAATTATTGAAGCCTATGCTCAAAATGGTGGTACACCTTGGTTAGACCATAAACATACAGTATTTGGTCATGTTGTTGAAGGAATGGACATTGTAGACAAAATCGCAGATGTAGAAAAAGACTTCCGTGATAAACCGTTAGAAGATGTGAAAATTGAGTCAATTACAGTTTTTGAATAATAATTGTAAGGACGTGTAAAACATGGAACATTTAATGTATCAATTTTTCTATATCCCAGAAGATAAATCAGGCTATCTTCCTGCAGCTTTTGAATTTTTAATAATGCTTATTTTATGTATTATTGTCTTTATTGCTTTCCGTAAAATTTCTAAAAAACAAGAAATGAAAACAAAGGAAATCGAAGCACGTATTCTAGCTGAGAGAAAAAATACAAACAATCAGCAAAATATTTAAAGTGTAGAAAGCCAGATGCCTCGCAGTCAAAAATGACTGTGAGGTAATTTTTTTAGGATTTCTAACTGTTTTAAAAGTGGTAAAGCAAACGAGTACAAGCGATAAATATCTCTATGAAAACGTCGATATTACTACCTTTTCATTATTTGGGATAACAAACTTTTATTTCTAAACATAAAAAGGATATCTCCGAACAACTCGAGATATCCTGTACAATTTATTGTTATGCCTGTAGTGCTTGCTTAAAGCGTTGAACACCATCTTTAATTGTGTCAAATGAGCAAGCAACATTCATACGCAAGAAGCCGCGGCCTTCTTCGCCATATTTTGTCCCTTGCTCTAATGCAAGTTTGCCATCTTCTAGCAAGCGTTTCATGATTTCCTTTTCGTCAAGTCCTAATTCTCGATAATCAATCCAAAGCAAATAAGTGCCCTGAGGTTTTGTAATATGAATACCAGGTAATTGTTCTAATTCAGCAATGACATAGTCCATATTATTAGAAATATAAGTAAGCATTTCTTCTAACCATGGAGACCCCTCTGTATAAGCAGCCTGAAGTGCAACCGAAGCAAAGGTATTTAAGGAGCCTTGCCCACTAGCCATATTCACTGCCTCTAACAACATACGCTTTTTCTTATCCGTAACAATCATATAGGCAACCTGAATACCAGCTAAATTAAATGTTTTAGTTGGTGCCATGCATGTGACAATACGATCCATTTCATCCCCAGCAATTTTTGCTAGTGGCGTATGTTTTGAGCCATCTAACATCAAATCAGAATGAATTTCATCGGAAATAATGACTACATCATATTTTGCACAAAGGCGCACGATTTCCTTTAAAGTTGCTTCATCCCATACATAGCCCCCTGGATTATGCGGATTACACAATATGTAGGCTTTCACATTTTGAGCAAGTGCCTGTTCAAAAGCTTCAAAGTCATAGACAAATGTTCCGTCTTTTTCGACTAAAGGACAGCTTACTACCTCACGAGCATTACTTTTCGTTATGTTAAAGAATGGCGGATAGACTGGTGTGGAAATAAGTACTTTATCTCCAGGATTTGTCAGCGCTGTGATGCTATTTGCTAAAGCAGCGACAACACCGTTACAGAATAGAATAGATTGGTTTTCAATGTGCCAACCATGTCGAATAAATTGCCAGTCTACAATTGACTGTATGGCTTCCCCGCTTACAAAACTATAACCGAAAACAGTCTTTTCAGCATGCTTTTGTAGCGCCTTTGACACCGCTGCTGGTGCGGAAAAGTCCATATCGGCAATCCACATTGGCAGTATGTCTGATGCATCTTTTAATCCATAGACGTTTTCCATTGCGTCCCATTTTACAGAGTTTGTACAACGACGTTTATTAGTTTGATCGAAAATAGACAAGCAAATCACTCTTTTCTTTTTTTTTTACTATGGTATCATACGAGTATGATAAAAGGATAATAGGTGAGCATTTTGGAAAATATAAAAATGAATCGAGCAGCTGTACATCTGCTAGAGGAGTGGGATCCATTTAACTTAGGTCCAGACCATTATGATACTGAAACGGCAGATGTTGTAGCAGCATTGCAAGGCATTGATGACCCATCCGTTCTTGCAAAGGTTATTCAAGAAACATATGAGCATTCGTTTGAAGAATGGATTCCATTTGAGAATTGTGTAGCCATTTCATACAAACTTATTGCGATAAAATTTGAAGCAAAATGCATTATCTAATTATGCTTTTTGCTTTTCTATAGAAAACGAGGATGTCATTCAATGTTGTGACAACCTCGTTTTTTAGATTCAAATTATTTAAATAACGGTAAAATCCCTTGAATGAAAATAATTAAAATGGCAATCGGAGAAACATAACGAATTGAATAATACCAAATATTGAACATCAGATTTGAGGAGGCAAGCTCCTTACGCGAAATGTCTTTTGTATAATAATAGCCTGCAAAGATGGAAATTAGTAAGGCTCCAATTGGCATACCAATACTATTGGTTAAAAAGTCTACAAAATCAAAAATAGAGCGGTCTAAAATTTTTACATCGGATAGGATGCCGAATGATAGGGCACTTGGAATACCAATGATGAAAATAATGATACCACCGATCCAAGCGATTTTTTTACGCTTTTCAGGCTTATCTCCAATTGCGATTGCCACGACGATTTCTAACATGGAAATCGAAGAAGTTACTGTTGCAAATAGTAGAAGAACAAAGAAAATCGTTAAGAACAGTCCACCAAGAGGTAATTGCTCAAAAACAGCAGGTAAAATAATAAATACGAGGCCAGGACCTTGATCAGGTGTATAGCCGAGTGCGAACACTGCTGGGAAAATTACTAGGCCTGCAAGTAACGAAATGATAATATTCATGGATGCAACATTGATGGCTGAGTTTCCAATTTTTTCGCTTTTGGATAGATAGGAAGAATATGTGATCATTACGGCGATACCGACACTTAACGAGAAGAATGCTTGTCCAAGCGCCTTTAAAAATGTTTCCGCGTTTAAGTATGACCAATCCGGAACGAACATAAATTTGACGCCTTCCATCGCGCCATCCAATGTTAAGGAGCGAATAACTAACACGATGAAGAAGATGAATAAAAGAGGCATCATCCAAGTGCTAGCTTTTTCAATACCACCTTTAATACCTGCTGATACAATCGTTACAGTTAATAACATAAATAACCCTTGTACAAGTACTGCTTCAAGTGGGTTTGAAATGATGTCATTAAACAAATCTGCATAATTAATATTTGAACCAGGATTATTCAGCTGTAATGTAAAGGCACGGCCCAAATAACTTAAAATCCAGCCACCAACAACACTATAGAATGAAAGTATTAGACCGGCAATAATCATGCCACCCCATCCTATCAAGTACCACGGAGTTCCTGGTGCTTGTTCCTTGAACGACGTGACAGCATCTTTTTGCCCACGACGACCAATCATAAATTCTGCAATTAACACCGGCAAGCCGATGAGAAATGTACATAAGATGAATAATAAAATAAAGACACTTCCGCCATTAGTACCCGCCATGTAAGGAAACTTCCATATAGCTCCTAACCCAATAGCACTTCCAGCGGCAGCTAAAATAAACCCAATTTTAGTTGTAAATTGATCTCTTGAAGACACGAAAATAAATCCCCCTTATACTAAAGCTTTATTTTACCGCAATATTTTCATAACACAAGCAAATTTCAGTAAATTAAGTTCGCACATGCAGCAGAGGTTGTTCTAGTAACTTAATATGGTTCTACCGGCGAAATTAGAGGAGTTAGCGGCGGAGTTAGGGGAGTTAGCGGCGGAGTTAGAGGAGTTAGCAACGGAGTTAGAGGAGTTAGCGGCGGAATTAGGGGAGTTAGCGGCGAAGTTAGAGGAGTTAGCGGCGGAATTAGGGGAATTAGCGGCGAAGTTAGGGGAGTTAGCGGCGAAGTTAGGGGGTCTTACCGGTGGAATTCGAGGTTCCAGCGGCGGAGTCTTGGATCTTACCAGCGAAATTTATGGTTCAACTGGTGAATTTGCAAATCTTACCGGCAAAGTATATGGATTTTTAATAATAAGTAAAATATGTAACAATTAGGAGAAATGTTTCGTTTCATGCACAAAGGAGGGATGGCAGTGACAGAAACTGAATTAATCGAACGAGCTCAGCGAGGAGACAAAGACGCTTATATAGAGCTTATCCGAATACATCAACGAACAGTTGAAAAATTTGCCTTTCAATGCGGCGTACATAGTAATGACCTAGCAGACGTTTCACAGGAGGTATTTGTGAAGCTCTACCGTTTTTTACACCAATTTAAGCAAGATCGTTTTACAACATGGCTCTATAAAATCACACTAAATGCCACACGTGATTATTATCGCAAAGAACAACGAGAGCAGGCGAAAGAAGAAAGGCTAAGTGCTCAACAACAAATGCCTTCATCTTCAGCAGAAAAGCATGTCCTTAATTTTGAGGAGGATAGGCTATTACATAATGCCATTCAAGCACTTGATGAAAAATATCGTTACCCGCTCATATTATTTTACTTCCATGAATTAAAGTATGAGGAGATAGCGGAGGTACTAAATATCTCGTTATCAGCTGTCAAAGTTCGTATTTTACGTGCCAAGGAAAAACTCAAAGCAGAGTTAATGCAAGAGGGGAGTGTTAAAAATGGACGATAAACAGTTTGAAAAACGAATGGAGCTTCTAAAAAAATCCTACGATCGGATAGAATCACAGCTAGATCCAGAAGCCATTTTCGCACAAATTGAGGCGGAAAATACAATGCAACAAGCAGAAGAATCCAATACCACTCAAAAGCCTCCCTCAAAATGGCAAAAGCCAGCTGTTTGGATAGCAAGTATCGCAAGTGTACTTTTAGTGGGTGTGCTAGTTTCGTCGTATGTGATTAATCAACCAGAAAGCACAAGTAGTGAAGAAGATGTTTCTCAGGAAGAACTACAGAAAGCTGGAAATCAAAAGTGGGTTGAAAATATCACCAAAAAATATAACAGTAAAAAAGAACAAATAAGAAGAGAGTTAAAAGTTTCTGCTGAGGAGCTAAATTCATTTGAATTTATTAAAAATGCTGACACCATGTTAGACTACTATACAAAAAACAATTTGAGTTTACAATCTAGTGATGACCAGTATTTAAAATATGCTGAAGAAAATGTTCTTAATGAATTAATGACACCAAGAAGAGCGCTAGAAACTATAGGACGGAGACAGTTAACTTTTGATGAATCTTTTGAGGTATACCGCTTATATGAAAAATCTGTATTAGAACTAGAGAACTTTTACAGTAGCCTTCTTGTACAATATGAACCGCTCTTAATGAAGAAAGTAGATATTAATCAATATCCATCAGATTTAAAAGTAATTATTGAAGCTGCGAATAATCAATTTATGGAACTGAAAGTGGACGATAAAGGTTCGTATTATTTTAAAGCCAATCCTATTAATGGTGAATTTGCGCAAGATTCTATGAAACAATTACATCCAGATATTTTTGGTTACTTTGAGTATTTACAAAAGGAACATTTATTATTAGCAGATGATTTAAGATATACACGAGAAGAAACTGCCAAATCCTTGAAAATAATGGAACGTTCACTACTTGCAGATGTGAACGCAGGCTCATCGACTTATAAGGTTTTAAGACAAAGCTTTGAAAATACATGGTTAGTGTTGTTAAAGGGAACAAAACGTTATCCGGCTTTCGCAAAAGATGACAAGCCTCATGAAGATTATGTAGATTTTTTACAAAAAGTAGCAAATGGAAAGTACGGAGAAGTCATGAAAAAAACTGCTGCAACAATTTTAAATGAATTGCAACAGGACAATCGCTCGGATACTTTAACACAGTTATCGACTTACGATATTTGGACAATCATATTGCAGACTAGAGAAGAAACAGCGGGACTTATTAATGATAGTGATTTTAATATCGTATATGTAGATGAATCAGAAATAGAGCAAATAAAGAGAATATATGAACAATGTAAGAAAAGCGACACTGAAACATTTATCAATCAACTACGCCCGTTGAATATGGTTTCTCTATATTTATATGCAGTAACAATTGGAGATGAAAATTTACAAAAAGCTATATTAATGCCTGATACAAAAATTGATACTAGTATGTTAGATAAAGTTAAAAATTTAGATATCTTTAGCCAATTAGGGGAATACGATGGTATTTATCCAATGATTGCGGTTCGTGTTTCTGGAGAGTATCAAAATATATATGGAAGACAATACCTTATTAAATTATCGAAAAATAATGATGGTCATTATCGAATAGCGGGGGTCATTGATTGATAGGATGATTTTTTGCCCGACTTTTACACGTATGTTATAATTTAAGGTGATATATACGTAGCAATCAAAAAGAAAGTGGGCAAGAGGTTATGGTGAAAAAATATGAATTAGGAGACGTGTTGAACGGAAAAGTTACAGGTATTCAGCCGTACGGTGCATTTGTTGCGCTTGATGAAGATACACAAGGCCTTGTGCATATTTCCGAAATAACGTACGGCTTTGTAAAGGATGTTAGTGAGTTTTTATCAGTTGGGCAAGAGGTAGAAGTGAAGATACTTGAAATCGATGAAGAGGCCGAAAAAATTAGTTTATCGATTCGAGCTTTGCAAGAGCGCCCAGCAACATTGCGTAAAAAAGATGCACCACCACGTAAATCATTGCAGGACCGTGTAGATGAATCGGATGCGAATGGTTTTAATTCCCTAAAAGATAAATTACAGGACTGGATCGAGCAGTCAGGACACTAAAGTGAATCTTTTTACGTCTTTCAGCGGAAGTCTCCTACTTCTATAGTTGGTGAGAGGAATTCACTTTCGGTACAGCAAAAATTCCTGCCTGTTAATGCGGGATAAAAAAACGAGGATGCTTTCATATTGAAGGCATCCTCGTTTTTTTATATTCAAAATTACTGATTTTTTATTTTCCGAATTCGGTATTGTAAGTTTTGGCGACTCATGCCAAGTGCGCTAGCAGCCTTTGTAATATTGCCTTCATATAAATTTAAGACATTTTGCACATAATATGATTCGGCTTCACGTAAATAAGCATCGAGCGGCATTACATCATTTTGTTGATGGAACATAAAGAATTCTGGCTCGCGATTGGATTCATCTTGCTGTTGTACCTTGAAGCGGAAATGCAGCGGGAGTAAATCTGAGGTAACTGTTGACTCAGTCGTCATAAACGACACGATTTCATCTAGTAATAGCTCAAGCTCCTTTAAATTCCCTGGCCAATCATATTGCAAGAATAAATCCCGTACATCAGGTGCCAGTTCCGCTACATTTGAAGCAAAGCGTTCTCGATGGCGGCTAAAATAATCCTCTACGAATGGAAGAATATCTTCTTTTCGATCTGTTAAATTTGGGATGGTAATGGCCATTGTTGCAAAGAAATAATACAGTGATTTTGAAAGCTTCTTTTCCGCAATTAATGTAATTGGATCGCTACCAACACTCCCAATGAGCATGTACTTTGACTGTGGAAGGGATTGCAATACTTCTAATAATTGCTCTTGGATATCTAGGCTTAAAAAATCAATGCGTTCAAAGAAAAAAGTGTATGCCTTGTCATCCTGTAAGAGCTCTTGTAATTTATCTAAAACAGATTGTGCAGACCGACGACTCACTAGAGTGACAAATGCTTCAGGATCAGAAGATGCTGCATGGTGAATACTCTCTGCGATTAAATCTTTTCCTGTACCGGATTCACCTATTAGTAAAACAGGTAATTTCACAGCTGCTGCTTTTTTGGCATTTGCGATAACCTGTTGCATCGATTCGGAAACAGAAGTAATGACATCGAATGTTAATGGTTCACCATATCGACGAAGAGGCTGATAAACAAGCTTTTCGAGTGATGTAATGTCACGAGCAAATTCAATTGCTCCAATTAGTTTATTTTCAGTATAAAGTGGGAAAGTATCATTAATCGTTGTAATTTCATGACCATTTTTATTCCAATAGGTTTGTTTAACATTAATTTCTTTTTGACCAGTTTGTAAAACACGCATTAAAGTACTTTCATGCTGGCGGAAAGAAAACATTTCAATAACAGAACGATCTGCTAATTCATCAAAATGAAATCCCTCAATTTCTTTCATCTTTGTATTATAAATAATTGTTTTGCCAGAAAGGTCTACGGCGTGAATACCAACAGTTACATTTGTTGCAATAAACTCATAAAAAGGTAGTAAGGGTTCAGAAATTTTCATAAAATGTGCACCTCAAAAAATTTTTTACTTGAAATATGCAACAGAATTTTGCATTATAATAAGTGTAAGAATATTCTAAACGCAAAAATATTTTGCGTCAATGTTTTTTGCACTCTAAAATACATCTCACTAGGGAGGATAAATTATGATTTCATACAAACACGAACCATTCACGGATTTTACTCAAGAAGCAAACTACAACGCATATGTAGAGGCTTTAAATAAAGTTGAGAGTTATTTAGGTCAAGACTATCCACTTATTATTGGTGGCGAACGTATTACTACAGAAGATAAAATCATTTCATATAACCCTGCAAAGAAAACAGAAGTAATTGGTCGCGTATCAAAAGCAAGTAAAGAGCTAGCTGAAAAAGCGATGCAAGCGGCTGATGAAACATTTAAAACTTGGAAAAAAGTAGATCCAGCTATTCGTGCAGATGTTTTATTTAAAGCAGCAGCGATTATTCGCCGTCGCAAACATGAATTCTCTGCACTTTTAACAAAAGAAGCAGGTAAACCATGGGCTGAAGCTGATGCAGATACTGCAGAAGCAATCGACTTTTTAGAATACTATGGTCGTCAAATGCTACGTATTAAAGACGGTCAACCTGTAGAAAGCCGTCCAGGTGAATACAACCGTTATGACTATATTCCATTAGGGATTGGTATTGTTATTTCACCTTGGAACTTCCCATTCGCAATTATGGCAGGTACAACGGTTGCAGCTTTAGTAACAGGTAACACTGTATTATTAAAACCAGCTTCTACAACTCCAGTAGTTGCTTATAAATTTATCGAAGTATTAGAGCAAGCAGGTCTGCCAGCAGGTGCTGTGAACTTTGTACCGGGTTCTGGTGCAGAAGTTGGTGACTATTTAGTTGATCATCCAAAAACACGTTTCATTAGCTTCACTGGTTCACGTGATGTAGGTTTACGTATTAACCAACGTGCATCTGTATTAAATGATGGTCAAATTTGGATTAAACGTGTAATCGCTGAAATGGGCGGTAAAGATACAATTGTAGTTGATAAAGAAGCAGATTTAGAGCTTGCTGCACAATCTATCGTAAAATCAGCATTCGGCTTCTCAGGTCAAAAATGTTCAGCATGTTCTCGTGCTGTTATCGTTGAAGATGTATATGACACAGTAGTGAATCGCGTAGTGGAGCTTACGAATGCACTAACAGTTGGTGATCCAGCAGACTTCAGCAACTTCATGGCAACAGTTATCGACCAAGCAGCATTCAACAAAATTACAGAATACATTGAAATTGGTAAGGGAGAAGGTCGCCTTGTTGCTGGTGGTACAGCTGATGATTCAGTTGGTTACTTCGTCCAACCAACAGTATTTGCAGACGTAGATCGTAATGCACGTGTTATGAAAGAAGAAATTTTTGGACCAGTTGTAGCTATTACAAAAGCTAAAGATTTCGATGAAGCAATCGATATTGCAAACGATACTGAATACGGTTTAACTGGTGCGGTTATTACAAATAATCGTGTGAATTTAGAAAAAGCACGTGAAGATTTCCATGTAGGTAACTTATACTTCAACCGTGGTTGTACAGGTGCAATCGTAGGTTACCAACCATTTGGTGGCTTCAATATGTCAGGTACAGACTCAAAAGCAGGTGGTCCTGACTATTTACAACTTCACATGCAAGCAAAAACAACTTCAGAAATGCTGTAATGTTTAAGGTCAAGCTTAAGCTTTTCTATAAGTATTAGGATTAAAAAGAATCTGCGAAACTCCTCCTGGGAAAGTATGCCTGGCAAGAACCGCAGTAGCAAACGTCGAGGTGGCTTTACCTAGGGGAAGCGTAGATTCTTATTTTTTCTTTATTCAGAAAATGCTGTCTAGTAAATTAGCTTTTAGTCTTCCATAGATTTTTCATGATGAAAGTAAGGAGAGAATACTATATGACAAAAACACAACAAGTTATTGAACAAACTCAAAATTTTGGTGCTGCAAACTATCACCCACTGCCAATCGTTATTTCAGAGGCTGAGGGTGCTTGGGTAAAAGATCCAGAAGGAAACAAATACTTAGATATGCTATCAGCTTACTCTGCTGTTAATCAGGGACATCGTCATCCTAAAATTATTGCTGCGTTAAAAGAGCAAGCTGATAAAGTAACATTAACTTCTCGTGCGTTTTATAGCGAAAACCTTGGTGAATGGTATGAGCTTGTAGGTAAATTAACGAATAAACAAATGGTATTACCAATGAATACAGGTGCAGAAGCGGTAGAAACTGCATTTAAAGCGGCTCGTCGTTGGGCATATGATGTAAAAGGTGTAGAAGATGGCAAGGCTGAAATCATTGCGTGTAACGGAAACTTCCATGGCCGTACAATGCTTGCTGTATCTTTATCATCTGACGAAGAATATCGTCGTGGCTTCGGTCCGATGTTACCGAATGTTAAGTTAGTGGATTATGGTAACTTAGAAGCATTGAAATCAGCGATTACTCCGAACACTGCAGCGTTTTTAATCGAACCAATCCAAGGTGAAGCGGGTATTGTTATTCCACCAGAAGGCTTCTTAAAAGCAGCTCGCGAATTATGTCGTGAAAACAATGTTTTATTCATTGCAGATGAAATCCAAGCTGGTTTAGCACGTACAGGTAAAATGTTTGCGTGTGACTGGGAAGATGTAGAGCCTGATATGTACATTTTAGGTAAAGCTCTAGGTGGCGGTGTATTCCCAATTTCTTGTGTAGCTGCAAACCGTGACATCTTAGGTGTATTCAATCCAGGTTCACATGGTTCTACATTCGGTGGTAATCCATTAGCATGTGCGGTTTCTATTGCATCACTTAAAGTATTACTAGATGAAAAATTAGCTGAGCGTTCTCAAGAGCTAGGTGAATATTTCAAAGGTAAATTACGCAACATTAATAATCCGGTAATTAAAGAAGTTCGTGGTCGTGGTCTATTCATCGGAATGGAATTAACTGAGGCAGCACGTCCATACTGTGAAAAGCTTAAAGAACTAGGCTTATTATGTAAAGAAACACATGATACAGTCATTCGATTTGCGCCACCACTTGTTATTTCACAAGAAGATTTAGACTGGTCGATTGCTCAAATTGAAAAAGTATTTAATCTTTAACAAAATGTTCACATTTTAATTCGGAAGTATGTTACAATGATGCCGATATACTATCATTAAAAAAAACAAAGAGGCGATTTAATATGTCTGAAAACTTAAACCTATTCACATCAACACAAGATGTCATTCAAGATGCTCTAAATAAACTTGGCTATGACGAAGCAATGTATGAATTGTTAAAAGAACCACTTCGTATGTTACAAGTACGCATCCCAGTGAAAATGGATGATGGTACAACTAAAGTATTTACTGGTTACCGTGCACAACATAATGATGCTGTAGGACCAACTAAAGGTGGGGTACGTTTCCACCCAGCAGTTTCTGAGGAAGAGGTTAAAGCGCTTTCAATGTGGATGACATTGAAATGTGGTATTGTGGATCTACCTTATGGCGGTGGTAAAGGCGGTGTCATCTGTGATCCACGTCAAATGTCTATGGGTGAAATTGAACGATTAAGCCGCGGCTATGTACGTGCAGTTAGTCAAATCGTAGGACCAACAAAAGACATTCCTGCTCCAGACGTATTTACGAATGCGCAAATTATGGCTTGGATGATGGACGAATACAGCCGTATGGATGAATTCAACTCACCAGGTTTCATCACAGGTAAGCCACTAGTGCTTGGTGGTTCTCAAGGTCGTGACCGTGCTACTGCACAAGGTGTAACAATCGTTATCCAAGAAGCAGCGAAAAAACGTGACATTGATCTTAAAGGTGCACGCGTTGTTATTCAAGGCTTTGGTAACGCAGGTAGCTTCCTTGCGAAATTCATGCATGATTTAGGTGCAAAAGTAATCGGTATTTCAGATGCTTATGGTGCACTTCATGATCCAGAAGGTTTAGATATCGAATACTTATTAGATCGTCGTGATAGCTTTGGTACAGTAACAACATTATTTGAAAACACAATTTCAAATAAAGAATTATTAGAGCTTGATTGTGACATTCTAGTGCCTGCTGCTATTGAAAATCAAATTACTGCTGAAAATGCACACAACATTAAAGCAAACATTGTAGTAGAAGCAGCAAATGGTCCAACAACTGCTGAAGCAACTAGAATTTTAACTGAGCGTGGCATTTTACTTGTACCAGACGTATTAGCATCTGCTGGTGGGGTAACAGTTTCTTACTTCGAATGGGTACAAAATAACCAAGGTTATTACTGGACTGAGGAAGAAGTTGAAGAACGTCTATACAAAAAAATGGTTGATGCATTTGAAAACGTTTATACAACAGCAACAACACGTAACATTAACATGCGTTTAGCAGCTTATATGGTAGGTGTTCGTCGTACTGCAGAAGCTTCACGCTTCCGTGGATGGGTTTAATCAAAATATAAATATGAAACGAGTCATTCCTTTAATGGGATGACTCGTTTCGTGTTTTTAAAGACTTAGTGTGTCAATGAAATTAAGGCGTCAAATTAAATAAAGTAGGGCTCTTGAGCAAAAAGAGGGGGTGATTTCCGTTCCGGCTGGGCGCATTCTTGGGAGCGTCTGATGAGCTGCTTCACTCTGATAACATCGAGAAAATCGCTGATACTTTGATGAGCAGTATATGTTTTTACTATTAGAATTTTTAATCGAGTAAAACCAAAACCAGGATTGTTTAAAATGCTATGAGTTGAGAAATAAGCAGAAATAAATGTCCCAGTTCCTGAATAGATTCATAAGATTTATAACGACGACTCGCCAAAATTTAATCTTTGCTTTCCCTAATAGAAATATGAGAAAATCCAACTAGAAAGGGGCGAATTGAATGGATTCATTTACATTTTATAATCCGGTGAAGTTACATTTTGGTGAAGATGCACTGGAAAAGTTACCAAAAGAGATCGCGCAATACGGTAAAAAGGTGTTAGTTGTATATGGTGGAGGTAGCATTAAGAAAAATGGTGTATACAATGCCGTCATCGAAAAGTTACATGAAGCGGATAAAACGATCTTTGAATTGAGTGGTGTCGAGCCAAATCCGCGTGTTGAAACAGCAAGACTTGGTATTGATATTTGTAAGGGAGAAGGAATTGACCTTGTTCTAGCCGTTGGTGGAGGTTCTGTTATTGACTGTTCAAAATTGATCGTTGCTGGTGCAAAATACGATGGCGATGCGTGGGATATTGTGAAACGTAAAGTTTTCGTACAGGACGCTTTACCGCTCGGAACAGTTTTAACGCTTGCTGCAACAGGCTCCGAAATGAACTCTGGCTCTGTTATTACAAACGCAGCTACAGAAGAAAAACTAAGTTGGGGTAGTCCTGCTGCATTCCCGAAATTTTCGATTTTAAATCCAGTGTATACAGTGACAGTACCAAAAGATCATACAGTTTATGGAATCGTTGATATGATGTCACATGTATTTGAACAGTATTTCCATAGTACGACGAATACACCAATTACAGATGAAATGTGTGAAGGTGTTTTACGAACGGTCATTACTACAGCACCTAAATTACTTGGCGATTTGGAGAATATCCAGTTGCGTGAAACAATTTTATTAGCTGGAACAATTGGGTTAAATGGATTCTTATCAATTGGGTCTCGTGGTGATTGGGCGTCACATAATATTGAGCATGCTGTATCTGCAGTTTACGATATTCCTCATGCAGGTGGATTAGCAATTTTACAGCCTCATTGGATGCGTCTAAGTGTATCGGTGAATCCAGAACGTTTTGCAGGCCTTGCAACACGTGTCTTTGGCGTTGATGCGACAGGGAAGTCACCGGAAGAGGTTGCATTTGAGGGGATTGATCGTTTATCTTCAATCTGGACTTCATTAGGAGCTCCAAGTCGCTTTGCAGATTATGATATTGATGATTCGAAATTCGATCAAATTGTAGAACATGCTATGCAAAATGGACCTTTTGGAAACTTCAACAAATTACAAGAAGAAGATGTCCGTACTATTTTGCAAAACTCACTTTAATATTGAATATGGATATGAGGCTACGCATTGTGGTCTCATATTTTTTATTGTCATGTAAGAATCGTGTTTTTGTATGTAATGGAGAGGTTTAAAGGTGGCTTCATTGAAATATGATTAAGTGAAACGAGGGCGTCTACAATTAATTAAAAAAATAGCCAACTGCCTGAAATATGGCAATTAGCTATTTATCCCATTATAGAAAAAATATTATGGATAATAAGGTTGATGTTACTGTTTTAATGTTTAGTTTCTGGTCTTTCACCAACATGCACCCAATCTAATTTCCCGTCATCCTCATCAAATAAAATGGTCACTTTTGATACGCCCTTCTGACTTGAAATGATCTCTGTTAAATGGTCGCGTACGTCATCTAGAAAAGCGAGTGATAGATTAGCGTCAGCTTCAGCAACTAATTCCACATGTAAAAATTCGCCTTCTTTAATAACCTCTAAGCGTACAATATCTTGAATGTTCGGATCATCCATAACAAGATGAGCGATGTGGTTGAGCATTTCTTCGTCTGTTTCACCGATAACGCCACGTGCATTATCAAGGAACACTTTTGCTACTACATAGAACATCATGCAGCCAATTATCATTGAAACTAGTCCTTCTATTCTTGTCCAGCCTGTAAAATGTGCGATTAAAATAGCAGCGAAGGCCAAAACATTACCACCTGTAGCAACTAAGTCTTCCATAAATACTAATTTTGTTGCTGGTTTTGCACGATGTAAATAGCCAAAAGCTTTAGGGATTGCTGATAATATTCCTGCTTTTTCCTGACCAGCTTCATGGAGAATTTCAACTGCAGCTTTAGCAAGAACAGACCCTTCTAAAACAATCCCGATCAATAATACTCCAAGTGCAATGAGCATTCCTTTAGATTCTCCAGCAGGGTGTATAAAATGATGCCAACCTTCTTTTACCGTTTCATAAGAAAGGATGGCTACAATAATAACGGCAAAAAGACAAACTAAATTTACAATTCGGCCAAAGCCTGCAGGGAATTGTTTTGTCGGTGCTTTTTTAGAAAGTGCTGAGCCGATATAAACGAAAAATTGGTTTGCTGCGTCCCCTAGAGAGTGCATCATTTCTGCAAACATGGCAACATTACCTGTAAAGAAAAAGGCAACACCTTTAATAATTCCTAAAAAGGCATTGACAAATGCCGCCATTAGAGAGGGTTTATTACCGTCTTTTAATAGTTTCAATATTTCCGCCACGAAGAATCCTCCAACTAATTTAAAATTTCCATTTCTATTTTTTCTATATAAGGTAGTGCTCGTAATGAACGATAAAATGACAGTAAGTTATCAGAGATAATTAATGATAAACGTAAATCTAATTCATGTAAAACATTATCATTGTTTGGCACATCTTGAATACGGATGTTTTCGATAATAATATTGTTCTCCTTTAGAAATTGCAGAAAGGATTCACTGCTTTTATCATCATTAATCTGAACTTTCAATGATATTTCCCGCATACGAATCCGTTTTGGTCCTATTTTCATAAGAAATGGCGATAAAACCTCAATTCCGAAGACAATGATAATAACAGCTAATGTAGCATCCATATAAAATCCTGCGCCAACAGCAATTCCTATCCCAGCAGCTCCCCAAATCATAGCGGCGGTAGTTAAACCTGAGATACTATCATTTCCGCGTCTTAAAATAACGCCTGCTCCAAGAAATCCTATTCCACTAACAACTTGGGCAGCCAAGCGAAGAGGATCCATTGTAATATTGATGTCAGACCTTGGGGGTGTTGAATAGGCGGTTTCAATCGAAATAATAGTTAATAAACAGCTAAAAGTAGCAATGACTAAGCTTGTTTTTAATCCTACAGGTTTCTTTTTTAATTCCCTTTCAATGCCGATTACTAAACTTAATGTGGCTGCAATAACTAATTTTATGCCAACTTCATATGTAATCATATTTCCAAATAAGGTTTCCATAAGCAACCCTCCACAGATATTTCGTATTGCTAAGAGATATGCAAGGTATCATTATTATATGTACATTACTTTTTTGTATTGTACATCACGATCGGAATGATGTATAAGTATTTTTTAACTTCTTTTAGCCATAAGTCACTCACCTCTAAAGGTAGTAAGATGAATGTGGGTTTAAGTGAGTGTTCAGTGGGTGTCCAAACATTCACTGAGAGCAGTTAAAGCCTCGGGCGATTCCGGACGCAATTATGCGGAGGCATAATTGATTGGAGGTTGGATTTTATGGAGAAACCCAAAATTCATCCATACATCCCTATTTTTATTGGCGTTGTCTCGGTATCCTTATCTGCTATATTAGTAAAATTAGCAAATGCAGAAGCAGGGGTTATTGCGTTTTACCGTATGTTGTTTTCGGTCTTAATAATGGCTCCTCTGTTTTTTTGGAAATACACTAACGAGGTAAAACAATTAAGAATACGTGATTGGCTATTTTCTTCAATTGCAGGCATATTTTTAGCTTTTCATTTTATATTGTGGTTTGAATCACTTAATTACACTTCTGTAGCAAGTTCTACAGTTTTGGTTACGCTTCAGCCATTGTTTGCGTTTATAGGTACGTATTTTTTCTTTAAAGAGAAGATTACTGTAAAAACTATTATTGCAGGAGCAATTTCTATAATCGGAAGTGTTTTAATTAGTTGGGGAGATTTTAAAGTTAGTGGAACTGCATTTTATGGAGATATGCTTGCTTTGATTGCGTGCGTACTTGTTACAGCCTACTTTTTATTTGGACAGGATGTACGTAAAAGGTTATCTCTTGTGACTTACACGATGATTGTTTATGTTGTTAGTACAATTACGTTATTTATCTATGTTCTTATTAAAGGTGAATCATTCGGCCCTTATTCTATTATGGACTGGATATGGTTTGTTTTATTAGCGATAGTTCCTAATTTATTTGGTCATACACTATTTAATTGGTCCATCAAATACGTTAGTACAAATGTAGTTTCGATTGCGATGTTATTTGAACCGATTGGTGCGGCCATTTTAGCTCTAGTAATTTTTAAAGAGTATTTAATAAACACACAAATTATTGGTGGATTAATTGTTATAGTAGGAATTCTATTGTTTATAGTTGATGAGAAAAAGATTTTTAAGTTTTTTTCTAAAAAAGCTTGATTTTTAAAATGCTATATTATATATTATTACTTGTCCTTAACAAGAAGGACGACTTGATAAAAAAGATTTTAAAAAAAGTTGTTGACTTCTTGTTGAATACAAGTTATGATAATAAAGTCGCTGAAAACAAACGGTGACAAAATGAACCTTGAAAACTGAACAAGCAAAACGTAATCAATAAAGTTTTAAGTAACTAACCTTGAGTTAGTGAACGAAATAAAATTTTGGACATCAAACATGATGCCAGCAAAACAATTTGAGCTAATCAAATTTCTTTTTATGGAGAGTTTGATCCTGGCTCAGGACGAACGCTGGCGGCGTGCCTAATACATGCAAGTCGAGCGA
>NZ_MDDN01000006.1 GCF_001708185.1 Lysinibacillus xylanilyticus | reverse complement strand
ACATCTCTTTGATGATTCTTTCCGTCGCTACAGCGGCTTGTTCCGTCGCTCTGGTGATTCGTTCCTTCACTTTGGCGATTCTATCCGTCGCTTCAGATTCGTTCCGTCGCTTCGGCGGCTTGTTCCGTCGCTCTGGTGGTTCTTTCCTTCACTTTGGCGATTCTATCCGTCGCTTCGGATTCTATCCGTCGCTTCGGATTCGTTCCGTCGCTTTGGATTCGTTCCGTCGCTTCGGTGGCTTGTTCCGTCACTTTGATGATTCGTTCCGTCGCTTCAGCGGCTTGTTCCGTCGCTCTGGTGGTTCTTTCCTTCACTTTGGCGATTCTATCCGTCGCTTTGATGATTCGTTCCGTCGCTTCGGCAGCTTTTTCCGTCGCTCTGGTGGTTCTTTCCTTCACTTTGACTGTTCTATCCATCATTTTGACTGTTCTATCCATCATTTTGACTGTTCTATCCATCATTTTGACTGTTCTATCCACGACTTTGGCTGTTCTATCCACGACTTTGACCGTTCTATCCACTACTTTGCCTGTTCTATCCACACTTTGGCGGCTCTATCCATCACTTTGCCTGTTCTATCCACACTTTGGCGGCTCTATCCATCACTTTGCCTGTTCTATCCACTACTTTGGCTGTTCTATCCACTACTTTGGCTGTTCTATCCACGACTTTGGCAGCTCTATCCACGACTTCGGCGGTTCTATCCATCTCTTTGATGATTCGTTCCGTCGCTTCAACCGCTCTTGCTACCTAAGATACAAAAAACCCCCGGCACATTGTCGTGCCGGGGGTTAGAAATACTTTTATTACATTTTTTCTGGTGCAGATACGCCGATTAAACGTAGTGCGTTGGCAATTGTTGTACGAACAGCTGTAATAAGGGCTAAACGCGCCTCTGTTAGCTCTTTATTTGAAGCATCTAACACTTTTTCAGCGTTATAGAAGCTGTGGAATGCAGCTGCCGTTTCTTGAATATAGTTGGCGATACGGTGTGGTGTACGGTGATTCGCAGCATCAGCTACCATTTTCGGGAAGTCGCCCACTTTTTTCAGTAAATCGATCTCTTTTTCAGCAATTAACAAGCTTAAATTGTCAGTTGAAGCAGCAAAGCCTTGCTCATTTGCTGAACGTAAAATAGATGAAATACGTGCATGTGCATATTGTGCATAATACACTGGGTTTTCATTTGATTGAGATACAGCAAGGTCTAAGTCAAAGTCCATATGAGAATCGCCTGCAGTTTTCACGAAGAAGTAACGTACTGCGTCTAGGCCAACCTCTTCTACAAGCTCACGCATTGTAACAGCGTTCCCTGTACGTTTAGACATCTTGAATTTCTCACCGTTTTTATAAAGCTGAACCATTTGGATGATCTCTACTTCAAGCGTATCACGATCATAGCCAAGCGCCTGAATAGCAGCTTTCATACGTGGAATATAGCCGTGGTGGTCAGCTCCCCAAATATTAATTAATTTATCGAAGCCACGTACAATTTTATCCTCATGGTATGCGATATCCGGAGTCAAATACGTGAAAGACCCATCATTTTTAATTAACACGCGGTCTTTATCGTCACCAAATGTTGTCGAACGGAACCAAGTAGCACCGTCTTCTTCAAATACATGACCATTTGCTTTTAATTTATCCAATGCCACTTCAATTTTGCCGTTTTCATATAGTGAAGTTTCAGAATACCACACATCAAAGTTTACGCGGAAGTTTGCAAGGTCTGTTTTTAACTTGTCTAATTCTAACGCTAAACCATGCTGACGGAAGAATGCAAAACGTTCTTCATCAGATTTTGCTAAAATTGAATCGCCATGCTCACTAGCTAGTTTACCAGCAATTTCAATAATATCTGGACCGTGGTAGCCATCCTCTGGCATCTCAGCATCCAATCCTAAAGCTTGCTTATAGCGCGCTTCTAGTGAATAAGCTAAGTTATTAATTTGGTTACCCGCGTCGTTTATATAGTACTCACGAGATACTTTGTAGCCTGCCATATCTAACACATTACATAATGAATCCCCTACTGAAGCTCCACGCGCATGACCTAAATGTAAATCACCAGTTGGATTTGCAGATACGAATTCAACTTGAACTTTTTCTCCAGCACCAGCATTAGAACGACCATAGTCAGCGCCTTGCTCAAGCACCGCTTTTACTACATCTGTTAGGAAATCTTTACGCACAGTAATATTCATAAAGCCAGGACCAGCAATATCGATTTTCTCAATAACTGTACCTGCTGTGTCAAGATTTTCTAAAATAGCTTCAGCAATGGCACGAGGTGGTTTTTTAGCTAATTTCGTTAATTGCATAGCGATATTTGTTGCATAGTCTCCATTTGCCTTATCCTTTGGTGTTTCAAGGTGAATATTTAACTCTGTGCCAGCCTCTACTAAGCCAGCTTTTTCAACAGCCTGCGCAATTGCCGCTTTAATGGCTTGTTGTACTTGTTCTACTGCGTTCATCATTGTACCTCCGTAAATGTAATGTCTAATGTATAGTTGCCAACGGATTGCCCACCCATTAGTAAATCATACTGTACATGGAAATCTCCGCTTATTGCTTGTTTTGTAAACGTCATTTTTTTCGTCTCTATGACGAGTGGCATTGAACCAAACTCACTTTCATAATGACCCGTTTGTTGTTCAATTATGTTAAGTGGTAGTCGCATTTTTACTGCTCCGGCACGCATAATTAGTGCTTGTTCATTGCCTAGCTTCATAGTTGTGCGGATGGTTTTATCCTCCTGCACCTCTTCATATTTCAAATACATGCTTCCTGCTTTTTCAAGTAGCTGCCCTGTCAGCCACATTTCATAACTTTCGGACTCTCCATCAATCGGACGAATCGTAGAAATGAGCTTAATGTTCACCTGCGATCTTGCTTCGTTGGCCATTATGGACGCTCCCTTTTATTGTTTTTACTATAACCTTTTTATTATAGGATGAATACTCATATTTTTTCAAGGTTGAAGTAAGTATTCTATGGTGTCGCGGCAATAATCACAGTCATTTTATTTATTGACACAAATTGCCTGTAAATCTACAGTTATGATATAACTCCAGAATTTTCAATCATTTCAATAAAGTGAGGGTTGCTGTATGTTAACACTTGAACAAATCCATACTGCTAAACGAAGAATTTCATCTTATGTATATGAAACACCTATGATTCGATTAAACGGGCTCGATGAACTTTTAGGATGTCATGTCTACATAAAAGCCGAGAATATGCAAAAGACTAACTCTTTCAAACTGCGTGGAGCTCTTAATAAAATGCTATCCATGCCGTTAGAACAATTGCAACAAGGCGTAGTTGCTGCTTCCTCGGGTAATCATGGCAAAGGCGTTGCCTACGCTGCTAAGCTATTAAATATTAAGGCAACAATTGTCCTACCGGATTCAGCTCCTACAGTTAAGGTAGAAGGAATACGTGCTTTAGGTGCGGAGGTTGTACAATGTAAGCTTGCAGAAAGGCATGTCATAACAGAAAAGCTCAGTCGTAATCATGGTTATTGCATTATACATCCTTATGATGATTACGATATCATGGCAGGACAAGGAACAGCAGGTTTAGAACTATTTGCACAGCTTCCTGATGTCAATACTATTGTTGTCCCTATTGGTGGCGGTGGATTAATTAGCGGGATTGCAACTGCAATAAAATCTATGGCCCCTCATATTAAAATAATTGGCGTGGAGCCTGCCGTTGTTTCGCGTTATGCCAAAAGCTTAGAAGCTGGCGAAAGATTGCTTTTAGAGGAACAAAAATCTTTGGCAGATGCCCTATTAACTTTACAGCCCGGAGAACGAAACTTTCCAATTGTTCAACAGCTTGTCGATGAGGTTGTAAGTGTAGAAGAAGCATTGATCCATCGTGGAATGAAGACCTTACTTTCCGCAGGTAAAATCATCGCTGAACCATCCTCCTCAATCGGTATTGGGGCTGCCCTTCAAGGAGCTTTACCTATTCATCAACATGAAAAAGTATGTTTTCTTATTTCAGGAGGTAATGTTGAATTAACACCTGATGAGCACTAGACAAAGAAGCATCCGCTCAGATGAGTAGATGCTTTTTTGCCCTCTTTTTTGTTAAACATAGCTCTCCGTATTTTTTAATTTCATTGCATCCTTTTTAGTAAATAAAGCGCGCCAGAAATAAATTGAGAGACCGATTAACACCATGCAATGAATGATATAAATAGAAACAGCAAGAACAGTTGGCTCACCATCCGTCATGAAAGCTATAAAATCGTGCATAGCGTGCCAGATAATCGGGAAAATAATACTTTTTGTCTTCGCAACAATTTCTGCACAAACTAGTCCAAAGAGGAATGCATAAGTTATTTGTAGTAATGTCATTACTAAATCAGCACCCGAAGCTAAATTTGCAAGATGCCCAATACCAAACAAAATAGAGGAACCTAGAATAGCTATTTTAAGACCTTTAGCTGATAAATATTTAAAAATTAAACCTCGGAAAATAAGCTCTTCACAAATACCAACGGCAATAACAAATAGAAGCAAAGTAAATACATACTGCACTGAAAAACTATCCTTATGTGTAAGACCATTAAAGAAAGTAATCAGCTCAGAAATAACGATCACAATCATCCACGCCTCGGCTTTAAATCTTCTAAATCCGAAATCCTGTAAAGAGAATTTGCTTTTTTTCATGATCCATAGAGTAACTAGAATACCACATGTAAAGGCCGCAAAATGAATCAAATAAATTGTGCTTAAGCTGCTTATATTGTTAACAGTTATAATTGCACCTGATATAGAAGGAAAAACAAGTGCAAATAAGGTGAATAGAATCGATAACAGAATAGGCGAATTTTTTATGGTCATTTATTTTCTCCATTCAGTAATTTTTGTTTAACGCCTTCAAAAACATCTTTTAAAATGCTCTCAATTTCCGAGCTATCTAAATCGCAAGTATTCGTCGCACACATTGTTGCAATGCCGTGCGTAGTTAACCATATATCTATAAATAGCGACTTAGCTGAGGTTTGAGTTAATCCTGTGTTATTTGAAATAAGTGCTATAACGCCTTGATTCTCAACGTCATTTAGTAATTCTGAAAAACTCGAAATCTTATATTTATCGGATAGAAATAATAACTCAAAGAACTTTTTTTCTTCTCGAGCAAAGTTAATATACGCTAACCCCATTCCTAGAAAAGAGCTTTGTTGTAACCCATGAAACATCCTTTCATTATAAAGATTGCTAGCCAATTCATATATTGCGTACTTTAAATCGTCCATACTCGCGAATAATCGAAATATAGGTTTTGTCGAACAACCTAATTCTTTTGCTAAATCTCGTGCATTGACACTATCAATCCCACTCTTTCTAGCCATTTCAAAAGCACAATCCAATAAAACTTCCTCTGTAAACCGCTCTTTTGGTGCCAAAAAATTTTCCTCCAATCAATAGGTAACATCCGTTACCTATAATGTAACAATATTTTCCTATGCCTGTCAATAAGATCATCAAAAACATTACTCTCTTTAATTTGAGCGGATGCTTTTTGTGTTTAGAGGCGGTATAAGTTATTACGTCCGTCAGAAACTCCATTGCAACAAGCTTCCCCTTTAATTTTTACAAAAATTTCATAATTCTATCTTCTCTTATTAAAGATATGGATATGGTATATTATCACTACATCTAAATTACTCAATATATCCAAAGTTATTAGTATATACCACTTTTTTGAAGATAATTGAGCCAATGGGGGAAATACTTTGAAAAATTTATCAATCAGAAAAAAAATTCTAACACTCATTACGTCCGCTGTTGCTTTTTTGCTGATTATTTCATTTGATGGTTTTTATTACATTAATGATATGGCAAAAAAATCTAGTGAAATGTATGACGAGTCACTTTTGCCAATTCAATATATCAGTCAACTTGGATCTAACTTTAGTGATGTAGATTCTTACATTTTAGAGCTCATGATTACTACGGATGCTAATCGTAATACCGAACTACAGACAAACATCTCAAAAAGTGGTGAAAGTATTAGAGACTTACTCATAAAATTCGAAGACTCTTACACTGGAAAAGACGATGAAAAAGAACTATTAGAATCTCTTAAATCCAATCTCGATGGTTATTTTAGTACTATGAAAAATATCATTAATTTGGCTAACAACAACCAAAACGAGGAAGCCTATTCTGCATACACTAAAGCTTCAGACGATCTTATCAAGAAGGTGGAAACTGATACAGACAAACTTATAGCTCTATGTGCTGATGATGCCGATCAGCTGAATAAAATAAACGAACAAAATCAATCTACTACTATGCTTATTTCTGCCATCCTTTCTGTTTTAGCCATTATTTTCTTTATTACATTAGCAACATGGATTGCACGTTTAATTGTAAATCCGGTGAAAGAGTTGCAGGCTACTATGTTAAAAGCAGGCGATGGTGATTTGACTGTGCAAGGTACCTATTCATCCAAAGATGAAATTGGTCAGTTAACTCAATCATTTAATTCGATGATTAATAATATTCGTACTACCGTAACAAAAGTCAATGAAACTGCTAATCATGTAGCCTCGGCATCTGAAGAGTTAAATGCGAATGCAGAAGAAACTACGAAAGCAACAGAGATGGTTGCCATTACGATGGAAACGATTGCTCATGGATCCGTAGAGCAATTAAATAATGTTTCTAGCACCGTCAATACCGTCAATGAGCTTTCAACTGGTGTTCAACAAGTGGCTGGGAATGCTCAAGCTGTAACCGAACTTTCAGGTGATTCTTTATCCCTGGTGATAAATGGTATGAATGCGGCGGATCAAATGAATCAACAAATGATGGACATCACTGAACGAGTAAATGACTTATCCGAAGTTGTCAACTTGTTAGGAAAACGTTCTAATGACATTGGTCAAATTATTGATTCGATTACAGCAATTGCTGAACAAACAAATCTCCTTGCCCTGAACGCCGCAATTGAAGCCGCACGTGCTGGCGAGCATGGGAAAGGCTTTGCCGTCGTTGCAGATGAGGTTAGAAAATTAGCAGAACAGTCTGCTGCTTCTTCAAACAAAATTGAAGTGTTGATTTCAGAGACACAGAAGGATACTCAAAAAGCTGTTGAATCAATGAAGTTAGTTACAGTGGGAGTTAATGAAGGGATTAAAACAACTGAAAATACACGTACAACTTTCGCTGCCATTCAAGGGGCCATTCAAGATGTTACCATGCAGGTAGAAGAAGTATCTGCAGCAGTTGAGCAAATGGCCGCAGGAACTGAAGAAATTGTTGGTAGTATGAATACAATCCACTCCATAACTAAATCTACTACAGCCGGTACAGAGAGTATTTCTGCTACAACTGAAGAACAAACAGCATCGATGGAGGAAATTTCATCATCTGCATATGCGCTCGCAAACTTGGCAGATGAGTTAAGAGACTTAGCAGCTCAATTCAGAGTTTAATAGGATGATCGCGGTCATCACCACTTTTCACATTTAATTATGACTTTGTACATTTTCTAAGGAATCTCAACATCATTCATATAAAAAAGAAGCGGCTAGATCATTTTTTGATCTAAACCGCTTCTTCTCTTTTATAACTCTCGCCGTTCCTTTAGCTTAGAGATTAAAAGCTACTACAATTCATGGATTATACTAACCTCATTACTGCATACACATGCTGCGACTCACTCTAATTAATCCCACTGTCAGCCCCACACTATAAAATAAATTAATTTACCCAGCACAAAGTGGATTGGGTGCATACTATATCTAACAAAAGAGGCTCGGGCAAAAAGAAAAAATGTTAGACCGATTGCATTGGTCTAACATTTTTTTGATTTAGGAAGGAACACTCTACTCATTGAAGCGAAAAAGTTATTATCTGTTTTCGCTATTTTTCAAAATAATCGAGTTCTGTCCCAGCCTCTTTTCATGAAATTTTGAACTACGCAAGATAAGGCATAAAACAATTTTAATTTGGGGATGTGGGACTGAATGGGACTAATAAAATGGCGAGCGTGTGTACAGGAATGAGTGAGTTATATCAGGTTGGGGCTAATTGCTTCAACTTTTTTTAGAGTCCTTCCATCGTTTATCTATATAAGATTTTGCGCTATCATTTGCTATCGATCTCGCAGAGTTAACTCCAGATCCCTTTTCGTTTTAGCCTGCTTTGATATAAGCTGCTTCAGTAGCGTTTCCTAACTCAATATAGTAGTCCCCAAACGCTTATTATTTCGGTGTTAATTTCTTTACTTTTCCCAATGACATCACCCCATTATGCTAGTTGCTTTGTAAAATAAAAAAGCCATCTCCAATTAAATTCGGAAACGACTTAAAAAACTTAATCGCACGAAGAACCTTCAGACGAATCACTGTAATTCGAAGTGGTATCCGTACAATCATTTCTATCTGTGTCTTGAAACGAAAATACTGAACCTGTTGAAATAAAATCAGTTGTATTAGTACCCGAATGGATAGAACGGCTTGAAGAACTATTATTACTTCTTGTCTTTTTCATGGTAGTTAAAATTCCTATTATCATGATTAAAAAAATAATTACAATAAAAAAATCCATTCGTTACACCTCCTTTGAATAACAGTTTAATTTTAACATTTTAGGATAACTTAGTCATTACCTATCACTCTTAAAAGCAAGTACCGTTGCCCTAGAAGTTAAAGGGGGAAACAATAACTAATTCTAATTTTTGTTGAAATAACTCAAATTCTAAAGAATCAATTTTGTATTTGTTCTTTAATATTCATCTAATGGCATTCCTTTCCTAATTTCAATTGTAAGCTTTCTGACTTAATTAAATATATACCGGAAGAGAATTAACACAAAAAGCATCTACTCTCTTAGAGCGGATGTTTTTTGTGTTTATGGGGGCTATAAGTTGTCACGTTCTATAGAAATGATCCAGAGAAGCGGTATTCAAACGCCAGTATTAAAGGATGAAAATCAACTAGATCCAAATCTGGTATCCACAATGACGGTAGTAGTCAGATTGATTACTAGGCAAGAATTAGAATTTAGTGTTTGGTATAGAGTAACGCCGAAGTTAGCGATGGCTGATTATTTGAAGACAGCAAGTTTCACAAGATAAGACTAAGCAGTTTATAAAGGTTTCCATAAAGCGGCTTTTAACGACTCATTTGCAGGTACCTCCGCTTACTTTACGTATGTAGTCTCACAGGTACATGCAAACATACATAATCATTTCGATATGACGACTTGCAAACTTTAAGTATAGAACTTTTGGATGTGAAAATTAATAATTGTTTCATATTTCTTTCTTCTCAGATTAAACACTTAGATGGAGTATAATATTACAAAATAATTACTCAATTTATCCAAAGTAATTAGTAATTACCACTATTATACTACTTTTAAAGATAGTTGAGCCAACGGAGGAAGTATTTTGAAAAACTTATCAATCAAAAGAAAAATTTTAACACTCATTACATCCGCTGTTATTTTTTTGCTGATTATTTCAAGTTGTAGTTTTTATTACATCAACGATATGGCAAAAAAATCTAATAATATGTATAATGAGTCACTTTTACCAATTCAATATATCGGTCAACTTCGAACTGACATTCGTGCGATGGATTCTTTCATTTTAGAACTAATGATTATTACTACAGAAGTAAACCGTATTGCCGATCTACAGACAAACATCGAAAAGAGATCTGAAAGTATTAAAGACTCAATCGTGAAATTCGAAGCCTCTTACAATGGAAATGAAGAAGAACGAAAACTGTTAGAATCTCTTAAACCTAATATCGATGGTTATTTTAACGCCATGACAGATGTTATTGATTTGGCTAGTCAGAACAAAAACACCGAAGCCTATTCTATGTACATCACAACTTTAGCTGATTTCCGTGAGAATATGGCAAATGATGCACGCGACCTTATGACTCTTTGCTCTGACCATGCCAATGAGCTGAATAATATAAATGAGCAAAATAAATTCACTACTTTGCTTATTTCGATTACTTTCTCTGTTATCGCCATTATTTTCTTCATTACATTAGCAACATGGATTGGACGTTTAATTGTAAATCCAGTTAAAGAGCTGCAGGCTAATATCTTAAAGGCTAGCGACGGTGATTTGACTGTGCAAAGTACCTATTCATCCAAAGATGAAATCGGTCAATTAACCCAATCATTTAATTCGATGATTAGCAATATTCGTAACACAGTAACAAAAGTGACTGAAACTGCTAATCATGTAGCCGCAGCATCTGAAGAATTGAATGCTAATGCAGCAGAAACTACAAAAGCAACAGAGATGGTTGCAAATACGATGGAAACGATCGCCCATGGATCAGTAGAGCAACTAAATAATGTTTCTAACACATTCAATACCGTCAATGAGCTTTCTACAGGTGTTCAACAAGTAGCTGGAAATGCTCAAGCTGTAAGCGAACTTTCAGGGGATTCATTATCCTTGGTGAAAAATGGTATAAATGCCGCGAATCAAATGAATCAACAAATGATCGACATCACAGACCGAGTAAATGGCTTATCAGAAGTTGTTGACTTGTTAGGAAAACGTTCTAATGAAATTGGTCAAATTATTGATTCGATTACAGCGATTGCTGAACAAACAAATCTTCTTGCTCTAAACGCTGCAATTGAAGCCGCACGAGCTGGCGAGCATGGGAAAGGCTTTGCTGTTGTTGCAGATGAGGTTAAGAAGTTAGCAGAACAATCTGCTGTTTCTTCAAACCAAATTGAAGTGTTGATTTCAGAGACACAGAAAGATACTCAAAAAGCTGTTGAATCAATGAAATTAGTAACAGCGGGAGTTAATGAAGGGATTAAAACAACAGAAAATACACGTACAACTTTCGCTTCAATTCAAGGTGCCATTCAAAGTGTTACAATGCAGGTAGAAGAAGTATCTGCAGCAGTCGAGCAAATGGCCGCAGGAACTGAAGAAATTGTTGGTAGTATGAATACAATCCATTCTGTAACTAAATCTACTACAGCCGGCACAGAGAGTATTTCTGCTACGACTGAAGAACAAATGGCATCGATGGAGGAAATTTCATCATCTGCTAATGCACTTGCAAACTTGGCAGAGGAGTTAAGGGATTTGGCAGCTCATTTCCGCGTATAATCTGATGATCACGGGCAGCACCAATTTTCACATTTAAATATGACTTTACACATTTTCTGAGAAATAACAACATAGATCAAATGTCCCCTGTACGATAGACACTTAAAAAAGTTTATCTTACAGGGGACTTTTATTTATAATGACTTAAGGAAAGTGGGACTAGCTCATAACTCCCACTTAAATCCTTCATATCAACATTTACAAAGCCATTCTTATTTTACCCAGACCAAAATCATTTCTCTTACTAACTTTGAAGCTGTATTTGCGACTGGCGTTTCACATTCGTCGTAGAGTTAGTGTTTCTAGCTTTTTTTTTAATTATTTCTCAAAACGGCCTCGTTATTTTCCTTATTGCTTTCTTGTTTAATTTGATCGATTCTATTTTTTCCCCATTCGTACATCATCTCAACGATTGGTAATAATGTCATCCCTAGTTCAGTCATTGAATATTCGACCTTCGGAGGGACTTCTGGAAACACTTCTCTATGAACAATTCCATCATCCATTAGTTCACGTAATTGGTTTGTTAATATCTTATGAGATATTTTCGGAAAAAGTCTTTGAAGTTCACTGAAGCGATGTGGTCCTTCTACACCTAAATGCCACAAAATAACAACCTTCCATTTCCCACTAATGATCGATAAGGTAAGTTCTTTTTCACAATGATAATCATTATTTAATATTCTCTCTTTTATCTCATCTCTTAATTTATCCGACATAGAACTAACCCCCTTTCATATAAATAAGTAACCTTTTGGTAACCTCCGCACAAAAAAGTGCACTCTTCACAATATAGAAAACCATAGTAGAATGAGGTTAGTCTTAAAGACAAATTTTTTCTATTTTAGGCGTCAAACATTTACGATTACCTGAACAATTCTATCAAACTCACCTTATTTTATTATTAAAATTTTTTTATTTCGCCTAAAATAAAACTATCCCATCTAAAGGAGCAAAAAACATGCAAACAATCGCAGGAAAAGTGGCGCTAATTACAGGAGCGGGACGTGGAATAGGACGTGCAACAGCAGTAGCTTTTGCGCAAGAAGGTATTCACGTCGGTCTTATTGGACGTACTCTTGAAAATTTACAACAAGTAGTAGAGGAACTTAAACAGTATGATGTGAAGGTAGCAATCGCTGTGGCAAATGTAGCAGATTTAGACTCTATTACTACAGCTGTTGAATCAATTCGCAGTGAGCTTGGGGCAATCGATATTTTAGTAAACAATGCCGGCATTTCAAAATTCGGTAGCTTCATGGACTTAAAGCCTGAAGAATGGACAAATATTATCGATGTCAACGTAAAAGGTGTGTACTACACAACACGTGCTGTATTACCGGAGATGATAGAACGCAACACAGGCGACATCATTAATATCTCATCAACAGCTGGACAAAAAGGTGCACCGATTACAAGTGCATACTCAGCTTCAAAAGCTGCAGTTATCGGACTAAGTGAGTCCTTAATGCTTGAAGTGCGTAAGAAAAATATTCGCGTTACAACATTAACGCCAAGTACAGTTGCAACAGATATGGCGGTTGAACTAAACTTAACAGACGGCAATCCAGAAAAAGTGATGCAAGCAGAAGATTTAGCAGATTTAATGGTTGCACAGCTAAAACTTCACCCACGTGTTGTATTAAAACATGCTGGACTTTGGTCGACGAACCCTTAAATAGAACTATTCGAAATATCACAGCGCTATCCGATGTATTTTGGATGGCGTCTTCTTTTTTAGAATAACAAGCTCTAATTTGGGTATTACCAACCCGTCTATCACATGAACGACATTACTTGTAAAAGCTCGATAAGACCTTTTATTAAAAGATCTTTATCAATGCCTTTAAGAACAAATTAAAACCATCTACGATTCGAGTCCTATTACACAATAAATTACACAGGACTGCCCTAGCTTCTCTAAGAAAAAAGTTGAAAAGTGGGGCTAGCTCATAGCTAAACCCCACTCCAATCGCTTCATATAAACACTTATAAAGCCCTCTTTATTTTACCCAACCCAAAATCATTTCTCTTAGCAATTTACTGGCTGTGTTTGCTGTCATTTCTGATGTGTCGTAGATTGGTGCAACTTCAACTAGGTCAAAGCCAACTACATTGACATTACTTGCTGCAATCGCATGGATTGATGCTAGTAATTCTTTCGATGTAATGCCTCCGCAATCTACTGTTCCTGTGCCTGGTGCATGTGCAGGATCAAGTACATCAATATCAATCGTCACGTAAACATTACGTCCCGCTAAAGTCGGTAATACCTCTTTTAATGGCTCTAGCACTTCAAATTTTGAGATGTGCATGCCATTTTCCTTTGCCCATTCGAATTCTTCCTTCATACCTGAACGAATACCAAATGAATAGACATTTTTCGGTCCGATATGTTCGGCAATTTTGCGAATAGGCGTTGAGTGAGAAAGTGGCTCCCCTTCATATTCAACACGTAAGTCTGTATGTGCATCGAAGTGGATAATTGCTAGATCATCATATTTCGCAGATACAGCTTTCATTACAGGCCACGATACTAAATGTTCGCCACCCATGCCAACTGGAATCTTGCCATCCGCTAAAAGCGTCTCGATATACTTTTCAATTTCATCTAAAGAACGCTGTGCATTCCCGAATGGTAACGGTATATCTCCTGCATCAAAATATTTCACTTCTTCTAACTCGCGATCTAAATATGGACTATATTCTTCTAGACCAATTGATACTTCACGAATACGTTGCGGGCCAAAACGTGAGCCTGGACGATAACTAACTGTCCAGTCCATTGGCATACCGTAAATAACTGCCTGAGCATCCTCATATGTGGGATGACTTTTTATAAAAACATTTCCTGAATAAGCTTCATCAAATCTCATTACTCGACCTCCACTTTTATTAGGAATTAATCCTATTTCACCATTACTCTATTAAGGACTTACAGGATTGTAATGAAACCTCTATCCTTGCATCCTCGTATACATTATTGGAACATCTAGCAAAATTCGATTAAAATTTACAAAGTGTCTTTCTTTTGTCGAATGCTAGCATTTCAAACAGTACAAAAAAAGTATAGATGTTTTTGAATAAAGTGCAATAGTTTTTACCTAGAATTTCGATTAAAGATGAATGTTCAGACACATACTATACGCAAGTGTGAGAAAACGAGGTGAAGTCGGATGAAGAGAAAAAGCTATCAACGTAAGCAAAAACGTACGAAGCGTACACGCAAAGCCCTTACCCTTTTCGTCGCCTTTCTATCTGCAATTGTAGTAGCATTTGTAGCTTTACGCGTCTATGTTCAAGTGGCTGGTGCCCCGCCTTTAACCGTACCTAAAGCCTCTATTTTCTTAGATGAAAATGAGAACCAGATTGGGGATCACTTTACGAACGAACGACGTTATTGGGTTGATCTTGATGAGATGTCCCCCTATCTAAAAAAAGCAGTGGTCGCTGTTGAGGATAAAGATTTTTATGAGCATAGAGGATTGGATTTTTCACGTATCGCAGGTGCATTATTAGTTGATATTAAGGCTGGAAGTAAGGTTCAAGGAGCAAGTACTATTACACAACAATATGCTCGAAATCTATATCTTTCACATGAAAAGTCTTGGACACGAAAATTAAATGAAGCACTGTATGCTTATAGATTAGAAGTTTTTTATGATAAGGATGAAATACTGGAGGGCTATTTAAACACTGTATATTACGGACATGGTATGTACGGTGTAGAAGCAGCTAGTCGATTTTATTTCGGAAAATCTGCCAGTGATTTAACACTAGCGGAAGCAGCAATGTTAACTGGAATTCCAAAAGGGCCAAGTATTTACTCCCCTATTGTCAATCTAGATAAGGCAACTAATCGCCAGCACGTTATTTTAAAATTGATGGCTGATCAAGGTGCCATTACGCAAGATGAAAAAACACGTGCAGAAAATGAAAAGATTGTCTTAAAGAATGATAGCTGGGTAGCAACAAAATCTATAGCACCATTCTTCCTTGACGTAGCATGGCAAGAGGCTAGTGAAATTTTGAAAACAAAAAATCTCGACATTAGTGAAGGTGGTTGGACTATCCAAACAACCCTTAATCAAGAACACCAAAAAGCAGCAGAAGAAGCTGTAGCCAAAAACATGCCTGCTAATGATCTCCAAGCTGCGTTCGTTAGTATGGAGTCCAATTCAGGTGCTGTTACCGCACTAGTCGGAGGCCGTGACTATGCTACAAGTTCATTTAACAGGGTTACACAGGCAAAACGTCAGCCAGGCTCAACCATTAAACCTATTTTATATGCCGCAGCTTTAGAGAATGGGTATACGCCATTAACTTTTATAGATGTAGGTGAGACAACTTTCACTTATGATAAAGGACGTTCAACATATTCTCCCAAAAATGTTAACGGCAAATTTGCAACGCATGATATGTCGATGGCACAAGCGATCGCTATTTCAGATAATATTTACGCAGTTAAAACGTTAGAGGAAATTGGATTTAAAGCATTTCACGAGATGGCTGATCGATTCAACGTGAATATTGGTGATAAAGACAATTTATCTATCGCGCTAGGAACAGCTGAAACTACTTTATACGAAATGACGAATGCTTATAATATTTTAGCATCACAGGGACAAGAAACCGCTCCTACTACTATTATTTCTATTAAAGATGCTAATGGTGATATCATCTACGAAAATAAAGAAGAAAAAAAAGAAGCTGAGACAGTTCTCTCAAAAGAAGATACGTTTATCTTAACAGAAATGATGACAGGTATTTTCGATCCTGTATTTAACGATTATTCTCCAGCTACAGGGATTGGCATTCGCTCTCGTATGACGCATACGTATGCAGCAAAATCTGGTTCTACAAATAGTGATCAATGGTTAATTGGATTTACACCTAGTTTAACTGCTGGTGTGTGGAACGGCTATGACCAAGGAAAAAATATAGAAACAAAAGAAGATACTGCAGCTACAAAGAAAATATGGATCGACTTTATGGAGACTGTCAATAAAGGAACAAAGAACGAGGATTTCACAAAGCCTAAAGATGTGAAAGGTGTGGTCATCGATGTTGAAACAGGCAAACTTGCAACAGACGCCTGCCCTAAACAACGTTTGGTCTATGTAGATGAAAAGGATGTACCGACTGAAAAATGTTCAAACTTTGATATTCTCGATAGAGATACGTGGGGAGAGATTTGGAATATGCTCCCGTTCGACATTTTTAAAAACTAATAGACAATGTGGAAACCTTTATGAGTCAATCACGTTCTAAATAACGAAGGCTCTCGACAAAGTAATAGACATATACAAAAAAAGAAAAGCTTTCTCTTCCCCGGAGCAGTGTCCGTGGGAACAGAAAGCTTTTCTTTTTTATGGCTCGCGAAGTAGATGAGCATCATGAGGCATTTGGCTTGGGTTTGGGTTGTTCAAATGCCGCATAGCGCTCATCACATTCGCAGAACCAAGTGTCCTAGCTTACTAAAATGTAAGTCTGCATCAAGTTTACTTTGTTTCAAACCCACTTTCAACCTTATATCGAAAACGATTGCAAAATGTCACAGATTGTTCAATCATTGTAAGTCTATTCTGCAAATAAGTCTTGACGCAATTGGTCCTCACTACGTGCCCACAGGTCTGGATTGAGCTCCGCTAAGAAAGAAGCTAACACTTTTTTAGATGGTGCATCCATATGCTCTACAATAATATGACGCTTCATAGATTTATCCATTTTATTAACATGATCAGCTAAAATTTTATAGCCACGACGTTTTTCTCGATTGACTACCATTTCACACGCAGTAACACCTGCATAGTAAGGTCCATCCGCTTTATGGTCAATCGTCACCCATACGAGCCAATACGGTTTTCCACCCTCTGAATCTGCACGATCTGTCGTAAATTTAATACCACGTTCCACATCACTACGAGCATGCATTGCACCGACTTCAACTGATGCTGTCCCCTCTTCTACATCGATTATGACTGGCGATACGTTTTCAAGTGAAAGCGAACCGATTCCAAATCCCTTATGTCCATCTGTTGGGTCATTTTTAATAATCGTAAAGCCCATTTTTTGTTTTGATTTTTCTTCATTTGCCATACTTTAATTACCTCCATTCTGCTATTATAAAGTAAAGCATCGTTAGCGCATCGGTGTCGTCATGACAACGACTCTTGCCTTGCGCAAATGCCTGAATACAAGTAAGAAGTTTTTATACTTTCTTTCTTATCAATTTCGCCTTGGCGTAATTGCGTCCGGATTTTGAATTGTGCCAGCACAATTCATTCCTTTCAAAATCCGTGACATCCGCCGGAGGCTTTTTATCTTCATTCAGTAGGTGTTTGAACACCCACGGAAAAGGAACCACACCCGCATTCATCTTACCACCATCAGAGGTTGAAGTCTTCTACTGAATGGAGATAAACTAACTATACAACATTATTCAATAAAGGAGGCAATATTATGCCATACGTAACAGTGAAAATGCTTGAAGGTCGTACAGACGAACAAAAACGCGCACTAGTAAAAGAAGTAACAGAAGCCGTTTCTCGTACAGTTAACGCGCCAGCAGAAAACGTAACAGTCTTTATCGAAGAAATGCCTAAAAACCATTACGGCGTTGCAGGCGTGCTCCACAGTGATAAATAAAGAGTATAACGGGTAGAGCAACATAATGCTCTACTCTTTTTCGTCTGATGTCCTTACTGACGATACATAACGTTTTACCGAGCCAGCTATAGTTCTAGTGGCGGAATATGACCTGTTAGCGGCGATTCTCTTGGTTTTAGCGGCGGAATTTGATCCTTTAGCGGCGATTCTCTCACTTTTAGCGGCGCAAATCGACACTTTACCGGCGATTCTCTCACTTTTAGCGGCGCAAATCGATCCTTTACCGGCGATTCTCTCACTTTTAGCGGCGCAACTTGATCCTTTACCGGCGATTCTCTCACTTTTAGCGGCGCAACTTGATCCTTTACCGGCAATTCTCTCACTTTTAGCGGCGCAACTTGATCCTTTAGCGGCGATTCGTAATTTCAATACTAGGATGTGATCTATGAAATGAATAAACTTAAACTAACACTACTCATTTGTATGCTCATCATTGGCCTCTTACTTATTTTTATTAATCCAATTCAAAATGCCATTATCGCTCATTTAAGTAAACAATTAAATACAACCGATTACAGTGCAGAGGATATTGAAAAGAACAATAATGTGGATGCCGATTTTGAATTTGAAGCAGTACAATCACTATCTATTGCGGAAGTTTTAAAAGCTCAAACAACAGCAAATAAAATGCCTGTCATTGGTAGTATCGCTGTCCCTAGTGTGGATATGCAGCTTCCTATCGTCAAAGGAGTTGGCAATGCCTCTCTTGCCGTTGGAGCAGGCACCATGAAGCCTAATCAAAAACTTGGACAAGGAAATTACGCTTTAGCGGGTCATTACTTTGAAGAAACAGATATTTTATTTAGCCCCTTATATAAAGCGAGTATAGGAGATACGATTTATGTAACGGATTTAACGAATATTTATGAGTACAAACTAATGTCTAAGGAAATCATCGCCGCTACGGATGTTTATGTTATTAATGATATCCCTAATAAAACCGTTTTGACCCTCGTTACATGCGCTGATAATGGCACGAAAAGACTTGCCATTCAAGCAGATTTTGTTGAGCAATATCCGTTTGACAAAGCACCTGCAAAGCTATCAGAAACTTTTTAGTATACGAAAAACCCCAAGATTTTACGTTTTATTAAAAGTCAAGAGTTAAAGTAATGCACATAATATTTCAGGATCCTATATACAATGTGCAACATTATAATATGCTATTTTAAAGCTGAACTAATTTTGATATTAGTTCAGCTTTTATTTGTGTTTAAAGATATAGTTTGAGTATATTTAATAAAAGTATATTATTAGGAAATTTTTCTATCCGTTCTTCAACTAACGAAGCAGGTTAGTGGAAGAAATAGCAAGTGGGTTTAACTAGGAGAAGTGTCGATGACATTAAAGAAGACACCGAGGTGTCTTATGTTTTTTTAATTAAGAATATTGATAAAGTGGAATTTAATTACTTAACATTATACTTATTTTCGGAGCGAGGCATCTTATCGGTGAGTATATACCAAGTAATGCTTGCTGTTAATAATGTTGACGAAATCAAAGCTGTAAGAACACTATATGTTTGCCAAATAAGTATCGTTGACCAATCGAAGGCAAAAAACATTATACACTGGGCAATCGTAGCGATTAGGAAAATAATTGTTACGATTGTTCTCTTTTTTGTAATTGGCTGCTGCTCATTCGTTTTCCTTTTTCTTAATCCTAAGAGAAATAACAGAACGGCCAATAGGCAAAGAATAATTGTGGTAGACGACAAAATGATGTCCAAAAGCTGTGTGCCGCTTATCTCATATGACTGAGTTAGATTGCCGTCTAATATATCTTTAACTTTTAGTACCAGGTTTATATTGGTATTTGCGCCGTTGCTCAGTAAGCAGATGGCTGTTCGTTCATTTGGCAGTATGGCTACTTCGGTTCTAAAATTCGGATTACCCCCAGTGTGTTCTATAAACGTTTGTTCGGCGTTTACCGACCAACCTGCCGCATAATACATATCGTTGACAGCCGAAACAGACATATCACCCCTATGTGATTTTTCGATAACCCTGTGAAATATTTCGGGTATGTCCTGCACGATACCCATCTGTATGCCCATCCAACGCGCCATATCTTTTGTATTAGAAATGATATAGCCGGCAGGTTTATTCCCAGCATAATCCGGAGCGTTAAATGGAGTTGTTATGAAAAAGGAAGAACGGTAGCCCTGTGCTAACTGTCCAGTGGCTTGAGCATCTTCTTTATAAACATACGTCTGGTGAAGACCTAAGGGTAGAAATACCTGTTCCCTCATAAAGTCTTCATAGCTTTGTCGTGATACAATCTCAATAACCAAACCCAATACGTCATAATTAACGGTTCCATAGTTATATTGTTCACCGGGAGAGAACGCCAATTCAGCATCTACCAGCGTTTCCACAGTCTTTTGCAACATATCAGGCGTATTGCCTTGTGGAATATTTTGAGTATGTCTAATATTTGTTAAGCCGCTGGTATGGTGAAGGAAGTTATTTAGTGTAAGGCTTTGCATATCAACAGGTTTACCTTGATACTTTAACGTAAACCAAGGTAAATATTTTTGGATAGGGTCAGTCATTGATAGCAGCCCTTGCTCTTCCAATAGCAGAATCCCCATACCAGTAAAAGCTTTACTCACCGAGGCCAACTCATAGAGTGTATTTTCACTTGCAGACAACCCCTTTTCAAGATCTGCATACCCAGAAGAAAAGTAGAACACTTCATCATTAGCAAGTATTGAGATTGACATTCCAGGCACACCTGATGTACGAGAGGCATCATCTAGCAACGCTTGTATTGCCACAGATTTCGAATCTGACAACGCATAACTTTGTGTTGCGAATCCCGAGAATAATATAAGTATCGTTAATACAAAAACAATAGTCTTTTTCATAAACTCTCCTTTTTGAAGAATTATAAGAGTATAAAAAACTTATTTTTATAACTATAAACTAAATTCTAATTTATATTTCTACTTAACTATATAATATCAAGTAATTGTGAAGAGTTACACTTAAACTAACGGGTGCTTTAATTGAACAAGATAGTTAAAAATTAGCCTAGTTAAAAGTAATTTAACAAGGCTGGTTTTGTATCTCATTATTCTACTTAAACTGCTCAAATTGATTAGTTAGCCATCGTTCTTGATTTTCTGCAATGTATTTTTCAACCGCTATTAATCTATTCACCAATTCCTCTTTTGAAAGCTGCAAATACCTCCTTTTGGCGAAGTTTACATCACGTTCAGATGAAATCCTTCTTATCGATGATTCGTCAAATGTAGAAGGCATTACAGGTTTTTTACGTGTGTTTTTTACTTTATACGTTCTGCTATGCTTTTGATAATAAGAATGTAGTTCTTCATTGCGCTTAATTGTATTTTGATGGATACCTTTTCCTTTTTCATCAAATGCTTTTGAATGCTCACTAATGTTGTGATAAGTTACGGGAATCCCTTGTTCTACTAGAAAATTAATCGTTTGAATTCCAATAGTAAGTGAACGGTCTCTTCGTTGCTGATGCACTTTTACAAGCCATTGCCGCTTATCTGAATGGATTGTGCTTTGTGATTGGTTCATAATGACGTTCCTCTCTATATTGTTTTATCAAGTCAATCTCTTTTAGTTCGATTTTTGCTTGCTTCGCCATTTCTTTTGCTTTACGTACTTCAAGGTCTAGACCCATTGCCTTAAATCGTGTTTCCATATCTTTTGATAACTCAATGATCCCTAATAACTCACCCACATTCACTGAAAATTTGTTTGAATCTTAGGTGTAAGATCTCTATTTTTTTCAAGTCCGTTCTAACGTCATTATTTCTAGCTGAATTAATTAATGTTATAAGTAATAAATGATTTTTCCAATCATAAGTCAAACAATTATTGTTCATATACTTAAAAACCCGTTCATCTAGTTTATCGATTAAATATTCGCCTCTATTGTTTTGTAGACACATTAATTTTGTATCCATTGTGCCTAACCATTTATCATACCAATCTGTTACTGGTCGCAATGTTTCTGCCAAACTTACTCCAACCCTTCTAATAGCTCCTGTAAATCTCCATCAAATTTATTTAAATTATCTGTTTCAATTACTGTTAGTTTTAGTTTAGATTTTTTTGAAGCTTTTAGTTGCTGTATATATTCTTTTTCGTTTCGTTGCATTTGTTCTAACATTTTGTCGTGGGATTCTCGATGTTTTGCTTTATCAAAATGATGTTCGTAAACATTTATAGTATCCGTATTTTTCTATTTCATATATTTAATTAACTCATTTTTTCGTTGTTGAATTTCGCTCTCATTTTGAGAAATATGATATATCTCTCTTAATCTCGAAGTTACAAACCAATGTCTAGCTTTATGAGGGTTTAAGCTTATTTCATTTAACTTCATCGCTTTATTCCAATGATGGTACCATGCATGATAAGTGAGTGCAGTTCCGTTTTCCGATAAAAAAATAGGGGAATCATCACTTAATTGTTCAAATATGAAGTGGTTTTTGTCATAGCTCTTTCTTTCTGTATCAATGTAATGAAATAATCGTTTAACAGTATCTTTGCTAAAGCGTAAGAACTTTATTTTTCGACCATGACTACCTTTGTTAAAAGTAGCAACTTCTTGGTGGCTCTTTCGTTGGCGATAATCTCCTATTGTTAAATGAATGATTTCAAATATCCTTGCACCTGTTTCGAACAACATACGTGCAATCAACATTTCCCGTTGTGACCAATCCACTTTTTTCCCTGCTTGATAAACTTGATATGGTAAATTGCCATCATCTATTATTTGTGGTTGCCACTCTTCTTTAATAATTTTGAAATAGGAATCTGTTAATCTTCTGTGAGGAATAGCATCTTCTGTCCCTGAAATATTCGGCATTCTAGGTTTATCTTTTCTAACACCATTTTGATTGCTATAATCATGCAAAATATATTGCCCATCTATGAATGGATTGTTATATGTATAATGCTCCAATCGAATCATCGACTTATAAAAAGATTTTAATGCTGATAAAAAGCGACTGATTGTAATAGGACTTTTATTTGTTAATTTCACAAATCGAAAGGTATCTTTTTCTCGAATTTTACATGCCAGCTCAAGCATTAAATAATCTTCTACAACTATTCGTATTATTTCAGATGAATCATTCCATTTCACTCGTTTCCCTTGATAATTACTTTCTAGCTCCAACCATTTAAAAAATGGAAGCAAGCAATTTAAATAAGACGTAGCAGAACTCTTATCAATTCTTCCTAAACAATCATGGAAATAATCTGTTAATGGAAGAAAAGGTTGGTTATCTTTAAATACTAATAATTGATATTTACTCGTTATTCCTTTTGGACAATAATCATACCAATACAATCTAACACCACCTATAACAGAACGTTCGTTCTGACCTTAACTTATTTATTGGTAATTGTAAAATGTATAATCCTTTAATAAATCATAAAAAATAAAAAAGCACATTACTAAACTTTTCGTTTTTAGTAACGTGCTTTTTATTGAATGTGTAACATTTTATTAAAGTGTTACTAAATTTGACTCAAAGTACAATTACCTGTACTTAATCTTACAGAGTGATCTTGGGGTTTCTTATTGAATATTATTTCACTTCCGTATTGCGACGACGCAATAAGAACAATGCACCTAGAACAAGAGCTACACCAATTAGTGTAAGAGCTGTTTGGTTTGCTCCATTTGTTTGCGGCAGTTTGCCTGTCGCTTTTAATTGAGCTTCCATTTGTTCAGCATCTGCTTTGATTTTGTCAATATCAAGAGATTTTGCTACTTCTTCCTGTTCCTCTTTAGATAAATTGTTGTAATTATCGAGGAAATCCTTATACGAATCTAGTGTGTCTTTATCCGCTGTAGAAGGATTGTATGGTGGTAAGTTTTTACCTTGATCAATGACATCTGTTACAGATGGTTTAGATGTTTCAGGTTTTCCAGGATTTGTTGGATTTTTTGTATCTGTTGTTGGATTACCTGGATTTTTTGGATCAACCGGCTTGTTTGGATCAACTGGCTTCTCCGGATCTGGATTTGGTTTGTTTGGATCAACTGGATTTTCTGGATCTGGATTTGGCTTGTTTGGATCGACTGGCTTCTCCGGATCTGGATTTGGTTTGTTTGGATCAACTGGCTTTTCTGGATCTGGATTTGGCTTGTTTGGATCAACTGGTTTTTCCGGATCAGGATTTGGCTTGTTTGGATCAACTGGTTTTTCCGGATCAGGATTTGGCTTGTTTGGATCAACTGGTTTTTCTGGATCAGGAGTCCAGCCACCGCCTCCTCCACCGCCATTGCCTCCACCGTTTCCACCTGTTGATGAAGGTTTTACTATAGCAGAACATGTATCTTTTACTGTGAATGAGCCAATTAAACGACTTCCTTCATATACATAGTACGTACCTTGCTTAATAGCTTCGTTTGGCAATACAACCGTTCCAGCAACACTAGTTGTCAGAACTTCACTATTGTCTACACCTTTAACGATATTACCATTAGCATCTTTTACTGTTATCTTTGCATTCGCATTTGGCGTTCCAAACTCAGTTTGTACAGTTAATGTAAACGCAGGACATGCAGGCGCTGCTGATATTTCTGCTTCACAATTAACTGAATATTTAACTGTTATTTGACCAATGAATAGATCACCTTGATATACATTGTACACACCTGAAGGAATGTTTTCAGATGGAATAGTAATTTGACCTAATTCATTTGTCGTCTTATTTGTAGCAATAATTGCTCCTGTTGTATCTTTGATCGTGATGTTGTCAACATTAGGACGTACTTTGCCATTTTCATCTTTTACAGTTAGTGTAAATTGTGGACATGAAGGCGCTGGTTGAACTGTTATTTTACACTCGATATTGTTTTGGAAGTTACCAATTTCTTTGCCATCTACTATAACTGTATAAATACCTGATTCTAAATCAGTTAATTCAATAACACCTGTCGTAGTTGTTGTGTTAATAATTTCTTTACCGCTAGCATCTTTAACAACTATTTTTGTCTTACCATCAGTAATATTATTACCATCAACATCTTTTACAGTTAATTCGAACTTCTCGCACTTTGGTACTTCTTTAACGATAAATTCATGCCCACAGTCTTCTGTGTACGTTAAAGTTACTGTCCCTAAGAACTGGTTACCTTCGTACACCAGATACTCACCTGGCTTCACGCCATTAGTAGGATTATTTTTGTTTGATTCAAAAATAAACTTCCCTGACGCATCAGGTGATGCCTTTACTTCTGTAGTACCTGATTTTAATGTTAACTCTTTAATATTTGTACGGATATTTCCTTTTGAATCTTCAACCGCGATTGTAAAGTTTTCGCACTTAGGTGTTGGTTGGATATTCTCATGACATTTGTCACTGTACTCAACTGTAATCGTCTTTAACGGCACACCATCATAAACAACATCGTACTGACCTGCTTTAACTTGGTCTGGTGTAAAAGTAACTTTACCGTTTTCAATTTTATGATCTTCGGATAATCCTGTTGCTTTACTTACTAATGTTACTGTTCCGTTATTAACTAATTTACCGTCAATATCATATACTGTTAATTCAAATCGATCACATTTCAAGGAGCTTTCTGGTTTATTAGCGATTTCAACAATTTGTTTACCTGCAAATGTACCTGTTGTTGCTTTTTTATTGCGATCTAATGTAAAGCTTACATCCGGATTTTCAAAACCAGGAACTTTTGTTTCTTTTACTGTATATTTACCTTCAGCTAATTTTAATCCGAAATCTAATACACCGTCTTTACCTGTTTTAGCGCTAATTAATGGTTTATCACCTGTATATTCACTGTATAAAGTAAACTCAACATCTTTCATTGCTTCGCCTGTTGCAGCATTCGTTTTTACAATAACGAATGGTACTTTAACTGTTGATGCTTGGTTACCATATTTAAAATCAACAATTGACCAGCTATCTTTTCCACTTGTTTGACCGCTACCTTGATAGCTTACTTCTACTTCATTTTTTGCATCAGAGCCTGAAAGACCTGTAAATACTGTTTCGTATTCTACGTAGTAAGCACCAGTTACATTACCTAAATCAAGAGTGAACGTACCATTTTTCATATCTACATTTAATGTATACTCACTTGGAGCTAAAAGTTTCTTATCTTCAGCTGGATTACTTGGAGTTTTTCCAGACAATGCAACTTTATATACTTTAAATGTATCTTCTAGAATCATTTGTTCTGGGTTACCCTCAGCATCTTTACCAACTGTGTCGGTAATGACTACATTGTTTAATATAGATTGTGCGTAGTTAAATTCAAAATTCCACTTAGCTACTGCAGAACCTTGTTGTGCTTGTTTACCCTTTTTGTTTAAAATTTTGTCTGTATGACTTACATCAACCGTTTCTGTCCATGATGCATTTTTACCCGCTTCACTTGTCAATGTAGCAGTGTTTGTAATACTTACTGGGTTACCATGCGGGAAAATGCTATCTGCATCTACTGATTCATAAGTCACTTTATAAGGGCTATCAATATCCCCTAATTCAAGCTTAATTTCATTCTGTTTACCTGAGGTGTTTTCAATTGTGGATGGTTCTCCTACCTTTTCGAAATCACCACTTGCATTTAGTTTACCTTTTTGCACAACAATATTTTGCACTTTTTGTGTATCTGGTAATTTATCTTCGAATACCGCATTTTTTAAATCATTGTAGTTAAAGTTTAACTCAACATCCCAGTGGAAGGTTTTTGTTGCGTAATTATAATAACCCTCTTTTTTACCGTTTGCTTTTTGTTCAGAGTGGATATTTTGTTCATCCCAATCAGATGAAACATTTGATAAAGCACTATTTTCCATTTGTACTTCATTTCGATATTGAATTGTATTTTCTCCAACATGTCGAATATCGTAATCTGTATCGTACGTAATTTCGATAAGTTTATTTGTTGCATTTTTTAAAGTAATTTCAAAACCAGTTTTATCGTTTTTATTAGTTAACGTGTAATCTGTACCTTTAACTAATGTGGTATTACCTACTTTTATCTCTAAACTATCTTCTTTTAAAGTTAGGTTTTTATCTGTAAAAGTATCAGTAAACACAGTACCAGCATCTAAGTTATAGCCCGCTTGGTTCGCCACAATTTTCCATGACATCGTTTTATTATGATAATCAATACCATTTTTGGATTTATGCAGTAATAATCCTGTTTTACTATAAGTTGTACTGTCTTGAACTGACGTTGTCATATCGCTACGCGTTACTGTATTTGTTACTGTATAGTCTTTCGTAGGGAAAACATCAGCTTTTGGCTTTGTTTTGTATTTGATTACATATGGTTTTGTTACATCAGCATCAAATGATAATTTAAAACCGTTACTAACTTTAGTATCTACATCAGCAGGAATATCAGCAGGAGTAGTACCATCTGCCATAAACACCTGCACATCCCCATCTAATTCTTGAGTGTCTGACCACACATCAGTCAGTACTGCATTTTTAGATGATATGTTGCGCTTATTGAAGTTGTAATTAATCGTCCAATATGTTGCTAAATCATTATAAGTAGGACCTTCATGTGTTTTTGCTAATGGATCACCAAAGTTTACAGTTACTGATTGAGGAGAGGATTCCCCATTATAAGTAGCCTCATTTTTAAAGTTTGCACTTTTAACGTTACCTGGGTCACCAACTTCTGTTTGATACGTAATGCGGTAAGCCGTATACTTTTCATTTGGCAATGAAATTGTCATTCGGTCTTTATTATTATCATCTTTATCAAAAATTGGTTTCGCCTGCATAATGTCAGTAGAGTCTGTTACAGTGCCATCAGGGAATACATTTAACTTTGTGATTTTTACAGAATCTTGCTTAAATGTATGTGCACCTTCTATTAGTGTATCAACAAAATCTGTAGTACCTGACGCTTCATTAACGCCTAAATTTGTATTAACATCTACTGTCCACTTAATAAACTTGCTGTTTAGCGCACTACTATCTGCTTCACCTGATTTAGTAACAGGTGTACCACTATTCGAAGGTTGGAAGTTCAGCTTGATGTTTTCAGTGCCTGGTAAACTAATTGTTTCTTCCCAATTCGTATTACCATTTAAAAAATTTGCCTCTACCATAAAGAATGCTTCTGGCTCAAGGGCTACACCCGTTCCTAAATCATCTCGTAACTCATCGTTGAATGTAATTACGATGTCATTTCCATTTTTCGAAATTGTACCGACCTCACCATAAGCTGTTCCATTCGGGAATGTGATATCTTCAAAAATAGCTGGTAAAGTGTACGTTAATGTTGTACCCGGACCATAATTATGTCCCGCTGCTAGTTCTAAATGGAATTTAAACTCTGCAGATTGTCCATTAGTAACTTTAATACTGTCACTTGGATTAACCTTTTTTCCATCCACAGTAAACTCAACATTTTTAATCACATCAACAGGCATAGTTGAATCATACTTTGGTGGTGTAGTTTCGTCCGGCATATCTCCACTTGGGTCTTTTACTTCATTGCCAGAATCAGGGTTAGTTCCTTCCTCTTTTCCTGCTTCAGCGGGTGGTGCGACCTCGTCCGTGGAACCAGTCTCATTATCTCCTCCAGTTTCAGCCGGTGGCGTTACAGGTGGTACGGCCTCTCCCGTAGAATCAGTATCAGCATCTTCTCCAGTTTCAGCCGGTGGTGTTACAGGTGGTATGACCTCTCCCGTAGAACTGGTATCAGCATCTCCTCCCGTTTCAACTGGTGGTGTTACAGGTGGTACGACCTCTCCCGTAGAACCCGTACTAGTCCCAGTATCTGTTCCAGTTTCAACTGCAGGTAGTTCGCCCTCTGCCGCAAACACTGAAATCGGTGATAGTACGGTTTGGAATACGAGCAGCAATAAGATAATTGCTATGTTTAATTGTTTAAGTTTCTTCATGTTTCTCTCCTTTTCTAAGTTCAGAGAGATACCTGTTGGTGTTTGTTGACGACGTTGCATCCTTTCTTCATGTTGGAAGGTATGCCACAAACAATAGGTTGGTCCCTCTTTCCTTCAATTCACTTGTCGCCATAACTGAATACATTCTTATAAGTACTTCACTGCATAGGCAATCATGATGACTTATGAATGTGTGATGTACAAATTTATATGTATCCATGCTACTTTTGTGACACCTATAATAATAGGCCTCACCCCCTTTAGGGTTTTCGACTCATTATAAGGAAGACTACTGAACAAATTCTAAACAATTCCGGACTTTCTATTTACATTATTCAAAAAATTTCTATATATTTTCCATTTTATTTATCTTTATACAACAAAAAAACAGTAAAAGATTACTCTCAATGAGTACTTTTACTGTTTTTTCATTATCAATATGTTGGTATCCTATTAAACTGCTCTCGTTTAACATACATGATTTATACATTAAATTTTTTTTATTTTTTTTCCTGTTTTCGCAGTAAAGCTAATATTTGTGTCTTCACAACGGAATGGGTACTGTTGTCCTCTAAGAAATCAAGTGGGAAATATACTTTATGATCCCGCTTCATGCGCCCAGAAATAGAATCCACAATAATCGATTCACGAGAAAGTTCTCGTAGCTCTCCATTTTTCATTTCTAAGAAAATAGGAACGCGTACTTCTTCCTCTCCTGGTCGATAAAAATCATAAGGTAGATCTGCCGTCGTATCATGGACAAGATAGTATTCTGGATTTAAATCGGCTTGCTTAAAGAGCTCTTGTAGTTTTTGATATTTGTCTAGCTCGACACCTGGATCTAAATCGATGTACTGAAATAGCTTTCGATTGACAAAGCGGCGACTCAAGTCACTTAATATAGCATCTTCCTCTTGCATCCAAAGTTGAAAATATGTAAAAAGAATACTCTCATCTAATGCAAGATAATCTTCCAGCTGAATGGAGTTGCGGAAAAATGCTAAAAAGTGTGTAGGCTCGTGCTTAAATTTGTAGCCCGCCAAGCTTAATTGCTTAGCGCGTTTTAAAATATTATTTAAAACAACCTCTGCACTGCGAGACACTGGATGGAAATAAATTTGTAAGTACATTTGATAGCGGCTCATAATGTAATCCTCTACCGCGTGCATGCCTGTCGCCTTAATAACAACCTGATTTTTTCGCGGACGCATTACTCTTAAGATCCGTTCCATATCAAAATGACCATAGCTTACGCCAGTGAAATACGCATCACGTTGTAGGTAATCCATACGATCAGCATCGATTTGACTCGATATTAAACTGACGACCTGCTTATTCGGATATGTTTTTTCAATTACCTGTGATACTTTCTCAGGGAAATCAGTCGATACTTTTTTTAATACTGCATTCACTTCTGTATCACCGAGCAGAATTTGTCTTGTATAAAATTCATGATCAAGTTCAAAGACATTTTCAAAAGCATGCGAAAATGGCCCGTGCCCTAAATCGTGTAGTAGGGCTGCACAAAGCACAAGTAGTCGTTCATCTTCATCCCATTCAGGACGCCCAGCAAAAATATCATCTACTATGCGACGTACAATTTCGTAAACGCCAAGTGAGTGACTAAAGCGGCTATGCTCGGCTCCATGGAATACTAAAAACGTTGTACCTAGCTGGCGAATTCGACGTAATCGCTGGAATTCTTTCGTCCCAACTAAATCCCAAATCACTTGATCCCGTACATGCACATAGCGATGCACCGGGTCCTTGAATACTTTTTCCTCTTGCAATTTAGCTTTTGCATAATGTGTCAATTGTACAGCACCCCCGTTTCCTATTTGTTCTATTATATGCGATAAATGCAGGACTAGCATACATATTTCCCTTTAATTATAGAGACTATCAACCTAACTCACTGTATTCTCGTCTTAATTTAGGATTCTATTGACCTAATTCCCTTGCGACGGATGGCTTTCCGTCACCTTGATGGCTTTCCGTCGCTTTGTTGGTTCTATCCGTCGCTTTGACTCTTCTTTCCGTCACCTCGATGGCTTTCCGTCGCTCTGACTCTTCTTTCCGTCACTTCGATGGTTCTATCCGTCGCTTTGGCTCTTCTTTCCGTCCACCTCGATGGCTTTCCGTCGCTTTGACTCTTCTTTCCGTCACTTCGATGGTTCTATCCGTCGCTTTGGCTCTTCTTTCCGTCACCTCGATGGCTTTCCGTCGCTTTGACTCTTCTTTCCGTCACTTCGATGGTTCTATCCGTCGCTTTGGCTCTTCTTTCCGTCACCTCGATGGCTTTCCGTCGCTCTGACTTTTCTTTCCGTCACTCCGATGGTTCTATCCGTCGCTTTGGCCCTTTCTTCCGTCACTTCGATGGCTATCCGTCGCTCTGACTCTTCTTTCCATCACTCCGAGGATTCTATCCGTCGCTCTGACTCTTCTTTCCGTCACTCCGCCGATTCTATCCGTCTCTTTGACTACTCTATCCTTCACTTCGAAAGGTTCTATCCGTCGCTCTGACTCTTCTTTCCATCTCTTTACCTCTTCTATCTTTAATATTAAATACGCACAGAAAACAAAAACTATCTTCAACTAGTGAAGATAGCGTTTTGTTTTACTTATTTCTTTAACTTTGCTAAAACCTTTTCCATTAGTTCTTCTTCCGTTAATGCAGCAACAGGGCGACTATTTACGAAGGTAAATGTTTTTTTACGTCCTGGACCACAATAAGAATGACAGCCAATTTCGATGGTTGCATCAGGATCGATTTCCTTTAATTTTGGAATTAACGTTTTTAAGTTAACGGCCTGACATTCATCGCAAACTTTAAATTCGTTTGCCATTTTGTCAACAACCCTTTCTATATAGTATTTTTTCAATCAAAAAACCGCTCTATTGAACGTATGACCTTCACATATTTAAGTATGTAGCATACGCACAAACCTACATCGGGTATTGTATCGCATTTTTCACCTTGTATTCAAGCATAATTCCTTCCACATAGATGAATAAAAGGTTAAAAGATTGGTCATGCTAGTTATAAATAAATAAGTTCCAAATAAAGGTGGGAGGATTTTACTATGAGTAAAGTAAGACAAGATGCTTGGTTAGAAGAAAATGATGAATTATTAGCAGAGGCGGTTATTCGCCATGTAACGGAAGGAAGTACGCAGTTAAACGCCTTCGAAGAAGCTGGCGATGCTTTGAACCGTACTGCCGCAGCCTGTGGTTTTCGTTGGAATGCTGTTGTTCGCAAAGAGTATGAGGAGCAATTAGCAGATGCGAAAAAAGAAAGAAAAGAGAGAATGCGAGTGTTGGGCGCTCCAGCAAGACGACGTACTACTAGTATGTTTACAGTAAATAATAGTGGCGCAGAGGGTAAATCAATTCCTCTTTCTGCATTATCTCTTGATATTGTCATAGCCTATTTACTACGTTTGCAACACTCTGGTGAGATAGGTAATGAGTCTACAAAATGGAGACAGCTTGTACACGTAACCTCTGAGAAAAATAAAAAACTAGAGAAGACCATTACGCAGCTAGAAGAGGAAAATAGATCTATTCGAAAAGATTACGAGCAATTTGTACAAATTATGAACCGTGCTAGACGACTAGTAACACTAGATGAAGAGGAAGAACGAATTGCACCTGTCTTCAAAATGGAGAAAAACGGAAATCTTGTTGTAAGTAGTTCTGCTTATCAACAAGAAAATGGCGATGCGCTTAGTTAGCAGCATCGCTTTTTTCTTTGGTCGTTGTAATCTATTTTTTCGGTTCGAGCATTCTCGTATTGCGTTCTAAAACACGTTGTAAATAGAATGCGTATGACGTCAGTTCTTCGTCACCAAAAGACTCAAAACGAATTTCTTCAGCCATATTGTGAAGAAGCTGCTGTAAACGAATCACAACATCTTCCACTGTTAATGATACATCAATAAGTTCGGATAGCGACGCCATCACATCAGGGACAATGTTAGGGTACGTAAATTTGGTTTCCTCTCCCTTTAGACTTTCCTCATAAAAGTCACGAATGAGTGCAGCTCGATCTGAACCGCTACCTTCAATACATAAATAAATTTGCACGGCTACTCCTTGGCGTAAACGTCTCTGAGAAATACCAGCAAATTTCTTTCCTTCAATACTTAAATCATAGGAGCCCGGGCAATAGGAACCTACAATCTCATAGGCTTCAATTTGATCCGCTACTTCAGGGAATAATCCCTTTACTAAATCCACCATTACATCATAGCCATCATCAATGCTTAGCGTTTCCGTTTGTTCAGATAAAACAACAGAAATATTCAGTACACCTTCATCAAGGACAACTGCTAATCCGCCTGAATTGCGCACTATAGGATGATAACCACGTGTTTTAAGCAAGTCCATCCCCTCCTGCACATATGGTAAACGGTGATCCTGAATACCAAGCACAACAGATGCATCATGCACCCAAGTACGAATAGTTGGCGGAGAGGCTAATTGTCCAACTAGCTGACATAATGTATCATCTGTTGCAAAGGATTCAAGTGGCGATCTTTGCTTTGCGCTAATGGATTGATCGTAAAAACGCCAAATCGGCTGTTGTAAAATACTTTTCATTATTGGTGCTCCTCTATTTACATCTCTTCTCTTTAGCATACATTATCTATGGAAGGTGTCAAATTCGTGAAATGCAATCATGAACTTAGGGATTTTGTACAAACTATGATAAACTAAAATTCAAATGGTATTCACTTATGAAGGAGTGTTTTAAATAATGAATGAAGCAGCAATTACTTTAGATGGTTGGTACGCTTTACATGATTTCCGCTCAATCGACTGGGCTTCATGGAAACTAGTTTCTGCTGAAGAACGTCAAGCAGCAGTAGAAGAATTCATTGCTTATTTAGAAAAATTAAACGAGGCTGATATCGCTAAAACTGGTGCTCATGCTTTTTACGCAATCGTTGGTCAAAAAGCTGACTTTATGATTATGACATTACGTGAAACAATGGATGAGCTACAAGAGCTTGAAGCTGAATTTAATAAATTAGCAATTGCTGATTTTACTATCCCTACATATTCATATGTATCTGTTGTAGAGCTTTCCAACTATTTAGCTGGCGACTCAGACGAAGACCCATACCAAAATCCACATGTGCGTGCTCGTCTATATCCTGAACTTCCACGTGCTAAGCATGTATGCTTCTATCCAATGGATAAGCGTCGTCAAGGCAATGATAACTGGTATATGCTTTCAATGGACGACCGCAAATCTCTAATGCGTTCTCACGGTATGATTGGTCGTGGCTATGCTGGTAAAGTTAAACAAATTATTACTGGTTCTGTTGGCTTTGACGATCACGAATGGGGCGTAACATTATTTGCCGATGACGTATTACAATTCAAAAAATTAGTATATGAAATGCGTTTCGATGAAGTTTCAGCTCGCTACGGTGAGTTTGGTGCATTCTTCGTTGGTAACCTTCTTGATAACGAAAAACTAGCGAAATTCTTAACTGTTTAATCGAAAACGGTTTTAAATATAAAAAATGCGAGTCCTGACTAACGGGCTCGCATTTTTTATAATTCGTTTTCTTCGCTGTTCTCTGATTCCAATATTAAAATAATTGTATGAATAAAAAAACCAGTTAGAATCATAAGGAAAACTAAATACCAATTATATGGTTGATGATAGTATTCTGCTATACCAACGGCCATAAATGCACTTATGATAATTGCTACAAACATACCAAAAATACGCATTGTAACACTCCTTTTTAAAAGCAAAAAGTAATTTTCTACTTTAGTATGTCACAATTTATTTTCAATATACTTGCAAAACAAAATACTTCAGCTATATAATCATAAAAATTTAACAAAAAGAACGTTAGAAGGCCACCTCTTTCGCCCGAGGTCTAACGCTTTCGTCTAGACGATGATTATGCGCTAGGTTATCCACCGGCAAAAAACCCCATAGTTTCCTTAACAATAAAAAAGCGTCACCCATTACGATGAACTTTCTTATTTTCATATGATTGTCTTGTACTTTAAGACTTTTCATCCTTAACTTTCAAAATTAATATAACGGTATTGATGAAAAAACCCACTACGATTATTAATATAAAGAGATACCAATGGAGTGGCTGTCCGTAAAAATCCCCTACCAAAAATGCCAACACAGCGCTCAACAAAATACCTACCCACACACCAATCTCCATAATTTTTCACCTCACATGTAAAACCTGTCCCTCTTTACAGACTACTCATTATGGCTAATATATGCTTAGCAATTTTAAGATGTGAATTTCTTTCAATCAATTATGCCTCGGCATAATTGCGTCCTGAATCAGCTTTGTGCTCGCACAAAGAACTCCTTTCCGATTCCGTGACATCCGTCGGAGACTTTAGGCCAACACGATGTTGGTCACTCAGTCGTGTGTTGCTGTCGCTTCGCTTTCGCACAGATAAATTGCCACAGGACGTGGCGTTCTTAGACTGAGTTCCACTAGGTGTTTGGACACCCAGTGAAAAGGTAACTTAAACCCGCATTCATCTTACCACCTATAGAAGTGGAAGACTTCTGTACCTGTTGCTACGCTTTCGGTACAAAAGACATCTGTAGCTGACGCTTTGCTTTCGCTACAAAAGACATCTGTAGCTGACGCTTTGCTTTCGCTACCAAAACATGTGCTGAAAAAAGTTAAAATTGAACATGTCTACAATACCATCGTGCATATACTGTCTGCGAGGAGGAATAAAAATCGCCGTTATAAAGAGAAGGATACACAAACAGCCCTGCTCGTGAGGCTTATACGCGCTGAGGCAGAAGGCGACGGAGAATAGGTATGCTGATGGTCGGCACTGTTAGCGTCAATCGTGTACGAGCAGATTGTTTAGATTTTGGTGATATTCGGACGGTTTCGGCATCAAAGGGGGCTGTGAAGAGACAACAAAAGGCTATGGATCAGCGAGCACGTGATTAAGTCATTAGATTAGCAAATAGAGTTATCAAAGGAGAAGAGTTCCATCCAGCAACTCGTTCGCTATGGTTTTTCAGACCTGAAGAAGATTTTCCTGCATAATGGTACGGTCAGTGGAACATGGGAAGATATAAAGTGCATTGCTTTTTCTCGCCTACCGAAGAGGATTGTCCTCAAATCTAAAAGAAAGAAGGTTGATAACTTATGATGCCTTATTATTGGACACCAACAACGCAACAACCAATGACTCCTCCTCCAGCAACACTTCAAAACGGACGACCACCTGGACGTGAGGAATCCTATATTGAAAATATTTTGCGTTTGAATCGCGGAAAACCTGGTACGTTCCATTTTTCTTTCGAGCATGCCATTGAACAAGGTAAAAACACAAAAGTTGTGCGAGGTGTTGTAGAGGCTGCTGGTCGAGATCATGTTATTCTTCGTGAGCTCAAATCAAATCACCGTTTCCTATTCCCGATGATTTACTTTGATTTTGCTGAATATGATGAGGAAATGGTTTATTTTAATCAAAATCCGTAATATATTTCACACCGCTTCCCACGGGTAAGGGAAAAATTGGCATGTTAGGATACGTCCTAGCATGCCAATTTTTATTGTAAGTTCAAGCCATATAGAACGTTCATGGGAGCTTACTATTGATTTTCTTGTAAATACTGCAATGTTGCTTTTCCTAATGTTTTGGCTGCAATCAACATTGCACGTTCATCAAAGTCAAAGCGTGCATGATGATGAGGATATGCCACTTCCCACTCAGGCTTTTTGGCACCTGTGAAGAAAAATGTACCAGGTACATTCTCTAAATAATACGCAAAATCCTCACCGATCATAAATGGTGGACACGTTATTATATTTTCCACTCCTGGTACATCTGCTGCAAGCCGAGCAATAAATTCTGTTTCTTTCATATGATTGTAAACAGGGGGATAGCCTCTTGTATAACGATATTCATAACTTGCGCCAAAAGCTAGACAAGTGGCATTTAGTACAGCCTCAATCTCTTTCTCCATCTGTCTACGTACTTGCTCTTCAAAAGTACGCACTGTTCCCGCTAGCACAACTCGTTCAGCAATAACATTGAAAGGGTTAATCGCCTCAAAATGACCAATTGTTAAAACCGCTGATTTTAATGGATCAATGCGTCTAGATATAAGCTGCTGAGCATTGACAATAAACTGTGAAGCAAGAGCAACAGCATCAATAGAATGATGCGGCTCCGCACCATGGCCACCTTTACCTTGAATCATGATTTCCACTTTATCCGCAGCAGCCATAATTGCCCCATCTCTAACCAAAATATCGCCCAATGGTGTTGGTGCCCATAAATGTGTACCGAAAATAACGTCTACCCCGTCTAGACAGCCATCTTCAATCATCAGCTTTGCTCCGCCTGGTGCAATTTCTTCCGCATGCTGATGGATAAATACTACATTACCTACAAGATCATCCTTCATTGCATTGAGTGCCTTAGCCAGCCCAAGTAAAGTCGCAGTATGACCATCGTGTCCACATGCATGCATTTTACCATCCATTTTTGACTTATAAGGAACATCATTTTCTTCCTGTATCGCTAACGCATCAAAATCAGCTCGCAATGCTACTGTTTTTCCTGGTTTCCCACCATGTAATGTTGCAACCACCCCACGCTTTCCTACATGCTCACGAACTTCATGTCCTAAAGCACGATGAAAAGCAGCTACATAAGCTGGTGTTTCTACTTCCTCAAAGGATAATTCAGGATATTCATGTAGATGACGACGAATCGCAACCATTTCATCATAGTTATTATCTAGTAATGTATATAGCTTCTCCATATCACTAAACCTCTCTTTCTATTTGTCGAACTCTTCTGGTAATAACAGTGTACTATAAATTCTTACAATAACAATAGGAATTAAAACTATTATTCTCTAGAAATTATATTGTGGAGAAGCTGTATAAATTCTTTTTATGTCCGAGCTTTTTTCATATTGGAGCATTGTCCTAGCTGCTGCAATTACCAACAAAAAACTCCCTCACACATTACGGCGAAGGAGTACGTTCAACTAAATTTTATTAGCGAGTATGTTTAATGGCAGACACGATGATTAAAATCCATCCAACTAAAAATAGTACTCCACCAATTGGTGTGACTGCCCCTAAGATTTTAATGCCGCTGATTGCCAGTACATATAAGCTTCCTGAAAAGAAGACAATACCGAGGTTGAAAAAGATTCCAGCTAAATTTAACTTCTTTACCTCTCCAAGTAATTTAGGGCTCATCAATAAGCCAATGACTAGTAAAGCCGTGGCATGAAACATTTGGTACTGAACAGCTGTTTCCCAAACCCCACGCCCATAATCGTCTAGAACTTCTTTTAAAGCATGTGCACCGAATGCACCGAATGCCACTGCCAAAAAGCCGTGGAGTGCACCTGTCACAATAAATTTTTTCATGTCATTTCTCCTACCTTTAATCAATTTCGCCTTGGTGTAATTGCGTCCGGAGGCTTTGGGCCAACGTGATGTTGGTCACTTATTCGTGTGTTGTTGTTGTTGTTGCTGTCGCTTCGCTTTCGCACAGATAAAACCTTGTTGCTGTCGCTTCGCTTTCGCACAGATAAAACCTTGTTGCTGTCGCTTCGCTTTCGCACAGATAAAACCTTGTTGCTGTCGCTTCGCTTTCGCAGATAATACCTTGTTGCTGTCGCTTCGCTTTCGCACAGATAAAACCTTGTTGCTGTCGCTTCGCTTTCGCACAGATAAATTGCAACAAGACGTGGCGTTCTTAGACTGAGTTCCCCTATTTCAGTAGGCGTTGGGCACCTACTGAAAAGGAACCACATCCTCATTCATCTAGCCACCTTCAGAGGTGAAAGTCTTCGCTGAATGAAGATAATTAAAAGTCAAAAATTGAATCGCCATTTGCCCCGTCTTCTTCTTCAATTTTTGCTGTGTATAAACTTGATTGCTTCGGCTCTGATACTAGCATTTGTGGCAAATGTTTTGACTGCGCTTTTGAAATGCCGTCAGGTGAGTCTAATACCACATCACATAATGCTCGGATTGCTGTTAAAGCTTCGCGAATTTGCTGTTCGTTCCCAATATTTTTCACACCCGATAATTGTTTTTCAAGTTGTTGAATAACGGCTTGATAAGGAATCATTGCATTCTCCCACTTTCTGCTTTTGGCACAAATTTTAGACAGTCCGTGCCCGAGGATTGTTTAACAACAACGGATGGTATTTGCTTTGTTTTAAAGCCATATGCTACACAGGCCCGCGGCGTTTGTGGGTCCCATGTTACTTTAAAATATTGACATTTGAAACAATTTACCTTCATTGTTGCCCCTCACTTTCTTCTATTATTAACTGTAACATGAATCTATAAGTGTATAAAGTAAACGATTTGTGCCAATCTATGCTAGAGACCAATCAATTGGCTGCTCTCCCCATTGTACTAGCTGTGCATTTATTTTCGAATACGGTTTACTGCCAAAAAATCCTCGATAGGCACTAAGAGGACTTGGATGAGGTGCTTCTAAAATGACATGAGGTGTTGAATAATTACGGATTATTGATTTTTTCCGCTGTGCTGGTTTGCCCCAAAGTACAAAAATAATCGGTTTTTCTCTTGAGGCTAATTTATCAATAACAGCATCCGTAAATTGCTCCCATCCTTGTTCTTTATGAGAATGAGCCTGACCTGCTCGAACTGTTAATACTGTATTCAATAACATTACACCTTGCTGTGACCATTTTGTTAATGTACCGTTTTGAGGGATTGAACAACCAAGATCCTCCTGTAACTCTTGTAGCATATTTCGCAAGCTTGGTGGATGTTTGATTCCTGGCATGACCGAAAAACTTAATCCATGTGCTTGATTTGGTCCATGATATGGGTCTTGGCCTAAAATTACGACCTTTACATCATGATAAGCTGTTGTATTAAATGCATTCATGATGTCATTCATTGGTGGATAAATAGTTTGTGTTGAATATTCATGTGCTACAAATTGACGCAGCTCTTTATAGTAAGTTTTGTCTAATTCATCTGCAAGTATTGCTTGCCAATCATTCGAGAATACTTGATTCATCGTAATATTAACCCCTTTCTCTTCTTACAACGGTACAAAAAAATAATGTCGAATACAAGCATCAGATCAATTACGCCTCAGCATAATTGCGTTCTGAGGCTTTAGGCCAACACGGTGTTTTTTGTGCGAAAGCGCAGTGCTAACGTAGCGACAGCAAAAGGGTTTTGTCTGTGCGAAAGCGAAGCGTCAGCAGCAACACGTTGTTTTTTGTGCGAAAGCGAAGCGTCAGAGAATGGTTGGACACCTATCGAAGTTAAAACTGACCTTGTAAAAATATCTTATTCTGACTATTTTTACAGAATCAGAATAAGACTATACTAGATGGTAATTTTAAAACTTTTATCTATAAAGGAGATCTATCATCATGGCTCTTAAAAAAACTTTAACAATTGCTGGTTCCGATACATCAGGCGGCGCAGGTATGCAAGCTGATCTTAAAACATTCCAAGAGCACGGCACTTATGGCATGGTGGCGTTAACGGTTGTTGTAACAATGGAGCCAAATGGTTGGGCACATAATGTCACACCATTGCCAACAGAGCTTTTACAAAAGCAAATCAATACTGCTCTTTCAACAGGCATTGACGCAATAAAGACTGGTATGCTGTCAACGGAAGAAATCATTCGTATTGCTGGTGATGCCATCTCAAAATCCGGTACGCCAAATGTTGTCATTGACCCTGTAATGGTATGTAAAGGAGAAGATGAAGTATTGAACCCTGGTAACACAGATGCGATGATTCAACATCTTTTACCATTGGCTGCAGTGACAACACCAAACCTGTTTGAGGCTGGACAATTGGCTGGAACTGGAACTCCAAACACAATTGAAGAGATGAAAACGGCAGCTCGTAAAATTCACGAACTAGGTGCTAAAGCTATTGTGATTAAAGGCGGAAAAGCGTTAGCTACTGAAAAAGCAACCGACTTATTCTTCGACGGTGAAAAATTCTACTTATTAGAGTCTGATAAAGTCGCTTCTACTTATAACCATGGGGCTGGCTGTACATTTGCTGCTTCAGTGACAGCAAACCTTGCTAACGGACTTTCAGTGAAAGAAGCTGTTATCGAAGCGAAAGAATTCGTTTCAGCTGCAATCGCTCACGGTTGGGCATTAAATGACTATGTAGGACCAGTTATGCACGGTGCAAAATCTCGATTTGGCGCACCACAAGTAACAGTGACTGAAATCTAAACATAACAGGCATCTGATTAGCAAAACGATACTAATCAGATGCCTCTATTACATATAAGCGTTCTCCATCATTTCGATGAATAATCCCATGGATCATTCATCGAAATGAATTGAGCCAATGCCTTACTTTCCTTTTTACGCTCTGCACGGACCTTTGCTCGTTCAGATGCAGTTTCATGTAACTTTGTCTCCTCTACTGTTTCAGGAATGACGCGTGGAACTGGGGCTGGTTTATTATTATCATCTAATGCGACAAAGGTTAACAATGCTGTCGCTGCTACCTTGCGTTCCCCCGTTTTCAAATTTTCAGCAATGACCTTTACGAAAACCTCCATTGAAGACGTCCCTGTCCATGTTACATAAGATTCGAAGTATACAGAATCAGTCGGGCGAATTGGATGTAGGAAGTCGACCGAATCCGTTGAAGCTGTCACACAATCTCTACGACTATGCTTAGCAGCTGAGATTGAGGCTACCTGATCGATATCACCCATTAAGCGACCACCAAATAGTGTATTATGGTTATTAACATCATTCGGAAACACTCGACTTGTCCGCATAACCCTCGATTCTTTACAGTATTTAAAGTCCTTTTTCACATCAATTCCCCCTCGTAAAAACAACTGTTTTATTTCTACTATAATGCTCCATCTCCCCACGAAAATCAATTTAATTATTAGAAAATTACAAATAATTAACATAATTTTTCTCCCATTGCTAAAAGTATTGGACAAGATTCGCTACTACTTCATAAACCATATATTAGATTTATATGGGAGGGAGCAAAATGAAAAAGCAAAAACCTGAAGAATTAAAAGAAGAACGAGGATTACTTTCTGGAGAACTAACCGCTTCAAAAGTAGAAGTAATTTCATCAATTGTTTTAACGCTCGGTTATTCATTATCAACCCTCGCCACGATATTAGCATTCCAGGAGGAAGAGGAATTAGCACAAAAAAAATCTTCACAAGCACAGGATCAAAATCTACAATTTAAACAAATGTATAAACAACTACAGAATGTTAACAATCGCTTAGAATCCATAGAACGAAAGCTCAATCGATATTAAAAGCCGCGATTCTCCGTCATAAAAGAGAATCGCGGCTTTTTTACTATACTATGATAATGATCTTTCCGTCTTCTTCCCTTGTCACAGCTACACATCTCAATGTTAAAGGAACGTCATCTATTGTACCAAGATAGAATTCGTTATTACGTAGTTTAAAATTCCCTTTAACATTACATGCTGCCTAACTGTCAGTTTAGGAAGAAATCATGGTCGCAGTATCTTTTCATTTGTGAAACCGTATACAATACAAAATAACACGTTTTGTACAAGTTTGTTTTCACACTCATTATATTGATACATTACAATAATTTTTTCAAGAATATTGCTCGAAAAGTAGTCATTGGTTAAAATTAGGAACCGATTTATGAAAAATTTTAAATGAACAAGCCTTCGAAATTTATTTAGGAAATCTTAGTGATTATGTTGTGCTAAAGAGGCATTCAATTTCCCTTTGTGAATTTTTTTTACTATACTTAAAGGAGAAATAATCGAGAGGAGTGTTAAGGTGCAAGAAGTACAAGTAAAAACGTTGCAGGAATTATTAAATTCTTTCGCCAACAAAGACGTTTATATTCATCTTGAGACGACGAACGGTTCTTATGCAGCACATTTTGATGAGAAATTTTTTAATGCAGGTGCTTTTATTCGCAATGCCAAAATCAACTATGAGCTTGCTAAAGTGGTAGATGATTCACCCCATCGTGTCGGATTAAAAATGGCGCATGGCTGGGTTTATGCTCAAGGCATCACACATTTTGAATTAGATGATTTAGGCCGTTTATTAATGGCTGGACTAGACTACTCTGGTAAATTGGCGATAGCACTAGAAATTAGTGAAACGCCATTTACGTATTAAGGAGGACGACTATTTGAATTTAGAGCCACAACGTCATATTTTGATTGTTTACCCTCACCCAGATGATGAGGCTTTTTCAGTTGCTGGAACGATTGCCTACTATACAAAGAAAATGAATACTCCTGTTACATATGCCTGTTTAACTTTAGGGGAAATGGGCCGTAATTTAGGAAATCCGCCTTTTGCTACGCGTGAATCCTTACCAGAAATTCGACGCAAGGAGCTAATTGCAGCTGCAGAGGCTATGGGAATACAAGATTTACGTATGCTTGGTTTCCGTGATAAAACGATTGAATTTGAAGACGATGAAAAAATGGTAAAGCTTGTTGAAGGTTTAATAGAAGAGTTATCACCTTCTCTTATCATTACATTCTTACCTGGCTTTGCGGTCCATCCAGACCATGAAGCAACAGCACGTGCCGTAGTTGAGGCTGTCCGCCGTATGCCAAAAACTGCACGTCCTCAAGTATATGGATGTGCCTTCGCCAATGATACCATCGAAAAAAATGGAGAGCCCCATATTGTCGTCGATATTCGTGAAATGAAGACGGATAAAATTAAAGCATTACAAGCACATGCATCCCAAACAGCTTGGATGATGCAAGAAACAGAAAAACGCATCGATAACGGTGAACCAATGAGCGAAAGCTGGTTAAATGTTGAAAAGTTTTATATCGTCAACCCTGACCAATATGTAAAATAAGAACAAAAGCGCTGGAGAGATCGAAGCGCTTTAGCCTAGACGACTATGCTTTAGGTTCCTCTGGCAAAAAAACTTATATTTTCCTTAATAAAAATAAAACAGTTCTGTCCTCTTTTTTAGCGAGAACAGAACCGTTTTTATATTAAGCGACTTTTAATTTCTTTAAAATATGAACAAAGAAAGTTATAGAAAATACAATAATTAGCACGACAAAGAACATATAGTGTGGAACGTGAACACCAATGATACTAACTAGCATTTTCAGCGCAATAATGCCGATAATAATAAATGCCGCCGCCTCTAGTTCTGGTATTTTTTCAATTATGATTAAAAATAGGCCGGCAATGGTTCTCATCATTAAAATCCCTAGCATCCCCCCTATTAGTAAGATCCAAATTTGATTAGAAATTGCAAATGCGGCAAAAATCGCGTCAATTGAAAAGGCAATATCCATTAGCTCTACTGAAATGACAGTCGCCCAAAATGTCCCAAAAATTCGAACCATTAACCCTGATTTTTTAACTTCCTTAACACTATCCTCTGCCCCAATTCGCAAGAAATGAGCGATACAAAGCCAACCTAAATACAAAGCTCCTAATAATTTAATAAACCAAAAATCTACTAAATAAACACCTATTCCGATAAACAAAAATCGGAAAAAGTAAGCACCCAACATTCCATACATTAACGCACGTTTACGTTGCTTGTCTGGTAAATGTTTAACCAGTACTGCCAAGACGAGTGCATTATCTGCTGACAGTAAACCTTCAATAATGATGAGTGTTGATATTAACCCCCAAGATACGGGGTCTGTTAAAACTTCTTTCCACATTTCCCAATCGAAAAATTGAATGTATGTAGATAGAATTCCTTGAATGATTTCCAATTACATACCCTCCTACTTGTCCTAAAGTATTCTAGTATATGCTTGGTCATTTTCGTTATGAAGAAATGGGCGTTCCTTTATTTCTATAAAAACCCTTGAATGTTTAGACACCCACTGAAAGAAGTTAAAATAGACACCGAAAATTTAGAATTTACTAAAAATTAATGACAAAAACCTTATAAAATGTGCTATCATAGATAAATGTTTTAACGTAACGGAGGATGTATACTATGGAAGCTGCTGACACTAGAACTGTGCAAGTAGAAAATATCTTAATTGCACATCATTTTTTAAAAGACGTAGTGGTGCACACGCCGCTACAAAAAAATGATTATTTATCTGAGAAATACGGAGCTAGCATTTATTTTAAGCGCGAAGATTTACAGCATGTACGCTCATTTAAACTTCGTGGCGCCTATTATAAGATTAAAAAAATTGAAGAAGAGGCTCGCCAAGCTGGTGTTGTTTGTGCAAGTGCCGGCAACCATGCTCAAGGTGTTGCTTACGCCTGTGCTCAACTGAAAATTCAAGCAAGTATTTTTATGCCCCAAACAACACCTAAGCAAAAAATTGATCAAGTGCGTATGTTTGGTCGCGATTATGTGGAAATTATTTTAGCGGGCGATACGTTTGATGATTCTGCAGAAAGTGCATTCGTTTACTGCGAAGAACACAATAAAATCTTTATCCATCCATTTGACGATTTTGATGTCATTGCTGGCCAAGGAACGGTCGCAGTTGAAATTATGAATGACATGGAGGAACCGATCGACTACCTATTTGGTAGTATCGGTGGCGGTGGCTTAATGTCAGGTGTTTCTGCCTACGTGAAAAACCTTTCCCCTACTAGCAAAATTATCGGTGTAGAGCCTGCTGGGGCGGGTAGTATGAAGGCTGCATTTACAGAAGGTGGTGCAGTGGCACTTAATTGGATTGACAAGTTCGTAGATGGCGCCGCGGTAAAATGCGTCGGCCATCACACATATGATGTTTGTCGTCGCTATTTAGACGACATCGTACTAGTACCAGAAGGAAAAGTATGTACAACGATTTTAGATCTTTATAATAAACATGCCATTATCGCAGAGCCTGCTGGGGCATTATCAGTTGCGGCGCTCGACTATTATAAGGAAGAAATTAAAGGTAAATCAGTCGTTATCATCATTAGCGGTGGTAATAATGACATCGGGCGTATGCAGGAGATTAAAGAAAAATCTTTAATTCATGAAGGCTTACTCTATTACTTCATCGTAAGCTTCCCACAGCGTGCAGGCGCACTTCGCCAATTCCTAACAAGTGTTGTCGGACCAAATGATGACATTACAACTTTCGAATATACAAAGAAAAACAATAAAGAAAGTGGTCCTGCCTTAGTCGGCATTGAACTTGGTAATCGTGACGACTACGAAGGTTTACTAGCACGTATGAATGAATTTGGCTTCAAATACAAAGAAGTAAACAACGACATTCAACTTTTCGGCTTACTAGTCTAAAATAAAGAGTCACACTTCTATGTGAGTGTGGCTTTTTTGCGGGGATGAGAGGTTTATCGGAATAAAATTATGTTTTATCGGAACTATTTTGAGATTTATCGGAACAATTTCAGATTTTATCGGAATGTTTGTTATATTTATCGGAACAATTTAGAAAAATACAGTCTATCTGACCGCAATGATAGACTGTACTATTTTAAAATATACTGTCGATTCTTATTGGCACCAATTTCTTGAAGCTGTAATGACTTCAATATTTTATATACTGTTTTAGTGCAAGAGATACCGAAGAAATCTTGAAATGAACTGTTGGATATAAATCCCCCATACATATAACGGTAATCTTTCAGTGCGTTGTTGAAAGCTAGATTATCGACCTCACCACAATTCTCACAACACCACTTCCCTTGACGATAATGCATAACAAATTGATATTCGCACTTAGAGCATAGTGCACCCTTCTTCAATTCATCCACTTTAATATCTAGCGTCCATTGGGTTGGTGTGTGCATCTTTAGAATATGCGTTGATAGTTCTCTCAAATCATTTTCACTTAGATAGACTTGTTGATGCTGCTTGAACAGTTGCTCTACCCTTTCAGCCAAGCCACTTACATGAATAATTGGCTGCGACAAGAAAGTGGGTGACATAATCATACTCGGATTTGCAGAAACGACTATAGTTTCAATAGGTAGATAATGCCCACTCATTTGAAATAATCGATGCAAAAACCTAGCATGTCGCTTCACCTGATCGAATGGATTACGAAAACCATCTACTCTTCCATCAGAGGTAACTCTAATAAATTGATGGTTATCTTCCATATAATCAACACGCCCAGCAATATTTTTAATTTCTACTATTAAAACAAAATTTTGCGACATGAATAATGTATCCATTTGATGCATTGATCCACCTTCGACTTTAAGCTGAACATCATGCAATAAATAATGCGCATGCTGCAAATAGATCTCTTGCCATTCTTTATCTACTCTTCGCTCACCTGCATACCCTGCCCTTGTTCTCCTTAGCATTTCTTGAAAATAATCATACTTTGCGTGAGATTTCGGTAACCGCCTCTCAATCATTTCTAACACCCGTTTCTTCGATGAGACTTCCCGCTTTTTCAGTAGCATATTTTCACCTCCTTTAGCTAGATTATAATGCACTTTATCGATTTACCACCCAACTTTCAGCAGAAAAAAACGCCCATACCTATGTATGAGCGTTAATCATCATGATCCTAATAACGCACGGTCTGAGTTCATTTTCTCACCGCGGATACGTTCGAACTCTGCCATTAAATCAGGAATAGTCAATTCATGCTTGCGATCCTCGCCAACTTCTAAAATGATTTGACCTTTATCCATCATAATCAATCGGTTACCTAAATCTAATGCCTGTTGCATATTGTGCGTGACCATTAATGTTGTTAAGCTATCTTTCTCAACTAAATATTTCGTAATGCGTGTGATTAACTCTGCACGCGATGGGTCAAGTGCAGCCGTATGCTCATCTAGTAATAAAATCGATGGCTTCGTGAACGTTGCCATTAATAAAGACAGCGCCTGACGTTCCCCACCAGAAAGTAAGCCGACCTTTGCAGATAGGCGATTTTCTAGATTTAGACCCAACATCTCCAACGATTCCTTGAAAAATTCTCGACGCTTTTTATCAACACCAATACGCAAGCCTCTACTCTTATTACGTGAGTAAGCTAACGCTAAGTTTTCCTCAATCGTCATTGTTGGCGCTGTACCAGCCATTGGGTCCTGAAACACACGACCGATATAGTGGGAACGCTTGTATTCTGGTAAAGCCGTTACCTCATTCCCATCAATTAAAACTGAGCCAAAATCTGGCGTTAAGGCACCTGAAATCATATTCATCATGGTCGACTTACCGGCACCATTACTACCAATGATTGTTACAAAATCTCCTGGCTTTAAATGCAAATTAATTTCAGCAAGTGCGACTTTTTCGTCAGGCGTACCTTCATTAAAAACTTTATTAATGCCGTGTAATTTAAGCAAGGCCGTTCCCTCCTTGCTCTACCGCATTTACTTGTGCACGCTCTGCTGCACGCTTCACTTTTCGTTTGCGTTCCTTACTTTTACTAACAAATTGAGGTAAAACCAACGCTAAAATAACAATGATAGCTGTTATTAATTTCATATCTCCCGAATCAAGGAATTCAACACGTAATGCTAATGCTAAAATGATACGGTAAATAATAGCCCCCGCAATGACAGCAAAAGTTGTGCGCATAATCGTTTTTGTACCAAAGATTGCTTCACCAATAATAACAGAAGCAAGACCGATAACGATCATCCCAATCCCCATACTTACATCTGAGAACTTCGAATACTGTGCGATTAAAGCTCCAGAAAATGCGACAAGTGCGTTAGAAAGTCCTAGCCCTAGAATAATAAGTGTATCTGTATTTGCTGAAAAGCTACGAATCATACGCTTATTATCACCAGTTGCTCGAATAGCCAGTCCGACCTCAGTTTTTAAGAACCAGTCTGCTATTACCTTAATTAAAATCGTGATGATTAATACTACAATCAACGTACTCCATGTAGACGGTACTTGCTGAATGCCGATGCTTTTTAATAGGTTATTGATCGCAGCATCGATACCTAAATTACTCCAAAATACTTGAAACTTTGAAAATATAGTCTCTGAGTTCAATAGTGGAATATTCGGACGACCTATCGTATTTTCTGCAGTTAACCCCATGATTCGTAGGTTAATAGAATACAAAGCAATCATCATTAAAATCCCCGATAATAGTGGGTTAATTTTACCTTTTGTGTGAAGAATCCCTGTCATACATCCAGCAATAAATCCAGCAACAATTGCCACTAAAGTCGCTAACATCGGGTGGTAGCCAAGCAGAACCATCGTCGCCGCTGTAGCCGCCCCTGTTACAAAGCTTCCATCAACCGTTAAATCCGGAAAATCTAACACGCGGAATGTTAAATACACACCAAGTGCCATAATTGCATAGATGATTCCTTGCTCCACTGCGCCAAACATTGCTAAAAACATAGTTGAATCATCTCCTAATCATTCTTAAACTAATTTTTATTACCTATGCTCCATTCCTAAATAATGGAGCTCAACATTTAAATTGGGCATCATCATAAAGTAAGGTTGATTTCCGTTCCAACTAGGCGCTTTCCTGGGGGCGTCCGATGAGCCGCTTCACTCGCGTTGCTCGCTCCAGGGTCTCATCTGCGACGCTAATCCCCAAGGAGTGCCCAGTCTCCACTCCAATCAACTAATATACTGGAATACGTTTTAATAAATATTATCCCAACTTTCGATGATGAGCTCATGGATATAGATCAAAGGGTTATCACAGAACGTCGTGCTAAATCCTTAGGTATTTCTATGAATCATACATACTCTTTAAACTTTTCACTCTAAAAAGAAGATAAAGCGGGGGCAGTTTAGTTCTCCCCCGCTTTGCTTGATCAGATGACCATATCCGTCCATTACTTTTCTAAAAGCTCTGCACCCCAAGAATCTTTAACTTCGATTCCTAAATCATCCGCTACTTTTTTATTGATTACTAGTTTTAAGTTTTGTGGGTATTGTGCTGGCATATCAGCAGGTGTTGCTTCTCCTTTTAGAATCTTCACAGCCATTTGACCTGCCTCGTAACCGATGTCAAAATATTCAAAACCATATGCAGCTAAGCCACCACGTTCAACAGAGTCAAGCTCCCCTACAATAAGTGGCAATTTATTAGCATTCGCTACATCAATAACAGATTCTAAAGCAGAAACTACTGTATTATCAGTAATAATATAGAATGCATCTACTTTACCGATTAATGATTCCGTAGCCAGTTTTACTTCCGCAGAAGTTGACGCAGATGCCTCAACAACTGTTAGGCCTTGCTCGCCCATAACTTTTTTCACTTCTTTTACTTGTGCTACTGAGTTTTGCTCACCAGCGTTGTAGACCATACCAACATTTTTGGCACCAAGTTCCTTTAAGAAAGCCACTGTTTTTGAAATAGTATCAGGATGTAAATCGATCGTACCTGTTACATTTTTTCCTGGCTTCTCCATAGATTCAATGAGTTGTGCACCAACAGCATCTGTTACAGAAGTAAAGATAATTGGAATATCGCTAGTTGCTGTCGCTGCCGCTTGCGCAGACGGTGTAGAGTTAGCAAATATTAAATCTACGTTTGCACTTACTAGATTGTTTGCAATCGTTGTGTTAAGACTGTTATCCCCTTGAGCTATCTGTGCCTCGTACTCAACTTTTAAGCCTGATTCTTCAATTGCTTTTTTGAAGCCTTCAGTGGCAGCATTTAAAGATGGATGCTCAACAATTTGAGTAATCCCGATTTTATATGTTTTGTCATCTGCATTACCGCTCTCACTTGCATTATTCGTTTCTTTTCCTTTTGAATCAGATGAACTAGAGCCACCACTACCACAAGCAGCAAGCATTAAGACTAACCCAAATAACAGGAACGAAAGCTTTTTTAAATTGCATTTCACAAATAATCCCCCCGATTATTATCTCTGATATTCATCACACTTCATCCAAACGAAGTGTGAACGTATCGCTATATTATCGTTATTATCGAGGTTCGTCAACAACATTATGAATGTTCTGACTTTTAAAATTGACATAATATTTTAGTTTTTCTTTCAATTCGTCGCTTTAAACCGCTAAACTACGCTGTTTTTACAAATTGATTGCTTTTTCTAACATAATAAAAAATTTTTTGACAATTTTGCGAAGTATTAAGGAGTGAAGGTAAAAATACTCCTAGATGCGGGAAACTTCTGTACCTACCGCTACGCTTTCGGTACAAAAAACCTTTTGTAACTGCCGTTGCACTTACGTTACCAAAAAATTTGCTAAAAAAAGTTAAAATTTTTTCTAATTTTAGCTAACTTTTTATCATTCGAAAGCCGTCTAATCATTAGAAAATTAAATCACTTAAATTAAAGGAGAAATAATTATGAAAAAAACAATAAAAAAATCTTGGATGATTGTATCAGCACTAACAATAGGAATGGCTGTCTTCACGCCACATCAAGCTGAGGCAACAACAGCAAAAACAACAAGCGAAATAACTGTTCAAGCTGAGCAACAAATTAAAGGAACGATTAAAAGTGTTTACGGAGATAGCATCTCAATCAAAGGAAAAGACGGTAAAAATTATTATATCGGAATTCAAAATTTTTCAGATGAGCAATTAGAAAAAATGAAGTTAGTAGAAGGTCAAGAAATCTCTGTAGAAGGTAGCTTAGTACAAGATTATTCAGATTTCTACACGTTTAACGTATATAAAAAAGACTTACCTAAAGAAATCACAAAAGCAGATCTAGCTAAATTAGAAAAATTGTTTAATCAAATGAAAAAGTTAGAAAAAGAAGAGAAATATGAAGAAGTAGAAAAAATTAATCTTGAAATGGATAAAATCACAAAGCCGTATATTTTAGCTAGCTGGGTACCAGTATCCTTCGAAGAATTCATGGAACAGTATGGATTTGGTGAAAAAAATATAGTTATTAAAGAAAAAGATAAAAAGCAGCTAAAAGATATTTATCAACAGTGGATTAAACTAGAGAAATCTGGTAAAGAAGAAGCAGCACAAACAAAATTTGAAGAATTCCAAAAGGTTCTTCAACCTTACCTAGATGCGCTATATCCACCAGTACCATTTGAAGAATACATTTCAGATATAGATGTAGATATTCCTGCTGAAGCTTTACCAAAACTAAAAACTTTATACAAGGATGCTCAAAAAGCAGATCAAGATAAAAATGATCAACTATCTGAAAAGCTATGGGGTGAATTCGATGAAATGATTCATCCTTACATGAAGCCACTTAGCTTTGAAGATTACATGTCTAACTTTGATTTTGAAATCAAAGCAAAAGATAAAGCGCAATTAAAAAAGCTTTATGAAGAAGCAACAGCTCTTGATAAAAAAGGTGACTATGAAAAATCTAGTGAAAAATGGGTTGCTATCGACAACATTTTAAATCCATATTATGAAGCAAATAAAGAAATTCTAATCTCAGCTTCTAAAGTAACAATAAACGGCAAAGTTTACCTTACACAGCATAAATAAGTAAAGGCTTTCGGGCTAATCCTAAACGTCATTAAAAAATGATTTATGGGATTAGCCCCTTTCTTTTACTACGCGGATCCTTAGATTTTTTATTAACACAACTGCTACAGACTTAAGTATTTCAATATAATATATTTCAGAAGTCTTGGTTATGCAGATGTTAGTACAATAATAACAATTTTTGTTTTACACATGACTCTTTACAAACTAGCATAAACATTGATATGATTGCATTTGCTTCACGTGGTTCGTAACCATCCCACGCAAAAAAACTAAGGAGAAATTAATATATGAAAATAAAATTTTTAGCAACGAGTGGCATTATTGCAGCGCTCTACATTGCTGTTACATTGCTGGTCACGCCATTTGGCTTTACTGAGGTGCAGTTCCGCATATCGGAAATGTTCAATCATCTAGTTGCCTTTAATCCCCGCTTTGCCGTCGGGATTATTATTGGTGTATTTATCTCTAATATATTTTCACCTCTGGGCATCTACGATTTAGTTTTCGGTGTAGGGCATTCGATGATTACACTTGGACTGTTCATTCTTATTTGTAAATTTGTCAAAAATATTTGGGCACGTTTAATCATTAATACATTGTTATTTACATGCACAATGTTCATCATTGCTTTTGAATTGAACTTAGCTTTAGAGCTACCATTCTTCTGGACATGGTTAACTGTTGCTGCAGGTGAATTTGTGGTCTTAGCGATCGGTGCACCTATTATGTATCTATTGAATAAACGCTTAAACTTCAAAAATTTGATTTAAAAGACGGATCTTTTTAGATTCGTCTTTTTTAATTCTTGACAATATTCTGAAAATATTTTACAATTCTTTTCAATAAAACATGCGATGAAAAAGAATAGTAGCAAGTAGTAGTACTTGTAGAGAGCTGATGGTTGGTGTAAATCAGTAGTACCTACTTGTGAATGGACTTTGGAGCAGCCTTATCAAATGTGAGGACGAATTTACTCCCCGTTACCGGAGTACGAAAGCGCGCATTTTTTTTGCGAATGAAGGTGGCACCACGGTTACTCGTCCTTTTTACAGAAGGATTGAAGTGGCTTTTTTTTATGGAAAAATTAGAAAAGAGGAGTCGAGAAAAGATGAGTACAGTAGCAGAGAAAAAAGGATATTTTGGTGATTTTGGCGGTAGCTTTGTTCCTGAGGAGCTTCAAAATGTATTAAATATTTTAGATGAAAATTTCCAAAAATTTAAAGACGATGAAGATTTTAATAAAGAGCTAGATTATTATTTCCATGAATATGTTGGGCGAAAATCCCCACTTTATTTTGCTGAAAATTTAACAAAACAATTAGGTGGCGCGAAAATTTATTTAAAACGTGAAGATCTCAACCACACAGGTTCACATAAAATTAATAATGTCCTTGGACAGATCTTATTGGCAAAGCGCATGGGTGCTAATCGTGTTATTGCCGAAACAGGTGCAGGTCAGCATGGTGTAGCCACTGCAACTGCTTGTGCAATGTTCGGGATGGATTGCACAATTTATATGGGCTTAGAAGATACAAAGCGTCAAGCATTGAATGTGTTCCGTATGGAGCTTCTTGGCGCAAAGGTAGTAGCTGTTGATAAAGGGCAAGGACGACTAAAGGATGCTGTAGATGAAGCATTTGCTGATTTAGTAGAAAACTATAAAACGACTTTCTATTTACTAGGTTCTGCTGTTGGACCTCACCCATTCCCTTCAATGGTGAAACATTTTCAATCAGTCATTAGCCGTGAAAGTCGCGAACAAATTTTAGAAAAGGAAGGAAAGCTACCAACAGCAGTACTCGCTTGTGTCGGTGGCGGTAGTAATGCGATCGGTGCGTTTGCAGAATATATTGCAGATGAAAACGTTCGCCTCATCGGGATTGAACCAGATAAGGCTGCATCATTAAATGAAGGAACGCCAGGTGAATTACACGGTTTCAAATGTTTAGTACTACAAGATTCGGAAGGCAATCCCCTACCAACTTATTCGATTGCCGCTGGACTAGATTATCCAGGAGCTGGTCCGGAACATAGCTATTTAAAAACAATTGGTCGTGGAGAATATGTAACGGTGACAAATGAAGAGGTGCTTGAAGCATTCCAAGTGCTTTCAAAAGTCGAGGGAATTATCCCTGCACTTGAAAGCTCTCACGCAGTTGCGCATGCACTAAAGCTTGCTCCAACATTATCTCCTGATGAGAGTATTATTATCAACATCTCGGGCCGCGGAGACAAGGACGTAGAACAAGTATTCCACATGTTAAAGAAATAATGAAATGAAAGAGCGACTTCCGTTTGTGGAAATCGCTCTTTTGACTATACCAATGAACTTAATTTCGGATAAATTTCTGCCACATTATCTCGAAGCTTAGCTTTTAGGAATTTCCCAACCGATGTTTTTGGAATTTCCTCTAAAAATACAACATCATCTGGCACCCACCATTTTGCAAATTGACTTTCTAAAAATGCAAGAAGCTCCTCGTCGGTTGCTGTCTTTCCTTCCTTCAATACAACGCAAGCTAGCGGACGTTCTTGCCATTTAACATGCGGAATTGCAATAACTGCTGCTTCCAAAACAGCATCATGGGTCATTAACGCATTTTCTAAATCAACTGAGGATATCCACTCCCCTCCTGATTTAATTAAATCCTTTGTACGATCTGATATTTTAATAAAGCCATCCTCTGATCGCACCGCAATGTCCCCTGTATATAACCAGCCATCTCGATAGGCATCAGCCGTTCGTTCATCACGATAGTACTCGTGTGAAATCCATGGACCTCGTAAACGTAATTCACCCATTGTCTCTCCATCCCATGGTACTTCTCCATTGTCATTAATAATACTCGATTCAATACCAGCCATCGTCATTCCTTGCATAGCTCGCGATTCAATTTTCTTTTCAATTGGCCAGTCTTCCATCCAAGACATATAATTTGATAATGCTACAATCGGTGTTGTTTCAGTCATACCATATACAACAATATATGGGATGCCATATTGCTCTTCAAATGTACGAATAAGACGGGTTGGTGAAGCAGAGCCACCACAACAAATGGCACGTAGCGAACTTATATCTCGTTCACGCTTCTCTTGTTCTTGCAACGCCCCAATCCAAATTGTCGGCACTCCAGCTGTTAATGTAATCTTCTCCTGCTCCACTAAATCCAAAATTATTGCCGATGTAAATTGTGGACCCGGAAGCACCTGTGTCGCACCTACATTGACACTTGCAAACGGTAGACCCCATGCATTTGCATGAAACATCGGTACAATTGGCATCACAACATCACGCTCGGAAATGCCCATTGAATCAGACATACTCAGCATCATACTGTGTAACACTAGGCCTCGATGTGAATAAACAACCCCCTTTGGATTTCCTGTTGTAGCACTTGTATAGCACATTCCAGCGGGCTCATCTTCCCCTAAATCCTCTAGGAATTGATAGTTTTCATCTGCTGCTGCCAATAAATCCTCATATGATAACGCATTCGGTAATGTCGTTACTGGTAAAGTATCCTCATCCGTCATAATAATATAATGTTTCACTGTTTTAAGCTCAGGCGCAATGTTTTCTATGATTGGTAACAAATCAACATCAATTATTAAAATCTCATCTTCTGCATGATTAATAATATAAGTTAAATGCTCTTCTGATAAACGAATATTCACCATATGCAAAATAGCACCAGAACACGGTACCGCAAAATAGGCCTCTAAGTGGCGATGCTGATTCCAGGCAAAGGAGCCAATCTTTGTTCCCCTTTTCATCCCCAGCTTTGTTAGCGCATCTGCTAAACGACGTGTCCTTTTCGCCCACTCTCCATATGTTAAGCGGTGAATCTTCTGTGGGCTCGTTCGTGAAACAATAGTCTTTCTAGCAAAATAACTTTCTGCTCGGTTAAAAAAGCTTGTTAATACTAACGGCGTCTGCATCATAAAAACCATCCATCCCTTCGTCTTGTGAACTGCCTCTCCATTACCTTTGTGAAATACTAATAAAAATATAATTGAATACTATTAATATTCTGAATATGATTATATTTGAAAATTATAAATTAAGCTATATATTCCAATATTTTTCTTTTTATTGTTAACTTTTTCTAAAAATACTTATTAGCATAACGTGTGATTGATTTCCGTTCCGACTGGGCGCTTTGAGCTGTCGCTTTGCTTTCGCTACAGATAAAACATTTGCCGCTGACGCTTCGCTTTCGCGCAGATAAAACATTTGTTGTTGCTGTCGTTGCACTTTCGCACAGATAAAACATTGTTGCTGTCGTTGCACTTTCGCACAGATAAAACATTTGCCGCTGACGCTTCGCTTTCGCGCAGATAAACATAGTTGTTGCTGTCGTTGCACTTTCGCACAGATAAAACATTGCTGCCGCTACGTTAGCACTACGCTTTCGCACAGAGCAAAGCTTCCTGGGGGCGTCCGATGAGCCGCTTTTGTTGTTGCTGACGCTTCGCTTTCGCACAGATAAAACATTTGCCGCTGACGCTTCGCTTTCGCGCAGATAAACATTGTTGCTGCCGCTACGTTAACACTACGCTTTCGCACAGAAAACATCCGCTTCGCTGCAGGGTCTCGGGCCAAAAGGATGTTGGTCACGAAGGCGTTATCACAGGACGTGATGCTTTTAGCCTTCGTTCCTCTATCGCTAATCCCCAAGGAGTCGCCCAGCCTCCACTCCAATCAATTTATATACACGGTATACATTTAAAAATGTCATCCCAACTTTTAGTATTGCCCGTAAAAATAAAAAAGACGAAGAAAACTAAATTGTTTTCTTCGTCCATTTTTTCAGGAATATTTATGAAATGGCCTTTTTGTGTAGTTTGATTTTTAATTTTTCTAGCATATCAACTGTCATTTTTGCTAAATCATACTGAGCTTTAAAGCCCCATTCTTTCTGTGCCGCTTCTATATTTATAGAATTTGGCCAACTATCTGCTATCGCCTGACGTACTGGATCTACATTATAATCCATACGGAAATGTGGTAAATGCTTTTTAATCTCTGCCGCAATTTCAGATGGCTCAAAGCTCATTGCAGTTATATTAAAGGCATTGCGATGTATTAGTTTGCTACTATCCGCTTCCATTAAATCTACAATAGCCTGCAATGCATCTGGCATGTACATCATGTCCATGTATGTGCCTTCTTGAATATAAGATGTATACTTACCTTGCTCAATCGCCTCATAGAAAATCTCAACTGCATAGTCTGTCGTACCACCTCCAGGAGGCGTTACATATGATATTAACCCTGGGAAACGTACACCACGAGTATCTACACCAAAACGATTGAAATAATAATCACATAATAGCTCTCCAGCTACTTTATTTACCCCATACATTGTTGTTGGGCGTTGTAATGTATCCTGAGGCGTATTATCCTTCGGTGTCGTAGGACCGAACGCGCCTATTGAGCTCGGTGTAAAAAATTGCAAGTTTAACTCACGCGAAACCTCTAGCGCATTCATTAAACCGCCCATATTTAAATTCCATGCTAGCAATGGATTTTTTTCTGCTGTTGCTGATAGTAACGCCGCTAAATGCATCATTGTATCAGCACCAAAATCCTTCGCTAACTCATGCATTCTTTGTCCATCCGTCACGTCCAATACTTCAAATGGACCCTTAATATTTTCAAGCTTCCGAACATCTGTCGCTAACACATTGTCCTCTCCATAAATACCCCGAAGCTTTTCTACAAGCTCAGAACCTATTTGACCAAGTGCTCCTGTAACCATTATCTTTTTCATTTCTCCAAACCTCCACCTGTGAACAATTGTACTTCTGTAAAGTACATTAATATATAAACAAACATTGATTTAATAACACTTTTGATGATTTTTATTATAAAGTGTTCACATTAAAAACACAACCATTATCTTTTTCATTTCGACAATCCGAACACAAAATCCCTTACTATCAGTATATGAGCCCTATATAATATTGTGCTGATAAAACAAACAAAATACATTTGTATACCTGAAATGTACAAATGTCCGTTTTTCGCATAGCAACACTATTAATTTGTTGGTGACATCTGTTAAAACATATGCTCCGCCATGTAGATTAGTTGATTGGAGTGGAAGCTTGGCGACTCCTTGGGGATCAGCGATAGAGGGACGCAAGTGAAGCGGCTCATCGGACGCCCCTAAGGGAAAATCAACCATACGTTATGGTGAGGAGCCAAAAAAAGAACCTTTTTTGTATACATTTACAAAGAAAGGTCCAATTATTCTTATTAAATTGAGAAACGCTTTACCGCTATTTGTAAAACTTTTGATACCCTACGTAACTCTTGAATATAATCATGGAATTGCTGTTGTGCGGTTAATTGAGCAGCTGTTAAAGTAGCTACATGTTTAGTTGATGATGCATTTGTATCTGAAAATGACGTTAACATGACCGCATCCTCATTAACCTTTTTCGTATGATTGGCAATCTCTTGCACGGTTGCAGATACTTCCATTATATACGGCTTAATTGTATGTACTTTTTCTAAAATTTGATCAAAGCTTGTTGCCGTATCCCCAGTTACATGTACACCCTTTTCAGTTGCGGCTAACACGCCCTCCATCATTTGCACAGCATAGTTTGAATCTAAATGAATGTTTTGTACTATCGACGTAATCGTTTGTGTTGACTGAACTGTCTGCTCCGCAAGCTTACGTACTTCATCGGCCACCACCGCAAATCCCTTACCATGCTCCCCTGCTCTAGCAGCCTCAATGGATGCATTTAAAGCTAGGAGGTTTGTTTGTGCAGTAATTTTTTCAATCACCTCGACCATTTGATCGATCGTAGATGCCCTTTCTACAAGATTAAAAATAGCTGTATTCGATTTTTCAACTGCACGCTTAATCGCCTGTATTTGTGTTAAATTTGCTTGTACAATTTCCGTACCACTTTCTGCATCACGTGCCGTTTTATGAGCAAAATTTTCAACAACCTGTACTTTTTCTAAAATTACTTGGACACCATTCAGCACCTCCTCTAGAGAAGCTGTATTGGAAGCTAATTTTGTTGTAGAAGCAGCTGTTGAATCTGAAATGGACTGCACATCCTTTGCAATTTTGACTGTTGTATTAGACGACTGCTCTGAGGATTCCTGCAGCTTTCCAGACATTTCTTCTACCTCATATGCACTATTTGTTACTGTATGAAGTAGTCTTTTCACCTCTGTTGCCATTTGATTGTATGACAATATTACCTCGCCAAGCTCATCCTGTGCCACATAGCTGGCATTCGCTGTGAAATCCCCCTGCTCTGCACGCTTTAATAGTGACTTCAATTGACGTGTTGGTATATTGACAGCTTTCGTTGCTATTAACCCTATAAAAATCACTAACAGAACAACAAATAAACACACTCCACCCAATAGCCAATAACCGAATTCCACATCGTCCTGATATGCCTGTTGCTGTTCCTTAGACCTTTGGACCAAATAGCTTTGAGTTTCTTCTAATAATGTATGACTTTGCTGGCTTACGGATAAATATGACTGAACATAAAACTGTTGTTGTTCATTTTGATCTAATTGTTTATAGCTATCAACCAGTTCTATCTGCTGTGCTAGTAAGGACTTGTATTTCTTCACCTGGTGATCCATCTTTTTATCAACTTCTAGATTTTCTAAATAACCTAAAGGCTGCTCAACCTCTTTAAAAATGGCTGTCATTTCTTGATAAGTCCCAGCTGAATCTACTAAATAATCTAATTGTCGTTGTGATTCCTCTAGTTCATTTAACCATCCAATCGGTACAAGCCCTTCTGAATAGCTTTCACTTGCATGCCATGACATTTTCCGTAAATAATCAACACTAAAAACACCTAGCAATACATTCGATAGTACACAAACAATCATTAGTACTAGTAGCTTGTCTTTCACCATTATGTATCGAAAAAAACGCATGATCCTTGGCTCCTTCTCCAACTCTTACCAATAATCATAGTATGAAGATGTAAAGCTAGTGTTATGTTTTTGTAAAGATTGCACGAAGAGTTTCTAAATTATCTCAACAGAAAATTATTATATTTAACAACACATCCCGTTTCAGGTGTTCATGATTAATCGTTTTTTTCTTTAACACACTTGTATCTCCAAGCACCCCCATTTGACGAGCCCAGAAAAAAACGAAACTTTATGCTGGTAATCCACAAAACTACTCAAATAGAATCAAATATAAAATTAAATAATTAGTAAAATCAGTTTAAGATTTTTATTTTTTGTAATAATCATTTAACTCGCAACCTTCTGTATATTTCTATCGTTTTCTATTAATAGTTTGGTTTTAAAGGGAGGTGTTAGAATTAAATAAATTAGATAAAAGTTTAGTCGTTAGCTTAATGTTACTTTGCATCATTAGTTGTCTCTTTGTTCATTCCAGTAGTACGGTGTTTGAGCAGTATACAAGCTCGTTTATTATAAAGCAGTTTTTTTATTATCTAATCGGGTTTTTAATTATGTATGGAGTAGCGACGCTTGATATTGAGCAACTAAAAAAGATTGGCTGGCCATTTTATTGGGCGATGGTCGTTTTAACATTTGGCTTATTTATTGCACCCGAGAGTATAGCTAGAACTGTAAATGAGGCGAAGCGTTGGTACCAAGTTCCAGTGTTAGGATCATTCCAACCGTCAGAGTTTTTAAAGTTCGCGCTTTTAATCGTTGTGAGTAAGGTCATTGTTGCACATCGAGAGAAATATGTGCGCCCTACCTTTTTAACAGATATGCGGCTTCTCTTCATAATTGCTGTTATCACCCTTCAACCTACGCTTGCTGTTTATAAGCAGCCTGATACGGGCATGGCAATGATTTATATGTCGATGATTATACCGATGATTTTCTTTTCAGGTATACAAAGAAAATTGCTTATAATCTTTACTGCCATTCCAGTTTCAATTCTCAGCGTTGTGGTTATTCTTTATGTAAAATTTAATGAATTTTTTACAGATAAAATATTAAATAAATTATCAGGGCATCAAATTTCTCGCATTTATGGCTGGTTGCAGCCTTATGAGCATCTGGATTCATCTTATCAAACTAGGCAGGGATTTTTAGCAATAGGTTCAGGAGGGTTTACTGGTAAGGGATACATGAACAATAATGTCTATGTCGTAGAAAAGCATACAGATTTCATTTTCGCAAACATCGCTGAAGAGCTCGGGTTCATTGGAGGGGCATTTGTCATTGCTCTTTTATTTTTTGTCATTTACCGTATTGTTCTCATTACAGTAGAAGCAAAAGACCCATTTATGACGTTGATGGGAGCAGGTATCTCTAGTTTATTAGCCTTCCAAATTACACAAAATATCGGTATGACAATTGGACTTTTACCTGTAACAGGTATGACATTACCATTTTTAAGCTATGGCGGAAGTTCACTCATATCAAATTTCATGTTAATGGGCATTGTTATGATTATCTACAATTCTTATAGTGGCTACTTATTTAAAACAACAAAAGAGTAAGTGAAGTTGTGTATGAATGACACTTTTCTAACAGGAGGAGCGTTGTTCAAACTCATACTGCCTCGCCTTTCTTGTGCTATAAGACAATCAAAAAACTGTCTCAAAAGTTTCTACTTGAACTTAAGAGACAGTTTTACTTTTTTTACAGGCAGTAATTTATCTACAAAACACCACTAATTAAGCTTCACTTTATGAATACTATCAATGACAGCTTTTATGATTGTATCAAGATCCTCTTGTACAATATTAAGAGGTGGAGATAATGTTAATACGTTATTGAAGCCTGCAACAGTTGCACCATTTTTACCTAAAATAACACCCTGCTCCTTACATGCAGCAATAACAGCATTTACTTTATCTACTGGTAAAGGCTCCTTCGACGCTTTATCAACAACTAATTCTATGCCAATTAATAAACCTTTTCCCCGAACATTCCCAACGTTCGGGTGATTTCCCAACGCTTCCTGAAGCGCTTGCAGAGTAGCAGCTCCAACCTCGCTAGATCTTTCAAATAATGCTTCTCGCTGAAGAATCTCAATATTTTTTAATGCGACCGCACAAGATACTGGTGATCCACCAAATGTATTGACATGTCGGAAATAACCGTATGCATCAGAGCCAGTGAATGCTTCATAAATTTCACGTTTCACTGCTGTTGCTGATAATGGTAAATAAGCACTTGTAATTCCTTTTGCCATTGTAATAATATCTGGTTTAACACCGTAGTTCATAAATCCAAATGGCTTACCTGTTCGACCAAAGCCACATATTACTTCATCTACAATCATTAAAGCCCCATGTTTTTTACACACTTCCTCAATACCCTTTAAATAATTTTCCGGAGGCATGATGACGCCCCCACCTGTAATAATTGGCTCTAAAATCATAGCGGCTATTGTTTCACTTAGCTCCCATGTCATCGTCTTGTCTACAGCTTTTACGCTTGCTAAATCCATTGGAGCAAGTGTGTCACTTTCATATTCTCGATATTGATCAGGTGGCGCTACATGGATAAAGCCAGGAGATAATGGCTCATACTTATACTTTCGTTCCGCTTGCCCTGTAGCAGCTAAAGCACCAAAAGAATTGCCATGATATGCACGGTAGCGGGAAACAATTTTATAACGCGAGCTCTGTCCTTTTTGTTGATGATATTGGCGCGCAATTTTAAACGCGGTTTCATTAGCCTCTGACCCACTATTAGAGAAGAAAATAACATAATCTCCCCCAAGCATTTCATTAATCTTTTCAGCCAGTTCAACTGCTGGTAAATGTCCTTGCGATAATGGTGCATATGCATTTTTCAGCATCTGCTCATGTGCAACATCTGCTAATTCCTTGCGTCCGTAGCCTACGTTTACACACCATAATCCTGCCATTGCATCGATGTATTCAACTCCCTCTGTATCAACAATTCTCGCGCCATTTGATTTTTCTACTACATATGTTGCTTGTGGATTGTAAGGTTTCATTGAATGCCATACATATTGTTCATCTTTCTTTAAAACATCACTTTTAAGATTTACTTGAACCATATCGATACACCCCCTTATGTTATGTTCACTTATTCACATCGTTATTACTCGGGAACGCGAATGAACTTGTCGTACCCTCTGTTTCGTCTGGCCATCTTTCAGAAATCGTTTTCGCTTTCGTAAAGAACCGAGCTTGGTCAGGTCCGAACATATGCCCTTCACCAAACTTCGATCGCTTCCAACCACCAAAGTTGTGATAGCCAACTGGAATTGGAATCGGAACATTCACGCCTACCATACCTACTTCAATTTCTTCTTGGAATTTACGGGCCGCCGAACCACTACTCGTAAACATCGTGACACCATTCCCAAGTTCGTGATCATTAATTAAATCAATAGCTTCTTGTAAAGTTTCAACGCCCACAATAATACGCGCAGGACCAAAAACCTCTTCTTTAAAAATAGTCATTTTTGGTGTTACATTGTTTAACAATGTTGGTCCAAGATAAAAGCCTTTAGATGTTTCACATATTTTCGGTTTCCGCCCGTCCGTGACAAGATTTGCACCTTCTGTAATAGCTTCGTCTATATATCGAACAATGGTATCTTTTGATTGTTGCGTAATAACTGGACCAAAATCAACTTCGTCATCTGTATATGAACCAACCTTTAATTTCAAAATCTTCTCCTTTAATATCTCTGTAAAGCGTTTTTCAATATCTCCCCCAACAACGATCGCCCCCGAAATGGCCATACAACGCTGGGACGCGGCTCCAAATGCTGCACCTAAAAAGGCATTAGCTGTTTGCTCCAGGTTTGCATCCGGCATAACAATCATAAAGTTTTTCCCACCACCAAATGCAGCGACACGTTTATTATGCTTCGTTCCTGTTTGGTAAATATACTCTGCAACCGGTGTTGATCCAACAAATGAAATTGCTTGTATCTCTTTATTTTCTAGCAGTTCATTTACCGCATCTTTATCGCCATTCATGACTGTCCAAATTCCATCTGGCAGCCCTGCCTCTTTCCATAATCTACTTAAATATAATGCCGAAATTGGCACGCGCTCAGACGGCTTTAAAATGACGGCATTGCCAACCGCTACAGCCATACTTGTAATTGCAAGTGGGACCATGACAGGGAAATTAAACGGCGCAATTGTCGCAACAACCCCAAGTGGTGATTTTGCAGAGAAGGCATTAATATTGCCGCCTACATTAACGGAATATTCCCCCTTCAGCATTTGCGGGGCACTTATTGCCATATCTACAGATTCAATGCCACGAACAATTTCCCCTTTAGCATCTTCCTTTGTTTTCCCACTTTCCTCACAAATCACTTCAATTAGCTCATCCTGTCTTTCTATTAATAACTGACGGAAACGATGTAAAACCTCAACTCGTTTGCCAATCGATGTCCTTTTCCATGCAGGGAAGGCTGACTTTGCTAGTTGGATCGCCTGCTTCACCTCATCTCTTGTTGCTAACGGAACTTGTGCGATGATCTCTCCTGTTGTTGGATTATAAACTTCCGAATAACGACCACTTGTACCAGCTGTTTCAATACCATTGATAAAATGTGATAGCGTTTTTATTTTTTGTTGAACTGTCATAATTTCCCCACTCCTCATTTATTGTTGTTTAAAATCTAATTCTTCCTTTTGGAAAATAGAGCTGCTTCATCTATCGGGTCAGGCGACTTTCTCTTTTGGGTCATCGATTCCACGGCTCTGTTACGTCTTTTATTAAAATTATTGCTTACAAAAATTTTACAAGTTCCATAGAGTCGAAGTAATAGACAAACTGTAAAATTCTATACTTTTGTTTTAAACATAATGTAAAATAGATTTAATATTCACAAAACATATTATTTTTGTCTATTCAAGCTGAAATCGCGCATTAATTAGAAAACTAAGCAAGGATTTGTGTTAAAAGGAAGGAGGATAAAAATGTTTAAGCTTCAAGTGAAAGATGTATTAGAAAATACATATTTTCAAAGTGCGGAGGTCGTAGCTGGTGAGGATGGATTGTTACGGATTGTAAAATGGGCCCATGTCATCGAAATTATCCAAGTAGATAATTTTCTAGCTGGTGAGGAATTGGTCTTAACAACAGGGATAAGTCTTCAGCATCGCCTAGAGGATTTTATCTTTTTTGTAGAGTCCTTAATCAAAAAAAATTGCGCTGCATTGTGCATTGAATATGGAACTTCCATACAAACCATCCCGGAAGTGATCGTAGCTATCGCCAACCGTCACAACTTCCCTATCATCGTTTTTCATGATACGGTTCCTTTTGTCCGCATTACACAGGATTTACATAGCCAAATAATGAATCAACAATATTTAATGATTTCCACTTTAGAATCCTATTCTCAAACGTTAAATAAAAATGCTCTATTAGGGCAAACCGCGGAAGATATTTTACAAAATATATATAATGAATTAAAGACACAAATCATCTTTTCTATTAAAGGTCGAGAGCCTATCTTCTTTCCAAATAAGTCGCACAATAAACGCCAACAACTATTAACGATAAAAAAAACAGCATCAGTATTTAAAAATGAACCAATCTTTATTTTTGATCAGCATTATGCAGATTTATCTCTCTATAGGGAAGATGGTCGATTCTCAGAATTTGAATTACTTATTTTAGACCGAACAGCTACTGCGTTAGCACAGCTATTAATGCGGGAATTTTATATTGAGGAGAAAAGGGACATTGAGGATGCCTCTATTTTAGCGGATTGGATCGATCAAAAACTATCGAAAGAGGAAATTTATAAATTTATCGTAGCACATCATTCTAACTATCATTTTTCTAGCGGAGCTGTCTTTATTTTAGCATCTCCTAATGCCGTCTCTAAGGTACAAGAGGATATTGTCTATAGTAAGCTCTACTATCGAAACCTTTTTGAGCAAAATGGATTTATACCATTTTTATTTGAGAGAAAAAGCTATGTCATTTTTATTTTACTCCATGCGAAGGATAGTAAAGCGAGTCGCGAATTATTAAATACGTTAGTATCTTCTCTCCAACAAACCGACTTTTATAAAAAACAAATGGTTCAGGGTTATCAAGTAGCTATCGGCAAAGTCATTGCAGACGTAAAAGAAATTCCGAAGAGCTATCAAACTGCGCTCGAAACATTGTATATTTGCAGTAAAGTACAAACAACTTCTTATTTTTACGATGATTTACATTTGTATCACTTAATCTATAAATTACAGATGCAAGTAAATTTACAGGAAGTCATACAAGATTATTTGCAACCTGTTATTGAATACGATAAAAAATATAACAGTAAGCTGTTAGAAACACTGCAGGTATACTTACAAACGAATGGCTCCAAACAGCAAACAGCCAATCAATTGTTCATCGTACGCCAAACGCTCTATCATCGTTTAAACAAACTTGAGAGTCTCTTAGGTGAAAATTTCATGAAGGGGCATAATCGGATTACACTTGAATTTATGTTGCTCGCTAACTCTTTAATCGAGGAAAAATCTTAGTTCTCGGGTTTAGCGGCGATGTTCTCGGGTTTAGCGGCGATGTTCTCGGGTTTAGCGGCGATGTTCTCGGGTTTAGCGGCGATGTTCTCGGGTTTAGCGGCGATGGCACGCTCAAGATCACTTTGCTCCTTGAGCGTGCCCATCATGCTAATTTCCAGCAACTACCCCACTATATAATCCAGGTCTGCGGTCGTCGTAAACAGGAATTCTACCTCGTACTTCATCAACAATCGAAAAGTCCACATCAATGACAGCGACCTCTTCATCCTCCGCGCCAACCCAAAGTACTTCGCCCCACGGCTGAATAATCATAGATTGACCATTGAAGTTTTCTACCTTTTTCGAAATACGATTAACCGCGATCACGAAGCATTGATTTTCAATAGCACGTGCTTGTAGCAATGTTTTCCAATGATCAATACGTGGTGTTGGCCATTGTGCTGGGACGAACAATACCTTTGCACCCTCTAAAGCGTGAGCGCGTAGCCATTCAGGGAAGCGAATATCATAGCAAATCACACCCGCAGCCTCGATGTCTCCCAGTGCAAAGCGATTCATTTCATCCCCGGCTTCTAAATATAAATGCTCGTCCATTAAACGGAAAAGATGCGCCTTGCTATATTCACCTACTAGTTCACCATATTTATCAAACGTATACATCGTATTGTAAAATTTATCGCCCTTCTTCGTCGAAACAGAGCCACCAACAATATGTACACCCAGTTCTTTGGCTAGATCTGATAAAAATGCTTTCGAACGCTCTCCATCAACATCTGCAAGCTCCGGTAAACGTTCAAGTGCATAACCTGTATTCCACATTTCTGGTAGTACAATAATTTCTGCACCTTGTTTTGCCGCTTCACGAATCTTGTCCTCAGCGCGAGCAAAATTTTCTTCTACTTTACCGAAGCCTACATTTAATTGGATACACCCTATTTTCATTGTTAGTCCTCCTCTAGACTGTACTTTTCTGTATTTTATACTACAATAAAACAAACTTACTGCCATAGTTTTAGCTCTATGTTTAGATTAATATTTCACCACTTAATACTCGAACTGCCGAGCCCGCAATTGCCACATCTTTTATTTTTGGCGTAACGTATAATAATCCACCACGTTTTGAAAGCTGTTTGCTAACGATGCTTTCTTTTGATAATTTTTCACACCAGTAAGGTCCTAATGCACCATGAGTGGAACCATTTACATGATCTTCATCAATGCCTTGTGCTGGAGAAAAAAATCTTGAAACAATATCAATCCCTTCATCCTTAGAAATACTCGTAATACAAACACCACGTACAGGGAACTGTTTCATCGCATGAAAATTAGCTTTGAAATCTGCAATATATTCTTCGTGACTTAGCTCCACTATATAATCCAATTCTGTTTTCCCTACATATGTTGGCTTCATACCAAGCCATTCTTCAAGCTCCAAAGGACATTCAATCTCTTCTAACCGATACTTTTGAATTGTTATTTCAACTAACTCATTAAACCAAATCGCTTGCAAAGGGCCACTAAAAGTTTGGAATGTAATAGAAGAATTGACGGGTACAATCCCTTTTTTCCAAAGTAAAAAAGCACTAGCAATTGTCCCATGTCCACAAATCGGTATTTCCTTTGCTGGCGTAAACCATCTAAGAAAAAAATCATTATCCTTCTTTTGGACAAAAGCTGTTGTTGGTACGGGGATCTCCTGAGCAATTTTCTGCATGGTCGACTCAGGTATTGCTGTATCAAGTAAACATACTGCAGCGGGGTTTCCCTTGTAAAGCTCTGTAGTAAAAGCATTGACGATAAAATATGAGACTTTGTTCAATTTTCTCACCTCATATACGTATTATTAGGTCACTTTTAATCACCAGTAGTTTTTAATTAACTGAAAAAGCTCTAAACAACTAGTAAAAAAAGTAATAGTATTCTTTAATAATTATTATATTCTGAAAAAGGTGAACATGCATGGAATTCTCAAAAAAACTACAGCAATTCCCAACTCAATTTTTTGCAGCACTTGTGCAAAAAGTAAACGCTGCTCTAGCAGAAGGGCGCGATGTTATCAATCTTGGTCAAGGCAATCCAGATCAGCCTACTCCTCCCCATATTATTCAAGCACTACAGGAGGCAGCTGACAATCCTCAAAATCATAAATACTCTCCATTTCGTGGTATCGCAGAATTACGTCAAGCAGCAGCTGACTTCTACAAACGTGAATACAATGTGGATATTGATCCTGAGACAGAAGTATACATTGGGACAAGATGATGAAGAGATTTTAAAATCATTACATGTGACTGATGAGCGCAACAAACAGCTAAAAGAAGCGAAAGCCATTCACTCGAAATAAAGCTATCAATCCTTTTGGGACGACTTTTTTGTTGCTTTGACGGTGGCTTCCGTCGTTTTGGCGGTGGCTTCCGTCATTTTGGCTTTTCTTTCCGTCACTCTGGCGGGGCTATCCACGATTTTGGCTGTTCTATCCACGACTTTGACGGTTCTATCCACGACTTTGGCTGCTCTATCCACGACTTTGGCTGCTCTATCCACGACTTTGACTATTCTATCCGTCTCTCTGCTTTCTATCCGTCTCTTCGACTCTTCCTTCCGTCGCTCTGACCTTTCTTTCCGTCTCTTCGGCTCTTCTTTCCGTCGCTCTACTTTCTTTCCGTCACTCTGCTTTCTTTCCGTCACTTCGGCCCTTCTTTCCGTCGCTCTGGCGATTCTTTCCTTCACTTCGGCTCTTCTTTCCATCACTCTACTTTCTTTCCGTCTCTTCGACTCTTCCTTCCGTCGCTCTGACCTTTCTTTCCTTCACTTCGGCTCTTCTTTCCGTCGCTCTGGCTCTTCTTTCCGTCTCTTCGACCTTTCTATCCGTCACTCTGGCGGGGCTATCCACGATTTTGGTTGTTCTATCCACAACTTTGACGGTTCTACCCACGACTTTGGCTGCTCTATCCACGACTTTGACTATTCTATCCGTCACTTCGACTCTTCCTTCCGTCACTTTGACCTTTCTATCCGTCGCTTTAGCTCTTCTTTCCGTCGCTCTGCTTTCTTTCCGTCTCTTCGACCTTTCTATCCGTCGCTCTGGTTCTTCTTTCCGTCGCTTCTACTTTCCTATCCGTCTCTCTGCTTTCCTTCGATCGCTTCGACCTTTCTATCCGTCGCTCTGGCTCTTCCTTCCGTCGCTTTGGCTCTTCTTTCCGTCGCTTCTACTTTTCTATCCGTCGCTCTGCTTTCTTTCCGTCACTTCGGCTCTTCTTTCCGTCGCTCTGGCGATTTTTTCCGTCTCTTCGGCTCTTCTTTCCGTCGCTCTGCTTTCTTTCCGTCACTTCGACCCTTCTTTCCGTCGCTCTGGCTCTTCCTTCCGTCGCTTTGACTCTTCTTTCCGTCGCTCTGCTTTCTTTCCGTCTCTTCGACCTTTCTATCCGTCGCTCTAGCTCTTCCTTCCGTCGCTTCAGCTCTTCCTTCCGTCGCTTCAGCTTTTCTTTCCGTCGCTTTAGCTTTTCTTTCCGTCGCTTTAGCCACTCAATTCATCTCAACCTCAAAAAAGGGCTACCTCTATTGAGGCAGCCCTTTTTTATTATTGAATTACGCCTAGCTCACGACCAACCTTTTCATAGATGGCTAGCGCATCATCAAGCATTTCTTTTGTATGCGCCGCTGTAGGCATATTACGAACACGACCTGTGCCTTTTGGAACCGTTGGGAAAACGATTGATTTCGCATAGACACCCTCTTCAAATAAACGACGTGAAAATTCCTGCGTAAGCTTTTCATCGCCAATAATACATGGTGTAATCGGCGTTTCAGATTCACCAATATTAAAGCCTAACTTAGCAAGACCTGCTTTTAAATAGTTGCCATTTTTCCAAAGCTTATCATGTAGCTCTGTCGAGTCAAGCAGCATTTGGACTGCCGCAGTAATCGCTGCTACATCGCCTGGTGGTAATGCTGTTGAGAATAAAAATGGACGTGAACGCACTCGCAACCAGTCAATTAAATTCTTCTTACCAGCTACATATCCACCCACAACGCCAATTGCTTTAGACAGTGTACCAATTTGGAAGTCGATTTCTTTTTCTAAACCGAAATGCTTCACTGTCCCCTTCCCTTTACCAGTTACACCTGAGCCATGTGCATCATCGACATACGTAATTAAATCAAACTCTTTCGCAATCTCAACGATTTCTGGTAATTTTGCAATATCACCATCCATTGAGAATACGCCATCCGTAATGACCATGACTTTATTGTATAAGCCCGATTCTTTTGCTTCCTTTGCCTTTGCACGTAAATCGTCCATATCCGAGTGATTATAGGCGATAATTTTCGCACGTGATAAACGACAGCCATCAATAATAGATGCATGGTTTAATTGGTCTGAAAGAATCGCATCATTTTTATCCATAACAGCTGAAATAGCTGCCATATTACAGTTAAAACCTGATTGGTAAGAGATCGCTGCTTCTGTTCCTTTAAATTCAGCAAGCTTTTCCTCCAATTTCACGTGTAAATCGAGTGTACCGTTAATCGTGCGAACTGCTCCCGCTCCCACACCGTATGTCTCAATTGTTTCTTTGGCAATACGCTTTAATTCTTCATTCGTTGCTAAGCCCAGGTAATTATTTGAAGATAGATTGATTAGATTTTGGCCACGTACCTGAATGATCGGTCCGTTCGCTCCTTCTACTGGGTCAATTTCATTGTATAAGCCTTGATTGTGTAAGGCTTGTAGGTTTTCATCTAAAAATGCATTCAATACTTTTGACAAGCGTATCATCCTTTCCTAGGAAAACTGTTCTAGCTCCTAGTGTAGCACAAGCACACTATTCGAAACATTACTTTGTTAATCTTTCGAATAGTGGGGCAGTTCTTTCTTTCCAAAGAGATGACGATACACAATTATCTAATAATCGACGAACTGTATACTCTGCTTCCGCATAACGCTTCGAATAACCCATTGCATCCTGAATGGCTTCTTTATACTTTGCCTGAATATCTACGATTTTAGCTTCCGCTTCCTGTGAAAGTGCACAATGTTTCCCGATATCAAAAATTTCATCCCCTAATCTTCCGTCCTGTGGGTCAAAGACATGTGGCTCTGTACTATCAAAGATACACAAATTTAATTCCGGGATAATGACCATGTCAACAGAGCCAGCATCTAAGCCACACCAAACAATTTGTGCATCTAGCCCTCTCTCATTTGCTTCATCTGCTATTCCCTTCATTAAAGAAGATTTACCTGTCCCTGGCTTACCTTTAATCATTAATCTTCGAGCTAAATTTTTTGTTATGCTTTCCACTGTATTTTCTGCGCCCCTTGGTGTTAATGTTCCAAGTAAGCGATGAGTGCGCATTCCTGTTTTATTTAATTCGATTGATTGAAAAACATCGGTCTTTAACATTTCAACTTGGTCATTTAATGCCTGCCAGTTCATACAGCTCTGTGTAACGATCTCCCAATCATCATGAATCTTTATAGCTTTATTAAGCATTGAAATACACTTTTCATGCCATAATTCTCGTTCGTTCATTGCATCAGCAAGCTGTTCGCCAATCCTTTCAAGCTGGATTTCTTCTAAACAATCATAAAATGACATCACGCGATGCTTCGTTCCAAGAAAAATTGGCTCAATACCCCATTCCGATGACCATACAAATAGTCGGTTACACCCTTGAACATACACCGCCTCAACAATATTCTCTAGTAAAGCATGTTTAAACCATTCTACTGCGAAGCCCTGCTTGACATAAAAATAACCAAGCTCTTTCAGAAGCTCTGATCCTTTAAACGTCGGCGCCCCCTGCAAAATATAAACTAATTCCGCCTCATCCATCATTTCTTTATATAAATGTTTAATTCCTTGCCCCGTCAGTGCGTGTCCAAAATAATAGGTCACATTTCCGTTCAATATCGCTCCCCCTTTACCTTATGCCTTGCATTATATGAAGCAGCTTTTAAAAAAATGAAAAGCTACTTCTATCTTTCACAGATAAAAGTAGCTTCCTATTTAATAGAACGGCTTCATCTCCTCGACATTGCCAATACACTTCATTAATACCTTCCGACAATAAGGTAAAGAATATTGCACAATATAGCCTGATGTTAAAGCAATGATTACCGTACCGAGGCCAACAGGACCACCAAGTAACCAGCCAAAAATAGTGACAAGCACCTCAATACCCATTCGCGCAGTTTTAATCGTCCCGCCAAACTTTTCAACAAGAATCATCATTAATGTATCCCGTGGTCCTGCTCCCATATTCGGTGCAATATACATACCACAGCCAAAGCTTAAAACAAATAAACCAACTACAAAATACGCTACCTGTAAGCCATAATTATTTGTAGACGGTATTAACCAATTAAAGACATCTATAAATGACCCGATTAGTAGCATATTAAGCCATGTCCCTACCTTTGGCCATTCTCGCAAAACAATTGAGGTAGATACTACAATAAAAAGCCCAGTTAAAATAGACCAAGTACCGATTGATAAACCAAAGTTCTGAAATAAACCTACATGCAACACATCCCAAGGACTTGTTCCTACGATTTTCCCTTTAATGGACATCGTAATACCAAGTGACATAACCATTAATCCACCAATAAAAAACGTCCAACGCCACCCCATAATCTTCCGCACGGCATATCCCTCACTTATGTACACTATTGCTCTAACTGTACCATATTTTCTACAAAAATCGATATATGCGTCTCAGCGCCCCCACTAGAAACATCCAAGAAAATGCGTTTACCAGTGGATAAGTTATACCTTCTCTTGGCGGATTATAAATAGCAGAGCAGTTCCCCTTTAGCCGAGTGGATTGTCGTTTTCCCTCTTAGCCAAACGGATTGTCCCTATTCAATCCAAATAAAAAAACTACCACAAATCATTCCTGGGTAGTTGAAATTGGTGCAAGCTTTGCTTTCGTCACAGCGACTAAATCATCTAATTGTAGATGGACTTGCATGCCGATTTTTCCTGCACTAACAATAATACTTCCTTGTTCTTGAGCCGATGCATCAATAACTGTCGGGTAAAGCTTCTTCATCCCGACTGGAGAGCATCCGCCTCGTACATAGCCTGTATAACCAAGTAATTCTTTAACAGCAAGCATTTCGATTTTTTTCTCACCAACGACTTTGGCCGCTGCTTTTAAATCAAGCTCTTCAGCCACAGGAATAACAAAGACAAAAAGCTTTTGTGCACTTGCCTTTGCTACTAGTGTTTTAAAAACACGAGAAACCGGATGTCCAATTTTTTCCGCAACTGAAATTCCATCAACCTGACCGTCGCTAGTCTCGTATTCAATTACTTCAAATTGTATTTTTTGCTGCTCCAACAATCTGATAGCATTTGTCTTCGCATGCTTTGCCTTCGCCATGTTAACAATCTCCCATCTCTAACACTAGGCTATCATAGAGAACATAGAATCTGTTCCTGGATGATACCCATTTTTCGCCATTTGAATATGAGCGGCATATTTTTCAGAAGCGTTTTTAAAAGTTCGCGCCTTAAATGCCTCCCCATCACTCATACCGAAAATTGTATCTGCAAATGGATCTAATTTCAATTCCTTCGAAAAACGTTCTGGTACCTTGACGTCCATTACTTCCCCCACAAAAGCAGGCTCATGATGACCTAGTTCACTTTCATCTACCTTATGACCATGTAACTGTGCCTGCATACGCTGTATGTGAGCATTTGCATTTATCGCTACTTGTATAGCCTGTGGTGATGGCTGTGCTGGTGCTAACGCTGCATTACGCACTTTCTCTAGAATTAGTAACATGTCACTAGCATTCGTTTCAACTACTGGAGCTCCTTCTTCATCTACATGTTTTAGCTGTAAATTAGAAGATGATTCAAGGGCATCACTATTCACAGCCTTATGCGCTTGTTCATGAGCAAGCACATCCTTTTTCGTTTGCTGCAAATCTTGAATGATTGCTTGCTGTTGAGGGGTAACTTCTTTTGCTTCCTCTTTTTGTTGTTCGTAGAGATCTTGATCTGTGTGCCCTAGCAGTAAATTTTCTAGCTCAAGCAATAACGGATTTTTCTTTGGCTGAAAATACAGTGCGTTTTTCCGATATGCATCACTTGCTTCTTTTCTCTGTAACATCTTTTTACGATTATAGGGTAATGGAATTCTTTCTTGTTCTATTAAACTTGATAGTTTCATATAATTCACCTCGGCTTTTCTAATTTAATATGCAAGATAAATAAAAAATATGATCATATCCTCTATTTACTATACATAGATCATCTAAACAGTTTCTGTACACTCATTATCGGAATTTTCCCAATTAAATTCAAGAGCAAATTGCTACTAACCTCCTAAAGAAATAATTAACTTTCAAACTGGTGAGTATAAAGACCTTAATAATAACCTGTTTTTATCCATTAATTACTTAAATGTGGCTCATCACCATAAATTGAGGCGGCATTTGATTAATGTTTAATTTCAATAAAAGTTATTACTATTATCACTCCCTAAAAAAGTGTTACTGTAGCACACAAAAAAACAGCCCTTGGACAAAGGCTGTTTCTATCTATTATTTTTAGGTTTAATAAGGATACTTTTATAGGCTAAATAGCCAAGCCATGCTCCAAGCGTATTTAAAATCAAATCATCAATATCTGCTGACCCAACTCTAAAAATAAATTGTACGGTTTCTACCGCTAGGCTGGAGAAAAACCCTACACATATAATTGACCAAGCTTTACGGTACTTTTTCGATAATAATGGTAGTAAAAAGCCCATCGGAGTAAATATTAATAAATTGCCGAGTAAATTGATAATAATGATGTCCAGATTAAAATATTGGGAGTAATTTATATAACGAAGAATTGTTTCAAAGGGAACAAAATTTGTTGTTAATCGCCAATCACTATAATCAAAAAGCCCTAATTCTACAAAAGTATATTCGCCCTTGACTAATATAATGAAAACATTCACTAGACGATCAATGACCAATTTATAAAAAGCTATAGTTGAATAGATACTAAAAAATATCCAACCTGCTATCTTTAATGGTAGATAATATGTATCTATCAATGCACGATAAGGTAATGGTAGCTTGGCATCACCTTGCGCATTTGATATGTTATTTTTTTGCATGCCTATACCACCTACTTCCCTTTATCCTCCTCATATTTTAATATGCACTACCTCCCCATGCAATAGCTAACAATATATTTATATTCCGACACGTCCATTTGCATTCTCTATACAGTAAAAAGCTGCCTCACCGAGACAGCTTTTTTATAAATGGCTTTATACTGGATTTACTCCATGCTTGCGCTCTGAGAATAATAGGTACTTCGACATATAAAGCTCTAAACGTGATTCAAGTGCTTTTCTTAAATCATTTGGCTCAATAACATCATCAATGATAAGCTCTGAAGCTAGACGATAGACATCGATTTCCTCTTGATATTCCTTGCGTTTCTCTGCAATAAAGCTTGCCTGCTCCTCTTTTGGAAGTTCAGCAATTTTATTTGCGTAAACTGCATTGACTGCAGCTTCAGGACCCATTACGGCAATTTGTGCGTTGGATAGCGCAATACAGCAGTCTGGCTCAAAAGCAGGACCTGCCATTGCATACAGCCCTGCACCATATGCTTTACGAACAATAACCGTTAGTTTAGGAACAGTCGCCTCGCTCATCGCAAAAATCATTTTCGCACCATGGCGTATAATCCCTGCTTTTTCAACTTGCGTACCGATCATAAAACCTGGTACATCTGCAAGGAAAAGAAGTGGTATATTAAACGCGTCACAAAGTGAAATAAACTTTGCCGCTTTATCGGCTGAATCGTGGAACAAGACGCCTCCCTTTACACGAGGTTGGTTGGCGATAATACCAACAGGTTGCCCGTTAATACGTCCAAGCCCTGTAATTAATTCTGGAGCAAATAATTTTTTTACTTCACAAAACGAATCTTCATCAATAATACGGTCAATTAACTTATACATATCAAATGGAACGTTTTGATTTTTTGGTATTAGTTCTTCAATGGACTTATCAAATGAAGCTGGTGGCTTTGGTGCCTCAACCTTACTGCACTCTGAATAGTTACTCGGAAAATAACCTAAATATTTACGAGCATAAGTAATAGCTTCCTGCTCCGTTTTCGCTAGTACATCTCCGCAGCCAGAAACGGAACAATGCATTTTCGCTCCACCCATTGTTTCCAAATCTACCTTCTCACCGATCACCATCTCCGCCATACGTGGAGATCCTAAATACATGGATGCGTTACCCTCTACCATTACTACGATATCGCAGAATGCAGGGATATATGCACCACCTGCAGCTGATGGTCCAAACAATAAGCATATTTGAGGGATTTTACCTGAAAGCTTTACCTGATTATAGAAAATACGCCCTGCTCCTCTTCGACCAGGGAACATTTCTAATTGATCTGTAATACGTGCACCTGCTGAATCGACTAGATACAATAACGGGCAATTTAGCTTTTCTGCTGTTTCTTGAATACGAATCATTTTTTCTACTGTACGTTTACCCCAAGAGCCAGCTTTAATCGTCGAATCGTTTGCTAAAACACAAACAGTACGACCATGGATTTTACCGATTCCTGTTACTACGCCATCTGCCGGTAAATCGCCAGCTAAGCAGTTTGCATACAGACCATCCTCTGATTGAAGTCCATCATCTAATAATAATTCGAGTCGTTCACGCACAAATAGCTTCCCTTGTTGTGCATTTTTATCGTGATATTTTGGCAGACCACCTGCTAAAATTTGTTCCTTCATTGCTTTAGTCGTATTTTCTGTCGATACATTGCTCATAGTTAATTCCTCCTTTTTGCCCAATCGGTTACGCCTTTGCATAAATAATTAATAATATCGTTTCTTATTTCCCTAAATATTGTGGTGCTCGCTTTTCTTGGAAGGCAAGCAAACCCTCTAAACGATCTTCCGTAGGGATCAGAGCACTATATGCGAGAGATTCGATTTTTAAACCAGTAGCTAAATCTACCTCGCCCCCTTGATTAATAGCAATTTTCGCCTGTACTAAAGATAGTGGTGCATTTTTTGCCATTTCAAGTGCTAGCTGTTGAGCCTTTTCAAATACTTCATGTCCTTCAAAAACATACTCTACAATACCGTAGTCTTTTGCTTCCTGTGCATTTAATCGACGGGCCGTATAAATTAGTTCTTTTGCTTTTCCAATACCAATGAGCCGAGGAAGTCGCTGTGTACCTCCTGCTCCAGGAATAATCCCGAGAGATGTTTCCGTGAGGCCTATCTTTGCACGGGAAGCTGCAATACGTAAATCACAGGCTAACGCTAGTTCGAGTCCACCACCAAAAGCAACGCCATTTAATACGGCAATAACGGGCTGAGCGAGTGCTTCTACTTTTGCCACTGTTGCACCGATTAAATGCACAATTTGCTTAACTTGTCGGTCTGACATTCCTTTCCGTTCTTTTAAATCTGCACCTGCACAAAAAGCTTTTTCCCCTGCTCCTGTTAGCAAGACAACTCGCACTGCCGGATCGCCATTAATTTTGTCGAATGTCGCACTAAGTTCTTGGAGTAATTGTACAGACATTGCATTTGCAGCTTCTGGCCTTGAAAGTGTAATAAGTCCAATGCTGCCGTCTAATAATTCAAAACGAACGAGTTGCGTCATAATTGACTCGCACTCCTTTCATTACGGGCAATCGCCATTTGTTTAGATGTAACTGCCTTCCCTAGTTTCTGTTCAATAAAATGCGTCGCCTCTAGCACTTTATTGAGTTCTACACCTGTTTTAATACCCATTTCATCTAATAAATACAATAAATCTTCCGTAGCTACATTACCTGATGCTCCCTTGGCATATGGACAGCCCCCAAGCCCACCAAGTGCACTATCAAACTTGGTAATCCCCATTTCTAAGGATTTCACAATATTCGCTAGTGCCGTGCCACGTGTATCATGAAAATGCATCGCAAAATTTTCTACAGGATATCTTTTTAGTAATTCTTCTAAAAGCCTTTCCACCTGTGTTGGTACGCCAACACCAATTGTGTCACCAAGTGAAATTTCATCGATGCCCATTTCTAATAATTTTTCTGTTACTCGCAAAACCTTTTCTGGTTGTATGTAGCCTTCATATGGGCATCCAATCACTGTTGAAATATAACCTCGCACTTTTTTATGCGCTGCCTTTGCCCCTATAACTACTTCCTCTACTATCGGAAATGTTTCATTAATCGTTTTATTAATATTGTTTTTATTATGGCTTTCACTCGCCGACATAAAAACGCTCACTTCATCCACATCAGCCTGTAATGCACGTTCTAAGCCACGCATATTCGGTACTAGTGCTGCATACGTTATATCTTTTTGGCGTTTAATGGCTTGTAGTACCTCCACTGCATCTGCTAGCTGTGGAATCCACTTCGGATGCACAAAGGACGTTACCTCGATATAATTCAAGCCAGTTTGACTAAGTAAATTCACTAGCTGTACTTTATCGGTAGTTGCCATATGCGCCTTTTCATTTTGCAAACCGTCACGAGGACCTACTTCCTTTAACGTTACATGCTTTGGTAGCTGCATCAAGAAGCCTCCTTATTCGATTTCTAAAATATCATCATCAACGTTAATGAAATCCCCTTCGCTCGCCATGATTTTTGTTACCACACCATCTTCCTCTGCTGCAATGGGAATCTCCATTTTCATCGACTCTAAAATTGCCACATCTTGTCCTGCTGTCACTTTCTCGCCTTCTGCTACAACGATTTTCCATACTGTTCCTGCCATACTCGCTTTAACTGTTGCCATTGTGACCCCTCCAAATATTTAGTAGCAGGGCTGTCTGAAATACTCTTCCAAATCGAAAGTTATATGGACAGCCCCAGTCTTTATTTTGTCTCTGCTAATTGTGGTAGATAATATTCATCCACAAATTTAGTTGTTGTATAGCCCTTTAAAAATTGTTCATGAGTGACTGTTTTTAAAAGCATCGGAATATTAGTTTGAATTCCTTCTACTTTATATGCTTTAAGTGCTTCAATAAGCCTTTCACACGCAATTGCACGTGTTTCTCCCCAAACGACTAATTTGCTAATCATCGGATCATAAAAAGGCGTTACCGTAGAACCAGCCACTACACCACATTCATGGCGAATCCCGTCACCCGTAGGTAATTCAAGCGTCGTGATTGTGCCCGGAGAAGGGAAAAAGGTTGAAGGATTTTCAGCATATATGCGTACTTCAATCGCATGCCCATTTTTTTGGATGCTATCACGTGTAAATGCTAATGGTTGTTTTGCTGCTATCTTCAATTGTTCTTCTACCAGATCCAGCTTTGTAATTTCCTCAGTCACCGGATGCTCCACCTGTAAGCGTGTATTCATCTCTAAAAAATAAAAATTTTGATGTTCATCTACTAAATACTCAATCGTTCCGGCATTTACATACCCAATATGTTGAACTGCCTTGACTGACGCATCTAGCATACGCGATCTTGTTTCTTCAGAAATGAATGGCGATGGTGCTTCCTCAACTACTTTTTGGTTTCTGCGCTGAATCGAGCACTCACGTTCAAATAGCGGTACGACATTACCATCATGGTCCGCAATAATTTGTACCTCGACGTGGTGAGGGTTAGCAATAAATCGTTCCATATACATCGTGCCATCACCAAAGAATGACTGTGCACGCTTTTGATTCCCTTCAAAGGCTTTTGCTAATTCCTCAGCATTTTCAACTAGCTGCATGCCGATACCCCCACCTCCAGCAGAGGCTTTCAACATAATCGGATAACCTAGACGGGAAGCAATTTCAATAGCTTCTGTTACATCTTTCACTGGTGCCTCTACACCTTCAACAATAGGGACACCCGCTGCCTTCATTGTTTTACGAGCTTCTAATTTACTACCCATTGAAGCAATAACTGCGGCGCTTGGCCCAATAAAAACTAACCCCGCCTCAGTACAACGTTTAGCAAACTCAGCGTTCTCCGATAATAAGCCATAGCCGGGATGAACAGCGTCAGCACCGCTTTCCTTAGCGACTTCAAGAATACGATCAATATTTAAATAGCTTTGTGCAACAGGTGGTTTCCCAATACAAAACGCCTCATCAGCATCTTTAACATGTAAGCTTGCAGCATCTGCCTCGGAATACACCGCAACGGTTTGAACATTTAGTCGTTTGCATGTTCTTATAATACGTCTTGCTATCTCTCCACGATTTGCAATTAAAACCTTCTTGAACATAACACTGGCCCCTTTCTTACTTCACTACGGCAACAAAATTCTCACGCAATCTATATTTTTGAACTTTCCCTGATGCAGTCATCGGGTAGTTATCGATAAAGAAAATATGTCGTGGGATTTTATGTCTTGAAATTTTATCCCGACAATAATCGCGAATCTCTTCCTCCGTTGCTTCCTCGCCTTCCCGCAAAATAATCCAAGCTGCCGCTTCCTCCCCATAGATAGGATCAGGGACACCAGCAACTTGCACATCAGAAATTTTCGGATGTGTGTAAAGGAATTCTTCAATTTCACGAGGATATAAATTTTCACCGCCACGGATGATCATATCTTTTAAACGCCCTGTTACACGAATATAGCCAGCCTCATCCATTGTTGCTAAATCCCCAGTATGCAGCCAGTTGTCTTCATTAATTGCAAGAAGCGTTTCTTCTGGGTTATTATAGTAACCTTTCATGACGTGGTAACCTCTCGTACATAGCTCCCCTTGTTCATTCGGCGCAGCTTCTTCGTTTGTACCAGGAATGACAATTTTCACTTCTAGATTCGGCAATGCACGACCGACTGTTTCCACTTTTAAAGATAGCGGGTCATCTGATCTCGTTTGCGTAATTACAGGTGAAGCTTCCGTTTGCCCATAACAGATCGTAATATCTTTCATACCCATTTTGTCGATAACAGCCTTCATCACCTCTATAGGGCAGTTTGAGCCAGCCATTACACCTGTACGTAATGTCGATAGGTTAAAAGACGAAAAATTCGGTAAATTAAGTTCACTGATAAACATCGTTGGCACGCCATGTAATGCGGTACATTTTTCTTTTTCAACCGTCCGTAACACATCAGCAGGTGAAAATTCCTGCACAGGCACCATCGTTCCGCCACAAGTTGTAATCGCTAATGTTCCAATCACACAGCCAAAACAGTGGAAAAATGGTACAGGTATGCATAAACGATCTTCAGAAGTTAATCGCATACATTCCGCAATATTTATCGCATTATTGACTAAGTTGTAATGCGTTAACATAACCCCTTTCGGAAAACCTGTCGTTCCCGAAGTATATTGAATATTAATAACATCATCATAATGAAGTGCTTGTTGTCTCTGATCTAATTGCTCCTCTGTTACTTGCTCAGCAGCAGATAAAACATCCGACCAATTAAGCACTCCGGGATATTTCGTCTCGCCAATTAAAATAACATTTTTCAATAAAGGTAGTCGCTTTGATTGCAAATTACCTGGTTCACAATGTTCAAGCTCTGGACATAACTCTTGCAGTGTATTCATAAATGAATGGTCGCGATAATTTTCAATTAAAAATATCGTTGTCGTATCGGATTGCTTTAGTAAATATTCCAACTCACTTGCACGGTAATTAGTATTTACGGTAACGATTGGGGCACCCATTTTTCCTGTCCCAAATTGCAGTTGTACCCATTCAGGAACATTCGTCGTCCACACTGCAATATGTTCACCCTTCTCTATTCCAAGAGCCATTAATCCCCTCGCTACTAGGCGACTTTGACGATTTAGCTCCTCATATGTCATACGTAAATCTCTATCTGCATACACTAATGCTTCGCGCTGTGGATACTTTTTCGATTGTTCATCTAGCAATTGACCAATAGTTTGATACACAAGCTCTGCCATGAAAATCCCCCTTAATTATGATTAACAGCCAATTAGACGAGAAATAACGAGACGTTGAATTTCAGATGTTCCCTCACCGATTTCCATTAACTTAATGTCGCGCAGATGACGCTCCACATCGTATTCTTTCATATAACCTGAACCACCGTGAATTTGAATTGCTTGATTACAAGTACGGAAGCCCATTTCAGAAGCAAATAATTTTGCCATTGCTGCTTCCTTCCCAAATGGTTTCTTTTGGTCCTTAAGCCATGCCGCCTTATGTACTAACGTACGCGCAAGCTCTATTTCCGTCGCCATATCGGCTAATTTAAATTGTATAGCCTGTAGCTTGGATATTGGTGCACCAAATTGTTCACGTTCTTTTGCGTATTTTAATGATTTCTCATAAGCAGCTTGAGCAATACCTACGGATAATGCAGCAATGGAAATACGTCCTCCATCTAAAGTGTTTAAAAATTGACTAAATCCGCGTTTCTCATCCCCTAAAAGATTAGCTCTTGGTACACGCACATTTTGCAAAACAATTTCACACGTATTGGAGCCGCGTACGCCCATTTTGTCGTAATTGCAGTTGATCGTTACGCCAGGAGTATTGGTTGGTACTATGATAGATGAGATAATTTTTTTACCATCTTCACGTTTACCTGTCACTGCTGTCACAATAATTTGACGTGCATGGCCAGCATTTGTGATCCAGCATTTTTCACCATTAATGATGTAATCATCACCATCAATTACGGCTGTTGTAAGTGTCCCACCGGCATCTGAACCTGCATTGGGCTCTGTTAAGCCAAATGAACCTAACGTTTCACCCTTCGCTAACGGAACAAGCCATTCCTGCTTTTGCTCCTCTGTCCCAAAGTTATAGATAGGTGAAGCACCTAGGCTAACTGCTGCTGCATAGCTCAAACCTGTGCCCCCACATGCACGACCAATCTCTTCAACAGCTATTGCGTAGGAAACTGTATCCCCACCAGAACCGCCGTATTCTTCAGGGAATGGAATACCTAATAACCCTAGTTCCGCCATTTTTTCAAAGCTCTCTATTCTCATTGTCGATGTCTCGTCAACCTCACGAGCATACGGTTCAATTTCTTTTTCTGCAAAATCACGCACCATGTCTCGAATCATCTCTTGCTCTTTCGTTAGCTCAAAGTTCATCCCTAGTCCCCCTAAGTTCAAATTTGCCATAGCAGATTTCGTTCAGATAACAGTTGCAATAAATCAATTATGCCTCGGCGTAATTGCGTCCGGAATCGGCTTTGTGCCTAGGCCTGCACGAGGGCCGACACGATGTCGGTCATTTCGGTAATACCACAGGACGCGGCGTTCTTAGACTGAGTTCCTTTATTTCAACGGGTGTTTGGACACCCGTTGAAATAGGTTAATACCGACTAGTCGGTTTGTTTGAACGATTAATTAATTTCGCCTTGGCGTAATTGTTGCTGTCGCTTCGCTTTCGCACAGAAAACATTTTGTTGCTGTCGCTTCGCTTTCGCACAGAAAACATTTTGTTGCTGTCGCTTCGTTAGCACTACGCTTTCGCACAGATAAAACATTTTGTTGCTGTCGCTTCGCTTTCGTTACAAAAACATTTTGCTGAATGGAGATAAAACCAGTCATTGTGCTGGCTACCCCTTAACCATAAATTGAACTGCTTCTTTCATTGCTTGTTCAGTGACAATCGCACGCAATACCATATCCGTAAATACAGCTGTAATTTCCTCCATTGTCAATGGACCTGTTTGTTTAAACCATTTGTATGTCCAGTTAATCATCCCAACAATAGCCATCGTTACAATAGTACAAGGTAGTTCTGTACGAAAATCCTTTGTTTGCTGGCCTTCCTCTATGACTTTTTGTAAAATATCCCGATATTGATCTCGCTTTTTATGAATAATTTCACTATATTCTTCTGGCAATGAACGACTTTCCTCGTAAAAAACAGTTATATGCGCTTGATACATATCAAATACTTGTGTCAGCGTTTGTAGCATTGCACATAAACGAGTAATCGGTGTATCGTATTTGTCATATGCCTCCTGTGACTGTTTAATAACATAAGAAATAAATACATCATGAATTTCATATAACAGTTCATCTTTCGATTTAAAATTATGATAAAATCCACCTTTTGATGCACCAATATATTCAACAATGCGATCAACAGTTACATTGTGATAGCCATCCTGCTGAAACAGCACTACAGAAGCGTCAACAATGCGTTGTTTTAACGTTTTCTTTACCATAGGCATCTATCATCCTTCATATTGCTCTTTACTCCATCACTCTTTATAATCAGAAAAAATTTCTACTTTATTTTTGATGATGAATCGTTTATAATCGTCATTTTTCCAAATTATAAAAATACTATGACAATATCAATATAGCATTTACAAAATTTAGTGTCTAGCAATAAAATAGATTTTACGAGAATTTATTTTACATAAAACAGAATTATACTTCACGAAACAAATGAACAAACACACATTTACTGTATGATTTCCACCTTGTTTTTATAACTAAAAATTAAAGAAGAGAAATCGATGATGTTCGATTTCTCTTTCCCATTACTATCAGCTCGTTATGTCCCAGGAGATGTCTGTTTCTCTACCCTAAACCCCTTCACTTTATAAAGCTCGTAAAATGGCTCTCGTGATAATGTTCACACCTGTAATAAGTCGCTCACGATTAAACGTCATTTTCGGATGATGTAATCCCGGTGTTACACCACAACCTAAGCCAAGCATTGTTGCTTTAAGATTAGGACGCCCATACGTATAAAAATGAAAATCCTCTCCTCCTGGAGTGACAACTGGTAAAGCACATGCTTTTTCACCAACAACGTCAATAATAGCCGAATTCATATGCTGTAATGCCTCTTCATTTACTAATGCTGCAACAATATGTGCATCTACATTTAAGGAAATTTTGGCACCATACATTACTTCTATCGATGCTCTTACACGTTCCACACCTTCTGTGATCGTTTGCATTATTTCATTTGTTTGCGCCCGTGCATCAATACTAAATGTTGCTTTCCCCGGAATAATATTCGCGGAGTTACCTCCTGTATTAAATTGCGTCATTTTGACTGACGCGGAGACATTCGGGTCAGTCCAAATTTTTTGTAGACCTTCGACAATCGCTGTCCCTACCTCAATCGCATTAATGCCAAGTTCAGGTCGTGCGCCATGTGCCTCTTCTCCAATAATAGTCCCAGTAAAAAGCTTTGCTGCACCATGATACAATGCCGGGGCGTACGTTCCATCCTGCAATTCTTTTAACGGACGCACATGGACACCAAATAAGTATTCTAAACTATCAATTAACCCCTTCTCGACAAATGCACTCGCCCCTTGCCCCTTTTCTTCAGCGGGCTGAAAAAGTATACGTACCGCTCCAGAAAGTAAGTGCTCCATGTCCTTTAAAAGTAGTGCGGTCCCAATAGCCATCGTCATATGACCGTCATGTCCACAAGAATGATTTGCCTTAAAGACACCATCTACCTCTTGCCAAAGTGCATCTATATCAGTACGAAAGCCAACTTTTGGTGTCCCTTTACCAATATCAACATAAAGTCCTGTCATATCATCGAATAAATGAGGCTCCATTTGTGCCTCTCGCAATATATCAGCAATATATTGTGTGGTTTCATGCTCTTGCCAGCTGATTTCTGGATGCGCATGTAAATGTGTAAATATATTAGCCAATCTTGGCTGTAAATTTTGTAAAACTTGATTCATTTTTTTCAACTCCATCGATTTGCTAAAAAGCTGTTTTGGAAATTATCATATTTTACGCGCTGATTTTCATAATAGTCGTGATTTTGCGCTGTCATACCTGCAATTAGTGTATTTAAAAATGAGATGAGTGCTGGCATTGCGTCAATCGTAGACATTTCTTGTTGTTCATTCACAAAGGTAATCGTCGCATACTGCGTAATTGGTGCAATTTCACAATCTGTAATACCAATAATCTCGCAATTTTTTTCTTGAATTTCAGCGGCAAATTGAATCGATTCTTTAGAATAACGATGGAACGATAAAATAATTACCACACTATCCTGATCAATTTCTTGTAAAGCTCTAATGATTTCACTAGTTTCAAAATCTAAAAGCACAACGTTAGGACGTAACATATTTAACGTAAAATACAGCCATTGTGCAGCTAAATGGGATGAACCATTCCCAACAATATAGATCTTTTTCTTTGTATGTAGTAGCATCGAAGCACGATTAAAATCTTCCTCGCTAATATTCTTAGCCACATTTAAAATGCGCGTGGCGTCCTTCTCCATCGTTTTTCCATAAAATCGCGGCGTTTCGAAAAGTGCTTGCTTTGACTGCAAATAATTTTGCAAGCTTACTCGTATTGCCTTCATTGAAAAGATGCATCGTTATCTATCGCTGCAACTCAGCATAACCCGATAATCCTATTGCATAGCAAAAGCGGATGACCGTCGTTTCACTTACGTCAGATTTTTCCCCAACATATGCAGCTGAATGAACACCAACAGTCTGTAAATTTTTGAGAATAAAGCTCGCTACCTTTTGCTGACTTTTTGAAAGCTCCTGATATTTATGTTGAATGGCTTGTTGAATTGTTTGATTGTCTCCCATTTTTTGAAGTTTAAGCTTCATTCCACATGGTGCATAGCTTAGCATAGTTTTTTCCGCAATCCAATATATTTTCTGAAATTTCAGTTTGCGTTGTTTTTTAAGCTACCATCCTATTCAATAGCCTTTCAATCCAAAACCATATTGGATTGTTTATACCAAATTTGCTATTTCGTATATAATAAAAAGAAAACAAATTACACTATTTATTAAATAAAACGGGTGATTGTAGAATTATGAAAAAGATTATGGTTGTAGGAGCATCTGGCGTTCTTGGTCAATTAGTTTGCCATGAATTACTAAGAATATATAATCATCAAATAAGGTTAATAGTGACAGACTATAAAACTGAAAGAGGAGAAAAATTAGCCAACTCTTTTAACACGGATGCTCAATTCCAATTTTTAAATGCAAATGATGAAGACAATGTAAAACAGGTAATAAAAAATATTGATACGGTAGTTGTTGTATTAAAGCAGAAAAATCCATATATCCAAAAAGCATGTATAGAAAATAAGATATTATGTATAGATGTCACACCATTTTATGACTTTGTAGAGAAAGTTAACGAGCTTAATGAAGATGCAGAAAACCATGATGTAGGTTTAGTTGTAATGTCTGGGTTTTTCCCTGGATTATCAGGATTAATGGTCAAAAAGGCTATTTCCAATTTTTCAGAAGTGACAGAGGTTAATGTCGGATTATTGCAAAATACAAATGCTAAAGCTGGGATTTCTGGAATTTTAGATATGTTACATATAATTGCCCAACCAGTAAAGTTTGAAAACAAAGTAATCTCTGGATTTACTAATAAAAGAAAAATGTATTTCCTTCATCACCTTAAAGAAAAAGAGATGAGATGTATAGACCATTCAGAAAAAGCTATCTTAAAAGACATGTTGGGCATTGGCTCTATAAATTATTGGACTTCTTGGAATGATAATCCTTTCAATAAACTAGTATCTTTTTTAAGACAAGTTGGATTCATAGAAAACGTTCATAAGTACAAGAATGTTCTATCAAAGGTAGTAAAACATAAGCCTCATAAAAATGAACATGCTTTTCTTACGGTTGAGGTAAAAGGAATAATCGATCACAAAGAGAAGGTAAAAACGTTAGCCTTATCAACTTTTTCTGATTATCATACAACAGCCATGGCAACTGCTTCCTTAGCAAAAATTGCTCAACAAAAAAATGTAAAAGGTGTAGTTTCCCCTTTTGAAATAACAAATATAGATGAATTGCTGTCCGAAATAAACTGTCCCGACATCGTCATCGAGGAATTTGAAAAATAAAGAATTACAGTGAAATCAAATTTTTTCCATAGTTAAAATAAAAATGTGCAAATCTAAAATTAGATTTGCACATTTTTTGCCTATTCATCAAACTTCATCCCTTTTAATAAATCCGCAAACGCATTATTAATCGGTTCTGCTTCTTTTTCTTGCTGCTTCATATATTTTTGTACGCTACGTTTATCTACCTTACCGCCGCCTTCTTTTTTACGGCGGGCTTCAAATGCAGATAATTTTTCACGATAGCCACATTTACATACGAAGATTTGGCCATCACCTTCACCACGTAGTTCTAGCTTTTTCTTACATTGAGGGCATCGTGCATTTGTAACACGAGATACGTTTTTACGATGACCACATTCTCGATCTTGGCAGACAAGCATTTTGCCCTTTTTACCATTGACTTCAAGCATTGGCTTGCCACAATCAGGACAGGACTTTGTAGAGACATTGTCATGTTTGTATTTTTTATCACTTGATTTAATTTCAGATACTATTTCTTTCGTATGCTTTTTCATTTCATTAATAAATACTTCTTTTTTAAGCTTGCCTTTAGCGATCAATTCTAGCTTTTGCTCCCACTCAGCTGTTGTCGCAGGGGAACGTAATTCTTCAGGTACTAAATCAAGCAATTGACGACCTTTTGAAGTAATATAGATTTCTTTACCGCCGCGTTTTTCGATTAAGAATGAATTAAAGAGCTTTTCGATAATATCTGCTCGTGTTGCAACTGTCCCTAGTCCACCTGTTGATTTCAACGTATCTACAAGCTTCTTATCATTCGTTTCCATATACTTCGTAGGATTTTCCATAGCTGATAGCAATGTCGCCTCTGTAAAGCGTGCTGGTGGTTTTGTTTGACCAGATGTTTGAGCGATTAGCTTTGTTTTTAATACTTGTCCTTGTTCTAAACGAGGAAGCATTTGCTCTTTCACATCATCCGATGACTCTTCATCGTCAAAACGATTTTGATACACTTCTTTCCACCCAGCATTTATTACGGTTTTCCCTTTGGCAATAAATTTCTCATGACCAATTTGAGCTTGTACTGTTAATTGCTCATATTCTTGTGCTGGGAATAATACAGCTAAAAATCGCTTTACTACTAAATCATAAATTTTACGCTCTTTATCATTGAATGCCGATAAATTCACATAGCCTTCAGTTGGAATGATGGCATGGTGATCGGATACTTTACTATCATCTACAAATGATTTATTCGCTTTAATTGGCTTTGTTAAGATCTTATTTGTTAATGTACGATATTCGCCAATGCCACATGCTTTTAGACGCTCAGGTAATGTACCTACAATATCAGACGATAAATAACGTGAATCCGTACGAGGATATGTCAGTACTTTATGAGATTCATACAGCTTTTGCATGATATTTAATGTTTCTTTTGCAGAATAGCCAAATAATTTATTGGCATCACGTTGTAATTCTGTTAAGTCATAAAGACCTGGGGCAAATGACTTTTTAGGCTTGCGGTCAATTCCAACAATTTTTGCATCTTGGTTGCCTAATGCTTTTACAATACCGTCTGTTTTTTCTTTATTAAAGCTACGTGAATTTCCGTTCGCATCTTGCCATGTCAGCTTTAACGAATCTGTTTGTGCTTCAATGCCATAGTACGTTTGTGGTTTGAAGTTTTTAATTTCATCTTCGCGTGCGGCAATCATTGCAACCGTTGGGGTTTGTACACGACCACAGTTCAGCTGTGCGTTAAATCTTGTTGTTAGCGCACGTGTTGCATTTAAGCCAATGTACCAATCTGCTTCAGAACGAGCGACAGCAGCAGCATATAAATTTTCATAGTTTTTACCCGGCTTTAAATTAGCAAATCCTTCTTTAATAGCTTTATCTGTGACAGACGAAATCCACAAACGTTTAATCGGCTTTTTCACATTTGTTTTTTCTATAATCCATCGAGCAACTAATTCCCCTTCACGTCCAGCATCAGTAGCCACAATGATTTCATTTACATCATTACGTGTTAATTGTGATTTGACCGCATTAAATTGCTTACCTGTTTGCTTCATCACGACTAGCTTCATTCGTTCTGGTAACATCGGAAGGTCTTCTAAATTCCATGTTTTGTATTTATTATCGTAGGCTTCTGGATCGGCTAATGTTACTAAATGCCCTAATGCCCAAGTAACAATATATTTGTCACCCTCTAAAAATCCGTTCCCCTTTTTATTACATTTCAATACATTTGCTATATCACGTGCAACTGAAGGTTTTTCAGCAATAACTACACTTTTAACCATATATTCGTACTCCTTTACTAACTATGTAATGTCTAATATACCATAAGTTCGAGGTGGAAATTGAGTAGAGCCACTACTTAGTCTTTACAATGGTCATTGTGGGAGAACTGATCGGCTTGCTGGAAAACTATCGAGTAAGACGATTAATTTAAAAAGCAAATTCACGATAATTGTGAATTTGCGCTTTTTCTATGCTTCAAATAAAAATATTAAATATCAACTGCATACTCTAACTCTCAAAACATATGTTGAGTTAACAGAATGTTCACAAATTCGAAAGGGGATGGATGAATGGATGCTCGAACTTTCAGACCTCGGAATGTGATTTTTATGACGATTGTTGTTTTTGTATCGGTGTTAATTGGTTACGGTATATATATCAATTTTATTGATGTTCCCTTTCCATGACGGCCTTACTTCTTTAACTGACTTAACAAGTATTTTCGGTTGTCTAGTATGCGCTGATCTTTTGGCTTATATTTCCGTGCTTCCTCATTATGTTGATGGGCATTTTCATAGAGACGCAAACGATTGTATAACAAGCTTAACTGTAAATGTGGAAGCCATGTAGAATAAGCGTGCTTGTGAATAGCCATTGTCTGTTCTATAGGTTGCTGTAACGCTTGTGAATACCAATAAATCGCCTCTTTATTTTTCAATTGCTCCATAAAAAAATGACCAATTCGACAGCATGTTTCGGGTCTTGGTCGATCATACAATAAAGATTGTAAAACAGCTTGGGTTGCTTGTTTTGCATCGTGTAGTTGTTGGTGGCAATCCGCTAAATTTAAGCAAGCCTGAATATTATTATCAGTAGAGCCTAGTGTGGAATCTAGGAAATTATTATAGTGATTAATAGCTTCTAAAAATCGCTGATGATTTTTGAGTTCATTAGCATAATGAAATGTATCTCTAGCTGAAAATGGGTGCCCTTCTTTCTTTAAACGCTCATAAATACGAATATTACGATGAACATCACTTTTTCTTGGCAAATGCATAACCGCTATATCGCTATGATAGAGCTGGCCCGATACATCTAAATACTCATGGACGGCACCCTGCCACTGAAAATTACTTGCTCGTTTGACAAGACGAAATCTTTTTTCACTAGATTCTACACAGCCATCTGCATCTAGCGTTACATAATATTCCATTGAAACAGCATCGACGTTAGGATAGAGAGATTTCTTAAGCTGAAGTAGCTTATGCTGATGTTCTGTTGTCATCACATCATCTGCATCGAGCCATAAAATATAATCTTTCGTTGCTTGCTGGAAAGAAAAGTTACGGGCTTTGGAAAAATCATCACACCATGTAAAGTCAAAAATTCTAGAGGTATAGCTTCGGACGATATCTTTTGTACGATCAGTTGAGCCTGTATCAATAATATTGATTTCATCCACTAAATGTTGAACGGAATCTAGGCATCTTTCAATAATACATTCTTCATTTTTGACAATCATACATAAACTAATCGTTAGCATCTGTCCCCTCCTTTTTTTGTATTAATATATGCAAGCTTGAAAATTTATCGAGGCATTTTTCCATTTTATCGTCTAACTTTTTTATTTATCGCTCAACTTTTTGAATTTATCACTCAACTTTTCCGTTTTATCGACATCCACCTCAAAAAGCACAAAAAAACGAACGCTATACACGTTCGTTTCTTCAACTTATAGGTATTTTTCACGCCATTGTAGCTGTTCTTTTTCTGTGAGCTGTTGTTCTAAATAAGAATCCCATTGGTTTAACAACGCATTCCAGACACGAACAAAGACAATATCCTGTTCTTTATTGTAAAGAACAAATTCAAGACATGGGATATCATTTATTTGTTTAGCGTCTGTTTGAACAATTTTTGAAATGATTTTTTGAGAGGTTCCAGCTTGTTCATCATCCTCTTGCTGCAATGCATCTATTAACATCACTTCTTCAAAATGCTCCTGCTTCTCAGCCTCTTCATCCACATAGCGATATAGCTCTGGTAGATCGTCATATTCTTCCACATTGTCCTCATCGACAGCAAGAAATGCAAGATGGCATGGGCTATAGTAAAGATTGGCCATTTCAACATCTAGCTCCTCTTCAAAGATACCGCGTTCCAGTTGTTGCTGCCCTTTAGATGTTAATCTATAGAAGTTTTCCTTTTGCTCAATAAGACTTGCTCGAGACATTAATGATACTAAATCCTCAATAAATAACGGATCGACTAGCAATAACTCACTTAATTCATGTGTACTTGCAAAATCCGCTTCCTGTATGCTTAATAACAGCATCGTCATTAAGACATCCATAGTGGAACGGCGAACTGGCTCATAGGTCACTTCTACTGTGCGAATCGGAATACACCATTCATCAGTTTTGATAATTTTAATATTTCGATTTTGCTGCAGTTCACGCATTAAGCGCTGCTGTAATTTTGACACTCTACATCACCTGTCCTTCATGATTGCGCAAGCCGTTATAGGATTTCACGGTATCTAACAGATTACTGTACATCTCACGTGTATCTTGATGTTTCGCACGTTTGGCAAACATCTCCGCACTTCCGACAAGTAGTAAGAGCTCTCGGGCACGAGATAAGGCAACGTTTAAGCGGCGATAATCTTTTGCAAAGCCAATGTCTCCCCCTTTAGGTGTATTACGTACCATACTGACTAATATGACGTCCATCTCCATACCTTGGAACTTATCGACTGTCCCTGTTCTAAATTGAAGATGTGGTAACTGTAATTCCTGTTGAAGAAGGCGATTAATTCTCTTTACTTGCTCCCCATAGAAGCTAATAACTCCAACGCTTTTTTGTGCATCTTGTGGCATGCGACCTGCCTCTTTTGCTGCGATAACAGCATCATTTAAGTCTATTAAAATACGACGAATTGTTTGTAATTCACCCTCATTATAACGACTTGTTCCTCCCTTCACCTGCTCCTCTAGAAAAGGTTTTTCGGTAGGAATATCAATCCACATTAAATGATCATCACGGCTCACAAATTGCCCTTCTAGGCTATGGTCTCGCGCTGCATCGGAATCTGGTAAACCACATTGCAGACCATTTTCCTCTTTTGCGTAAAATGGCGTAATACTATGCATAATTTTTTCATGCATACGGTATTGCAATGCCAGCATTTGTTTATGTGTTTGCGGCAAATTATTAAATAAGCGTTCAAATAGTGATTCACGCAATAAATTTTTCAATTCCTGTGCGCCATCAAAGTTTGGATTTTCATCTAACATTGCCTTTAACGTTTCCTCTAACGTGTCATCTCCAAGTAGTGGAGGTAGCTGATGGTGATCGCCCACTAAAATAACTTTCTTACCTTTAAGCATCGGTAATAGTAGCTCTGGTGGTGTTGCCTTTGATACTTCATCAATAATGACAACATCAAATGTCGGGTAGTTCTCCATAAATTCCTTACTTGCTGAAGCAACGCATGTTGTACCGATGACATTAGCGTGGCGCACATATAATTTACGAATTTCATCTAAATCATATTCCGTAGCGTTTTGCAGCTTGTCACGCCATTGCTCTTGTAATTTTTTTCGAAGAGGCAACTGCTGTTCCTTGCGCTGTAATTCCTCTAGCACTGTTTCGGAGGATACAATTGCTTCCTCTACTTCCTCGAAAGTGCGCTCTGGTGTTGATTGCAGGAGATTTGTACATGCTGTGAGCTGCTTTTCCTTCTTCAATCCAGCTATATTAATTTCTTTTATACGTTCTTCTACTTGTGCAAGCTCCTGTTCAATCTCTTGTAAGCTATTCTGCGCTGTTTGAAGGGCCGCTTTCTTTGGTAGGAGCTGTGTATGAGCAAGTTCAACTGCCTCAAGCTGTTGACGTGCTGTTTGAAGAGAAGTCTTTGATTGCGATACGAGTATTTTTAAATGCTCTACAGATTCCTCTGGCTCAGCATCAATTTGGAATGCCTCAGCTAGCTGCTGAAGTCGTTCTGTATGCTGTAAAAATGGCTGCAATTGTCGCTGTAAGCTTTGGACGTCGAAGCTTGTAATTGCACACTCTTGATGTATTAGTCCACCAATATTTTTACGTAAGGACTCAAACTCCTGATCTTTATGCTCTTGTTGTTGTTTAAGAGCTACACCTTTTTGCCAGACAAAGTCACGACGCATATATAATCCGAGCAAGAAGCTCTCAATTTGTTCAACAGGTGGGGTTTGATCATCTTCAAAGGCTTTATTAAGCTTGGCAAAAACACCTGTGAGATTTTGCAACGAAAACGATTGAACTGGCTGTAATCTACTTTTAGCAAGGGCACGTTCCTTTTCTTCATATGCTACTAATGCTTCAAGCTTTGTGATAGCCTTTTGTAGACGTCCATTAATTGTTGACCATGCTTCTAAATCCTTGGCGTCCTCTAAATGCTGTAACCGATTGATTTGTTGTGTCAGCACATAGGAAGGGCGAACTTGATAGTGCTGTAAAAATCGTTGGATTCGCTCATAGGACGTTAAATTGCCGATATATTTTTCCGCTTCCTTCATTAATCGAAGCCGGTTACTTTCCTCTTCATATTTCGATTGAATATCTTTGAACTGCAGGGTCAGATGCTGCTTTTGTTCTTGCAGCTCCTTATATTGAGCAGCCGCTTCAAATTGCTCCATCTTTTGGGAAGTTTCTTCTATAGTAAGCTTTAGCTGCTCTATTGATGGGTTTTCAGCAATGGTCTGCTCCAGTGTCTTTACAGCAGGCTCGATTTGCGCCAGCTGTTTTTCGTAATGCTCTTTTTGCGCCTCGCACTCCTGCTGTTCAGCTTTTGCAGCCTTCAATTCTTTTTTTAACGCTTGGATTTCCTGCTGTAAAATAGGCTCGTCTATTGCAGCCTGTTCTTTTGCAGCTATTTCTTTTGTTAGGTCCTCAAGCCATTCCTTAAGCTTTTCTTGCTCTTCCTTAGCTTTGATTAAACTAGATTTCAGTTCCTGCTCACGTTCAGTAAATGCTGTGATTTCCTCTTCAATCGCTGCAAGAGTTTGCTCACGCCAATAAAGCGCAACATTTTCTTCAATAAATTTTTTACCCTCTTCTTCAATACTTTCCGTTCTACCATAACGTAAAATTCGAATTTCTTGATTGGAAAGAAGTCGTCCCAATGCATTATCCACGGCTAGATTTGATTGAGAAGCTACAAGTGTTTTTAAACCAGCCTTGACATTTTGCTGACAAATTTCAGAAATAACGGTGGTCTTCCCTGTGCCAGGAGGTCCCTGAATCACATACAAATCTTCAACAGACAATGCCCCTAAAACGGCCCGTCGCTGATATTCGTTTAAATTATTGTGAAAATCAATATCGTCTCGTAGCTTTGCTGTTCGAACAGTTGGGCGTTTTTCAAATAGTATTGTCTCTAAATTAGGGTTAACGGCCTCACCTTTTTCTAGCTTTGTAAAACCATTGCGTAATCGTCTAATTTGACTCAATGTCGCAAAATTACTAAAGCTCGCTTGCTTAGAACGAAGGTTAAGTTGATCTTTACGTGCTAAATCCTGCACAAAAGGCTTTAAGTCAATTTCTATTGTCTGCTTCCCTGCATTAGCCTTTAATACTTGTCCAATTTCACCGCGTACCCCTTGAATGTTCACACTTAACCCTTCAAGCTTCTTCCATTCCTTCGATTTTATATAAGGGCAGACAATTGTCAGCCTAGTAAAATCTTCATTAAAATAGCTTTGCTTAAATTCGGTATGAATGTCATCAACAGTCGCATCACGTTCTTGAATTTTTAAATAGCCTTCCCAGCTCCCGATACGCTTTTTTACATATTCCGTGCGCTCCTCGGCTATTGGTAACTCTCTTATTTTTGTATGAAGATCAAGCGGAATCCCTGCTCCATTATTAGGTCTTGTGACAAATTGTAATGCTGCTGGTAGACGTCGGTTTGTATTAATCGGGCCTCGCATATGTACAAAACGAAGATTTGTAGCTAGCAATCCCTCAACCTTTAGCACACAATCCATAATGGCTGTTTTCTCGGCCAAGACATCCGTTAACTTTTCATTCTGCTCCGCATTAAAGTAAATCGATAAAAACGTTTCACCAAGTGTTTTTGCCTTACGTTTTTCGATGTAAACAGTGAAAGTTTTTTGTAACGCAAAAAAGGCATGCTCATTTGCTGAGCATTCCTCTACCGCTTCCTTCGCTTTATTTGTCAAAATGAGATTACAGCGTTGTTTTTCTAGTAAAGCTATGTCCTGCATGAGCAGCCCTCCCTTCCGAATCACTAAAGTTCAATTTTATCACATCGTAAAAGGATACATCAATTATGCGTCGGGATAATTGCGTCGGGAATCGGCCGGAGGCTTTAGGCCAACAAATGTTTTTTTGCGCGAAAGCGTAGTGCTAACGCAGCGTCAGCAGCATAATGTTTTTTGTGCGAAAGCGCAGTGCTAACGTAGCGTCAGCAACATGATGTTTTTTGTGCGAAAGCGCAGTGCTAACGTAGCGTCAGCAACATAATGTTTTTTGTGCGAAAGCGCAGTGCTAACGTAGCGTCAGCAACATAATGTTTTTTGTGCGAAAGCGCAGTGCTAACGTAGCGTCAGCAGCATAATGTTTTTTGTGCGAAAGCGCAGTGCTAACGTAGCGTCAGCAGCATGATGTTTTTTGTACGAAAGCGCAGTGCTAACGTAGCGTCAGCAACATGATGTTGGTCACTCAGTCGTGTGTTGCTGTTGTTGTTGTTGTTGTTGTTGCTGTCGCTTCGCTTTCGCACAGATAAAAACTTGTTGCTGTCGCTTCGCTTTCGCACAGATAAATTGCCACAGGACGTGGCGCTCTTAGACTGAGTTCCTATATTTCAGCAGTGTTTGGACACCCGCTGAAATAAATTAAAAGAAAAATCCCCTGCACAGTGATTTCCTTCCACTGCACAAGGGATGAATTTTATTTTAATGTTGATCAATCGGTTCTTTCGGCAATGTTTTGCTCATTTCACAATACTGCACAAAAACACGAGCCAATTCACGTAAACGATTATGAACGTCTTCGTCGACAATATTATTATCTGCATCAAAGTGAGATGTGTGTGTGTATACATAGTTCGGCGTTACAAGTGCACGGAAGTAGTCTAAAATTGGTTTCAACTGATTTTCTACTACTAAATGGTGCTGATACGTACCACCATTTGCCACGATCGATACTGGCTTATAGCGCATTGTTTTCGGATGCAAGAAATCAAATGCATTTTTTAAAACGCCTGGAATTGATGCTTGGAAAATCGGTGTAGCGATAATATACGCATCCGCTTCCTCGAACTTTTGAATCATTTCCTTCATGTCATCATTTAACGGTGAACCGTCTACAATTTGATGCTTATATTGACTAAAATGCATAATTTCTAACTCGAAACTTGCATCTAATTCTTTAATATATTGCTCCACTTGCTCTAAAATAGCACCAGTTTTACGACCAAACATCGTGCCATCAACGAGTAAAATTTTCATTTTCACTTTGCCTCCACATTCATTTCTACAATAATATTGTAACAAATGAAAAGAGGCACGGAAAGAATTGTAGTGGTTAAAACCATAAATTCAGTCTTTAGGCGGAACGGAGTCTACACAGGAACTATTGCTACAGAAAGTGGACTTCGATACAGCGATTACTTGTTATTAAAATAATATTTGGTTCATATCGTGGAGTTGATTTCCGTTCCGGCTGGGCGCTTTGTTGCTGACGCTTCGCTTTCGCACAGATAAAACATTGTTGCTGACGCTTCGCTTTCGCACAGATAAAACATTGCCGCTGTCGCGCGCTTTCGCACAGAGCAAAGCTACCTGGGGGCGTCCGATGAGCCCCAAGGAGTCGCCCAGCCTCCACTCTCATCACTAATCTGCATAAAGATAATTCCCAATTTCAGCGATGAACCTATTATTTATTCTCACGATGATGAAAATTTACTTCTTTATCTACAACAGTTTCCTCTATTTTATATTTATCTCGATTCATCACGACTTCACGATTTACTTTATCTCCTTCAGCGTTAGCACCCGGTAATTTGCGCTTATCCCAATTAAATAATTGCTCTCTTGAAACATCCTCATCCTGCGTTTCAGGAAAATCTAACTTAGCCAATTCCTGAGATTGATAAACAGTAACAGGCTGTTTAGTACCGTGCTCCTGCAAAGCAATTACGATCATCGCCTTTGCAACCTGGGAGGCTTCTATAGACCTTGAGCGTTTTAGTGGCCCCACTAAAAGCGGCTTTACGAACTTTAAAACTTGCTCTCCTACTTTTTCACCTAAGCGAACTTCCTCTCTCTCCCCAACTAATAACGATGGGCGAATAATAGAAAGTCTCTGTAAGCCTATCTCTATTAAATCATGCTCTAGCTTTCCTTTTACTCGATTATAGTAAAATGGAGAATTTTCATTTGCCCCCATCGCTGTGATGACAAGCATATGTGGAATTCCTCGTTTTTTTGCTAACGAAGCTATCGTTAGCGGATATTCAAAATCAACTTTCTCAAATTCCTCACGCGATCCAGCTTTTTTAATTGTTGTTCCTAAACAACAATAGACCTCTTGCGCCAATTCGATATCTTTTTCTTCTAAAGTATCAAAATTACGAATTTTTACTTCTAGCTTTGGATGCGTAAATGCTAGTTCTCTTCGTGCAATTACTGTAACCGAAACATATTCATCATTCTCACATAATTGTTTGACAAGAGAGGTACCTGTTAATCCAGTAGCCCCTACAACAATTGCTGCGCGCATTCCCATTGGTTGTACCCCTTTCTGTGCTCTGTTCGCTCCAGAAGTCGCACTACTGGAAGAACGTAACATTTTATTTTTGGTAATGAACTAAAACAATCGTATGTATATTCCCGACAGCTCTACTTTATTTATCGGACAATGAAGAAACTCTTACTCTTTTAATTTTAGGAGTTTCGAAAAACCATTTATAAGCAATACTGTTAACGAACCCGGTATACATTATGTCAGAATTTATCTAATCCTAATTTTTTACACATACTTGACCATTATTCACCATAGTTTAAATAGACAGATGAAAGGATGGGATACATTTGCAAAACGAAACTCAAATGGAACTGAAAAAAACGATTGTTTTCATTATTGAAAGCTGTATTGATAAAGGGCTGTATCCTTTTGAACGGGTTGCAACGCTGGCAAAGCTACTTGCTAATGAACAAGTTTTCATATTTGTAAAAACCCCTTCAAATGATGAGATTCAAATTTTAATGAATGAAAATCTCGGCCCAATCTTATTTGAACATTTCGATGAGCTACCGAAGCATATGAAAAGTATTCAACCGGATTTAATTGTAAGAGATGGTCATAACTCCGAAAGCTGGCAAGTACAAAATTTACGACCATTCTGCAAAACAATCATTCATTTTGATGACTTTGGTGAGGGTGGTCAAGCCTGTGACTGTGTTTTGCTAGCACTCTATCAAGAAGTTAAAGATTATTTACCATCTCATTATATTGGGGGTAACTTCAACTTTGCATTACCGAAGGCTTACCAGAATTTCGAAAATAGACCAGATAGTAAAATACCTGAAAACCCACCTCATATTGTTGTTGCTTTCGAGGATGGGGACGAGCATAACTTAACCTACCGTACTCTTCGACACTTAACGCAGCTACAAATTCCACTACAAATTACAGTGATGATTGATGATAGCTATCGACATGCAACGGATGATTTGCAAATGATGGTGCTCAGTCGTCGTAATACTGCCATTCTTCGTGATAAAAACGCACTCCTAAAACTATTACCAAAAGCAGATGTTATCATTTGTAATTCTAATTATACACCTTATAAAATCGCCGCTTATGGTGTACCTTGTATTACACTTGCACAAACAGAGGCTGAACTATTACACGCCTTCCCTCGTGAACAGAACGGCTTTATTCACCTTGGATTAGGTCGCAAAATGAAGCAATCACAAATTCAAAACGCTGTCATGGAATTTTTATTACATGAGGCCCGAAGCGAACGAGCTGTAAAAAAACAACGACAGCTCAATTTAGTAAGCAACAATGAAGCATTACAGTCATTGCTTTTAGATTTCGCTTACGATCGACACAATATCGCTTCTACTTAGTGATTCTTTGAAGGTGGATATGATACAATATAGAAGAATTTTTCACTTTCACTTATCTTTCATTATAAGAAGTGAATTCAAGCAACATAAGTACCCGATTGATATTAACTAATGAGCGGTGGGGGATCAAAAAACCTCCATCGCTTTTACCTTCTTTCAGCAGGTGTTTGGACACCTGTACCTGTCGCTACGCTTTCGGTACAAAAGACACTTGCTGAAATAGGGGAACTCAGTCTAAGAACGCCACGTCCTGTGGCAACTACTGAGTGACCAACTTCGTGTTGGCCTAAAGCCTCCGGCGGATGTCATGGAATCGAAAAGGAGTTCTTTGTGTAAACACAAAGCCGATTCCAGACGCAATTATGCCGAGGCATAATTGATATACGCATTCGTTATAAAATAAACACATAAAAGGAGCAATTATCATGCCATCAAAAAGTGATATTGAATATCAAATTAGAGAGCTAAAAATGGATTATATGAATTTACAAGGCGACATCGAAAAACTTGAATCTACAGGCCATAATGATCAAGTGGCAAAGGCAGAACAACGCCTTGCAAATATGGAAGCAACGCTAGCGGAGTTAAATAAACAATTAGCAGAACTATAATAATGAAAAAGCCTAGCGAAATAAAAACACTTCACAAACAGTTGTCTCTTTAGAAAGACGGCTACTATTTCACATAAATGTATGAATTGAATTTGGAGGAACATATATGGCAGTATTAACAGTTGAAAATTTAGGTCATTCATTCGGTGACCGCACACTTTTTAAAGATGTATCCTTTCGTTTAGTTGAAGGTGATCATATTGGTCTTGTAGGTGCAAACGGTGTTGGTAAGTCCACATTAATGAGCATTATTACAGGCCAAGCAATCCACGATACTGGGAAGGTTGAATGGCTTCCAGGAACACATTACGGCTATTTAGATCAGCATACTGTATTAACAGCTGGCCGAACGATGCGAGATGCATTACGTGATGCCTTTCTTCCTTTATATAAAAAAGAAGAAGAACTCAATGAAATTACTGGTAAAATGGCTGAAGCAACACCTGAAGAATTAGAAGTTTTACTAGATCAAATGGCCGAGGTGCAGGATGCTCTGGATGCAGGGGATTTCTATTCTCTGGATATGAAAATTGAAGAGGTTGCACGAGGTCTTGGTCTTGATGCAATCGGCTTGGAACGTGATGTCGCTGCTCTTTCTGGTGGTCAACGTACAAAGGTTTTACTAGCAAAACTATTACTTGAAAAACCAAAAGTACTATTACTCGATGAGCCAACGAACTATCTGGATGAAGAGCATATTACATGGTTGAAAAACTATTTAAAGAACTATCCACATGCTTTCTTATTAATTTCGCATGATACGGAGTTTATGAATGAAACGGTGGACGTTATTTTCCAACTAGAGTTTTCAAAATTAACTCGCTATACAGCAACATATGAAAAGTTTTTAGAGCTTGCTGAAATCAATAAACGTCAGCATATTGATGCCTATGAAAAACAACAGGAATTCATAAAAAAACAAGAGGATTTTATCGCGAAAAATAAAGCTCGCTACTCTACTACTGGTCGTGCAAAATCTCGCGCCAAGCAGCTTGACCGTTTAGAGCGTATCGATCGTCCTGAAACAGCTGGAAAACCTGAATTTGGCTTTAAAGAGGCACGTTCTTCAAGCCGTTATGTAGTAGAGGCTGAAAACTTAGTCATTGGATATGATAAGGACAAGCCGTTACTTCCACCACTTACTTTTGAGATTGAACGTGGGGAAAAGATTGCTCTAGTCGGTATGAATGGTGTCGGTAAATCAACATTATTAAAAACGATGCTAGGCAAAATAAACCCACTGGATGGAAAAGTTATTCGTGGGGACTACCTTTACCCATCTTACTTCGAACAAGAAGTAAAGGCAGACAAAATTACACCAATCGATGATGTATGGAATGCCTTCCCTTCTATGGAGCAAGCACAAGTACGTGCAGCATTAGCACGTGCAGGACTAAAAACGGAGCATATTACTCGCCCACTTAATTCTTTATCTGGTGGTGAGCAAGCAAAGGTTCGTTTATGTAAGTTAATGATGGAAGAGGCAAACTGGCTCATATTTGACGAACCAACAAATCACTTAGATGTCGATGCAAAAGATGAGCTAAAGCGTGCCATGAAAGAATTTAAAGGCACAATCGTGTTAGTAAGCCATGAACCTGATTTCTATGAAGGTTTAGCAACAAAAGTTTGGAATGTCCAAGACTGGTTTACTTCTGGGCAACAAAGCTAGGAATATTATTAATGTGGGCAGTTACCGAAGTGATTCTTGGATCACTCGGTACTGCCCTCTTTTTAGTAGCTGGAAATTGAGCGTGGGGATCGTGGGACCTGAGCGGTTCTCCAAGCTACCCGAGCTTTTGAAAACCACTTCTCTCCTTAGCCTCAAATAAAAAATTTTTCATCTATGCATAAAACCCAACATTTAATCATAATAATAATCAGTGGATTAACAAATATATCTACCGCTATTAAATCAAACTATTTCTCCCTATTTTAGGACAACTCTCAAATTCTTTAAGCATCTATTATTAATATTGAGTAAACTTACATCATTGTAAGCTGAATTTACGGAACTTTTTGCTCTTTTGAACGTATATTTTAGTATAAAAAAAAACATTATTTCTATTTAATTTTTTTTCAAATAGCTATTGATTTACATATAACTTACTAGTAAGATATATGTATAACCTACTTAACTTACTAATAAGATATCTATAAAATATAATCCTAAAAAAGAAAGCGGGGAATGAAGAATGACAGTTATTATTTATTCACAAGCGAGCTGTTCTTCATCCAGAAAAGCATTAAAATGGTTAAAAGATCACAACATCGAATATAAAGAAAAACGTATTACTTCACACCCACTTACACTTGCAGAATTTAAAGAAATATTAAGCATGACAGAAGATGGAACAGATGAAATTATTGCGACAAACTCAAACGATTTTAAAAATTTAAATGTTGATATTGATCAGCTCTCTATTCAAGAATTGTTTGCAATCATCCAGGCTCATCCGAGAATGCTACGCAGCCCTATCTTAATTGATGAAAAACGTATTCAAGTTGGGTACAATGAGATGGACATTCGTCGTTTTATTCCACGTAAAGTTCGTGCTTTTGAATTAAATGCGATGACAAGATTGGCACAAGAAAGTTAAAACAGTTTTGGAGATGACCTTATATGGATCAAGAAAAACAAATAACCCTTACCTCGTTGTTTGAAGTAGTTTCTTCTATTGAGCGTAAGTGGGCAAACGAGTGGAATAATCAAAATGTACTCGGCTTTTCAAAATCCCATATTTTAATTTTAGACTACCTATCGCAGGAGGGACCAAAACGCCCTTCTGCCATTGCTGATCGGTTAAAGGTTACAACAGGTGGCGTCACTGTTTTAACAAGTAAGCTCATTAATGCTGGCTTTATTGAAAAAACACAACATGCCACAGATCGAAGAGCATTTCAATTGATCATTACACCTGATGGCAAAGACATTTTGGAAAAATCCCGTCAACAAGTTAGCGAAATTCTCAACAATATGTTTGGTATGCTCTCAGCTGAGGAAATACAAACATTACGTGAGATTTTTGCAAAATTACTTAACAATGAATCTACTCGGTAAGAGTAACACCTTTAAAAGTTAGACATATATCTAACTTTTAAAGGTGTTTTTCATTTGGCCAAATTATGGGTGACTACCCTCCACCCCAACTATTTCTAGACGCTTAGTTTTAAACCAGAATTTGCTTTTACTTATTCCGGAATACCACATTCATACTGTTTCCCAGCTCTTAAATTCATAAATTCTTCTTTCGCTTTTTGAATAACAGCAGGATTTAGTAAGGAATCAAGCGCAGCTCCTGCCATTGCTTTTGCAGCATAATGCATCCCCTTCATGCCAATTGAAGATCCAAAAGCAGCAGTCGCTTGCCAAGTATGCACTTGGACCCCATGAGGAGCACAGGTTGTAAATACCTGACCAAGGGGCGCAATCCACGAAACGTCCCCTAAATCGCTAGAACCTTGCATGGATTGGCGAAACGTTTGTGGAAAATGAAATACCTGCTCCACCAATACCTCTTTACTTATTTCATTTGGTACAAAAGATTGTTGGGCAGCACCTGCAAGAACAGAAGGATCTAATGAAGCCTGTAACGACTTTGCAAAAGCAAGCTCATCCTCTGTAAAAGATAATGGCTGTAGTTCGTTCCACTGTGCCAACATTTGCTCATTTAAAGTGAGATTTGGTAAAGTATCATAACACCCTGCCTTAATCCCCCAATGCACTTCTGTTTCTGTCATCATCGCTGCCCCTTTTGCCACCTTAATGAGTCTGCGCTCTAAATCTTTAACAGCATCACGATTTGCTCCGCGTAGGAAATAATAGACACTTGCTTTATCTGGAACAATATTCGGTGCTAAGCCTCCATTTGTAATTTGATAATGAATACGAGAACCGTCTGGCACGTGCTCCCGTAAATAATTGGCTCCGACATTCGTCAATTCAACAGCATCAAGTGCACTTCTCCCTAGATGTGGTGCACCAGCAGCATGTGCAGTCCTACCTGAAAAATAAAATTCAATGGCAGTGAGTGCTTGCATAGAGAAATTCGCTGTCATGTTAAACGTGAATGGATGCCACGTATAGACTACATCTAAATCATCAAAAACACCTGCCCGTGCCATATACGATTTTCCTGATAACAATTCCTCTGCTGGGCATCCGTAATAGCGAATCGTTCCTTGTAAATTGTTAAGCTTCATCACTTCTTTTAAGGCAACTACAACTTCTACTCCAGCCGTTCCTAATAAATTGTGACCACAGCCATGCCCTGGTGCCCCTTCCTCCACAGGCGAATATAATGAACTGACTTGCTGCGATAATCCTGGAAGCGCATCAAACTCTCCTAAAATTCCAATAATTGGACTACCTGATCCCCACTGTGCATAAAAGGCTGTTTCTACATCACCAATCGGAGTAACAATATCAAATCCTTCTTTTCTCAAAAAATCTTGTTGCAGTACAGAAGCAAATGTTTCTTCATAGCCTAGCTGAGGATTGTCCCAAATTTGCTTTGCCATATGACTGAAAGTTTCTTCATGTTGTTGCATCCAATCAAATAAATGCCGTTTCATAGTTAGTATCCCTCCACAGATTTTATTTTTGTTTGTTGCTGATGATTAACTGGTAAAGTAACAGCAATTACAGCAGCAATTACACACATAATGGCTAAAAATATAAATGATGTTTTAAAAGAACCACCTGATACATTAATTAAATAACCCATAATTATTGGCGAAATAATGCCGGCTGCTTGACCACCAAAATTTACTACGCCAAAAGCTGTCCCAACATTTTGTTGATTGACGACACGATGTGGTGTTGTAAATATAAACGAGGACATAAAAGATACGAATATAAAGGCGATTGATTGATACGTAATAGCTAGTGCTGCAGAAGCGGCTGTAGACATGAGATACAAACAAACAGCTAGCACAACCGCTCCGAAAATCACGCCATATTTCGAGCGCCCTCCTATCTTTGAGATGATACGCCCACTTATAATCATTCCAATAGCTGCGAAAATGGCTGGTATAGCGGCGATGAATCCGACATTTTTTAAATCAAGACCATGCACTTTCATTAAATACGTTGGCATCCATGAGCTCAATCCCCAGTTTGCTATATTAATAAAGAAGAAAATAAGAAGTACACGCATTAAATAAGTATTTTTTAATACTTTGCCAAAAGAGCCCTTCTCTTCGCTCTCCTTTCGCTCCTCTGATATAGATGTTTGTGCATTTTTCGTACTCCACAAAAGAGCGATTACAAAAAGAAGTCCTAAACCAGAAATTAAGAAAAATACATTGCGCCAATCCATTACCAATAATAGAGGTGCACAAATAATAGGAGCGATAGCACTACCTATCATATTGGATGACATCATTGTCGCTTGAGCCTTTGTACGTTGTTCTTTCTGAAAATATATAGAGATTGCTTTTGTACTTGCAGCAGGATATCCGCCTTCTCCAATACCAAATAAAAACCGAATTAAGAGTAGTGAAGTGAGTGACCAAGCCAATCCCGTAAATGCAGTGAAAACTGACCAAAAAATAACGGCACCAATTAATAATTTAATCGCTCCGTACTTATCCGTTAGCCATCCACCAGGAATTTGCATCACAGCATATCCAAAGAAGAACGCACTTAAAACAAATCCTAGTTCAGTGGCTGTTAAGGATAGGTCATTACCAATATTAATTAAAGCTAAGCTGATAGCAGTTCTGTCAATATATGAAACCATCCATCCAAAGAATAAAACGCCTAAAATTAAATTACTGCGGTTTTTTAGTTCGACATTCATAACTCCACTCCTTTCATTAAATTATCTAAATATTAAGATAAATAAAGGACGATATCATTAGAATATCTTACAATGTTTATAAAAGATCATTAGAATATATTCCGAAATTTAGTGAAAGGAGTCGAAATAACGATGTCTCTAGGGGAACATGAAGAAATTGTATTGAACGATGAAAATTGTAGCTTTTATATTTATAGCGCAACAAAGGAATGGTCTTTATTTTATGGTCGACCTTGTGATATTAACCCCAATCTAAAAGGAGTACATTGGGATAAACAACAGCAACGCTTTAGTGCAACGATATACATACCAGAGCCAAATGAGTACATTGTACAAGGTATCATCTTTGGGGACTTTACTGGTTATGATGAGCAATTTTTAGTTTTGCAGCTAGAAAAGACCTTTTATCAGAAAATTCTCATACAGCAGCGTGAGCAGAAATTAGCCATTATGCAGCTTATAGGAGTAATGAATTCAACTTTGAAAATAAAAACGCTGTTGCAGACCATCATGGATTTTTCCATTCTAGCTATTCCAGTAATTGATCGTGGATTTTTAATGTTATTCAACCCTGAAATGGAGCGTTTATATACAGTAGCAAGTGCGGGTGTGACAGAGCGCATCTTTGATTACGCTCCCCAATTAGGCGAGGGAATGGCAGGTTATACATTCCACACAGGCGTATCAGCCATTTACAACTATCAAGAAACATTAGAGATTATGAGCAATGTTACAAAATTCAATCTAGACGCATTAATGGAAGCTGTACATTTAGGAAGAATCGAGAATAATACATCGATGGCTGTTCCTATTACCTTTCACGAAAGAAAACTCGGTGTGATGATTGTTCATCAATATACAAATAAACGTGCTTTTCAACAAAGTGATCTAAGACTTCTAGAAAGCTTCGCATCGCAGGCGGCCGTTGCTATAAGAAATGCGGAGGCATATGAAGAAATAGAACGGTTAAATGCTTATTTTATAAAGCAACATGAAATTCACCAAATCTTTATTAAACTATCTTTGCAAAATGTACAAGAAATGAAAATCATTCAAACGACGAAGGAATTATTACAATTAGACATACAATTTGTAAATTTAGCCGATCGTAAAACATTTTTACAGTTAGAAAAAATGAACAAGCTAGCAACAATTCAAGAGGAACAATTAATGGATATAGGCTATATTTTCCCAATCCGAAATGAAAGAGAAATTTTCGGTTACTTAATTATTCAGCAGTTGGAGAAATTGACGAGCCAACAACGTATGATTATTGAAAACGCCGCGATGAGCTTAACTTTAAAATCACTACAAATACAAGCGACAGGACAAACGAATTTTAAAGAACGTTTCGAGCTTTTTCAACAGCTTATCTCTGGACGTGCCCCTCTAGTTGATTCTCGTTATGATGAATTAGGACTCGATATTAAGAAACCAACATTCGTCGTAAAATTTGGACTGAAACAATTTTCTCATAAAAATAGTATGCAATTTATTCAACATGTACAGCAATATTTTAAAGGGCAGCATTTTATATTTACACTACGCGAAACAATCGTTTGGGTATTACAAGGAGATACGGCATTTCGTCACAAAATAAAACAACAATTAACGCAGGCTATTATTAGTTGGGTTCAGTTTTATCATCAACAGGTGGCAATAGGCATAGGAGCTATACAGGATCATTTGTTAAATGTTGCTCAGAGCGCCGAAGAAAGTCAGCAAGCACTTCAACAAGCTACGCGCCAAGCAAACAAAGAAGACGAGGTAACCATTATTTGTTATGAAGAGCTAGGTATTAATCGATTATTCAACAAGCAAGGCGAAGAAGAGCTTGGACAATTCGTTCATGATATATTAGCTCCGTTATACAAGCAAAAGGATGAAACTTTACTTAAAACACTTCGTTGTTATATTCATCAAAATCGTTCTATTTCAAAAACGGCTTCTACCTTACACATTCATCAAAATACGCTATACCACCGACTTGAGAAAATTAAACAATTGTTAAATCGTGATTTACACAATCCAGCACATTATTTAGAGATTCATTTAGCCCTGCATTTAAGTGAGTGAAAGTTTGAGGTTCCACCGGCGATGTTCGGTGGTTTATCAGCGATTTCGGCACTTTTATCAGCGATGTTCGGTAGTTTATCAGCGATTTCGGCACTTTTATCAGCGATGTACCCCGTTTTACTGGTAATAAAATTCAAAAAAAGATGCATTGCAACATAATTTTGCAATGCATCTTTTATCGGATTGGTCGAACATATACTTCCGTCTAAGTAATTAGTTTAGTGCGACCAATGCATGTTATCATGCTGGTAGCACAGACTCTACAATTGAAACATCAGCCATAAGCATTTCTTTCAAACGAGCTTTAGCACGGAATAAACGAGATTTCACAGTACCAATTGAAACTTTCATTATAGATGAGATTTCAGCAAGTGAGTATTGGTCTATGTAAAAATACCATAATGTTTTACGATAGATCCCATCTAATTGCTCCATTTTATCCTGTACTAATTTAGTAACAACATCTTTTTCAATTTTTTCTTCAGTCGAAATATCATTATTGGGAACCAAATCTAAAATCGGTACGTCTAATGTTTCAGGTTGGTTCATCATGTATTTACTACGTCGTACTTTTTTACGATAGCGATCTCTAAATGTATTCATTGTAATTGTTGTTAGCCAAGCTTTAATATGCTCCACCTCGGCAACGCTATCCTCATAGCGCACAACTTTTACCCATACTTCTTGCATTAAATCTTCAGCTTCAATATTATTGCGAGTAAGTTTTAAACATAAATGATATATATAACGATTGTATTCCTCATATACGCCTTCTAATTTTTCATTCATTGTGTATTCCTCCGCTTCTTGTTCTTGCTTCTATACACATTCTCGCAAAATAATGTATTACACTCTATCGTATTGGCTTTCAATTACATTACAATCGTGTAAGCTTAAATCCTTTCACTTGTAATATTCGTAAAAATTGTTTTACTACTATATTACTTTCTCAAAGAAAAGCTACTCAGCACGCCTCCTCTGCTACTTTTTTATTGTATTCCCAATAGTATTTACTTAAATTACCTAACTAAAAATTCAGATATTTATGGAAATAAATGAAGGATTATCGTTTGATTCCTCCCATCATTTAAATCGGGTTGCTCTGATGATGCTGCCCTAAATCCGCTCACTAGTGTCCGTTCATATTAAACTGGTGGTCCCGAAACAGTATTCACAAATAAGAACTTTTTCGACATAACAAACCCCCTGTTCGTTCAAAACAGGGGGTTTATATTTTAAATTTCTTTTCTGCTACGTCGTAATAACAAGCATGCTAAAGCTACTAAGATTAAACCAAGTACTTGATATAAAGTTGTGTTACTTTCCCCTGTTTGAGGTAAGCGTTCAGCTTTATTTGGAGTTTGTTGCTCCTCTTGGTCAACTTTTTGATTTTGAACAACATTGTTGACATGCTCTTCTACTGATGGCTTTTCTACTTCCTTAGCCGTATTTCCTGAGTCTTTCGGTTTTTTACTCTGTTCCACCGATTGTTCTGGTTTCTCTGGAGTTATTTGTTCCTCTTCTACCTTACCTGCATCTTCAGAGTCTTTCGTTTTTTCACTTTGTTCCACAGGTTTTTCACTCGGCTCTACCGGTTTTTCACCCGGAGCCATCGGTTTTTCACTTGGCTCTACCACTTTTTCACTTGGGGCCACTGGTTTTTCACTTGGAACTACTGGTTTTTCACTCGGCTCCACTGGTTTTTCACTCGGCTCCACCGGTTTTTCACTCGGCTCCACCGGTTTTTCACTTGGAGCTACTGGTTTTTCACTCGGCTCCACTGGTTTTTCACTTGGAACTACTGGTTTTTCACTCGGCTCCACTGGTTTTTCACTTGGAACTACTGGTTTTTCACTTGGATCTACTGGTTTTTCACTTGGATCTACTGGTTTTTCACTCGGCTCTACCGGTTTTTCACTTGGGTCCACTGGTTTTTCACTCGGCTCTACCGGTTTTTCACTTGGATCCACTGGTTTTTCACTTGGTTCCACTGGTTTTTCACTCGGCTCTACCGGTTTTTCACTTGGGTCCACTGGTTTTTCACTTGGGTCCACTGGTTTTTCACTCGGCTCTACCGGTTTTTCACTTGGATCCACTGGTTTTTCACTTGGTTCCACTGGTTTTTCACTTGGGTCCACTGGTTTTTCACTTGGGTCCACTGGTTTTTCACTTGAATCCACTGGTTTTTCACTTGGGTCCACTGGTTTTTCACTTGGGTCCACCGGTTTTTCACTTGGGTCCACTGGTTTTTCACTTGGATCCACTGGTTTTTCACTTGGATCCACCGGTTTTTCACTTGGATCCACTGGTTTTTCACTTGGATCCACTGGTTTTTCTATTTTTGTATTTAAAATATCATAACCATTAACTTTAGACTCATATCCCTCTACAGATTGCTCTTTTACAGCATATTGGATTTCTTTACCTTCTACTGTGTATTGGTCTAATTGATCGAATTGATATTTCCAACCATTGTCTGCTGTTACGGTTTTTGTAACAATAACCTCTCCATCTTTGAGTAAATCTACTTTGATTTCTGAAGGGCGATCTTGTTCACGATCGTTGCTCCAAGTTTTCGTTCCCTCAATCGAAGTTTTTTTCAAACTATTAGAAATCGGTAATTCAATACCTTTTGCAGCATCCTCGTCTATTGTAAATGGAATTTTCTTACTCGCGTCAAATGTTACATATTCAGGAGCTGATACTTCTTGTACATAGTACTCACCAGCTTTCAAGTTTGGTACTTCTACAATTCCTTTGTCATTGGTTGTAAAATCGCCAATTTGTTGACCACCTGATGTGAAAACTTTAAATTGAACACCTGGAATGACTTGTTCTTTATGATCATCTATATATTTCAGTATTCTTAATGTACCTTTAGCTGGTAAATCTCCTACAGCCCCACCATTAGCTGAAATGTTTTTTACTTGAGCCTCTTTTTGCTCGTGTACTGGCTGTTGATTGTTAACTTTGTAATTCAAATCATATCCATTCTTCAAATATTCTTCATTTAACCCTTGAGCTGTAATAGTTGTTTTATAACCTACAGTGAACGAAGAACCACTTGCATACCCACGATAAATTACTACATTAAATGAATTATCACTCGTAATACTCACATATCCAAGCCCATTCCTATAAAACTCATCAGGTGTGAATTGACGATCACCTAAATGACCACTTGTTTGGATATAGAAACTATCTTTCTGAATTTGTTGACCACCTTTTGAAGTATCTTGTAACACGATATCACTATCAAGATATTCCTTCTTTAAGTTGAAGTTTAGGAACCAACGAACTTCATCTGAATTATTTGGCTGAATATCTCCTGTTTTATAGAAGAAGATTCCTGGCGAAGAACCGCTACTAGCTGGATGCGTAATTTTGACAGCTTGCTTACTTAAACTTGTACCAAAGTTCGTATTAATCGTTTTTGAACTTCCAGATTCTACGTTTGTTGCTTGAATAGTAAATTCAAAGAAACCTTTAATATTTTTACGTTCATCTACTTTACTATTGAACGTACACACAACTTGTTCGCCAGTCACATTACACGAACCGTAATCATCTAGTTTAATATTCGCATTAAAACCTCTTAATTCAGGTGGTAATGTCATCGTAATTGTATCGCCTGATTTTAATTTCAGATTAGGCTTTTCACTAAAGGTTACACGGACTCCTGTTTGTTCTCCGTATGTTAAATCTGTTTTTGTAATTTGCGCACTATCAATAAGCATTGTATTGTTTAGTTCATCTGCTTTTCCTACATTGGGTACTATTGTTTGAAATAGTACGACTACAAAACATAATAATAATGGAAATAATTTCTTGGCATGCATGTTTATAAACCTCCTGTTTGAATTTCAGAGTATCGTATGTAGATTCCCTATTATCGCTAAACTTTATATGATTCATATTATTTCAGTAAAAATTTCTTGCTTTGGATTTTAGTGAAAGGATAACTTTACAGACCTTTTTACTATCGATATAGAACCTAACAAAATCTCGTAGGTGAGTAAACTCTCAATAACATAAACCAAAAAGCACCTAAAGTAATATAACATAAGACTAAAGAATTGAAAAATATTTTAAGGATTCCCAAAACATTACTATAGTACCATTTTATAAAAAATATTTAGAAACTAGTATTTTTATTAATTTCGCAAACCTTAATAAAATCCATTTTAAGGAATTAAAAAATGTTAATAGAACCATATTTTTCTTTTACAATAAATACAAACTGTGCCAAAAGTTTTTTTACATTAAATTATATTTTTCGACAGATTTTTTTCTTATAAATAAAACAACGCCCACACTCCCTTCACAATGTTAATTACAACAATTTACAAAAGTGTCCTCTAGGTGTATTCTCACTACCATTCCTTTAATACATGTAGTAATTCACACCCTCCGTTCTTTTGGATTTAATCTTCTCAATGGAATCCATTAGCTAAAATAAAAAGAACACCCTATTAAAGGTGTTCTTGGATTTGCGCTTGTAGGCCATTCATTGACTTTTGAAGTTATTATCAGCATAAACTCTTCTTACTTTAATTCATTGACTTCATTCTTATTTAACAAAAACATAGGTGTCGTCCGTAATTATTGTGTCTGTTGTTCCCTTAATCCGCACAAAACATAAAATGCTGTATAAATGGAAGGAATGGTCACCCCATGATAAAAAAAGCTCAACATACCTAAACGATTATTTACAATTGACGCTGGTTGTTCATGATCTTCTCCCCCATCTCTCATCACGAATCTATTACTCAATAAACAATTTAATGTTACAGATATACCCCTTGCACAAAACAGTCTTTTCAATTAAAAAAGCGCGCTAATAAGGGACTATTATAAATATCACAAAGACTACCCAGGACTTATTTCCTTTAATTTTCCATAACAAAATATGTATGTTTTCTATACTACTTCTTATAAATGACAATTTACTAACTTCAAACATAGCACTTTATGTTCACTACTTAAAAACTACTATCAGGGTTTTTTTTCAAATAATTAATACTTATTTTATATTTTTTAAATTTTTTCTTCTCTTATTAATAGCTTAGATGTAGTATATTATTACATAATCTAAATTACTCAATATATCCAAAGTTATTAGTATATACCACAATAATAATAAGGAATTTGGAAGATAGTTGAGACAAGGGAGGTAATACATATGAAAAACTTTTCAATTAAACAGAAAATCCTAACACTTATTACGTCTGCTGTTATTTTTTTGCTAATTATTTCGGGTGGAGGTTTTTATTATATTAACGATATGGCAAAAAGAACTAAGGATATGTACGAAGAGTCACTTTTGCCAATCCAATATCTCGGTCAAATTCGAACTGACATTCGTGCGATGGATTCTTTCGTTTTAGAGCTTATGATTACTATGGATACTAAACGTAATACCGAGCTACAAGCGAACGTCACAGAAAGATCTCAAAATATTGAAGAATCAATTGTACAATTCAAAGACTCTTACAGCGGAAATGAAGATGAACGAAAACTGTTAGAATCTATTCAATCTAATCTTGACGGTTATTTTAGTACTATGACAGAGGTCGTTGATTTGGCTAGTAAAAACCGAAACGAGGAAGCTTATTCTTTATACACTACATCTATACAGGATTTTCGTGAGAAAGTGGCAAATGATGCACGTGAACTAATGATTATATGTTCTGATGATGCTGAACAGTTGAATAAAGCAAATGAACAAAGTCTATACACTACTATGCTCATTTCTGCCATTCTCACTGTTATAGCCATTATTTTCTTTATTGCATTGGCAACATGGATTAGCCGTTTAATTGTAAATCCGGTTAAAGAGTTGCAGGCTAACATGTTAAAAGCAGGCGATGGAGATTTGACTGTACAAGGTACCTATTCATCCAAAGATGAAATTGGTCAATTAACCCTTTCATTTAATTCGATGCTTAATAATATTCGTACTACCGTAACAAAAGTGACTGAAACTGCTAATCATGTAGCCGCAGCATCTGAAGAATTGAATGCTAATGCAGCTGAAACTACGAAAGCAACAGAGATGGTTGCAAATACGATGGAAACGATCGCTCATGGTTCAGTAGAGCAACTAAACAATGTCTCTAACACCGTCAATACCGTTAATGAGCTTTCAACAGGTGTACAACAAGTAGCTGGGAATGCTCAAGCTGTAACCGAACTTTCAGGTGATTCTTTATCTCTAGTAATACATGGTATAGATGCCGCGAATCAAATGAATCAACAAATGATGGACATCACAGAACGAGTAAATGGCTTATCAGAAGTTGTCGACGTGTTAGGAAAACGTTCAAATGAAATCGGTCAAATTATTGATTCAATTACAGCAATTGCTGAACAAACAAATCTCCTTGCCTTGAACGCCGCAATTGAAGCCGCACGTGCTGGCGAGCATGGGAAGGGCTTCGCTGTCGTTGCAGATGAGGTTAGAAAATTAGCAGAACAGTCCGCTATTTCTTCAAACCAAATTGAAGTGTTGATTTCAGAGACGCAGAAAGATACTCAAAAGGCCGTTGAATCAATGAAGTTAGTAACAACGGGAGTTAATGAAGGGATTAAAACAACAGAAAATACACGTACAACTTTTGCTTCCATTCAAGATGCCATTCAAAATGTTACGATGCAGGTAGAAGAAGTATCTGCAGCGGTTGAGCAAATGGCCGCAGGAACTGAAGAAATTGTTGGTAGTATGAATGCAATCCACTCTATAACTAGATCTACTACTGCTGGCACTGAGAGTATTTCTGCTTCGTCCGAAGAACAAATGGCAGCAATGGAGGAAATTTCATCATCTGCTTATTCACTAGCAAGCTTGGCTGAAGAGCTAAGAGACTTGGCAGCTCAATTCCGTGTTTAATATGATTTCTAAATGCAGTACCTCTTTGTACAATTTGTCACTAACGATTAGGGATCACTTCATTTTGAAGTGATCCCCTATCTTTTAAAAAAATCTGTAAGGATTAAGTTCGGTGTTGAACCGGACTTAATCCTTTTTCGTTTTGTATAGGATGTTTTTTATGTAAAAGCTGAGGCGCCAATACGCCCTTATTAATTTCCTTCATCACCTTGTTCTTTCCTGAATCTATGAAAAAAATTTTTTCCATCCATTTCAAATGGTTACACAAAACATTACGAGTTGACGCTATGTAGAAGAGAGTCTACGAAAATCGTAGACTCTCTCTATTAATACTCAGAACTAACGCATGAGTTAAAGTCACCTTTTTACCACAATTGTATAAGCTTAAAAAGCTGATTCTAAAGAACCGTTGATTTACAAATTAAAGTGGCTATTTCTCTCAACTATTAAAAAAATTATCTTCGATTAATAACGAATAAATTGTAATGTTAGAACAATTTTCTCGGATAATCCTCTATTAAATTTAGGTCATCTATTCCACAGTGTTAATAAAAGAGCCACGTTACCCAATAATATAAAATAACTAATGTAAAGATGACTGTAGGTGGAATCACAATAATCGTAACTTTAATATATTCCCACCATGTGATTTTCACCTTACCTTTCCTTAAGATGTGCATCCACATTAGTGTTGCAAGGGTACCCATAGGAAGTAACAGCGCACCTATGTCACTTCCAATAATGTTTGCTAAATATGCAACTTTCAAGGAAATAGGGTCTAGCCCCATATTAGTTAACGTAATCGTTCCAACCATAAGTGCCGGATGGTTATTAAAGATATTAGAAAGTACTGAAAGTAGTACGCCCATTAAGACGCTTGTGTTGAGTAGGTTTTCTGAAACCAGTGGGTGCATAAATTGAATTAACCATTCCGTTAAGCCAATATTATTGAGACCATAGATGATGACATACATACCAAATGCGAAAACGATAATATACCAAGGTGTTTTTTTCAGCATATCACCTGGAGGTATTTTTAAATAAGCCCATCTCCACCCTAAAAGAACGAGGGATCCAATCACCGCCATAATAGAAATTGGAATTCCTAAAAACGAGGCGAAGAACAGACTTAACCGAACACAAAATACAAATAGAAGTACGTTTAGCATAAACCTAGTACGCTTTTGCCTCGATTGTCCTAAAGCAATTTGTTTGAGTGGATGATAAGAAGGAAGTGACATCCCTGCTACATTTATAGGAACAGTTTTAGGTATGTTCTTTTTGAAGTATAAAAACAGTAAGCCAACTAGTAGCAATAAACCGATTGTTGCAGGGACAAACATCATTGCTGTATGTGAATACAAAGTCATATCGACAATTTTTAATGCAATTAGATTTACGATATTACTTACCCCGATTGGAGCACTGGATGCTGTTGCAATTAAACCTCCAGAAAGTAAATATGGAATCTTTTGATGATTTTCTAATCCCATATTGTTTAATAACATTATTAATATTGGTATTGCGATTAAAATACTACCGTCATTATTAACGAATAGTGTCATGAGAAAGCATAAGAGATTGACATACCAGAATAATCGAATGCCAGACCCATTTGCTTTTTCAGCAAGAAGCTCTGCAACCCAGTTAAAGAACCCAAAGCTTTCTAATACAATCGCCATGACAATTGTAGCCATGATGGTAATCGCAGCATCACTGATGGTTTGTAAAATTGTGACGAGATCTGTCATGGTCACACTACCGCAAAGTATTACAATAATCGCGCCAACCAATGCAGGAATCGCTTCATTCATATTTCTAGGTCTCCAAAAAATGAAACCAAGAGTAACTAAAAATGTAAGTATTGTTATTACCTCAAATATTTGCATAGTATTTTCACCTTCAAGCAGTTTTTTGATTCTAAAAAATAACTTATTTTTAGACTAAAATAATAGGCTCTCCCTCTCATACATTAGGTTAGTGATGCTGTCTTAGTATAAATATGTAAAAAGTTAAAACTCCCTTAGTTTTATACCTACTTTCTCCAATATTCATACTAAATTACCTAAATATTAAAATAGTAGGTCGTAAAGAATTACATTAATTTAAAGCAAACATAAAAAGGCATGTGTTCAAGCAAATTCTGAACTCATGCCATGTATTTCTTTAAGTTTAGGATAAAGAGACGTCTAAAATTGTGTTAGATCCTTAATCTCAACCAAATAAAAATAGGTCGTTTAATCATCAGAGGTGTTCCTCCTAATAGGATGAACTCTCTTTTTATTGTTAAAGAATCTATAAAGTAATCACCATCTTGAAATTGAAATAATTAATTCAATCGCAAACATTTAGTTTATGGGCGTTTGGAAAAGCATTTATACTAACTTCGTGATGTGCTTTAGCACCGTAAAACCATAAAAAATATTGACATAAAAGCAATTTCAAATGAATAAGTTGTGATGATTGGTACATTGCGATTATGGATTAGGAATTAGACCTTACTTTTTCAAGTTACAAGTCTGGCAAGTGTACCTGAGGAGCATCAGTGCCATATTGACATCTATTGATAGCCAAGCAACACTAATATGGATATTTATTAGAAAAAACATAGACTATTAATCTAACGGAGGGATAGCTTAATGTAGCATTTTAGTCATCCCTATTAGCTTATTGATTAATTTATTCAGTTAGGATTTGTGGGTAGTTTGAGTAGTTATATAGAAAGGGAGGTAAATTTGATTTTGTTATTGCAAAATTTAAATAAAGAAATTGTTGTCATTGAACTCACGGGTGGAAAGGTATTAAAAGGTTCAGTGATTGATTCGAGTAGTGACATTATCGTGATTTATAATGGAATTATGTTTGTCTATTTACCAATCGATCATATTCAAACTTTAGAAATAGATTATAACAATGAAGATAATGTTCAACAACCTTCAGAAAGACCGGCATTTGATTCTCAAGTGTCGTCTAATAAGGACCTAACCCTTACAAATATACTTTCATATGCAAAAGGAATACACGTGGAGATTTTTGTAACAAAAAACCAAGCACTACATGGAGTTATAACGTCTGTTAAGAATGATTATTTTGTATTTGAATCTCCTATTTACAAAACCATGCTCATTTCAACAAAACATTTAAAATGGCTCATTCCATATTCTAAGGATCAGTTTCCTTACGGACTAAGTGAAAATGAATTTTTAAGCCTGTCGTCTATTAACAATCAGTCACTAAACGATACATTCGAGTCTCAAATTGACCAACTTAGAAATCAATTTGTTGTATTAAATCTTGGAAAAGAATTTTCCCATATAGGTAGAGTAGTAACTGTAAAAGGTCAGATTATTGAGATACAAAACGGGAAATCTAATTCAACGTATTTTAACCTTTCACATATTCAAACTGTTCATCAAGTGTAAGGTGCGTCTATTTTGTTATGTAGGTTATTTTTTTGTTTCCTTTTATCAAAGTAACTAGGGGTTATGTTTTAAGAAAGTTTGTCACTTTTTTGTTGCAGTTTTTGCACTAAACTAGCGAATAGTTTATCGATATTTTGATATCAATTTTCGCCTTGGCGTATCATTATGATACCTTAATTTCATTGACATACTAGTTTTTCAACAACTTGAAGAGGCTAGGACAAAAAGAAAAAATGTCAGACCGATTGCAATTGGTCTAACATTTTTTTAATTTAGGAAGGAACACTCTACTCATTGAAGCGAAAAAGTTATTATCTGTTTTCGCTATTTTTCAAAATAATCGAGTTCTATCCCAGCCTCTTCAAATCACATTATATAAGAAAATTTGTTGAATGGATGTTTATAGTTGAATAGACATGCCTCGGTTCAATCAATAAAATTTAGTATACAAGAGGACGTGTCCGAAAAGAGTCTAAGAAAGTACAATTAAGAAATCACAAATTTTAGTCGAGCTTTATCGCTCGAGACAACGGTCAATCAACTAAGCTAGCGTATATGGTATGAGGTTGAACTCATTTTAGAAACATTTGATAACGCAGTAGCAGCGCAAAATCCACTACTAGGGATAAGTATACATACGGATTTAGGATTTAGGATCTACGATATACAAGTGAAGCTTTTGACGAGCTTATAGAAATACGAAATGATTCCGCTATTCAGCTGAAAAGGATATTCAACTGACAATGCGTGACTCGAATTATTTCGTAATACAAAATCATTACCTTCTTCTATTTCTCGCATTTCTTCCCCTATCATTCACTGCGTTTTCATTTTTTTGTTTATTGCTGTTTTCTGTCTTATTATTAGGGCTTTCATTGCTATCTTTTGCTTCACTATTGTTTTTTTCATTCGTTTTTTCTTTTGTTCCTAAACTAATATTTCGTACATGATACATTGCTAGACGGATAACCTCTTCTTTAGAAAAAATAGTAATATAATCGTCCGAAACCTCATCCATTATTCCTTCTAACATTTCTGGACCCCCACGATTCACTTTAACCCAATGATGTCGTAGGCTGCTTACTACTGCTTTAAAATCAGGTGCAAGTAGGTACGAACCTGCTGCTGGATCTTCAGCACTAAATTCCATCCCATCTCTTGAGTTAAGAGAAATGCTTTTAATGTGCTGCGTTCTGTAGTAAACAATCCCATCTTTTTCAGTTAATAATACAAAATGATCGTCTTCAGCAGCCATTAACTTCCCTATACGTGATTCAGGACCTCCTCGATCCACTCTTATAACTTTATTCATTAACGTAAGCAGAAGATCTTTATTCATTCCTTTAGCCTCCTAATAGTATTGTCTTGTTATCTATATGTATATTTGAGTAATCGACCTATGCAAAATGCCCATTTAGGTAAAAATATAAGACTAGAAATCGGTTCGTCCAGCTTTAAATTACTCTTTTCGCAAACGTTCTTCGTGACCAATTCAACAAACGTTTCTCTCCCAAAGTGATTGTGCAGTCTTATCGAAAACGAGGCACGATGGAAAATTTCATAAAAGAAGCGAAAAATGGTTTTGCCTTCGATCACCTCTTGTTTCATATATGAACGATTCTTTTAGGCAGAATACCTCAAACCTTTATAACAAATTCAAACGTGACAACTTAAAAGAACTTATAGAAATAGCTGAGGTACTGAGTTAATAACAGCACAAAAAACATCTACTCTCTTAGAGCAGATGCTTTTTTGATTGGAGATTATCCTATAGATTATATGTTCAAGTTTCAAATTTTCAACATATGATGTAACTATAGGTGCTCCTGTTCTAACCTCTCTTACAGCAAGAATCGAGAGGAAAAATCTATTATTATTAGTGATGCTTGTCCTGTAGCCTTATAAAATTATGGAAGCTCGATAAAAGGAATTGCAAAGTGAATAAACACAAAAAGACCTGAATCACAAGTCCCGGTCTTTTGCTAAATATATTAACTTAATCGGTTGGTAGCTTTCTAGATTACCCGAACAATAAATAAGCAACTCCTAAAATTACACAAACAATTCCGCCTAAAAATTGACCAATCCCAGACGCCTCTCCCATTAAAAACAGATTAAAAATATTTTTGCTTTTTTGAGTCTTTCCAAAAAGACCATCATCTGTTTTCATACGATAAATTCCCCAAACAGTTAAAACAATACCAAAAACGATAGCAATTAAACCTAACATATTAAAAAATCTCCTTATTTGTCATTTTCATCAAAAATAAAAACTTCCTCTATCGATTGATTAAAAATCGATGCAATTTTATAGGCAAGTAATACAGAAGGATTATACTTCTGATTCTCAAGCGAAATAATCGTCCTTGAAGATACACTTACACGATCAGCCAATTCTTGTTGTGTTAAATTATGCTGTTTTCTTAAATCTCGCACTCTATTTTCCATATTCGTCCTCCTTCAGAATTAAAGGACTCGTTCATAGAAAAACTTAGTTACAGTATATAGGATGAAAAGAGCGAGTATTAATAGTAAAAGAACCGCTTTTACAGATAATACAATAAAATTACTCAAAAATAGCAACAGTATTATTAATGACGTTATACATTGCATTGTTATATTTGAAGCTTGTCCTTCAATAAGAGCATCTCTTTCATCATATTCTTTCGATAAATCATCCTCTTTTTCTGATTTTCTTAAATACATTGTAATCGAGAAAATCAAAATAATGCTACCAACAATTAAAAGATAAATTGCTGACATTTTGTCTGCTGGATCCATCAAAAGACTAATAACACCTAACATTATTGCAAGGAAAGACATTAATAATCTTTGAAATAACTTTCGTTTCAATACCAATACCCCTTCCGAAATATGAAGTTTACTTCACATGAAGTTTATTTCATATTACATACTTTCATAAACGGCGTCAAGTTAAATATTTGATAAACAATGAAAATATCATCAAAACCTTAAAGAAAATTACCAAATTTTATGTGCATTATATTTAACATTGAACATCATAAGGAGAAAACGATGCTGAGTTCCCCCTTCGTTTTCGAATAAAAATCTAAGTATGCACTAAGCAAAAAAATACCAAAATTAATACAATACTAAACATTTACTAGATTCATCATTTTATCAACAAAGTGAAATGTTATTTAAAGTAATAGCTCTCAAATAGATATCTGTTTGAGGCACAGATTTGAAGGATAGAATGCAATAAAAAAATCAATTATTTTATTGTTGGAAGTAGAGGTGTTTTTTGATGAAAACATGGACAAAGACTATTAACATAAATGCTCCCATAGAAAATTTGGACATTACGTGATGGTTCTTTAGCTGATTTGCAAAAGAGTATGCCACAAGTAGTTGAAAACAAACCTATGAAAATAACGGAAGAAGTGGTTGGCAGTGTTTATCGCCAAAAATATAAAGAAGGAAAACCTATCGAAGAGTACGATGTAGAAACATTTGAATATACGAATATACCTGATAAAAAAATATTGAAAGTAGGCTTTACACTCGCTAATATGTTTGAAATTACGGCTTACTATGAATTAAATAAACTAAATGAAACAGAGACTTCTTTTACTTATACTGTAACAAAATAACCCGTTAAAATGGTTCGTAAAATTATTTTTATTGTTGGCTTCGGACAAAGTAGTCGTTGAATTTTTAGAACGTGTCAAAAAAGTGGCAGAAGCACAAAATTAGCCACTTATAAACAACACAAAAAGCATCCACGAGAGTGATGTATACGGTCATGTTCTAATTATTTTTATGATGCGCAGTAGTGCATAGAATCCCGAAACTCTTTTGATGTAGCAGTTGCTGTTCATCTGTTGTTCATATTGCTTTTTTATAATAAAGCCGAGCAATAGGTGTATATATTCTTTTAGCGTATAAAGTATTACTTTTAAGGGAAAAAGACATTTAAATAGTGCTATGAATCGGGTGATTGAAATGCTAATAATTGCTACTATATTTATTACAGCAGCACTAATTTTTTATTCAGTAGGAGTATGGGCAGAAAAATTCCAAAAAACATTAAAGTTATGGCATGTGATTATTTTTTGGATAGGCTTACTTTGCGATACACTCGGAACTACCATGATGGAAAAAATGTCCTCACAAGGGTCTCTATTTAGTTTTCATGGCATAACAGGTTTATTAGCAATCTTGTTAATGTTATTTCATGCAATTTGGGCTTCTATTGTATTGGTAAAAAAAGACTCAAATATGATGGTAAAATTCCATACGTTTAGTATATTAGTATGGTTCATTTGGTTGATTCCTTATATATCTGGAATGATATATGGAATGACCAACAAATTTTAATAACATAAAGGATGGATTTAAGCTGTAGCGCCTGCCAACGTTACGGCTTTTTTCTTTGCCCTCGAAACTTCTTTCAATGCCAATAATCTTCACTTGATGTCTCTCGCGGTCCTTGTATAAAACTGGGGTTAATCATTAATAAAAAAATCTCAGAGACCATTGCTATAGCAGGATTCCCCAACCACATTATGCTATACTATTTCTATTATTTTCAGGGTGCAAGGTAGTATATTCATCAGTTAGAAAACCTTATGTATCAACGGTTTAACGGTAATCTAGTATCAACAGTAATTGCAAGATAATGCATGTAATAGCTTTGCTTTGGGGCTAAGTGGGGCTAGAATGGGGCTAATAAAATACGGCGAGCGTGTGTACAGGAATGTGTGAGTGAGAAGCGGGGCTAATGCAGCACCCGTTTTTTTATTGTAACCAGATTTAATATAGGTCTCTGCCACATTACCCAACTAAATATAAAAATCGACAAACGTCTGCTTTTTTGGATTAAATTTTCGTTCAATCAATTGCATCTCCACACTTATGCTAGTTGCTTTGTAAAATAAAAAAAGCATCTATATTAGATTAGCGGGTACTGTTTTGGGATGCGCAACCCTAAAAATCTTTTTAATTTTATAGGGTTTTAACACCCTAAATAGCTTGGGGATTTTATAGTTAAATAAACACTAAAATGCGAGGTTTTTATATTCGTTTTTTCGCAAGAAAACATATCAAAAGAGAAATCGCTCATCTACAATATGAGCGACTTCTTGTTGTTTTATATGAATTGGGTAAAATTCAGTTTAATTGACACATTCTATTTGTTAAATAATCTTTTTAGCATACTTTTAGGTTTTACAGGATTTGAACTTTCAAGGATAAGAGTGGACAACTTCCCGAGCATTTCAGTTAATTCTCCTTCAAATTCTACGGTGTTATCATCGGTATTGGTATAAGCGTGAACCAACTCGTGTACAAGTGTACCGGCGAACGATTGTATATTTTTAAGTTGGCTACGTTTAATGATAATTCGTTTCGTGGAGGGCTCCCATAATCCAAGTGCATCAGAACCCGTATAATTGTCTGGCCGCATTGTATCTGAAATCACAATATCCTTGACGAGATTACTCTTCTTTGGGAACCAGCTTACTATGGTGTCCTTGTAATTGAAAATTTCTCTTTCTTTAACTGTTAATTGGTTTACGTTTACGATATCAAATTCGAATTGTTCATTCCATTCTAACGCATAGGTTTCCAAGTTTCTGAAATTATTACCATTCAGATCCTTACTAGTTTCCAGTTTATTTGCTAGTGAATCAGGAACAGTAATGATACGCATTTCTTCTTCTTTTGCGTAACTTAGGTATTTACCACCACCCATTAGATCATAAGCAGTTAAAAACATCACTTTTTCCTGGCTACTTAATATTTTACAAGCGTGGAGCTGAACATCGATCCATTGTAATTCATCGTGATAATTTCCTGTTTGAATCTTTTGCAAATCATCCACCAGTTTTTCAGCAAACTTTGGACTGTTACATTCTAAGAGAATAGACTTTACCCTGTCGGTGTAAGCACTTCTTCCCACATTAGTCCGCTCCCGATTTAAAGATTGACGAAGTTTCTTAGTGGTGGAAGTGATGTTATAAGAAAAGAGTAAATTGTCTTCCTCTGCTACACAAATTCCGTTCACGTAAATTCTTGAACGTTTTTTTTTGTTTTCAATGAGTTCCCCATACTTCGTTTTTTCAATCGCATTTTCTCCCGAATATAGTAAGAAGAAATCTTTGGCTTTTTCGATATCATCATCTTTGAGACCAGTAAACATAAAGTCTGTGCCTAACATATTAGGATTAGTTGGATCATTGACAATGGCGTGCAAAGTTACCACATCATCAAAGTCACCCTTAGATAACTTCTTTATTGTAATGTCACTATATTTTGATTGAATGAGGATTCCGACGTTTCTTCGATCGAATGTCGCCATTGCATCTTTTAAACCTACTCCGAATTTGCCAATGACTTTATCTGGGTCCTTTGTCTTTTCCATATTCTCGTTTTGGGTTAGATGTTCATATTTAAGACCTCTTCCAAAATCTTTGATATGCCATTTATTGTCTTCATCTTTAAAAATAAGTGGTTCCTTGGTATTTGTTAAATTCGATTCATCCAATGCGTTTGCAATGATTTCTCTTAAAGCGTGGGGGATGGTCCAGTGCTCTAATACTTTCTCGATATTCAAATCGAACTTTTTCATTATGTACACCTCTCCTTAGCAATAGTATTTTTTGTTTATATTAAAATTATATCTCATCCGTAAGATGTTAAGAAGATTGTTCTAGCTTTCTTTGGAGTCTATTGAACTATTGATTCCTTTAATGAAAAAAGACTCAAAATGGGTACCTTTTATAATGATTTTTATTATGAATCTGTGTGATTAGCTAATTGTTTCAATTTACTAATCTCAATCAAACGCCTAAAAACAACCAAATAAGAAGCCGTTTTATCATAGGAAATATTAATGGTACATAAGTTTCTGTACCTCAAAAAATGTATGTCTAAATCATCGTCTAAAATGAGGGAGAATATAACACAAACGTTGATATTACAACAAAAATAAAAAGTCTGATTCCGTGTTGAAACCAGACTCTAATTGTTATATTTGTTGTTTTACACCTCAAAACAGAACCTGTTAATATTAGATGCTAATTTTCTCCTTCTTTAAGATTATTTTGTATCTTCCACTGAAGAAATCGCTTATTTTAAACTTTGTAACTAAGTCAGATATATCTCCAATATCTAAAATATCTAATAGCCCTAAATAATTATTGTCATTCGATATTTCTAATTTAAATTCGCGCATTACACATACTCCCCTTTTTCGAGTGTTTTCCAATAAAATTCCTTCAATGTCATTGATGGTACCCAACGCGCCATTATCATAGGCAACTTCTTCATAAACTTCTATTAGTGCATTGTGTGCTTCCCGGTATGCTATCACTTTGCTAATTTCCTCTTCTAACCCATTAGTAACTAATACTTCGGTTATAGCGTTATAAGCTGCTGCTTTCGCATCCCACAATTCATTGAAACGTGGATGATCAGTTACAGAATACATATCGTTTCCTCCTTCTTTTTCAACTCTGCTGACTTTTGTTTTATCAATTCAGTAACTTCGATTAAACCTTTCCCCTTATAGTCTATTTCAAAAAGATTAGCTGCATATTTCACCGTATATACCAGAGCACCGTTCTCTTCAAACATAAAGCGTTTATAGGCCTCTAAAGATATAGTGGCTTCACGTTCACTCTTAACTTCTTCTTTCCATACATGTAGTACAATATCTTCCGTTTTGTATATAAGTTGCAAAGTTAAAATACCTGCTGTGTAATCACTATAAATCAAGAAACTATCACCATAATATTTACTTTCCATGCCTCTCACCTAATCTCTTTGTTTATTTTTCAGAGCAACCTTTTCGTAAGTTCAAATTTACTAAAGTTAAAATCTATCATTTTCAACATTATGACCAAAAAACTAAAAATCTATTACATGAGATTAAAATACATATCTTTTATATGTCTCCCTTGATTTTCATAGGTGACTTCTTTTTGAGATCCGACATAACAAGCCATTCTTTTTCCATCCAATTTTACTTTCCAACGTGCTTTTTATACGCAATCGGTAATTACAGTAATACGCTGGTCATACAAATAAACCTCAATCGCATTGATAGCCGCTACTAACGCATTCAACTCTGTCAGCAACTCACTATCCTTCGTCTCTTTCCATTCGGCTCCAGCTGTATAGAATTGTTCTTTGAGATAATCAAGTGTGTTTTGTAAACGCATATCGCTTCTCCTCTCTTCTTAGTCACTTTTAATTTGCTGTGCGAGCAACTTCATATAGCCTTTTAGCATGGCTCGTGTTATTTTCTGGCGTTCTTGTGATGATAGTACCTTCATACATTCACCTACCTTTATGTTGCATGTCGGCTATTTCTAGTCCATTCACCGACTGACTGTTGATAGTCAACTTGTAAAAGTTTATATTTCCACTGTAAATCATAAGATTGTCTAAATCAAGCATTTTGTAAAAATAAATATTGCTTATGACAATGTTTTAGTTGTCAAAAGCAATATGATAAATGATATAATAATATGGTAGGAGGTGTTAGAATGTCTTTAACGATGGGAGAAAAAATTAAAGTTCTTTTGAATCGAAAAGATATGTCTGTTCAAGATTTAGCCGAACTACTGGGGCAATCAAGACAGAATATTAATACGAAATTGAAGAAGGATAATTTCAGCGAACATGACTTACGAAAAATTGCTAACGTGTTAGAGGTTGAATTTGAAGGCTTTTTCTTCTTAAAAAACGGTGACAAAATCTAATAGCAGCACAAAAAAGCATCTACTCTTTGGAGCGGATGCTTTTTGTGTTTACGGGGACTATAAGTTGTCGCGTCCTATAGAAATGATCCATAGAAGCGGTATTTCAAATACCAACCTTGATATTGGAAAACAACTTGTATCAACAGCAGCACTTTTTTGATAAGCCAATACGCAAATTGCAGAGTCGCCAATTTTAGCGAAACCTTAAAGTACTGGTGAAATATTACTCATCCTTTCAAGGAGTTGCACATTAGTAAAGTCCTTTAAAGAGGGGCGAATTTCGTCCTCCCTTTAATTTAGCTTTTTGATAAAGTTTGATTAAATTATCCTTGATATGAGAACAAATATAAAAGCATGTTTTGATCAATCTTTGTTCAAAACATGCTCATATATCCTTATTTCACTAAAGCCCCCGTTACCATCCATGTAGCGCAAAACGTTTTGTTTATTGCTAGATCCTTCTCGTGTGGCTTTTGTGTTTCCACAAACTTATGGCTTCACGACAAACTGCATGCTTACAAGTTTATTGAGTTGGTGGGAACGGATTCTCACTAGAAGTATATTCATCAGGAAGTTGTTTTCCTTTAAAAAATGCATCTCCATTACGCACTGTAATTTCTTTGCCTAGTGGTGTCTTATAAACGCTATGGCCAGCACCCGGAACCGCCACAAACTGAATATTTTTAAAGAATTCCTTGTATTGATAGTGAACTTGCCACGGAACTATGCCATATTCAGGATGTACAACCAATATTGGAGGCGTATCCTTCTGTTTCAAGTCTTTCGTATAATCAGGAGATTGAGCTAATGACGCATTAATCAGAGAATTAGCCACGATGTTTAAACGTGTATCTACTTTACCATCCTTCGGCATATCCCCCTTTGCTAAGCTCATCAATACAGACATAAAATAATCATATTCTGCATAACTGCCATAAGGAATGTCATCTTTTCCCAATAACTGCATCAAAGACATTCCGTATCCTATGCGAGCCAATTGATTGATCGAGAAGTATCTTAAGTAATCTTGTAGAGATGAATTTGTTTTTTTGCTAGACTTGTCTTCACGGGTAGGCTGTACTGTTTTCATAAATGATTTATCTTGATCTTGATTCGGATAATTCATATTCAAGGTATAAAGTGGAGAAGTGTCCAAAGCCATGTAAGCATTTACTTTCTCCAGATGCTGTTCGATAAATCTTGAAGCAACAGCACCTCCGTATGATTGTGCAGACAAGTTTACTTTATTAATCTTATAATGTTTCAGAATGTCATTGACGACTTCTACTTCATTAGCAATTGAATAAGCTGAGGTATCCTTCGGCAAAGGAGATTCTCTTGATCCAATGGGATCGTAAGTATATACGGTATAACCGAGATTCACATACTCATCAAAGAATAGTTTGGATTCAGAGGAAGGGTACCCGCCTGGACCGCCGCTAATAAAGAGAATTGGATCTTGTCCATTTGGAGTTGATGGTTTTTGCACATAAACTGCAACCTTATCTCCTGTGTGGATCGTTATAAGCTCGGGATTTACCCCATATTTCTCAATAACAGATCCTGTGCTTTCAAATGTTTTTGATGGAATCCAAAAAACAAGAATCATCGCTACTCCAAGAAGCAATGTTGTGAGGATAGCATTTAATGGTTTATGAATACTCTCCAACTTAAATACTTTTCTACGCAGCTTATTCATGTAGAAAGTAAAGACAAATACTAATACAAGTGAAATGATGACACTCACATATTCATTTGTTGGATAAACCAGTAAACTGAAACTTAATAACGCTAGTAAAAATGCGATTACGGTAATAATTACGACGACTAAAAAATTCGAGATATTTTTCAAAACCCTCAAAAAATTATCTATAACTACCTCATCCTTTCGTTGTGCACTTGGCTTTATTTACAAAGATAATTGATACTGTTAACGATCCTATATCTTTCTGTTACTATTCGACAATTTCTGCAACCGTGTCAGACCACATCTCCCTTGAGTGCCTTCAGTTCTTTTCTCTCATCGTCGCGACTATTGGAGTGAGTGGCAACCGAGTTACTAATTACACTAATGGAGAGCTTAAGTTGTTAAATAACCTATAAAAAGACCACTTCAACATTGGTGATTTTACTTATCTAGTCATCCAATTGCATGTAGATTTAATTCATCCTCCGTGGAGAACAAAGCACACAGAGAGCATCCTTTGCAAGTTCTATAAGGAGATTAGAAAGGGGGTTAATCCCTATTCTTTTGGGATTAACCCGAAATCCTATATTTATTAATGATTTGGAAGATAAACTTTACCGTTTATCTTTACTTTAGAAGCTGAGTTAAGATTTTCTTTATTTACTTCATAATATGGATCTAAAATTTTTTCGATAGCAATCCATTTTTTATTAGATTTTGATGTTAGTCTAAATAATGGACACTGAGAATTGGGAGTTTATAAAGTATAATAATCTTAACAATTTACTAGGAGTGTCTAAGATGACAAAACGAAAAAGTTATGACAAAGAATTTAAATTAGAGGCAGTACAATTAGTTGAAAGTGGCAAGAGGGTTGCCGAGGTTGCACGTGAGCTGGATCTTGCAGAACAGACATTACACAATTGGGTAAAGAAATTTAGTAAAGATGGCGAAGCTGCATTTGTTGGTAGTGGGAATTTAAAGCCTGAGGATAAGGAAAATAAAGAATTAGAAAAAAGAATACGTGACCTAGAAGAGGAAAATGCCATCTTAAAAAAGGCTATGGGCATCTTTGCAAAAGACCGGAAGTAGTTTACAACTTTATTCAACAACACCGACATGAATTCCGTGTGGCAAAGATGTGCGAAGTATTAGGTGTTTCAAGAAGTGGTTACTACGAGTGGTTGAACCGACCAAAGAGTAATCAAAAAGAACGGAAAGAAAAGTTAACGAGTCAAATAAAACGAGTGTATTTGGACTCAAGAAGAAATTATGGTAGTCCGAAAATCACAAAACAATAGAATTCAGAAGGAGTCTCTGTATCGCAAAAAACAGTATCGCGAATTATGAAAGAAGAAGGCATTCGCTCAAAAACAGTGAAAAAATACAAAGCGACGACGAATTCAAAACATAATCTACCGGTATATCCAAATCTATTAGACCAACAATTTAAAGTAGAACGCCCTGGACAAGCGTGGGTAGCTGACATTACGTATATATGGACCAGTGAAGGTTGGCTCTATCTAGCAACGATTATGGAGTTGTTTTCAAGACGAATCATCGGTTGGGCAATGGATGAGAGAATGACAAAGGAATTAGTGATCCTCGCCTTAAAACGAGCAATCAGAACTCAGACTCCAACGCCTGTGCTCATTCATCATTCAGATCGTGGGAGCCAGTATGCGTCGAAGGAATACCAACAAGTATTACGAACTAACAAAATGATTACAAGTATGAGCAGAAAAGGAAACTGTTACGATAATGCATGTATCGAGTCATTTCATAGCGTCATCAAAAGAGAGTTAGTTTTTCATGAAAAGTATAAAACGAGAGATCAAGCCAAGAAAAGTATCATTGAATACATCGTTAGTTTTTATAACTACAAACGTATCCATTCTTTTACAAATTATATGTCGCCCATTGCATACGAAAAGCAATATTTCAAAACTTCACAGAAAACTAAGGTCATATAATTAAACCCCTTTAACCTTACAAATAATTTAAGGGTTACGCCCCTTAAATTGTTTGTGAGGCGAGCAAGCGATAGCGCGCTTAGATTTAAAGCAAAATCTCAATTTTCCCTGTCCATTTTCTTGACATAGTATCATTTTTATACTCACCTTTTTATCAAGGGCTGTTGCTTCTATCGGATAAAAGATAATAATATCCTACCAAATCAATGGGTAAGGGGGTATTAAAGTTATTTAAAAATCTAACTGATATTATTCAAAATAGACAGCCGTCCCATACCCAATTAATTCAGAAGTACCTTGTCCTGCTGCAAGTTCAAACCTTAATCCAACAATAGCGTTTGCTCCTAGCTCCTCAGCCTGTTTTATTAAGCGTTCTTTTACCATTTTCTTTGAATCTTCTAACATTTCTGTATAATTTTTTAATTCTCCGCCAACAATTGACTTTAAACCAGCAACAATATCTTTTCCAATGTTACGCGATTGTACTACACTACTTGTTACTAGTCCTTTTGCCTCTACAATACTTTTATTTACAATAGTTTCTGTTGTTACGATCAACATGTTAAATCCTCCTTATTAATGTTAAATAAACCTTGCATCCAATTTTAGTATTTTCTATATCCAACAAACTCCTTAGCTGGATTCATACTTTCACTCCATTCTTTAATTTTTCAATTTAATATAGCATCACCTTAAACTTTTTTCATTATTTTTTTATGTTAATCATTAAAAAATGAAAAAATTTAATTTATTTTGTCACAGGCGGTAGCAATATACCCAAAGCTATTAAAAAAATACCCTAAAACGAGAAAATTAAAACCTTTTAATTAAAATATGTTGTGTGGCGAAACTAGAAAGACCACTCGGTAGCTTAATTGTACTTAATGGCTTTTTACCAAATAACTTAATTAAGTTTCAACTTTAATATACAATTCATAACTTTTTTCTACAATATTGAACATATTATTAAAGTCAGACAATCATCAATTTAATGAATCCCTTTTTCAACTACTGTTGATTTGTCCGTAGTTGAACTTTCATCCTGTCCCACAAACTTATGGTCTCCCCATTTCTGAGAATACAGCTAAACAACTTCGAAAATTTCGAAGTGGTGTCTCAGATATACGTTCAGACTTCAATTCCTCCATACGGTCATCTATATAAGCTTTCAGGTTAACATTAGTTAACATTATGCTTGCAGCTGCCTTCGCCGTACTCTCCTTCTTCACGTTTGGGCATGCCTTTAAATAAGCTTGTGTAGCATTCCCTAACTCGATATAGAAATCAGCAAAGTTCTGTTGTTTAATTGTCAGTTTATGTTCAATCAATGGCATCACCCCATTATGCTAGTTGCTTATTTTAATCAAAATAAAAAACCACATACAAAAATGTGGTTTACGTTATTTTCAAAATATTTTTTTCTTTATTAACTGATATATCTAGATCCGATACAATATCATTTAACTCCGTTTGAACCATGATTACATCTTCTATAGATTGTATGTTTCTATCCCGATAGATCTTTTCAAATGTATCATTTGCATCAAAACCTTTATTCATCAATTCATCACTAGATAACGTGATATATGATAAATCACTTGCTTTAGGCTTATATTCAACAACCGTGAGAGTCGGATCGTTAGAAAATGTGTAAAGCACAATTTCGTTTAGATGGCTTCTGCCTCCTAACACTACTTGGCATTTCGCAATTTTTAAATCTATTTTTTTAACAAGTTCATCACGAATTAACTCAGCGTTATTTTTTAAATCATAAAATAAATCGCCTGAAAACTTACTAAAAAGGGCTTCGGCAACCCCTACATTGCCAGTACAAGCGATAAATTGTTTATCGTTAATTCCTCTTACTTTTAAGAAATCTTCACTTATTACTTCTTTCGTTTCTGAATTAATTTGTCTACTATCAGCCACTACCGTAACAAAATTCTCCATAGCAACCACTGAAATAAAACTCATATTATCATCTCCTTCATTTTAATAATAAACCAATAAATGAAATATATGTAATGACTTTTTGCTCTCAAAAACACACTAAACTCAGCCCTCTATTTGCATTTTGCACATTCTCCAATTGGCTGTTTGATGCAGTTTTCAAAGAAAAAAGCACCAAAATAGGTGCTTTAAATTATTAGTTCCAACCAATTGCAAACTCAAATGGTTGAGTAGATGTTTTTCCTGGAGCCGTTTGGATAATTTCTACATAGTTCCATCCATAAGTTAAATTAGAAGCAGATGTATCATAACTATTATTAACTTTTATTAAGTTACCATTTAAAACGTTTAATTTTTGATTCCCATCCGGATGGAATAAAATAGCTGCATATCCATCACTTCCATCATAGTAAAATTTGTAACGTTGAACAGGGTATGTATTACTTGTTTGACTCTTTACATGTTTTCCGTTTTCAATCGTAGGAGCATTCTCATAAACACTACTAGCAGAAATCGCTTGATCAAGCACATCAACACCTGGAGATTCAAGATCTACTTCTTGAGCTGATGCTTCATTGGATACTCCAGCAAAAATACCAAATGCTACAGCAGGGACTAAAAATAAACTTTTTTTCATAAAAAATTCCTCCTTTAATATACTACAAACATATTTTACCACACAAAATTGTATAGTTATACCTATAAAACAAATATATGTATTTTATACCATGTAACAGTAGAATTCCCTTTAATTCCGAACCAATTATTGTATATATAGCAATAACTTCAATAATATTTTGATATAAAAAAGCCTTACCGTGCTAGGGATAAGGCTCGTCTACTGCAGTAATATTTAATTTTCGAGAGCTCATTTGTGACTCGTGGTAGAGCCTTTGTTAGTTTGTTTAAGTAAAAAAGTGAACAAATTCCGTCCTCCTTCACAGCCCCCACTGTTCTTTTAATTTTGTTAAGAATTTCATCTTACTACCGTCATCACCGCATACATCAGGATGAAACTTCTTGGATACCATTCTATAGATTTCATGTAGCATCTTCTTTTCATCTTCGTTGTAGTTACTAGATGAAGCGGCTGAGTAACTACTACCACCACCGCTTCCGCTATAATACTTTTCGTAGTTACGCTCGAATGCTTCCTCACTACGTCTTTTATATTCTTCTTGTACCTTTTTCTTAACCTTTAGCTCCTCTAAGTAAGCTGGATTTTGCAATGTACCAAATATGTCATAGCAATACCTGTATTCGCCCTGACCATATACTCTTTCAAATGCTGCCTCTGCTTCTCTATGTGCCCTAAGAATCGCTTCTTGTTCTTTCTTAACCCTATACTCTTCTGTCTGTTGAAACTCCAATTCAATTTGTTCTACTAGTGGTTCCAACTTAGCGTTAATCATTTCATGAAAGGTATCTTCATCAATACCCATTTCATTTAATTTCTCCTCTAAAGCACGACTAATATAATGATCGCCATACCAGAAATCTATGAAATCATAGTAGCCCATTGTGCAGATAACCCATTGTTTCTTTTTCACTTTGCCATTCTCTCGGTAGCTGTGATGTATACTAATTTTATAGGCATCTAATACAGGCCTTTCAAATCGTTCATCGCTGTATGTGTAACCGTATGACGTCTTAGGTTCTTCGCCAGCAAAGCCAAATGTTGTCTCACTAACAATAATTTCTTTACGTGTGCCATACGGATCCTGCTTCTTCTTTTGTATTTTCTGAATGACACAAAACATGTATCTTCTCCTTTCTATGTAGTTACTTTCAAAATGTATAGAGTACCTACACAACTAATAACACGCTGCTGCCTTTTGGAAGCGGTCTTTGATCGTAAACTTATCAGCAAAGTTTTGTAACGCTCTTTCAGATAAATCGACTCGGCCATACTGTTTTTCTTTTTCTCGCCGCTTCTTAATCTCCTCGTCAAATAAACCATCACGATCCCAGTAATCTGAAAGCAACTCATCTTCTTTCATTTTTTCTACCTGAGCATCCCATTCAGTAACCGACAATTCATGAGCCTCTTCTTTTATTTGGTCACGTTCTAAAACAAAGCTCACACACTCTCTAAGCGTTTTTAATACATCAGGGTATAATTCAACAGGATTTGCTTTCCAAGTCTCATATTGTGCTCGCTCGTCATCATAGAGAAGGGAAACCGCTTCTTCTAATACTTCCACACGCTTTTTCACTTTTTCCATGCGTTGATTTCGTTTTTCATAAAGCTCCACCAGATAAATAGTATACTCTTCAACATGACACGCCAATTTGTAAATGCGCCCGCTACCATAATCGAAACCTGTTATCGTTGGAGCAATACCTCCATAAGCTTCCTGTCGCTCCACTTGATATACTCGTTCGATTTCTTCTAATTCTTGTTGTGCATGTAAGTACGCCCAAAATTGGCTGTCTGTAAGCATGCTATCACCCTTTCATTCGTTGTTCTCTTGCTTTTAAGCGGTCAACCATACTTTGTTGTGTAGTGTTTGATAAATCTTCTGAACGGACTTCCTGAGAGTTTAGAAGCTTATGCAGTTTCTTGTATGCTAAATCCTCTAATGCTTTTAAGTTATTGATAGCCCTTGTAGGCTCGGTTTGAACGTAGTCGTAGAAAACCATAGCTGTACGCTCTCTTGGCACATTATCAAGTCTATGGGCTAAAATAAGCTCGTCCTTAAATTTCAATTCATCCCAGCAACTTGCCAGTAAATCTTGTGCCTTTTCAATCACCTCGATAGCAGCCGATATTTTATAACGCTTCACCTCACCTTCTGGCATTGTTTCTGCTTCTTTTAGCGATTCATAAGCAGCTGGTATTTGCTTTTTGAAAAGTCGTTTTAGTTCGTCTAGGGTCAATATCTTTCACCATCCCGTATATACAGTACACCTACATTTTCCAACATTTTAGTGGGTTGCCAACAAAAGCCAACATCTTCGAAGCGGTTATTAGCCTTCTACAAGCGATATACCTTAGCATTTTTCAGCATCCTTAATACGAAAAAAACGTTAGCAAAAGTTAGCATGGTTGCATTCTAGATACACACTATTTTTGTTTGAATTCATGTATTTGTTTGTTTTTAATCACATATTAATAAGCTTTGCTGCTTGTTAATGAACATACTTTTCATACACTTTCTTACTAACTGACAAATCAAGTCGGAATTTCTCTTTTGCGATCATTAAATCAACTGTATCAGCTAAGATCGGCTCTCGTTCAATTAACATCTCAGGTGTCATCTGATTTTTCTTTAGAGATTTCGCGTGTCCATGGCGACTAGAAACAGCTTTGTTAGCAATTGTGTTTGCTTTTATAAAGCTCACCGTTGTTGGTTCTAGCAATGATTGTTGCAACTTAGCCATCGTTTCCTTTTGATGCACTTTGTCTAGCATCCTAAAGATTTGAAAACCTTCTAACCCTGACGACTGGCGAAGTGTTTTAACTACTTCAAATAGCCAATCTTCAAATGCTTCTGCTTCAGGTCTTTGTGATCGAGTTATCGCTTTGTAAATCCCTTGTTCGGATATTGCTGTAAACTTCTGATTCATACCAGTCAATTTGACATGTGTAAGAAATTTACTTTTTAAGTGTCTTGTCATAGCAGCTGTACTACTGTAACAAAGGGCATCGGCTATATCTTTAGCAATTCCCCACCACTCACCTTCAATTTCCACAAAACGAATTTCATAATCGAGCCATTTCTCTGTTTTGATGTCCACTATGTTTTCCTCCTCTCATTTTTCAAACATTGCAACCATCGCACGAAAAGGTTGCATCCTTTTTTCTTGGATATGCACACTTTTGGATGCATACTTTTTGTTCTAATTCATGGGTTTTCTTGGGGTTTGTTTGTTTTGGAAAAGTATTTGTGTTTTGTTTTGGAACGTTCCAATCAACTCTCAAAATAACGCTATGAAGTAGCTGTTTTTCTATGGTTATACAATTTTGTACTACAACGAAATGTTTGGAGTACTGCAATGGAGTACTCCGTAAAATATTAGGTTTTGCAAGGCTCAAACATCACAAATACCTTTACGTTTCCTTACTGTCGTGTTCCGTTTGGTAAGTGAATTGAGTTCCGTTTTGGAATCGTTGCAACCTTAACATTTCTCAACATGTCCAATGCATCGAAAACGTAATTTATCTGAGCTTTTGTAGCTTTCAAAAGGAACGCTATTTAGTAACGTTACCAATCAATACCTCATCATTTGTAGCTTTCAAAACCAATCATCGAATCGTTGCATTTCTTCCAATTTCTCATAATTTCGATGTGCAAGCGGTATCGCCAATTTCAAATATTGTTCCTGGTATTCAGTATCGTGAAAATACTTGATCAATTCAGCGCATCGACATACTGCTACATCGCCTATCCAGTTTTCTTTCGCTGCTATTCTCCTAACAGTTTGATAAGGTACACCAAAGAGCTCAGAAACGTCCTTTAACGATGGACGGCTATTTATCTGAGAGCGTGCATAATATTCCCTCATCCAATCCCAATCGTATTTAAGATTCAAAGTACAACCCCCTTCGCCGAATACGAATAAAAACCATGTCCTGACTTTTTACGTGCCGATTGAAACCGTAATAATCGCAACGTTTTGCAATACTTCGCAAACTTTTATTGAAGTAATGCAGCGAAATTATGTTGTACTACAATAAAACTATAAATTTTTTCTACCAAAGGAGAGATACAATTATGAACTCAATAATTACTGTTTCTATAGACAAAGCTGAAATGGAACGTCTTGTACAAAAAGAAATCAAAGCGCATATTCAAGAAATCAATTCAGAGTTAGTGTTCTGGGATTTAAAGGAGTTATGCCGTCGAACATGTATGAGTAGACCATTCGTTCTCAAGCAATTCTTTTATCATCCGGATTTCCCTAAATTTAAAGTTGGAACTAAGTGGCTTATGCCATCTAAAGAAACAGAAGAATTTCTAAGAAATTGGTTGAAACAACATCCACACTCTTAGTAGTTTCTTCTTTTTATGGCCTCCGAATGGTTCTTTTAAGGGCTCCTAAAGTACGATTTATCTTTTATGATGTCCGATTTGTCCGATTACTACTTTTTAGGAAGGCCAAATTTGACACACCTTCGGGAAAGCACTAATTTTCTACCCTTTCAATGCTGCTCGAACATGATAATAAAGATGGTTGTATATCCAGTTACCACTTAATTGCCTATCATTCAAAAAGGTTGTGGAGAAGCGGTAACGTGCCTCAAATGTTTTGATTCGTGCGAGTAATGCTTTCGGATTGTATTGGCTTCTGTAGTTACCATTCACTAAGTCCGAGTAACTACCTTCAACTAAAAGCGTAAAGTGTGATTTTTGCGAGCGAATCAATTCATGTTCAAACCGCTCCTCTTTTATGCTACTAGCCAATTCATCAATGCTGTTCTTACGTTCCACAGTGAATGGAAAGTAGGTGTCTCGGTATATACCCAGCTCGAAATTTTGCGGAATCATAGCACTATAATCCCCTGTATCTAGCTTTATAGCTGTATATGGGATATTATTGACTTGGAAAAAGTTTATAATATGCTGATTCACTTGCTCCCTCGTATCAATGAGTATCACTATTGACGAGAGGAGCTTTTTTAGTTCCGTGTCTGTGTATTTGAATTTAGTGATCATTTATAGATCACCTTCATTCCCTTGATATTCGCTAAATTCATGGCCCATACTAAAACCTTGTAAAAATGCTCCTGTTTCCGCTTCTTTCACATGTTTCACCATTAACTCCACTAGTTTATCGTTATCAACGTTGTTCAAAGGTAAGGCTTTTAAGAATGTGCTTAATTCATTTGCAGTCTGTATAAAAGCCTCTGTACGTTCAATTTGAATACATACGTTTTCTAAATCAGGAAAATTTATTACGTCTCCCATGTTCCTATCACCCTTTCTAGCATCGTTTAATAGCCCTAGAAGCAGTTTTAACTTTCATCTTTATCACTTATCAAATTTAAAGCTAAAACACTTCTACGAGTTTGCTATACACCTTTTATACCTACTTTACCCAATCATTGCTGTAGAACCTTGCTTTTTCCTCTCATTCAACATGTTCAATATATGACTACTTAGCTTCTTAGGGATTTCTTCAAGCTGCGCAGTTTCTTGCAATACTGTCATGATTGAATCGTAATCAGAATATACAAGCCATCCAGGTATTTCTTTATAAACTTGCTCGTCAACATTATCGAATGTGAATTGTATTGCTTTTTCAATACTTACAATTTGCTCATTTCGAAAAAGAGACTGACCGACGACTGTTTTTTTATTTTTCTTTTCTTCTCTATCTACGCTATTAGTAATACTAGGGGCGTGAAAAGATTGTCTGTCTGTCTTTTCTGTTCTAAAATTTTTTGACGTAATCTCTGTAGTATTATCTGAAGTAATATCTTGTAGTAATCTATGGTTATTGGTGTGCTCAATTTGAACAGTCTGATTGCTCATTGTTAGCAACTCGTCTGCTCGTTCTGACCAACTGGTTTGCTCATCTTGAATACATGGATTGCTCATTTTGAGCAATCATGATATTTGTTAGATTTTCGTAATTAATCCGATACCATTTTGTTTTATCGATACCCATCTTGTTATATTCACTCGTACTGACCAATAAATCTTGTTTTTCCAAACTACTAATTACTCTGCGAATAGTAGCATTAGACCAAAATGGCAACTCATGTTGCCACTCTAAATACGTCTTATACACCCATACAAAACCGTCACGCTCATTCTTCGATCTTTGCTTCCAATAGTGAAGTTGATTCAAAAAGACGGCTTCATTCAAACCGATTATTTTAGCTAAAACAGGTGAAAAACCTAAAAATGCTCCTTCTACTAGCCGTCCTTCAATTTCCAAAACTATTCACCCCGATTCTTAGAAGCTGTCATAAAACACACCTCCTACCTTTGTTATTATTGAGGTTAAAAAATCGTTTCTGCAGCTCCCCTCATGGCTTCAATGATTTTCTTATGCGTAGCTATATAAAGCTCTTTATCCTGCAAATAAGATGCAAGCTCAACTTTTGTCCGTGCTATACGATAGCCCGAGTGATAACGATTCTTTTTACTTACCACAGGCATACCTTTTGACCGTAAATCAAAAATAATTTGGTGAAAATAGCGGCGATCCTTAATCATTAGTCGCTCCATAATTTGTGTCCCAGTTAAACTCTCTGAATCTCCTAACCCCTCTAAAATGCGATAGACTCGTAATTCATCATTAGTTAGATTTTCATACATTTCCTTTGACCTCCATTCTTCCTTTAACTATTCCTGTACACACGTCCGCCAAGACTTTTTATATTTTTTTCACCATTCAGATACCACAGTTTCTATAGCTTCGAGTACCGGTTTATAAAACCACCATCTCTTGCGATTTTTCCGAACTTCACAAACTTTCACACGCGGATCATGAAGCAACTCCTCAGTAATGTGTCTCTCTGACATACATAGTAATTCCGACATCTTTTTCAAATCGATAAGTAGAAAGGCCTCTCGTACTTCTTCATCTAGTCGTTTCTCGATATATTTCCGTACTTCAACCTTATCAATATTCACCTCAATGTTTGCTGGAATTATTGCCATCTCCCCCTTTCATTATGTTGTTGGTGTAGCTAACCATTTTTCAATTGTTTCACGGTGAAAAACAATTTTGCCACGTAGTTTTTTATAAGGAATTTCATTATTGCGGACCATCACATAAACGGTTGCGGTACTTAAATCAAGTACTTTCGCTACTTCAGGAACTGTTAAAACGAGTTTATCCATGTAAACACCTCCAAAATATTCATATCAGGAATATTCCTGATATGAATATTATAATACATTATAACTAAATGCAATCATTCATATTCATTTTAGGAATATTAGTGTATATTAGATATAAAATAATTAATGGGGTGTAAAAGTGGCAAGTCTAGGGGAAACGATTCGTGAAGCAAGGAAAAAATTAAACATGACCATGATTGAATTAGCGGAAAAAACAGAATTAACACAAGGTTATCTTTCTAAGATAGAAAACAATGTAAAAATACCTACTCACGAAGTTTTAAAAAAACTTTCCGAAACATTAGAAATTCCATATATGCATTTGATGGAAAAGGCTGGATATATCGATGAGAAAACAATAATAGATAAAGCTATAGATGCTCAAGCATGGTTAATAAAAGAAATTAGAAATATTAAAACTCAAATTTCTATGAATGAATTGGAATTAAGTTGGTTGGATGAAAATCGAGAAACAAATTCCGAAGAAACTGACCCCAATAAAAAATTAGATCCAGCTATTGAAGAAGTTGTTAAAAAGAGAGTTGTTGAATTAAATCAATCTTTAATTTATCGAAAAAAAATGTTGGGTGATTTAAACAATCAAATAGAAGATTATTCAAATCCCCAAAATGACCACAATGTAATTATTAAGAAGTTAGAGGCTATTATAAGATCAGTAGAAGGTAGAAATAGTTATGAAAAGGTCTCAAATCTTTTGATGATAAGTAATCAATCAACTCATGCACTAAGTTCAGAAGAAAGAATCAAACTGGATAATTTTTTATTTGAATATGTTAACTCACCAAATTTTATAAATGAAGCTGGTGATTCACTAGAGAATTTAGAATTGTACAGTCTCCAAAAAGGTTTTAATTTATATAGGAAACTTAATAAAGAGCAGATAAAGGATGTACTGAACTATCACATAGAATATACAAAAGGAAAGCAAGATAAAGATTTATTTATGGATGGCTTTAGGGATTATCTATCAGAAGAAAACATAAGTGTTTCAGAATTTTTTGCCCCGATGCGCGCACTTTTAAAAGAAAAAGAAGCTAAAAAAGAGAATCATGAATTTACTTTTACATTCACTACACCTGCAACGAAGGAAATTGCTATTAACACAAATAAACGTCTGGTACCAATACCTAGAGAAGAAGCGGAAAAATCATTTTATGATGTTAGTAATTTGCTTAATTTAGATGGGGTAAACTACAAAGGGCGTAAACTCTCACCAAATGATATAAAAAAAATACTCTTAGTAATCGAAGAAATGGAAGATAAATTTGATTATGAAGATTAAAAAATAACTTACTCACCTATTCCTGTACACACGCTCGCCAAGCATGAAAGGAATGGACAAGGTGAAGTTATATAAATCAGCAAAAGAACCTGAAATATATCACTATTTTAATGCGAATAAAGAAAAGTTATGGATGTTTCGGCATAAGTATTATGATGCTACTGGAAAACGTCGTGAGAAGAAGAAAAGTGGTTTTAAAACAGAAAAAGCAGCATTGAAAGCCCTGTTGGAAGTGAAGGCTGCAACGCTGCGTGGTGAAAAAAGGTATGTAGAAAATGACCAAATGACTGTTGGTGAATGGCTAGACACTTGGTATGAAACGAATAAAGGTAAATGGAAAAAAGGGACACAGGTTCAACGAGAAATCATTGTACGTGTTCACTTAAAGCCTCTACTCGGCCATTACAAGCTACAAAAATTAGACAAGCAAACATATCAAAGAATGTTTATCAATGCACTTGTTGGTGAATACCAGGCTAGTACAATACGGGCATGGCATACCATTTTTAAAATTGCTGTTAATGCTGCAGTTGAAGAAGAAATACTCAATCGTAACCGCTTCACGAAAGTAACAATTCCGACAGAGAGCCAAAAGAAAAAGGAAGCTGCTAACTTCCTTACTCCTACTGAGTTGGTCACTTTTTTAGAGAATGCCAAACAGCATGAAAATATTACCCACTACACTTTTTTCCTAACGATCGCTTATACAGGTATCCGCCGCGGCGAAGCATTAGGATTGCAGTGGAAAAATATCGACTTTCAAAACAACACTATTACTATTGAACGTACTAGGGATGTTATTGGCATCCACACACCAAAAACAACGAATAGCTATAGAACTATTTTAGTTGATGAAGCGATTATGAAGCAACTCGAAACTTATTTAAAGTGGTGTAAAATAGCGTTATTTAAAAATGGCCGTAAATTACAAGAGGACTTATCAAAAGATGATTCATTTGTCTTCATATTTGAACATGCTGCGGATCCGATTGCTCCGACAAGTCCTATTTATGCATTCAAAAAAATTTTAGATCGGACTGGATTACCAAAAACTACGATACATGGTTTAAGGCATACACATTGCACCATCTTGTTAAATCGTGGGCTCAATGTGAAAGTTATTGCTGAGAGATTAGGCAATACACCTAAAATGATTATGGATGTATACGGTCATGTTCTAAAGGAATTAGAAGCAGAATCTGTTTCGTTATTTAGCCAAACTTTACAGGCTAGTGGGGCTAAAACTGGGGCTAATCAATAACGAATGTGACTGAAATCATTGCTATAGCAGGATTCCCCAACCACATTATGCTATACTATTTCTATTATCGAAATATTTGAAACGAGGGATGCTAGATGACAAATTTACAGCAATTAGATGCGTATTTCACAGAACATCGCGAGACACACTTAAATGAATTAAACGAATTTTTACGTATTCCAAGTATTAGTTCTTTATCTGAGCATAAAGGAGATATACAAAACGCTGCCGAGTGGCTTGCCAATGCCTTTAAGAAACTCAATCTAGAAAACATCTCCATTACTCAAACTGCAGGTCACCCTGTTGTTTATGCGGATTGGTTACATGCAGAGGACAAACCAACTATTCTGTTTTACGGTCATTATGATGTACAGCCTGTTGATCCATTAAATTTATGGGATAGCGAGCCATTTAACCCTACAATTCGTGATAACAAATTGTTTGCTCGTGGTGCTAGTGATGATAAAGGACAAGTGTTTATGCACTTAAAAATGATTGAAGCATTATTTGCGACAACTGGCACATTACCAGTGAACGTGAAATTCATCTATGAAGGTGAAGAAGAGATTGGCAGTCCAAACCTTCCTGCCTATGTTGAAGAACATAAACAGAAATTAGCTGCAGACTTAATTTTGATTTCTGATACAGGTCTATACGGTCCTGGTAAGCCTGCTGTATGCTATGGGTTACGAGGCTTAACAGGGATTCAAATTGATGTTCGCGGTGCAAAAGGTGATCTTCACTCAGGTCTTTACGGTGGCGGTGTACAAAACGCTATTCATGCATTGGCTGACATTTTAGCATCTTTCCGTGATGAGCATGGCACAATTCAAGTGGAAGGCTTCTACGACAAAGTTTTACCGTTAACTGAAGAAGAACGTGAAGCTTACCGTGCGCTTGGCTTCGATGAAGAATCAGTGAAAGAAGAAGTTGGCGTGAAGGAATTATTCGGTGAAGCTGGCTATTCCTATTTAGAACGTACTTGGGCACGCCCAACATTAGAGATCAATGGTGTGTTTGGTGGCTTCTCTGGCGAAGGCATTAAAACAGTGCTTCCTGCTGAGGCTGGCGCAAAAATTACTTGCCGTCTTGTGCCAAATCAAGAACCCGATGAAATTGTAGCACTTTTAAAAGCACATATTGAAAAACATAAACCAACTGGCGTTGAAGTGACAATCTCTGAATTCGATAAAGGTCGTCCATTCTTAACACCATTTGATCATCCACTTATCCAAGCAGCTGGTCGCTCGTACGAAAAAGTATATAATGTGCCAACTGCTTACACACGTGGAGGAGGATCAATCCCTATCGTGGCTGCTTTTGATGAAATTTTAGAATTACCAGTAGTGCTAATGGGCTTCGGTTTATCTAGTGAAAACTTCCATGCCCCAAATGAACACTTCCATTTAGAAAACTTCGATAAAGGATTACGCGTTTTAAGCGATTATTTATTCGAGGTAGCTGAATTACAAAAATAAAATCAACAAATCCCCTCGCATTTTTTTACGAGGGGATTTTACTATGTTATTCTCCAAAAATCGTAACGATATCTGCTGATTTTTTACGTTCTTTCCCTTTTGGTATTTCATCAAAATAGCCAACTTGTAGCATTGCGATAATACGCTCACCTGGCTGGACTTTTAAAGCTTCACGGAATTTTGGGTTATCTAGGAAAGCAGGAGTTTTCCAGCATGAACCGATCCCTCTATCCCATGCAAGCAATTGAATGTTTTGAATAAAAATACTTGCCGCCGCGTAATCTTCTAAACGCTCTTTTTGTCGTACATCCTCAGGAACAATCACAAAAGCATAACCACCCGGTAATGTGAATGTCATCATTTGCTTCGCTAAATCTTCACTTGAAAGCTCCTGCCATTTCGGTATAGCTAAATCACGCAATACATGATGAAGGGCAGATAACTCCTTTCCACATGCAACGACTAAACGCCAAGGCTCTCGATTACCATGATTCGGTGCCCATACCGCATCTTCAATAATTGCCAGTAAATCTTCACGATTTACTGGCTGCCCATTAAACTTTTTAATAGAACGACGCTCAATAATCGCATCCCTAACAGACAAAAATTGTTCGCTCATATACTCGTATCTCCTTCTATAACATTACAGCTATATTTTCTATCTTTTACATTATCACAAAATGATGAGCTTTAATACTGCTACCTTCCTAAGCAAAACTATCATCTATATGAATATAATAATAAGTCATGCTTGGCGTATAGGCCGTTGAATCTTCATAAAAATATGGCCGATTAATACTATCTGAAGTATGTGCGTTAACGTATGGAATACCATTTTGAATACTCGTCACAATTACAGAATGGTCAATCCTTCCATCACCTTGGAAATCATAAAAAATGACATCTCCAAGATCTAATTCCTCAGCAGATTGCACACGCCTTCCCTTCAAGCCATTTTTAGAGCCCTCCAAATACCATCTAAGGGAATGTGCAACAGACCAGCTAAAGCTCCAATTGCTATGTTGAACCCACCAACCTCTCTCTCTATTTGGAGCACCTCGCATTGGTGCTCCTCCAGCAAGTAAGCATTGAGAAATATAGTTCGTACAATCGACAGTAAAATTCGGAAATGCTGGATTACGCCTGTTCCACCACAAATTCGCATATTGTACAGCGGCCTGTCTGTTATACATTTTTGCCACACTTCCCCTCCTTATATTCATCATATGTACAAAGAGGTGTTTCTATTAGCTAGGTCCATATTCGAAAACCTATATAAAGTGGTCTTTATCGGTGGTATCTTTTCAATTTTAAGGTAGTTTTTGCTACAATAAGGTTAAAAGAAATATACATTTTTATTTTATGACTGGAAGGGATGTTGAAAGTGAAGCAGCATGCTGAGAAAGAAATTATACAGCCTACTCTTTTATGCGATAAAAAAGGTAATTTAAATCCAGCTGCCATCGGATTTGCACGTAAACCCCTCATAAACAGCAATTTAAGTGGCCATATTCTGCGCAAAAAGAAATGGAATTATTGGTGTGTCTACGGTGACGAGATCATATTCTCTGCTACTATTAGTCATCTAGACTACGCGGCGGTCTGCTTCGTTTATTTCCTTGAATATGAAACACAGCGCTATTTTGAAAAAACGATTACAATTCCATTAGGCGGAAATTTAAAAATGCCTACACAGGTGCTAGATTCCGTATCATACAAAAATAGTGACATGATGATTGAGATGACTTATATACAAAATGAAACACATCTATCCGTTTCAATTCCGGACTTCGATGGAGATGTTTTACGTGCGAAGCTTGTCATTCAGCATCCACCAACAGATGAGTCATTGAATGTAGTCATTCCTTGGAACCGTAAAACATTTCAATTTACAGGTAAGCATCATATACTTCCTACTTCTGGAGTTGTAACAATTGGCACTCGTCGCTTTACATTTTCACCTGAAGAAAACTTCTCTGTACTAGAATATAGTCGTGGTGTTTGGCCGCGTGAGTCAACATGGAATTGGGGTATGGCCTCACAGCGAGTTCGAGGTAGACGAATTGGGCTCAATTTAGGCGGTAAGTGGACTGACGGGACTGGAATGACCGAAAATGCTGTTTTCGTTGAAGGTCAAATGACAAAAATACATGAAGATGTACTGTTCAATTATAATCAAGAGGATTTAATGCAACGGTGGAAAATTAAGACGAAATTCTCTAACCAAGTTTCATTAACATTCTCCCCGTTTTTCGAGCGCGTATCTGTCACAAAGGCCGGACTTGTAAAATCTGAAGTACATCAAATGTTTGGCTATTACGACGGCTCCGTATTACTAGACAACGGTGAAACACTTGTAATCAAGCAAATGCTAGGCAGTATAGAAGAAAATCGTGTGAAATGGTAAGAACAAAATAAATTAATTGCTATATCCTTCTCATACTAGGGTTTAACGCACTGACATTCGCACATCCTCAGCGCGTTAAATCCGAAAAAGCCCATGACTCGCGTCTATTCGTCGCTTTAGCGGTTCTTTCCCCTCGCTCTGTCGGGGCTATCCACGATTTTGACGGTTCTATCCACGTTTTTGACGGTTCTATCCGTCGTTCTGGCCTTTCTTTCCGTCGATCTCGGCTTTCTATCCGTCACTTTGACCTTTCTTTCCGTCGCTTCGGCTCTTCTATCCGTCGCTTTGACCTTTCTTTCCGTCGCTTTGACCTTTCTTTCCGTCGCTTCGGCGATTCTATCCGTCGCTTTGACTTCTATCGGTCACCTTGGCCTTTCTTTCCGTCGCTCTCGGCTTTCTATCCGTCACTTTGACCTTTCTTTCCGTCACTTAAGGCGATTCTATCCGTCGTTCTGGCCACTCTTTCCGTCGCTTTGACCTTTCTTTCCGTCGCTTCGGCGATTCTATCCGTCGCTTCGGCGATTCTATCCGTCGCTTTGACTTCTATCCGTCACCTTGGCCTTTCTTTCCGTCGCTCTCGGCTTTCTATCCGTCACTTTACCTTTCTTTCCGTCACTTCGGCTCTTCTATCCGTCGCTTTGACTTCTATCCGTCACCTTGGCCTTTCTTTCCGTCGCTCTCGCCTTTCTTTCCGTCGCTTTGGCCACTCTATCCGTCGCTCTCGCCTTCCTACCCATCACTTTGGTGATTCTATCCGTCGCCCCTACTTCTAGCCGTCACCTTAGCTCTTTCATCCGCCACTTTGACCGTTCCATCACTGCGTCTATCCCCCCGGCCATTCCATCCAATCAATCTGCTAATGCAGATACTATCTTCTCCGGGTCATCTGTAAATATTGCCTGTACACCAAGCTGCTGCAGTTGCTTTGCATACTCAACATCATTTACTGTATACACACGTACAACGGCTCCTTCATTAAGAGCTTCTTTAACTGATTTCCGAAACGCTGTTGCTAAGCTGACATGTATAGCATTTGCCGGAATTTGAGCTGTGTAGCCATAAAAATCAACTAAAATTTCTGCAAATAGCGCCGCTTTTTCGATATACGGTGCCCTTTGTGAGACGATCTGAATGGATTCATGATTGAAGGAGGAAAGAATCACTCTCTCTGTCATTTGGTATGCAGCAACTTCCTTAATGACAAGAGCTTCTATACCGTTATACGGAAATATATCTGTTTTAAGTTCAATATTAATACGATGATTTGTACCTGCAAACAGCTCTAATATATCACCTAGCGTTGGAATCCTTTCACCCTCAAATTCAGGAGAAAACCATGAACCAAAATCAAATGCGCGAAGTTCTTGTAGCGTATAATCCTTTACGTAGCCAGAACCGTTAGATGTGCGATCAATCGTTTCATCATGAATCACGACCAACTCCCTATCCGCTGTTAAATGAACATCTAATTCAATCCCAACAATCGGAAGCTTGGATGCAGCTACAAACGCAGCGATAGTATTTTCAGGGTAACGTGCAGAAACGCCTCTATGGGCAAAAATATCCAATTCTAATAACCTCCTATTTCGCCCACCTCTCATCAGATTAGCGGGCGGGCCTTGAATTTCGGTTTTCCTTCTTCCTAAATAATCCTATTACAATTTCACTTGATGGTAAATATTTTATATAGTAGTATGAGAATCTACTTGAAATTGTAAGTACTTAGGAGGTGCTAAAATATGACTGTACAACATCCAGATTTTCAGGCTGAAGTGGAACGGCTAGTTTACACCAAAAATTACATGCAGCAAATTTTAAATGAATCGCAAAAAGATTTGCGATCTGCTCAGGAAAATATCCGTAAGTCGATGGCAGATCTTGATTATTTAGATTCAAGTTTGAGCTATTTAAATATCTTAGCAAATGCTCGTTTCTTTGAAATGGCTCGAAACCAAAAGGAAGGCTTAGAGGCTGTTCAAAAAAAGCCATACTTTGCCCGAATTCATTTTCAAAAAACTGGAGATCCTGAAGAATTTCTTTATATCGGTAAAACCTCTTTGTTTCATCGAGAAACCCATGAGCCTATTATAGTCGATTGGCGTTCACCGGTAGCAAACGTCTATTATGATGGTCGCCTTGGGGATATGGAATATGATGTGCGTGGAGAGATCCATAAGGGACACCTATTTGCAAAGCGTCAATATAAAATAGAAGATGGTAAATTGCTTGATATACAGGATATTGATTTAACAACAAACGATGAATTACTGCAAGAAGCGTTAGCTGGAAAAGCAGATGTGCGTTTAACAGAAATCGTCTCCACCATCCAAAAAGAGCAAAATGAAATTATTCGAGCTCATCTTCGTCAGCCTATCATCGTACAAGGGGCTGCTGGTAGTGGAAAAACAACAATTGCCTTACACCGAATATCTTACTTCCTCTACACAATGGGCGAACACTTTAACCCTGAGCAGCTCATGATTTTAGCACCAAATAAGTTATTTATCGATTATATTGGTGACGTTTTACCAGAGCTTGGTGTCGATAAAATTTGTCAAACAACCTTTACCGATTATGTTCTAGCTGCAACTAAACTAAAACTGAAACTTCAAAACCCTAATGAACAATTAGAATCTCTTGTTGCAGGAGAAGCCCAACAGACCATCTCTTGGATATCCGAAATAAAGGGCTCTCTTTATTATCGGGATGTAATCGAACGATATGTTCAAAAAATAGAGCAGGAAATTGCCAACCAATTCGAGGATGTTTCCATTGAAAAATATTGCATTATGCGCGCCTCCCATTTAAAGAAGCTATTTTTATATGAATTTTCTTATATGCCGATTGAAAAACGACTAGCTCATATTAAAAAGGTGCTAGCAAGCCATGTTCGTCAAAAGAAACAGGCTATTTTAAATATGCTCCATAAAAAATATGACGAAGCACTTGGTAAAGCACTGAATGGTATTCGTGATGATGACAAACGTCGTCGCGTTGTCACTAAGTTTATCGATGAACGTGATGAACGTATTCCTGCTATTGAGAAAGAGGCAAAATCAACAGTATCTGTTTATATGCGTCGCTTTGCTAAACATAACATTAAAACTCTCTATCGTACCCTTCTAACAAATGCTGAGCTTTTAGCAGAGCTTGCACCAGAATGGCATTATCTTGAGCAACAGCAATTTTTACAAATGCATGCTAAAGAACAATGGGTGCTTGAAGATTTAGCTGCACTTTATTATTTACAAGCTCGTATAAAAGGAATTCCAGATGAATGGAAAATGCGAGTTGTCTTTATCGATGAAGTACAGGACTATAGTTTATTTCAGCTTGCCGCTTTAAAAACAGGGCTTGAAACGGATATGTTTACTATGGTTGGTGATTTAGCACAAGGCATTCACAGTTATCGATCTCTTACTGCCTGGGAACCCGTTCAAAATCTATTTCCCCGAGCAAGCTTCAGAACACTTCAAAAAAGCTATCGAACAACAATTGAAATTATGGAGGTAGCGAACAAGATTTTAGCACAAATGGACGAACAGCTTCCCTTGGTTGAGCCCGTGGTTCGTCATGGCCATGTACCTACCTATATACAGGCACAATCATTTGATGCCCAGCAAATTAAGCAAATTTTTGAGAACATTCGAGCCAATGGACATCATTCCATTGCTTTAATTTGCAAAACTACTGCAGAGGCAAGATCCATGCAGCAAGCATTAAAAAACAATAAGATTGCCGCTCAGCTCCTAACTGAAACTGAGTCCATCAATCAGGAATTATTGCTCGTTGTTCCAAGTCATTTAGCTAAAGGCCTTGAGTTTGATGCAGTCATCGTAGCTGCCTTCGATATCCCTTTCTATGATACGAAGATTGATCGAAAGCTACTTTACGTGGCACTCACTCGAGCAATGCATGAGCTTTATTTAATTGGCCCATCAAAAAATACTTTTCTATTAGAAAATGAACAGATATAATAATCAGTTTCGCCTCGGCGTAATTGTAGCTGACGCTTTGCTTTCGCTACAGAAAACAATGGTAGCTGACGCTTCGCTTTCGCGCAGATTAACAATGCGTCCGGATTTTGAATTGCGGGACGTGGCGTTCTTAGACTGAGTTCCCCTATTTCAGCAGGTGTTACTGAAAAGAAACCACACACGCATACATCTCAACACTTTCTGAGGCGGGAGTCTTCTGCTGAATGAAAATAAAAAAGTCGCTATCACGGCGACTTTTTTATTTTATTGAATGCTCATTTATCAATTCCGAGGTGGTAGACGGTAAAACTTCCCTCTGAATAAATACGCTTTAACAACCTTCCACCATGAACGAGGTGCTTCCTTTCGAGGAGACTTTTTTTTAGGCAATGCCGGCATTCGCATGATAACGACTCCTTTCATAGGCTTCGCAATACTATATGAAGATAGTGACAAACTTATGTTCAATATTAACTTCTTTCAGCAATGTTTTCTGTACCGAAAGCGTAGCGACAGGTACTAATGTTTTCTGTACCGAAAGTGTAGCGACAGGTACTGATGGTTTTTGTGGCCGGATTTTGAATTGTGCTTGAAAAGTCTCTATTCAACTGACATTTTTTACTCGCTCTCAAACGTTCACACCGCCACACCGGATTCCTAAACAAATTGTAGAGAGCCAAATAAAAAGAGTGAGCAGCGATGCACCATCCATTACATCACTCCTCACCCTGTTTTTAGTTTTTCACGAAATAATCTATTTGTTGAGCTTTCATAAAGCCCGCCTTCTCATAAACAGAAAGTGCTTTTCTATTTTCAATTTCTACATCAAGCATGACATATTTCGCTCCATTTTCACTTGCAAAATCCTTTGAAAATGTCAGTAAAGCTGTACCAATACCTTGCCCTTCACAAGTTGGAAGAACAGCAAGTGCCGTTACCCATTGAATTTCATTTTCTTCAACGGTCGTTACTGTACCGACTACCATATCGTCTTTACGTGCTACCCAAAGCTTTCGTCCATTCGTTGACGTGTTAAAGGCAATTAGCTCCTCGGATTCTTCTGGTAAATCCCCAAATGCCTCACTATAAATAGTCATTAACGCTGCATGCTCCCCAGCATATGGAGAAATCTCAATATCGCTACGTAATTCAACTCGTTCCGCTCTCGTTTCTAGCGTTGCCTCTGAGAAGCTATATGTATAGCCTCTTTTTTCAATAAATGCATGGCCGAAAGGTGATCCATCAATGACTACTGCCAATTGACCTTCTGCACCTCGTTCGTCTAGTCCCGCTTGTAGCCCCCCGACTAAAGCGGTTCCAATTCCTTTTTGACGATGTAATGGTGTAACTACTAACGACCATTCATACGTATGTAACCCCATTAAATCAATTGCACTAGCCGCACCGACTAACACATCCTTGTCATCGTCATACGCAAGAACCATAAAACCTTTCGAATCAAAGGAGCTTGCCATTGGTATATTCATAATCGTTTCATATACACGATAATCGTTTAAAGTTGCTTCTTCACATAATGTTTTTAATTCATTTAAGGTTTCCCCATCTAACGGGAAAGACACTGTAATTACTGAAATATCCATTGTTTACTCCGTTCTTGTATCAAACTATTGCCCTATTGTAGCAAGAAAGAAAATAAGCTGGCAACAAAATATAATTGTAACTTCTCATAATCAGCGATTTCACTTTAATAAATAATGGATTTTTACTACTGTCCATTTCTAAAATGACTAAAACTAACTAGAAGCTATAGATACATATAATTAGATTTACACCTTATTTATCGTCAATAGATTCATTTATTTTATAACCAACCCCACTATTTATACCATTAAATTACATTTTATTATTAGGCTCTTCACCCAAATATGTACTTGACTACACATTCCATCCAAAAGGACGCTTAATAAAAACATACAAAAATCATTTTCATCAGATAAAAAGAGTGAGTAGTAACGTTCGACACACTACTCCTCACCCTGCTCTTTATTTTTCACACATTGCTACAATTACTCATCAAGATGATAAGATGAAGATTGTAACATCTGTGCATAAATGCCACCTGATTCAATTAACTTTTGTTGTGGCCCCGCTTCGACTAACTCACCCTTGTGCATAACAAGCACAATATCGGCATTGTGCACTGTATTTAAGCGGTGAGCAATAACAAAACTTGTTCTTCCCTGCATTAACGTGTCTAGAGCCTCTTGAATCGCAAGCTCCGTCACAGTATCAATGCTACTTGTCGCCTCGTCCAACAACAAAATTTTCGGGTCTGCAATCAATGCACGTGCAATTGACAATAACTGCTTTTGACCTTGCGAAATTTCACGACCATCTGCCGCAAGTACTGTATCATAGCCATTCTTTAGCTTCATGATAAAGTCATGTGCATTCGCACGCTTAGCCGCCTCTTCTATCTCCTCATCACTAGCATCTAATCGCCCATAACGAATATTTTCACGTACAGACGCCTCAAATAAAAACGGATCCTGTAATACAAAGGCCATTTGCGAACGCAAAGCTTGTCGTGCTATTTGCTGAACGTTCACACCATCAAATAAAACCTCACCCTTCGCTACCTCGTAAAACCTTGCAATAAGCTGTAAGATCGTTGTTTTCCCTGCTCCCGTTGCCCCAACAAGAGCTACTGTCTGTCCAGGCTCTACGTTAAAATTGACGTCCTTTAAAGTGTAAGCTTCCGCTTCTTGCTCATATTTAAAGTACACGTGTTGAAAACACACCTGTCCTAATAGTTTATGCTTCTGCGCGAAAGCAGCTTCCTCTTCAGGCTGTTCATCCAGTAACGCAAATACACGTTCCGCACCAGCAATCGCTGACAGTACTGTGTTAAATTGGTTGGCTAGATCGTTTAATGGTCGTGTAAATTGCCTTGCATACTCTGTAAAAATAACAATTACTCCGATTGACACATGTCCATAAAAAGCAAGTACGCCTCCAATACCAGCCACAATTGTGAAGCTCATATTATTTAAAAAGTTCATGACCTTTGGAATATACCCAGAGTATGTTTGTGCCCAAAAGCCAGTTCTTTTTAATCGTAAACTTTTTTCACGAAACTCCTCTTTCATTCGTTCCTCTTGTGAAAAAGCCTTCACAATCCGCTGACCTGAGATTGTTTCTTCAATCATGCCATTAAGCGCTCCTAAGGCCACTTGTTGCTCTTTAAATAATGGTGCTGTTCTCCGTGTAATCCAACGCATTGCCCAAAACATTATTGGTATAATCGTCATCGTTAATATCGTTAGCAAAGGGCTTAAACTTAACATAATAATCACTGTTCCTGTAAGCGTTAATACACTGGAAAACACTTGGATAAAGGAACTGTTTAAAGTTGAGCTAACTGCTTCAATATCATTCGTCATCCGACTCATTAATTCTCCATGCTGACGGCGATCGAAAAAGGCAATCGGGAGTCTTTGGAAATGGGCCAATACACTCGTTCGTAATCTATAAATTGTTTGCTGAGCAATACCAATCATCCAATAGTTTTGTAAAAATAATGATACTGCTAATAGAGCGTAAATGCCGATTAACAGCCTAATTCCTTTGCCTAGTCCTGCAAGCTCTCCATGCATTACATACGTGTCAATCATTTTACCGATTAGATATGGCCCAAGTAGAGCCAATATTGAGCTCACCATGACTAGTAACAGCACAATAATTAATAGTGCACGTTGTTCATCAACAATTTTCCATAAACGTAACAGTGTACTTTTCCAATCTGTCGCACGAGGTCCCTTCTTTTTCTTAACAGCCTGCTTCACATCATCTTGCGTCAAAATCGGTTCATAGCCAAAAGGTTTTTGGAAAAATCCCATTATTCCTCTACCTCCTGTTGGGAGATTGCGATTTTTTTATAGAGCGCTGAAGTTCGCAATAGCTCTTCATGTGTCCCGTATGCGACCACTTTTCCTGCATCAATGAGTAAAATTCGATCTGCCCCCTTAGCTGTACGAATTTTTTGAGTGACCACTAGCATTGTTGCTTGTTCTTCACTTAATGCTTCCCATAACGCTTGTTCCGTTTTAACATCAAGCGCACTTGTACTATCATCGAGCATCAATATATGACCTTTTCTTAATAACGCTCTTGCAATAGATAATCTTTGTTTTTGACCACCTGAAAGATTGACACCCTTCTGTCCGACTCTTGTCTCGTAACCATTTGGGAAATCCTCCACAGAAGCATGGATTTGCGCTTGCATTGTAGCCTGTAGCACGGCATCCATTTCAGCCTCTGCATCCCCCCAACGAACATTATCGGCAATGCTTCCTGTAAACAACAACGATTGCTGAGGGACATAACCAATGATTTCACGTAGTTCTTGTAAATCCCACTTCTGCGCATCTTTTCTCTCTACTACTATTTTGCCTTCTGTGACATCGTAGAAGCGAGGAATAAGCTGTAGCAATGTTGATTTCCCTGCACCTGTTGCCCCCATAATGGCTAACTTTTCACCAGATTTCACTTGGAAGCTTACATCGGATAGTACCGGTGAATCTCCCCCAGGATAAGTAAAGCTAACATGATCAAAAGCTAATTCTCCAAAACTCATGCCCTTAGGTGTTTTCTCTGAAGATGACGGTAGTTCAATCTCATTTTCAATAGAAAGTACTTCTGCCATACGCTCTGCTGATGCTTTTGCACGCGCATAAAAAATAATAATAAAGGCAAACATCGAAAACGAGCCTGTCATACGCATTGCATAATTAACAATAGCAACAATATCTCCAAGTGGAGTCGTACCTGCAGCTATTTGCTTCGTCCCAAACCATAGTACTGCAAGTAAACTCATATTCATGACGAATAACAATACTGGCATAATATACTCCATTGTACGAAGAGCCTTTACTGTATCTATTTTTAAGCGTGAAGCAACCTCGTCAAAACGCGACGCTTCATAAGCACCGCGTAAATAAGCCTTCACCAATCGAATCGCCTGCAAATTTTCTTGTAGTACACGATTTAAACGATCTATTCTTTTTTGTACGAGCCCAAAATAAGACACACCTTTGGCCACCATGAAAATAAGAAAAACAAAAATAATGGGTGCGCCAATAACTAAACACAATGCCAGCTTTGCATTTACAACAAAAGCCATCACAATGCTGCCAACAACCGCAAGTGGTGCCCGGAGCATAATTCGTAGACTCATAAACAACACCGTCTGCACTTGTGTCACATCATTTGTTAACCTTGTAATAAGTGACGCCGTTGAAAATTTTTGATAAGTAGCCAATGTAAAGGATTGTATTTTTTCAAACAGTGCATTTCGTAAATCATAGGAAAAGCTTTGTGCTGTATGTGATGAAAAATATGAATTAACGATACCAGCTAAAAAAGCTACAAAGGATAAAGCCAGTAAAACAGCACCCCATTGCAAAATCATCCCTTCGTTTTGGGCTCGCACCCCATCATCTATGATTTTAGCCATTATAAGTGGTTGAGCAAGCTCAACAAATAATTCCAACAACATTAAACATAACGCAATAAATGCAGTCCATTTATAAGGCTTTACATAGGAAAAAACCTCTTTCATATTCTTCCCCCTTGTCCTAAAAAGAGATTCCCTATAACCCGAACATAGTAACAATCTCCTGTAAAGATAGTATTTTTATGCTTTTCTCCTGCTATCGAAAGCCACGTTACACAAACAAGCATAACGAACACCCCAACTAATTGCCAATAACCTAATGATGTACCAAATATGATCACTTAAATAACCACAGCTGTTAATGGTTCAATACTAGAAAGAATACTAGTCTCAACTGTTGTAATATATTTCATGCTACTTACAAGCCACAGTTCCAAAGAATATTAAGCGTTACACCACCTATATGCATTCTCCAGCCAACAACAAGAAGTACACTCCATTCTACCTTCAGACGTGCAGGATACAACGTGATCAACAGCTACTCCCCATAATAAGGCTTTGTTACTAACTAACAAAACCTCAAACAAAGCGTTCGTTAGTAGGAGAAAAAGACCTATAAGCGTAACAATAATCCCTATCACTTGATATTTTTGGGGTCATTTTTTAAACTAAGAGAGACATAAGCAACAATAAATATCGGTGATAAAAACTGTAGTAAGGTAAACAGTACAGCATTACTTTCGTTGATCGCTGCCACGGGAACAAACTGTACATCCAACATCCCTATTATTCCGAAAATAAGGGGCTGTCTACTCCATAGTTTTCGCTAAAAATTGCATATCTTTTCCAGTTGGTGATCAATTTCATTGAACCAAAGACGATAAATATTATTCCTTTTAACCGTTCCATACAACTCCCGCATCCTATATACGTACTAAGGAATGTTATTTTTCTCCAATTTTTTTCTTAAGTTTCACTAGAAAAGTCCTATTTTTTTCATTATCAAATATTTACAATTATATTCGTAATGACTAATTCCCGATAATTAACTATAATATTAGTATATATAGATTACTCAAGGAGATCGAATAATCATGAGTCATATCCACAAATCATTTACGATTGATGAAAATTATTTAAATTCACTTCCTTTTCCTTCAATTGTCATAAATCAAGATGGACAAGTTATAATTTTGGGAAAACTTGCTGAACAGCTATTTGGTTTTTCAGCTACTGATACAAAAGAACTTACTGCTTCATTCATACATGAAAATATACTACGCCAGCTTTCACCAGAGACGTTTCAAACAATTTTACAAAATGATGACAGCATGTATATAGATCCAATTCAAATGAACTCGTATACCAATGAAAAAATTACGACAGAGCTGCTAACTAAACCATTTACTGAACAAGGAGAGCGTTTTATCCTTATAATGTTTATGTTACCAGAATTAATGATTAATTCTGTCTCAAATAGCAGTACTCTCGTAGACTTAAAACAAGGCTTAGACTCGACATTTATGACAATAACACTTGATCATGATGGATTTATTTTAGAATGTAATGCTGAATTTTTAAAAACGAGTCAATGGACACCTAAGCGCGTTATTGGTAAAACGTTTTGGCAGCTATTCCCTAACAATGAAGTGAGCGAAAAGATCACAAATACTATCTGGCGTAATTTGAACAATGGCAACACGTGGCAAGGTGAAGTTGAAAAAATCACAAAATCGGGCCAGTCTTATTGGGTACTATTAACAGCTATCCCGACATTTAATCTTGAAGCAAACGAGCAACAATTTATTTTAATTGAAAAAGACATTACGAAATCAAAGACAATACAACATCAGCTTGAAAAAATCGCTTATATTGATACAGAAACAGGCCTCATGAATGCACATCGTCTCGAAAAAGTGATTTCCAGCATGATTGAAGAAGAAAGAAACTTCTCTTTTGTCTATTTAAGTATAGATAAATTTTATACGTTAAAAGAGTTACATGATCATCATATCGATCAAGGCCTTATTGTAGAGTTTACAAACCGTATAAAAATGTATTTCCAAGATAGCACAATGGCACGCATTAACGAAAATGATTTTGTCGTAATTACACCTTTAAGTGAATGGTTTATTCAGGGCTTCCTGTCTTATTTACAACACCATCCAATTTATAACAGTAATGTTGCTGTCCCTATTTCTATTAGTGGAGGAATTACACGTTATCCTGAGGATCAAGCTACATTCTCCCAACTAATGAAAGCATCCATTGCTACTATTACAACTGTTCGTCAAGCAGGTGGCGGTAAAATCGTCTCACTATCAAAAGCAACACACAAGGCATTAAATCGTAAAGCTTTAATTGAAAAACGTTTACTTCAGGCACTTGACCAAAAAAATCTAAAAGTCCTTTATCAGCCACAAATTGACGTTTATTCAGGTAAAATCACAGCTGTAGAAGCATTAGTTCGTTGGGAAGATGAAGTAGTAGGCGTTGTCTCACCAGATGAGCTTATTCCAATTGCTGAGGAAACGGGTCTCATTAATAATATCGGTTCCTTTATGTTAGAAAAAGCTTGTGAACAGGCACTAATCTGGAAAAAAGCCGGGCTTGATTTAAAAGTATCCATTAACTCTTCTGTACGCGAATTTCGTGATAAAAACATGGCACAGTCAATACTTGAAATGTTAGCGAAAACAGGCTGTCCTGCAAGCCTTATTCAAATAGAAATTACAGAGAAATTTGCCTTAGAAGCAGAAGCTGCTACTTTTATTACACAACAAATGCGTAAGCTTGAAAATGAAGGCATCTCCTTTGTACTAGATGATTTCGGTACCGGATATGGCTCATTTAGATATATGCAAATTCTACCAATAGATACATTAAAAATCGATAAAGCATTTACTAGTGCTTTATTGAAATCCGAAAAAACACAAAAGCTAATTAACGGTATGGTACAACTTGGTAAATCTATGGAACTTAGAGTCGTAGCAGAAGGTGTTGAAACTGCTGAACAAGCAGACCTTTTAATCACTTATGGTTGCGACGCTATTCAGGGTTACCATATTAGTAAACCAATTACGTCAGAAGAAGTTGAAGCATTACTCGTTAAATAGTTAAATTAAAGAAGGAGGTTACGATTAAGAACGTAACCTCCTTCTCCCTATTTATTTTAACTTTCGCTTCGGCTTTTCTATCCGTTACTTTGGTTGAGTTTATCCGCCGCTCTAGCTTCTATCCATCGCTCTGGTCTTCAATCCGCCAAGCTCTCCCCCACATTTGCTGTAGAGCCTTACTTCTTATAGACTTTTCGGAATGTCGCTTTACTAGTACGAACAGAACGAAAAATAAGCTGCATAAATACTTCCGCGAACACAAGCCCCATAACGATTGCACCTGTAATTAAAAATGCCTTTAACCCATACTGTAGCCCCTGTAAATAATCATCCTCTACAACATTTCTCATTGCATTGTAAGCCATACCTCCCGGAACTAACGGGATAATACCACCAACAATAAAAATAATCATCGGCATTTTAAAGCGTCGAGCATACAAATGCGCAACAATGGCAATGACAAATGAGCTATAGAACGAGGCATTCACAATATCCATGCCATGTTCTGTTAGGACGAAATATATCATCCAGCCTATGACCCCAACAAAAACGCAATAAAGTAATACTTTTCTTGGTACATTAAATATAATTGCGATACCAGCAGTCGCAAAAAAACTAACAATCAATTGTATGATATAGTCCATGTCGTCTGCCTCCTAAAACGATAAAGTGACAGCAATAGCTGCACCAATGGCAAAAGCTGTTAAAAAAGCTTCTACTCCCTTTGCCATCCCCGATATAAAATGACCTGCCATTAAATCCCGAACTGCATTTGTAATTAATAAACCTGGTACGAGCGGCATAACGGAGCTAATGATAATTTTGTCTAATTCAACACCATAGCCACATTTCACGGCAAAGACAGCTATATATCCTATTGCTAATGAAGCAGTAAATTCTGAGAAAAATTTTACTTTTGTTAAATAATTGATCATCACAAGTACTAGGAAGCCTACCCCTCCGGCTAAAAACGCTACAGGAAAATCAGACCATCCTCCCTTAAACATTATAAGGAAAAAACCACTCGCAAGAGCCGCTGCTAAGACTTGTATATATGTTGGTAAAAAATAATTTGTTTTTTGTATCGACTTTAGCTCGTCATAAGCTTCTTCTAATGTTATCATGTGAGATGTGAGTCTCCGAGATACTGAATTTACCAAGGCTATTTTTTGTAAATCTGTAATTCTGTTGGAAATTGATACAATTCTCGTTGGCTGTGTCTTGCCTAACGAAAAAATGATTCCTGTTGGTGTGGCATAACATTGCGCATCCAGCATATTTTGAGAATGTGCCATGCGTAGCATCGTATCCTCGACACGGTATGTTTCTGCACCACTTTCAATCATAATGCGCCCTGCAAGCAATAAACAGTCCAACGTAAATTCATTATCTGCTTCATGTAAAACCATTACAGCTATCTGCCCTCCTATCAATTATGCCTCGGCATAATTGCGTCTGGAATCGGCTTTGTGCTGGCACAAAGAACTCCTTTCCGATTCCGTGACATCCGCCGGAGGCTTTAACTTATTTCAGTGGGTGTTTTTGCACCCACTGAAATAAGTTAAGGTTCCTTGCCCATAGTATCGAACTGCAAATAAAAACTCAACTGAAAATTTTTAACTTTTAACAAAAACACTTTGGCTTTCATATGCTGAAATGTGTAAGTTGCTGAGTTATTTATTCATGAAGATCGGTTCCCTATTAATTGATTGCAAAACTTCGTAGATTCGTATAACTTTTTCAATGACTAACACGTCTGATTTTATAGAAAAATAAATAAGGAAAGGAGCGTATCCATCAAAATGCCGGAACGCAGAAGAAGAAGACGCGGCCAAAGAATTGATTTTCTATTAATCGGCCTCATCATTACATTATCTACTATTATTTTAGTCATTATCCTATCAAAGGATGATTTTAAGTTTCAAAAAATTAGTGCCTCAAAAGAGACAACTTCAGATTCAATAAAGAGTAATCTATCTACAGAAAGTTCTGCGTTTCCAGGTATACGTATTGTAACAGATGTTTCTGATGATAAGCGAACACCTTTTGCTATTCACTACCCAGAAACAGATAATGAAGCTTTTAACGACGCTGTATTACAGTACATAAAGGATTCAAAAGAAAACTATCTGGCATCTATGAAAAAAAATAAAGATAAAAAGGCTAAGGGCGAGCTTAATATTAGTCTGGAAACTTTCCCATATCAAAAGCATTACTATTCCTTTGTTCTAACAACAATGCTGTACACAGGCGGAGCCAATCACGAGGTTTCAACGAAAACATTCTTCATCAATAATGAAACTGGTGAATTAATTTCTATTCAAGCATTATTACACAACGATGAAAACAACTTATCGACATTAGCAACTCATGTACGTAATGACTTACAACGAAACCCCCAGTTAAAAGATGAGCTTATCCAGGATGAGCTCTTAAAGGTAACTGAACCGAAGTGGTCTAACTTCAATCGCTTTGCCATCGTTGATGATTCATTACAATTCTATTTTGATGAGTATGAGATTGCTAGCGGAGCAGCAGGTGCGCCAATTGTGAAGCTTCCCCTTTCACTTATTAATCCGTTGTTAGCCCCTGATTTCCAGATTGCCATGGAAAAACCGGCGAAACCAATTAATACAGGTGACCCTAATGCAAAACGTATTGCCTTAACTTTTGATGATGGCCCACATCCAAAAGTTACAGAACAAATTTTAGATACCCTTGATAAATATCATGCAAAGGCTACCTTCTTTATGCTTGGCAGTCGTGTACAATATTACCCTGATATTGCGAGAGACGTACTTGCACGTGGGCACGAAATAGGTAATCATTCATGGAACCATCCTGTACTAACAAAACTGCCACTAGAGTCGGCAGTAAACCAATGCACATCTACAGTTGCGGAGATAGAGAAAGCCATTAATCAAAAGCCAACTGTATTTAGACCACCATACGGAGCAACAAATGATGCTATTAACGCTCAAATCCCTGTTCCTGTTGTCTTATGGACAATTGATACATTGGACTGGAAGCATCGCGATGCACAACAGTTACTACCTAATATCAAAAATAATTTACACAATAATGCGATCGTCTTAATGCACGATATTCATCAATCAACCGCTGACGGTCTTGATGCCGTACTTGCCTATTTACAAGGGCAGGGCTATGAATTCGTGACAGTATCAGAGATTCTTCCATATCGCCAATAACTAACCAAAGAAAAAGGCCAATAAACTCAAGGTTTATTGGCCTTTCTTTTGTAAAAAAAATGGTCGAATAGAACGTTTAGTCACTTTAAAGAGGGTGATTTCCGTTCCAGGCTACTCGCTTTCCCACGGGAGTCGAGTAGCCTTCCACTTCAATCAACAATAGCGTAGAACTTTTATATATTTTTATACATTTAAAAGTGAACAGTATAGCTACGAATTATAATTTAACAGAATGATTTATACCTATGATGTGATTGTACATCTGTTGCTGTCACTTCTTTGGCACTGTGCTTTCATACAAAAATCTGTTGCTAGAGTTTCATATCACTATAAATCTGAGTGATATACCAGAAATCACATTCTATATATAGTGGAGACTGTGCGACTCCTTTGGGATCACAGCGTCACAAATGAGACCCTCGAGTGAGCAATTAGAGGAACGAAGGCTAAGAGCAAATGTTTTATCTGCGCGAAAGCGAAGCGTCAGCGACAAAAGCGCCCAGTCGGAACGGAAATCACCCCCTCGTTTTGCAGAAGAATCTTACTTCATTTAATATGGCACTTTAATCTCTCTGACCTAATAGTTTTTCAACAACATAAAAAGTCCAATAAACTCAATCTTGGGTTTATTGGACTTTCTATTTATTTTATTGTTAATGTATCAAGTGGCTTAAAGTCTTTTAAGTTATAACTCTTCACTTCATTGCGTGCTACTGTGTAAAGAGCGTCATCTATATAGATTACACGCTGTACAAGCTGCTCCCAATTTTCATACTGCTCGCCAGTGCTTTCGTTAATGATATTTCCTTTTAGCACAATGCCTTTATCCGCAGTGATTTCATAGATTTGTGCGCCTTGACCTTTGTAAACAATTTCATCTCCCTTCCCTGCCTCATAAAGGACAACCGGGAAACCAAAGTAATTGTATTCTGGATTACGAAATAGCGCTTTAGGATTGTATTGAACATCCGAGTACGAGCCCTTACCACCGATTTTCACTGAAGATTGTTCCTTTGGATTTTTGAAATCTGAAACATCAAACAATGACATTTTCATATTTGTTGTAACTGTAAAATTACGCTTTGAATTGGCATCATAACGTTGCTCTGTATCATAGCCAATGCCGATTAAATGCGTATCGTCTAATGGATGTAAATAGTTACTAAAGCCTGGAATCTTCAGTTCACCTAATACTGTTGGATTCTTTGGATTTGCTACATCAATCACAAACAGTGGATCAACTTGTTTAAAAGTTACCACATATGCTCTTTCACCCATAAAGCGTGCAGAATACACTTTTTCACCAGGAGCTAAATCTTTTACCGCACCAAGCTGGTGTAAATTTTCATCTAAAATAAATAGGTGGTTACGTGATATATTTTTTTCATCCCACATGTTCCCTTCCGTTGTAACGATGCGGAAATTGCCCTCATACTCATCCATTGAATATTGGTTTAACACGGATCCTTTTACTTTCGTAGTACCTACAAAATTCAGGGCAGTTCCATCAACATTCCATTTAAAAACTTGTGTATCCGTTGTTCTCGGCATCCAGATCATATCCGTAATGCGACCAGCAGCAGGAACGTCTGAACTTCCATCATAAATTGGTGTTGTTAAATAAAGTGCATTCTCCGACATATAAAGCCCACTACTGCCACCTAAATATCCCTTAGTATTTGCAGTTGTCTTGGCACCATTTTTTAAATCTATAGCTGTAATCAAGCTATATGTTCCATCCATAGTATTTGGTAAAATAGAAATTTTCTCTAAAGGTAAGCTTTTGTACTCTTTACCTTCTAAACTATCAAATGTTTTTGGTTTTAAATCTGGCGCTTTTTGCTCTCGAAGCATCCAATAATTCGTATACATATTACCGATTAAATATAATGTGTCGTTTGTTATTCGAATATCCTGTAAATATCCCTCTTGCCCCACTTCACGTATAAACTTAGGATTCTTAGGATTTGAGATATCATACAAAGTAGCTGTCAACATACTTGTGTCTGCTTTTTCTAAATATTCGTCTCCAATCGCTATTAATAAATTATTATATAATGCTAGCTTCGAAATATATTGTGATCCTTTCAGCTTGATTGTTGTTGCTAATTTTAAATTTTTCGGATCTTTCGCATCAACTACCGTAATACTTTGATCCTTTACAGCATAAATAAAGTCATCTTTAACAACAACGATATCACCTTCCTCCACGCCCTCTACTTGATTATTTGTTGTGGAGGCATCTTTTGCACTCGCTTTCTCCTCGTTGCTTGCCATTTCTACGCTTGTTTCATAGTCCAATTCTTTTTGTGAGTGGTTGGCTAAAAGTGCTTCGAAATATTGTTGCAGCTCTTTTTCTGATTTTACCGCTTCTAGCTTTTCAATGATGGTAAATGGTATTACTTGTGAGGCTGTTTTAGTTCCGCTTAGTGCAAATGCTTCTTTATTCACATGTAATTTATAGCTACCAGGTGCTAAATCGCTAACGATCAGTGTCTTTTTATCGTCCCCCAATGTTATTGTTGCTAGCACCTTTTTATTTTTGCTATTTGTTACGTATACATTGGCATCCGTTATTTTGCTTTCCTTTATTGCCTCTATAAAGGACACTTGCCAGCTATGCTTTGTCATACTCGCACTTGCAGTCTGTGCCTCCACTTTTTGGGGCACCATCAGCGAAAAAGTTCCTGGCAAACTAGCTAGTACGGCGATGAGTAAAATGGCTATCCACTTATTTTTCATCATTTTTCCTTCCTTTCATAATGTTGTTTATTAATTAGACTACCAAAGAACAGGAAAGTTACACTATTCTGAATTTTTTTCAAGCAACACACCTGCTGATTAGACAAATTAATCCACTCTTTAGATTTGCTCTCATATTAAGGCTGATCGTATTATTTAACTTTATCACTAGCATCAATACAACTATCCAAAAAACGAAAAAATGTACAACTTTATATAAAATTGTACATTTTCTTATTTTAGGGCGTTATTAAATTCTTAAGTTGATGGATGTGGGGCAATACTCGAATAAGGAAATGGGATTAATCCTGTATAACCCCTACGACCTTTCCAATTGTAATAAAGGTGAAACACCATAAAAAAGCACCAATCGCAGCAAACGTAATATATGTTTTTAATTTCATTTTGCCGATTCCCGCAAAGTAACAGGTTACGTGTCTGAAACCGGGAATAAAGTATCCGAAAAGAAGTGTATACGGCCCGTATTTCTTCATCCACCTTTCTACTTTCATCATTCTCTTTTCTTTCAGTCCTATCCATTTTCCATATTTAGCTATTAAAGGACGACCAGCTTTTCTTCCGATTAGATAACTGATCATCATCCCTATAAGCGCTCCTGCAAAACTAACGAAAATAGCAAGTTCATAATTCAGGACATGAATATTTGTAAAATAACCGACAATTGTCATTAGGACTTCATCGGGTATCGGCAATCCAACGATTCCAAGAAGCAACATTAAAAAAATTGCTATATACCCATAAGATCCGATTAATTCTTGAATTGTTCCCATCTTTCCACCTCTGAATTTTCAACCGCAAGTCTTTTAAAATGTGGAAACTTAATCGTGCTCACCATCAAATAAGAAAGCACACATGTGCTTAATGCTAATACGATTGAGTTATTCATAAAACTTAATATAACAAGACATATTCCTGCGAATGGGATCGGCATTCCAATGAATGTCGGAGACTTGCTTTGAAGAACATTAAATCTTGATAGGCGAATTGCTCCACAAGTGCCATATGCCAGCGTACACAAAATCCCAATATACGGAATACTATACAATGCTACATTGTAAGCAAGCATAGCCGGAGCCACACCAAACGTAATCAAATCAGCAAAAGAATCAAGTTCCTTCCCAATATCCGAAACGGCATTTAGCTTACGTGCGACCATGCCGTCGAAAAAGTCAAGAAACATACCAACAAAAATGAAGACCGCTGCTGTATAGAAATCTTGAATAAACAAAGAGCGAATAGCAAGAAGTCCGCAAATAAAGTTTCCAATTGTAATCATACAGGGTATAAATTTCACAGTATATTAAACCTCCAATTCATTCAAACCAACACAATGGATAAAAAAACAGTCTTACAGCACACCTTGAAAAATAGAATTTTCATTTTATAGCGACAGATACAGAAGAATCCCCCTCTGAAGGTGGTGAGATAGAGGCGAAATTGATTTCTCGACTTCTCCACAAACTGCTAATTATATTGTGAATGGTATTTAAGTAAACGATAATACTAGGTAAAACTTTTCGAATTAGGGAATTGTCTATGTCCACAAAGAGAGCTTCTTTGAATGTCACCGGAACAATTTGGGATTTGATTGTTCTGAAGGCTTCCCCCACTTTTCTAATTATCTCACTAAGTCTTCTGTCAATTGTTTTTCTTTCCACACAAATGTAATACCGAGGCCAATGACCATAATAACAGCAGCGAAAAGGTAAGGATAGTGGACGTTTACGTCAAATAGTATTCCGCCTATCGTTGGCCCGATGATATTACCTAAGCTCGTATAGGTCGAGTTCATTCCAGCAATAAACCCTTGATCTTTACCGGCAGATTTTGATAAAAATGTCGTCAATGCCGGACGAAGCAAGTCAAATGCGAGGAAGATGAGGCTAGTTACCACCAACACTGCCCAAAATCCTGAGATCACGGTGGATATAACCGCCAATATTGCACCTGTAATTAAACATAATTGGATCAATTTCTTTTCACCGAGTTTATCTACCATTTTTCCAAACATAAATATTTGCACAATAACACCGAAGATTGCGCTTATCGTAATAATGGTTGCAATGTCCTTCGGCGTGAAGCCGAATTTATGATCAGAAAATAGACTAAAAACAGTTTCATATGCAGACAAGCCGAAAGCGAGTACAAATACAATGATAAATGGAATGAAATAAAGTGGATTAAGTGATTTTTTTAAATCGTTTATAAAGTTTGTTTGCTTTGTTTTAGCAGAAATTTCTGCAAGTTGTTCTTTTGTAAGCGGCTCTTTTAAAATAAATATTGATAAAATGCACGCTACAAAGGCAATAGCTGCCGCAAAGAAGAAGGGCATGCGTATACCGTATTCTGCAATAAAGCCTCCAAAGCCAGGTCCTATAATAAAGCCAGTACTAATGGCGGCAGAAACATAGCCCATCGCTTTTGGTCGATCCTGAACGGATGTAATATCTGCAACATATGCAGTAACACCTGGTATAATAAAGGCGGCACTAATTCCCCCTAACATCCTTGATAGATAAAGCACCGATACATGCGTGCCCAAACCAAAGATAAGTTCTGAAATACCAAAAAGGAATAAACCGATTGTGATGATGTTCTTCCTGCCATAACGGTCAACCCAACGACCTGCGAGTGGTGACATAAGTAGTTGTGCCATCGCAAATACGGCAATAAGATACCCCATCGTTTTTCCTGATAATTGCATGCTATTCATAAATGACGGCATAACAGGAATGACAAGACCAATTCCGAGAAAAGCAATGAATACATTGCTTAGAAGTATAATTAATATCGACTTTTGTTCTTTAATTGTTTTCTTCATGTACCAACATCTCTTTCTATAAGAATCATTGATGTGAAATAGCTCTAACTGTCTATGAGGCTTCTAATTTTTTACATGAATGGGTTCCAAATTAATTTGTATTTTGTACAAATAAACGTTTCAATTGTTTACGGAATCGAATAATAGCTACAATTATAATAACGCCAAAAACAATCTCCCAGACATGCTGTCCCATCATACTAAAGACAGAATGCATTTTATCACCTAACCAGTAACCACCAATTAAGAAGAACGATACCCAAAACAGAGCACCTGAATAAATTATTATTGCAAAACGGCGAAATGATAAATTGATTATTCCTACAAAGTATCCAGTAAAATGACGTACACCTGGAATGAAGAATCCAATAAAAAGCAGGAAATATCCATATTTATCAAACCACATTTTCGTTAAATCGATTTTTCTCTGTGTTAAAAACACATACTTTCCATACTTTTGTACAAACGGCATACCTAGTTTATTACCTAGAAAATACTGAATCGTCATCCCAACACTTGTCCCAATAAACGATAGTATAATTAATATCAGTAAATTTAAGTCTCCTGTATGTACTAAATACCCTGCATAAACTAATGTTGGCTCCCCTGGGAAAGGAAAAGCGATATATTCTAACAGCAATCCAACTAATACAACATAGTATCCATACTGTTGAAATAATTCATAAATCCATTCCATTTCATCTCTCCAAAGGTTACTTTTTTCATCGTAGATCTCCCAATTTCTTAACAATCATATTTGGTGTTTCCCATTTATCATGATCGAAATCTGAAATAGATACTTCAATATCTAAACGCTTTTGCAATTCTACTAATAAAGATACTGTATTGGTATTTCTCATCCTATTTTGCAATTTAAAATTCCATCTGTAATTACTCCATAGCTTCTTTTACTAGTATTTTTAACATTTTTTCAAATTGTTCTATTTCCTCTGCGGTACATCTTTTTTTCAAATTCATAATTATATTATTCATATAATTATCATTAAGACTGTAATACTCCATAAATTTATCTGTTACTTGAAGGTAATATACACGTTTATCTTTTTCGTCATTGAATTTTGTAAGATATCCTTTTTTAATCAATTTGTTGATTCTATACGTGGCATTCGGCTGTGATATATTAAAAAACTCTGCTAGCTCGCTATATGTAGGCTTTTTTAAGAAATATACAACTTCAAGGCATGCCATTTCTACAGCACTTATATTTTCAATCTCTACTGTTTGACCTCGAGATGAATTTTTATAAAAATTCATAGCAAGTTTCATATACAAATCTTCAAAGAGTTCATTCAACACATTTATTTCTCCTTCCCGCAATAAACTTAAAACTTTTTAATTAAAATATTTTAAGTTTATACTAAATCAAATAATCTTCATTGTCAATTGTTATAAAAAAACTAATTAAACACTGTAAAAAGGTTGATTAAAGAAGATTAAAGCGAGGTTCAGGTAATGGGCTCAGGTTAGCAAAAGCCTGTAACGGAAATCAGCCTCTTCGAATGTATGAAAATGGTTAATCAACACACCTGAAATCTATCAATATTAAAAGTGACCTTGTTTTATCAAATATTGTTCAAAGAGAGTCGTTTTCTTTATTTTAAAATCAAGGTTTGTGAGGAACTTTAATCAAACTTCATTACAAACCTACAATAAGTAGTTACATGTCATTTTAAAAGTTAAAATAAAAACAACCTAGCCTCCTCTCCTTAGAAAGGGGACCAAGTTGTTTTTCATTTGACATTTAGATCTGTGTATTCATGTGTTTAAAAAATAAGCCTAATATAAAAAGTCTTGATAAGATGCTTACTCTTCAAATGGCCATCTCGGTAGCATTTTTGCTAGTGGCTTATCTTGACGTTTTCCTAATACATAATCCGCCTGCATGACTGTATGAATCTCACGCGTACCTTCATAGATCACTGGGGCTTTCGAGTTACGTAAATAACGAGCGACTGGATATTCATCCGAATAACCATATGCACCATAAATTTGTACAGCATCATCCGCTGCTTTATTGGCAAAATCACAAGCCTGCCACTTTGCTAATGATGTCTCTCGTGTATTGCGTACCCCTTTGTTTTTCAACTCACCAACACGATATACAAGCAAGCGACTCATTTGATAGCCCGCTTCCATTTTGGCAATCATTTGCCCAACTAGCTGATGTTCTCCAATAGATTTTCCAAAGGTCTCGCGTTCATGACAGTATTTCACGCTCGCCTCGATACATGCTTGAATGAGACCGACAGCACCTGCTGCTACTGTAAAACGACCATTATCTAGCGCAGACATGGCAATTTTAAAACCTTCCCCTTCTTCTCCTAGACGATTCTCTACAGGTATACGTAGATCTTCGAAAAAGAGCTCCCCAGTATTGCCAGCACGAATACCATATTTGCCTTTAATGGCCTTCGATGTGAATCCCGCCATGGATCGCTCTACGATAAAGGCGCTAATACCATGATGTTTCTTCGCTTTATCAGTGTAGGCGAAGACGATAAAATGGTCGGCTATATCACATAAAGAAATCCATGTTTTTTGCCCATTTAAGACGTAATCATCTCCATCACGTACAGCTGTGGTAGACATCGCCGCTACATCTGACCCTGCGCCAGGCTCTGTTAAACCCAACGCCCCAATCCGAACACCTTTCGCCTGCGGAACAAGGTATTGCTGTTTTTGAGCCTCTGTTCCCCATTGCATTAAGGTCATACTATTCAACCCTGTATGAACTGAAACAGCAGTGCGAAACGCTGTATCCCCACGTTCAAGTTCTTCGCAGACGATAGCCAGCGCATTGTAATCCATGCCACTGCCACCGTATTGTTCAGGTACACAAACACCCATTAGTCCAAGGTCAGCAAGTCTTGACCAAATCTTCGAATCAAAGCCACCTTCAGTATCCCACTTCGCAATATGTGGAATGATTTCATCATCCACAAACTGCCGGACTGTTTTTCGTAGCATTTCTTGCTCAGTAGTAAATTCGAAATTCAAGACTAGGCACCTACCATTTCACGATCATTGTAGATTTATGAGAGGTTTCCTTTATAACAACGCCTCGTTTTGCCATCTCTTCAATATAAGTATCACCTGGTACAATTGATTCAGGCGCAAATACACCGCGCTCTGTAATTTTATCTTCACCAATCATCTGTGCCACGACCGAAATTGTATTAGCTGTTGCTCGAGCCATAGCTGTTTCATTAATCGTCATATCTTTTCGCACAATCATTTCGTACTCATAAGTCACCTGCTGCTGTGCTTTTTCACCTGCTACAATAACACGCAGTAGTACTGCATCTTGTTTTGTACCAAGCTCAAGCTTCTTTTTAAGTGCCTCACGAACAACTGCACGCACAGGAACTTCCTGATCTTCTACCGCTACCTTATTACCAGCATCAAGGAATCCTAGATCTGCTAATAACTTAAATTTCTCTGCATGTCCCTTATAACGAATTGTTTTATATTCTAATGTGCTGACATTTGGGAATGTCTTATACAATGTCGATATGCCGCCAGATGTATAAAATGCCTCAAGCACACCAAAACCTTCGAAATAAATAGGCTCAACACCTGATAATGATGGAACTTCTTGAAGTTTGCCTTTTTGAATCGTCTTTGATGGCTCTGTATAATGATCAAAGACACCATCTAGAGAAAATACCCGTGTATAATGAAGAGGTGGCTTAGGCTCTGTAGGAATACCACCAACAAAAAGTTTAATCGATTCTACCTCATCTAATTTCGAAGCACCGTAACCCGCTAATATGTTGACCATACCTGGGGCAACACCCAAATCTGGAATAATCGTTACACCTTTTGCTTTTGCTTCTTCATTAAGATCTAATATTTTTTCCGTTACACCACCAATATGACCACCTAAATCTACGGAATGAACACCCGCCTCAATGGCTGCTCTTGCTACACGCTCATTAAAGGAATAGAATAAAGCATTAACGACGACATCGCCTTTAGAGATGACCCCCATTAACGAGTCATCACGCTCCGCATGAAGCTCTACAACTTCAACCTTATCTGTATTTAACGAGTCCACAAAATCCTGTGCTATTTTTACGTCTATATCCCCTAAAAACACACGCTCTACTTTGCTATTTTTTATTAAATCACGAGCTACCTCTTTCCCCATTAAACCTGCACCTAATACAACAACTTTCATCAAGAACATCCCCTTTCATTGATCTGTTATTCTGTATCGATTTGTGCTCTTTGTAATTTACCGCTATAGTCTACATAAATGCTTTTCCATTCTGTATAAACATCCAAAGCAGCAACACCTGAATCACGGTGACCATTCCCCGTACCCTTTGTGCCACCAAATGGTAAATGGATTTCAGCACCCGTTGTGCCTGCATTCACATAAACAATACCTGTATCTAAATCTCGTTGTGCGCGGAAAATCGTATTAACATTTTGTGAGAAAATTGAACTTGATAAGCCAAACTTTACGCCATTGTTTACTTCGATTGCTTCATCCAAACTTGCTACTTCAATTAGCGAAACGACCGGACCAAAGATTTCTTCCTGTGCAATAATCATGTCAGGCTTCACATTAGTAAATAGCGTAGGCTCATAATAAAACCCTTTATCATAAGGAGGCTCAGATAAAATTCTACCTCCAGCTAATAATGTCGCGCCTTCCTGTTTGCCGATTTGCACATAGTGATTAATTTTTTCCAATGCGGCTTTATTAATTACAGGTCCGATTTTTACACCTTCATCTAGGCCGTCTCCAATTGTTAGCTTTCGCATTTCTTCCAATAGACGTTTTTCTAATTCCTCTCTTACATCTTTATGCACGATAACACGACTACATGCCGTACACCTTTGACCAGCAGTGCCAAATGCACTCCATAAGATTCCTTCAGTAGCTAGCTGTAAATCCGCATCATCCATAACGATGACTGCATTTTTTCCACCCATCTCCAATGAAACCTTTTTCAAATGTTTACCACCTAGCTCTGCCACCTTACTGCCTGTTGTTGTAGAGCCGGTAAATGAAATGACCTTGACGTCAGGATGTTCAATTAATGCAGCTCCTACTGTCGGACCTGTACCAAAGACAATATTTGCTACTCCGCCTGGTAAGCCCACCTCTTCAAAAATTTTACCCATTTCATACGCCATCATTGGTGTCTCATTAGAAGGCTTCCAAATAAACGTATTACCCGCAACAATTGCAGGGAACGACTTCCATGTAGCAATGGCAACTGGGAAATTCCACGGAGTTATTAAACCAACAACTCCAATAGGTGCCCGTACACTCATAGCAAATTTATTGGCAAGCTCAGACGGTGTTGTTTCCCCAAACAACCTACGCCCCTCACCAGCCATATAATAAGCCATATCGATCCCTTCTTGTACTTCACCTCTAGCTTCTTCGATGACCTTCCCCATTTCTTTTGTTAAAACGGTCGCCAAATGCTCCTTCTTCTCTTTCATTTTTTGACCGATGGCATATAAATAGTCAGCACGTCTAGGCGCAGGTACTAATGCCCAGCTTTTTTGTACTTGCTTCGCAACTGCTACCGCTTCATCTACCTCACTTGCCGTAGAACGCGGTATTGTAGCCAGCTGCTCCCCATTTGCAGGGTTGGTCACTACTATACTTTGTAAATGTGAATGTGATGTTACCCATTCACCACCGATATAGTTTTTGATTTCCACTACAAACACCCCCTGAAATATCTATGATGCCTCTGCTCCGTCGTTACCAGCCGCATCGCTTCGGACAGATATCATCTATTACAGAATTAAATGTGTCAAAATTCCGAATTTTCAACAAATGATAATCTATAAAGCTATACTTTCAGCTTAACAACATCGATGAAAATCGCCAGAGGCTTTATTTTCTTTTAGCTAAACATAGATGAAGAGTCACTGATGGAATTCTTTTGTGAGCACTGGATATCAATCACAAAAATTTTAGCTAAACGAAAATAAAATACACATTCTAGTTTTTTATATTCGACATTTCCTATCTTAATCCCTTTTTTTCTAAATTAATTAATTATACATTGAAACTAATGTGACTTATAATCGTATATATAACAAAATTACTTTTTTGGAGGAATCCTATTATGAATAATCATGAAATTGACTACAAATTATATGGCGATGATATGCAATACGTGCAGGTTGAGCTTGATCCACAGGAAACAGTGGTAGCTGAAGCTGGTGCTTTAATGATGATGGATGATTCTATCCATATGGAAACAATCTTTGGTGACGGTTCAAGAGGAAGCCAAGAAAATGGCCTTATGGGAAAATTATTCGGAGCTGGAAAACGCCTAATTACAGGTGAAAGTTTATTTATGACGACATTTACAAACGTTGGTTCAGGTAAACGTCATGTGTATTTTGCTTCTCCATACCCTGGTAAGATTATACCAATGGATTTAAGTCAATTAAACGGCAAAATTATTTGTCAAAAAGATGCGTTTTTAGCTGCCGCAAAAGGAGTTTCAGTTGGTGTTGAATTCCAGAAAAAAATCGGTGCAGGGTTCTTCGGTGGTGAAGGCTTCATTATGCAAAAGCTAGAAGGAGATGGTATGGCTTTTGTTCATGCAGGTGGAGCAATTCACGAAAAAACGCTACAACCTGGTGAAGTATTACGTGTGGATACAGGTTGCTTAGTTGCTATGACATCCGATGTAGATTACAATATCGAAATGGTTGGGGGCGTAAAAACTGCTCTATTCGGTGGTGAAGGTATCTTCTTCGCGACTTTAAAGGGGCCAGGTAAAGTATGGATTCAATCATTACCATTTAGCCGTTTAGCAAGCCGCGTCTTCGCTGCAGCACCAATTTCACAAGGCGGTGGCGGTCAATCTAGAGGTGAAGGCGGCATCGGCGGTTTATTTGATATGTTTAATAAATAATAGACGCATTAGCCCTATTTTTAAAAGGAGCACATCTTTTTTCGATGTGCTCCTTTTCTTATAGATGAATAAAACAATTGAATTCCCCGTTTTTCGGTACTTCTATCGTTACGTTCCCCCTTACGCTTTGTTAAAAAAAGCACCCTCCATCTTCTGTGTCATCAATCTATTCGATTCGATGGAGCCTTGCCCTGTCCAAATGCAGTAAGAGCCTTAACGTTCAGCATCAGCATAGCCGTTCTAGTCTGAAGCGAGGCACTACCGATATGCGGAAGCGCTAAAACATTTGGAAGCGTCAATAATGGGTGATCCAACGCAATCGGTTCATGTTCAAACACATCTAGACCTGCTGCCCACAGCTTACCACTTTTCAAAGTTTCATAAAGTGCCTTCTCATCAATAATGCCACCACGTGATGCATTGATTAACACCGCGTCATCCTTCATTAAAGCAAGTTCCTCTGCTCCTATAAGTCCTACCGTATCATTATTATACGGCGTCATAATCACAACAAAATCCGATTGCTGTAAAAGATCCTCCAACGACACATACTGAAATCCATACATTTCTTCAGCCTCATGGCGACGTCTACGATTGTTATATAAAATTTTCATATCAAACCCTTTTGCTCGTCTTGCAACAGCCTGTCCAATACGCCCCATGCCAATAATTCCTATAGTAGCTCCTGACACATCTTTACCTACTAATTGCATTGGATACCAGCTTTTCCATTTACCTTCGCGTAAATATCGTTCACTTTCTGGTATTCTACGAGCAGTCGCAAGCAATAATCCCATTACAAAATCAGCAGTGGTATTTGTTAAAACTCCTGGAGTATTTGTTGCCATTATTCCGCGCTTACGCAAAGCTTTAATATCAATATTATTAAATCCAACCGCTAAATTGGTCACCAGTTTTAAATTGGGTGCGTGTAATAATAACTCTTCATCGACTTGATCAGCAAGCGTCACCCACAATGCATCACAATCCGCGACAGCTGCCAGTAGTTTTTCTCGCGGTATAACAATTTCCTCTTCCTCCCATTGATCGATATCATAATACTCTTTTAATGGCTCAATTATATGCGTTGGGAACTTACGTGTAATAAATAATTTCTTTTTCATATTCCGAACACCCCTCTATTTAATTCGCCTATAGCGTAACACTTAGAACGCGCATTTTCTAGGAATTTCTTATCTTTACTTGTACAATAACTCATACTTTCTATCACTCTACATACTTCATTCGTCTATTTGTTGTTTTATCCTTCTATTAAGCGACTTTATCCTATTTATATTAAATAATAGAAACTGGACTTATCCCCATAACGTGTGGTTGATTTCCGTTCCGACTGGGCGCTTTGTTGCCGCTGACGCTTCGCTTTCGCGCAGATAAAACATTTGCCGCTGACGCTAGAGCAAAGCTTCCTGGGGGCGTCCGATGAGCCGCTTCGCTTCGCTCCAGGGTCTCGGGCCAACAGATGTTTTTTGCGCGAAAGCGTAGTGCTAACGTAGCGGCAGCATCATGATGTTGGTCACGAGGGCGTTATCACAGGGCATGATGGTTTTAGCCTTCGTTCCTCTATCGTTAATCCCCAAGGAGTCGCCCAGTCTCCGCTCATACGTTTAAATAAATGTCACACACAACTTTTAATGATGAGTCATGAAAACACCAAAATAAACAGAAAATAGAAAATTTCAGTTATTCTCCCACCTACCTTCTTTCGTTAAATTTCAAGTTGGTAGTCTTATTGCCCGTTAATGTGGGATAAACTAAAAAAGCCACTCAACCTTTAACAGAAGAGTGACTTTCTAATTTACATAAAGATAATAAAAGCCAATACAGCAGCTAGTACTAAACGATAAATAGCAAATGGCATTAATTTCACTTTTGAAACAAGTGCTACGAAGAATTTAATAGACAGTAATGCAAAAATAAATGAACTAATGAAGCCCACTGCATAGAAGCCAAAATAATCCATAGATAGCGTATCCCAGTTTTTCAATACAGATACTAGACTAGCACCTGCCATAATTGGTACTGCCATAATGAAAGTAAAATCTGCCGCTACACGATAACTCATACCAAATAGTACACCACCAGAGATTGTTGCACCCGAACGAGAAAACCCTGGCCAAAGTGATAAACATTGTACTAAACCTACTTTAAATGCTAAACCATAAGAAATCTTATCTAGCGAATCCACTTTTGGTTTTTTCGGTGCAAATTTATCTGCAATAATCATTAAAATTGCCCCTGCTATTAAAGCATAAATTACATGTTCTACTTTAAATAAATGATCATCGATAAAGTCTTTAAATGCAAAACCTAATACAGTTGCTGGCAACATGCCCACAATAACATGCATTAAGTTGAAGCGACCTTTCATCGAAGTAGATTGTCCCTCGATTTTATATAGCCCTACTAAGCTCAACATTCGTTTCCACATCACAACGACTACGGCTAATATAGAACCTAGTTGAACAACAATTTTAAATGTATTAGCGGGATACATCCCTAAAAACTCCTCTGTCTTTAGCCACATATCGTCCACAATAATCATATGACCTGTCGATGACACTGGTGCAAACTCTGTCAACCCTTCGACCATACCTAAAATTAACGCCTTTAATAACTCTATGATATCCACATCTTCACCTTACCTTTTATTAATTAAATATCCACATATAATAAAATACTCTTTTTCATGTACATTGGCTATAGTCTTCAGCTGTGAGTAGACAACATTAACACAAAAATATAATTATAGCTGTTAAACATCGAACAGTCTAAACACTAGCTTCTGCCGCCTTTATGATTTAATGGAAATTGATATCTACCACCCATAATTCTGAACGGCTGCCTATTCGCATCGGAGGACCCCAAAAGCCAAAACCTGATGAAACAAGTGTATGCATTTTCCCCTTCATCTTATAACCATAATCGAGCTCAAATACACGAGCCGTTATATACTGATTAGGCCATAGTTGACCTTTATGCGTATGCCCTGACATATGAAAGTCTACACCCATTTTTGCAGGTGTATTTATATTATTTGAGGTATGATTCATTACAAACCAAGGCAAGTCATCTGTTAACTTCAATGCATCTAGTTGCTTTCTATCCTTGTTTGTCCTATCCTCTTGACCCGTTAATAGTAACGCATTATCGATTCTAATAGTTTCGTCCCTCAAAATTTTCACATTTGCGTTTTCCATCTCTTCAACAAATTCAGGAATTTTCTTGCCGTAATATTCGTGATTACCAAGTACACCATATACTCCGTATGTAGAAGTTAGCTTCTTCATCACATCTGCCATTCCTTCTTGAACAAACCATTTAGGATCATCATCCACAATATCCCCAACTAAAAAGACGATATCAGGCTTTGCTTCATTCGATAAAGTAACAAAGCGCTGTAAATGTTTTTTGTGTGATAGAACACCTAAATGAAAATCTGATGCCACTACAACTCTCAACGACTCTAGATTACTACTTTTTTTATCCATCGTTATTTCTAAATGACGGACTACAGGAGAATACGCCAAATAGGAGCCTACAACACTTAGTACAAACAACATAGCAATTGCTATACTACCAATTATCTGTACATTTTTAAAGGGACTTGACCAAATAATCAAGTGTGCTGCCATACAAAGCAATAACCCGTATTCAAAAATAAACATCCAGTAATTACTAATAATCGAAAACACTCGTAAAGACTCATGCAGTCTGCCAATAATAATACTAAATGCAATGATATATAGCACTAACCAATATAAAATTGGATAACGGAACCATTCCATTGCCACAAGCCATTGCCTTAATCCCCACCCTAAGTAAAAAGTTAATGCACTATATATACTTATTAAAAGAATTCCACCAATTACTTTAGGCATATTTTAGTCCTCCACTTTTATATTTTCTTAGTCGATTATAGCATTATACTTACTATTTATATTTGCTCTAAGTACTTTCACTATTCGTCTTTAGAAAGTAAGGGAAAAAGGACTACCAATTGGCACCTTATATCAAGTGTACATCTTCCTGGGAATTCAATCGTATGATTTACATGACAATCCCTAATAGGAAAGTGACAATTTCGTAATTTAAGCGATTACTTACCACTTTAGCTATTAGAGTGGAGGCTGGGCGGCTCCTTGGGGAACAGCGATAGAGGAACGAAGGCTAAGAGCATCACGTCCTGTAATAACGCCTTCGTGACCAACATCGATGCTGTTGCCGCTGCCGCTTTGTTAGCACTACGCTTTCGCGCAAAAAACATCGTGCTGCTGCCGCTTCGTTAGCACTACGCTTTCGCGCAAAAAACATCTGCTGGTCCAGGCGGCTCATCGGACTCACCCAGGAAGCTCTGCTCTGCGCGAAAGCGTAGCGTCAGCGGCAAATGTTTTATCTGTGCGAAAGCGTAGCGACAGCAACAACAAAGCGCACATCCGGAACGGAAGTTAACCCTAAATTATGGTAATGACCCCACTTTTTGATTAATACTCTTTAACTTCGCCCATTTTTCCAGTAACATTATAAATAGTAAGAAAATTTACACATTTACGAGTGAAAAAGGGGTGCTGTTCCAATGACAAGATACAAATTCGAATCAACAGAGCATGAGTTATTTCGTAAAACTTTACGTAAGTTTTTAGCAGAAGAAGCTGAACCACACTATCCACAATGGGAGAAAGATCATCTTATTCCAGTTGATTTTTGGCGTAAGCTCGGAGAAATGGGCTATCTATGTCCCCAAGTAGAAGAACAATATGGCGGTCTCGGGCTCGATTTTAGCTTCGGCGTTACTATTCAAGAAGAGCTAGAGCGAGTAGGTTCAAGTCTTATTGGCGTTGGTTTGCATAACGATATCGTCGTGCCCTATATTGAGGCATATGGCTCAAATGAGCAAAAATCACGCTGGCTACCTAAATGTGTTACAGGTGAATATATTACAGCGATTGCTATGACAGAGCCAGGCGCAGGTTCAGATTTAGCAAACCTCCAAACAACTGCCATTCGTGATGGCGATCATTACATCGTCAACGGACAAAAAACATTTATTACAAATGGTATTCATACAAACTTGGCGGTTGTGGCTGTCAAAACAAACCCTCAGGCAGAAAAAAAACATCGTGGCATTAGCCTTCTTGTCATAGAGGACGGAACACCTGGCTTCACGAAAGGCCGCAAGCTCGAAAAAGTCGGAATGCATGCACAGGACACAGCTGAGCTATATTTCGAGGATTGTCGAGTACCTGTAGAAAATCTTCTCGGTGAAGAAGGTAAAGGCTTTATCTATATGATGGAAAAGTTGCAGCAAGAGCGTTTAGCAGTGGCCATTGCTGCACAAACGGCTGCTGAGGATATGCTAGCCTTAACGATTGATTATGTAAAATCACGCGAAGCTTTTGGTAAGTCAATTAGTGATTTCCAAAACACACAATTTAAAATAGCGGAAATGGCAACAAAAATTGAGCTTGGCAAATCTTTTTTAGAATCTTTAATAGAAGAGCATATTGCAGGAAATGATGTTGTAACAAAAGTATCAATGGCAAAATACTGGATAACAGAAAATGCACGTGAACTTGCTATCCAATGTATGCAGTTACATGGTGGCTACGGTTATATGGAAGAATATAAGATTGCTAGAAGATATCGAGATATTCCTGTCATGTCTATTTATGCCGGTACCAACGAAGTTATGAAAGTAATTATTGCCAAGAATTTAGGGTTATAACTAAGAAAAACTACTATTCTAATGAAATTAAGGTGTGATATTGAAAATTGTAAGGCTCTTCGGTACAACGAGTAGCCTAAGTGACGAAATGAAGGGCCGGAACGACGGATAGAAGTGCTTAAGCGACGGGATGAAATGCCGGAACGACGGATAGAAGGGTCCAAGTGACGGATAGAAACGTCAAAATCGTGGATAGAACAGCAAAAATCGTGGATAGAAACGTTCAAGTCGTGGATGGTCCCACCAAAGCGACTGAATAAAGGGCCAAAATGACGGATGGAAATTCACAACATTCAAAAGGATTTCCTCACATATTTTATTTTTCACCCTAAGGAAAACAGCGGCAAAATGTTTGCCGCTGTTTTTTTGTCTATGCAACTGGAATTCGGACGATAACCTTAAATAAATCTCCGTCTATTTCTATACTCATACGAGCACCATGTAAATCTACGATGGATTGCGCTATGGCTAAGCCGAGCCCTGAGCCCTCTGTATGACGTGAAGCATCTGCTCGTTTAAAGCGTTCAAATAATTCTTCGGCATCCTCGCTAATTTCATATTTGGCGACATTCTTTACCGTGAATTCCGCATCGCCCTCAGGCGTATGTTTTAATGTAACATAAACACGTGTGCCTTCTAATGCATATTTCAATACATTGACAATTAAATTATCAATCAATCTCCACCATTTTTGACCATCTACATATGCGTAGATTGGCTCATGTGGTTTTGTCATACGTAAATCTAAACGCGCCTTGGCTAAATCTTCCTCATGTTCCCCTACGGCCTGCTGCACCAGCTGATTTAAATCAACTCGACTACGATGAAGCTCAATATTGCCACTCGCCATTTTTGATACTTCAAAAAGATCCTCTATTAATACCTTCAAACGCTCTGATTTCTTATCGAGAATATGAATATATTGCTTACGCTCTTCCTCTGAAATATTAGGATTTTTCAGTAAATCAGTGTACGTAATAATCGACGTTAACGGTGTACGTAAATCATGACTAACATTCGTAATTAACTCTGTTTTTAATCGCTCACTTTTTGCCTGCTCATGCATGGACGTGCGTACGCCTTCTCTTAAATGATTAAGATTTTCTGCATGCCCTGCAAGCGGTGATTTGCCCATTACCTTCACATTACGATTTAAACGTCCTTCCGCCATGTCTTTTGTATCCTTCATAATTCGGTTTAAATAGCCCATTCTAGAAAGGAAGACAATCATGGCTGGTATACCGATCATTGCGCAGATGACAAATACAAAGAAGGGAAAACCGCCACCTCTTAACATTGTAGCAACAAGACTTCCACCACCGAAAAACGCTGCTCCGATCATCACAATGGAATGCAATGCAATGGAACGATTTATAAATAAATCTGTAATTGATTCTCCTAGTGACCATAGATAGCTAGCTTTTAAATTCTCTTCTAATTTCCGTGCTGTATTCACTCGATCATACAACCAAATTAGCTGAATAAAGAATGCAATCGCGATGATCATTAAAACGCCTGTTTTAAATAGTAAATCTATAATAAAGCGTACATAATTGTATTGAGAGTAAGGTCCAATTGATTCCATAACAATATGTGATGCAAACCAATACATAGAGCCAGTTATGAACAATAATCCAATTTGGTAATCAATTTTCAGCTTTGCAAGAGCTTCTTTTTCCTTTATACCTAGTACCATTCGCAGTACTTCTTTACGCCCTTTCCACGCAAAAATAGCCGCTACAATACTCGTTAACCATATAAAGAAGTAGATATATTGATTGAGTTTAAAATGGTCATAGCCTTCCATAACATATGCTGTTTGTGCTGATTTTTTAGAAATTGTAATGGTACCAGTGTAATCAGCAGTTTCTCTAAGATTATCTGTGTTAACGTAGGCATCATTTTCATAAAAAATATAGTTCAAACTATTACTAATATTCTCAGTAGTTAATGGATGCTGCTCAGTGTACTCTATTTTATAAGCGCTACTGTCAGAAACATCGCCTGAACGATACGTTTTGCCTGTTTCAGTGTTCGTTAATTCATAAGACCAGTAATTATTATTTTTCACAAAATTCTTTGCTTCATCTTGTGCTGCCTTTATATATTGATCAATGAGTGCTTCCTTATCAGCAAGAATTTTCTTACGAACATGCTCATCATCCTCAAAGTTTGCCGTAATATCTTTAATTTTCTCATCTCGCTCTTTCTCAAGCTTTGTTTTTAAGTCCGTTGCATTTACATTAGCAGCTTCTTGAATACGTTCCTCATATTGAGCTTTAATATTATCTATCTGGCTTCCTATTGTTCCATAGCGATTACGATGCTCTTCAATTTCATTTTGCGTAACCACTATTTTACTTTTTAAATCCTTAGCAACTGGTAAATTTAACACTAATGGTCCTAACTCCGACTGAAAATTATCAAGTTCGTGCTGGAAATTATCGGATTGGAAGTAGGACTTTCCAATATATTGATACCCAATATTGGAGAACGTAAATATACCGAAAATCACCCAGATTAAACATATAAGAGCGAAAAGAGGTTTCCAATTTTTCAACATACTAATAACACCTCTCTATAAAATTTTCTCAAGTAATTGTAATACCTCTGAAGAGCGGGCATTTACCAGCTGATACGCATATACACCGAAATAAATCAGCCCAATAACCCCTGTTACAAACCCTGTAATCGTAATATACTGCTCTATTTTATTTCTCCATTTTATAGCCAACGCCCCACACCACCTTTAAATAACGTGGATTTTTCGGATCTGCTTCGATTTTCTCACGTATTTTTCGAATGTGTACTGCCACAATATTTTCTGCATTGTAGGCTTCCTCATTCCATACACGCTCATAAATCTCTCTAATTGAAAATACACGCCCTGCATTTTTCATTAATAATTCCGTAATTTTATATTCGATTGGTGTTAATCGAACAGGTTCCCCTTCTAAAATGACTTCCTTGGCGTCTTCATCTAATACAAGTCCGTCGATTTCCACCTTTGCTGCTTCGTCATTGTACGTCCCAAGTTGCACATATCGTCTCAGCTGTGATTTTACCCGAGCCAACAGCTCTAATGGATGAAACGGTTTTGTGACGTAATCATCGGCACCTACAGACAAGCCATGAATTTTGTCGCCATCCTCTGCCTTCGCACTAAGCATAATAATGGGAATATTGCGCGCTTCTCTAATCTTAAATGTCGCTGTAATTCCGTCCATATTTGGCATCATAATATCTAAAATAATTAAATGTACTTCATTGTTTTCTAGCTTTTCAAGTGCCTCTAAGCCGTCAGCAGCTTTAATGACATTGTAGCCTTCATTTTTCAAATAAATTTCAATACCATCACGAATATCTTGATCATCGTCCGTTACAAGAACTGTTAGTTTCGTCATGATATGCACCTCGCTCTCAAATAATAGTGTACCTGTTAAATCTTAAAAACCAGTTATTATAAAAATGAAGAAATTCTTAAGGTTTTAATGAATCCTATCAAATGTATTAGTTAACACCATTTGGCTCATCACCATAACGTGGGGTTGATTTCCGTTTCGACTGGGTGCTTTTTCTAGGGGCACGCATACAAAAATAGTGTAAGACTTGTTCTCAAATCTTTTTTCGTCCTCCGAATGTCAGTACAACAATGCCACCTAATAACATTGCTACACCAATCCAGGAAGTCACACTTAAATATTCTCCGACTAAAAAGACCCCAAGTATAGCTGCTGTCAACGGCTCTGCTAGTGATAGTGTTACAGCCGTCGATGAAGTAATTTTCTGAAGACCTTTTAAAAACAATAAATAGGCTATGCTTGTACACATTATTCCCATGAACAGCATCGTCCATAGATTGTGTGCGACAGCTAACCAGCTAAAACCACTACTGATTGAGAAAGGAAGCAAAAATAACGCACAAATTGAAAATGTCATCGCTACTGCTGGAAGTGCCTCCTCTTGTGTCATAAGCTTTTTACTAATATTTGTGTACATGGCGAAGGAGAAACCTGCCCAAAGAGCTAGTCCGATCCCTCCCATATGAACAGCCCCTTCCCCATTATTAACGAATAATAAAATGCAGCCGAGTATTGCCATAATTGTTGCTATGCCCCACACCTTTGTCGGTCGAGTTTTCCATAGTATCCATTCTAAAACGCCTGAAAACATAGGAGCACTGCCAATCGTTGCAACTGTTCCAATAGCTACACCTGTTAGACGTATTGATGTGAAAAAAAGACCTTGGAATAACGCAATGCTCGCAGCAGCTAAAATTGTCCATTTCCACGACCATTTACGAAAGTTAATTTTACGTAGCAAAATGACCATAGCTAATAATAGTCCGCCACCAATTGCAGAGCGAGCTGTTGCTACCGCTATCGGGGATACTCCATCATCTAAGAATGTTTGTGCGGTTCCTGTCATCCCCCACAATATTGCCGCTAGTAGTACGAAAAATGGATACATCCTTTTTTGCCCCCTTTGACCTTACCACTCATTAACATTAATAATACAGATTTATCCAAAATCAAACAATTAACATATTTCTTTTTCTTACATTAGCCACAGTATGCTTTCTTTGCAAGGGACGTTATAATATAAACAACAAAAGGAGCGAAAATTATGTATAAAACCATTGAAGAAACAGCTATAGATCTTAGTATGCCTGAGGATCAAGTACTGCGTTTGGTCTATGAGGGACGCATCCGTTCTGTTTATGATGGAGATCAAATACTGATTAATAGCGGGCAATTCAGTACTTATTTTAATCAACTAGAACTGATAAAGGAGGAAATCGAAATTTGGCGTAATACACCCATTCCAGAGGATATTGATGTTAAAGATGAGGATTAAAAAATGCCTAGCATTCAAACAATTTGATATTGTGAATGTTAGGCATTTATATTATTTTAGTTAAAATCAGGCGGACACAGTTAACTCTTGCCCGTTATATTGTTACGACAAACCCAGCTCGTTTACCAATAATTTCTGCATAATCCTCAACCATTACACTAGCTGTTGGATACATACCTGCGCCAGGCCCTACTAATGTTAATGTGCCAATATAATTTGTATCCAACGCTACAGCATTATTCACGTCATCCACCGGATAAAGTGGATGTTCTTTATCAACTAATTGTGGGCCAACCTTTGCTACTACTGTACCATCCGCCAACTTCTCAACCTCTGCAACATGACGATAGCGTAAGCCTTTTTCACACGCTTCTTTCACTTGCTCGGCTGAAATGCTATCAATCCCGATCACTTCTACATCAGCCCAATCTGGCTGCTCTCCAAATGCTAGTGCGCTTAAAATCATTAATTTCTTAAAGGCATCCTGGCCTGAGATATCATTATATGGATCTGCCTCTGCATACCCTAAATTTTGCGCCTCTTTTAAAGCTGTTTCGAACGACCAGCCCTGTGCACGCATTTTTGTTAGAATATAATTGCATGTGCCATTTAAAACTCCTTGAATACGACTAACATCATTGACTAGTAAAATATTTTTCATCGTTTTAATAACAGGCACACCACCAGCTGTTGTTGCCTCAAAGCCGACAAATACACCATTCTCTTTTGCAAGATCCTGTAGCTCTAAGCCTCTTTTCGCGAACATCACTTTGTTAGCTGTAATGACATGGCATTTATGCTCTACAGCACGTTTTAAATAAGTAAATGCTGGCTCCTCATTGACAATCGCTTCAAATACAACCTGCATACCTGGCTCTGCTAAAACGTCATCCATACTAGTTGTCATTAAATGCGCTGTGCCTGGTACACGTTCACGGCTAGCATCTGTCACTAAAATTTTTGCTACTTCTAACTCAATTCCTAATTTATGTTTAAGCTCTTCACGCTTTTCGTTTAATATATGGTAAATTCCTTGACCTACCGTTCCAAATCCTAGGATCGCTGCCTTTATAGTTGCCATTCTTGTTATTCCCTCCAACTTACATTCCGCAGTTTCATTAAATTTAATTACGCCTTAGCTTAATTCGTACAGATTTTGAATTGTGCGCAGACTGTACATCGTAGGCCAGTTTGCAATGTTTCTAACTTCAGTTCAGCAGATTTAGAGTCATGGCATTTCGCTCTCGCCATTTGCGAAAGTCTTCTTTAACTATCATTTCACTTTCGCTACACAAACCCTTTACTGAATGTAGATAATAAATCTGTGCAACACACACAAATTCAAATAATTCAAAATTCAACTTAGAAAAATTGTAACGCAAATACATACAATGCACAAGAAAAATCTTTCTAGAGAGGACATTTGTTTTCTCTAGACGTGCAGAAGAAATCGGTTTCATTCCCTTTATTATACGTTTCTTTAGTTGTTCTATAATATTTGTACAAATATTGACGGTTTTTTCTAAAGAAAACGAAAGTCTTTCTTCTATTATATATGTATGCTTAAACGTTCATAAAAATTGTTCCTTTAAAAGATACCAATAAAAAATTTTTTCAGGTCAGTTAATCTATCTCTCTCCCACTTATCAAATCTAATTAAAAAGCTCATTCCCTGTAGCAGCAGAGAATGAGCCGAAATATATGAGGGAGAATTAACTAGCTTCTGATAGCATTTGATAACGATATGTTGATAAAGTCTGTTGTACAAGTTCAATTTCTTCTTGTGTAAAGTTTGGTATTGCATACGTACGTTCAACTAATTGGAATGTACCGTATTTTAAGTAATACTCTGTCGCAGGTACAGGAATGTGACTTGCACCATATATTTCATATGCTTCGAAGACCTCTTCTACTATATAGCCTTCCTCTTTAGCATAAACGAATTCATTAAAAGCAGAATGTCCAAATGTCTGTATCCATTTGTTTTCAACTGACGCAAGTATGTTTTGAATGGCCATGTTGTTCACAAACACATGATTTTCATTTAGTTCATAAATAAGATAAGATGCCATGTTTTGCGCACTATAAACATTTCCCATTTAAAACACTCCTTTATCATCAGTTTTTAGATCAGAGTAGCTACTGGCTACGCTAATATTCAAAAGTGGAGAATACTTATGAAAAACAATTTTGTTCTAGGTTGGTAGCCTTTCGAACGCTTAAGTTATTCCCTAGTATAATACAAGGATTTAAATAAGTCAATAATACTTATATAAATACTAGGAATTATTTGTACATACTTTCGGATTACTTACCGAATGGGGTAAGTGGTTGATGCAGCAACGTTTTACGTATTACCGAATGAGGCCCATCAAATGAGACAATACGTAAACGCTACAACATTAGCCAATTTTTATTAAGCCTCTATTGTTTGTTGAGAAGCTGTTACTTGTTCAATAGCTTGTTCTAAATCTGCAATGATATCCTCTACTGCCTCTAAACCGATTGATAGGCGAATGAGCGACTCGGTTACACCAGTTTGGATTAACTCTTCAGCTGATAGTTGCTGATGTGTAGTAGATGCTGGATGGATAATTAATGATTTGGCATCCCCTACATTTGCTACGTGCGAGAATAATTTCACACTATCAATTAGTTTACGCCCTGCTTCACGTCCACCTTTAATACCGAATGTAAGCACTGAACCGAAGCCATTTCTCAAATATTTTTTTGCTAAATCATGAGTAGGGAAATCTTCTAAGCCATTGTAATTTACATATTCCACAGATGGGTGGTTACGTAAATATTCAGCTACTGCCAATGCATTTTCATTGTGTTTAGGAATACGCAAATGAAGCGTTTCTAACCCTTGTAATAAATTAAATGCTGCATCTGCACTTAACGTTGGTCCAAAGTCGCGTAGCAATTGTACACGCAGTTTTGTGGCAAATGCAGCCTCTGCTGTGTCAATACCATAACGCAAACCGTGATAAGAAGCATCTGGCTCAGTAAAGCCTGGGAAACGCCCACGAGTCCAATCAAACTTTCCTGCATCTACTACAACGCCACCTAAAGTTGTACCATGTCCGCCAATCCATTTTGTTGCAGAATGAACGACGATATCTGCACCGAAGTCAATTGGTGTAGAGCCATATGGTGAAGCAAATGTACTATCGATAATTAATGGCAAGCCGTTTTCATGTGCAATATTCGCTACCGCTTCAATATCTAGCACTTTTAAACTTGGGTTACCATAAATTTCAGCGAACACCGCTTTTGTTTTATCAGTAATCGCTGCTCGGAAATTTTCAGGGTTTGTTTCGTCTACAAAAATTGTTTTAATACCGTAGTTTGGTAGTGTATTGGCAAATAAATTATAAGTACCTCCATATAAAGAACTCGCCGCGACAATTTCATCACCTGCACCCGCAAGATTTAAAATGGAAAATGCGATAGCTGCTGCACCAGATGAAAGTGCTACTGCTGCTGTACCGCCCTCTAATAAAGCGACGCGTTTTTCAAAAACATCTACAGTTGGGTTTGTAATACGAGTGTAAATATTGCCAGCCTCCTCTAAGGCAAAAAGACGTTGCGCATGAGCAGTGTCTTTAAAAACGAAAGCCGTTGAGCGATATACGGGTACTGTGCGAGATCCTGTTACTGGGTCTGGCTCTTGGCCACCGTGTAACAGCAATGTTTCTGGTTTAAAATTTGTCATTGTATACCTCCAAATGGTTATTTTTTTACGATGGCACCGGAGATGAGGAGGATTTTTCAGTAGAAAACAAAAACCCTCTTCAGCTAAGAAGAGGGTTGCGGTTGCAAGTTTTCCTCCCCTTATCTGCCAGATCCAAGTAAGAATCTGTAGGAATTAGCACCTTAGCAAGTTCGTCACTTACTGGTTGCCGGGCATCATAGGGCCTATCCCTCCGCCGCTCTTGATAAGAGTATGAGATTCAATTTCCATCGTTGTTACACAGTATAAACATAGACTTTTTTTCTGTCAACACTAAAATTTTATTTTTTCCGAAACTTCTGTCTGCTTCTGAACGTATTACGAACGCATACACTATTTTAGTATTTATTTAGAAAGGAGGAGTTTTATGGTAAAAGCCGTTATTATTTTTCTACTTGTTGGTTATTTAATTGGCTGTATTCACGGCTCTAAAGTCGCGCAGTTCTTATCCGGGGTCGATCTAAAAAAGGCTGGTCATGGAAATGCTGGTGCTTCCAATGCAACACTTTCCCTTGGATGGAAATACGGCGTATTAGTCGCCCTTATCGATATCGGTAAAGGTGTAGCAGCTATTATAGGTGCCCATTTCTATCTAGCAGATGCAACAAATTTAACAGAAGTACAAGTTTGGCTCTTAACCTATATCATAGCTGCCGGTGTCATCCTAGGTCACAATTTTCCATTTCATATGGGCTTCAATGGCGGCAAAGGAACTGCATCAATCATAGGGATCCTACTAGCAGTTGATTGGGAGATTGGTTTATTTGCACTCATTTTATTTGTTATTTTATCTTTCGCGACGAATTATTTAATTGTCGGTGTACTTGAATTTTATCTTGTTTTTTGTACAGCAACATATTTATGGATTCCTGGAGTAGGTCCAACGATTATAGCCCTACTACTTTTTGCAATAGCAATCATTTTGCATATTGAAAATATAAAGAGATTAATTCAGGGAACTGAGCCTAAAGTGACTTCTGCATTTAAGAAAAAGAAAAAACAAGTGTGTTGATTAACCATTTTTATCCATCCCGATTAGAAGGCTTTGATTTCCGCTACGGGCTGGGTCTTAAACGATCACTTTGCCGGCTCTCCTGATTACTTCGGGGCCCCACCCGATCACTCAGAGACCTTGCTTGTCCCTAGCTTTTCGCGCAATACTTCTTAACAACTAAAAGCCTTAAAGGAACAAGTCAACTGTCCTTCAAGGCTTTCTTCATTTTATTATTTCGATAATGCAGGGTCCTTCATCGTCCCGTTTTTTGCGTAATTGACATGCCATGAAAGTGCTTTTTCTAGATTGTGTGGCGTATGGTGCCCACCTGTTGCTTCGTTAGCATCGTTAAAATACTTCCGTAATTGCTCACGATATTCCGGATGTGCACAGTTATCGATAATGAGTGCAACCCGTTCTTTTGGTGCAAGCCCTCGCAAATCTGCTACTCCCTGCTCTGTTACGATTACGTCTACATCATGCTCCGTATGGTCCACATGCGATACCATTGGGACGATACTAGAAATATTTCCGCCTTTCGCATAAGATTTTGTGACGAAAATACCTAATCGTGCATTACGCGCAAAGTCTCCAGAACCGCCGATTCCATTCATCATCTTTGTGCCAGAAACATGCGTAGAATTCACATTCCCGTAAATATCTACTTCAAGCGCTGTATTAACAGAAATTAACCCGAGTCGGCGAATAATTTCTGGTTGGTTAGAAATTTCTTGCGGGCGTAATACTAATTTATCAGTATATTTTTCGAAATTACTATACACTCGGTTTCCAACTGCCTCGGAAAGAGTAATAGAAGTAGCAGATGCAAAGTTTACCTTACCTGCATCTATTAATTCAAATACCGCATCTTGTAGTACTTCCGAATATATTTCCAAGTTCTCAAACTCAGAGTCTTTAAAGCCAAATAATACAGCATTTGCTACTGAACCTACTCCTGATTGGATTGGTCGTAAACTATTCGTTAAACGGCCTACTTTAATTTCTTCACGTAGGAAGTTTAATAAATGATTGGCCATAATATCTGTTTCTTCATCAGCAGGAACGATTGTTGATGGTGCATCTAAAATATCTGAAATCACAATACCTTTTACTTTATCTAAGTCTAGTGGAATACCAATTGTGCCAAGTCGATCCGATACATCTTGTAATTGAATTGGATCACGTTTCCCCTGTGGTCCTGGCACAAAAATATCGTGCACACCCTCTAATGCATCAAGCTGAGCTATGTTCAACTCTATGATTATTTGGTTTGCCTCTTGCACAAAAATCGGAGAGTTACCAACTGAAGTTGTAGGAATTAGTAAGCCGTCTTCTGTAATAGCAGTCGCTTCAATAATTGCAAAATCAATAGGACCAATAATGCCTTGACGTACTAGTTCCGCATTATGTGACAGGTGCGCATCAACGAATGTGATTTCACCGCTGTTGATTTTATTACGAATACCGGCATCCGCTTGGAAAGGTCCGCGTTTGCGAATAACGCCAGCTTCTGCTAAGTATTGGTCAACTTCTGGCCCAAGCGATGCACCTGTATATACATCTACCTGGAAGCTCTCTTTTTTGGCTTTTTCCACAAGTGCCAGTGGGACCACTTTAACGTCACCAGCACGTGTAAATCCGCTCATCCCAAGTACCATACCATCCTCAATCCAAGATGCTGCTTCTTCTGCTGTTACAACCTTGCTCCGTAGCTGTTCATTACGAAGCTTTTTCGCTAACTTTTCTTCCATCCCTTATTCCTCCATCCCACTTTATTTTTGTTCAACTAGATTATTTAGCTCAATTTTTCCGGCATAAAAATCCATTTATTGGGGTATAAACCAAATAAACCGCCGCACAAACAATTCTATACTATTGAGAATTTTTAATCTATATTAACCAATATATTTAATTTTACGAGAAATTTAATGCATTTTAATACTATACAAAAATAATGGTAAGCTCGCATAAATTCGATTTATTTAAAAAAGCGTGATATGCTCTTGTTATATAAGGGGAAAAGGAGATTCTTTTAGATGGTTAAACAATTGTTACGTAACCACTCTTCGGTTCGTATTTATGATGGAAATCAAATTTCTAAAGAAATTATTGAAGAATTAATTGCTACTGCACAAATGGCTGCTACATCACATTTTGTACAAGCTTATAGTGTTATTTGGGTAACAGATGAAGAGAAAAAGGAAAAATTAGGTTTACTCTCTGGTAATCCTCGTCAATACGAAACTTCTGGCGGTGCCTTTGTCTTCTGTGTAGATTTCAAACGTCTTCAAATGGCAGGTAAATTAGAAGGTGTAGACATTGTAGCGGATTCAGCAGAAAATGTTCTTGTTGGTGTAGCTGATGTATCATTATTCGCTCAAAACTTTGTCATTGCGGTAGAATCTATGGGATATGGTATTTGTTATATTGGCGGCGTGCGTAATAAGCCTGAGGAAATAAGCGAATTATTCAATCTACCTGATTATGTATTCCCACTATTCGGCTTAACAATCGGAGTTCCTGCTCGTCGCAACGAAGTAAAACCTCGTTTACCAGTTGCAGCAGTATTACATGAAAATGAATACAATGCAGAAAAATACGAAGAGCTTTTACCTGCTTACAATGACACAATGGAAACATACTACAATAATCGCTCATCGAATCGAAAAATTGATAACTGGACAAAGCAAATGGCCGACTTTTTAATCGAACAGCGCCGTCCTCATATTACAGATTTTTTAGCGAAAAAAGGTTTCAATTGGAAATAACTTTATCAACAAGGTATGTGGCGTTACTATCGTATGATAGTAACGCCACTTTTTTCATATTTAATTAAATTGTATTATATATACGTACTTATAAGCACATTTATAAGCTAACACACCCGTTGAAGTATTTATTTATAATTAGCCGACGGTAATGTTTCAGTAAAACAGAATGAAATTAACTTGGTATATTTTATTATCCAGCTGTCTTCTATCTATAATTTAATTTCCAATTTGTTTTTCATTTACATAAATTAAGTATTCTTGAGCTTCCAAGAATTCCTCTTGTGACTCTGTAGGAATTATTTCGACCTCAGGAATACTTGAGACTCCTAGTTGTGCCATAATCGTTTCATAGGTCATTAGGGCTTGAATATATTGTTCATATTCTTCAGCTGTTAAAACCTCTTTGCTTGATGGGAGTCCGTTTAATTTGTCAAAGTATGGTTGAATTTCGTACATAGCTTCTTTAATTTTCTCTAATGGTTCTACAGGGAGTTGAGAATAATCTATGTTTCCATTGTTATCACCATATTCCAGTTTTGCATTTGTAAATACATTTAGTAAATCTTTAAATTGTTCAAATTCCTCTTTTCCTAGGTCACCTTTTGCTTGATTTAGTTTTGCATCAAATAATAAGTAACTTTCCATTGTAACATTTGCCACATGTTTTTTTAGATTATCAAATGAACCATATAAATGATCGGCAAGTAACGCCTGATAAGCAAATACACCTGTTGGAATCATTAAACAAGCAGAAATAACAGCTATAGCCAATCGTTTTTTTACAAAACGATTCAGTTTACCACCCATTTCAGAATTTGCTTTATTAATGCCCAATTTACTTCTTTCATGAATCTCTACAGGGATTTCAATTTTTGATAACTCTTGCTTTAGATGGTTATGCATAGTTATCTACCTCCTTTAAATTTTGGCGAAGCTTATCTAACGCACGGTATAAGACAGACTTTGCGGTTCCAAGCGGGATGTCTAATATCTCTGAAATTTCCTTTAATGTACGATCGTCGTAATATTTTAGTAAAATGACACTCTTCTCATCCTCTTTTAAAGTATCAATCAGCTTGTGTAAAGATAAAGTAAGTGCAATGTCTTCATCTTCTGCCCCAGTAAGCACTTCAAAGTCTAAATTTAGCGGGATCACCTTTTTATTTTTATTGATTAAGCTCAATGCACAATTAATCGTAATTTTCATGAGCCATGTCTTGAAATATTCTGGTTTTTTCAATGTACTGATTTTCTTAAATGACTGATAGGCCACTTCTTGAACAAGATCTAATGCATCATCTTTATTTTTTACATAGACATAAGCCATTCGATAAATATCTGCTTCGTACTGCTGAAAAAGCATTAAGTAAGCTTTATCATTTCCTTTTTGTGCTTTCTTTACTAGACGTTCAAGTTTCATCTTAATTCCTCCTTTCGTTTTGGTTTTACATCTATTAGATAAACTGGAAGGTGATTTGGCTTAAATTTTTTTAATTAATTTTATGTAATGGGGTTTGGGAAGGTTTAATGAATGTACACTTTGTCAAAATAACACATAACTAAAATCAGTAGTTCAAAGTATTGGGATGGGAAATTGTAAAAAAATAAGCACTTATTTTGTTAATAATCGCCATTGTTTTATTAGCAATTTGGTTCGGGGCTTAGTTATATCGAAATAAAAAAAACAGAATTTAATCTACACGTTAATGTAGATTAAATCTGCCTTTTTGTTTTAACAGCAACAATCTTTGAGAAAACAGCCTTACTCTAAAAAGGACTTCCTAGACAACCTCTTTGCCTTTATACACTGATGTAAGAGTTATCAGGAATTAGCTCTATCTGCTCTGATTTTTACCAGATGGAAACTCGATCCTCTGGAGCTACATACATGCCATCTCCAGGCTTGATTCCATAGGTATCATAGAATTGCTGGAAGTTCACAATCGTGCGGTTTACCCGAATTTTATTAGCTGAATGTACATCGTTTTTGCTCAGAATCACTGCAAATTCTTTTGTTGTTGTGGATTTCCACATTTCTGCATTGCTTTCGAAATATGCTTTATAATCTGGATTACTCATATTGGATACAACTTGTAGTGAAGCGGCCATTCCGCCCAAATCGGCGACATTCTCGCTTAGTGTAAGCTGACCGTCGTTTAACACACCCGGAATAATCTCGATGTTATTATAGAACTCAATCAGTTCCTGGTTTTTCTCTTTGAATTTCTTAAAGTCTTCTTCTGTCCACCAGTTATTTGCATTTCCATTTTCGTCGTATGCAGATCCGTTGTTATCAAATGCATGGCTGATTTCATGGCCAATGATCATGCCAATTGCCCCATAGTTTTCTTCAGGTTTAGCGTTAATGTCATAGAAAGGCGCTTGAAGAATACCGGCAGGGAACGTAATTTCGTTATTAAGCGGATTGTAGAAAGCATTTACGGTATATACGCTTGTTCCCCATTCCGTTCTATCAACCGGTTTTCCTAGCTTGGCTTTTGTGTTATCAATGTATGCTTTGTTTACTGTGAAGGTATTAGAGAACAGCGAGCCGCCTTCGTCATATGTCTTGATCGCTACTTTATCTAATGTCGTATCCCACTTATCTGGGTAACCAATCTTAACAATCATCGTATCTAGCTTTTTAATCGCTTTATCTTTTGTCGTTTCTGACATCCAATCAAGGGATTTAATTCTTTCTTCATACGTAGCAATTAATTTCTCTACCATTTGCTCAACATCTTTTTTAGCTTCCGGTGAAAAATGTTTCTCGGCAAACATTTGCTCCAAATATCCGCCCATTGTGCCAGTTGTCTTGGCTACTGCGATTTCCTGATCTGTTTTTTCTCCTGTAACGCCATATAACGTTGCGGAAAACTCATTTGCAGCGTCTCTGAATTCATCTGACAACAAACCGCCTGTTGCCGAAAGCAGTTGTACTTTTGAGTAAGCTTTAAGTACGTCAAGATTAGCTTCATTCAAGAGTTCCGAGCCTTTTTGCGCCAACTTTTCATCGATTACGATCACTTTATCTGCACTGTCGACTTTCATCGATTTCAAGACTTGTTTCATATCTACTGTTTTGAACATGTCATCAAATTGTTCGATCGTATACGGATTATAGTATTTATTGACATCGCCTTGTTCATGAGGTTCAAGCGATACGGAGGCTAGGCTTTTCTCCATTCCATAAATTTTCTCGGCATGGGCTTTCGCTGCAGACTCTTTCTCACCCGATGACACGAGAAGTTTGGTCATATATTGAATATAGGCTTTTTTCGCTTTTTCGTCTTCCGTTATAAAACTGTTCTTATCCAGACCGGTAGCTAATCCAGTGTAATACAAAGCATTTTCACTGCTGTTCTTTGCATCGCCCATGATTGCAAAGCTGAATAATGAACTTAGACCCAATTCTTTCTCCAGGGTAAGATCTGCTTGAACGAGCTCATCAAGCGTTTTAGCCCCGTCAATGTCCTTTACATATTTTTGAATGGGTTCAATCCCTTGTTTATTTCTATTTTTTGTATCTAACGCTGTCGCATAGAAGTCTGCAATTTTCTGTTCTTTTGTTCCTTCTGTGAATTGTTTGCCAGCGAGCTCATCTATTATTTTTTCTATTTTATTGTTATTTTGCTTATGCAGCTCGGGAAAAACGCCGCCCATGATTTCTCCTGCCAGAATTGTCGATTTATTTAACCATTCCTTATTAATTGCTTCATAAAAATCGTCATTTAAATGGGAGCCTTTAAGCGTCCACACTCTGGCAATCATGTTTTGGAACTCATCGATTGTAATATTGTCATTTGCGCCTAATGTACCGTCAGGTTTGCCCGTCAGTACGCCTGCTTTTGCCAGTTTATCGATATCTTTCTTAGCCCAAGCGGGTACATCGGTGAACTCGACGCCAAATGTTCCACTGCGCAGATCATTTCCGACTGGCTCTGGCAATTCGCCGAATGCTCTACTCAACATGACTAAAGCTTCAACCTTCTTAGCTGGCTCATTCTCTCTTAAATCGTTAAAGCCTTGCATAACGTATTCTTTATTAATTCCTGGTTGATAAGCGTCTGCTGCCACCAACAAGGTTTTAACGATCTCTCCTCTTGTCGCTGGTGGCGACGTTTCATCGGCATACACCGATACGCTAACTGATAGGACCATTATTATGGCCATGAATAAAGATAAAAACTTCTTTTTCATCTTCGTGCTCCTCTACGATATATTTGTATAAATAAAGATAAATGAGTAGAATTTAGTATATCCCCATTTATATTCCATTATAGTTAATTTATTTTAGTTTGAAAATATGTAAGGAGCTTTTTCATTTTCAAGAGAGCATTATCTAGTCTAGAGCTTTTAAGCTAGAGCGGTACCACAAGATGTGCAGAGATAATAAAGTTGTTTAATTTTTTTCTTAGAAATAAAAGAACCACTTGTCTTTCAAATCGACAGTTAGAGTTAAAGTTGTTTAAAATTTATCTTTATATACCTGTCTTTGTATAAAAAAAGTTCTTTACTAATAAGTAGTGTAATTACTGCGTTTTTCAACTTAGTAAAGGACTTTTTTATCCCGACTCAATTTTTCGGACGATGTCTATATTACTTGATTGAAGGCTATTTTTGCTTTGTTCACATCTCCTAATCAACCATTTCCCAAAATTGAGATGCTACTTTGGAAATTCTTTGGTCTTTTAATTTTACTATTACAGGCTCTAAATGAAAATCAAATTGTTTCAATTCAAAAAGCGTTGTATGTTCTAAAAATGATGATGTGTAATCCATTCTTGGAATAACGGATAATCCTAGTCCTCTACTAACAAGTGCTACAACCATCCTTATATCTTTACACTCGATAATGATATTTGGCTTGACTTGATGTTCATCAAACACTTTGAAGAGGTCTTCATTGAAGGAGAGTCCTTCCATTGCTCCTAGCATAATGAATGGGAACTGTGCAATCTGTTCAATCGTCACATGTTGTGATGAAAACGATGTTGCCCAACTTGTTGGAATAATCACAGCGGTTGGTTGTTTTTCTAATATTTTCATCTCATATTGTTTACTATTGCCCAATCGTAAAAGTAAGGTAACATCAAGTTCTCTTTGCTCTAGTCTTTTTAATAATTCTTCTGAATTTCCAGTTACTATATTTATTTTAACATTAGGGTATTGTGTTCTAAACGTACTAACATAGTCAATGAGCATATTCGAACATGTAGACGATACACCGATACTTACTGTTCCTCCTATACCTTGTTCAATTTCTTGAATTTGCTGCTTTACATCTTGAGTTTGCAGTAGCATTTGATTGGCATATTGGTATAGTATTTCACCTGTTTCTGTAAGCTCCCATTTTTGACGATATCGATGAATTAAAGTTGTGCCAAGATCATTTTCAAGCTTTTTTAATAATTGACTAAGTGGTGGCTGCGCGATATGGAGCACTTCTGCTGCTTTAGAAATGCTTCCTTGGTTCACAATTTCTTTAAAGTAATATAATTGTCGAAAATCCATTGTATCTCTCCGTCATATGTTTTTTTATATGATTAGTTTATCATATATATATTTTTCATATGTCGAATTTGGCGTTATATTTAATTCTATAGCTATAGTTTTTATATTGATAATATTAACTAGAAAGTGAGAGATACTATGAATCATCGGAACAGAACCTTAAAGCGCATCATCTTATACGTGCTCGGGTTATTTTTCATGTCGATTGGCATTAGCATGTCGATTCAAGCAGGATTTGGTGTATCGCCTGTGTCATCATTAGCATATGCAAGTACGCTAACGATTGGTTTATCGGTTGGTGTGACAATGGCGCTTGCAAATGTTTTATACATTATTATTCAAGTAATATTAAGTAAACGAATGGAGCTAAATGAATTTGTGAGTCAATTCATTATTTCGTTTTTATTTGGGTTTTTTATGGATGCAACGCTCTTCCTTGTACAACTTTTCCCTACACCTGAAACTATCTTTGCTCGAAGTGTATATTTGATTATTAGTTTATTTGTTATAGCGGTCGGTTTAATGGGCTATACAACAGCGAAACTGCCATTAATGCCGTATGATGCGTTAACTTATGCAATTAGTGAAAAATTTAATTTGAAATTCGGTAAAGCAAAAATTTTGAGTGATTTAATAAACATTTGTGTGGCTGCTGCAATCTGTATAGTTTTTATTCAATCATTAGGCTCAATCGGAATCGGTACACTAATTGCCGCCTATTTTATCGGCAAAATTTTAGGGTGGATAATACCGTATTATCAACCAACTCTTCAACAATGGGTATTTAAAACAGAGAAGGCTGCCTAAGTAATCATAATAAAGTAAAGGAAAAATAGATGCATCAAATTCCTCAGCCGAAGTCAAATAATGAATTTTACACCTTACAAAGTGCCAGTCCACATTAGGAATGGTACTTCTTTATTACTGCCTTTTCTTCGACCTTCTATCACATTGCTTAAATGATAAAACAAACATCGTATTAAAACTAACCTGCCGTTTAGTTAAAGAAGGATTTTTAAGCAACTTTTTTATTTTTTAAAGGACTTTTTTATTCAGTAAAGAACATTTTTATCGGCTAACACAAGAACCAGTTGCCAAAGTCGATGGCAGCTTTTCTTATTATGCGAACGAGGCAGTATAATGTAATAAAGGGTCGGTGAAATAATTACTACATCATTATAAAGCGTTCATTCATCAGTGTTTACTTTACATGATAACCAAATATTATTTTAAGTACACCTAATATAGCACTGAAAGGATTTCGACCATGCACATTGAGATTTAAAGTCATGTTGAGCATTATTTCTCCTAAACTAAGTGAAGTTTTTGAGGTTAGCGCCTGCTGAAATTTTATAATCAGAATCAAACTCGTCCTCCGCCGATTAAAGATGTTCGTGTTTAGATTAGAATAAAACAAATAATTAGATTACAAGCGTGAGGCAATCCGCTTCCGAATTTAGGTCAATGACTTAGGACATCTTACCTACCATTTCCTATTATTTAAACATATGCTATTAAAGATTATAGAAAGGATAGGTGAGATAATGAATGTAAGACCAGCTTGCAAGTGTTTAGAAACTGTTTCTGTTAGGGACATGAGGGAAGTCTTAAGTAATTTTAGAAATTCACCTGGTGACATTCAAACTATTACTAGAAGCAAAGCTGTGTTGAATTTTTCGGACATTTCCTGTGGAACGGTTACAGCAAATCTTCCTAATGATGGTGGACAATTGGATATTGCAATATGTTATATTTTTTCCTACAGGCCATTAATGGTTAATACTTCAACATGTGTTAGGCCAAAATGCAAAAATTGTAGTTGTATTGAAGACCCCTGTGTAATATCCATTCGCGAACGGTTAGAATTACACAAGGAAAATAACCAATTATTAAATGTCTATTCAACTGGCTTAAATTCGATAACTCGGGTAAATGTGATTGAAGTCCGTGATGGTGTAGCTACGTTTAAAGAACCTGGTGTAAAAAATGTGATTTTTGTATCACTATGGTTAATTGAAAGTTTAGAACCCACAGTTTAGTTAGTACATCACTCGAAGACAAGACACTCGCCGTCCGTGTGACCTCTCCATCGATGAAGGTCAGTGCTCCCCTACTCGTTTTCCATGAGACAAACGTGACAAGAGGGTCTAATGTTCTTATTCCAATAATGGTCATCCATACTTCTTTTATACAATTAGCGTATGCAATAATAACAATTTGGTAAATATGTTTTTTAAGTAACGGGGTGCGTTTGTTGAACAAGAGCTACAAAGAAATACCCAAACTTATTTATAAAAACTATTTACTAATATTACCAGAAAAGAAAGCAACTTGATCAATCTTTGTTCAATGTACTTTCTTTTCATATACTATAAAAAATGACTTTTAAAATTACGTATCAAACTTTATTCCAAACCAACAAACCTTCAGGTCCTGCATCTCTGTCAGTTGGCGCTCAATATATTGCTCCATCGTCTATATTTCTTAACCTTCAGCTAGATCGTTGGCAGGAATCACAATTAATTGCAAATAAAAAAGCCGAGGAATAAATCCTCGACTTTTTCAGGTGCCTAGCGACGTCCTACTCTCACAGGGGGAAGCCCCCAACTACCATCGGCGCTAAAGAGCTTAACTTCCGTGTTCGGTATGGGAACGGGTGTGACCTCTTTGCCATCATCACTAGACTATTGTCGACCTCCAATACACGGCGTATTACTGCGTCAGCTTTTCTCGCTCAATCGGTCACGTACAGAGGTACGCTCCCTCATTCACTCGTTTGCTTCCTTGTACTACTTGTGTCTTGAAGCTCTCTTCGGCTTCCAATATACGTCGTATTTCTTCGTCAGCTTCTGTCGCTCAGTCAGTCACGTACTTGAGTACGCTCCTTCCCTCTCTCCATCGCTTCCTCGAACTACTCGTATCTTGAAACCCTTATATGAAAGGTTTTGTTCTTTCAAAACTGGATAAACGTGCATTGAATGTTTCAAACATTTTGGTTAAGTCCTCGATCGATTAGTATTCGTCAGCTCCATGTGTC
>NZ_MDDN01000005.1 GCF_001708185.1 Lysinibacillus xylanilyticus | reverse complement strand
CTCAAGATGAGATTTCCCATTACGCAAGTAAGTAAGATCCCTCAAAGACGATGAGGTAGATAGGTTCGAGGTGGAAGTGTGGTGACACATGGAGCTGACGAATACTAATCGATCGAGGACTTAACCAAAATGTTTGAAACATTCAATGCACGTTTATCCAGTTTTGAAAGAACAAAACCTTTCATATAAGGGTTTCAAGATACGAGTAGTTCGAGGAAGCGATGGAGAGAGGGAAGGAGCGTACTCAAGTACGTGACTGACTGAGCGACAGAAGCTGACGAAGAAATACGACGTATATTGGAAGCCGACAATAGTCTAGTGATGATGGCAAAGAGGTCACACCCGTTCCCATACCGAACACGGAAGTTAAGCTCTTTAGCGCCGATGGTAGTTGGGGGCTTCCCCCTGTGAGAGTAGGACGTCGCTAGGCGCAAAAAGTCGCTGCTGATAAAATCAGTAGTGGCTTTTTTTATGTTCAAAAGTAGAAGGAGACATTTCAACCGAGTAATTGGTGAAATGTCTCCTTTATTATTTTATACAGTTGCTGCTCGTAACTCTATACGACGAATCTTGCCCGAAGTTGTTTTTGGTAGTTCATCGATAAAGACAATACTACGAGGATATTTATAAGGAGCTGTTAATGCTTTAACGTGCTCCTGTAGCTCTTTTGTTAACTCCTCTTCATCTCGATCTCTGAACCCTTCTCGTAAGATGACGAAGGCTTTAACAATATGTCCTCTAATTTCATCTGGTGCTGCAACAACAGCACATTCTTGTACAGCTTCATGTTTATTTAAAGCATCCTCTACCTCGAATGGACCAATTGTATAGCCTGATGAAATAATAATGTCATCTCCTCGACCTTCAAACCAGAAGTAACCGTCTTCATCACATTTTGCTTGGTCACCAGTAATATACCAATCGCCACGGAAGGCAGCTTGTGTGCGTTCAGGTTCGCGATAGTACTCTTTAAATAGAGCAGGAGATGATTTGTGTATTGCGATATCTCCAACCTCTCCAATCGGTACCTCGTTGCCTTCATGATCTATAATACGGACAATATTGCCTGGGGTAGGAACACCCATTGACCCCGGACGTAACTCAGTGTTTTCAAGTGTGCCGATTAATAAAGTGTTTTCCGTTTGGCCATAGCCATCGCGCACTTTAAGATCAAAGTTGTTCTTAAATGTTTCGATGACTGGTCGATTTAATGGCTCACCAGCAGAAACTGCACTACGTAGAGAAGATAGATTATAGTCTTTTAAATTATCAAGCTTCGCCATAATTCGATATTCCGTTGGAGTACAGCATAATACATTGACCTTTTCATCTTGAATTAGCTGAAGGTATGTTTTTGGATCAAATCCTCCGTGATATACAAATGCAGTTGCGCCCAACATAATTGTGGATAAAAATGGACTCCAAATCCATTTTTGCCATCCTGGAGCTGCTGTAGCCCATACTAAATCACCTTCGCGTACACAAAGCCATTGAGACGCGGCTGTTCTAATATGTGCATATCCCCAACCATGAGAATGAACAGCTCCTTTTGGTTTGCCAGTTGTACCAGACGTATAAGAAAGGAATGCCATATCATCTCGTTTAGTAGCAGCTGCCGTAAATGTATCTGGCTGTGTACTAGCCAATTCATTTAAAGATGTCCAATCACCTATAGCAGAACCTATAATCAATTTATTATTTAAAGCCTCTACTGAAGAAGTAATACGATCAACCTCACCAATGAACGCTTCATAGGCAATTACGGCACTTGCAGAAGAGTGCTCCATACGATACTCTAAATCACTAGCACGTAACATTTCTGAACATGAAATAGGAACAATACCAGCTTTTAGGCAGCCAAGGAAGACAAAGTAAGCCTCAGGCAAACGTGGAATAATAACTAATACGCGATCTCCCTTTTGAAGCCCCTTCTTCGTAAAGGCATGCGCGTATTGATTCATTTTTTGTACAAGCTCAACATAGGAAATTGTCTGGCGCTCTTGTTGAGTATTTAGCCATCGTATTGCTTGACGGTCATTATCCTGGGAAAATTTCTCTAACTCCTCTGTAATATTATAAAATTCTGGTGCAATTAAATCGTTTGTTACCATGTGAACATTCCTCCCCCAAACAAATTTAATAGAAAATTCATAAAACTATTCTCATTTTAACAATTACAATAATATACAGCAAGAATATTTTATACATAGGATAGAAATATTAGATTTAATAGAGAACTATTATGGTATTTGTTAATGTCCAGGAAGGCTTCGACAAAAAATATAAAAATTTTCACAAAAAGTATTGCATAATTTAGTGTGCTTGCTATAATAATAAATGTACTTAAGAGGTTTTAAAAACCAAATTGAATACTATTGTTCCGAAGTAGCTCAGTTGGTAGTAGCACCTGACTGTTAATCAGGTTGTCGCAGGTTCGAGTCCTGCCTTCGGAGCCATTTTTTTGCTCATTTTTAAGATAATCTTATACATATAAATAATTTTAAAAAAGTGTTGCATTAAAAAACAAATAGTGTTAGAATAAATATTGTCTTGTTTGAGACATTGAAAAATGGCCCCTTGGTCAAGTGGTTAAGACACCGCCCTTTCACGGCGGTAACACGGGTTCGAATCCCGTAGGGGTCACCATTTTAAAAGCTTTGTAGTAATGCGAAGGCTTAAAAAGAATATAAACTGTTAAGAAATAAACACCTGTTTCTATGGAGGATTAGCTCAGCTGGGAGAGCATCTGCCTTACAAGCAGAGGGTCGGCGGTTCGAGCCCGTCATCCTCCACCATAATGTGTTATTTCGGAGGGGTAGCGAAGTGGCTAAACGCGGCGGACTGTAAATCCGCTCCTTAGGGTTCGGCGGTTCGAATCCGTCCCCCTCCACCAGTTTTTATAAATGATTGGGGTATAGCCAAGCGGTAAGGCAACGGATTTTGATTCCGTCATGCCTAGGTTCGAATCCTAGTACCCCAGCCATTTTTTTCTTTTATGAGCCATTAGCTCAGTTGGTAGAGCATCTGACTTTTAATCAGAGGGTCGAAGGTTCGAGTCCTTCATGGCTCACTTTTTTATAGAATAAAACTTATTCAAAAGTGTTACATTAACTACAGATACTAATCTCTTGCTGAAAACAGTAGGAGATTTTTTTTATGTTTTTTTTCTGACTCTTCATCGAAATATGTACTTAACTGCACATTCTACTCCGGGAGAGCGCTTTCTACAAACATAGTCTAAAGCCTCCTCGTTGCTCATACTTCGCTCCTGCGGTGTCTGAGATCTCACGGCTATTCCTCCAGAAAGTTTTGCTCTGTGACGACAACAAAGCGACCGTAGCTTCTCGCCTTCCTTCGCGCCATATGCTTTCATGACAACAAACCTTTTAATGAAGACTAGATTTTAGTTGTATAAATATGCGAAAAACTGTTGAGTTGAGCCAAGGTAGATGTAGGCTTTACAATAGTCTTACAACTCAAAGGGGGTATGGAAAGATGAATAAATTAAATATTTCTATTATTGGTGTGCCTACTGATTATGGGCAAACACGTAGAGGAGTAGATATGGGACCAAGTGCTATTCGCTACGCAGGTGTTGTAGAACGCTTAGAGGCAATTGGTCATGAGGTACAGGATCAAGGGGATATACGTGTTAGTCAGAAACAAGAAGGTACTATTGTGGATAAACAACTATTAAATTTAGAGGAAGTTATTGATGTAAGTACATCTTTAGCAAACAATGTAAATGAAGCATTGGAACAGAAGAAGTTTCCACTTGTATTTGGTGGTGATCATAGTATTGCTATTGGTACACTTGCAGGGCTTGGCGAGCATTACAAAAACTTAGGCGTTATCTGGTTTGATGCACATGCTGATTTAAATACTCCTGAAACGACACCGTCTGGTAATATACATGGTATGCCGTTAGCTGTTAGCATTGGGCTCGGTCATGAACGCTTAGTGCAAATTCGTAATTATGCGCCAAAAATTAAACCGGAAAACGTTATTATTATTGGGGCACGTTCTGTAGATCCAGGAGAGCGTGAATTGATTCGTCAACAAGGAATCAAGGTGTACTCAATGCATGAGATAGATCGTCTTGGTATGACGCGTGTAATGGAAGATGCTCTGGCCTATTTAAGAGAGCGCAATGTAGATGGTTTGCATTTATCACTCGATTTAGATGGGTTAGATCCACTTTATACGCCAGGGGTGGGGACACCTGTACCTGGTGGTATTACGTATCGAGAAAGTCATTTAGCGATGGAAATGATTCAGGAATCAGGTATGCTAACATCTGCTGAATTTGTTGAGGTTAATCCGATTTTAGATGAAAAGAATAGAACAGCAGATGTTGCTGTTGCATTAATGGGTTCTTTATTTGGTGAAACACTAGTTTAAAGAAATTTAACAAAAATTTGCCTATTGCCACAATGTATAAAAATCTTTTGATATAATTAATAACAAAATGAAACTTTTCTTATAGTTGGGTCGTATAGTATAAGACAGTTGTAAAGGTGGAGAAATCAACACAATGGATGCGTTCGTAAACAAGAAAATAAAACAAGTGCTTAAGGGCGATCAAAACGCATTTGCCGATATTGTGAGTCTCTATCAGCACAAACTGTACCAAGTATGCTATAGGATGTTAGCAAACAAGCAAGAATCTGAGGATATTGCTCAGGAAGCGTTTGTTCGTGCCTATATGAACTTGCATACTTTTGATCAGAAAAGAAAATTTTCGACGTGGCTTTATCGTATAGCGACAAATCTCTGTATAGACCGCATCCGGAAGAAAAAGCCGGATTATTATTTAGATGCGGAAGTAGCTGGTACAGAAGGGCTTGATATGTATTCGCAAATCGCAGCAGATGATCAGCTACCAGAGGAACAGGTAGAGCAAATGGAATTACAAGATCGGATTCAATATGAGATTGGATGTTTGCCGGATAAATACCGTTCAGTTATAGTGTTGAAATATATTGAAGAATTATCGTTGCAGGAAATTAGTGAGATTTTAGATATGCCTCTTGGAACGGTGAAAACGAGAATTCACCGCGGACGTGAAGCATTACGTAAGCAATTAAACAATCTGTAGGAGGGGAAGCGTCATGAATACTTGTCCAGAGCATATTATAGACTATATGCATGATTATTTAGATGGTGACATTAGTCGTGAGCATGAGCAAGAGTTAAAACAACATTTGCATACATGCAGTGATTGTAAACAATTGATGCAGGAATTGAGTGAAACAATCGCCTTTGTGAAGAGTGCTTCCCATATTACAGCACCTCCGCATTTTGAAGAAGCTGTGATGGCTCGTTTACCGAAACCCAAAAGTCGTGTAGGCATACAAAAATGGATTCGCCGGCATCCGTTCTTTGTGGCAGCAGCAGTTTTTTGTTTATTCATGAGTGCAACTTTACTTGGTAATTTTATGGATGACCAGCATTTCTCCGTGACCACACAACCAAACCTAGTTGTTGAAGGGCAGACGGTTATTGTGCCTGAGGGAGAAGTTGTAAAAGGCGACATTGTTGTTAAAAATGGTGATTTAATTGTTGAAGGTGAAGTGGATGGCAATGTCACAGTTATTAACGGACAGTATATGGCATCTTCAGCAGTTGTTTCAGGTAAAATAGAGGAAATTGACGAAGCATTCGAATGGCTCTGGTATACGATCAAAAATTCAGTAAAAGATGCCATAACATTCGAAGAGAACCAAGAAACTAAATAACACTCTATACGTCCTAAAAGATAGTGCACGTGAGAGGCTGAAAGGTCTACTCTTTTGAGTAGACTTTTTATTTGAAAAAAGTTACATTTGTTAAGGATGTGCTATACTAAAATGTGTATGTATTCGCAATGAAAAGTGGGGGATGCCACATGCAAATTATCGAACAATTCACAGATTTAACACCCGTGAATATTGTTATTAACTTCATAGATGTACTGCTTGTTTGGTACGTTGTTTATAAAATTTTAACCCTCATTAAAGGTACGAAGGCTGTCCAATTATTAAAAGGAATTTTCGTGATTATTATTGCGCGCATCGCTACTGATTATTTAGGGTTACAAACTTTAGGTTGGATGCTAAATCAAGTCATCGAGTTCGGTTTCTTGGCGATTATTATCATTTTCCAACCTGAAATAAGACGTGGTCTTGAACAAATTGGTCGAGGTAAGTTATTCCAACGTTCAACTAGTCAAGTGGAGGAAGAGCAAACCAGACTTATTGAGGCCATGAAGAAATCTGTTAGTTATATGGCCAAACGTCGTATTGGGGCGTTAATTTCTATTGAGAAGGAAACTGGTCTAAATGAATATATCGAAACAGGCATAGGTCTAAATGCTGAAATTTCATCAGAGTTACTGATCAACATTTTTATACCTAATACACCACTTCATGATGGAGCGGTTATTATGCAGAAAGATAAAGTAACGGCAGCAGCCTGTTATTTACCGCTTTCTGAAAGCCCGTTTATCTCAAAAGAGCTTGGGACACGCCACCGTGCTGCACTTGGCTTAAGTGAAGTGACAGATGCCATTACTATTGTTGTATCAGAGGAAACTGGTGCCATCAGTATTACACTGAATGGTAATCTACACCGAAATCTTACTCTAGAGGAATTCGAAGGTCTGTTACGTAAAATGTGGTTCGGATCAACACAAGAATCAAATGCAGCCTCTAAGTTGACTTGGAGGGGGAAAAAGAATGGATAAAATGATGGATAGCCCTTGGGTGTTACGAATCATCGCATTAGTTCTAGCTTGTTTGTTATTTTTCTCCGTTCGTACTGAATTATCTCCTTTAAGTAAAACAATAACAAGTGAGCAAACAACGGTAATTCGCGATGTACCAGTAGATGTTTTTTACGACGATAAGAACCTTATTGTTACAGGGATACCAAAGACTGTGGATGTTACAATAAAAGGACCGATGCCGCTTGTTATACAAGCACAGACATCGAAGGATTTCTCCATATTCGCAGATTTAAGTAAATTACTAATTGGTGAACATACCGTAGCGTTGAAGTACGAGAATATTTCTGATAAGTTGCAAGTTACATTAGACCCAGCGACTGTAAAGGTAAGTATTGAGGAAAAGGTCACGCAGGAATTTCGTGTTGACCCTGAGATGAATAATCGTTTAATTGAACAAGGCTATATATTAGAAGGCATGACTGCTAATCCAGCTACGGTGTATGTTACAGGTCCCAAAAGTGTTATTGAAAACATTAGTTATGTAAAAGCTACTGTAACGGGTGAGCAAGGCATGAAAGAACCGTTCTCACAGGTAGCGACAGTTAAAGTACTAGATCGTGATTTAAATAAGTTAGATGTGAAGATTGAACCAGAAACTGTGAAGGTACAAGTAGATATTGGAGCATATAGCAGAGAGCTGCCTGTTGTGCTTAAAGAAGTAGGGAAAGCGGCGGATGGTATTATCGTCAACAAATTAACATTTAATCCTACAACGGTGAAAGTGTATGGTAGAAAATCTATCATAGATGCTTTAACGGCCATACCAATAGAGGTGGATCTATCAAAAATTACAGAATCAAAAACTTATGAATTTGATGTGAAATTACCAGAAGGTGTCACAAGTAGTTCTGCTTCAAAAATTAAAGTGAAAGCAGATATTACGAAGGTAGAGCAGGAAAAAACAACGACTACAACAACGACTACGACTCCTGAACCTACACCTGATGCTAAGCCCGATACTAAGCCTGATAGTAAGCCTGATACTAAGCCTGATCTTAATCCGTCGCCTCCTTCAGAGGAATCTAACGATCATTCTGAGGACAACACGACTACTGAGAAAACAGAAGATATTGATTCTTAAACAATAACTGACTATAATTTTATTTTGATTCAGTAGAGATTTTGTTCTCTATCGGTAAGGGTATTCATTTTCGAATTTGAAGCATTAACGAAAACGAGGTACTCAGGCTAAAATCAAAATAGCCTATGCTAAATTAATCTGTGCTGACTAGAAAGTGTAACGCATTACAAGCCCAGATAAATTTGGATAGGGGCATAATTAATGGTTACAGTAAATGAACGAAAATAGACTTTTCCAAAAGTAAGCAGATGAGCGGTCTAGTTGTCAGTGTAGACAAGCATGACCACCATCTTGCATTGAAGGAGAGAATAATCAAAATGGGTAAATATTTTGGAACAGATGGCGTCCGTGGCGTCGCGAATAGTGAATTAACACCGGAATTTGCATTTAAGCTTGGCCGCGTAGGTGGCTATGTTTTAACAAAGGATGCAACTGACCGTCCAAAGGTTTTAATCGGTCGTGACACACGTATTTCAGGTGAAATGCTTGAAGGTGCACTTGTAGCTGGTCTTTTATCAATCGGCGTAGAGGTAATGCGTCTTGGTGTTATTTCTACACCAGGTGTGGCTTATCTTACTCGAATTATGAGCGCAGATGCAGGCGTCATGATTTCAGCTTCACATAACCCAGTTGCTGACAATGGTATTAAATTTTTCGGTCCTGATGGCTTTAAGCTAACAGATGCGCAAGAAGCCGAAATCGAAGCGATACTAGATGCACCAGAGGATACATTGCCACGTCCAATCGGGGCAGATTTAGGCTCTGTAACCGACTACTTCGAGGGTGGACAAAAATATATTCAATACTTAAAACAAACAGTGGATGAAGAATTTGATGGTATCCATGTAGCATTAGATTGTGCGCATGGTGCTACGTCTTCACTAGCTACACACCTATTTGCAGATTTAGAAGCTGATATTTCAACGATGGGTGCCTCACCAACAGGCTTAAATATTAATGACGGTGTTGGCTCAACACATCCAGAGGGCTTAGCTAAATTCGTTACTGAAAAGGGTGCTCATGTTGGTCTAGCATTCGATGGCGATGGTGACCGTTTAATCGCAGTAGATGAAAAAGGTAATATTGTTGATGGTGACCAAATTATGTTCATCATTGGGAAGCACTTGAATACAGTTGGTCGTTTGAAAAAGCAAACAATTGTTTCGACGGTTATGAGTAATATGGGCTTCTACAAAGCTGTTGAAGATCATGATATGCAAAGTGTACAAACAGCTGTAGGTGATCGTTATGTCGTAGAAGAGATGCGTGCCAATGATTATAATTTAGGTGGCGAGCAATCTGGTCATATTGTTTTCCTAGACTTTAATACAACGGGTGACGGCTTATTAACAGGTATTCAGCTTGTCAACATCATGAAAGCTACAGGTAAAAAACTGTCAGAGCTTGCTTCTGAAATGAAAATTTTCCCACAGCGTTTAGTCAACGTACGTGTAACAGACAAGCATGCTGTAACGGAGAATGCAAAGGTTGCTGCAGTGATTGCTGAGGTAGAAGCTGAGATGGCTGGGAACGGTCGCGTTTTAGTGCGTCCTTCTGGTACAGAGCCACTTGTACGAGTAATGGTGGAAGCGGCTACAGAGGCAGACTGTGAGCGTTATGTAGAGCGTATTGCAGATGTTGTCCGTGCTGAAATGGGCTTAACAGAATAAACAGTCTATAACTCGATTTCCTTAAACAAGGAGGTCGAGTTTTTTTAGGTTCCATAATATTGGTTGGAGTATCTGTACAATTAAAGGCGATTATGAATACAGGGTGCAAGTTTCCTATTGTACCTGTAGAAACAAGAGTGACGGAGGATAGAAGAGCCAAGGTGATGGGTAGAACTTTATAAGCCGCCAGAACGTTTGGGGAAGCTTCATATTGTGCTTCTGCCTTGACATGAATCCCTTGTAGTAAGAAGTTACAATAACAAGAATTAGCATCATATTTCTAATAGAATTTCCAGTTATTGTTTTATAGCAGATGTTTGTCTACATTTTGTCACTAAAAAGAAGGGTAAGTAGGTGTTTTTTATAACGAAAATTTGACGTACAGCATATGATTGAGTATGATAGTGAAGTTGAAGATGAGGTCCGACCTTATCATTTAACGAGCGCATAAGGAGGGAAGGAAGCGCAAAAACGGAAAACAATTATAGCGCCTGAGCTGAAGAAATTGGACGAAAGTATCTTCAGCAGACGAGGTGGAGGTTTATCGAAAGTTCGGCGGATGCCTCCCGATCGACATACCCGATTGTCACTTTTCATTTTGAAAGCATTTGAGTGATTGAATGTACAGAAGATGGAGAAGGTATAGTTAAAGCAATAGATAAATAGAGAATCTCTCGTATCGAATGATAACTCTTCAGACGGCTGAATGAGTGTTGATAATATGCATGTATTTGTATGTTTATTTTATCTTTTAGTGGGTGTCCAAACACCTGCTAAATCGGACGCAATTATGCCGAGGCAAAATGATAAATAAGCATAGCTTTTACGTTCATAAAAAATTTCGATAGGCTGAGGTCAAATTTGTCATTGCGTCAAATTGACAATATCGGAGGATAAGAAATTTATGTGTGGAATTGTAGGATATATTGGTGAATCAGATGCAAAGGAAATTTTATTAAAAGGTTTAGAGAAACTAGAATACCGTGGTTATGACTCAGCGGGTATTGCAGTACGCAATGAAGATGGTGTAACAGTCTTCAAAGAAAAAGGACGTATTGCAGATTTACGTGAAGCTGTAGACGAAGACGTTGCTGCTAAAGTAGGTATTGGTCATACACGTTGGGCAACTCACGGTGTGCCGAACCGTTTAAACGCGCACCCTCACCAAAGTGCATCAGGACGCTTTACGCTAGTACACAATGGTGTGATTGAAAACTATCATTTATTACAAAAAACTTATTTAAAAGGCATTCCAATGAAATCTGATACAGATACAGAGGTCATCGTGCAATTAGTAGAGTTATTTGTGAAAGAAGGTCTAAGTACGACTGAGGCGTTCCGCAAAACTTTATCTTTATTACACGGCTCTTATGCATTAGCTCTTTTAGATGCAGAATCGGCTGATACGATTTTCGTTGCGAAAAACAAATCTCCACTTTTAGTAGGTGTTGGTGACGGCTTCAATGTTGTAGCTTCAGATGCGATGGCGATGCTACAAGTAACAGATCAATATGTGGAGCTACACGATAAAGAAGTCGTAATCGTACACAAAGCTGGCGTTGAAATTACGACATTAGACGGTACAGTAGTAGAGCGTGCACCTTATACAGCAGAGCTTGATATGAGCGATATTGAAAAAGGTACTTACCCTCACTATATGTTAAAAGAAATGGATGAACAGCCAACAGTTATGCGTAAAATTATTCAAGCATACGAAGGCGAAAATAGCGAATTAACAATCGACGCTGATATTTTAGAAGCATTACGAGCAGCAGACCGTCTATACATTATTGCAGCCGGCACAAGCTATCACGCGGGCTTAATCGGTAAGCAATATTTCGAAAAAATGGCTGGTATTCCAGTGGAAGTTCATATTTCAAGTGAGTTCGGCTACAATATGCCATTACTATCAGAAAAACCATTGTTCATCTTTATTACACAATCAGGTGAAACAGCAGATAGCCGTCAAGTACTAGTGAAAATTAAAGAGCTAGGCTACCCAACGTTAACAATCACAAACGTACCAGGCTCTACACTATCACGTGAAGCGGATCATACGCTTTTATTACATGCAGGCCCAGAAATTGCAGTAGCTTCAACAAAAGCGTATGTAGCACAAGTAGCTGTACTTGCTCTAGCAGCATATGTAACTGCGAAAGCTAATGGCAAAGGCTTAGAATTCGATTTAAAACAAGAGCTTGCGATTGCAGCAAACGGTATCCAAACAATTATCGATTCAAAAGATGTCTTAGAGGATATCGCAGAGGACTACTTAAAGATCGCACGCAACGCATTCTTCATCGGCCGTAACATAGACTTCTATGTAAGCCTTGAAGGTGCCTTAAAGTTAAAAGAAATCTCTTACATCCAAGCAGAAGGTTTTGCAGGAGGCGAGCTAAAACACGGTACGATTGCCTTGATCGAAGAAGGTACACCAGTGTTTGCCCTTGTAACACAAGAAGCAGTAGCATTAAATATCCGTGGTAACGTCAAAGAGGTAGCTGCACGTGGAGCATACCCATGCATTATTGCAATGGCTGGCGTAGATGAAGATGGTGACCGTTTAGTAATCCCTCATGTGCATGAATTACTAACGCCTCTTGTATCTGTAGTGCCATTACAATTAATTAGCTATTATGCTGCCTTACACCGCCGCTGTGATGTAGATAAACCACGTAACTTAGCTAAATCGGTAACTGTTGAGTAGTTGATTAGTTAGAGTTCGCTACTATTGTTGTATCGAAAAAAAGATTGACACTTGTTAAAAAAGTGCGTTACTTGAAAAAAAGATTATTACCGCTGTAGCTGTGGAATGACAAAAAAGTCGGGAACTGACATTCAACGATATAAATGAGAGTAGAAAAAATAAAATCAAATAAAAAACTCGATCCATTAGTCATGGATCGAGTTTTTTATTTATTTTAATGAACAAGGTGAAATCCTAAAGTCATTAACTCAAACTTCGCAGCTAGAAAAACCAGTTCAAAACAGATAGCTGTAGGTTGCACTATATGGATTTATGTTTCTTGACACAATTTTAGGTATACAAAAAGCACCTCATTCTTTGGTATAGTGTGATTGACTAAAACACTACCAAGCAGAAGAGGTGCTTCCACTATGATAGAACAGAATGACCAAAAGAATCAACTACCAAAAGAATTTCGTGAATTAGAAATTAATAAACATATAAAAAACGCCGGGATTATAAAAGTATTTGGCTTTTCGACAAGCTATTTATTTCAGCTTGTCTTTTGCCTCGTATTCCAACACAAAAGCTGGTTTACCCTACTTCAAAGTAAAAAAGTGATCAATATCCAGGAAAAGATACGGTTTATCGTTTCCTAAACCATTCGAAATTTGCATGGCCCCGATTTCTCACTCTATTCAGTGCACACACGATTAAAAAAGTAAGTGTGTTACAACTTCATACAAAATACAGATTGCGAGACTATAATGATTAGAATAGGAGGGATCAAAACATGTCATACCATATTTTAGTAATCGAAGACGACCAAGATATTCAGGAAGTCATAAAAGAGTTTTTATTGGCTCAGAATTATATTGTCCATGCGGCATCGGATGGGTTGGAAGGCGTACAATTATTTAACCGATTCGATTTTGATTTGGTGATTCTAGATATTATGATGCCGAACTTGGACGGTTATCAAGTATCTCAATTGATCAGAAGTAAATCGAACGTACCGATCATTATGCTGACCGCACTTGATGAAGAGCAGAATCAAGTGAAAGGCTTTGAATTAGGCATTGACGATTATATAACGAAACCTTTCTCTTTTCACATTTTTATCAAAAGAGTCGAGGCGATTCTCCGAAGAAGCCACTCTAAGGAAAATGAAAATATCCTTAAGTTCCACGAACTTGAGCTTGATTGTGATGGGTATAAAGTGTTCATAAATGGAAGCGAAGTGACTCTGACTATCAAAGAATTCGATATCGTTCAGACACTGCTCGAGAACAGGGGCAAGATTGTAACAAGAGAAGCCCTGATAGACAAGCTTTGGGGCTACGACTTCTATGGGGATACCCGCATTATCGATACCCACATGAAGAACATTAGAAAAAAAATAAATGTTCCTTATATCAAAACGGTGAAGGGTGTGGGATATAAAATTGATCAATAAACTGCGAAAACGGGCTTTCTGGAAAAGTATAACCTGGAAAATATTTGTCGTCACTACGCTGCTTTTATTTATATCTGCGGCGATTATTTATTCTACCTTGTATTTTTTTCTGCCGATATTTTACGAAAACTATAAAAAGGCGCAAATGGATACCGCTGTAAAGGAATTGATAACAGACGCCCATAGTCTTTCTTTTCAAGATGCGCTTCAACGCCTCGATGAATTTGGACAAAAGACGAATGCTATGCCATTTTTGTTTAATGATCAACAGCAGATCGTGTACCCCAATTTTGTTTCGTCAAGCGGCAGCGCGGTTGTGAGCGGTTCTTCCGTGGATGATATATCCATTTTTATATCGTCGGGCAGTCCCCTAACGGAACATTCTCCGAATCAATACATCATTACCGAACCAATTGCTTTTAAGGATCGTGTATTGACGCTTAGAGTAAATACAACACTGCAGCCGATAAATGAAGCTTCACAAGTATTACTTATGTTGATTCCCTATATCGGCCTTTTTATTTTCTTTGTCTCGGTTAGCGGGGCGTTGGTGTACTCGCGAATCGTATCCAAGCCGCTGCTGGCGATTAACCAGGCGGCCAAGAAAATGTCTAATCTGGACTTTGCGGTTAAAATCGAACATAAGTTGACGGATGAAATCGGCGAGCTGTCTGATAGCTTAAATGACATGTCGACAAAATTGCAGAGAACGATGCAGGACTTGAAAACAACGAATATGAAATTAAGAAGCGAAGTGGAGAAGGAAAGGCAAATCGAAACCAAACGTCGGGAGCTATTCGGAGTCATTTCCCATGAACTAAAGTCGCCGATTACAGCTGTGAAAGGGCAGCTTGACGGGATGATTCACGAAATTGGCATTTACAAGGATCGAGATACGTATTTGAGAAGGTCCTATAAGATATTGGAAAACATGGAGCATTTGATCCATGACATCCTACATATATCTAAATTCGAACACCAAATCGTTTCTCCAAAATCGGAGTATATCAACCTGTCTGCATTGATCGGAGCGATTATTAAAGACTTCGATTATTTTACAATGGAGAAAAATATTCGAGTAATCATTGATATTGAAGCCGATCTTTTTATTCATACGGATCCAAAGCTTTTAGAAAAAGCGTTAAAAAATGTGATTCATAATGCGATTGTCTATTCCCATTCGTCAGAGCAAGTGATGATTCAATTAAAAAAGACGGAGAGCGGAATATTAAAGTTTCAAGTTTTAAATACAGGCGCCCATATACCGGAGGATGCTTTCAATCAAATCTTTGAGCCTTTTTACCGTCTGGAAAAATCAAGAAACCGAAATACCGGAGGCAGTGGGTTGGGATTATATATTGTAAAGATGGTACTCGAAGCTCTGTCGATCAATTTTTCAATGAGAAATACGGAGCAAGGCGTTTTATTTAGTGCCGATATTCCCGGGTAAAATACACACAAACTCCAGATTAACTACAAATCAACTCCAGTTAGCCCTGTTAGATTTATAGACAAGAGGAAATTGAAAAACAAAAACAATTTTCCTCAAACCAAAATGGAGGGATTCACCATGAAGAAAAAACTTTTGTTAGGCACATTTGTATTGGCAACTGCACTCGCCCCGCTCAGTGCATATGCGGAAAATGGGGCACAATTCGGAGGAAAGATTGGCAACACTTATAGCACGTCTGTCAAAGTGCAGCCGGGAATAGAATCTGAAAATGAGATTGGATTTGCGGGAAGCGTTCCTCCGAAGGAAATACTTACGCAAATGATTGAACAGGTGAAGAAGAACGTAGACAAAACAGGTTCTCAAACACTTGTTGTAAAATATGTACCACAAATGGGTCAGGAAGAAAAACTGACGGTTTCGCTTGACGACTCGACAGGGAACATCATTACCAAGATTCAAAAGAAATTTAAAGATGCTAGGCCTCTTAGCGCAACCGCAGCTCCCGTAGGCAAGCAGGAGATAAACGGTTCGGCTGCGAGTAGCATCACAAGCGTGTCTGTCAAAGTGCAGCCGGGAACAGAACCTGAAAACGCGATCGGATTTACGGGAAGCGTTCCTCCGAAGGAAATACTTACGCAAATGATCGAACAGGCGAAGAAGAACGTAGACAAAACAGGATCTCAAACACTTGTTGTAAAATATGTACCGCAAACGGGTCAGGAAGAAAAACTGACGGTTTCGCTTGACGACTCGACAGGGAACATCATTGCCAAGATTCAAGATAAATTTAAAGATGCCAAGCCTCTCAGCGCAACCGTAGCTTCTTAGCAAAAATAAATAGTAAAAATTATGGAGAAGGTTATCAATAAAAGTCTCTCGCTTGGGTACGTTGTTTATTGATGATCAAGATCAAGATCATAAAGAAGAGCATAAACAGGCCAAAATCTGAACTCAGGCAGATTTGGTCTGTTTGACATTTGTTCGGTTATTGCTGTCGAACAAGGTACCTCCTTACATACTCAGTGGCTGCCCAACTATAGGGTGCAAGTCCCGAACCCCGAAGACAGAAGAAGAGGTTAGCCAAGAGCAAGGGTATCCGTGGCGACGCGGAATCTGAAGGTAAAACACCGGTCCAAGGAACACGAATCTCATATAAGGCTAGGTATGATTGGATGAGTGTGCATAACGAGGAATGATATCAGAAATCGTAATTGAAAAAGTATATCTTGCATAAGGGGCAACAGATTTACGTAAATCAATTGATGAGCTAGCGGCTATTGTAAAAGAAGAATTTGAGTTAGACACCTTTTCAAACGCGAGCCATGAAGCAATCAAACTTGTTTTGTAAACAAAAATGACCACTCTTAGGACGTGGTCACTTTTCATACTAACTTATCTTTTTTAAATTGAGGGCTGGGTTTATCACTGCTCCTTTTTTCACAACATATAACCCAGCGAAAATAACAAGTCCACCAAACAATTGCATGATATTCACCTGTTCGCCTATCGTTACAGCTGCAAATATAACTGCAAATAGTGGGACAAGATACATATAAACCATTACTTTTGTTGAACCAATTTTACTAATTCCAACATACCACATTGCTAGTCCAAAAATCGTTGCAAATATAATAGAATATCCTAACGATCCCCAACTTAGCGTATCAGACGGCAATGTTAAGGAGTCTACATTTATTAAGCAGTATAAAACAAGCGGGACAATTCCTAATAACGTTGACCAAGCGGTTACTCGCATCGCAGAATATTTTGTAATTAGCGGCTGAGCAAGGATTGGATACCAGCCCCATGCGATTGACGCAACCAATCCAATTATATTTCCAAACCATGCATATTCATATGCAGATTGGTTCGTATGCCCAGTTAATAGTACAAGTGCTGCTCCTCCGAAAGAGAGCATAGATCCGATTTGTATTTTCAGAGAAAAACGTTCTTGTTTATGCAATACAGCTAAAATCCCTGTAAAGATTGGTGACATCGCAATTAGTAATGAGGCGTTCGTCGCAGAAGTATATTTTACTGAAAGCATAAATAGCGTTTGATATAATGTTGTCCCAACAATACCAACCACCAAAAGTCTCAACCAGTCTTTCCTCCCTATACGTAATGAACGTTCCATAATAAAGGTAATAAGTAGCAAAATTGGTGATGCAATTAAAAATCGCATACTATTAAATTGAATGGATGACATATATGCCACTCCATATTTTCCTATCGAATAGTTTGCTCCCCATACTAAAGCAACTGACATTAGGAGCCATTCCATTTGCTTTTGTTTCATCCAAATCTCTCCTTCACACATTTAGTATAGAGAAATTGGCCCCCTGTTACACCAGCCAATTCACTGTTTTTTCACACAGCCAATTTGCTATAATGGTTAGAATGAAGGAACAAGGAGACGTTACAATTGAAATGGAAGTTAGATCTAGATAGTAAAATTCCGATTTATCTACAAGTTCTTGATTATATTGAAAGGCGTATTATGTACGGAGAGCTTCCACCAGGGAGTTTTCTCCCTTCGGAACGCAAGCTAGCAGAACAGCTTCAAGTAAATCGAAGTACAATTACAACAGCCTATAATGAACTACGTGCAATTGGAATTGTTGAGAGTACAACTGGAAAAGGAACAAGGGTGAGTACACAGATGTGGGGTGTATCACCAAAATTCGCACCGAATTGGAGTGGTTTTGTGGAAGGTGGGACATTTTTACCTAACTTACCACTACTTCGTTATATTCGTGAGGAAGTACAGCAAAATGAAAATATCATTGATTTTGCAAATGGTGAACTTGGATGTGATTTATTTCCGCATCAGCAATTACAAGCAATTTTGCATCAACAACCACTAACGCAATCGTTAAGCTATGATCACCCACAAGGATATCTTCCTTTACGAAAAATTGTAGCTAAGTATATGAAGGAGCATTTACAAATTGATGCAACCGAACAATCGATTATGATTACTTCCGGTGCGCAACAAGCACTGCACCTTATTGTGCAATGTTTATTAAATCCAGGTGATGCAGTAGCATTTGAAAGTCCGTCGCATTGTTATTCCTTACCTCTTTTTCAATCAGCTGGCATTCGCATTTTCCCATTACCTGTTGATGAACATGGCATTCATCCAGATGATGTTCATGAACTTTATCGAAAGCACCGGATTAAAATGATTTTCTTAAATCCCAATTATCAAAATCCAACAGGGACACTCCTTCATCCAAAAAGAAGAGAAACACTTCTATCTTTATGTGCCGATTTACGAATTCCGATTGTCGAAGATGACCCTTCTAGTTTATTAACATTAGAAAATAGAGAACAAACATGTTCAACATTAAAATCAATCGATACAAACGGAACAGTCATTTATGTTCATTCTCTGTCTAAACTGATAGCACCAGGCTTGCGAATCGGCTGGCTCGTTGCTCCTCAGTCCGTTATTGAACGATTATCAGATGCAAGGCACCAAATGGAATTAGGCTTAAGTATCTTTCCGCAATGGATTATGCAACAATTCTTTGAAACAGTTCCATTTGAAACACATTTACAACAGCTACGTTCTAAATTATTACAAAAAAGAAATGTATTGGTAGACGCATTACAATGCTCCCTACAGAAGGAACTCTCATTCCCCGTGCCGACAGGTGGCATTTACATATGGGGAAAATTAACGCAACCTATACAAGAAAAACAACTCACTATTCAAGGTTTAAAACAACAAGTTGCCTTTATGCCTGGCAGTATTTTTGGTGCAAAAGATGGTTATATCCGTCTATCATATGGAAAAGTAGATATAAATGATATTACTGAAGGGATCTCTCGACTTCAAAAAGCAATCAACTCTTGTTATAAGTAAAGGCTTCCAACTATACAATTGGAAGCCTTTTGATTTACATATATGATTTGTACCAATCCGGTATATAAGTAAATGTAAAGTAACTCCAAAATATACGATAAAAGTTGATTTTGGAGTTATTTTTTGTTTACCTCACTTTTTTTGGCACACTACAACTGGATGGCATATCCGTTGACCATGGCAAGACTTTATCAATTTCTTCTTTATTTTTCAATCGGTATTGGGGAGTGTTTCAAACAAATAAAGAAGATAGTGATAGGGACTTAAACTAGTAGGTGGGGAATATTTGACGCTTACAATTAAAATGGATTTAATAATTGGAATAGCTATTGTACTTATTGTGTTTTTCTCTTCAAGCATAATTGAAAAAAGGTTAAAATCTATTGAAAAAAAACAATCGTGTAATAGAAATACTGGAAGACATTAGAGATAAAATATAAATTGATATTCCACTAATAGGTGCTTTAGTGCAACAAGGATTTATACAATATACAAAACAAACCTAATAAACGTTCTCAAATGAAAGTTTGGAAACACATCAAAAAGCCACAAATGTTGTTAAATCAACGTTTCGTGGCTTTTCTTGTGAACATTGTTTATACATCTTTTTATACATGTGGCGCAAACGGTTGATGTAGCAGTATGTTTACTTGTTGGTTTGTTCTTCACTTTGCATAAAATCCTGTATATTTCTGTAACGTTATACGCATAAATCTGACGGGACCCCATGTTGCGGAAAATATGATAATTAGAAAAAGTAAATTAGTTTAAACTAGTTTCAATTAACTCATTTTTTTGAATCAAAATTACTAAGAGCCATAGGTAATAAAACGAATCGTACAAACAAGAACAATCTCGTTGTTCCTTTATTGGTTCGTTTAAATCATCTTAGAATCAACGTTAGTTCGTTCTTTCGTTGGAACGTCCGCTCAAAGATTTGGAAGAAGAATTGTATCGAAAACGTATGGTTTCATATGGCGGATTGCTGAAAGAAATACATAAGCAATTGAACTTGGATGACATCGAAGTTGGTGATTTGATACGGGTGGATGATGAGGATTCGGATGTTGAAGAAAAAGCGTATTCGATTGTTATCAGTGGAACTGGAAGGCGCAAAATTATTTCATTTGTTAGGAGGAGCAATTAATATAATAAAAGAGGAACGAAAACATCCAAGTGAAAGGGTCAATAAAGAATTGCTGGAAGCTTACAGTCACTATAACCGTATCTATCAGCGGTCGCCAGAAGAACAAGACTATATGGCTTTGTTGCGAAGAGAACTGTTAGAATTACATATTTTTATTAAGATTTTTTTTTTCCAATAATGAAACAATTAATAATAAAACGATAATAAAAACAAAGGGAATAGAATAAGGGATATTTGAAATAAAATTAGGGATATCAATTATTTTTAAAAAGGTTAGAAGCGAAAAAAAAGCCATTATGCCTAAAACTCCTGATAACATTAGTCTTATTTTTTTAAGCATAATTTATCATTCCTTTCGTTAGTAGTTTCCGTTTGCTTACCTACGCATTCTGAACATTCTTTTGTTCATTGCTATCAATCTTTTTCATGTTCCTCTTTTTTTTACTTTTCCCCGGGTATGTTAATAACATATCATTAGTTATGAATATTAAGAAATCAAGTTTTGTTAATAATTGAACAAAAATTAGGGAAAGTCAGTAAATTATCTATTACTTCCGAGAAATTTGTTTTAATTTTGCTTGTTTTTATAGTGTAATAAGTTACTATCTTTCACTTAATCAATATTTTGTGTTCATATCTACATGAAATAGTTCCTAATTTAAATCGTGTTTTCCGCCTTCTTTGCTTTTTATCAATTTTTGTAATAAATAGAACAAAAATTGATAAGTTCAAAAGAATACTTATCGACAAAATTTTGGATGACAAAATCGGCGATCTGTTTCTAAACGTAGCCGAAGTAATAAGCTATTACTGAAGATCGCTAGCCAGTTACCCCTAATCCTCCATGCAGTGTCATAGCTTCGCTTGTTATACGGGATCTAAGCCCCAACCAGCCTCAATCATGTTTCTACAAGTAGGGGGCGAACGGTTTAGTTGACGGGGTCAAGCCCCACGAGCAGTTACGTTCTAGCCTGGCTACTACTATAATAAAACCATATAAAAAATGGTCAACCAGAAATATCTGGCTGACCTTATAATACGAACGGAGCAGTATAGTAAAAGAAGGGATTAAATTTAAAGAAAGACAGGGGTTAGATACGATGATAAAAGGTTTCGGAGGAATATTTTGGAGAACGGAGAATCTGGACGTTGTGAAAAAATGGTACAGTGAAGTGCTGAAGATTGAAATGGGAGATTGGAATGGGACTGTGATTAAACCTCAATTAGGAAATGAGACTATCTTTTCTTTCTTTAGTGAGAATGACAGTTATTTTCCAACAGAACAACAGGTGATGTTAAATTTCCAAGTGCATGATCTAGACGAGACTATACAGCATCTTGAACATATTGGTGTACCTCTTGTAAAGAAAAAAGAGGTTAGTGAATTTGGACAGTTTATTTGGATAAAAGATCCTGAAGGTCGACTGATCGAGCTTTGGGAGAAATAGCGGGTGTAATCGTTAATTTAACTTCTTTCAGCAAGTGTTTTTTGTACCGAAAGCGTAGCGTAAATCAATCACATTTTATGGAGATAAATAAATTTATTGACAATTCTAATAATGGTGCTATGATAATTATCAAGATTTGCATAACAAAGAATTGTTGATAACAGTTCGGAGTATAAGAGTAAAAGCGTTGAAGAGAACGAGTAGTTTTAACTTCAATCAACGTCTGTCCAAACATCCACTGAAATATAGGAACTCAGTCAAAGAACGCCACGTCCTGTGGCAACGACTGAGTGACCAACATCATGTTGGCCAAAAGCTTCGGCGGATGTCACGGAATCGGTTAGGAGTTCACAAAGGATGTTAGCCTAAAATCATCGCATCCATGCGATAACGGCTAATTGACCTGCATCGGTGCTGCTGCCGCTACGCTTTCGCGCAAAAAACATCTGCAGGCCTAAGCACAAAGCCGATTCCAGACGCAATTATGCCGAGGCATAATTGATTGAATACCTTACAGAAAGTAGCCGGATGCTGAGAGGCGCAAGGAAAGTTAAAATGAATACATCTTGGAGCTGCGTACCGAACTTTAGTAGGCTACGACGGGTTTGCATCCGTAATCAATGCAAAGGTATCGCAATTTTGCCGTACCTATTGAGAAGGGTTATGTAAATAACTCTTAAATTAAGGTGGTAACACGTTCATAAACGTCCTTTAGGTTAATTCCTAAAGGGCGTTTTTTATCTTCATTTAGTAGGTGTCCTACATCGAATAAAGATAAAGCATCCGGACGCAATTACGCCAAGGCGAACTTGATTTTTGCTCTTATAGAACTTGCAATATTAATTCATATTTAAGGAGTTGTATTGTATGTTTTTAAAACCAGAGGAACAATTAGAGATTATTCAAAAGGGTATAGACCAGATTGTGAATGAAGAAGAGTTATTAGCAAAATTGGAGCAATCTTTTAAGGAACAAAAGCCTTTAACGATTAAGCTTGGTTTAGATCCTTCTGCGCCAGATATTCATTTAGGGCATGCTGTTGTTCTACGGAAAATTAAACAAATGCAAGATTTAGGTCATCGAGTTGTCATTATTATTGGCGATTTTACAGGCCGTATAGGAGATCCAACAGGAAAAGCAAAAGGGCGCGTTGCACTAAGTGATGAAATTGTTAAGGAACATGCTAAAACATATTGTGAGCAAATTTTTAAAATTTTAGATGAAGAAAAAACAACTGTACGTTTTAATAGTGAGTGGTTATCAAAATTAACATTTGAAGAAGTCATTAAATTAGCTGCGACAACTTCTGTAGCGCGTATTTTAGAGCGGGATGATTTCCAGAAACGCTATAACAACCAAGTACCAATTGGCATTCATGAATTCTTCTACCCATTAATGCAAGCATATGATTCAGTTGAAATTTTAGCTGATATTGAATTAGGGGGTACCGATCAAACATTTAATATTTTAATGGGGCGTACATTACAAAAGCATTTAGGGCTCGAAAAACAAATTGCCATTTTCATGCCGTTATTAGAAGGATTAGATGGTGTTGAAAAAATGAGTAAAAGCCTAGGGAATTATATTGGAGTCAATGAAGCACCAGAAGTAATGTTCAAAAAAATAATGGAAGTACCGGATGCATTAATTATTAAATACTTTGAACTTGCAACAGATGAGCATCCTAGAGTGATTAAGGAAGTGGAAAATCGATTATTAAAAGGGGAAAATCCACGAGATATAAAACTAGAATTGGCAGAGATTATTACTACTTTATATTATGGTGAAGAAGCTGTGAAGGAAGCGAAACAATTTTTTGAAACAGCTTTTCAAAAGAAACAAATCCCTGATAACATTCCCTCAATGTTAATTGAAATAGGAAAAGAATCGGTGCTAGATATTATTCCAGCATTGATTGCAAAAAACTATATTAAAAGTAAAAGTGAATTTATGCGATTAATTAAACAAAATGGTGTTTCTTTAAATGGTGAAAAAATTACAGTAGATGACACTGACCAAATTTTAATGAATGGGGAGGTTTTACAAATAGGGAAGAAACGATTTGTAAGATTTTTAAAATAAGGGGTAAGAGGAGTGGTCAACTTTCCGTTGCAACCACTCCATTTTTTATGGAGATTTGAATTCGTTATTATCACTAGTAAACCTTATAAATCTCTCCTAAATATACCATTGACGATAATAATTAATATTGATATTATCTTTCAGTAATGATTATCATTATCAATTGTAAAAGGTAAATCCATTGAAAAAATCATGACAATTTTGCACTAAATACGATCTTAATAGTATCAGTTGCTAAACACCACGAAGGAATGGATGGAGATGTAATGATAATTCATAGGACTGAAAATGGAATGGAGATTAAGGCTGTTTATATACCCTTAAAGGAAAAGAGGGAAGATGACTGAGCTCGTCACGTTGAAAATGTGGAAGAGTTCCACGAACCAATAAATTAAGTCTGATAGGTCTATAAAAAATAGTAAGTTAGAATTTTAATAATAGGGGATAATTAAGCTTATGACATTATTATCAAAACGATTTGGAGAACAAGTCTTTCAATTACTAGTTACTTTAATGCGTCTTCTTTTTGGGGTTGGGTGGCTTTTTGCTGGTATAACGAAAATTACGGAGAAAAATTGGTTTAGTGAACCTGGAGTATTTATAAAAAACTATTTAATAATGGCACTTGATAAACCAAATGTGCCAGAATTTTATAAGTACTTCATTGCACATTTCGCATTAAAACATATTATGTTTTTTAATTACATGATTCCAATTGCTCAGATTATAATTGGTATTGTTTTAATAATGGGATTAATGATTATTCCTTCCGTTATCATTTGTCTTCTTATGCATATTAATTTTATTCTTTCCGGAAATATGAATTTAATTAGTTTAACTCTTTATACTAGTGCATTTTGTATATTGCTATTTTTAAATCGTAGCTATGTTTTAAGCTTAGACCGTTACCTTGGTATTGAAAAACGATTTAAAATAAAGAAACAAAAGATTGGAAAAACCATTAATTCAATAGCGTAGATAGATCCTTTTTTACGAAGTGTTTGTAATCAAACTATATTTTAAAAAGTGGATCTCTAATACATCCATAGAAAAAGCTGATTCAATGAATCAGCTTTTTTACTATAGAACTCAATATAATTAACTTATCCTTAAATAATGAATTTTTTCATTTCTCCTCGTAAAGCATCAGCAATAGCATTCAGGTCCTTAGCTTTTTCAGAAACGGTCTCGATGCTGTTAATTTGTTCATTTGCGGAAGCAGAAACTTGTTCTGTCCCTGCAGAGGTTTCGACTGCAGAAGCAGATATGTTTTGAATCACACCAATGATTTGCTCTTTGCGCTCATTCATCTCATAAGATAAATGTTTCACCTCTTGTGCTACTTCACTTGTTTGATCTAGAGCTGCCTTTATTGTATTAAAGATCTCACTCGTATCCTCTGTAGCTTTTGCGTTTTGTTCAACAATGCTAAGGCTCGTACTAATTTCCTGTACAGCACTTTTAGAAATATCCTGAATTGCGGTGATTTTGTTTTTAATAACTTCAGTTGCTTTAGATGTCTGTTCTGATAATTTTCGAATTTCATCAGCAACAACTGCGAAACCTTTTCCTGCTTCGCCTACACGAGCTGACTCAATGGAAGCATTTAGAGCCAATAAATTCGTTTGATTTGCGATATCTGTAATGGTATTGACAATACTTGATATATCAGAAGATGTTTTATCTACTTCTTGAACGATGCTACTTACCTGTTGTGAAGACAAGCGATTCTTCTCTGACCAAATAGAGAGTTGGTTGACGGTTTCCACACCTTGATTACTTAAATGATCAATATCCTCTGTCATGGAAGCAATCTTCTCTGTACGCTCCATAACGCTGTCAATATTTACAGAAAGCTGATTTAATTGTTCAGCACTTTTTTCTGTATCATGAGCCTGTTCTTCGGTAGCTTTTGCTATTTCATTAATGGCTAAGCTAATTTCATCAGTTGTACGTACTGAATCTTCAGAAATTTGCAATAAAATATTAGAAGAATCTGATAACTCGGAACTGGTTTTATGTATATTGACGGTAACATCCTTTAATGCCGACCGCATGCCAGAGATTCCTTTTGCCATAAGCCCAATTTCATCTTGATGATTTAATAACTTCTCTAATTCTAGGTTTTCTGTAAAGTCTAAACTTGCTGTTTGATGAATGGCTTTTTCAAGATTTTTAATGGCAGCGACAATGCGACCAATAATCCACCACATTAAAGCACCAATAATTAAAAAGCTTACTACACCAGTAATAATCTGATAGGTTAGAACAGAGTTTGTAATGGATTGAATGCCGCTTTCAGGCACCCCAATGTCGAGCACGCCATAAAGCTTGCCATCTTTATATATAGGCTCCATGATGTCATATGTCCATATACCTTGAACTTCAGCGTACCATCTTATAAATTGGTTTTTCCCGTTTTTAGCTCCATCAATCGTGTATTTGTCTTCATACACTTTTCCTAATTTATTTTTATCACTATGTGCCACCGCTTGAACGTTTGTATCAATGACAACAGCATAAGTTACATTATCTTGTTTTGCTTTTGATTCCACAAAATCTTGTAAAGATGAAATGGGGTCACTTTCTGAATTTAAGATAGTCTCCGCTTGTTTTGCCATTTCAAAGACCTGTTCGTTGGCTTTTTCAATTAAAACTTCTTTGCTATTTTTTCCAACAAACCATACTCCAAATAAAGAATTGACTACAGATGACAATAACAGCAAACCTAATGTAAATAACAATAATCGACGCTTAATACTTTTGCTTTTCAAATAGTTTCCCCCTTTTAAATAATTTATATGTAAATTCAGTTATTGAGGTTCTTTATGCCTATAAAAACTCAATAAATGCATAATTTTCAACTTTAGTATTATGCAAAAAAGACGGATTGTCAATAACAGATTATATAAGGCTTATTACTTAATAAATAAGAAGTTAAGGTGTAAAAGTCCCTTTGTTGTTTAATGAGTTTTGAAGTTTTGAATAGGTCGAAAATGCCTGTTTAAAATATATAGTAAGTTGGTAAAGCGGAAGTCAACCACACGTTATGGTGATGAGCCAATATTTCAAACTATATGGTATAATATGGATTTAACTTACGAAAAACAAGGGGGATTGTTTGATGAGAAGGTATACTATTTCTGCATAGCAAAGGCTATTGCGATAAGATGAAATGGCCTTTGCTCTTCCTAAAAAATATTAATGTTTAGGAGTGCAATATGAGCTATAAAAAAGCAAAGCATATTCTACCAGTGGAGTTACTTGAGTTGATACAAGAATATGTTGATGGTGAATATATTTATATACCGCGAAGAACAGAACATAAAAAGACCTGGGGATCCAGTACTGCAACTAGAAAAGAATTGGAAGTAAGAAATTCTAATATTTATAACGATTATCTATCGGGAGTGGATACGGGTACTTTAGGTGAAAAATATTATTTGTCCTCAAAGAGTATTCAAAGAATTGTACTAAAAGAGAAAAGAAGAAGAATAGAATAAGCCAGTGTGGTTTTTGACTGCAATGGCTTATTCTCTTTTATGAAATATGTATAAGGTTTTTTCTAGTAATATAGGTCAGCTATAATCTAATCAGCTTCTTTTGATTTCTATTCAAAAAATAGGAGAGAAAAAAATGAACTTTTCCAAATTATTAGGAACCACTTTCCCAACAGTACAAACTGAACAAATTAAATTAAGGAAGTTGAGATTGGAGGATGCCCCTACATTATTCAATTATTATTCAAATGAAAATGTATATCGTCATCTCGATTGGAATGGACCAGAAAGTTTAGAAAGATGTTATGAAGTAATGAATGCTTGGAATGAAGGCTATGATGAAGGTTGGATTTTACGTTTTGCTATTGCCAACAAAGTAACTGATGAAATTATTGGTACCATTTTCTTGAGTGAATTTGCAGGCAAACGAGCTGAAATTGGCTATGAATTATCTGAAGAATATTGGCATCGTGGTATTATGTCGGAAGCTGTGAAAGAAGTATTATCAATAGGATTTAATCAGTTAGGTTTAGTGAGAATACAGGCAATTGTTACGGAAGAAAATATAGCTTCAAAGAAGTTATTGACGAAATTCAACTTTAAGGAAGAAGGCTGCTTAAGACAATTTGAATGCCATAGTGTTACGGGCGAATGTAAAGATATGTTGATCTATAGTTTATTGCATACAGAGTTTTCGAAGAAGAATGACGAGTATTGATCTGTATTTTTTCACTTATATCAATAAGGACTAGGGGATGGCTATGAACAATTTATTTACAATCGACTGTGGTGAAGTATTACTAAGAGAATTTAGAATTGAAGATGTGGAGGCACTTTAGCTTGGACATAGCAATTAATAGTTTACAAGAACATGACGCAGAAGAATTGTATCAGTTTGAGAAGAATAATAGACTATTTTTTGAACAAATGGTACCTAGTCGTGGGGAAGATTATTATAAGTTTGAAACGTTTCAATTAAAACATAGAGAGCTATTAGCAGAACAACAAGAAGAAAAATCAAAATTCTATTTAATAAGGGACAACTCAGGCAATATTGTTGGAAGAATAAATTTAGTAGATATTGATACAACGAATAATATTGCAGAAGTTGGATATAGAGTAGGTAAAGAATATGGCGGCAAAGGGATAGGGGCTACAGCCTTAAAACTACTTTTAGAAACAGAGATCAGTGTACAAAAGATTAAGGCAAAAACAACAACAAATAATATTGCATCTCAAAAGGTTCTTGAAAAAAGTGGCTTTAAACAAATCTGTATAAGTGATGATATGTTCGAAATGAATGGTCAAATATTGCAGTTTATACATTACCCTTGGAAGAATGATTCTAATCATTAGCCGTCTGTCAAATTCAAATTTTTCAACGAGTTGTGATGATGAATAGGCAAGGTTAACAACATATTTAAATACAGAAAACATGAGGTTTGTTTTTTCAATCTCATGTTTTCTTTTTTGTGTTCAATACTAATTTTACTTGCAAAATAATAAAAATGTAGATATATTGTATATAAAGTATATACACAATATTCATTGAAGAGGTATTTGCATGCAAATTATAATTTCAAACAGCTCAAAAGAGCCAATTTATGAGCAAATTTATGCTCAAATCAAAAAGCTTATTTTAACAGGTGAATTACAAGAAGGGCAGGCATTGCCTTCTATGCGACAGCTTGCAAAGGATTTAGAAATTAGCGTTATTACAACAAAACGTGCTTATGAAGAGCTTGAAAAAAACGGATTTATTTATTCGATTGTTGGAAAAGGTTCATTCATCGCCGAACAAAATAAGGAAATGATGAGAGAAAGAAAAATAAAGGTAATCGAAGAAAATTTGTTGATTGCTATTCAAAACGCAAAAGAGATGAATCTAAGCTTAGCAGAGCTTAAGGAAATGCTTACATTATTGTATACGGAGGATGCATGATGGAAAATGTTATTGAATTACAGCATATTCATAAATCTTTTAAAGGATTTGAGATAAAGGATTTTTCTATTAATGTGAAAAAAGGCTTTGTTACTGGATTTATTGGAGGAAATGGGGCAGGTAAATCAACGACGATTAAGTTGATTATGAACTTACTTAAGCAAGATAGTGGTACGGTTTCAGTGTTTGGCATGGATTATAAGAAGCATGAAAAAGATATAAAGGAACGTATTGGTTTTGTCTATGATGAAAATATCTTTTATGAAAATTTAACGTTAAAGGATATGAAAAGGATTATTAAACCAGCCTATAAAAACTGGGATGATACCGCTTTTCAACGCTATGTTAACGAATTCGAACTGCCACTGAACAAAAGTATGAAAACATTTTCAAAGGGAATGAAGATGAAAGCTTCGTTAGCGATTGCACTAGCTCATCATGCGGAATTAATTATTATGGATGAGCCAACTGCCGGGCTCGATCCAATCTTTCGTAGAGAGTTACTAAATATTCTACATGAACTAATGCAGAATGAAGATAGAACGATTTTCTTCTCGACGCATATAACAACAGATTTAGATCGCATTGCGGACTATATTACCTTTGTTCATAATGGGGAACATATTTTCACGAAAGAATTTTATAAAATTGAAGAAGAATATGCCATTGTAAAAGGGACATTAGATTTATTGGATCGTGAAACGGAACAGGAGTTTATTTCAATCCGAAAAACGAACACAGGTTTTGAGGCATTAACAGCGGATAAAAATCGTGTGATAAACATATTTGGAGATACTGTTATTGTGGAAAAGCCAACGCTTGAAGATATTATGTATTATACGAAAAAAGGACGGTAATGGTATGGTTAACCTTATACTTAAGGATATTATAATACAAAAGAATACGATAATATTCTACATTGCTACGATTATACTCTATTTGTTGGTAGATGTTTCGCCAATCTTCTTAGGAGTTTTATATAGTGTCGTATTTATCATGACTGCTTTTTCTACGGATGAAAAAGGTAACGCGAATATTCTTCTAAATTCACTTCCATATACAAGAAAGGAAGTCGTCAGTTCTAAATATATGGGTGCATTACTATTTACATCCGTTATTATTTTTATCATATATCTTGGCGATTTCTTCTTGAATGGAATGGGAGAAGTGTTTTTATGGAGAGAAATACTGCTTATTATGGGGCTTGTTATGGTTACAATATCTTTTATACTGCCAATCTCTTATAAATTCAAAAGCAAACATTTATTGATGATTTTAGTTGCTTTAGTTGGTCTCTATCTAGTAACAATCACCATTTTAATTCCTAATCTCCATGATATATTAAGAGAGTTTGTTCAGAACTTCCTGGCTTTACAAGAAACGCAAATGTATTTCGTAGCTATCCTTACAACGGTTATTTTATATATTGGATCGTGGCTACTGTCTATTCGTATATATGAGAGAAAAGCTTTTTAGGATGTAGTTTAAAGGAGGGTAATTGTGGATAAATCTAAAGCTCTTATTTCTACGTTAGTGACCTTACTTGGGATTTTTATTGTTTTTGGGTTATTGGATAAAATCGAAGTTGATGTAAGAGGAACTGACAATCTATCTGGAACTTTAGATAATGTAGGCATTACATTTATAAATTTATACAATATAGAAGCTTATAATATTGGTGCGAGTATTGCTGTAATGATCTCTGTATTATATTTGATTTTTGTTTTAGCTAATAAAAAGCCAGCAAATGAAAAATAACTTGATCCGATTAGACCAAGTTATTAATACATAATAAACGGAGTGGCACCTCTTTAATAAAACGCTCCATTAAAAAACAGCTTGATCTCATAAAAAATGGGGTTGAAGCTGTTTTTGATTTTTACTGTGTATGCTCCTTTCTGTTTATCTTATGTTCAGTGTAATTGATTTAGGAAATATCTATAAATATAATATAATAAGGAGAAAGAATATTTTGTCTATTTTAAGAATGTTAAAAATTCAGAATGGTTGGCGTAAAATGCTAATTAAGTCGAATGAACAATTGCTTATTTTACTGGATAATTTATTGCGTGAACCACAAAATTTTTGGAATGAATTTTATGATAAAACATTTAAAAAGATACCTTTCTTTGTTAATAAACCTGATGAAAATCTAGTTTGTTATTTAGAAAAAAAGATGATTCAGCCTAGTAAAGTTTTAGAGCTAGGCTGCGGTGCAGGACGAAATGCCATTTACTTAGCGAAGCAAGGTTGTTCAGTTGTTGGTGTTGATGTATCGGATAGAGCATTACAATTGGCGCAAGAAAGGGTTGATGAAGCTAACATAAATGTAGAGTTAATTGGTTCCAATATCTTTGAGCTGGATCTACAAGAGGAGAGTTTTGATTTTATTTATGATTCAGGCTGTTTCCATCACATAGCCCCTCACCGACGTGTGACGTATATTGAATTGATTCATACATTAAAACCAGAGCTCATCTCTATTATGTCCTGATAGAGAGAAACCCTCAATCTGATTGAATGGAATCATAATAAAATAGAAATTTATTATTTTTAAATAACTTTATGAATGAATATAACTTCCATTTTGATCTATTTTTTTCAAAAAGGGAGTTTTTCTTTTATTATAAACACAACGCTTGCAATAAATGTGGTTTCTTTGAGCAACCACTACGAAAGAAAAATACATAGGGTGTGGACCTTTTAGGTTAAATGTAGTTATGCAAAAATGAAGCAAGGGGGTCAAGGGAGTGTTTAATGATTTTAAGCTTATAGATGATCGTCCGGTATATGTGCAATTAAAGGATTATTTAAAGGAAATGATTATGAATGGACATCTGCTGGAGCATCAGAAGCTTCCTTCCACCCGTGAACTAAGTAAATTATTATCAGTCAGTAGAAATACAGTACTGAATGCATATGCAGATTTAGAGCAAGAGGGCATCATCTATGCGGTGAAGGGAAAAGGCAATTTTGTAGGAAAGGTCACAACATTGAAAACACCATCCATTGAATTGAACTGGAAGGAAAGACTTAATAAGGCTACCTTGTTAGCCGATGAATTAGATTTAATAAGGCAAGATATTCATTGGAAAAAAGGGATGATTTCATTCAATAGTGTTGCTCCGGAAGAAAAGCTATTTGACGTTGAAAATTTTAAGAGGGCTTTTTTGACGCGGATGTCCATGGAAGGGGATATCGTTTTGAATTATGGCTATGCGAAGGGCTATAAACCTCTAATCGAGTACCTGCTGCACTATATGGAAATGAAGGGCGTCGATACTTCCAATAAAGACATTTTGATTACGAATGGTTTTACGGAGGGACTGGATATTTTAATATCCTCCTTAGCTAAAAAATCCGGCCGAGTGCTTTGTGAAAACCCTACACACCATGCTGCATTAAAACTTTTTCGCTTACATGGACTTGAAATACACGGAATTGACATGCAGGATGATGGGATCGATATTGATCAAGTAGAGAAAAGCTTATTAGAAAAGGATTATGATTTTGCATATTTAATCCCGTCCTATCATAATCCGACAGGGATCGTTACCTCCTCTGAAAAAAGGAATGCTATCATTCGACTTTTTTCGAAACACCAAATCCCTATTGTAGAGGACGGCTTTAATGAGGAATTACGTTATTCAGGCTCCCATTTAGCGCCGCTTATGACTTTCATTGGAGCGGGTAACAGTATTGTTTATATTAGTAGCTTTTCAAAAATTTTATTCCCAGGCTTACGTGTTGGTTGGATTTTAGCAGATAAGCAACTCATCCATTGTTTAGAAAGTATGAAAAGAGCGCGGACTATTCATACATCAACACTAGATCAGGCTGTTCTTTATCAATATTTACAAGACGGCTATTTTGAAAAATACTTAAAAAAGGCCAGATCGGTCTATAAGAAAAAATATGAACTAGCCCGTCAAGCTTGCAAGCAATACATTTCTTTTAAAAGAATGACGGGAGATGGTGGACTTCATCTCTTTATTGAGTTAGAGGAAGGAATAAACGCTCGGATCTTATTAGAAAAGTGCTATAAAAAGGGAGTTGTTTTTTATCCTGGAGATGTTTTTTACACGAATGGTGGGGGAAGTAACACATTTCGATTAGGATTTTCTCGGTTACAGGACGAGAATATTGTCCTTGGTATTCAAATCATTGGTGATACTTTAAAAAATGACATGGGGAGTTGAAAAAATGAGAGTTGGCGTTGTTATGGGAGGGGTATCCTCAGAAAAACAAGTCTCAATTATGACAGGGCAAGAAATGATTGCTCATTTAGATCAGAGTAAATATGAAGTTGTAGCAATTGAACTACATGACAAAAAAGAGCTTATAGAAAAGGTGAAAAACCTGGATATAGCCTTGTTAGCGCTTCACGGTGAATTTGGAGAGGATGGAACGATTCAAGGTGCCCTAGAAACGTTGGGTATTCCATATACGGGAAGTGGGATACTATCAAGCAGTATTTGTATGGATAAAAATGTATCCAAAAAAATTCTTCGTTATGAGGACGTTGAAACACCGGACTGGCTTCATTATTCAAATAGAGAAGAGCTTCAGTTAGATCAAGTAGAAAAAATGGGCTATCCTCTAGTCGTAAAACCAAATTCGGGTGGCTCTAGCGTAGGCGTACAAATAGTACATGATAGTGAATCTTTATTAGCCTCTGTTGCTGAAGTATTCAAATGGGGCTCTGAAATCATTATTGAAAAGTATATTAAGGGCGATGAAATAACATGTGCCATTATTGATGGCAAGCTTTTACCTATCATCTCAATCAGCCATACAGCAGCGTTTTTTGACTATAAGGCGAAGTATGATGATGAAGCAACGATTGAAGAGGTTGTTGAGTTACCGCCTGCAACCCATGAACGTGTTGCTAAAGCCGCAAAAGCCTGCTATAACGCATTAAAATGCAGTGTTTATGCTAGAGTTGACTTGATGGTGAAGGATGGAATCCCGTATGTCATGGAGGTCAATACATTGCCAGGGATGACCCAAAATAGCTTGCTACCTAAAAGTGCACTTGCGGCTGGAATCAGTTATACGAAATTGTTGGATATGATAATTGAATCCTCCTTAAAGGTTAGGAAAAGCGAGTAAGTATGCATAATAAAAAAACACCTCTACGTTAACAGGTGATTACCCTGTTTCAACAAAAGGTGTTTTTCAAATTCAGTTCTTATAAACTAAGCTTTCGATAATTCAATAAATCCTTGTCCAAACACATCTCTTACATCGTGAATGGCGATAAAGGCATCCTTGTCTATTTCTTTAACGATTTTCTTTAGCTTTACAACTTCCTGTTTACTAATGACAATATAAAGAATTTCTTTTTGCTCTTTCGTATAATAGCCATGACCTGATAGGACTGTGACGCCTCGATTCATAAAACCACTCACATGGCTGGCAATCTCTTCGGGCTTTTTCGAAATGATCGTAACTGCCTTTTTAGGGTTCACACCTTCAATTACAAATTCCATTACCTTCGTTCCGACATATAGCATAATAATAGTGAGCATTAATGCTTCTGCCCCAATAATAAAATAAGATGAAAAAGCAACAATTAAATCAAAGAATAATAAGCCATAACTAACACTCCAGCCTAGATATTTGTTCGTCATTCTAGCTAAGATTGTTGAACCTGCTGTTGTTCCACCAACTCTTATAATTAAGCCTATGCCAACGCCAGCAAAAACCCCGCCAAAAATAGTATTCACAATAATTTCATTTGAAGAAATAGACCATGATTCTGTCAAATGTAAAAAGAGTGAATGGAAGGATACGGCAATAATCGTATAAATCGTCGTTTGTCTACTTAAGAATCTATAACCAATCACTAATAAAACTGCGTTTAGCAAAAAGCTTACAATACTTGGCGACCAACCAAACAGATAAAACGCGATAATTGTTATACCTGTTACGCCACCTTCACCTAAATCATTAGGAATAACAAATAAGTTTACAGCCAGCGCAAAAAGCAGCGACCCAACCATAATCATTAAAATATCCATAATGTATTTCTTCATACACACACCACCATAAAAAATTGATTTTTTCCTAAAGAACATACTATATCAAGTTCTATTCATATTATATACTTTTTGGAATGTTCATTTGTGATAAATCTGTAATTGTTAGTATGTCCTTTGTCAGAGAGAAAATTGAATAGTATATTTGCGTAGAAGAGATGGCCAATGGTGATGCCGGAAATATTGGTGTAAATTGGGGTATTTTTGAAAAATTGCCTATATAAATATAGTAAGTTACACTATTAAGGAGGTCTAGGCTCTTAACATCTTGGAGGCATTGAAGTGGGGAGTTACTAAAAGTGCAGATAGCATTGCGTGTGGATAATGCTAACTCCACAGCATTGCAAGAAGGGGCTTATTAATAATGGAGGTATTAATTTGAATATAGTACTTTGGATTATCGCAGGTATATTAGTTTGCGGTGGTTTAGTGATGGGAATTGGATTTTGGATGTTTAAGAAAGAAATAAATGAAGAGAATCCTGACTATATTGTACAATTCATCAGGGACAATATAGCTAGTGAAAATGTATCCTTAGCGATTAATTACAATAATGAGAAATGGGTAGATGTTAATACGAATAAGCAATTTCCTTTAGCCAGCACGGTTAAAATTATTATAGCCATAGAATATGCACAACAGGCAGCAGACGGACGTATAAGTCCTCAACAACAAGTTAGTTTAAAGGAATTAGAAACATTTTATATTCCAGAAACAGACGGTGGGGCACATGAAGCATGGATCTCTGAGTTAAATCAAAGCAAAAATATTGATAGCGTACCTTTAAGTGAAGTAGCAAATGGAATGATTGCTTACAGTTCTAATGCAAATACGGAATATTTAATGCGAGTACTAGGGCTTCAAAATATTAATGAGGTTCTAAAGAGTTTGGATCTAGTAGATCATGAACTTTTATATCCAAGCACAAGTGCAACGTATATTCCTACTCAATTGATGAATGAAAAGAATATAACTAAAGAAGAAACATTAAAAGTTATGAAAAATATGGATATGGCTGAATATCGGGATCGAGCGCTGAATATTCATTATAACTGGTTAAAGAATCCTCTTACTGATGAGGAGAAAAAACAGTCATTAAAAACTCTAAATATGGATATACAAAAAGTATGGTCTGATCGTTTGGTAAAAGCAACTACAGCGGACTACATTTCTATTTTAGAAAAGCTCAATAGTAAAAAATACTTTCATGAAGATGTACATAAGTATCTTGATCCAGTCTTGGAACAATTAATGCAAAATCCTAAAAATCGCGAATGGCTAACTCATGCAGGTCAAAAGGGTGGATCTACTGCATTTGTTTTGACACTAGCGTTCTATGCAAAAGATAAAGATGGTAATCAGACGGAGATTGCTTTTTTTGCTAATAACTTAAGTATGATAGAACAAGCAAAATTATCTAAAAACCTGAATGGTTTTCAATTGAAATTTTTAAAAGAAGAGAAGTTTCGTATGCAACTAAAAAAAGAATTGTCCGAGATATAAAATTCTTGTATAGTACTGCAGGTGTGTTGTTTAACCACTTTTATTCATCACAAAGCTCTATTTCCACTACGGGTAATCCTCTCTGATATATGAAAATGAAGTACATTCCGTCCGTGCTTTGCATACGATAATTTTATCTACATTCAGCAAATGGTTTGTAATGAAAGCGAAGTTCCTACCTCTGAAGAAGCTGGGATGAATGCGGATGTGGTTTCTTTTCAGGGTATCCAAACATCTACTGAATGAAGAGATAGCCTCCGGCGGATGTCACGGATTTTGAAAGGATGTTAGCCTAAAACCTTCGCATCCTGCGAAAACGGCTAATTGACCTGCATCGGTAAAAACGCCACATCCTGTGGAATTACTGAAATGACCGACATCGTGTCGGCTCTCGTGCAGGCCTAGGCACAGGTCAAAATCCGGATGCATTGTTTATCTGTAGCGAAAGCGAAGCGTCAGCTACAATTACGCCAAGGCGAAATTGATAATATGTATGAGAGGATTGAAGTAAATGTACTATCCTTATTACGGAAATACATCGGTGTATAATTATGGTTATCAACCTGTGTACTGGGCTTATCCTAACAATGTAGCATATGATAACGGACCGAATTCCTTCTATTATGTCAACAATGGCAACAACAATCCCCAGCTAAAGGATTATGGACCAAAGCCCTTTGTCGTTAACATCGAAGAAGCTACTAAGCAGAACAATAATTACCGTACTACACTATGGACGGGATCAAATTTGCAGGTTACAGTTATGAGTCTTAATGTTGGAGAAGATATTGGCTTAGAAATGCACCCTCATGTTGATCAATTTTTACGTATTGAACAAGGCAATGGAGTCACTCAGATGGGTCCTAGCAAAGACAATTTAAACTTCCAAAGAAATGTAAATGAAAATTTCGCAATAATGGTTCCGGCTGGTACGTGGCATAACGTAACGAATACAGGGAATATACCCCTAAAACTTTACACGATATATGCTCCGCCAAACCATCCATTTGGCACTGTACATGTTACGAAAGCAGATGCGATGGCTGCAGGTGATTAAGGTTTAATGAAAAAGACAACTCCTACTTAGAGAAGTTGTCTTTTTTGATGTCGTTTAAATGATATATAAATAGATAATAAGCCATTTAATGTTAAAAGAGTAACCATTAATATAGTCAAAAAGGCAATGTCAGGAGAAAAAGATCTAATAGTGTTCCAAGGTGATCCTGTACTATAACTCAATAACGGAATGGTGAAAATTGCCAAAACTAAAAGTGTTATACCGAAAATACGCCATACACGTCTTTTTTTCGATTTTTTTGATTTTGCCTTTATTAGTAGGCAAATAAACATCGCGAAAAGTAAACATAATAGAGCAATTGTTATGAGTTGAATAGTAGGTTTATATTTAGGTACATCAACCGGTTCTTCTCCGTTTAAAATATTGATAATCCCTTGTTTAAGATATAGAAGTGCCTCTTCTTCTAATATATGGCTTTTATTAGTGAGAATCACACCACCCCAACCTGTTTCCGGTATAAAAAATACTTCTGAACGTGCATCAGGGTTTGAACCAGAATGCCATATCATCTCTTCTTTTGAGTTTGGATTTGTGATTCGTACACCAAGGCCATAATATCGATTTTTACTAGTTTGAACGAGAGGGGATACATAAAGGTCCATAGCATTTTTGCTTAAAAAATTATTATTGTCAGATTGACTAAGAAGTCTAATGTATTGGACCATATCTGTTGCACTTGCTGTTATATATCCATATGGTGCCCCGCCATTATCGTAGGTTACTGAGCTTTTTCTTGGAAGACCAAACCATGACTGATAGCCAGATAAATATCCTTTTTTATAGGCCATGCTTTCATTAGCGGCTGCATTTTTCATCCCTAATGGTGAAAAAACTTGTTCTTCCATATACTCAGAATAGGTTTGATTGGTAACTTCTTCGATGAGAGCACCCAGAATAGAAAAGTTAGCATTACTGTACTGGTGTTTTTCCCCAGGTGCAGCAGTCAACTTAACATTCGATAAACTTTCTACATTGTCCTTTATAGCACTTAAATCTTTAGATTCTTTATCTGAAATAGATAAGCCAGAATAAGTGCTTATCCCACTAGTTTGTGTGAGTAAATGTTTGATGGTAATTTGGGATGCTACTTGTTTATCTTTAAGCGTAAACCATGGAATATACTTTTGGACTGGATCATCTAATTGAACCTTGCCTTCATCAATTAATCTCATTATGCCTAAGCCTGTTAATGATTTACTAATAGAGCCAATTGCAAAAGGAGTGTCAGTAGTTACTTTTTCAGCAGATTCTCCCGTTACGCCCCACGATTTGGAGTAAAAAAGATCATTATTATGAACAATGGCAATAGATGCCCCAGGAACTCGCTGTTCTTTCAAAAAGTTTTCGACATAATTATCTAAAGTACGCTCAATATTTTGTTGTGCGGAAATTTGTGAGACTGGGAGAAATAGATTGAACGGAATCAATAATAAACATATTAATATAACTTTAAATATCGGAAATGTTTTCATTGTTATGTCACCTATTTCTTCCAATAAATTTTACTGCAAGTATAGATATTGAACAGGAAATAGAAATACTCATTAACATCAGTAAGGAATTCCACCAAGCATTATTAGAAATTTGGTAGACAATATGATAATCAAATGTTGCGTTCATATGTTGCGGGTTAAAGGAATCCGTTAAAAACATCGATAGTATTAGTTGGGAGCCAAGATAGGCAACAATAAAAGTACAAAATCCAATAATTAATGATAATCCTGGTCTACTTTTCCGTATTTGTTGTATTTCCGAATGAAGGTCGATCCCCTTAATCTCTAGAAAATCTTTAATAAATGTCGTAGTATCTCCCAATTCATCTATACTATCTATTCCATAGTCACGACATTCTTGAATATGTTCTACCAGCTGCTGTTTGATATTCCTTCTTTCTGTTGTGCTGATACGATACTGTTTCAATTCCTTTAGGACTTCGTTTAAATATTGCTTTTCTGCTAAACTCAATTCCATTGTCATTCAAAAAGTTCTCCTTTCAAACCACTTTGCAGTAGTGATTTTATATCTTGTTGTAGCTCCAACCACTCGTTGATTTTTTTTTGAAGATACACTTCTCCTTTTTCATTGATTTCATAATAAACTCTAACCTTCCCGTTGTCCGTCATTTCACGGTAAGTATCAACCCATTCATGATCCTTCAGCTTAGTCAAAATGGGATAAATGCTGCCTACTCCTTTCAGTTTTAAGTTGTGTTTTTCTAACTCCTTCATAATTTCATAACCATAACTTTTTTTCTGCGACAATATAGACAACACGCACATTTCTAAATGACCTTTTATTAAACTTGTTCTATCCATAAATTGACTTTAACAAAAGTATATACTTCTTTCAAGTATATGTTTTTGTTACGAATACTTTTGGGAGGACATAAAATTTCAAAGCATATATCATGCAGCATAAAGGAAATGTGGTATTTTAAGTTCAAGAACGCTAATTTTATTCATTGGAGGATTATATGAATGGAATATCTACTATTAGTAGACGAAATTGAAAATTTAGTGGAATTACTAACTCAAAATAAGTGGATTCATCATATTGACCAAATTTTAAAAGAGGAATCTATTCGAAAAGCGTATGCAGAAGGATACTATCAAAACGATCGCGAAACGCATTGGATCATTGATAATGAAGAAAAGGTTGGGATTATCATAATTCATGACATAAATGCAATCCCATTATTCGATATCCGTTTAGATGCACGTTATAGAGGAAAAGGATACGGGGTAAAGACACTTCTCTGGTTACAAGATTACTTGTTTGGAGAAAGAGGTAAGATTCGTACTGAAGGTTATACGAGAGTTGATAATATTGGTATGAGAAAATGCTTTACGAAAGCAGGTTTTGTGAAAGAAGGTTATTTAAGAAATGCTTGGGAAAATGCAGATGGTACGGTGACAGATAGTATCTTATATGGTGCAATTAAAGATGATTGGATGTTAGGTAGAACAACGCCTATAAAAATGGATGATGTACCCTATTAAAAATTTTAGGTTAGAAAAGGGTGTAGTGGAATGTACACAGAAAAAGATTTGCTAAGAGCTTTAAAAAAATCCTGGTCAAGTCAATCAAGTTCAAAATGGAGTCTAGATAATCCGGCAAGAGGACAATGCGGAGTTACTGCATTAGTTGTAAATGATATTCTTGGAGGCGATATTTATAAAACATGGCTTGATGAAGGCTGGCATTTCTATAATATGCTCGCAGGGGAAAGAAGAGATTTTACAGAAGAGCAGTTTTCGTACAACCTCGAATATCAAGACCTTTGTTCAAGCAGAGAAGAGGCTTTTCAAGATACCAATGATGCTCAATATAGCTATTTAAAATCGCAAGTTTATGAGAATTTAGGACAAGGATAGAGAGTCGAAGGAAGAAATGTTGGTATCACAACAACTCTGCTAAATCTCGTTTCCTCCATGGTGAGGTTTACATTGGATGAAAAATATCAAACATATCTCATTCTAATTTGTCTGATTCTCTTGATAGTTTAGTATGGCATAGTACTATTTTGATTCCAGCTTAGCGATTCATCCTGTGATAAAGTAATCTTTGAACTTTTGCGGAAGTGTTTTTTTGAATGATAATTTACCTTTGTTCATTTCTATATTTAGCTATTCACCAAAAGTTGGAGATGGAATATTCGTGCAATAATACATCCTGTTGCCCCGACGCCCTCAGGAAAGCGCTCAGCAGGAACGAAAATCACCCTATTTTATAGTGATAAGCCATATTAATTTAAATTTATTCTTTTGTTTATAGTTAAACAGAGATGTTGTTAAGATAACATCCTTGCTTTTTTTTACACTAAACAAACTTGTTGACGTAAATTAAACCAGCGTGTTACTATTATCTCGAATTCAAGATAACTGAATTCGAGATAAATGAATTTTAACCTTTTAATCCGGGTGGAAAGTTTAACTTTTCACATCATAAGGAGGTAATCATAATGGGTTTTTTAAATAAATTTTTCAGTTCAAAAAAAGAGGAGGAAAAAACAATGGCAGAATTAAATATCGGGATTATTATCGGATCAACACGTGAAGGGCGTGTTAGTCCACAAGTAGCACAATGGGTAAAAGAAATCGCAGATCAACGAGGAGATGCTAATTATACAATTATTGATATTGCGGATTACAAATTACCTTTACTAGGTGAACCAGAGCAAGATGCTTCAGGCGCTCAAGGTTGGTCAGAAATTATTGCAAAACAAGATGGGTTTGTATTTATCGTACAAGAGTACAATCACTCTATTACAGGTGCTCTAAAAAATGCACTAGATTATTTACGTGTAGAATGGAATAACAAAGCTGCAGGTATTGTATCGTATGGTTCTGTAGGTGGTGCACGTGCAGCTGAACATTTACGTGGTATTATGGGCGAGCTTTTAATTGCAGATGTCCGTGTACATCCAGCATTGTCACTATTCACAGACTTTGAAAATGGTACTGATTTTAAACCAAAAGAGGTGCAAACAGATTCTGTTAACCAAATGTTAGACCAATTAATTCCTTGGTCAAAAGCTTTATATACAATTCGTTAACTTCTTTCAGCAAAAGTCTTTTGTACCGAAAGCGTAGCGACAGGTACAGAAGTCTCCCACCTCTATAGGTGGTGAAATGAATGCGAATAAAAGCTGTTTTTCAGCGGGTGTCCAAACGCCCGCTGAAATAGAGGAACTCAGTCTAAGAACGCCACGTCCTGTGGCGACGACTGAGTGACCAACATCACGTTGGCCCAAAGCCTCCGGCGGATGTCATGGAATCGGAAAGGAGTTCAATAAAGGATGTTAGCCTAAATTCATCGTATCCATGCGATAACGGCTAACTGACCTGCATCACGCAGGCCTAAGCACAAAGCCGATTCCAGACGCAATTATGCCAAGGCATAATTGATTTTTGTTCAAAGATTGAGGTAGAACGGTATTGGATAAAGTATAGGTGAGAAATACATTTATCATGAAAGGGACTGTTAACATGAAAAAACATACTGCGGGTATTCACCATATCACAGCCATTGTAGGGCATCCACAAGAAAATATTGATTTTTATGCTGGTGTTTTAGGCCTTCGTTTAGTTAAACAGACGGTAAATTTCGATGACCCAGGCACATATCATCTTTACTTCGGTAACAAAGGTGGTAAGCCGGGGACAATTATTACATTCTTCCCATGGGCGAATGCTTATCAAGGTCGCATTGGTGATGGTCAAGTTGGTGTAACTACTTATGTTGTACAAGAGGGAGCACTATCTTATTGGACTAATCGCCTTGCAAAATTCGCTATTCCATTCCAAAAAGCAGAACGCTTTGGTGAACAAGTAATACAATTTGATGATCCACACGGACTTCATATTGAATTAGTGGCACGTCCAGAAGGCGAATTGAATGAATGGACATTTGGTGAAGTAACTCCTGAGGTTGCGATTAAAGGATTTGGTGGTGTAACACTTTATTCAAGTCATCCTGAAGAAACAGCAAAAGTTTTAACTGAAGTCATGGGACTTGAAAAAGTAGCAACGGAAGGTGAGTATACTCGTTACAAATCTAGCGCAGATATTGGTAATACAGTAGATTTAAAAGTTGTTCCTGGTATGCGTGGTCAAATGGGAGTCGGAACAGTTCATCATATTGCTTGGAGAGCCCAAGATCATGCGGACCACCTAGAATGGCAAGAGTATGTAATGAATCATGGACAACATGTAACTGAAGTGAAAGATCGTAATTATTTTAATGCGATATATTTCCGTGAACCTGGTGAGATTTTATTTGAAATTGCGACAGATCCACCTGGATTTGCTCATGATGAAACACCTGAGACAATGGGTAGCCAATTAATGTTACCAGCTCAATATGAACAGCATCGTGAACAATTAGAAAGAACATTAATTCCAATCGAAGTGCGTGCGCTTGATTAAGGAGGATGAGTCGTTTGATTTCGATTGATCCTACGAAAAATACTGAGCGTGAAAACTATAAATTATTAATTGGCAGTATTATTCCGAGACCAATTGCCTTTGTTACGACGAAGTCAGAGCAAGGAGTCATCAATGGCGCACCTTTTAGTTTCTTTAATATTGTGTCATCAAATCCACCTATGATTTCTCTAGCGGTTCAAAGACCACAGGAGCGCTTAAAAGATACCGCTCGACATATTCATCATCAGCAACAATTTGTTGTGCATATTGTAGATGAGGGGAACGTTAAGCAGGTGAATGAAACGGCAGCTTCATTACCTGTAACTGAAAGTGAAATTGATAGAGCTCAATTTACATTAACCGATAGCCAGTGTATATCTGTACCAGGTATTAAAGAGGCAAAGGTTCGAATGGAATGCAGCTTAGTACAGACGATTCCTTTGATGAATGGTGACGAACAGACAGGTGATTTGTTCATTGGTCAGGTTGTACAATTTCATATAGATGAAACCATTTATAATGAAGGTCGTATTGACCCGAGGGAATTAAAAGCGGTTAGCAGACTGGCTGGCTCAAATTACGCAAAAATTGGAGACATATTTGCGCTAGAACGTCCTCAATAAAAAATGCGAAAATGTTGATATAACAGCATTTTCGCATTTTTTGTTTTATTTTTTTATTAAAATTCCTTCTATATTCAGTAAATCTCCTTTTGTTAAAAGGACATCGGTTGCTTTTACATTGGTAGCTACTTGTTTTTTATGTTTCCCGCCTGGGATAACTGCATCAACGCCATCTTGATCTAATAACCAAGCAAGTGCTAGATTTGGTAATGTGGTTTCCTTTTCCTCAGCAATTTTCTTTAATGCATCCACTTTTACTAACGTACGCTCAAATAATTCATCTTGGAATAAAGGATCTGAAATTCGCCAGTCTCCTGTATCTAATTTAAAGTCTTTTGTATATTTTCCACCGAGTAGGCCATATGCAAGTGGACCATATGGAATAAATGAAATATCCTTTTTTACACAGTATGGCAATAAATCTTGTTCTGCTGATCGATTCAACATATTGTATGGAGATTGTAAGACAGCAATATCATTATGCACATTCGCTTCTATAAGCTGATCTAATGTTACGTTTGAAATGCCTATTGCTCGGATTTTTCCTTCTTCTTTCAAGCGTGATAATTCACCAATCGCCTCAGCAAGAGGAGTTTCATTATCCGGGAAATGTAAATAGTAAAGGTCTACATAATCCATCTGTAGTCGGTTCAAGCTATTTTCGAGTGCACTTCGTAAATATTGCGGATGATTATTTGTCTTTACTGAACCATCCTCAAACCAATGTCTACCTCCCTTTGTCGCTAAAACGAAATCTTCCCTTGGATATTTCTTTAATACTTCGCCGACGAGCTCTTCTGAACGCCCTGTTCCATATATGTCTGCTGTATCAAAAAAATTTATCCCTAAATCAAGTGCAGCTGAGACTAGCTCCTTCCCATCTTGTTCATTTAAGTTTTCATATAAGTTATGTCCACCTACAGCATTCGTCCCAAGACCAATTTCTGAAATGTTGATATTCGTTTTTTTTAATGTATGGAATTTCATATTCCTACCTCCTCGCTTTTCTGTAATCAGAATAGAGTAAAAAAATTAAATTACCAACATACATAGCTGCAGTTTCATATATAGAAACAAATGCGTTTTAATTGCAAATAGAACTTTCCAAAGAAATTAACATTATGCTAAAAGATAATGGATTTCTTCTGTCAATTGCTGACTTGCCTCCACTAATTTTTTTACAAACGAACGAATGGCAGTTTTCTTAATTTGTTCCGTTGAACCATGCAAAGCAATCGCACCGAGGACCTTTTCATTCACATAAATCGGAACGGCAATACAACATTTACCTAGATTCGTTTCTTCATGATCAACAGCATATCCTTGTGCTTTAATGACCTGTAAGTGAGGAATCAAAAGACCATAATCATAGAAGGTTTTTGCTGTAAATGTATTCAGTTCAATACTATTTAATAGTTCACGTTGTTTTTTAGGTGACAGATGAGCTAATACTACTTTTCCAAGTGCGCTTGAATGCATGGGTGTTCGAGTATCGATTGCGTGAAAAGCAGGCTGTTCAAAAGGCTCCCTGATCACATTTTTTATCACCATCTCACAATCTTCCAAAATACCAATATAAGTCGTTATTTCTTCTTGCCGGGCTAATTGATAGGGCGCTACGAGAGATGTCCACTGGATATCTTTATGCCAAAATAAATGTTCATCCCTAAAAATATGCGGATTTAATTGATAATACTTATGATATTTAATCACATAGTTCATTTTTTCTAGTGTATAAAGCATGCGAAAAACGGATGTCTTGTTCATTGATAATTCTTCCATAATTTCAGTTAATGTAAGAGAATGTTTTTGACGTAATACATCCAAAATCAAAATGCCTTTTTTTAATGTCGATACTTCATAGGACTCCATTTTGCCCGCTCCTAACTTCTAAAATAATTTAATCTGTACGTGTGAATTATTAATAGTTACATTTTTAATATTATAAAGGCAATCATTTATTTTTTAGCATAAGCAAAACTCAAATTTGTAAAGTAGTAGACAATTAAAGCAAGAAATCCCATTATTCATATTGTGAAACCCTCACATATGGAAATTGAAGCATCTTCTATCGTCGCGCTTCCCTGTAAATTAATAACCTGAGATAGGTAAATTCTGTATAAAATAATATGTCGGATAGCTTCATTTTAAGCAAGGTATTAATTGAGTCAATAATCTTATTATTGACTCAATTCTAAAAGATAGATAATATAATAATTATTTTAAAAAATGTATAAATATTATGTTTACTATTTTTATTGAATACGGAGTGGTTATTATGGCAAATTTTTTACGAACAAAGTCAATCGAGCAAGCCAATAAAATAACTGAAGTTGAACGCTTTAAACTTAAACGTGAACTGGGATCGTTGCAATTATTGCTGTATGTACTAGGAGCCACAATTGGAGCGGGGATTTTTGTACTGCCAGGAACTACAGCTGCTTTACATGCAGGTCCTGGTGTCGTTGTTTCTTTCCTAATTGGGGGTCTTGTAACAATTGCAGTTGGACTTGCTTATGTCGAATTCGCAGCGATGGTACCTGTCGCCGGGAGCGCTTATACTTATTCTTATATTGCATTAGGTGAAATTATTGCTTGGATAATCGGTTGGGACTTACTATTAGAGTTTATCGTTATTTCTAGTACAGTTGCAGTTGGTTGGAGTGGATACGTCAATTCGTTTTTACAATCGGTGGGAATTCACTTGCCAGGAGTTTTAACAAAGGATATTGCTCATGGTGGGATTGTGAATCTACCTGCTGTGGCTGGTTGGCTTATTGTGGCTTGGATTGCACTAAGCGGAATTAAAAATGTGGGCCGATCAAATATGTTATTTACAGCTGCAAAGGTTGGCGCGATTATCTTATTCCTTGCTATTGGGGCTTTTCACGTTAACCCTATAAACTGGACACCATTTACACCGTTTGGCTGGTCAGGTGTAATGGCGGGAGCGGCATTAGTGTTCTTTGCTTTTACTGGATTTGATGGTGTAACAACTGTTCTGGAAGAAGTAAAAAATCCGCAAAAAACAATACCAAAAGCTTTAATTGGTGGTTTAAGTGTATTAACGCTTATTTATGCACTTGTTGCACTAGTATTAACAGGTATTGTACCATCCCCTGAGTTAGATGTTCCAAATCCTACTGTATATGCACTACAATCTGTTGGTATTCAATGGGGAGGTGCTATCATTGCAGTATCAGTTATTTTTGGATTGCTTGCTACGATGATTGCCAATACAACTAGTGCGACACGCGTGCTGTTTGCAATGAGCCGTGATGGACTTCTACCAGAACGTATTGCACAAACAAATAAGAAAACAGGAGTACCTGTATTATCAACTTTAATTGTGGTTGGAACAGGAATTCTCTTATCAGGATTTTTATCGATCGGAGAATTAGCGGAATTTGCTAATATCGGCGGTTTAACTGCTTTTGCTTTAACAACAGTTAGTGTTGTTGTCCTTCGCTATACACGACCAGATCAACCACGTGTATTCAAAGTACCAGCGTTATGGCTTGTAGCAACTGTAGGTGTTGGAGGATGTCTTGTATTAATTTTTAGTCTCCCATTATTTACGATACTACGCTTTTTGTTATGGTTGGCAATAGGTTTAGTTATTTATTTTGCCTATGGATATAAACATGCTAAAATGAACGCTAAAAATGAAAATCTATAAATGTGACATACACCCCTTTGGTTCTAAAGGGGTGTTTTTATAACTAACTAACTTACATACAGAGCTGGACGCACATTCTTGTTCATACCAACATATTATAGGTTTAAATTTCCTGACATGCCCAGGCATCAATCTCAACCTTTAGGGTAGGGGCAGCGAGTGCTACTACGTAAATTAATGTCGTACATGGAAGGTGATCACCAAGAAAATCACTTATTATTTGTTTTCTTTGATCTGCATTCATTTCCCCAACGCAATAAAAGACTAGCTTCGTTAAATCTTGAATTTCCATATTTGCACTTTCAAGATTCTTTCGGATATTTTCTAATGCTAACTTCATTTGAGCTAATGGCTCTTCAGGTACAGTCCCGTCTTTCTCCATTCCTATTTGTCCAGATAATGTTAACCATCTCTGTGGTCCTGTCACCTCAATCTGATGTACATAAGGAGCAACTGGTAGATGAATGTCCTCCGGGTTTCTTGCAACTTTCATATAATCAATCCTTTCTATTATGGTGAAAATTGTAATGATAATATCATACTAAAACTAATTCTAATTTTACTACCATCATGAAAGAACTTACATTGGATATGGTGGTTGAAAAGGTTATAATAGAATAATAGAATCAAGGCTTATAACGCTGATACAGCTTTCAATAAAGTACAAAAGTAGTGTCATTAATTTTTATTATGATAAGGCATACAATTCTTTTCGCTCCTTGGATTAATTATTTTCTAATAAGACTTAAAAAGCGCATGCATTTAAGTGGTAATGGGAATAATATTCCAATGAAGGAGGGAAATTACATAAGGATGATACGTAATGTTTTACATCAATTTTTTACTTGCTTATGTTCATTTGATAGCGACACCCAGGCAGTAAAGACAGCGAAGCCGTATTGTAGAAGGAGTGAATACATGAGTAATTTCTTTCGAAGTAATGGATTTAAACGATTTATAATTCTAGTCGGGATCGCTGTTGCACTATATTTGATGCGAAGTATGATTAATCTTGTTCTTCTCACGTTCATTATTACTTACTTGATGAATCAGCTTACCACAAAGACAACAAAAGAGATTAGAAAGTATGTACCAATGAACGAGAAAGCCGTGACAGTTACCCTCTATCTTTTACTTGTTGCAGGGATTGTGGCTGTTATCTATAAGTATTTGCCCGTCGTAACCCAACAAATTACGCAGCTTTTTGACCTTATTGCTAGCTTTAGTCTCGATCCAGATGATAACGAGATTACAAGGTATTTAGCTCCAACTTTTGAGAAAATTGAACTTGGCAAATATTTAGAGCAGGGTGTGGACCTAACTCTTAAAAATATTACGAATATTGGTAAAATCATCTTACATGTGTTCATCGCCCTAATTTTAAGCTTGTTTATTTTGCTTGAGAAGAAACGTATTACGGAATTTACAGCGAAATTTAAGGATAGTAAAGTGAGTCACCTTTACTATGAGTTACAATATTTCTCAAGAATATTCATTCGTTCTTTTGGTAAAGTGATTGAGGCACAATTTATAATTGCAGCCGTCAATTGTGTTTTATCTGTTATTGCCCTATATATTATGGGCTTCCCACATTTGATTGCATTAGGGATTATGCTCTTTATATTAGGGTTAGTACCTGTCGCAGGGGTCATTATGTCTTTGATTCCTCTAAGTATCATTGCATACAGTATCGGTGGTTTCATGTACATTTTTTATATCTTGGTTATTGTTATGATTTTACATGCTATAGAGGCATACTTCTTAAATCCAAAGCTTATGTCGGCGAAGACAGATTTACCGATTTTCTATACATTTATCGTTATTCTCTTCTCAGAGCATTTCTTCGGTGTGTGGGGCTTAATTATCGGTATCCCATTATTTATGTTCTTACTCGATATTCTGGGGGTTACGTCCTCAGAGGGTGAAGAGCAACATGCCACGGCAGTGCCAGGTAAGTAAAGTGAATAAAGTTTTTGTTCAAAAAGGAATCAAGTGTGTATGATTCCTTTTTGTCTTTGTTAATTGAAAAAAATATATATGCTAAGATAAACTTGAATAAATTGACAACGTAAGGGGGGATAGAAGTGAGTGAATATAGTAAGTTCCTAGATACGGAAGCAGCCCATGCAAAGCTTAATTTTAATATGGCAATACTTTGCATGGGGTAAATTTTAACTTCTTTCAGCAAAAGTCTCCCACTTCTATAGGTGGTGAGGCATAATTGATTATTTGCCTCGAAGTATTTCTTATAAAATTAGCTTTGCTACCTTATTTTATTTTCAATATAAAAATGAGGGGTTGGCAATATGGCTTATAAGAAGGCTTCAGTTATCTTACCGAAAGAGCTTTTACTAGAAATCCAAAAATATGTTCAAGGTGAAATGATTTATATTCCTAAAATAGAAAACACTTATTTAGAGTGGGGTGCACGTTCAGGCACAAAGAAATATATTGAAGGTAGAAATAAGTCGATAAAAGAAGCGTTTACGAATGGAACTTCAATTGAACAACTATCTACCCAGCATCATCTAGCGGTAGAAACGATTAAAAAAATTGTTTATACAAGGTAACTCGTAGAAGCACTAACAGCTGAAATGTTGGTGCTTTTCGTATGTCTAAAACGTTTCTTAAAGGAACTAGGCATATTCTTTCTAATCGAAATCCCTTTTAATATAGTTCAAGGGAGGGATTTTTAATGATTATAGGACAAGATGTATTTTTAAGACCAATTACTGAAAATGATGTAGATAGTATTTTCATGTGCTTTCAAAATGAAGAAATTATGTATATGACGGGCACTCGTCACCTTTTAACGAAAGGTCAGATTAAAGAGGCTTTGAATCGATTTAGCGAAGATTCCACACGTTATGATTTTGCTATTTGTTTAGTAGAGAATAGTCAAATTATCGGTGATTTAGCCATTATGGAAATAGATTTGGACAATAAAAAGGCCATGTTCCGTATAGCTTTACACAGTATAGAGAATTGCGGCAAGGGATATGGGGCTGAAGCGGTTCAGCTTACTCAAAAATTCACGTTCGAGGAGCTTCAGCTTAATCGCTTAGAATTACAAGTGTACTCCCATAATCTCCGGGGGATAAAATCGTACGAAAAGGTAGGTTTCAAGAAGGAAGGCATACTAAGGCAATCCTTATATATGAACGAGAAGTATTCTGATGAAATTATTATGAGTATTCTTCGTGATGAATATATGGAACTAAAAAAGAACCATTAGAAAATATAGATCGTTGCCAGCGCTGATTTAGTAGTGCTGGATTTTTTTATGATAGATCGTCATAAATAAATCTGAGGGGAGAATATACAATTTCGTAATTTTGATTTAGATGATTTTGAGCAGGTGGTAGACTTATGGCGAAAATCAGGATTAATACCTTCACGTTCGGATACATTGGAAGGCATGAAGGCAAGTTGGCTGTGAAAAAGTAAATTTATTAATTGAATTAAGTAATCATAATGTTCAAGACTTTTATGAAAAACAGGGTTATAAAAGGGATGACTTAATCTTTATGGAGAAATGCCTTAACTAGTTTCTTAAAAAAGGAGAGTCCTAGATAAAAATACAAGATTTTGCTATATTTAAGTAATAAGAGTTACAAATGGTAAAATATGATATACTTTTATAGAAATACAGTTAAAGGGGGCGGTCATTATGACAAACAAAACTGTTTTTATGATGAAATACTGGGGGATAACGCATAATTAACAATGATATGAAGCGTTTCCCTGAATTCGGAAGGGGAAAAATGTATGAATAAGAATGCTGTGAAAATTGTAGAAGTCAATGCAGAGAATTGGTATGAGTGTTGCCTATTACAAATATCAGAAGAGCAAAGAGATTATATTGAACCAAACGCTATTTCAATAGCACAATCAAAGTTTGACCCAACATTAAAACCATACGTTATTTATTTTGAAGAGCGAGTAGTAGGTTTCTTAATGTTTAATTCTGTAATAGAAGAGCTTGATGGCTATTGGATATATAGAATTATGATAGATAAGCATTTTCAAGGTAAGGGTATAGGGAAAGCAGCTACTGAGCTAATGATTGCAGAAATAGCTAAATTACCAAATGCGCAAAAAATTATAGTAGGTTATCATCCAGAAAATAAAGGTGCACATTATTTATATTCAAGCTTGGGATTCAAAGATTATGGTGATCGCTTTGGTAAAGAAATGGCTGTCATTAAATATTTAAACGAATAATAATCAAGAAAAAGGGGCCTATTTAAGGTCCTTTTTGTATTTTCTTTCAGTAAGTCTGTTACTTTAGTATTGTTTCTGTATTCTATATTCTGTAATATTATCCATTAGGAGGTGTTATAGTGAAAAAACTACTTATAACTTTATTAACAGCAACTTTAGTATTCTCAGTCACATCATTTAATGCTGATGTACAAGCGAAAGAGACATTTAAAAACTGTAAAGAATTAAACAAAAAATATCCTAATGGTGTGAAAAAAGGTCACCCTGCCTATCAAGATAAGCTTGACAGAGATAAAGATGGTTGGGCTTGTGAAAAATAGAAATTAAACAATTTAAACCCCTTTCGAAACAATAATCGAAAGGGGTTTTCTTCTTCGTTTATAGCACTAATTTAAGCTGCTCCTCTCTGAGAAAATCGTATGTGATTTTCTCTTCAGAAAGATAAAAATGAGCAATGCAGTAATGCCTTCTGCGACAGGGAAGGTCCACCAAATAGCTTGTGGGCCAAGCAATTTAGGTAACAGTATGAGCGTAGGGATAAATAGTATAATGCTCCGTAATAACATAATGGTAGTTGCAAGTCGGATTTTTTCAATCGATTGGAAGAATTCCGCAAACACCATATTCATACCAAGGAATACATAGCCAATTGCAAAGTGTGTAAAGCCCTGTGCCGCCATGTTGCGAATTTCAAGCGTGCTATCACCAAATAGTGCTATTAGCTGTGAAGGGAATAACATAGCGATGATGGCAGTAGTTAAACCTAAAATAAGGGCAGTGGCAATACCGATTTTCAGCAGCGCTGTTAATCTCTCTGTTAATTTGGCGCCGTGGTGATAACTAACTAGAGGCTGTAGAGCCATACCAATACCAAGGAAGACCATTAACAGTACCGTATGAATATAGTTAATCATGGCGTATGCAGTAACTCCATTTGATCCTAAATAATGTAAAAATGTCACGTTATATAAAATGACCATTACGGCGACAGAAGCTTCAACGATAAAGCTTGGTAGCCCAATAGCAAACATTTTCTTTAAATCAGATAGGCTGAAAAAATTACGTACAAATTTTAATTCGGATTGCTTTCTGAAGAAATGAAGGCAGAGCACGGACATACCGATTATTGTGGAAAGAGATGTAGCTAAGGCACAGCCTGTTACGCCATAATCGAGCACGAAAATAAAGATATAGTTTAATATAATGTTTAAAACAGATGTAGTAATTAAGCCCATCATGGCGAGCTTTGGATTACCATCATTGCGAATAAAAATGCTTAATAGGTTTTCAATCGTATAAAAAACACCGAATACTAAAATAACATGTAGGTACTCTTGGACATAAGGATAGGTAGCATCACTTGCCCCGAATATATAGGAAACTTCCTTTAAATTTAATAAAAGTAATAGGACGATTGCCATAACCACAACGACCATGGTTATAAATGCTAATGTAAAAAGCTGGTGTGCTTGTTTCTTATTGCCTTCACCGAGAGAGATTGAAAATAGCGTAGCTCCACCCATACCAATCCAAAGGGAAATGGATAGCAAAATAGAGAAAATTGGTACGGCGATATTTACTCCTGCTAGAGCGGTTGGTCCAACTCCGTGACTAACGAAAATACCATCCACTAAAATATTTACTGACATCAACAACATGCCAATCATCGCTGGGAATAAGTATGATAAAAATAATGGCTTTAGTGGCCTGGTCTCAATAGGATTAATGGTTGTCATGAGCATGTACCTCCAATAGCATTACCTTTTCGCCGTTTTCATCGAGTTCACCGTTAAAAACGAACCCAAATTTTTCATATAGCTGAATGGCTACTATATTGTTGTCATAAACGCTTAAATATATTTTTTGGCAGCTGAAGTTAGCTACTAAATATTTAATAAGTTGTTGTAAAAAGTATTTGCCCAATCCTTGGTGCTGATAGCGTTCATCAATGAAGTAGCGATCTAACCAAATACGCTGCGTATTGTTCTTATATGGGAACGCACCATACATAGCGAAGCCAACTGCAATGTCCTCTCTATACAATCCGACTGGAATAAAACGTGTATCAGCTTCTGCCTCCGCCAAACATTGCACGGTACTCTCAATAAAATCCTGCTGATTATCTGCAATGCGTAATGATAAAATTTCCTTTTTGTTTAAAGCTGTAATGTCACGAATTTCCGTGAACATAATGTCAAAACCTTTCTGTTTATAATTTCTTTCAGTAGATGTCCAGAAATCCGCTGAAATAGACGATTCCGGACGCAATTTTGCCGTGGCATAATTGATTGCGAATAGCTACAATTTAATGTATATAGTAACTATATAGTCAAGGAGGGGAAATTTAAAAATGTTTAATAAAAATGTAAAATATTTTACAACTGGTGAATTCGCTAAAATTTGTAAGGTGAATAAACAAACACTCATTTACTACGATCAAATTGGTTTATTATCACCAATCATGAAGGATAGTAAGGACTATCGTTATTATTCCATTACGCAATATGAATTTTTTAGTGTGATAGAGCTATTAAAGGCAGTTGGTATGTCTTTAAAGGATATTCAAACATACATGGCAGAAAAATCACCTGAAAATTTCTTAGACTTGATGCGACAGCAAAAGGACATTGTAGCGAAAAAACGTCGAGAGCTTGAGATGATTGAAAACATTATCGATGTAAAAATCGATTTAACAGAGGAAGCCTTACACCTTGATTTTGATAGTATTACGATCGAGCATCTGCCAGAGGCAACATTGTATTTAAGTAAAAATATCGAGGATTCGAAGGAGGAGCAGTTTACGAAGGCTGTTTCAGACTTTATAGATGAATTAGACCGCTCTCAATTAGACACGGGTTATCCTATTGGAGGTATGACAAGAAGAGAGCAAGTATTAGCCGGAAACTATGATAATTATAGTTACTTATATATAGAGCAGCCACAGCCGAGAGAGGGCCATCCCTATTTTAAAGCGATTGAAGGGGATTTTATCGTTGGCTATCACGTAGGGCTGGCTACTACACTTGGTGAAACATACGAGCGATTATTTAAAGTCATGCGAGAAAAAGGTTACGAATTAGGGCAGTACGTTTATGAGGAATATATTTATGATGCCGTTATTAAAAATCGTGAGGAGGAATATGTAACGAAAATTATGGTGGAAATTAAAAAAGGTTGTTGATAACGTTTTTGCTTATCAACAACTTACTATTAGAAAGAGTCACTCTAAACAATTAGAAAAGAACTAGTAAAGGTAAGCAATTTAGCATGTGTATGGCTTTTTAATGGAAGTAAAATCCTAGTGTTTTAAAGTAAATTGAAGTCTAATCCTAATAAGTGAATGATTTCCTGACGATATAGTAGAGAATCTATAAATAATAGTAATACTTGGTGCAAACTTAAATAAAAGTATCTTTCTTAACGTGGGGGAGGAAATAGGATGTGGATTGAACGTTGGCATCATTTATTAAAACAGCTAGAACAGCAAGGGGCCTGGGTACATCCGCTTGAGATTAAGCCTGTAGCTACAGAGCAAGAGCTAATAATAGTAGAAGAGCGGCTTGGCGTTCGAATTCCTTCTGAGTTACGTGATTTATTACGACATTGCTCTCAACAAGTGGGGGTGTATTGGTCATTACCAGACGAGGCGCTGCTTCCTATTGAACTAGATAATACGCCTTCTGGTGACTTCGGTTGGAGCTTGGAAGAGCTAGATTTCCCTTGTTTTGGGGGAGATGATGAAAATTTAGACGAACAACTATATTTACAGTTTCATACGGCTGGCAACGGTGATGCGCTCCTTATTAGGATTGAGGATGGCTCTGTTTGGTATTGGAGTCATGAGGAGGATGAATTTGATCTACTTGCAGGGGGCTTTCATAATTATATAGAGCGAGTTACGACTTTAGGGTGTATAGGAGCAGATTGTGGACAGTATCGACAGTTTTGTAGTGAGGGTGGATTGGATTTAAGCCTAACTAGCTCTCAAATATGGCTAAAGTGGCTTGAACAATTTTTAACACTAACTGTTAAGCAAGCGATGTTCAATTTAGAGTCATTATTAATTTATGTATCCATGCATGGGGTGAAAGATGCTAGTATACAGGAAGCCTTTGCGCAGTTTGATGCATCGAAAGTGTATCATGCACTTCGGAGTAAAATTGAACAAGCACTGCCACCAGCTGATAAAAAAGCTTGGAGTGAAGTATTAGTAAATGTCTGTGCAGTGGAGGCAAGAGACTGGGTAAGAACGCTTTGGAAAGACCAAAATGATTTCCTTAGCTCAATTCGTGATTTTTTAACAGCCTATTGTCTACCAGCAGAAGAAGGGTTATCTCTTGTTCTTCTAGATATCGAGAAACAGAAAATTGATGCCTATACAGCTTTACATCGACTACGCCATTTCCATAATCCAAAAATTATAACGTGGATGAAGCATTATGTTGCATTTCCTATAGATGGGTGGGACACACTTTTTTCGGAATCACAGCCAAGTGCAGAGACACTATTTGAATGGCTAAATGGCAGTGAAGTAGAGCGACTTACGGCTATTCGCACAGTATGTCAAATGATGCAGAAAGGAATGAAACCAACGACTCTTATAGATAAGGAGAAATGGCGACAATTGCTTAGCTTTTGGAAAGAAAATGAAATACTAAGAAAAAACAAACAGCTATTTAGCCAAGCACTCGAAGGTTTGGATAATTCATTGTAAAGGAGAGAGAAGATTGAACCATTTCACGATATTTGCTTCTAAAAATGACATTGATGATATCGAGTTAAAAATTTCAGATGCTTTTGCAAAGGGCTTTGCTATTGTTAAAGGTGAAAATGAGTATTCGATAAAATCCAAAGCATTGTTTAAAAAACATAAATTTATAATAAGAGTCATATCTGAAGACACGAATCCAGATTACTTCACTAAAAACATTCCTGGGATGATGGGGTATTACGATAACATTCCTTTTGAAGATGATCATTTAAAAGAATTAGTGTTGACTCAAATATCCGTTTTAAATACAGTGATTGCTATTGAGTCAGAAAAAGAGATAAATGAAGAGCAGCTGCAGTTATTTTCGAGGTTGTTATCGAGTATAGGTGGCATAGGCTTTTTACCGAATGGCACTTTATTAGACGATGAAGGGGCGGTTATTGTTTATCCTGACGGGCAATCAGGACCATCTGACTTTAGACCCCACGCTTGTACACGAAAAGTAGGGGGACAAGAGGTGTCATCAGAAGAAGGCGAACAAAGAAAAAATAAAACGATAGCATATTTAAAAGAAAAAGCTATTCCATATACAGCTTCCCTTCCTCAACTCCCAACAATAAAGGCTTGTCAGTTTAAAAGCCAAGAAGACATTGCTAGAAGAGCTGTAGCCCTGTTAATTGTCATTCAATTTGCCTGTGATGTAGCGCAAGGTGGAAATGTGGAAGAATCGCGAGACTTTTTCATCAATATGTTACGTACATATAAAGTGGAAGACGATCTAACTAGCAATGAAAGAGACTTTTTACAAGCTTCACAACCAGATGCGCAAGAAGCCATTAATATTTCATGGCAATATGAGGCTTATTGGACGCTTATTTGGGCTCTTGGCTTAGTTGAAGAGCTTGATGTTCCTGATGAAGTATGTGATTGCGAGCATGCCATTAAAGTTGTTTCTAACTGTGAAACGTTTGAACAGTTTTATCTACAAACTGTTATGCGAAGTCAGGAAGTGATTTTGGATGAGGCCGACAAGATTTACAGATACCATTGGGCTTGTGTAGATAGTCGGATAAAAGAACACACAGCTCCTGCGAATATGAATGAAAGTATCGTCATGGAAAGACGTAGAGGGTTGTTCTGGATGATAGGGCATCGCGATGAAGCTTGGGATACAATTTCGATGGATACTTAAATTTTAAAAAAATAGCAAACTAGAAGAATGAACTAGTTTGCTATTTTTATATTCTTATTTTATCCCGCATTAACGGGCAGTAATTTGTCTGTACCGAAAGCGAAAAGTCAGGTACAAGACTGCACTTCCAAATTCAATGAAGGCAAAGAAAGGACTGCCCGTAAAAGCCCGATTGGTAAAGACTAATAATCAGTGGGGATGAAGAAAACCCACTGATTAAAGTTTTACTTTATATAATTTGGTTTACTTACTTTATCAATCAGAAGAATGCCATCATATTGATCGCGTGGAACAAGGCTTTCTTGCATGGATCCCCAGCTATACGATAAGCGTGGCTCAAACATCCATGAGTTTCCTCGTTCATTTTGACGATTGCGTAAGTCGATAAATGTGTATGGTTTATTTGTCGATGAAAGAATATCCTCGATAGATCCTTTTATTGGCGGTAAAACGGCCATAGGTTCACCCAGATTGTCTGATGTTTCACCACCAGCCATATAAAGGCCAAGCACATAGCTATATTTCTTGTAGATATCTGGTAGACGCTCACCCATTAATTTTACCGGATAAGGAGAACCCATTACTTCGGATTGTGTTTTACGAATATGGTCATTATGCGCCCAGACGATAAATTTTTCAGTTGGATAAACCTCCTCCGCTAACCAAAGTAAGTTTTCCATCATTGCTTGGTCACGCCATTCCATTGTCTTATAAAAAGACTCAGGGTTATATTGTTCTAGATCAATATTTGATTGAATGCATAGTTCTACATATTCGTCTGCTAAACGGATACGGTCAGCTAAAGTACGTTCCATAAGCTTTACAATATGAGGCTCGCTCGGATAAGCCGCTTTTAACTCTTTTTCTTTAAGCGGTACTTGTGATTTTACTTGTTTATATACTTCGATAATGCTTGGTTTTGCCTTTTGATAACCCTTTAAATCCTTACCGAAGCTCCATTCTGCAAGTTGCTTCTCTGCTTCACTGAACTGTTTTGCGAGCTGACTATTTTGTAGCCAGTCACCGTTCGTAAATGCACCTTGCTGTTGAATATCGAAGCCTGCTAATTTTAATGGTTGATCTGTATTCTGTGTTTTTTTAGTATATTCAAATAACGGTAGTGTTTCTTTCGACCACCATACACCAAAAATAGCATCCTTCATTGTTTGTTGCGCTGTTTGTTTATCAATTTGACCTTGGGCATTCATGGCATTCCCCATACCACTTTCAAAGGCAAGAACGTTATAGCCCATTTCTTGGTGTAAAAATTGAATAATACGTGTTTTTGCTAGGTTAAATTCAGCCACACCATGAGAACTTTCCCCTAAAAAAACAATACGTTTATCTTGTAATAAAGGCTTAAGCATTTCTAAATCTTCAAATTTATCTGACGAGATTTTTTGTTGACCAACTGTTTCAGGCTGAATAGACGTTAAGCTATAGGCATGGTCGTTTGTCCACTTTTTCCAATCTTGTAATGTCTCATTGGATGTGCGGGCTTGCTTTACTTCCGAATTGTTCTCTACAGCTACACGCTCTTCTAATGCCGGAACTGCTGTTGATGCATTTGATACTCCGTTGAACGCTGCAAAGCTTGTCAACGCAATACTTAATGATAATAAAACCTTACGCTTCTTCCCTTTTGACACTTTCTATCAGTCCTTCTCTTTATTTTAAGGCTAATTATAGGTTGGTAAGTTTAAAGTAAAGGGGGTATTTGTTTAAATTTTGTTTAAATTTGGTTTGTTGTGATAATTTTGGGTTGATTCCATTATTGAGGTTCATCACCAAAACGTGTGGTTGATTTCCGTTCCGACTGGGCGCTTTGTAGCTGTCGCTTTGCTTTCGCTACAGATAAAACATTTGCCGCTGACGCTTCGCTTTCGCGCAGATAAAACATTTGTTGTTGCTGTCGTTGCACTTTCGCACAGATAAAACATTGCTGTCGCTTCGCTTTCGCACAGAGCAAAGCTTCCTGGGGGCGTCCGATGAGCCGCTTCACTCGCGTTGCTCGCTCCAGGGTCTCGGGCCTACACGATGTAGGTTACGAAGGCGTTATCACAGGACGTGATGCTCTTAGCCTTCGTTCCTCTACCGCTGATCCCCAAGGAGTCACCCAGCCTCCACTCCAATCAACTTATTTACATAGTATATGTTTTAACAAATGTCATCCAAAACTTTTGGTGATGAGCCATTATTGAATCTATTAAGTAAGTGCAATGATAGAGCACGCTTTGGAGATGCTATTTATTATTTATAGTGATACGTGCTAGCTCTTACATTATTTCGTTGTATTTGGTTGAACCATGCACGATCCTTTTCCTCTTGCTTTAATGTGTTAACGATGGTTGATGAGCAGCTAACACAGATTTTTGCTTGAGTAATCTGTCCACATCGTTCACAAGGTGCGCCTAAATTAGGAAAAATTGATTTTTTTAATTTCCCTGATTTTACCCATTTATAAAGTAGCTCGGATGAAACCCCTGTTATTGCAACTACTTCATCATTCGTTAAATAGCGATTATTTTTTCTTAGTAAAAAATGATGTAATTCTGAAAAAATATCTTCTTCTCTCACATCAATTCTTTTTGTAAATAGCTGCATGTCTATTCCGCTCCTCGTTTACTTCAGTTGATGATTTCGCTTACACCTTCATTCACATTAATAGGCTCCACGTCATATTTATAGTTTTCCCAACGATTACGTGCTATTTTTCGATATTTATTGGAAACATTTCGGTCCGCAATTAATCGAGAGAAACCTTTCTTCGCTTCAGTAATATCACCAAGTCGGAGGCTTATTTCAGCATGCAAAAATTGAATTCGTTCTCCGCCCTCTTGATTGGAAGCAAAAGATTTACTGTAAAAGTCTCTAGCCGCAAAGAGGTAGTGCATTTCCGATTGATCATCATTTTTTAAGCGATACAGCCAAGCTATTTTCAGGGCGAAATTGGCCATAAGAAGTGATTCTTCCATGGATGCTCTTGATACAAGATAAGCTAATTTAAAGCTTATAATGGCATCATCGATAGTACGTTCCTTACATATATCCATAGGTTTTTGGAGTTCTTTAATGTACAGCTCATCAATAAGAAGCATAAAAGGCCCATAAGTTCTTGTCATAGATTTGTGATAGGCATAGCCACAATGCGGACAAACAGCAACTTCATATAACAGCGGATTTAAACCTTCATAGACTGGCATGAAGTCTGTTTGCTCATCGACTACTTTATAACGATTGGGACGTACTTTATATGTGGTAAAATGCTTTTTACAAAACTTGCAATCCACACTACTTTCATAGTAGTAAATGTTAAATGCCATAAGAATCAACTCCTTTACATCCAATTAGGTTATTATTTCTTTTGTTCTATGTATACGATGATTATATCGTCCAATATGTTTAATTAACTATCTTCTATATTAACAATTCTGTGTTCTTTGGTATACTCCTTTAGAATTATAAAAATTAAAATGAGCATTATTTTTTTAGTCTTTTGAAATTGTGAAACGTATTCGTAATAGTATTTATCTGTGCAGTTGAAATAAGTTACACATTTATTTTAGTTTGTAAAATTATGTACAAATGTTTAACTAAATTGCTGCTAATTTTTATATTTTACAATAGCTTATATAGGTTAAATTAACTATCTGTAATATAAGAAGAAAAATGCCATCTTTTCAATTATTCATGTAAAATTAGAGATATACTGATTAGGTAAATATAGGGATATTTTTGACTAAAAAAGGATTCTTAAGTGAAGAGACAGTGACAATGAAGCAGCTTGAACTTGTTTTGCATTTTCTAATTGGAATCATCAACAAAAGTAGGGAAGCGTATGCCATGTATATAAGTTGATTGGAGTGGAGACTGGGCGACTCCTTGGGGATTAGCGATAGAGGAACGAAGGCTAAGAGCATCACGTCCTGTGATAACGCCTTCGTGACCAACATCCTGTTGCCCCGAGACCCTGGAGCGCAGCGAAGCGGCTCATCGGACGCCCCCAGGAAGCTTTGCTCTGTGCGAAAGCGTAGTGCTAACGTAGCGGCAGCAACTGGGTTTTGTCTGTGCGAAAGCGAAGCGGCAGCAACAATGTTTTATCTGTGCGAAAGTGCAACGACAGCAACAACAAATGTTTTATCTGCGCGAAAGCGAAGCGTCAGCGGCAAATGTTTTATCTGTAGCGAAAGCAAAGCGACAGCTACAAAGCGCCCGGTCGGAACGGAAATCAACCACACGTTATGTTGATGATCCTCTGATTAATGGAAATGGATAATAAATTTACACACCCGGTTAAAAATTATATAAAACGATAAGGAGCAAACGATGGATTATAAAATTGTATTTTTTGACGTAGATGGAACGCTTGTTAATTATGAAGATGGCTGTATAGAAGAAAGCACAAGGAAGGCTATACAACAATTAATAAACAAAGGAATTCGTATTGTTGCTGCTACAGGAAGACCTTTATCGATGTGCCAACAGTTAAGAAACATAGGAATAGAGACGTTTATTACGGCTAATGGCGCGTATGTTAAGCATCAAGATCAAGTAATACATAAAATACCTATTGCAAAAGAAATTGTCCAAGTAGTTAAGGCTTTTGCTGAAGAAAATAAACAAAGTCTCTCGTTTTTTACAGAACAATTATCGATGAATAACGTCCAAGAGAAAGAGACATTAACAGCTATGCAAGAGACATTATCTTTGCTAGAGTTTCCCGTTATTAATGAAGATATTTTAACGCAAGAGGTATATTTAATGTGTCTATATGCCGATGAGGAGATAGAGAGAAGATATGCATCACAATTCCCTCATTTATTGTTCAAAAGATGGCATCCGTACATTACAAATGTTTTGCAGCAAGATGTTTCCAAATCGATTGCTGTTCAAGCTGTACTAGATTATTTCAACTTGAGTCCTAAGGAAGCACTTGCTTTTGGGGATGGAGATAATGATATCGACATGCTGGAACAGGTTGGCTTTGGTATTGCAATGGGCAATGGTAGTGAAGCCTTAAAAAATGTCGCTGATTTTATAACGAAGAAATCAACTGATGGTGGTATTGAGTTTGCTCTACGTGAGCTACAAATAATAGTTTAAGAAAACTATATTTATAGCATGGACTAGCCACTATACGTTGGGGAAAACTTTATGAACGTTATAATACTCATAATGCTGTCTACTTTGAGTTATTATAAAGCTAACATTGAAAAGAAATCATTATGCTTTAGGTGGGATGGATTTATGGCGCATCATGTGCAATCTCTTATTGAACATTACGGGTATTTTGGCATTATTCTTATCCTAATTGGAGGGATTGTCGGGCTGCCACTTCCTGATGAGATATTTTTAACCTATGTAGGATATAGCGTATATCGAGAAACTCTCTCGCATATTCCAGCTCTAATCAGCGCTGTGGTAGGTGCGGCAGGGGGAATTACCTTAAGCTACTATATAGGCTATAGATTCGGGCTACCATTATTGCGAAAATACGGTCCAAAAATCCATATTACTGAACAGAAAATTGACGTTACTAAAAAATTATTTGCAAAAATAGGACCGATATTATTAGTAGTCGGATATTTTATTCCTGGTGTACGTCATCTAACAGCATATATTGCGGCTATTAATAATTATCCTTTTAAAAAGTTTGCTTTCTTTGCTTATACGGGAGCAATTATATGGACATTTACTTTTATTACCTTAGGAGAAGTACTTGGGGAGGAATGGCGGTATGTTGGGTTATATTTATCCCGCTACAGTATGTATCTTATAGCATTGTTCATCATAATAATTTTGATGGTTTATTTTATTTTTAAAAAAAGGAATTCACCTAAATAAAAAGGGTCTGATTCAATACCTATCATGGTTTGATTCAGACCTATTGCTATTTTTAAGGCACTATTGCAAATGAACGCACAGGGAATCCAGAGGCCTTTTCAGGTTTTGGTACAATATTGAAAATAACAGCACCTTTAGGAGGTAGCTTATCCAAGTTTGTCATAAGTTCAATTTGGTAAGTATCTTGCTCAAGCACAAAATATTCGCCATCTAACTTACCGTTTTTACGAAAATCAGCTGCTGAATCCGTATCAAAAGTTTCGTGACCAATCGCACTAACGTTTCGTTCGTTGAATAAAAATTGTAACGCTTCTAATCCCCAGCCAGGAATATGATTATTACCATCAGCATCTTTGTTGCTGAAAGCCTCTTTATCTGGCCAACGCTTACTCCAATCAGTACGAAGCGCAACAAAGGTACCCGCTTCAATTTCCCCATATTCAGCCTCAAAGTCAAGAATATCTTGGATACTTAATGTGTAATCGTTATTAATTTCGGCTGCCTTAGATTGATCAATAACGATTAGTGGTAGGACAAGTTCTTTTAACGCCAATTCTTCTAAAAAGCGTGTATTTCGCACAAAATGGATAGGTGGATCGATATGTGTTCCATATTGCCCAGGGAAAGAGAATTGTTGCGCAAAGAAACCATCCTCATGGGAAAATAATGTTTCAAATTTTGCATCATCAAACATAAAGAAATGCGGTGAATTAGGACCAAATGTATGTGTTAAATCTATCCATTCTTTCGATTTCAATAGTTGAAGTGCTTGTAAAAGGTCGTTTGTCATAATATTTTCCTGCTTTCTTGTAATTATTTTTGGATGCTTAGACTTTGCTTACTAGTGAATATAAAAAAGAGCCCTCCTTGTAGAAAGAGGACCCTTGTGCAAAGCAACTAAGTAAGTCTTCTCATCTTCAAGGCTGATTTCGCCAATTGGAATTAGCACCATACCTATAGGCTGGTTGCTGAGACATCATAGGGCCAATCCCTCCGTCTCTCTTGATAAGAAAAAGTAATATAAGAATTTTCAGAAATAGATTACGAATACTTTAGCATATTTATTTATAGTTTACAAGTTCAATAGGGATACATAGTTAAAAAATTTCCAGAACCTTCATAGTGTCAATTTGTAGTAATTTATAGATTGGATGGAACTCACCAGGTCAAATTTAAGGTGAGCTTACAACAGTCACTGTCAGTAAATATTATACGGATCCCATCTGGTGTATAGTTAGTTTCGAATTTGATGGTAATACCTGTCGACGCAATTAATTTTTCAACTTCTGTTTTATTTGACAGTTGTGCTGCGTTCATCAGATCATGGGCAAATTGCTCGGATTCATCAATTTTATCCGTAAGTAATTGTGCTTGCTGCATAATGGCCTTAATTCGTTTCGCAGAAGTCTTCAATTTATTTATATTGACGGGTGGGAATGGATTGCTGTTTGCTGGGTTCGTCGGCATTGCTAGATATCTTGAAGGTTGTTGAGTGGCCATTGCCCATGTTGGATAATAGTTAGGGTAGACAAAATACGGATAAGGATTGTAATACAACTAAATTCCTCCTATCCTATAGTTGATACCTTATCTTATGTATAAAAATGTTTTAGGTGTTAGTGACTGATGTGAAAAACCTAGGACTGTAGGGGATTAGGGAGAAAAGATTTTACTCTGAGATAAAAAGGGGTTTAAAGATGAATATTCGTGAATATATAAAAAAAGGTTTTGAAGTTTACTACGAGCACTATAATCAGGTTTCGGAAGATGGATTTTGCAGATGGATGCGTCCGGATGTTCCTGTTGAGATGAAATTAGCAGATACTGATGAAGAATGGTCAAGATGGAAGCTGGTCCCTTCTATAGTAACGGAAGATGATATTCAAGCTTTAGAAAAAGAGTTCGGACCTCCATTTCCTGAATGGTATAAAGCTTTTATTTCAACGTATCACCATTATTTTGATGTCATACCGGAACAAAGTGTTGATGAGCCTTTAAATAACGTTAGAGATATGTATAATCCATCGTTATGTAGTTTAGGATATCTTCCGTTTTCATGGGATGAAGAGTATGGAAAAATATTTTGCATTGATTTAAATGACAATGCAGATGAAGAAACTTGTGCAATATATGAAATTGAACATGAAGTTTTATTTGATGATAACGCCGATATTAAAGCGTCATTAGACTATCTGTATCCAAATTTCAAGGCATACTTTGATGCTACGTTCCTTAAATAGGATGAATAACAAAAGGAAGCCCTGGCTATTGTTAAAGCTTCCTTTCATCATTTTATTCTAATTAAATACATAGCAAGGGATCTATTGCTTCTTTCTATCAAAGAGTAACCATAGGAACGTAGTAGCCGCGGCAATCATCACCATGCCGAATCCATATATAGGAGTATGAGATAATGATTGGTGGCGAACAATGATTCCTCCAATGTACGATCCTAGAAAAATACCAATGTTAAAGGCTGAAATATTTAATGCTGAAGCCATTGAAATAGCTGATGGTATATATTTTTCTGAAAGCTGAACGGCATAAAGCTGTAATCCCGGTACATTCATAAACATAAATAGCCCCATCATAAAGACCATTATTAATCCAACGATTGTTGATTCTAAAAAGAAGTTGATGCCGAGTAGTGCTAATGCTAAGCCTATAAAGATAATAAAGATAGCACGTAAAGGGTTATTATTCGCAAAACGACCACCTAATGTATTACCGATGGCAACACAAATACCATATACAACTAAGATTACGACAATTGCCTTTGGTGAGTAGCCCATATACTGCTCTAAAATAGGAGAAACATAGGTGTATACAACGAATGCGCCACCATATCCAATTGCAGTAATAAAGAGAATTAAGAGCATTCTTATATTCCCTAATACTTTCCCGATATCTCGAAAAGATATTGGATTCCCTTTAGATAATTGACTAGGTACAAGCAGGGCATTACTAATTAATCCAATAATACCTATGATAACTATGAAAATAAACGACATTCGCCAATCAGTTACTTGTCCAATAAAAGTTCCTAGTGGGACACCAGTCACAGTTGCTAATGTTAGTCCTGTAAACATAAAAGCTATTGCACTTGCTCGTTTATTAGGTGCCACAACATCTGCAGCTATAACAGAGGCGATGGACATAAACACACCATGTGCCAATGCTGAAATAACACGCCCAGTTAGTAGTAATGAGAATGAGGGTGCTAAGGCTGCAAGTAAGTTACCGATAATAAACAGTACCATAACGAGCAGTAACACATTTTTGCGACTAAGGCGCGATGTTAATGCTGTTAAAAGCGGTGCACCAATAGTTACACCTAGTGCATATATGGATACGGTTAAACCTGCAGTACTTAATGTTATATCAAAATCTTTTGTAATTAATGGAAGAAGTCCGACGCTTATAAATTCTGTAGAGCCGATACCAAATGCACTGATTGCAAGTGCGAGTAATGTTAGTTTGGCATTCGGCACTTTTGTATCTTTCATTCTAATAATATCTCCTTTGATTTTTTTTATAGTATATAGTAATATTCATATACATCTAAAAGTCATATAGGGTACTTTTAGTTACTTTTGAATATTACAGGGGGTTTACAATGAAAAAAGTTTATAATATTGGTGTTGAAGCCACTCTTGAAGTCATTGGGGGCAAATGGAAACCTATTATTCTTTGTCACCTTAACCACCATGGTAAGATTCGTACGAATGAATTTCGCCGATTGATTCCAGGCATTTCGCAAAAAATGCTAACGAGCCAATTACGTGAATTAGAGCAGTCTGGGTTAATTAATCGCAAGGTTTTCAATCAGGTACCGCCAAAAGTTGAATATTCGTTAACACCTTATGGTCAAGAGATGGACCCTGTGCTGAACATGCTTTGCACTTGGGGTGAAAAACATATCGAAGTGCTACAAGATAAAGGTGAAGATGTACTGTTAATGCAACGTGATGAAGATATCGCGATTAAGCATACATCTTAAATAGATTGGAAAGAGACTGTCTAAGAGAAGAAAATAAGACAGTCTCTTTCACGTTTACATAGCTATTGTTTACATGACAAAATCAAACTCATCTGGGTTTGGTCCAACACGTTGATCTAGATTCATGGCGTTAATGATTGCCATCTCTTCATCAGTTAGTGTGAAATCAAAAATATCAGCGTTTTGAATCATACGTTCTTTGCGCACAGATTTTGGAATTGTGACGATACCATTTTGAATATCCCAGCGCAAGATAACTTGAGGATTTGATTTCCCGTATTTTTCAGCTATTTTTGAAATAGTTTCATTATCAAGAAGTCCACCTTGCATTAATGGTGCCCAAGCTTCCACTTGGATATTGTGCTCTTCGCAGAATGAACGTACTTCAGTTTGTTGTAATCGTGGATGAAGTTCCACTTGGTTAATAACTGGTTTGATACGAGCTATTTTAAGAAGATCCTGTAAGTGTGAAACTTGGAAGTTACATACCCCGATAGCTTTAATTTTCCCTTGCTCGTATAAATCTTCGAGTGCTCTCCAAGCTTCGGCAAATTTATTTTTACCTGGCCAATGAATGAGATATAGGTCTAAATAATCTAGCCCTAATTTTTCTAAGCTGTCTTCGTATGCTGCAATTGTCTCTTCATAGCTCAAGCCATCGTTCCAGACTTTAGACGTAATAAATAAATCCTCACGTTTTAGACCTGTAGATGCTAATGCTTGTCTAACTCCTTCACCGACACCTGCTTCATTACCATAAATAGCCGCAGTATCAATACTACGGTAACCAACCTCAATCGCATTTTTCACCATTTCTGCTGTAACATCATTCGGTACTTGGAATACGCCTAGCCCCATACCAGGCATTTGTAAGCCGTTATTTAATGTAATTTTATCTTGTAAATGATTAATCATTGTTCTGTCCTCCGATTTTTATTAGTGCTTCGTTGCTTACTTATTATGCTTTCATGCCAATGCAAAATAAAGTACGCACTTTTTGGTTTCATAGAAACGTGGAGGTTACTTTTGTGAGATATCAAAGGTTCATCGTAAGAAATTTTTCTTTGTCCACATGGTTCAGCTTTAATAAAGTATTTAGTCTGTAGCAAAATGAGTGGTTTACAAAGGCGAAAAGGGAATTCAATGCTAAAAAGAGAATAAGTAATTAAGACTTTTATAAAGGAGATCGTGAGATGAACCGTTTAAATTTAATCACATTGGGTGTAAAAGATATGGTCGAGTCACTTAGATTTTATCGAGAAGGTCTAGGATTTGAAGTGATTGTTTATGGGGAAGAAACAAATCCTGATGTTATTTTCTTTAATAATGGAGGAACAAAAATTTCCTTGTTTCCGATTGACCGTTTAGCAAAAGATATTAACGAAGCAAATCCACCAGCGATCGGCAACGGCTTTAACGGAATGACACTTGCTTATAACGGAAAGTCTAAAGAAGAAGTTGATCAAGTATTTGATTTGGCTAAAGAAGCAGGAGCAACAATCGTGAAGGAACCCGAAACAGTATTCTGGGGAGGCTATAGTGGCTATTTTCAAGATCCAAACGGCTATTATTGGGAAGTGGCCTACGGAGACATGTGGCAGTTTGATGATAATGATATGTTGATTATTACGTAAAACCATATATGTGACATTTCAGAGCATGACTTCATCATTGTGATTGTCACGCTCTGTTTTTACATTTGTTAATAATTTGGCTGAATATAGCCTAATTTTATTCCTTTTGTCACTGCCTCTAGCGAGGAGGACACATCTAGCTTATTAAATATATGCTGAATATGGTTTGAAATTGTACGTTCACTTGCAAATAACATAGATGCAATTTCTTTACGCTTATATCCATCGCATAGCAATTGTAATATTTGTTTTTCACTGTCGGTCAATTCCTCGATATAATCCGCGGGTAACGGAAAATAGTAGGTACCCTCATTAATTTCTACTAAAGTTTGTAGTAACTTATCTGGCATAATGTTTTTATTAATAAACCCGCTGACGCCAATTTTTTGAGCTTCATACCGATAAACAGGCAAATCATACCCTGTTAATATGACTATTTTTGTAGAACATTTATTAGCTAAAATGTTCTTTGCTAATCCTAGTCCGTCCTCACTACTGATGTTACTTAAATTTATATCTATTAACGTAATTGTAGGTTTAAATTCATTGATAATTGAAATGACATTTTCAATATTTTGTAATGAATGAAATTGTTCTATTTCAGGGGAATCTGCTAAGACAATCTCAAGACTTTTAGCAAACAGAGCGTGATCATCTATTAATAAAATATTGATAGGATTCATCTCCTTTCATGGGAATAACAATAGTAATACATAAGCCAGAAGGAGAGCATTTTGAAATTAACATGTTGCCATTCAATAAAAATAACTGCTCTTTGATAGAAGCCCAACCTCTATGGTCATTAGGTTCATAATTTTCATGATCTACTTGACCAATCCCATTATCCTTTACTATAAGCTCTATTTCGTCATTATTCAGTGCAAGTTTTACTACCAGATTAGTACATTTAGAATGTTTGAACGCATTTGTTACTAGTTCTTTTACTATTCGATATATAACTAAATGATAAGGTTCAACTAAAAAGAAATCATCATTGCAGTTAAATGTGATGTCTATATTTTTATTTCCAAATTTCTGCTGAATCATATTAATTAAATTACTATAATTTTCTTTTAATGTGAGCGTTTTTAATATGGTTGGGTGATATTCCTGCATCTGTTCACGGATAGACAAGTTTAAGTCATCCAGCGTATTCACGATTATTTCACGAACCTCTTGTTTATTAGATTTATTCATCATATTTTTAACGGCTAATATATCCTGTAATATTTCATCATGTAAATAATTTGAAAAAGAAACTTTTAACTTCTCTTCTTTAACTATCTGTATAAGATGCTGTACGTAAGAACTTTCAGGGAATGTTTTTGGTTGTTCTGTATCAAAATATAGCGTTTTAGTTTTAATGTCATGAAATAACAAGGTGAAATAAAGCAACACAAACCAAAAAATTGTATGTAGGATAATAAAATAGGTAATCATATTGAATTGAAACAACATGCCAAGTGAACTAATGAAAACGAGAAAACATAACAATATTAGCCCCATTTTATATTCTTTTAAAAGAAAATACTTCCTCATAAATTTATGGTTTTTAAAAGCAATTGCGTGGATACTAAATAAAGGTAAAAAAATGACTGTATACCATCCAAAATTATTTAAGTGTTCAGGGCTATTTGCAAACAACACAGCATATCCAAAAAGGGGAACTATAAGAATCGCAACAGATTGAAGTAAATGCTTTTTTTCATTTTTTAAGACAAATATAATTCGTTTTCGATGCTTCAAAAATAGAAAGACCATGCAAGTGAAACTTACAATTATTTGAAATGAAAATAGAAAGGCGAACAGTGTATCATTAATCAATTTTGAAATGAGTGTTAATAGGCATATCATTTTTAAAATCGAATCTTTTTCTTTTTTATAAATATAGTTGGAATCTTGGAAAAAGAACACGAGCAAAAATTGTACGGTCATATATAGAATGACTACACTAAGTACTATGCTTAGTGTATAAAAAAAGGGATTTCCATTAAGGGTAAGTAAAAATTGCCATGCTGTAAGAATTAACAAATTAGAAAATTGCGATAGTGTTTTATTTTCTTTAATATTTATAAAATGGATATATGCTCCGTAGAAAACCATAATCGTTATAAGTATTAATGGTAGTATTTTTGTTGTTCCTATAATACTTTCCTGCAAAAACTCATAGCATAAAAAAATAATTAAAAAAAGTTGATGTATTAAAATAAAAAGTTGTTTGTGTTCATAGTACTTTTTCATCCATTCACATACCTTTACTAGATTACATACAGATAAAGCTGATGCATGTACATCAGCTATATCTGTAATTTTTTACTATTTACTATTAAAAATAATTTTATTACATGCTTGTTTCGTTAACAAATAATAAATGATATATACTAGAGTGAAAACTATGACTGCGAATAGAATAGGTAATATAAAGGCGCTGTTTTTTCCTAATAAGTCGTCCATTAAAGCGGTTTTGTAAGTGATTACTGCAAAAATACTGTGTGCTAATCCTAATACATAGGGGATGCTAAAGATCGCAAAAACTTCTTTACTAATTATTTTTTTTACTTTTTTCTTGTTATAGCCCATTCTTTGTAGAATAGTAAACTCATCTTTTTTTGACATAGCATTTGATAGATTTTGGAAATACAGAATGCTACCTGTTGCAATAAAAAAGATAATTGTGACGAAGCTAATAAGTAAGAATGTTGAACTATTTTGTTGGATAAGAAAATCTACTTTTTGGTAGCTACTTGAAAAATAGTTGTTATTTTTAAATAGCGGAGCTAAGTTTTCGTAAACTTCTTTACTTTCCCTCATATTCGTCCCATTAATGCTGATTATCGTCTTTTCTGGTAACCCGAAGGATTTTACTTCTTTATAAAGTTTGTCCGATATTATAAGCGTTCCGACACTATTGGCAAATCCTATTGGGTTAAGTAATGTCGTGTCTTTGACTTTTATATCTACGCTATTTGTAGGTGTTAAGTTTAAGGTATAAATATTCCCTTTATCTAGCTTCTTTTTGTCAGGTCGATATTTAACTAAAATACTTTCATTTTCACTTAAATTTTCGAATTCTACATTTTTTCCCTGATTACGTATTAGTTCCTTATAATCTGATTCGGAGATGAGATCAAACCCTGGCTCTTCCTTAATACTGTATTCTTGGGGTAAATTATTAGAAGGCGATGTTATATAGATAATAGTTGTTTTTTTGTGTTTCACATTTTCTTTGCCAGCAGTACCCTCTGCAATTTTGATTGCCTCAGTAGCCAGTTGTTTGTCCTCCACCGGGAATTCTATAGCTGACGGAATAATACGTTCTGTGGCAACAACTGGATGGTAAAGAGTCAGGACTGTAGAGCCTAATAAAGCTAAAGTTCCTGAAACTAATAAAGTTAATAAAATTAAAGTCTTTGCCATTGAACGGATTTTAAAAATAAAATTTGGAATGATAATAATATTGGATTCGTTATAAAACCAACTTTTCCTCATCTTTAATTTTTGAATAGCGAATGGTAAAAAAGAATGAATAAAGAAAATAGTACCTAGAACTACACTTATCATTGTTACAAGTGCAATAGGTGAAAAACCTATTGTTTTCCACAACGATTGAGTTCCTCTTGTCATATCAAGCGCTAAGAAATAGCCGAACAAAATAAGAAGTAGACCAATGAACGAGAAAGCTGTATTAATTTTTATTTGTTTTTCTTCCTTCTTATCCAATCGTACTAACATCAGTAACGAACTTTTCCGAAGGATTATCCAGTTTGATAATAATAAGACAGCTAAAATAGCGAATATAAAAATAAATGTAAATACAACAGCGTTTATATTAATAAATGGAATTTCGGAAGTTTCAATTTGTAATTTTAATAATTTGACGATCGCTCCAACAATTCCTTTATGAGCAACAGCACCAAGAATGATTCCAACAATTAAAGCAGCGAAACAAATTAAAATATTTTCGAGCGTTAATAGTTTTACCATAGTCGACTTCCGATACCCTAAGAGCGAATAAATCCCAAGTTCTTTCGTTCTTTTTTTCATAAAAAAGGTATTAGAATAAGACATATAGAATAATACAAATGCCATAACAAACATCACTACTACTCTTGACATTGTTTCTACTCGGCCATCTGACGAAATTTTCTCCAAAACAATACTGTTCATGGAAAATGAAATAAAGGAGAAGAATACCGTCAGTACAAAGGCTACAGAAACGAAATAAAACGAATAGAAGGAAAAATTATTCTTCAAATTCTTTTTTGCAATTGTTAATAATCCCACCATGATGCATTCCTTTCACCCTTTAGTCTTTATTTAGAGATTTCCTTTAATATTTCTTCAAAAAATTGTTTTCTGGTTTGATTGTTTCTTTTTAATTCCTTTATGATATTTCCATCTTTAAATAGCAGAATTCTACTTGAAAAACTTGCTGCATAAGCATCATGAGTTACCATTAAAATAGTAGTATGGAGTTCCTCATTTACTTCTCTTAACTTTTGAAGTAACTCAGTTGCAGAGTGTGAATCTAATGCGCCTGTTGGTTCATCAGCAAATAAAATACTTGGCTGTTTCGCAATTGCTCTGGCTGCGGCAACTCTTTGCTTTTGCCCGCCAGAAAGCTGACTAGGGTACTTTGATAATTGTTCGAATATCCCAAAACGCTTTGCTAAATAGTTGATCGTTGAATCTATTTCTTCTGGAGATTTGTGCAGTAAAGTAAGGGGTACTGCAATATTTTCCTTTACGGATAAGCTATCAAGTAAAAAATACTCCTGAAAAATAAAGCCTAAATGATCCTTTCTAAAATCAGCAGATTGGTTATCATTGAGTGTTTTTATATCAACACCATCAATTAAAATTTCACCATCTGTAGGCGTATCAATCGTAGATAGAATATTTAATAAAGTTGTTTTTCCTGATCCAGATGCCCCCATAATTCCAACAAATTCACCAGATTGAATGTCAAAAGATACTTTATTGAGTCCAAGCACTTGATTTTTGTTATAAATTTTTGTCACATTTTTTGCGGATACTAATGTATTCATCTTTTTTGCTCCCTTCATTCCATCAGTACGTCAAGTTTATTATTCAATCCGAAAGGACACATGAGTAAAAAACGCAATCTTTTTGGCAATGGAGATGGGAGAGATAGTAAGAAGAGCTGTTACATAAATTTCAAATAGAATAAATAGTTGAAGGCTCTTCACCAAAAGTTGTAGATTTACATTTGTTAAGGTATATGCCTTTTATCTTCATTCAGTAGAAGACTCCCACCTCTGAAGGTAGTGAGATAAATGCGGATGTGGTTTCCGTCAATAGGTTTCCAACCTCTACTGAATGAAGATAAAGCCTCCAGCGGATGTCACGGATTTTCAAAGGAATGAATTGTGCTGGCACAATTCAAAATCCGGACGCAATTACGCCAAGGCGAAATTGATATAAGTTGATTGGAGTGAAGGCTGGACGCCCCCAGCCGGAACGGAAATCAACCACACGTTAGGGTGAAGACCCTATTTGAAATTATATAATGCAAAATATGGTTTTTTAGTATAACGTTATTTTTAAGGCTATATGAATACATAGAATAGGAGGATGAACATTGTTTCGCATATTGTACATAGAAGACGAAAAAGAGATTGGCCAATGGGTGACGAAGGATTTAACCGAAAGGGGCTATGAAGTGACATGGCTAGAATCTGGTGAAGAGGTCGATCAGCACATAGCCTCTAAGGATATCGCGATATTGGATGTGATGCTGCCTGGATTAGACGGCTTTTCAATTGGTAAAAGAATTAAGCGAGAAAATAAAGAAATTCCTATTTTGATGTTATCAGCACGTACGGCTGTGGAGGATAAAATAGAGGGGCTTAATTTCGCAGATGACTATTTAACGAAGCCATTCCATCCTGATGAACTAGTAGCGCGTGTGGAAGTATTGTTAAGAAGATATCAAAAGAACGACGATGTACTGGATCTTCAGCATCTTAAAATTTTTACGAAAGAAATGCGAATCATGAATACGCAGACAGATGAAGAGGTTCAATTAACAGGCAAGCAGTTCTATTTATTTCAATATTTTGTTCGCCATTTAAATCAAATCCTAACAAAGGAACAGCTTTATGAGGGTGTCTGGGGTGAAAGCTACATAGAAGGCGATAAAACATTAATGGTGCATATTCGATACTTAAGAGAAAAAATAGAAATAGATCCAGCGAAGCCGACAATTATTGAAACTATTCGTGGTATTGGCTATAGGGTGAAGCTATGAAATTTTTCCGATCATTATTAGCTAAGTATATGTTGATTATTTTTTTAGCCATCTCTATTGTTCAATTATCATACTTTGCTATTGCTGCTTTTGTGTTTGGAATAGGAAAAACTGATTTTTCAAGTGAAGTTCTCAGGGAAAGCGAAATAGAGGAAAAATGGCATGCGGAAGCTAAAAGTATAAAAATCATTACAGAGGAAACAATTACTCAACGTTTTGAGGATTGGCAGAAGCAATATCCAAAAGCTTCTATGTTTTGGGTAAGTGAGGATGGAACTTTACTCACAAAAGTGAATGTGGAGGAACAGATTCCATCCAAATGGACACCAGCGTATACTACAAAATTTATTAAAGAGCGTTATGGTGGTGATCCGTTTACAGTTATCGCTTTTTTAGGAGATGACGAGTCCAATGGATTTATTGTTTTTGAAATGCCAAAAGAATTATTTAAACCACCACTTGTGAATGTTTATGAAAAATATGGTGCCATTATATTATTGGGTGTTATTTCCATTATTTTATTTTTCATTGTAGTTTCCTTTTTATTTTTCAGAGGGATTCGGAAAAGACTATTGCACCTTCAAGAAGCGATGGAAATTCGTGATGTAGATGGCTTACCTATTGAAACGAAGGTCAAAAAGAAGGACGAGATTGGTCAACTTGAACAAAGCTTTAACCGAATGGTGTGTGAGCTTAGGGAGAGTAAAAATCGTGAGCAGCAGGAAGAACAGCTACGAAGAGAGTTGATTGCTAATCTATCACATGACCTACGTACCCCTTTAACGAAAATTAGAGCGCAATCTTTTTCTCTCAGCAAAGAGGAACTATCAGAAGAGGGGCAACAGGCTATTAAAGCAATGGAAATTTCGATTGTAAATATCGATGCTTTAATAGAAAATTTAATGTCCTATACTTTACTAATGGCTAGTAAATATAAATTTGAACAAAAAGAAATCAACGTTATACGATTTGTACGTGAGCAAATGACAACATGGTATCCGGTATTCGAAAAAGAAGGCTTTGAAATCGATATTGAGGTACATCCATTTGAGAAAAATGAGTGGCAAGTTGATCCGATTTGGCTTGGGCGTATATTTGATAATTTATTTCAAAATGTATTACGCCATGCAAATAGCGGGAAATATATTGGCGTGGAAACTGAATCGACGGAGCACTATGATGCATTTATCATTAAAGATCACGGAAACGGCATGAAAAATGAATCCAATGCTAAAGGTGCGGGCATCGGCTTATCTATCGTTGATATCATGGTAAAGGGCATGGATTTAGACTGGGATATTGAGTCAAGCGAATCCGGCACAAAGATTAAAATTAAACACTACAAATAGAATAATTTGTGAAGCATGTTAAGGCATGCTTCATTTCAGTAATGTCCAAACAGTATGCCAGCAAAGCTTATGGCATGCTGTTTTTTGGATTCCTAATCCATGCAGACTCCTTGGGGATTAGCGGCTCATCGACACCCCAAAGAAAGCACCCAGCCGGAACGGAAATCAATCCACGTTATGATAAAGTGTCTTTTTTAAACAAAATTTAAACTTGGGCCTTACCTGTTTTTAACCTTCATTACTTATGATAATGACAGAGGTGAGGATAATGGAATATATCGTACAAACAGAAAATTTATCAAAAAGCTTTGGTAAAGAGCAAGCTGTATCAAATATAAATTTAAAAATACGTAAAGGTGAAATATATGGATTTTTAGGACCGAATGGAGCGGGAAAAACGACGACGATTCGTATGCTTCTTGGGCTGATGAAGCCATCTTCGGGGACAATTAAAATCTTCCAAAAAGATTTAACGAAAGAACGAATAAATATTTTAGCAAAGGTCGGTTCATTAGTAGAGAACCCTTCCTATTATCCACATTTAACGGCCTATGAAAATTTAGAAGCGTTAAGAAAAATCTTGGGTGTACCGAAATCACGCATCGATGAAGTACTAGAGATTGTTCGTTTAAAGGATGTTGCCAATAAAAAAGTAAAGGGCTTTTCACTTGGGATGAAGCAACGTTTAGGTATTGCAGCATCCTTGTTACACAATCCTGAATTACTTATTTTAGATGAACCAACGAATGGTCTTGATCCATCAGGTATTATCGAAATCCGTAATTTGATTAAACGATTGCCTTCAGAATATGGAATGACGGTTATTATTTCAAGTCATTTACTATCAGAAATCGATCAAATGGCTACACAAGTGGGGATCGTTACGAAGGGAAAAATGATTTTCCAAGATTCAATTGAAGCAATGCGTAGATTTGCTCAGCCAAAGGTATTAATTAAGGTGAGTAATGGCGAAAAGGGATGGCGTTCACTAGTAGCAAATGGTATTAAGGCAGAACATAAGGATGACCTGATTTTATTCGATGAATGCTCAGATGAAAAAGTAGCACATATTGTACAAATCCTCGTACAAGAAGGCATTTCGGTATACCGAGTAGAGGAAGAGAAACGATCATTAGAAGAGATTTTCCTTCAAATGACAGCAGGAGAGCAAGCGCTATGATAGGAAAACTATTAACTTCTGACTTTTTGAAAATTAAACGCAAAGGATTATGGTTTTTAACAGCTTTAGGACCCATAGGTGTTGTTGCCCTACAAATGGTGAATTACGGCGTAAGGAAGGACTATTTGTTAGAGCAAAGCGAGGACGATTGGGGCTACTATTTATTAAATGTTCATTCATTTACACCGCTTGCTATTGTTTTAGGGATTGCTATTTTAACTTCATTTATGGCAAGCATTGAAAACGAAACAAATGCTTGGAAGCAATTAATTGCACTACCTGTCTCAAAATTAACGGTGTACTTATCGAAATTCACAGTGCTAGCCATTTTATTGTTTTTGTCTTCCACGTTGTTAATGTTAGTTACGATGGCTTATGGCGTGTTTTTAGATTTAGGTGATAGCATACCAATTGGGGAAATTGCTAAATTTAGTTATTATCCATATTTTGCTGCGTTGCCAATATTGGCACTTCAGCTTTGGATTGCAAGTGTTTGTCATAATCAGGGGATACCAATAACAGTAGGTATTTTTGGCGTGATTTTTGCCTACTTATCATATTTTTTACCTGATTGGATGATTTGGAAATGGCCATCGTTAATGAATCAATGGGATGAGCCGATTATTAATGTCATGCTTGGAATAGGCATTGGTATTGTACTGTATATTATCGGAACGATCGATTTTGCTAGAAGGGATGTAAAGTAATGGGATCTATACTGAGCGCTGAATGGTTTAAATTGCGAAAATCTAAAATGGTGCCATTAATTTTGGCAGGACCTATAATCGGACTTTTTATAGGATTAGCATCAAACACTATGAATGGTTTAATAGGTTCTGAAATTAATGAATGGTACGTCTCTTTAATTTCCATGAATTTAACATATGCATTATTATTCCTGCCTTTAATTTCAGGAGTATTTGCGAGTGTTATTTGTAGATATGAACATCAATCGGGTGGCTGGAAACAACTTTTAGCATTACCTGTTACAAGAGGGAAAGTATTTGTTGCAAAGTATCTATTAATTATGCTTCTTGTGTTGGCGATGCAGGTACTATATTTATGCTCTATATATGCAGTAGGTCTTATAAAAGGCTACACAGATCCTTTCCCAATGGAGATTGTATGGAAAAGTATTTTTGGAGGATGGGTAGCGACATTGCCATTAGTCGCGTTGCAGCTGTGGACGTCCGTTATGTTTAAAAGCTTTGCTGCTCCATTTGCCGTAAACGTCATTTTTACTTTACCTTCTATCTTAGCAGTCAATTCCAAACGTTTTGGACCTTACTATCCATGGGGTCAGCCCTTCTTGATGATGAATGTTGGTGGCGATACAGGTGAGGTATTCTTTGTGCCTTGGGATCAATTATTAACAGTTGTAGGCGGAGGGTTCTTACTGTTTTTCCTTGGAGGATATTTATACTTCCAACGAAAAGCTGTATAAAGTGAATTTTAAACAGTGGGGATTTACTTCATCTTCACTGATGATCAGCCTTCACCAATTGGGCGAGTACGGGCATTTAATAGAGTAAGGGAGATTTCTTAAAATGGTATTTGTTAAAAGGAGCTTTTTATTAATTTCAGCATTATTTCTTTTATTATCTTTAGCGGGCTGTGGAAAGGGAGAAGCCGTTAAGGATGCTCCAAAGTATACATCTGCAGTTGAAGATATAGATATTCCGAATGATGTGAAAGTAATTGGTTTCGGCGAAGCGACACACGGAAATGTTGAATTCCAAACATTAAAGAAGGATGTTTTTCAGGCTTTAATAAAAAATGAAAATGTCCGTGTTTTTGTATTAGAAGGCGATTTTGGTGGCGCTCAGCAAATCAATCAGTTCATTTTAAATGGTACTGGCACAGCTGAGGAAGCGGTAAAAGCTTTGGATTATGGTATCTATAAAACGGAGCAAATGATTGACTTTGTTCAATGGATGCATGATTATAACATGACTGCCGATGAGAAAGATAAAATTTATTTTTACGGTAATGATATGCAACGCTATGATTTTAGTAAAAAAGGGTTATTGGATTATTATGAAGCAGTTGATCAGGACAAAGCAAAGGAATATGCAGCCCAATTACAACACGTTTCAAATAAGACAATGCGCGATTTAAAGAGTGATCAACTAAAAGAACTAGACGGAAATATTGATGCAATGATAAAGGATTTGCAAACAAATAAAGAAGCTTACATAAAGCAATCATCGAAAGAAGCCTATTTATTTGCTGCCCAATATGCACAAATCATGAAACAACGCACGCAATTATTTTTAAATGACAGTGATTATATGAATCTTCGTGATAAATATTTAGCTAACAACTTACAGTGGATTGTTGAATTTGAAGCGGCTCAAGGTCATGATAAAGTATTAATGTCTGCTCATAATGGACATATAGAGAAAACTTCTGCAAATATGGCAGGATACACATCTATGGGTCAATACTTAGACGAAGAGTATAAAGATGCGTACTTTGCCATTGGGACGGACTTTGTTAACAATACGTTTCAGGCACAAAATGGATCTGGTGAAAGAAAAACTTATACAGTTAAGCATCATAATGCATTAATCGATGCTTTCAGCGAAGTTAAGGAAAATATTTTCTATGTAGATTTTGAAAAAGCAAGTGAATCTGACGAGTTAGCAGAAATTCTTGCTGAGAAGCAGAGAATGGGGAATATCGGTGATGACTTTAGCTTTTGGTACAAGTACACACAGATGCTTTATACAATTAAAATGACACCTCAAGAAGCTTATGATGGCATTATTCTTGTTCAAGAGGCAACAGCAACAGAAGTTATTGAATAACAACGTCATCATGTAACATAAAAATGCTATTACCTCCAAATAGGTAATAGTATTTTTGTATATAAACCCAAATATCATCACTTGTGGATAAAGTAATCATAGCATAATTAGAATGAAGCTTTTGAAGATAAATATAATTTTTTAGGTGTGTTGATTAACTATTTTTATCCACCTTGATTGATTTGAAGGCTCTGATTTCCGCTACGGGATTTGCGGATTAACCTTCTATTAATAAGTATTGAATACCTCGATTTTGTTAATGATAACAAAAGAGGAGGTGTGAAAAAAATGGCACAAGAAATTCTCTGTGAAGTCAATAACTGTACATTTTGGGATTCTGGAAACAAATGTACTGCAGAAAAAATTTATGTTGTAAGTCAAAAGGGACAGCAGGCATCTAATAGTGAAGAAACCGACTGCAAAACATTTGAACCTGATACGCATTAATTGAGGTAGGGTAATCATTATTTTTATGATTACCCTTTTCCAAACGTTCGATTAGTACATATTTACGCTGTCCTTATTAAACAATAATGAATGAGCATTTTTTACTCTTTCCTCAACATTGTCTAAAGAATACTTTCCAAATGAATCAGTTAGATCACCAATTGCACGCGATAAATTATCAATAACAGGAATCAATGTATCTAACTGAGTAAGTTCTTTCCCTCTGTTCATTTCATCCGTAATTTCATAGGCTAGATGTTGAATCTTTTTTAGTCGCAATTTTTCAGATTGCATGGAACCCTCCTTATTGAACCTATATATAATGTCTAAATATATGACATACAATATAATTTCATGAATGGTTTCTAGCGGGACCAAGAAGAGTCAACAATCGCTCGGGCCCGCAGAAGAACAGCTCAGGTAAAGTCCAGTATCCTATTATTTTTTAGGCAATGTAATAATAAACGTCGTCCCTTTAGAAGGTTCACTTTGTACGGCGATGGAGCCTTTATGAGCTTGAACAAGCTTATAAACGATCGCCATGCCCAGTCCAGTACCTTCAGAAGAAGCATCTGTCGTAGTTCCGCGATAATACTGCTGAAAAATATTATCTAACATGTGCTTGGATATCCCCACACCGTTATCTACAATGTGAATTTCTACATGCTCGGACCTATTAAAAATCTGTGTATAAATATCTGTGTTATGTGGATTGTGGATAATTGAATTCATAAGAATGTTTTGCAATATCCGTTGCATGAATTTAGCATCAAATTCAACGTTAAGTATTGAAATATCCGTGTCAAAATGAAGCCTATAGGCATTAGCTTGTGGATTATTGCTCATATTGGCAACAATTCGTTTAGTAAATTCAATTATATCCAGATTTTCTTTATGCAAAGGTAAGTAGCCATTCGCACTATTTAACTGAATAACGAGACTTAAATCTTGAATAAGTTCCTCCATATGCTTGCCTTTATCTGCAATTTCTTGAATAAAGGATTGGGCTTCCCCTTTAGACCATTCATATTGCTCGTTTAATAACAGAGTAGAGTAGCCTGTAACATAAGTTAATGGTGTTTTTAAATCGTGCGAAATACCCGCAATCCATTCTTGTTTAGCTTGCTCTACTTTTTCTCGTTCTATCTCCGCTGCTTGTAATTTGAAAGATAAGCTTTGTAAATGTTGAAGTACCTCTTGATATAAAAGATAGCGCATACGAAGCTTTCCTTTTCGAGTATAGATTTTAGAGAATCCCTCCGGCTTTTCGTAATTTTCTTGTGAAAGCTGATGAATCCATGTCATGATAAATCCAAGGGGACCCCCAAAATACCATCCAAATGCTCCGATACAAGCTATAGTGCTGAACCCGAAAGTCCATAGTACAATCATATTCTCAGAATCTTCATTTACAGATTTATTGATAAGTGGAAGGATTCCTTCTACACTAATCAAAATACAAATACCTGATGCAAATATCCACAAAATTATCCCCAATGCGAGGTGAAACATAAATCGTGTACTTATTCGCATCGTGAATCCTCTTTTGGTGGAATAAATTTATAACCAATTCCACGTAAGTTTACAATGATTTTAGGGTTACGCGTATCATCTCCAAGCTTCTTCCTTAGCTTCGAAATATGGATCGTAACGGTTTTCTCCTCACCATAAACGTCATTTCCCCAAACAAATTCATAGAGCTGTGTAGTAGTGAAAATACGGTTAGGATTTTTACAAAAGAACTGCAGTAGCTCTAACTCCTTAGCTGTACATTCGACGATCTGATTATTAACGATTAATGTTGCAGATTCAGGATTAAGAGCAAAATAACCGAAATCGAACTTCACACTTTGCTGTTGCTGTGAATTCTCATACATTTTTTGACGTCGAAGGATGACCTTTATCCGAGCAATGACCTCTAAAGGATTGAAAGGTTTTGTAATATAATCATCTCCACCGATTCCTAGTCCTGTTAATTTATCAAAATCTGTAGAGCGAGCACTGACAAAAATGATCGGTGTATTTGTATGCTTCCGTATTTCCGTACAGAGCTCAAAGCCACTTATATCTGGCAGCATGATATCGAGCAAAATAATATCGTATATATTGGTTTTGACAAGCTGCAATGTGTCTTTGCCCGTCGATGCAGTATCAATATTTGTAAAGTTTTCTTTTCTAAGTGTAATTTCTAATAATTTTAATATACCAATCTCATCATCTACGATTAAGATTTTTTCTGTAGATTCCATTTTTATCCCTCATTTCAATTTCATCATAACAGCTTCTGATTGTTATATCCTTACTCTCTTGCAAAAATTACTGTCATTTTCCATCGAGTTTACTTTGTTTTTACTTTCACTTATTAAGATAAATGTAACGAATTCAAAATGGTAAGGAGTAAACAACATGGAAACTGTTATTCAAATACAGCAATTAAGTAAGAGCTTTAAAGGAGTCGAAACTGTCTCGAATGTCAATATGAATGTTAAGAAGGGAGAGATTTATGGGTTTTTAGGTCCGAATGGGGCAGGGAAAACGACGATTATGAAGATGATATTAAATTTAGTAAAACCAACTTCAGGTGAAATAAAGATTTTTAATAATCTAATCACAACGTCCTCCTATCAATATTTAAACAAAATAGGCAGCATTATTGAGTATCCGGAATTTTATGAAAGGCTAACAGCAAAGGAGAATTTAGAGCTTCACTGTGAGTATGTTGGTGTTTATGAAAAAGGGGCTATACAAGAGGCACTAGCTATTGTAGGTCTGGATGGAGTGGAACATAAAAAAATACATGAATTTTCGCTAGGGATGAAGCAAAGATTAGGCATCGCACGGGCAATTGTTACGAAACCAGAGATTCTAATTCTGGATGAGCCGATAAATGGTCTTGATCCTATAGGTATTAAAGATATACGCGAGCTTTTAATGCTGTTAAAAGAAGAGCATGGAATCACTATTTTAATATCAAGTCATATCGTGTCAGAAGTTGAATCAATAGCAGATACTATTGGCATCCTTCACCATGGGAAATTATTAAAGGAAGTAAAAATGGAGGATATTCGAAAAGAAAACATGGAGTACCTGGAAATCAAAATAGACGATTTGAAAAAAGCGATTCGTGTGCTAGAGAACAAGTTGGGAATTCGGAAATATGAAATTGTGAATCAGCATTGTATTCGAATTTTTGAACATGATATTTCTCAATCTCAAATTAATAAAGAGCTTATTTTAAATGACATTGTTATCAATGGAATTGAAAAACAGCAACAGCATTTAGAAGAGTATTTCTTAAATCTTATTAATGGAGGGAATCAAATTGCTTAAACTATTAAGGCTTGAATGGAAAAAGAATTGTATAGCTGGTTATTTTAAAGGATTAATCAGTTGTATTGTTGGGATTTTGGCGGCGGTTGTGCTTATGGCCTTGGGTTCCGGAGATGAACAGGTGTTTCGGGATTATACAGATTTTATGTCTTTAACAAATATTTTAATTCGAATTGTTTTTATTATTTTTTCGAGTGTGATTTTATCGCGTTTAGTCATTGACGAATATAAAAATAAAACGGTCCAATTATTATTTACGTATCCATTAAAAAGGAAAAAAATAATTCTCGCTAAACTGTCTTTAGTTTTCGGATTTTGTTTCTTTAGTATTATTATTGCAACTTTTATGATTAATATTGCTGTTTATTTCTTAAATCCAATGATGAACCTGTTTGATACGCCTGTAGAGATTCAGGAGATGGTAGCTACAATTCCATCTACTTTTGTTAATGCTTTTATGATGGCCGGGGTAAGCTTAATTCCTTTGTACTTTGGTATGCGAAGAAAATCAACAGCTTCGACAATTACATCAGCGGTCTTAATTGGATTTGTTATTAATGCAACAGTTTCAAATGGGGATTCATCCGCTAGCTTATTCCAATTTGTCGGCGTCCCAATCAGCATGTGTCTATTAGGGCTTATTATTGGTTATCTCTCTTATTATAAAGTCGACAAAGTAGATTTAACGTAAATTTTTTCAGCAAATGTTGTTTGTACCGAGGCGTAATTGATATGAGAAATGAGGATGCAAAGTGAAAAAAGCGATCATAGCTTTGATATTTGTAATTGCAATAGGAGGAATTATATTCACCCTTAAAACAAATGGTGAGAAGGGTATTAACGAAGAACAGTCCTTTGATGTTCAGCAAATTGAAGAACTTGAAATAAACGGTGAGTCTTGGGATATAGCATTAGAAAATACAGATTCTGAAAAAATAACAATTGAAATTGAAGGTAAACTACAAGAAAAGCAGGAAAATAACCCTGTTGAAATTAAGAAAGACGGAAATAAAGTTGTAGTATATCAACAAGACACTGAAGGAGGGGTTATGAAAAACTTTAGCTTTGGAAAAAAGGGTACTATTCACATTTCTGTTCCTAAAAATGCTGTGAATAAGATTGCATTAAAAAACAGCTATGGTGATGTTAAAATGAACAACATTGAAACAGAGGAACTGTCGATTTCAACGGATTCGGGCTCTAAAATCATTAAGGGACTATCGGCCGATAAAGGTGAAATTACATCAAAGGATGGAGAATTGAAAATGATGGATAGTACCGTGAATGAATTAACGATCGCCTCTACGAATGGTGATAGCTATATGACTAGAGTCAACAGTTCGAAAACGAAAATTACTTCGACTAGCGGTGAAGTTTTTATGAAAGAAATCATCGAAGGAAAAGCATTATTTGTAGAGACTGCTTCGGGAGATATTACAATATCATACAAAGAGGCACCCAAATCATTAGAGCTTATGGCGAATAGTGAATCATCCGACATAAGCGTTGATTTAGAAGGTTATCAGAAAGAAGAACATACGGAGCAATTAAAGAAAGGTAAGATTGGTGACGCATTAAATAAATTGGAACTAATTAGTAAAGAAGGTATAATAATTGTAAATTAAAATCTAAAAATCTATGAGGTCAATGAGAGATGTTAAGACGAGAACTGATTTCAGAAGTAGCCAATACTATTATAGATTTAAAACTTCACCATCCAATTAGAGTAGCAATTAGTGGAATAACAGCTTCAGGGAAAACAACTCTTGCCAATGAACTTGCTGAAGAGCTTCGTCGAAGAAAAAGAGAAGTAGTACGAACAAGCATTGACAATTTTCATAATCCGAGAGCGATTCGCTATAGGCAGGGAAAGGATTCAGCAATCGGGTATTATGAAGATGCACACGATTATCAAGCATTTAAGGAAAAGCTGTTAATTCCTTTAGGAGAGGATGGAGATCGGCAGTATCAGACAGTTTCGTTAGATTTAGAAAAGGATGCATATGTAAATCCAGAACAACTGCTTGCAACAGACGATACCATTTTTATTGTGGATGGAACATTTTTATTTAAAAAAGAACTAATACATTTATTCGATTATAAAATTTTCGTACAGACAGATTTTGAGCTAGCCCGAAATAGGGGAGCAAAACGGGAGACGATTGCATTTGGAAGCTATGAAAGTGCAGAGGCTATGTTCATTAACCGGTATCATGCTGCATCAAGTTTATATTTAAAGGAACATAACCCTCAAGACAATGCAGATATTGTGATTAATAACAATGATGTCGGTTCTCCATATTTTCTCTAGGAGGTTTATATGGTTAAGCATATTTATGTAATTAGACATTGCGAAGCTCAAGGACAATCGGCGGCTGCTCCTTTAACAGAAGATGGCTTTCATCAGGCAGAAGATTTAGCTGATTTTTTCGCTGACATAAAAATTGATCGAATCATTGCCAGTCCTTTTTTACGTGCAATTCAAACTATAGAACCGTTAAGTAATAGGAAAAATATAAATATTGAAATCGATGAACGGCTTTCAGAACGTATTTTAAGCACTAGAGATTTACCTGATTGGTATGAAAAACTTCAAGCAACTTTTACCGATATGGAGTTAAAGTTTGAAGGTGGAGAGTCAAGTAGCGAAGCAATGAAACGGATCATTCACGTAGTTGAGGAAACTTTCCAAAGTGATGCTGAGCATTCCATTATTGTTAGTCATGGAAATATAATTACTTTACTATTGAAGTATTATAATAATGAGGTCGATTTTCAAGTTTGGGGAAATTTAAGTAATCCAGATATTTTTCAATGTAGCACTAAGCATAATGAAATAACAATAGAACGTGTATGGAAATGATAAAAGTTTGTTTTGCTTAAAATCGCCTCCCGATACAGGAAGAAGATCGCTTCTGTAGCTACGTTTTCCTGCGGTGGTTAGGGCGGCAGCAAGAGCTTATAAAAAAATTTCGGATTAACCAGGTGGTATGAATGGAACTTCATACCACCTATTTTGTGATTATTGGTAAAAGGAGAAGGAAGATGGAGAAGATACTACAAGAAATACTGAATTGGATAAAATTAAGTGATAAAAGAATTATTATCGGCATTTCGGGACATGGAGCAGCAGGGAAAACAACGTTTGCCAATAAACTTGTTAATTGTCTAAATCAAAATGAAGTGAATTATATGAATACAGATCCGTATATTGTTAGTTCAGATATACGTAAGCAAACAATTATCGACTATACATATCAAAATGAAAACCATTGTTTTAAAATGACGGCTTGTCATCCAGCAGCCCATCATTTGCCTTCTTTAGAAAGAGATATTCAGATGGTTCGAGAAGGTCTAGATTTATTGACAATAGATACGCATTATATGAAAAGTACGTTAATTTCTTCAAAAACTAAAGTAACGATTGTAGAGGGAATGAGTGTAGCATTTATTAATCCCGAATTATTTGATTTAAAAATTTATTTTTATACAGATAGTGAGACGGAATTAATAAGAAGGTTGGGTCGTGATGTACTTGAAAGAGGAACCGATATCAATTATTTAAGGCAGTCCCATGAAGAACGTCGGATTCAATATGAATTGTTTATGCATTCGTATAGTCAGCCATTTGATATTATTTTTAAAACATCTGATGAAGTAGTATGTCTAGAAAAAAATTTACTTAATCCTAAATAATATATAGTCATGTATGCGGAATATTCTTGATGTCCATATGTATTGGCATGTGTGTTGAATCCCAAGGAAAAGCGGATAGGCCTCTTTTCCTTGGGATTTTGACGTAACTAATTCGAATGTTTTCTCATGTAAACATAAAGTTCAATACCTAGCATAAAGAGCGTTGCAATTAAAAATCCAATCATAAAAATTTCGTGTACAAGTGCAAAATAAGCTATATAAATTACAATAGCAACTAAAAATAAAATTACTAGAAAATGAAATTTTACTGCTTTTTCATTATTCGCGATTTGCTTTTTTATAGGGCTGTTACCTTTAATCAAATGATCTAAACTAATATTCATTTCATCGCTTAATAAAATTAAATTTTCAATATCTGGAGCACCTTTTTCTTGTTCCCACTTTGAAATGGCCTGTCTAGTCACACCGATTTTATTTGCCAATTGTTCTTGGCTTAAATTATTACTTTTACGATAATCTAAAATCGATTTGCTAATTTTCATTTTTATCATTCCTTTTTATATTTGATATCATCACCATACCAAATTTACTGCTGTTGCAAACAAAACCAATAGTATCAAGTCCGCAATGCTACGTTGCAATTAGATTAAATATGGAATGAGAGTGTCATTGTTTTAAATCCTCTCGAAAAAATGTTGTTTAGGTTCTCCATTAAAATTTGTGGTTATTTTGGTTCATCACCAAAAGTTGTGGGTGATATTTTTTAAGACGTATGCTTTGTATATAAGTTGATTGGAGTGGAGGCTGGGCGACTCCTTGGGGATCAGCGGCTCATCGGACGCCCCCAGGAAGCTTTGCTCTGTGCGTCAGCGGCAAATGTTTTATCTGTGCGAAAGCGAAGCGACAGCAACAAATGTTTTATCTGCGCGAAAGCGAAGCGTCAGCGGCAAAGCGCCAAGTCGGAACGGAAATCAACCACATGTTATGGTGATGAGTTGCTTTTTTTCTATAAATTCAATAATCTTACATTTTACTGTAGAAGAAAAGCGAAAACTCTCGTAGCTTAATTGTTGTCGAGACAAATCAAGAGAGGAGTTTTCGCTTTGGAATTATACATTTTAATATTGAAATTTCACTCGAACAGTCGCATTAACGGCTATTTGACCCTGTTCAATAGGCGTAGAAATTTTGGAATCGGCCATCGCCATGGATCTATACAGAACTGGGGCGCGCTCTAGTTCCTCAACAATTTCGATAGGTTGTGGTTGTAAAGGCAAATGCATTGTCTCGGCAATCGTTTTAGCCTTCATTTGCGCATTATGAAGGGCTAAACTAAGAGCTTGTTGATAATAGGCATTGGCATTGTCAATATTGAATTGGATAGAGGAGATTCGATTTGCACCATTTTCCACGGCTGTATCAATAATTACACCAATCTGATTCATATCCGTTACTTTAACGGTAATACCATTTGTGACTTCATAGCCTTTAAAAATTGTTTGCCGTCCTCATAATCATAAAGTGGTGAAATCGTATAGACAGCTGTTTGAATATTTTCCCTTGGGATATGGAGATTTAAAAGAGCTTGGATAACACGATTCATAATGATTGCATTTTCCTGCTGTGCTTCTTGTACATTTTTTCCTCTTGTCTGGACTTCAATTTGAAGTTGAACATAACTTGGAGTAGCCATTACTTTTCCATTTCCAGTGACGTCAATCACACGAGATGGATGGGGCGAGTGCTGACTTATATTTGCATAGTACATAGAATACCACCCTTCGAAAGGTTCATATTAGTTATGCTATGCTTACTATAGAGGAAAATTGTTTATCATCATTTAGCAAATATTTTTTGTATACGCCAAGGTGAAATTGATTTACTTTGCCTGCTTTTTCAATAATTTATCATGGAATTTTGTAAATAGCAGTAAAGTTAAAATGGTTCCAAGGAAGGCCGAAAACATGTCCCATTGTGCATCCCAGGGATCTCCCTGCATCCCTACAAAGTCTTTAGCACCCTTGCCGCCTTTTGAAACTTTTGTACTGAGCCATTCAATGATTTCGTAGAGAGCAGCAATTGCCAGCATAATACTTATTGTAATACCTGTTAACCAAGCACCTTTCGTTAGTGGTGTTTTTCGTATTAATATTTCCCTTATGACAATGGCCATCAAACCTTTAAGAAAATGTCCAAAACGATCGTAGTCATTCCGCTGTAAGTGAAATTCTTCTTTTATCCAATTAAAAAGTGGAACCTCTGAATAAGTATAGTGCCCGCCAATAAATGTTAAGATGGATAAAAGGGCAATGATCACATATGAGAAAGTTGTGAAGCGGAATTTGTTGTAAATAGCGATTACAATAATAATAGCAACCACAGCAGGGCTAACTTCTGCGAGCCAATCCAAATAGGTAGCTGGTTTTATGACAGACCAGACAAAAATAATAACGACTATTAATAATAAGATTACATGTATTTTCCAATGTTTATCTTTATCCAAAATGAACACTCCTTTGCCCAAAGTATAGGGAAAGAGTGTCTAGCTTATTCAAACTGTACATAATACATCAAAAAAAAGCGTCTAGTCGAAATTGAACTGACGCTTTGTTTATACATAAAAACTTCCGGTTATATCATTTTTAATAATGCCTCTACACCAGGCATTCCTTCTGTAATACCGAGCTGCTGCGCTTCATACGTCACGGATTCTAATGGGGCTGTCAATAGTTCATCGATTGTTTTCACACCAACTGCACGACCTGCAATAATTTTACGGTCAGCTAAGCGATCATTTAATAAACCGATATCTAAAGCCCCACACATGATGTAGCCCGTTTCATTTGAAATTGTTAGTAGTGTTGTTTTAGGTAATTGAACAATCACTGCAGTGAAAAAATGACCCTTAATCATAATAGGCTCAATTGTCACCATTAATATCACTCCTTTTCTCTATATACATATGGCAATAGATAAAAAGGTGTTCGACATTTTCCGTAAAAAAATTATTGTAAGCGTAATTCTGCCACCTTAAATAAGATATGTTGTTCGTAAAAAACTAAAAGAACCAACTCGATTTCCCTTTTGTAAGAATGAGTTGATTCTTTTTATTTATTTCGTATAAGAAAGCATTGCTGTATGCTTGAATTTTTTTAATGCAATTGTTGCCTCGTTTTTAGTGTCGTACTCGAACATACGATAAGTATTTTGTTCAAAAACTGTAATAATCCACATAATGAAATCCCCTTTGTTGTTTTTTTGTACTATAACAATCGGCAGAAAAATTAATTAAACTTATAGTTGTTATATATCAGTTTGTGTTTTTTATTTTACATCAATTAGTAAAAAAATAAAGTGGTTTGTGAGTGTTTTCACAATTCGTTCAAAATTTAACAGCAATTTATCGGTGACAAGGTATGAAAACCGCCAATCCTTCACGAGTATAATTCATTGTAAATCGTAAATAGTAAGTTGACGGAGTTATGTGAATTTGAACTTGGGAGGTGATGCTATGACACGTAAATATGTATTACGTTTAACCCTTTGTTTTTTAATCATATCGGTATTTTTTACAGAGCTGACCATCTATGCGGATAAAGGTCGACCTTATTATGAGGAGACAGGGGAAGTTGTGTGGGATATTAAAACAGAAGACAAAATAATTGCTCTAACCTTTGACGATGGACCTCATCCCAAATATACGGCAGCAATTTTAGATGTATTGGCAAAGTATGATGCAAAGGCTACCTTTTTTATTCTTGGAAAAAATGCAGAAAAATATCCAGAGCTAGTTTTAAGGTCTTATTCTGAAGGTCATGAGTTGGCCAATCATACGTATTCACATCCGTTTAATGTTTCCGTAGCTGAATTGCAGAAGGAACTGCGTCAGACAAAGGGAATCATTAATAGTATTACTGGATTTTCCCCAGTTTTATTCCGTCCTGTAGGTGGTAATTATAACGATCAAATGATAAATGCTGCTGTAAAGGATGGATACAAAGTAGTTATGTGGTCTTGGCATCAGGATACTCAAGATTGGAAACAACCAGGTGTGAAAAAAATTACACAAAAGGTATTGAAGGGATCAAAGCCTGGAGATGTTGTTTTATTCCATGATGGAGGCGGCGATCGCACGCAAACCATTAAGGCACTGGAAGAAATAATACCAGAACTTAAAAAACAAGGTTATACATTTGTCACAATATCCGAGTTGATTGAACGCAAACAACAACAAGAGCAAGTACAGTAAGGGGAAATAAGCCATCTCAACCATTGAAATGGCTTATTTTTTCCTCAAATAAAAAAATGAGTCTGCCATATCGCAGCGGATATTGAGCATTGGACATTTCATTTTAGAAAAATAATAGAGGCGCGAGTGCAATTCCGATAATAGTTCCGAGTACAATCCCAACGCCAAAACCTGGTCTTCTAAAATTCCGACGACCAAAAAAACCTAAACCATATCCTCCATATCGTCTATCAGGTAGAATCCACACATGTTTTCTATCCACCATCGTTATCTCTCCAACATGTACTCTGCCAGATGTATCTGTAATTCTTACACGTTTACCATGATATTTACAGCAAAGATTATAAGTATCAGCTGGATTCATAAAATATCCCTCCTTTCGACTTCCTTACAAGTTAATATATGCTGTTTCATACATTCCTCACTAGCCGATTGTCTATTTGAGACATAAGCTATAGCAGGAGGTGAGGGGATGTCAGTAATACCTACCGATGAGTGGCTTAATGAATTAATAGAGAATCAAAGGCAAAATCACAGTAGGAATTTTAATGAAATACAGTGTTACATTCTTTGTAGTCGTTTAGTTGAAATTTTTAATGGTGGATATCCGGAAGAACTACAATTTGAACTACAGCAACAGGGTCTTTTTCAGCCACATGAAAAAATAGATATAAAAAAGTTAAAGGAACAAAATGTGTGGGAAGTTGTCCAAAAGGAATTTATTTATTTAAAAAAGAGATGGAGCGGTCCAAATATACCAATCTATATTTTTCCGATAACACAGGAACAAACAATGACAAATAAAAATGGTGTCGCCTATCCAAATGCTTTGTTTTTATTTATAGGAGAGCTTGAAAAAGAGGAACTTAAAGCGTTATTTGCACATGAGTACAATCATGTTTGTCGTTTACAATTTTTAAATAAGACGCTAGACGAAGTGTCCTTGTTGGATTCTTTAATTTTAGAAGGATTAGCAGAATGTGCAGTTGAAGAAATTTACGGAGATAAATGGTTAGCCCCTTGGTTGAGTTACTACTCTTTGGATAAAATGTTGAAGATATGGAAGAAGCGTTTTTTGCCTAAAATTAATATTCAAGGATTAGACAATCATATTGAATTTTTATATGGTGGAAAGCTTCCTAAATGGATAGGGTACTGTATTGGTTATGAAATCGTAAGGTCTTATATAAAAAATTTTTCATCAAATAAACTTCATGTGAAAAGTTCGAAGGAAATACTTGTCGGCTCTAATTTTCCGCTACAATAAAGGGGAGGAGTGATTGTAGTGTCAAATGAACTAAAAAATGTCTTACGACCAGTTATTGATTCGTCAACAAAGGTGCTAATTGTCGGTTCAATGCCAGGAAAGCAATCATTAGAGAAACAGCAGTATTATGGCAATCCACGCAATCACTTTTGGCCGATTGTAGGGGAAATATTAGAGGTAAATATACCAGATGACTATGAACGAAGATTAAAATTGTTAAAGAGCAATCATATCGGTCTCTGGGATACGATAGAATCGTGTGAGCGTAAAGGAAGCTTAGATGCAGCTATTCGTAATGAAAAACCGAATGATTTTAAAATGCTTTTTGAACAGTATCCAAATATTGAGTTGGTGCTTTTTAATGGTGGAAAGGCATTCGAAGTTTTTAAAAAACATATTGGCTTTGAGGTTTTAGTTGGTCGGGCCTATCAAAAAATGCCCTCAACTAGTCCGATACCAGGTAAAAATATTAAATCTTTTGAGGAAAAGCTTGAGGATTGGCGAGTGATGCAATCTTATTTATCTATATAATTTCACTTCTAAAAAATACCCTCTGATGAGTGTTGCAGAGGGTATTATAATGCTATTAAAGGACGTTACTGCCAAGTATTGTAGTGAGATCCAGCGGGGCTATAGAAAAATTTAAATTGATATTTCTCTGCTAAAGCACGACTTTTTTCTTCATCCTCAAATCCAATCGCCATCACCTGAGTACCGAATTTATCTCGTATGTGAACTAATTGCTTCATCCCATCCAATGCCCAGTCATCTTCTCCAACTACATCATACGAGAAGTTTTCCCACATTATAAAGTCGATATATGGCGCTGTATAGTCAGCTAATGTTTGAAAGCCCCAATTTTGCGCAACAGACAAGCCGTTATATTGCTGTTTTATTTTTTTGATGAAGGATAACATTGCTTCATTTTGTGCTTCCTGCTCTTTTTCAGGTAAATAAGAATTAATGTTGCCCACAGTGTCTAAAAACACACCATCTAACCCTTTTTGAACAATTTGCTTCTGAATTTCTTCTAGTAAAAGCTTTTGATAGTGTTGAGAGGTCATATCCATTAAATACGAATCCCACTCAGCGAAATACATCTTTTCTCCATGCGCATCTTTATAAAAATCTGCTTCATTTAATTGACTATAAAGCGCTGAATTCCATTTGTCTGCTTCCATAGCGTTTATATAGCCGTATATTAGTGCTCCATTTTTTTGAGCAAGGTCGATATACTTCTGCTGCATTTCGATTGGCTCCACAATGACCAAATCCAAGTTAGCCATTTCCTTGCCAATCTTATCGTTTCCTTGATCTAAATAATATTTGTAATCCTTTACGTTAGCTAGCTTCGCTTGGATCCTTGTTGTAGATTCAGTGGCTTGCTTCGAAGAAATTAGTAACCAAATGCTTAGTAACACAATTATAGTAGTAATGTTGAAAAGTAATTTACGCATGAGTGCTCCTTTTCTTGGAAATACTCTCCCATTATACAATATTAGCCAATGGAATAATTGGTTGAGTGTAGTCTACAAAGCTCCCCTGAAGATAGGCAATTGCTCAACGGTTATTCGCCTTTTTACATATATTGAAATATGTAGAAGGGGGAGTTTTTAATGTATAACAATCCATATGGAGAGGATTTCAGACCTCCAAGCGGGAATGAACCTAATTTCGAACCATCATTTGGCCCACCAGGATTTGGCCCGCCTGGATTTGGCCCACCACCATCATTTGGCCCGCCTAATTTTGGACCACCTGGATTTGGCCCACCACCAGCAGGTCAAATGCCTCTTGGCCCACCACCTAGTTTTGTGCCATCGACTCCACCGTGGGGAATAGGTACAAGTGGTATTCAATCATGCTTATTTAGAAATACGTATATATGGATGTTTAATGGATCAAGCTTTTGGTTCTTCCTAACTGCTGTAGGGAGAGAGTCTATTGCTGGGTTCCGATGGAGTAGCAGAAGGGGTTGGCGCTTCCAAACCATTGCAAGAAGAGAGATTCGCTCGTATGATTGCTCGAGATGGTAATGAAGAGTAGGACACTATGAACCAATAAGAATTCTCTGATTAGTATGATGTTACTTGTGAAGAATTATTTTACAACTTTACCGTTGTTGTTTTAGAGACAATGATGTTACAATTATTGTAATTACTGATGAAGGGACGATGGGTGGCTAATGATTAACTAATCGTATGGAATATTATATTTCAATCAAAAATAGGATTAGTCTGCCCATTTTCCAAAACGCGCATCTCGTATCGACGAAGCTTTGTCGATACGAGGTTGTACGATACTTACAAGTGCTTCATTTTCCATCTGAACCTCTTTATTTAGAAGCAGATAGGAGAAGTGGCTTACTTAGTAATGGAACACAAACAAAGCTTTGTTCATAAGCTTTTTTGTGTATGATAATTTTTAAGACTAATCCTTCCAAAATACTTGGAGGGATTTTTTTGTCCCTTCGAACGGAAAAGGATGGATGTTATGAAGGAACTTTTAAAATTACAAGATGTACGTTATGAAATACAGGATGCAAAGATTTTTGAGCATATAACAGCAACGGTGAAGATGGGCGAGGTCATCGGCATTATTGGTAGAAATGGGGCGGGCAAATCCACATTATTGCAGTTGATTGCAGGCTCGATAGTGCCGACTTCGGGACAGTTACGTTGGTTGCAGTCTGCTAAAATTGCTTATGTAGAACAGGAGAGTGCGCATTTTGATACGCTGGAGGTAACTGCAAACGAGGCTGATTTGCTTGCTAAATGGCAGGTTCCAGATGTGTTATTTTCAGCATTAAGTGGTGGAGAGAAGCTAAAAATGCGTCTTGCTGATGGTTTTGCACAAAATGCTCAATTACTTTTACTAGATGAGCCAACGAATCATTTAGACGAGCGAAGTACTGCACTGTTAATTGAGCAAGTAAAAAATTACGATGGTACCATCATTGTTGTCTCCCATGATCGCTATTTTTTAGACGAGATTGCGACTAAAATTTGGTCGCTAGAAGAAGGGAAGCTCATGGAGCATAGTGGCAATTATAGTAGCTATATAGCCGCTAGAGAACACCAAAGACTAACACAACAACGTGCCTATGATAAACAGCAAAAAAATATTGAACGTATAGAGGCACAGATGAAAGAGTTAACATCCTGGTCACAGAAGGCACATGCGCAGTCTACAAAGCAGGAGGGCTTTAAGGAATTCTATCGTGTAAAAGCAAAGCGTATGGACTCGCAAGTTAAATCTAAGAAAAAACGATTAGAGAAGGAGCTTGCGAAGGTTAAAATTGAAGCTGTAGAACCTGAAGAAGAGATTCGTTTTTCTTTAGACACAAATCAACGAGTGGGCAAGCGTTTTTTAGAGACAAAGAGTTTAACGAAGTGCTTTGAGCAACGAGTTTTATTGAAGGATGTAAATTTAATTGCAAAGTTTGGTGAGAAAATTGCTATTATTGGGACAAATGGTAGTGGCAAAACAACATTATTAAAGATACTCTTAGGGCAGGTAGAGGCTGAAGGGGAAATTTGGCTATCTCCTGCAGCAAACATCGGCTATTTAACACAGGAAGTATTTGATTTACCACTGGATCAGACACCGGAGCAATACTTTTATAAAGAAACCTTTGAGGAGCAAGGGAAAGTCCGAAATTTAATGAAGCATTTAGGTTTTACACCAGCACATTGGACTGCTCCAATAGGCAAAATGAGTATGGGAGAGCGTGTAAAGTGTAAACTAATGGCATATATTTTAGAGGATAAAAATGTGCTTATTTTAGATGAACCGACGAATCACCTTGATTTACCTTCTCGTGAGCAGTTAGAGAAAACACTTGCGCAATATAAGGGAACATTACTTGTTGTCTCACATGATAGATATCTTCTTGAGAAGGTAACTGATAGTGTGTGGGAAGTTCAAAATAAACGTATTGAGAAAAAATGGAGAAACAGTGCTCCTTCTCAAGCCGATGATAAAGCCGCTCTTCGTTTAAAACTTGAAAATGAAAGACAAGAAATACTCGGCAAGCTTAGTTTTCTTACGGCAAAGGATAAGGATTACGCTATGCTTGATCAAAAGTTTAACGAACTGACGAAGCAGATTAATGAACTTAAGTAACTACAATAGTTTTTAGGTAGGGAAGAAAGAAGTGACCTTACACGATTAGTTCTGAGATGAACCCGGGGGACCTGATCAGTTTCGGATCGAACCCGATCAGTTCTTCGGGGCATACCAGATTACTTCTAAGGTCTACTCGATCACTCTTAATAAAGGGGGCCAACGCCATGAAAAAAGTACTTTTTGCCTTCATGCTTTTAAGTTTCAGTATAATCACTGCATGCTCTGATAAAGAAGAAAAACCTAACGTGCCAAACAAGCCGCAAGAAGAGCAGCAATCGCAGGAAAATCAACAGGAATCTTCTAAACCGAATAAGGAAAACACAGTAGCATCGATTACACAGGCTGGGGCATTAAAAAATGTTAAGGACCAGCTTAAAACGGATTTACCTATAACTTTACCCAAAGGGCTACCAATCACAGAAGGTACATTTTTAACGGCAACAACGAAGGCAGAAGCTAACGAAGTTGAAATAGTATTTTTTGAAAGCAAAGAGTATTTGCCAATCAACGATATTAAACTAAAACAACCAGATAGAGCGACCGTTATTGCTCGTCTTTTAGTGAAGCAATATGAAAGTGCAGACGAAGCAAGTAAGCAAATTTCTTTTGAGAACTTTAGTCAAAGTGGCGGTCAAGAAGTTGATCTTGGTTCCAATATTAAAGGCTATCAGGATGCAGGGGCAGGCTCTTTATGGACTGGTTGGAATGAGGGAAGATGGGCAATAGCGACTCAAACAAGAACAGACAATCCGGAAGTCGGTGTAAAGCTTGCTAAGCAGGCAGTACAATTTTTAGAATCGCATATGCTTCCTATTCCAAAGCAACACGGATCTGCACATTTAGATGTAAATGAATCAGGAAATTTAATCGTGTGGCAGGACGACAAGCTTGTCTATACGCTTGATTCAATCAAGGATCCGCTAAAAGCACTTGAAATGGCTACAGCTTTTACCATTAAATAATATTGTAAGGTGCCATATTAATAAAGTACGACTCTTCGGCAAAACGAGGGGTTGATTTCCGTTCCGACTGGGCGCTTTGTAGCTGTCGCTTTGCTTTCGCTACAGATAAAACATTTGCCGCTGACGCTTCGCTTTCGCGCAGAGCAGAGCTTCCTGGGGGCGTCCGATGAGCCGCTTCGCTACGCTCCAGGGTCTAATCTGTGACGCTGATCCCCAAGGAGTCGCCCAGTCTCCACTCCAATCAACCACTTCACATGGTGTGTATCTTCTCGCATGTCACTCTAATTTATAGTGATAAAATGCGAAAGCGAAGTGCAAACGTAGCGGCAGCGACAATGTTATTATCTGTCTGAAAGCGAGTAGCATGGAACGAAAGCAACCTCATTTAAATCGCCGCAACATTCACAAAGATTTCCTTGACCATTTTGTTTTTTAACATAAAAACTCCTAGGGCACTTTACACCCTAGGAGTTTTATTTATGATGGCTTAAATCTTTTCTACGTCATCCACAAGTTGCTTATATTCTGCAAACCATTTTTGCCATTCTTCCATTGGAAATTCTTCATGTACAGTTCCATTTAATAAGTCTGAAAGCAGGTCTAAGCATATATGCCAGCCAGCTAAATCTTTTGGTGTATGCTCAGTTAGCTCACCAATCGGTTCAAGTAATACTAATATGGAACCGCTGCTAGTGGGGGAGAGTTCAAATCTGACTGTATCTTTGCCCCATTCAAATTCGAGCACTTCCTTCTCAACATAGTCTGTAATTGCTATTTCCATATAAGCATCCGTTCCATCATTCATATTAAAATGGATTTTACCGTTTTTTCGAAGATCAATAATTTCTAAATTGTTCATCCATTTTTGAAGCTTGCCATTCTTCGTTAATACAGCCCAAACAGCATCAACTGAATGGGACAGCGGACGGTTGAATTTTACGACATAGTTATTTTGTTGTTTCTGAATAGTAGCGAGCATTTGATATCCCCCTTTTTTACTTTACCTCGTCATAGACTGCTTGAAATAGTCTTGTCACGCCTTCTTCTATTTCATTCTTCTTTAAATGTCCATACCCTAAAATAATCCGATTAGTATTTTTCCCTTTCTCTATCGAATGATCCTCTACAGGGTATACCCTTACACCAAGTTGCTCGATTTTAAACAATAGCTCTTTAGAAAAATGAATATCCTCTAATTCAGCAATTAAATGCAAACCAGTAGAGTAACCTAAAATCTTCACTTTATTTGAAAAGGTTGTTTGCAAACATTGGATAAGAAAATCTCGCTGGTTTTTATAAAACTTCTTCATCTTCGCAATATGTCTTTCTAAATAGCCTTCTTTAATAAAATGAGCAAGAATAAGCTGATCTAATGATGGTGTGTGTAAATCAGTAAGCCATTTCAGCTGCCGACATTTCTCGATTAAATGAGTTGGGAGAACAATGTAACCTATTCTTAATGCTGGAGAGAGAATCTTGCTAAAAGAGCCTATATAGAGTACACGTTCTAGATCTAAACCTTGTAAAGAGCTGACAGGTGGACCTTCATAGCGAAACTCACTATCATAATCATCCTCAACTAAAAAACAATTATTCCTTCTGGCGAAATTGATTAATTGAATTCTGCGCTGTATTGGTAACGTACCCCCTAGTGGGAATTGATGTGATGGAGTTAGGAAGACAAATTTAGGATGCAAATTTTCTGGTATTAAGGCTGTCTTCATCCCATATTCATCTACAGGTATTGGATAAAGAGAGGCACCTGAAGATTTAAAAATCGTTTGAATATCATTCGTAATAGGATCTTCTATAATGGCTATATCATTAGGTGATAAAAGCAATCGAGAAACAAGTGTCAATGCTTGTGTAGCGCCGGATGTAATGACAATTTGTTCTGGATGACAGTGAACACCTCTAGTTCTTAATAAGTAGTGTGCTAACGTTTGTCTTAATTCTAAACGACCCTCTGGAAAATCATATCCAAAATTAGTTGATTCAATATCATTCCACAGTTGATGTGATAGCTTGGCCCATGTTTTACGGGGGAATAAGTCCAATGCTGGAATACCTGAACGGAAATTAATAATATGATTTTTCAGCTTTTTTTCATCGACTTCAAATAAAAATGGTGCCTCATGCTGTGTTAAAAAGGCTCCCTCTGCAACAAATGTACCTGAACCACTTCGTGCAATTAAAAATCCCTCTGCTAACAATTGATCGTAAGCTTCCAATATGACATTTCTTGAAACCTTCAGCTCGAAAGAGAGCACACGTGTTGATGCTAGCCTTTCACCTGCTTGAAGATGGCCATTTAATATTTTTTCCCGAATTTGCTGATAAACTTGCCGGTTTAGAGGTATATCTGAAGAACGATCAATTGGTATCCATAACAACTTTCTCTCCTCCTATTTAAAATTGGTACCTTAAAAAATTCTATAAAGTGGTTCTACTCCTACCAATTTTATCATGTTAAAGTACTGGGAAATAGAAAAGAGGAGGAATAAAAATGAAAAAGACAGAAGAAATAGTGATTCAAGCATTAAAATCTGCAGCAAGAAATGCTCAAATGAAACAGGACGTTCAACAGTCAACAGAACTCTATCCGTTATTATGGAAGGCAGCGAAACGGTATGTTACCGGTGAAGGGAGAAAGGATGCTATTCCAATTGCTCGAGAATTCATCTCCAAGGATTATCAAATATCCCTAGAGTTTATAGGGGAGAATACAACTGCTTTGGTGGAATGTCAAAAGGCTAAAGATGAATATTTGCAGCTTATTGAGGGTATGGGTGCATTGGAGATAAGACAAACAGTGTCATTAGATTTGTCGCATATTGGACTTTCTGTTAATGCAGAACTAGCATATAAACACTTAATTGAGCTAGCTAAAAAAGCATATCAGTTCAGAATTACATTAATGATTAGTATGGAGGAGTCATCAAAGACGAGCGATATCCTCGATATTTATAAAAAAATAGCAAGCCAATATTCCAATGTCGGGATTACACTACAAGTTCATCTTTATCGTACAGAGGAGGATATACAGCAGCTTATTCAATATCCAGGGAAAATAAGGCTTGTTAAAGGTGCTTTCCAGGAGCCGATCGACCTTGCTATGAAGAGATCAGAAGCACTGAATGAACGTTATCTTCATTATGTAGAGCAGTTGATTGATGCCAAGCATTCTATCTCGATAGCTACGCATGATGAAGTATTGATTCAAGAAATGGAACAAAGACAATATTTTAATCAGCCAAATGTTGAGATAGAAATGCTTTATGGTATCCAGCCTGATTTGATACGTCAATTAAAAGAGAAGGGGTACCGCTGTAAGATTTATCTTACGTATGGAACTGATTGGTATTTATACTTATGCCATCGTCTTGCTGAATATCCGGAGAATCTATATTTGGCTGTAGCAGATATCATTAATCCAGCTATGTTAACTAGAAGTGAAAATTATTAAACAAGCAATACTACTAGCATGTACTTCTCGTAATTAGCCATAATGATATTCCTATATAATGGGATTTCAGCTAATATTGTTGGGAAAGGAGGGTTTCTTGATGTATCAAAAAGCTTTAGAGCGTTATATTACAGCGACAAATTCCCATGATTTTAATAACGTAAAGGGAATTTTGCATCCTCAAGCAGTGTATTGGTTTAGCGATAAATCATGCACAACCTTAGAAGAAATAGGAGCTTATTTTAATAATGCATGGAATTTGATAAAGGAAGAAGTTTATTCTGCTACTGATGTTCAATGGCTTACGGTGGATGAAAAATCTGCTACCTGTATTTATACATACCATTATGAAGGCTATCATAACGGAAAATTTGTATCAGGTAGCGGTAGAGCAACGAATATTTTTACTGTCTTAAATAATGAATGGAAGTTAATTCATGAGCATTTGAGTAGTTAAATTATTTTTATGGCTACTTGAATAAGTAGTAATGAAATAATAACGATTAGTAGTATTTTAGCTGCTTTTATCGGAATTTTCGGTAGAACTAAAAGTCCGAGTTGAGAGCCGATAATAGACCCTACAGCCATCGCAATCGCATAGTGCCATTGAATAAAGCCGGTTTGGTAAAATACTAAAAATGCTCCAGTACAGCTCCCGAATATAAGCACACGTGTGAGCTGTACTGCCTTTATGTAGGAGTAATGGTAGCGTAAATAATGTAGTATGCTGAAGGTTGAAGAGCCAGGTCCAAAGCCTCCATCATAAACCGCAATTAAAAATGGCTGCCATAATCTATTGGTGTGCTTCGTGTCATTTTCTTCCGAAGTAACAGTCCATTCTTTATTTTTCAACGTTACAAATAGGGCGAAAATAAGTAAAATACAAGCAATAATATTCATGGTCTTTTCTGACATAGATACAGTTAGAAGTGCTCCGAAAGTACCTCCTGCAATGGCTACTGCAACGTATTTTATAATAAATGTTAGACGAAGTTCCTGATGATAAAGAAGATAAAAGATACTCGACAACGCTGCAATGCCTGATGAAAATTTATTCGTAGCAATGCTTGTTTGAATAGGTATGCCAACAAGCATCATAGCAGGGATCGTAATAAGCCCACCACCCCCAGCAAGGGTACCGATAAAAGCGGCAATAATTCCGATACCAACAAGCGTCATTGAAAGCTTTGTATAAAAAAGTCCAATTACAATGGCAAAGGACACAATCAAAATAAAAGATTTTTTCATACGCGTCTCCTTTAACGTTATTAGTTAAAGGGTACTGGTAAATAAATTATAATTCTAATATATTATTTTTCGTTTTGTATAAATTAGATTTATAAATATAATCTGTATAATATACGGCAAATTTTCTCTCTTCTGCTATAAATACTACTCGAAATACAGGCCCCTTAAAGCTCTAATCTCACCTAGTTTGCCATGCTTATTTTTATCCCCTTAGCCCCTTTGAAATAGAACTAAAAATAGTTATTATTGTAATTAATGGAAGTAATTATTTAACAAGGGGGATGGTAGAAATGAAGCAAAATATATATCAATGGGGTAACACACAAAATCCAACGTTAATCTTTTTACATGGGCTAGGGAGTACGGGCTTAGCATTTGGGGAACTAGCGAAACATTTACTGGAGTATCAAATCGTCGCCTTTGATTTACCTGGACACGGCTATGCAAAAGCTTTGGAAGAAGAGAATGCTTATTTTCCTTCCAATTTGATTGTAGGTATAGAAAAAATAATAAATCAGCAGTTAGGTAGTAAATCGCATTTTTTAATTGGCCATTCTTTTGGAGCTGATTTAGCATTGCATTATGCTGCTAAATATCCTGAACAGATAAAGGGTATTATCTTGTTAGATGGCGGTTATTTGTCATCGCAAGATTTAGGTATGACATTAGAAAACGAATTACAAGGTATAGAGAAATTTTGTAATGAAGTGAGATTTCCATCTTGGGACGTATTTTTTGAATCGGAAAAAGAAGAGCTTTTTCGATGGTCGGAAGAGCTTGAAGAAGCATCAAGGGCTCAAGTTAAGGAACAGGATGGGGAAATTAGACTAACGATATCTACTTTTACAGGGCAATCCATCATAAAAGGTATTTATGCGGAACCAGTGACAGATTTCGTAGAGCAGGTGTATTGCTCAGCTTTGTTAATACGTGCAACGAAACCAGTTGAATTAGAATCTACTAGAAGGAAGAGTATTCAAACTTTGCAATCGAGAATGAAAAACCTTGATATTGAACCAATCGCTGATGCAGGTCATGATATTTTTCGTGAAGCACCTAAGGATGTCGCTGAAAAAATAAGAGCATGGCTTATGAATCATTCATAAAAAAACAGCGCAAACATTGGTATGACAAAATCAGAGGTAAATGAAACTGATAAAAACAAAAGAAAAGCTACAATTACCGGATTCATCGGTATGTGCTGGATTTGTTCGGTCTAAGGTGTGGGATGTTCTGCATGAAAAAAATACAGAACATCATTAGCTGATATTGATGTGATATATTTTGATAAAGTAAACCCTTTAGAGAATTTTGAGAAGCAGTATGAACAAGAACTGAAGAAATATTTACCGGATGAGCCTTGGTCTGTGAAAAATCAAGCAAGAATGCATGTAGTAAATAACAGTGAACCTTATCAATCATCGATTGATGGCATTGCGCATTTTCCAGAAACATCGACAGCTATAGGTGTGAGGCTTGCTAATGGAAAACTTGAGATTGCTGCACCTCATGGGATCGAGCACTTAATTTCTGGGATTGTCGCTCCTACACCATACTTTCAAAAAGGTTCACAAATGCATGAGGTTTATGAGAAGAGGATTCAAAGCAAGCAGTGGAAATCAATTTGGCCGAAGCTACAGGTTGTCTACTAAAAAGAAGTGAAGGAGCTGAAGAATTTGTGTCACGATAAAAATCAAATAATCTTACATTATGAAAAATCTATAGCATTTGTGGATAGTTTAGCAAATGTTACGGAAGAACAATGGCGTACGCCTATTGAAGCTGGAAAATGGACGGTTGCAGAGGTAATTGGACATCTTACGCCATGGGATGAATTCGTGTTAAAACAACGTCTTCCATTTCTTTTTATAAAAGAAAGTCTACCAAAAGGGCCAGCTGTAGAAGAAATGAATGCAAGCGCATCATATAACAGCTGTGTACAAAGTAAAGAAGAAACGATAGCCAATTTTATAAATCAGAGACATCAGCTAATGAACGCACTTTATCCAATAGATGATCAGCAATGGCAAAAATCTTTTAAAATAGGTACATCTGAATTAACGCTTTATGGGTATTTTGCTAGTTTAGTAGATCATGATTTGCTTCACTTTTCACAAATCCAAAAAGTTTTAAAGAATGTAGGAGCTATAAAGTGGATATCAAGCATTTAATTGATTACTATGCACATGCGTCTGTAAGTTTTACAGATGTTTTTACAAATAAAATGGAGCCAGGTCAAGTAGATACAGGACGTACAACTGCTCCTGGGAAGTGCGGGTTAGTTGTGCCACTTGCTGGTAGTGCCATATTTAGTTTTAATGGTATCTCTTATGTTATGGAGCCAGGTATGGTCGTACACGCAGGGCCACAAATGCCAATTGAAATTAAAGTTTCTGGCGATAAAGTATGGGAGTATGCGGTTGTTCATTATAATATTCCTCAGAAAGAAGTATCTTTATATCCATTAGCAACTCAGCACTTTTTAATTCATACGGGTTATCATACTAAAATTATTGACTATGTACAGCAATTAATAGAAAGCCATTCACTGCCAGGTAATATGTCCATTTTCAAAGCAAAGACTCTGTTTATGAATCTTTTGGAAGCTATTCTTGTTTCGGCAAAAGTGAAGGTTCTCGATACAGCAAGCGATCAGATGGAGCAAGCTTTACAATACATACATGAGAACTATGCTATACAACTTTCTGTTTCAAAAATTGCTGAGGAATTTGGCGTGGAGCGTCGTAGGTTTGCCTATTTGTTTGAACAGCATACGGGTATGAACCCTAGCGCCTACTTAACGGAGTATCGCTTACGACGGGCGAAGGATTTACTGCAATATGACGATGCTACAGTAGCGGAAATAGCAGAATGTGTAGGCTATGCAGATTGTTTTTATTTTAGTCGGGTATTTAAAAAGTGTACGGGAGTGTCCCCGACAGCGTATCGAAAAAAAATGCTTGAGGAAGCAAAATACGTATAAACAAGTTGTTTCTTGAAAAAGAAGCAGCTTTTTTTGTGACATCTGCCAGAGGCTTTGGGCCAACAAGATGTAACTTAGACCCGCATTCATCTCACAACCTATAGAGGTAGGAGACTTCTGTACCTGCCGCTACGCTTTCGGTACAAAAATATCTGTTGGAAGAAGTTGGTAATCGGCAAAAGTCCATGTTGTTCATGAAATTATCCATTCACAATTGTTTTTCGCTTTGTTAGGATAGTATCCGTAAATGATAATGAATATCAATTGAATCGCTAATTCCTATTGACTTATAGTTGAAAATGATTATCATTATCGGTATGTAGCGATTTGTTAGGAGAGAATAATGATGAATAAATATTTTAAAATGTGTGCACCTGCTCTATTAGCGCTATCCTTGGCTGCGTGTGGGACGGATAAGGCAGAAGAGTCTACTACATCAACAAATAATGTGGCAGAAACAAGTGCAACAGAAACGCAAGCAGATCAAACGAAAACACAAACGATTACATATTTGGGAGAAAAATATGAAGTTCCTGCAGATGTGAAAAACATTGTAACGGCTAGCTTAGAATCTATGGAAGATGCGGCGATGCTTGGTATTAAGCCAGCCGGTGTACTAGAAGTTGGTGGCAAAATTCCATCATATCTTGCTTCAGAATTAGAGGATGCTGAGCTTATAGGAAATAAAATGGAGCCGAATGCAGAGGCCATTCTAAGTCTTAATCCAGATGTTATTTTAGGTACCTCAAAGTTCCCTGAGGAAACTGCTGAAAAGCTAAATAAAATTCAAACGATGATTCCGTATTCACATGTCTCTACAAATTGGAAAGAGAACTTAACATTACTTGCACAGCTTTCAGGTAAAGAAGATGATGCTAAAAAAATCATTGCAGATTATGATGCGAAGGTTGTTGATGCGCAAGCCAAATCTAAAGAGCAACTAGCGGACAAGGAGATTCTAGTTATTCGAGTACGCGGTGGCGTAATGTATATTTATCCTGCAGGAGTTTACTTAAATCCTGTGCTATATGAAGATTTAGGAGCTCCAATACCAGAAATTTTAAAAACTACAAAGGCTCAGGCTGAACTATCTCTTGAAACATTAGCAGAGGTAAATCCTGATACTATTTTCCTTCAGTTCGAGGAATCAGAAAATGCCGATGCACCAAAAGCGCTGGAAGAGCTACAAAAGAATCCGATTTTTGCAAGCTTGAAGGCATCACAAAATAATCAAATTTTCGTCAATGCGATTGATCCTTTAGCGCAAGGTGGTACTGCATGGTCTAAGGTAAAATTCTTAGATGTCGCAGCTGAAAAATTACTTAAATAGTATCAATTATGCCTCGGCATAGATAGGCTGGTAGTAGATTTGGTGGCATCACCAGGCTATTACCAGCCTTTTATAAGATTGAGAGAGAAATTGATAAAGAAAAAGGTGTGGAAGTTGAAAAAAACAAACATTGCGGCATTTTCAATATTAGCAGCTTCTCCATTCCTCATTGCGATTGTGGCATTAGTCTCCGTAATGTACGGTACAAAAGACATTAGCGCAATAACGGTGTGGCAGGCGATTTCTGCATTCGACCCTTCAAATGTGGACCACCAAATTGTGCGAACAGGACGAATTCCTAGAATCGCCGCAGTTTTACTAGTGGGAGCATTTTTAGCAGTAGCCGGCGCCGTTATGCAGGGTATAACACGAAATTATTTGGCGTCTCCTTCATTAATGGGCGTTAATGATGGTTCTGCATTTGTGATTACGTTAGCGATCGTATTTTTCCCAGGGCTTCCAAATTACCAAATGATCCTACTCTCTATGCTCGGTTCTGCATTAGGGGCAGGTATTGTATTTGGTTTTGGCTCTTTAATTCGAAATGGTTTATCACCAGTACGACTTGCCATTATTGGGACAGTCATTGGTACATTTTTAAGCAGTATAGCCACAGCCATTGCGATGTATTTCCAAGTATCACAAACAGTAAGTGCTTGGTATAACACAAAGGTACATATGGTGGATGTAGATATGCTCTTGCTATCGATTCCATTTGGATTGATTGGTTTAATCCTTGCATTCGCTTCAGCTAAAGCTATTACGATCACGTCATTAGGCGAAGATATCGCTATTGGACTTGGCCAAAAAACAAAAGCGGTGAGAATCATAAGTATGCTAGCTGTTGTCTGTTTAACAGGTACGGCAGTTGCACTTGTAGGGAAGATAGCCTTTGTAGGGTTAGTCATTCCTCATATTACGCGTTTTCTTGTTGGAGTAGATTACCGCTTTATCATTCCATGTGCAGCTGTAATCGGTGCGTTCTTCTTAGCACTTTGTGAGGTGCTTAGTCGTTTTGTTAATTACCCATATGAAACTCCAATTGGCGTATTAACAGCATTAGTTGGTGTCCCGTTCTTCTTATATTTAGTTCGTAAACACGGAGGTGAAAAAGGTGCGTAAAAAAACCTCGCGTGTATTCGTTATGACTGTTTCAATACTCATTTTATTTATTTTGGGTGCCAGCTATCTCCATATGACAAATGGGGTCTTTGATATGTCGGTGATGGATGTTGTCAAAACATTGCTACGTATTGAACCAAATCCAAAATTTGATCTTGTCATTTTTGAATTCCGTTTACCACGTATTGTCATTGCAGCGCTTGTTGGTGTTGGCCTAGGGATGGCAGGGGTGGTGCTACAGGGCATAACACGAAATGGCTTAGCTGATCCAGGTATTTTAGGGATTAATGCGGGTGCTGGGGCAGCAGTGGTTATATTCATGTTTTTCTTTCAATTACGTCTCACATCTGCAGATATGAGTAGCTGGTTATCGATTTTAATGATGCCCATGTTCGGGTTTGTAGGCGGTGCTTTGGCTGCGCTACTTATTTTTTCATTTGCCCAGAAAAATGGTCATTTAGATATGCAGCGACTTATTTTAACCGGGATTGCTATAAACAGTGGTTTTGGGGCACTGTCACTGTTTTTATCATTAAAAATGAGTGCTCAAGATTTTGAATCTGCCGCAGTTTGGATGGCAGGCTCTATTTATAATGCAAACTGGATTTTTGTTGTGACTATGCTACCTTGGCTTATATTATTGGGCTTTTATGTCCATCGGAAAGCGTATTTGCTCGATTATTTTCAACTGGAAGAGGATAGTATTACAAGTTTAGGGATAGCGGTAGAAAAAGAGAAAAAGAAGCTGTTATTGGCAAGCGTTGGCTTAGTCAGTGCTTGTGTATCAGTATCAGGTAGTATCGGGTTTATCGGATTGATGGCACCACATATTGCAAAACAGCTTGTCGGTATACAACATCGTTATGTCATGCCAGTAAGTGCATTGATTGGCGCAGGATTGCTTATTATAGCTGATTTTATAGGAAAAACAGTATTTGCACCGTCTGAGCTAGCGGTTGGGATCGTTGTCTCGATTATTGGGATTCCGTATTTCTTATATTTACTAGTGAAATCAAAAGCATAGGAGGAAATAGGTGTGCAAACGGCATTTAGAATGGAAAATTTATCTTCTGGCTATGAGCAGGTTCGTGTGTTTGAAGGCTTAAATTTAACGATAGAGGATGGGAAGATTACGACCATCATAGGACCTAATGGATGTGGAAAATCAACATTATTAAAAACAATTGGTCGTATATTAAAGAAGCAGCAGGGCACGGTTTATTTGCAGGACCAAAACATGCAAAATTTATCGACAAAGGAAATTGCGAAAAAGCTAGCGATCTTATCTCAGACGCCTATTGCACCAGGTCAGCTAAAGGTTGAGGAGCTTATTGCTTATGGTCGTTATCCGCATCGAAATAATGTGAATCGCTTAACAAAGAAGGACGAGGAAATGATTGAGTGGGCCTTAACTGTTACAAATACAAATGACTATCGCAATCGCGAGCTTGGACAGTTGTCAGGGGGACAGCGCCAGCGTGTATGGCTTGCAATGGCCTTAGCGCAAGAAACAAATATTTTGTTATTAGACGAACCGACAACTTATTTAGATATGGCGCATCAGTTAGAGGTACTAGAAATTGTTAAAAATCTGAACGCGCAGCATAGTTGTACGATTGTTATGGTATTGCACGACATTAATCACGCTGCACGATATTCCGATCATTTAATTGCGATGCGACAGGGAGTTGTGATGAAAACGGGAACACCTCAGGAAATTTTATGTGCAGATGTAATGCGAGAAGTATTCAATATAAATGCACGTATTATGGAAGATCCTGTTACGAAAACACCCGTATGCTATGGCTATGATGTTTTGAAGGAGGCCGACAAATGATGATAGACAAAATTGCAGCAGCATCTGATTATACATCGCAGCAAATAACATCGAATTTTACGGATTATACGTATACAGTAAACATTTATGTACCGAACGGAGACGTACCAGAAGGTGGTTTTCCAGTTTTATATGTATTGGACGGTTCATCATATTTTCACCTTGTGAAGGAAGCAGTCCGCCTGCAAAGTCGTAATGCATCGAAAACAGGTATTTTACCAGCTATTGTAGTTGGCATTGGGCATGGAGCTGATATGCACGAACGACGGTTTTATGATTTTACAGGACAAGCTGAGACGTATACGTATCCTGCAAGATTTAAAGGGAAGGGCCATAAGAAACATGGAGGAGCTGAGAACTTTAGTAGATTTTTAGAGGAGGAATTAAAGCCAAGCATTCAGGCGCAATTCCCTGTAAATGTACAGCAACAAGCACTGTTCGGTCATTCATTAGCGGGTTACTTTGTACTTTGGCAATTATTCCATCATCAAGCAAACTTCCAACGTTATATTGCGATTAGCCCTTCTATTTGGTGGAATGAGCATGAACTATTAAAGTATGCTCCAACATTTATAAAAGAGCGTCCATTTGCTTATGAAAAATTATTCATAGGGGTGGGGGAACTGGAAACCTTTATGGTTGATGATGCAAAACAGATTGCCGGCGATTTAGAGAAAATTATGGATATTGCTTTTTATGAAGCGTTGGAGGAAAATCATGCTTCAATTGTTCCAACGGTTATGAGTAGAGCAATTCGTTTTTTAAATAAAAATTAATAGGACAAACTGCATTATCTTGTGATGATGTGGTTTGTTTTTGATTATAAATGCAATGTATTGTATTTTTAATCTAAAGGAGTGTTGACACAGGGAGAAAACTGTAATGGGATTTCTCTTGCTATCGCAACCATGGAAAAACAGCTTACGTAATAGGGGGGACTGCTCTTGAGGAAAAGGCTTGGCTGCTTACATGCACACCATTCAAATATTGAGTATATAGAATATGCATTTCAAAACATTGAGAATGTAGAGCTAGTTCATTTTGTGGATCCAGGTCTTATACAGCAAGTTTCAAAAGGGACTGACGGGTTAGCTTTTGAGGTTAAAGAGCAACTTAAATGGATGGAACGTTGTGATATGGACGCCATCTTAATAACGTGCACGAATTATATTGCAGTGTTAGAGGAAGAACTGCTGGAACTCTCTATTCCAATTATTAAAATAGATGAGCCCTATTTTGAAACCATATGTGAAGAAAAGCAGCCTCAAACGATTCTTTTTACAAATCCGGAAACCGTAGAAGGTACGATGAACAGACTTCAGCAATATGCCGAACAGCATGGAAAGTCGATAGATGTTGTAGCAAAGGTTATCGACAATACGTTTGAGCTAATTATGCAGGGGAAAAAGGAAGCGTATAATAACGCTATTATACAAACCTTTCATGATATAGCGAGGGAGCAACGACGACGAATTTCAGCTGCACAGCTTTCGATGGTTGATGCTGCACAGCAATTCGAAAAGGAGTCTGCGTCAACGATTACTCACCCATTAAAGTCATTAGTTAAATTTGTAATGAGATTAATAGAGGGGTGATTTTCTGAATAATCTGTAACAAAGTGTGTGAAAGAATCGTTTCATAGGAAATACCCTGAACTAGGAGTGATGTTTTGAGGCGATGTATACTTTTTCTTACAGTGATATTATTGTTAGCAGGCTGCGCAAATAACGAGAAAGTAGTCGCTCTGCCAGATGATTTACCTGATTTTGTACAAGAAAGTGACTTTACATCAATTGATTGGGACAAAAAGGCAGTAGAATTTGGAGACAGAGGTATTGTCGGTAATGTGAATAAATCAGGTGTTATCGGGGTCAATATGCCAAGTTTAAGCACTCAAAAATGGATGTGGCATCTTTGGGGAATTGAAGAAGGTCGAGATAGCAAGTTAACCATTGTCGGGTATCATAAAGAATCTAAAACAGTGCATCCTATCTTAGTAGATGGTTGGACTATAGGGCTTGGTGGACCTGTTAATGGTGCAGATGCTCATACACCTTCAAGTGTAAAAATACCGAAATCTGGTGAATGGGCGATTTTACTTTATACGAATGGAAGCTATTTTGATACGTTGATCTATGATATTAATGAATAGAAAAGGTTAATGGTTCAAGCAATGACCTTTGTTTTGTAAGCTACAATTCTAGCAAAATGAGGGTTTTATACATAGTGGCACGGAAAATATTAAATTGGTAATATGAAAAGTAAGAAAATAGAAATGGAGGAGAGCTACATGACCGACTTACGATTTCCAATTGGACAATTTCAATTTCCTGAAGTAGTTACAGCACAGCAAGTACAGGAATGGATGGAGGATATTCGTCTATTACCGAAACAACTAGCAGAGGAACTTAAAGGAGTAAGTGAGCAAGCATTAAAAAAATCCTACCGAGAAAATGGCTGGACGGTTACACAGCTTGTTCACCATATTGCAGATAGTCATATGAATAGCTTTATCCGTTTTAAGTTAGCTTTGACAGAAGATGCTCCAACGATTAAGCCTTACAATGAGGAGGAATGGGCAAAACTTCCGGATGCAGAAATGCCTGTCGCAGCCTCATATCAATTAATTGCAGGTTTACATGAACGTTGGATTTTTTTGCTGAAAAGCTTAACAGAAGACCAATTACAACGAGCGTTTAATCATCCTGATTCAGGGTTAATGACTCTTGAGAAAGCATTAGCCTTATATGCTTGGCATGGGAAGCATCATCTTGCTCATATTCAGATTGCTTTGGGGAAATAATGAACCTGTAAATAACTAAGAGTATTCATTAGAGACAAGATGAAACGACTTCTTGTTTTAATAAAGAAGTCGTCTAATTTTTAAAAGTTGAAAAGGTAAATAACCGGTAACTGGTAACACTGCTTATAATTCCGTATCATAGAGGGTTACCATCAATCAAGTTAAGCTTCACCTTCAGCAGTATTTAAGAAATAAAAGCCCTTTTGCATTGTGAAAAGGGCTCAAATTTAATATATTTCATCTTGTTTTTTTATAAAAAGATATAGCATTCTTAATCAATTGTAATACCAGCAGTTGCAGTACCTTGAACTTCAGCAGCTAAACTCAGTGCTGTTCCTGTAGCAGTAATTGAGAATACCATTAATAAATTATCGCCAGCTACTACTGGTAGTGGTGCGAAGTTATCAGATGTACCATTTAGTACTATACCTGCACTTATTATTCCTGTTAATGCTGGGTTCAAATTAACAGTTACATTTGTAGGGCTGAAGACATTACTTCCTGCAGGTGCACGATAAATTCGAGCATTGACTACTGTTGATCCTGGTAGGCCCGGCGCCGCAATAGCTAGTGTTACTTTAAAGCTTGCAGCGATAGATGTTACCGTACCTGCACGAGGAACCGTAAAGGCCTCGGTAAACGCACCAGTTGTTAAGTTAACATCACTTCCGACTAGAGCAAGACCAGTAACGGTACTACCGAATCCAACAAGGCTTACTGCACCGATTGCACCATTAGCTAAAGTTTGCATAAGAGTCGCTGTGCCAGATGAGAATGGGATAATTGAGCCAGTAGTAACAGGTGTTGGAGTAATACATGCAGCGTCAACCGCTAAGAATGGTCCAAAATTTTCACATTCATTATTAGATGAGAAGCCACACGAAGAATTACAATTCATACACATTTTTACACCCCCTTTCTCCATTATTCTATTCAGCAAAGATTAGGGGGGGAGGGCAGTCATCTAAATTGTAATTTATATATGTGGAAATTTTTGAAGCTTCTTTAGAAGGCTTTGGCATTTTACGAGTACTAACTGGTGGGACTTATTTTTTCAATTGAACATAAAAAAGTCCAATATGTATTTTCATACTTATTGGACGTATTCATCGTACAATCGTATAAATCTGTGCACTGTGCACCGCAGTTTTAAACTAACTCCATTTTCGAAAGAAATTGAAAAACAAAGAGCTCTTTTCTTTTTTATGCCCTTCTTCTGTTACTTCTTCCTTTAGCTCAGGTTGTTTGCTTACCTCTTCAATTTGTATAATAGCTTCATCTTCCTCTATCATAGCTTCAAAGACATCAAATTTGTCACTTTTTAAAGTGGGGGATGTATTTGTGTCGTCTTGCTTATTAACCGCTTCAGAAATGGCAGGTTCATTAACAACTTTAGAAGCTACAGGAATGACAGGTTCATTAACAACTTCAGAAGCTGCAGGAATGACAGGTTCATTAACAACTTCAGAAGCTGCAGGAATGACAGGTTCATTAACAACTTTAGAAGCTACAGGAATGGCAGGTTCATTAACAACTTTAGAAGCTACAGGAATGACAGGTTCATTAACAACTTCAGAAGCTACAGGAATGACAGGTTCATTAACAACTTTAGAAGCTTCGGGGAAGGCAGGTTCATTAATTACTTCAGAAGCTACAGGAATGACAGGCTCATTTGTTATTACAGAGCCCATTTCATCTCTAGTGACAGTGTTATCAACTTTTTCGAGTTCAACGTTATTAACTAAATCTTCCGCTTTAAAGTCATGGTCAGTAGAATAATGGATTTCGGCATGCGGTAAAGTATTAGATTCATAAACACTAATTGGAATTTCCTGTGCATTGGTAGCGTTTTTAAAATGGCAGGTGGATTCGGTAGTGGTATTTTTATATAAACCATTATATATTCGGCTTGGATGAGTATTTTTGGATTGAAAATATTGTTGATTAAAATGACGATCTTCGGGTGTATTTCTTTGATTTCCATTGTGAGTAGGAGGTATACCGTTATTTACATCTAATTGTGCATTTCTTGCTTTACCTGCCAGACTTTGTAGCATTTTATAAGATGGCTGTTTAAATACAATCGCCGATTGGCTTGTTGTCTGTGTAATGATCGGATCCCTTTGTACACCGTTAGCAATAAATTTAGATGTGTTTTCAGTTTTAGGTGTAGTGATTGGAGCTTCAGTATTTTCAATCGTAAGTAATTTGTTTAAAGCCCTTAGTATTTCTTGGTTCATTTCCTCAATCGTTTGATTCAGAGACTCGATTTGCGTCGAAAGAAGTCTTATCTGCCCCTCATAGCCTCTAATTTGTGAATTTTGCTTATCGTCTAATGTTTCCGTTAGCCCTTCTAAATGTGCGATTTGTGTTTTAATCGCATCAAATTCCTTTTTCATAAATAGGTAATCTTCTATTGAAGTCCCCATTTTTAATGAGGTTAACGTTTCCCTATACGTTTCAATCCTTTGCTTCAAATTTTCAATGTCTTGCGTGGAGTACAATTTTGAATCTTCCATAGCAATTCACCCCTTTCAGTCCACTAATATTTTATTAAAAATATTTACTTTCTGTTACAAATATACAGGTCCTTTCAAATATTTTAGTTTCTCTTTTAAGAAAAGGAAATGTAAGCAAAAACGATACATACTGATACTAAGTATTTTAATAAAAATCAGAACGCATTACTTTTTAGCCCATGCACTTTTAGTCAGAACACATAAGATACAAACGAAAGGTAAAAAAATTATGGAGGTGTCAAAAGGATGCAAGGTAGTATGCCATCCCAACTGCAGGAACCAATTTGTATAAATGTCGATAAGGTATTTGACTGGATTGTAAAGGAAGCGTCGTTTGAGTTTTCCCCTACTGGATCAATTACTTTTCCAGGAGTAACAGCAACGACTAGCTTAGCAGGTGCGGTAGTTACATGTAATGTAGTTCCAAGAGCAACTAATCCTGTTGTTATTTTGAACCGTGAGAATCGTCAATTCACCATTGATGGTGCAACGGTATGTCTTCAAAATCTGACTATTCAAAAGAACTTTACTCTTACATTAGTTGTTACTTTACCAAATGGTACTAGGTTTACAAGCAATCCTATTACAGTTTCCCGTTGCGAACAAGTTACATTATGCGCGCCGAAAGGGACAGATGTAGAAATTTTATTCACAGATTTAGATTGTTTCGTGTGTTCAACAGGAACTCTAACTCCTGGAACAAACACAATTACGTTTTCTGCATTAGTAGTTACTATATCAGTTTGCCAAAGTATTCAATCTACATTCCCAGTTACAGTGGAATTCTTAGCAACTTTCTGCGAGCCAAGAGCAGAATTACCGTTCGCATGTCCGGGTGTAGTTCGCCCAGCGCAATGCCCTGCTGTATTCCCACCTGTCGGCTAATGGTACTAACACATAGAACAAAATCATATTGTAAAGAGAGGATAATCCTCTCTTTTTTTTATGAAAGGATTTCAGACAGTGAGTTGATTTATTTAATACTATTGGCAAGGGGGTACTAATTATGACTACTCGTATCGATCGTGTGGAAGAAAAGATCAATGAACTAAAAAAACAAACGGATTATTATGTTCATGAAATTAAAAAAACGGTTGAGGAGCTTATTATTCCGGATAGTGTCAACATCATTAGTTATTTCACATCCTCGTTCAATATTTCTTATAATCCTGATGAGGAGAGCTTATGCTTGGGCTCTTATCATATTCGCAATATAGGTAATCAGCCTATAACAAATCCGCATCTATGTATAAAACTGCCTGAAGACTCTCCATTCTCCTTCTCTGGAAGGTATGTCTATGAACATTTCGCACCAAAATTAAAAGGAAACAGTAGTTGGGAGAGAATCAATGATCAATCAAGCAAGGAGGAGTTCTGGCTTAGACCTATTGGAAAAACAACGTTAGAGCCAAACGAAACATTATCATTTCCTAACTTTCAAATTAAATGGAGTCATAATTTTTCTTATTCAGGAAGTATCATGGGTTTTACATATTGTGATCAGCTAAAAGATGGTGTCGTTGTCTTAAATCCTATTAATCTCAATGGCATTAGTTATGCACAGGAGGATGAAAATGAGTGAGTCTGAAAATATAAATCAAAAAATAGATAGTGTTGTCCATCAACTAATAAAGGAACAACTTACGAATCTATCTAACTCTAGTAATACGAAAAATAACAGCTTTGCGTATCTCGAAAAAGGCACATTGAATCTACTCATTGCCTATTTAATGTCAGGAGAAAAGAGAAAAACTGGAGAAATTGGTCATAAAGAAATTTACAACAAAGAACTAGAATTGAAGATTATAAAGCAGCTTGATGAAATGTTAGAGGATAGTAAGGAGCAATTTGAAGAAGTGATAAGTTTACTTAAAAAAATGTCGTGATAGGAGGTGCAATTGTGGATAATGATATTGTCAAAAACAATGATCCTGCTCAACTGCAGCAAATGATCATTTTTTTAAGAGCCGAATTAGCGAAATATAAAAATGAAGTTAACAGGCTCAGAGATAGCGATTATTATTCATTAGTACTAAGACTAGAGCGAGAAAATGTCCAATTAACCAATCAAAAGAAGGAGCTTTCGATGGAGCTTTTAAAGCTGAAGAGAGACTATGAAAAAGAAACAGAAGCCTACAATGATGATATTCAAATAAGAGAAATTCACAAAAAAAAACAAATTTCTTCGATAGAGACATTATTAAAAGAAATAGAAGAGCTGCGTGCAGAGAATAAACTATTAAAAGACACTAAAGTTGAATTACTTTCAGTGAATACAGATGTTAATTATAAGGCGGACATTGCTGGCCTTGAAAACAAGGTAAGTGATTTTACAAAAGAAATAAGCGAACAAATGGAGGCAATCGTTGAAGCAATGGAGAGATCGCGCTTAGAACAAGCCAATTCAGATAATCTCAATAAATATTTAACTAAAGAAATAGAGGAAAAAAACAGCGAGATAGAAAAATTATCGCAACAATTAGCGAATGAAAAAAAACAAATCTCTTCCTTGAATGGAAAAACGATAATTCATCCGGAAGTTTTTACACAATTGGATGCTCAGGTAAATAAAGTATTGGCTCAATCTGTAGATTTTGAAGGGCAGCTGGATCATAAATTACGTTTTCTTGATGAAATGGAGCAGAAATTGAACGAGCTAGCTATAGAAATAAACACTAATAAAACCGTATAAAGTAGGTTGTTGAAAGGGGATCATATCTTTTTTTCTTCCCGTTTTAAATAAGCTGTTTCAAAAGTAAGTGAAGTCACTTTTGAAACAGCCATTTTTATGTGATTAGGGGAATTATTTCGTTTCTCGGTGCAGTGTGACTCTTTTCAAACGTGGGGAATATTTTTTAAGCTCCAGTCTCTCAGGATTATTTCGTTTGTTTTTCGTCGTGATGTAGTTTTTATCACCTGTTTCGGTACAGGCTAATGTTACTTGTACGCGCATAAAAAGCCTCCTCTTTTAAATAGTAATCATTACGCTTTATACATTATTATTTTTAATGAAATATGTCAATAAGGTAATTTCACTAAATTATGTCGAGGCATAATTGATCGTTGCATTATGTTGGAATATGTGTTTTAATTACAAACTATAAATAGTAATGATTACGATTTGAGGAGTTGTAAAAATGGTAAAAAAAATTCCTGTTACAGTTTTAAGTGGTTATTTAGGTTCTGGTAAAACAACGATGATGAATCATGTTCTACAAAATGAAAAGGATATGCGTGTGGCTGTAATCGTCAATGATATGAGTGACATTAATATTGATGCAGAGCTAATCGCAAATGGAAGCGGCATTTCACGAACAGAGGAAAAATTTGTGGAATTATCGAATGGTTGTATTTGCTGCACGTTGCGTGAGGATTTGTTGCAGGAAGTGGAACGTCTCGCCAAGCTTGGTACTATTGATTACATTTTAATTGAATCGACAGGGATTAGTGAGCCAATACCCGTTGCCCAAACGTTTAGCTATTTAGACGAGGAGCTTGGTATTGATTTAACAAAGTTTTGCCAGCTTGATACGATGGTGACTGTTGTCGATGCGAATCGTTTTTGGCACGATTTCCAATCAGGTGAAAGTCTTTTAGAGCGTAAGGAGGCAGTAGGTGAATTAGATGAGCGGGATGTTGCCGACTTACTCATCGACCAAATTGAGTTTTGTGATGTCCTTATATTAAACAAATGTGATTTAGTATCAGTGGACGAGCTTGAAAGATTAGAGCGTATTTTGCGCGCTTTACAACCTGAAGCTAGGCTAATTCGTACAGTTAATGGTGTCATAGAGCCAACTGAAATTTTAAATACTGGGCGCTTTGACTTTGAAAGGGTATCTGAATCTGCTGGTTGGCTAAAGGAATTAGAGCTAGGTCATGAAAATCATACACCAGAAACAGAGGAGTACGGTATTTCTTCTTTCACCTATAAGCGTAGTAGACCATTTCATCCAATGCGTTTTGTAGAATGGTGTGATCATATGCCAGAATCGATTGTTAGAGCAAAGGGGATTATTTGGAGTGCGAAACATCAAGATGTTGCATTATTACTATCACAGGCAGGCTCGTCGGCAAAAATAGAACCCGTTTCTTATTGGGTAGCCGCTTTGCCAAAGGAACAGCAGCAAGATGTTTTCTTGCAGAGCCCTGAGGTACTAGAAGATTGGGATGAAAAATTCGGAGATCGGATGACCCAGCTTGTGCTCATTGGGATTAATCTAGAGAAAGAATCGATTATAAAAGAATTGGACAGATGTTTATTAACGGAAGATGAGTTTAAGAAACCGTGGGAGAGTTTACAAGATCCATTCAATTGGGAATGGCATTAACGAAAAAAACAAAGAAGATTTCGGCTAGGATTCCGAAATCTTCTTTTGAAATACATGATTATAGTTCGTAGCATCACGCAACGCTTTTTCCTCAATTGGAATGCGTACTGATAATATTGTCATATTTAAAAGTGTAAAGCAAAATGCCGTAAAATATGCTTGAAACATTAAAGGTAGAAGAAGAATTTCCAAACAAACAACTGCGTAATTTGGGTGGCGCATAAATGTATAAGGCCCTTTCTTTACCACCTCTGCGTTAGGTAGAATCAATATTTTGGTGTTCCAAAAAGTTCCTAGTGATCGAATACACCAAATACGCAATGCTTGCACGATCACAAACAAAAAGAACAATAACGGAAATAAGGGCGATAAACCAGTGTCATTAGTAATTACTTCAACAATTAAAAAGAGGAAAAAACTAATGTGCATCGTAACCATATATGGATAATGAGAGGCACCCACTTCATAGGCACCTTGTGAAAGCATCCATTTTTCATTGCGTTTTGCAATTGAAACTTCTGTCAATCTTTGTAGAATGACGAGAAATAAAATAATGTAGAAAATCATGCTACTCCCTCCATTTAAGTAATATAGCTTCAGCACAGAAGCCAGGGCCGAGAGCGACTAGCAGGCCAGTATCTTCCACCTGTCCTTCATTTAACATAAATTGCTCCAATACATATAGCACCGTAGGAGATGACATATTTCCGTGAAATTTCAATATTTCCCGAGAAATATCAGTTTTTTTGGAAGCTAGGTACAAAGTATCCTCATAAGCCTTTAACACTTTTTTACCGCCAGGATGTGCAATGAAATGGTTAAGCTGTTCACTGTATAGCTCATGTTCCAATAAAAATTGTTCAATGAATGGCCCGAACCATTTGGTGATGATGGCAGGGATACTTTTCTGAAAAACGACATGTAGACCATTATTTTTAATATTCCACCCCATCACATTTTCGGAATCAGGCATCCATTTAGATCCAGTCCCGATAATAGCAGGTACTGATTTTTTTACTGTAATTTCCGCCTCATCTCCACAGACAAGTATGCATGCGGCTCCATCTGCAAAAAGAGAGGCACCGATTAAATTACTTTTTGAAAAATCATTGGGCTGAAAGGTTAGACTACAAAGCTCGACACAAACGACTAGAACTTTTGCTTCTGGATGGGCACGACAAAAATCATAGGCTCTACTAATGCCGGCCGCACCACCAGCGCAACCAAGTCCCCAGAGTGGAATACGTTTAAGTCTGTCTGAAAAAGGAAGTTTATTCATAACTCGGGCATCAATACTTGGAGTTGAAATGCCGGTGCTACTCACGAAAATAATGGCATCAATATCTTTAGGAGAAATTGGTGTTTCTAAAAACGCTTCATTTTGTAAACAGGCTTGAATGACCTCAACACTATATTGTGTAGCTAGCTCAATATATAAATTGTTACGTTCCTCAAAGGAATGATCCGTACGATGCCATTCTGGCGGCACACAAAAATGACGTGTTTCAATACCACCATTCTCAAAAACTTTTAAATAGCGCTCTAATTTAGGGATTTTTGCATGAAACAGCTCCTTCGTTAGCCCCTCCGCGTTTGTCTGTTGTAATGTGTATGGTGGTTGGTATGTACTGATAGAAGTGATTTTTGACAATTCAACATCTCCTTCGCAAATAGTGGTCTAGTTTATTGTATGCAATGGAGGAGGGGATACATGCTTGTAAGATTGTAATTGACATTTTAGGAAAATTCCGATATATTAAAAACAACTAATATCGGAAGTAGGTGATGTGACATGATGAATAGATCCGTTTTTAACGAACTGCAATTCGGTTTGTTCAATTTCACACGCCTAAAATATATAAATTAACCACGCAGTGTATTTAAATCACAATGGTGGTGATTTGTATATTCTCTTAAATGTGCCTGTGAATCTTGTAACTGCCGAATTGCGCAGAGACAAGGTTTTTTTATGTTTTTTATCAATTGATGACAAATGATATGCACATTTAGGAGGAAAACAAATTGAATTTAACAACTTTAGGATTTTCAACATATTTTGAAGAGCAAATGACTGGATTTAAACAGGAGGCTAAGTTAGCGAATTGTGTGCCGGCAAGGGTAACTTTAGAGCATAAGCATTCCTATCGTGTACTCGCTGAAGAAGGAGAGTGGCTAGCGACGATTGCTGGACATTACGCGTATACATCATTGGCACGTGAGGATTTCCCAGCAGTGGGAGATTGGGTGCTAGTTGAGAAAATGCCAGGTGAGGAAAAGGCGATTATTCATAAATTATTTACACGAAAATCAGTCTTCTCCCGCAAGGTCGCAGGGCTGGAAATACAAGAGCAGATTGTAGCGTCAAATGTTGATATTGTGCTGTTAGTTATGAGCTTAAATGCAGACTTTAATATTCGTCGTTTAGAACGCTATTTAGTAGCTGCTTGGGATTCTGGTGCAAAGCCGGTTGTTGTATTGACGAAGGCCGATTTATGTGAAGATATTTCTAGTATGATACGTGAGGTTGAGTCTGTAGCGTTCGGCGTGGATGTTTTTGTCACTAGCGCTTTGTCGGGTGAGGGCTTAGCAGATATTCGCGCGCTATTTACAGAAGGCGTGACAGGTGCTTTGCTCGGCTCTTCTGGTGCAGGGAAATCCACATTGACAAATGCTCTAAGTGGTGAGGACTTTATGAAGGTTGCGGGTATTCGTGAAGATGATGCAAAGGGGCGCCACACAACAACACATCGTGAGTTAGTTGTATTGCCGAGTGGGGGCTGTTTAATCGATACACCTGGAATGCGAGAGCTACAATTATGGGATCAGGGTGATAGTTTATCCTCTAGCTTTAAGGATATCGAGGAACTTTCGGCAGCCTGTCATTATCGGGATTGCACACATCAAAAGGAGCCACATTGTGCTGTACAGCAAGCGATTACAGATGGTGTGCTGGAACAATCGCGTCTCCAAAGCTATTTTAAGCTACAGAAAGAGCTTGCCTTTATTGAACGAAAAACAAATGCGCAGGCAAAACTAACTGAGCAACGCAAATGGAAGCAAATCTCGAAAGGCTTAAAGAAAGGTAAAAAATCAAAATAAATGACTCTTGATCTAAGAACGAGCGAGTTATCAGCGATATTGAAGGTTTTATCAGCGCAGATAGTAATTTATCAGCGGTGGGATAGGATTTATCATCGATTTTAAACAGTTTATCAGCGATAATCACACTTCTATCAGCGATTTCAAAGTTAGGGGCACAGGCATGACAATCCAAAACATTAACCATTTATTATTTTCGGTGTCAAATCTAGAGGAATCCATTGCATTCTATGAAAAAGTTTTTGACGCAAAGTTATTGGTGAAGGGGAGCAGTACAGCCTATTTTGATGTAAATGGGCTGTGGCTTGCTCTTAATGTAGAAAAGGATATTCCACGCGATGAAATACATCAATCCTATACTCATATCGCATTTTCTATCCATGAGGATGATTTTGACAAAATGTATGAAAAGCTAATCCAACATAATGTCAACGTTCTAGAAGGTAGACAAAGAGATGTAAGAGATAAAAAGTCGATTTATTTCACAGATCCAGACGGTCATAAATTCGAATTCCATACAGGGACTTTACAGGATCGATTGGATTACTATAAGAAGGAAAAAACGCATATGGAGTTTTTTGATGCCTAATAGTTGAAACACTCCTTCTAATAAATACGTTGATACTATAGAAGGGGTGTTTTTATGAAAAAAGCGATTATTTTTGATATGGATGGTACTTTATTTCAAACAAATCTAATATTAGAGCCTGCGCTATCAGCAACATTCGATGTATTGCGTGCAAAGGGCTTGTGGCAGGGAGATACACCGCTAGAGAAGTACCGAGAAATTATGGGTGTTCCATTACCTGTTGTGTGGGAAACGTTATGTCCTATGCATACGTTAGAGACACGTGAAGAGAGCAATGCATTATTCCATGTTAAGCTGATTGAACAAATACGTAATCACCAGGGCGCACTGTATCCAAATGCAGAGCAAACACTTGAGGCTTTGGCAGAAAACTTTCATTTATTCATAGCAAGTAATGGACAAACTGAGTATTTACAAGCGATAGTAGAAACTTATCAATTACAGCGTTTTATTAAAGGTACATATAGCATTCAGTCTATTTCGAGTGGCCATAAATCTGATTTGGCCAAAAAGGTCATCGAGGAAAATGCTATTCAAAGTGGAGCAGTTGTAGGGGATCGTTCCTCTGATATTCAGGCAGCTCATGACAATCAGTTACTCTCAGTTGGAGTACGTTTCGACTTTGCACAAGAAACGGAATTAGAAAAAGCAGACATCGTCATAAATAATTTAAATGAGTTACTCTATTTAAAACTAGGATAAAATTTTATCGACTACATTTTCTATTTTACCGCCCAACTTTTTCATTTTATCGAGAACTATGAATAGTTTATCGAACGTTTTCAGTCATTTATCGACATTCATTGCAATTCATAAGGGAAAATAGTAAAATGATACCAATCTATAGTGAAAGCGTTGATAAGGAAAAGTAAATTGGGTAAGCGTTAAATAGAGAGCCTCTGTTGGTGGAAATGAGGTAAATGACCCCTTTTGAAAATGACCTTTGAGCTTCGTACCGAAAGCAAGTTTGTGAGTAGATTACGACGAGATGGGCACTCGTTACAACAGCGGTAGTATCTCTCACTTCTTCCAGCAGGTGTCTAAACATCCGCTGGAAGAAGTTCAAGCCTCCGGCGGATGTCACGGAATCGGAAAGGAGTTCTTAGGGGATGTTAGCCTAAGATCATCGCATCCATGCGATAACGGCTAACTGACCTGCATCGTGCAGGCCTAAGCACAAAGCCGATTCCGGACGCAATTATGCCGAGGCATAATTGATTAAATAAAATGAGACGCACTGATGGAGGCAAATAGTGTGAGCTATTTGTAAATATAGGTGGTAACACGGGTATACTCGTCCTAATCAATTTTGATTAGGGCGTTTTTTTATACACTTTTTTAGGTATGTTGATTAGATAAAAATGGTTAATCAACACACCTTACACTTTTTTATAATTTTTTCGAGGGGAGCAAGTTAGGATGACGATTGTTATTGGAGGAGCATGGCCATATGCAAATGGTTCCTTGCATTTAGGGCATGTTGCCGCATTATTACCAGGTGATATTTTGGCTAGATATTACCGACAAAAGGGCGAGAAGGTTTTATATGTTTCAGGTAGTGACTGTAATGGTACCCCGATTTCGATTCGGGCTGCACAGGAAAACACGACAACGGAGGCTATTGCTAATCATTATCATGAGGAGTTTACGCAATGCTTTAATGATTTAGGATTTACGTATGATTTGTATACGAGAACAGACGCTAAGCACCATCATGAATCTGTTCAGACAATTTTTTTACAACTACTAGCAAACAATTTTTTATATAAAAAGAAAATTGAACAAGCCTATTGTGAAACGGATAATCAGTTTTTACCGGACCGATTTGTAGAGGGGGTATGTCCAAACTGTGGTGCGAAGGCACGAGGTGACCAATGTGATCATTGCGCTACAATTTTAGATCCGCTCGATTTAATTGATAAACGCTGCAAAATTTGTGGGAATGAGCCAATAATCAAGGAGACAGAGCATTTTTATTTTGCATTTAGTCAGTTTCAAGAGAAGCTCGAAACTTATTTAGCAGAAGCAAAGGCAGAGAAACGTTGGCGAGACAACGCTATAGGTTTAACGGAGCGTTACTTAGCAGAAGGGGTTCCAGACCGTGCTGTAACGAGGGATTTGCCAAATGGAATAGATGTACCAGTACCAGGCTTTGAAGGTAAAAAAATATATGTGTGGATTGAAGCAGTAGCAGGTTACTTCACAGCAAGTATCGAATGGGCAAAGCAACATCAAATAGCTATTGAAGATTTATGGAATGAAGAAACGATTTCGTATTATGTGCATGGGAAGGATAATATCCCGTTCCATACCGTTATTTGGCCGGCCATTCTAATGGGAATCGGAGCAAAGGCTTTACCTTCACATATTGTATCCAATGAATATTTAACATTAGAAAAACGAAAATTATCGACGAGCCAAAACTGGGCGGTATGGGTGCCGTATATTTTAAGTCGTTATGATGCAGATTCTATTCGTTATTTTTTAACCATGAACGCACCTGAAAACCGTGATACTGATTTTTCTTGGCGAGAATTTATTTATAGTCATAACGGTGAGTTACTTGGCGCTTATGGTAATTTTGTTAATCGTACATTGAAGTTTTTAGAGAAATCATTCGATAGTAAAGTTCCTCATGCAGAGGTAGATGGTACTATTCAAAAGCACACGACTCAGCTGTTTCATGATGTTGGGGCACATATTGAAGCGGGTCATTTTAAACAATCTTTAGAGGCTATTTTTGAATATATTCGTGCAGCTAATCGCTATTTTGACGAGCAACAGCCATGGCTACAGGTGAAGGACAATGTGGAAGCTGGGAATCAGACACTTGCAACATGTGTTTATATAATTGCTAATCTAGGTCAGCTACTCCATCCATTCTTACCGTTTTCAGCTGAGAAAGTGAGAAAAATGTTAGGCATGGATGAAGTGAAGTGGCGTGAGCAAGTAGAATTGCCAGAAAGCATTAGTGAAGTGACACCACTGTTTGAACGTCTTAATGTTGAATTGATTGAAGAGGAGTATCAAAAGTTAGTGGAAGGCAGTCGATAGGAAAAATACGAAAGCAGTATGACTCAATAATGTCATACTGCTTTTAACTTCTTTCCGAAGGTAATTATGCCGAGGTATAATTGATCTATTATTTAGTTCATAACAGGCGTTAATTTAGCAACCACAATGCTATTGATGGCATTAATATAAGCTAGCGCACTGGCTTTTAAAATATCTGTATCTGCAGCTTTTGCGATATACTTTTCGCCTTCGTGCTCGATTGTAATTTTTACTTTACCAAGCGCTTCTTTACCACGAGAAACACTATTGATATTATATTCCACAAGTTTTACATCAATGTTTGTAATTTCTGCGATAGCTGAATAAAGGGCGTCAATTGGACCTGAGCCAACTGCACTTGCTTTATATACCTCGTCACCTTTACGAACTTTTACACTGGCTGAAGGGAAGCTCGCGTTGCTGACGACTTGTAAATCATCGAAATTAAAGAATTGATCGCTATAATGAGTGGCATTCGCATTGTTTGCGTCATGTTTTTCATAGTAGCTTTCCACAATAACGTATAAATCGTGATCGTAAACTTCTTTCTTCGCATCCGCAAGCTTCAGGAAGCCTTCGAAGATCCCTTCAAATTCATCGGTCGACAGGTTTGAGAAGCCAAGTTTTTCAAGGGCATTTTTCACTGCGTGACGCCCCGAGCGAGCTGTAAGAACCAGCTCCATATCGTCAAGACCTACATCTTCTGGATGAACAATTTCATAAGCATCACGTGATTTAAGAAGACCGTCCTGATGGATACCAGATGAATGTGCAAAGGCATTATCTCCAGTAATGGCTTTGTTTACTTGCACGTCTAGACCCATAAAGCTAGAAACAAGACGTGATGTATTCATAATCTCTCTTGTGTTGATACGTGTCTCAGCATTGTACACAGAGCTACGTGTTTTTAGCGCCATTACAACTTCTTCTAAGGCCGCATTACCTGCACGTTCGCCAATGCCGTTAATTGTACATTCTACTTTGTCAGCGCCATTTTTAATTGCAGCAAGTGTGTTAGCAGTTGCCATACCAAGATCGTTATGACAATGAACACTTAGTAAAACACTATCGTTTAAATTTTTCATGCGATCATTTAGTTTACAAATCATGGCCCCGAATTCTTCTGGCTCTGCAAAGCCGACTGTGTCAGGTACATTAATCATTGTTGCACCAGCCTTCATAACGGCTTCAATCGTTTTCCAAAGATACTCGAAATCTGAACGAGATGCGTCTTCTGTTGAATATTGGACTTGCGGTAGAAGCGTTTTTGCATACTTTACGGCATCCACGCCAATTTGTAGAATTTGATCTTTGGACTTGCTAAATTTTTTCTCAACATGAATATCAGAAGTACCAAGTACCATATGAATCATAGGATTTTCAGCGTATTTTACAGCGTTATAAACAGCATCAATATCTGACTTTACAGCACGTGCTAAAGCAGTAATCATTATGTCGCTTGTATTACCAACTCTTTGTGCAACAGCTTTGACTGCATCAAAATCACCTTGTGATGAAGCAGGGAAACCGGCTTCGATAATATCGACGCCTAATTTTTTGAGTTGCTGTGCTATCTCTACCTTTTCGTATAAATTCAGTTTTGCACCTGGCACTTGCTCGCCATCACGTAAAGTTGTATCAAACACCCAAATTTTTCTTCCCATTTTCAAACACTCCTTTTGTAGTAGTTGTTATTATATTGATCATGTCTCAGCCTTGCGCAATAGAGACGAAATCTACACCTAGGCCAATGGATTTTTACAAAAATAAAAAAACCCGTCTCTATAAAAATATAGAGACGAGTTTATGCTCGCGGTACCACTCTAATTGACCCTCTCTTTACAGAGAAAGTCCCCTTATCGACAGCCATTACTGTCTATCCCGTTAACGGAGGAAACCGACATCCCTTACTTAAGGTTCGGGGAGTAGCTCATGGACGAGTTCAAAATGTGTGTCTATCGGTTTGCACCAACCACCGACTCTCTACAAGTACACTTGCATTTCTACTATTTCCAATCTTGGCCTACAATGTGTTGTTGAAAGCAATATTACTTGGATATCGCGTGAATGTCAATAATATTCTAAAAATTATTTTTTTTCTGTCTTGTCGTAATGGGGCAACAATTTGTTATAAAGTTAATCATTTGATAGTAATAAAAAACCCCCTTATTTATGACTTATCTCCGGAATTTGGGGATGGTGTTGTTAAATCGTATGCCATGTATATAGGTTGATTGGAGTGGAGACTTGGCGACTCCTTGGGGATCAGCGAATAGAGGAACGAAGGCTAAAAACATCACGTCCTGTGATAACGCCTTCGTGACCAACATCCTTTTGGCCCAAGCGGCTCATCGGACGCCCCCAGGAAGCTCTGCTCTGCGCGAAAGCGAAGCGACAGCAACAAGGTTTTATCTGTGCGAAAGCGAAGCGACAGCAACAAGGTTTTATCTGTGCGAAAGCGAAGCGACAGCAACAAGGTTTTATCTGTGCGAAAGCGAAGCGACAGCAACAATGTTTTATCTGCGCGAAAGCGAAGCGACAGCAACAAGGTTTTATCTGTGCGAAAGCGAAGCGACAGCAACAAGGTTTTATCTGTGCGAAAGCGAAGCGACAGCAACAAGGTTTTATCTGTGCGAAAGCGAAGCGACAGCAACAAAGCGCCCAGCCGGAACGGAAATCAATCCCACGTTATGATAATAATCGATATTTTTCGCAATAAATGTAAAAATTTATGAGATAATATTTAGGTAATTAACAGTTTAGAAAGAAGGTGTGACTATGAAATTTGTATTTGATTTAGACGGTACGATTTGTTTTAAGGGACAACCATTAAGTGAGGGAATTACTAGTACTCTAGAAGCTTGTATAGAGAATGGGCATGAAATCATCTTTGCATCAGCTCGTCCAATTCGTGATTTATTGCCGGTATTACCTGAAACAATGCGTCAATTTCCAATGGTCGGGGGAAATGGGGCATTTGTTGCACGAAATGGCGAAACACTTGAGGTAACAGCATTTGAGGCAGAAATAGTAGAAGCGATTCAAAACATTATTTCAGCATACCAACTGCCGTATTTAGTAGATGGTGATTGGGATTATGCATATACAGGTAGTGAGGCACATCCAATTTATCAAAATTTAGATCCGTTAAAGCTTGCAAGAAAAGTAGCGTTACAGGACCTTAAGGATATAGTGAAAATTGTATTATTTCCTGGAGAGCATCTAAATGAACTATTAGTAGAGTTAAAGATGTTACCAATCTCGATATATGAACATACATCAGAAAATATTGTAGATATGAGCCCAAATGGCATAGATAAATGGAATGGTTTAACGAAGCTAGGTATTGCTGAACGTGATTTCATTGCATTTGGTAATGACGCGAATGATGCGTCTATGTTTGTAAAGGCCAAAGAAAGTGTTTGTGTAGGTGAGCATAAAGTGCGTGAGCTTGCGTCCTTACAAGTATCAAGTGAGGAAGCAGCAGTAATTGAAATGCTACAAACGTTAAGTGAAAAGTACAAATAAGCGGCTTTTCCTAAGCGGATTCCTTGGCACCTGAACAGTTGATGGGCGCATCTTCCCGTAGTATCTCAATGGTGTATCAAGTTGGTTTCGTAATTGAGCATGAAATGACATAAGAAGTAGATAAAAATAATATAGAAGGGAGAGGCATCATATTTCCTCTCCCTTTTTAGAGAAAAAACAAGATAGATTAATCAAGTTTCTTAGAGTTCATTTGAATTATCAAATTATGCTTGAATACCTGAAAAAATGGATTTTAACAGTTTTGAAATTAATGCTATTATTTCGTTAATAAATTTAGGTTAAGGTCGTTAATGTTAAGCTTTGCTGAAAGGGGAGTTTCACTTACTCTTATCATTTTTACTCCACCTTAAAACGTGAAACCTGTGTTTGTAATTCTTCGGCCATGTTTGATAATGTAGCAGCAGAAGCGGCAACTTCTTCAATAGTTGCTAGTTGTTCTTCAGAAGCAGAAGCTACATTTTGTAGATTTGAAGAGGACGTTTGTGCAATGATTGCAATTTCATCGAAGGATGCATAAATTTGCTCAGCACTTGATGACATTTCTTCAGAAACTGTCGTTGCCTCTTGAATTTGATTGGATACTTGTGCGATCAGGTCAACGATTTTTGAAAAGCCTTCTTCAGCCACGTTTACAACTTGCATACCTATTTGAACCTCTTGTGTTCCATTATCCATTACGGTAACTGCACGATTTGTCTCTCGTTGTATTTCTGAAATCAGACTGGCAATTTGTTCAGCAGATTGCTTGGATTGATCCGCTAATTTCTTTACTTCTTCGGCAACTACAGCAAAGCCACGACCGTGTTCCCCTGCGCGAGCTGCTTCAATTGCAGCATTCAGTGCTAGTAAATTTGTTTGCTCCGCGATATCCGTAATGAGGCCAATAATATTTCCGATTTCAACGGAATGATTTCCTAAATTTTTCACAACGCTAGCAGATTCTAAAACTGCTGAATTAATTGTGTCCATCTGTGCAATCACACGGTGTAGTGATTCATTCCCTTTGTAAGCTTCTGTATTTGTTTCTATAGCCAGTTCAGAAACGGCAGCTGTGGTTGTAGCTAATTGTTGAATGCCTTTTGTCATATTTTTCATAGCCTCTGAGCTCTCAGTAGCATTTTTGCCTTGAGCTTCGGAGCCACTTGCAACTTCTTGTATGGAGGAAGTAATTTGTTCTGTTGCTTGGATTGTTTGCTCGGCACTTGCGGTTAACTCAGCAGCAGAGCCACTTACCTGCACGGTGTTATGACGTACATTTGTAATAAGATCCTTTAAATTTAGCGCCATTTGATTAAAGGCAAGCGCTAAATCACCCACTTCATCTCGATTTTTTATGTGAATTTGTTCAGCTGTTAAATCGCCCTCAGCAATCTTTTTAGCAGTCTTTGCCATACCTTTAATAGGGCGGGAAATAAGTCTTCCTATGACAATAGCAATGATCAGACTAAGGACAACAGCAAACACGCCAAGAATAATCATTTGGGATTTAATGGCTTCTATCTCTTTTGATGTAGCAGCGATATTCCCTGCTATATATTCTTCTTGATAGTCGGCAAGGTTTTCTACGCGTTCGTCAAATTGTTTAATAATAAGGCGGCCTTGTGTGCTATCCAGTTTTTCATATTTCTCTGTTTCTCCGGCAGCCCTTAATGAAAACATGCGATCTGCGAACCGTTGGACATCTTGCTCACTTTTATGGATAGCCTCTAATAATTCAATAGATTTTTTAGAATCGAATGATGCCATTAATTCATCATATTTCTTTTTAAATTCTTCACGTGACTCTGTATTACTTTGAAGATTGTGTTTATCCCCAAGTAATAGATAACCCCTCATACTTACAATTTCTTGTTTAGCAATCACTTGTAGTTCTTGAATACTAAGAGATTTAGTTGTTTGTTCTTCGAGTAACAAACGATACGTCTCGTTTACGGAATTAAGTTGTTTGATATTTAATCCGATTGTGCCGACCAACACTAAAATAACAATAAAAAAAGCGAGTATTAATTTCTTATAGATTGTAAATCGCATAGTTGTAGTTCCCTTTCTCAGTAATTTAGTAGAAATGTTACAAAAATTTGAAATATGTATATATACCATTTATATCAGATTATATGAATTTTACAAAGTATTATGAGTATTTTCACATTGATCAATAGTATTAAAAAAGGAAGTAAGTTGTAGTTAGAATAATAAAAAAAGCAGAATAAATTGCCGTTTTGCTGTTAGTGGAAGCGGATAATTACCGATAAAACATTTTTAATTATGACAATTTTCGTAAATTTGAAACTTGATAAGCGATAGCAACGCAGAATGAATAAAGAAGTAAGCGGGGGTGTGGGAAGATGTATAGACCTATTTTAAAATTACCAAAAACAAAATATGAAAAGATATGGGACTGTATTGGTGGCGGGTTATTTGTGCTATCCATTTTTTATATTTTTGTCATGTGGGGCAAATTACCTAAAGAGATTCCAGGTCATTTTAATGGTGCAGGAGAAGTTGATCGTTGGGGCTCAAAAATAGAATTATTCATACTTCCGTTTATCGGAATTTTTCTATGGATTTTCCTAGGTTTACTCGAAAAAGCCCCGCATATGCATAATTACCCAGCGCGCTTAAACGAAAGAAATGTAGAGGCATTTTATTTGAATAGCCGCAAAATGTTAAACGAATTAAAAAACTTCTGCCTAATTTTATTTGCAGCTATATCATTCCAAATGGTGCGTATTTCTCTAGGAGAGGCAGCGTCTCTAGGGTGGTGGTTCCTACCAATAGTGCTGATTGGAACAGCTATTCCGATTATTAAAGGAATAGTGGCCACTATAAAAATAAAGTAAATCTCAAACGCTCGAGAAAATGTTCGAGCGTTTTTTGGTGCGAAAATTTCACTAAATCAGCTATACTATCAAAACCAAGAGGAAAATTAGAAGAGGGCCAAAGCTATGCAAAAGAAATTTAAACTTAAGGATGGATTATCCATTGCAATTCATCATCAGCCACAGGATTTGATACTAGAGGGGGTTTCTCAATCAGGGGAAATGCCATATGATCGTATTATTGCTTTTGTGTTTAATATTGACGAAATGGTAACGTACTTACAAAATGCATTAGAGTTAAACACGCTCACAGAACAGGGCTATTTATTTTTTGTTTATCCGAAAAAGGGAAATAAGAAATATGAACAGTTTATCCATCGGGATGAGATTTTCCCGGCTATTCAAGTGGACGATGAAAAATATATTGTAGGCAGTGATTATAAATTTGCAAGTCTTATGTCGTTAGATGAGACGTTCTCTATATTGAGCATCAAGAAAGATGGCAAGGGGCGAGGTAAGAAAAAAACCGCCAGTAGTCAGTGCGTAAGTGACTATGAAAGTATGGTTCCTCCATTGCGTAATTCACTTGCAGAACATCCAGATGATTTAGCATTTTACGATGGATTAACACCAGGCTATCAAAAGGACTGGGCTCGTTATATTTATAGTGCGAAAAAGGAAGAAACACAGGTAGCACGCTTGGGGGAAATGCGTGAAATTATAAGATTAGGCTACAAAACAAAGAAATTGTATCGTAAGGCAAAAGCAGAGGGTAAGGCGTAAATGACGAATGGTCTTTAGGATGTTTGAGGTGACCTATTGACGATGCTAAATTCAATGTAAATTGGTCATCCTATCATTTAATTTATCGCGTAGTGTGAAGGTTCATCAGGTAGCACTAATACTATGTTGAAGAGAGGGCAGAGTATGAAAAACACATATATTGAACAAGTAGATGAAAAATGGCGAGAGAGTTTTGCCAAACTTGTGGATGTGGTCGAAAGTAACTTACCAGAAGGTTTTGAAGAAAGTATGAATTATGACATGATCAGCTACGTTGTCCCTTTATCAACGTATCCGAAGGGTTATCATTGCACACCGAATACTCCGTTACCCTTTATAAGCCTAGCTACACAAAAACGTCATATTGCGGTTTATCATATGGGTATTTATTCAGATCCAGCGTTGCTCTCTTGGTTCCAAGAGGAATATGCGAAACGAGTACCAACAAAGCTCAATATGGGGAAAAGTTGTATTCGTTTTACAAGCACTAAAACTATTCCGTATGAATTAATTGGAGAGCTTGTTTCAAAAATGACACCAGCACAATGGATTTCAAAATACGAGGGAGAGATTAATAAATGAAAAGTGCCACTACATTTTTAATGTTTCAGGGACAAGCCGATGAGGCTATTCAGCAGTATCAACAGTGGTTTTCTGATTTACAGATAGAAAGCTTAACTTATATGGAAAACTCACAACAGGTTGCAATGGCTGTTCTTCATTTAAAAGGTTTGAAAATTATGGTCAATGATAGTGTGATAAAGCATAACTTTACATTTACGCCGTCAACATCTATTTATGTGGAATGTGAGTCTGCTGAAGAAATCGGCAGTCTTGTAGCTCAAGTTTTAGAAGGTGGACAGGCGTTAATGCCACTTGATAATTATGGATTTTCTAAGCAATTTGCCTGGGTTCAGGATCGCTTCGGTGTGTCCTGGCAGCTAACGTATAATTGAACTGAATAATAACTTAACTTCATATGCCGGTAGAGGATGATACAAAAAATCCGATGCAATAAGGCGAAATTACGGTAAAAGGAGAATAGAATATGACAGTAACTTTAGTAAGACACGATATAAAATATGCTGAAGCAATGCATGCGTTGTCTTCCATGCCACAGGTTCGAGATGCACTAGGGTTACCTGTTGGCAAAGTTGAAGATACGATTAACTTTATTAAACGTGAATGTGTGGACGAAGAGGCTGGAAAGACAGTCCCTCGTGTTGTTTTAGATGAAGAAGGACAACTTATTGGTGTGACGGCGTTAATGTTTATTGATCACAATAAAAAGAGTTGTCATATTGGTTCATGGCTTGGCTATGAATTTTGGGGAAAAGGCTACAATCTCCAATCTAAAATGGCCATTTTAGATATAGCATTTTTTGAGTTAGGGCTAGAGCGTGTTTTTGCAGGCGCTAGAATGGTCAATATTCGCTCGCAAAAGGCACAGGAGAAGTTGCCTTTTATTCAATTAGGAGTAGAAAAGGATTTTCCTGAGGAGCATTCATGGTTAGAGGTTAAAGAAAAGCAGCCGTGTGTTTTAAATGTTTTTGAGCGCGAAGATTTTGTTCGATATCGCACAGCCTTAAAGAAAGTGGAAGGTGTACGGGAAGACTATGTACCACAATTATTATTAGCTGATGAAAGTGAAGTCGCTGTTCGAGAATATTTAAATGATGGTGAATTATATGAGATTAAATGTGGCGAGCAGTTAGCGGGTGTAGCGTTACTTCTTGAACAGTCTGATACGACAGTTGAGTTAAAAAATATTGCGATTGTACCGAAGTATCAAGGTAAAGGGCTTGGGAAAGAAGCACTACGACATATAACAACAGTTTGTCGATCTCAGGGATATAAAACGATAATAGTTGGAACTGCAAATTCTAGTATTGATAATATTGCCTTCTATCAAAAAGCTGGTTTTCGTATGGAAGCAATTGAAAAAGATTTTTTCAGTAATTACCCAGAGCCAATCTATGAAAATGGAATTCGTGCACTAGATATGATTTTCTTTTCTAAGGCATTATAATAAAGAAATACCCGTCCAACTTTGAGTTGTGCGGGTATTTTTATTCGCCAAGCAACAGTGCCATCAACTTCTCTTTCGAATGTAAAAAATCATCAAGTGTATAGCGATCTAGGACGGCTAAATAGGCTTGTAGTGCTTCATATAATACGCCTTTTAGCTGACATTCTGGTGCAATTTTACATAGATTATTTTCTTTATCAAAGCATTCGACAAGATGAAAATCCTCTTCTGTATGACGTACTATTTCACCAATTGTGATAGTTGTTGGATCAATTGCTAGACGTATACCGCCACCGCGCCCACGAATCGTTTCAATATAGCCTAATAACCCAAGTTGGTGTGTCACCTTCATTAAGTGGTTTTTCGATATATTATAAGCATCCGAAATTTCTTGGATCGTTGATAATTGGCCTTCATCCTTCGCACCCAAATATATGAGTGTTCGAAGAGAATAATCTGTGTATAAAGTTAAGCGCATAAGAACACCCTACTTTCTATAGTTCAAAATAATTATAGCATTTTTACATTGAAGTATAATAAATTCAATACTTTTTTAAAGATGTATTTATAATACATCAATTATGTCTATTTTGTTAAAGATGTATTTTATATATTGCTTTAACGTGTTGATAGCGTTATATTGTAATCACGAAAGGGTGGTAAGCGATATGTTAAAACAAGAAACAGTTCAAATTATTAAAGCAACAGTTCCTGTATTAGAGGTTCATGGTGTAGAGATTACGAAGACGTTTTACAGAAATATGTTTCAAGCTCATCCGGAATTATTAAATATTTTTAACCATACAAACCAAGAAAAAGGTCGTCAGCAAACAGCGTTAGCAAACACAGTTTATGCTGCTGCAGTTCATATTGAAAATTTAGAAGCTATTTTACCGGCAGTTATGTTAATTGCTCATAAACACCGTAGTCTAGGTATTTTACCTGAGCACTATCCAATTGTTGGAGAAAACTTATTGAAAGCAATTAAAGAAGTGCTTGGTGATGCGGCAACAGACGACATCATTAATGCTTGGGCTGAAGCATATGGTGTCATTGCAGATATCTTTATTCAAGTAGAAGAAGAGCTCTATCAAAAAGCTGAGGGTAATGGTGGATGGCGTTTATTTAAACCATTGAAAGTGGCGAAAAAAGTAGTAGAAAGTGATCTTGTCACATCTATTTACTTTGAAAATGAAGATGGTTCTCCTCTACCAGCGTATGAGCCAGGTCAATACATCAGTATCCGTGTGAAAGTACCAGGCGAAGAGTATTTATTGAACCGTCAATATACACTTTCACAAGCGAGTGCAGAAGAGGGCTATCGCATTTCAGTGAAGCGTGAAAGCGATCATACACCAAATGGTAAAGTATCAAACTTTATTCACGACGTATTACAAGTTGGAGATTTAGTAGATGTAAGTGCTCCAGCAGGGCTATTTGTTTTAGAAGAAACTGCTGCTCCAATTACATTTGTTAGCGGTGGTATCGGTGTAACACCATTAAACAGTATGTTGCAATCATTGAAAGATGATGCGGCTAATGAAGTGAACTTTATCCAATGTGCGCGCAATGAAAAAGTAGTGGCATTTAGTGATGATATTCAAGGGAAAGTGAATGCACTACCAAATGCAACTTATACAGCGTTATATTCAGATGAAGATAAACTGATCACAACAGAATTATTAGCTGAAAAAGTAGCCAATAATACAGATGTTTACGTTTGTGGACCTGTTGGTTTTATGGAAGCAGTTATTAAAAAGTTACATGAAATTGGCGTGAAAGACGAAAAAATTCATTATGAATTCTTTGGTCCGGCAATGCAGCTAGCAAAATAATAATAATGGATTTCCCTGTTATGAGTAACGGCTCATGGCAGGGATTTTTTTTGTTGGGGATGTTGAGCGACGGATAGAAGTGGCAAGGTGACGGATAGAATCTTCAGAGCGGATAGAGGTAGCGGAGCGACAGATAGAACAAGAACTCTCCAGATCGTGCGCTTCAAAAAGTCCAAGCATTCACGTTGACAATATACCTAATGGGGTATATTATAAATCTCGTAAGCGAGTGCAATCAATCGTTTTGAAAGGGGGCGTGAACGGTATGGCTTACGGTATAAAAACAGCTAATCGAGTGAAGCGTATAGAAGGTCAACTGCGTGGTGTCTTACGCATGATGGAAGAAGAAGAAAACTGTAAAGATGTGATTACACAGCTATCTGCCGTGCGTTCTGCGGTTGATCGGACTATTGGAGTTATTGTTAGTGAAAATTTATTGGATTGTGTAACGACTGCTGAAGGGGATGCTGAAAAAATGAATGAAGTCATCCAGGAGGCAATGGATCTAGTCGTGAAAAGTAGATAAATTTTATATACCCTAAATAGTATAAGAGAGGAGGCGATACTACTTGGAAACATGGGTGATACTTGCTGTTGTAATAGCATTCTTCGTGTGGCGAATGAAGCCAACGAAAGGGGTAAAGACAATTTCAGCGGCACAATTGAAAAATATACTGAATGACAAGGATAAAGTTTTTATCGATGTACGCACACCGGCTGAATATAAGGGGCGAAACATCCCGCAATTCAAAAATATTCCTCTCGGTTCTAGCTTTGACAAATTACCAAAGGATAAAGAGATCATTGTCATCTGCCAAAGTGGCATGCGTAGTAGTCAGGCGTGTAAGCGATTGAAAAAACAGGGTTTTGAGCGTGTAACAAATGTCCGTGGTGGTATGAGCGCATATTAGGAGGAGAATAGTATGAAAGAGATTTCAGCAAAGGAAGTACAACAAGTTATAGAACAAGGTCGGGCATTAAATTTAATTGACGTACGTGAATTAGACGAAGTGGAGTCAGGACATATTCCGGGTATCATTCATGTTCCACTAGGCTTACTTGAATTTCGGATGCATGAGCTGAATAAAAATGAACCATATGTTATAGTCTGTCGATCTGGTGTTCGCAGTGGTAATGCTACTCGTTTTTTAGAAAGCCGAGGTTTTGATGTATCTAATATGGTAGGAGGTATGCTCGCTTGGGAAGGTGAAGTAAAGTAAGGGAATCAGTAGCGTTTGCTATATTTTTTTAGTAAAAATAATACCCATATAGGTATTAAGGGGCGGAAGTTATGAGTATTAAGGTGGATTTTCAGCTGGATGCCAAAGGTTTTTCTTGTCCGATGCCGATTGTTAAAACAAAGAAGATGATGGCTGAGTTAGTGGATGGTCAAATTCTAGAGGTGTTAGCAACAGATAAAGGTTCAAAGGCGGATCTTACTGCATGGGCTGAAACTGTGGGTCACCAATATATTGGGACAGTGGAAGAGGAAAATGTGCTTAAGCATTACATTCGTAAATGTTCAAATGACATGTTGGATGAAAAAACGTTTGAACACACAATTGAGTTAGAGCAAGTCACGAAAAGAGAAGGGTTAATTCTTGATGCGCGTGAGGAGGTAGAATTTGCTTTTGGTCATATTGAGGGAGCAAAGTCTATACCGATGGGGGAGCTGGAGGCACGCCTTTCTGAGCTAGATAAAGAGCAAGAGATTTATGTTATTTGTCGAACTGGGAAGCGCAGTGATTTAGCTGCACAAAGGCTCTCGGCACATGGCTTTGCGAGGGTATATAACGTTTTGCCAGGTATGACATCCTGGAAGGGTACTTTAATAAAAAACATTTAGGAGGAATTTTATTATGTCAAATAAAGTAGCGATAATTGCAAGTAACGGTGGTCTTTTCGATGCGTATAAGGTGTTTAATATTGCAACTGCGGCGGCAGCTTCAGAGAAAGAAGTGGCTATTTTCTTCACATTCGAAGGGTTGAATTTAATTCATAAACAAGGAATGTATGCATTGCCGATGCCTGCGGGGGCGGAGCATTATGCAGAAGGCTTTGCGAAAGCCAATGTACCAGCAATTTCGCAATTAGTAGAAATGGCACAGGAATTAGGCGTGAAATTTATCGCGTGTCAAATGACGATGGATGTAATGGGTTTAACGACAGAGGATTTTATTGATGGTATCGAAGTTGGGGGAGCGGTGACATTCTTGGAGTTTGCTAAAGATGCAGCACCATCATTAACATTCTAATTTAACTTCTTTTAGCGGGTATCCAAACACCCGCTAAAAAAATCAACAGAATAATACTGCAGGGGGTAAGTGAAGTGTCAGTTCTAAAATGGAGCGCAGCCCAAGTGGCGGAAAAGGTAATTAACAATGAAGAGTTAATTATTTTAGATGTTCGAAATGCAGATGCATTCGAAGATTGGAAAATTGATGGGCGTAAATTTGAGTATCTTAATATTCCGTATTTTGAGCTTTTAGATGGTGTCGAGGATATTTTACCGGAGATTCCAACGGATAAAGATGTGTTAGTCGTTTGTGCGAAAGAAGGTTCATCGATGATGGTAGCTGAGATGCTATCAGAAGCAGGACGTACAGTTGCTTATTTAGCAGGTGGAATGAAAACGTGGAGTGAATATTTAGAACCGATTAAAGTAGGGGATTTAACAGGTGGTGGTGAGCTTTATCAATTTGTTCGTTTAGGGAAGGGTTGTCTTTCTTATATGGTCATTTCTGGTGGCGAAGCGGCTATTATCGATGCTGTGCGTTTTACAGACGCATTCACAAGCTTTGCAGATGATAAAAACGTAAAAATTAAATATGTATTTGATACACATTTGCATGCGGATCATATATCTGGGGGACGCCATATCGCAGCTGCAACTGGTGCTACGTATTATTTACCGCCAAAAGATGCAGAAGAGGTTGTGTTTGACTATGCACCTTTAATTGATGGAACAACTGTCCAAATTGGCGCATCCCAAATTGATGTAGGAGCGATTTATTCACCTGGTCATACAATTGGTTCAACGTCATTCGTTGTGGACAACAAGTATTTATTAACCGGAGATATTTTATTTATTGATTCAATTGGACGCCCTGATTTAGCGGGTCTTGCTGAAAATTGGGTGGGTGATTTGCGCGAAACACTTTACAAGCGATATAGAGAATTATCGGATGAACTGATTGTTTTACCAGCTCATTTTATGATTATTGATGAATTAAATGGAGATGGGACTGTTGCAAAACGTCTCGGGCGATTATTTGCAGAAAATCACGGTTTAAATATTGAAGATGCAGTTAATTTCCGTAGCATTGTGACAGATCATTTGCCTCCGCAGCCAAATGCTTATCAAGAAATTCGTCAAGTAAATATGGGGAAGCTGACCCCTGCGCAAGATGAGCAAACAGAGATGGAAATTGGTCCGAATCGCTGTGCAGTTCGATAATATGCTATATCCTATTTTTGTAAAGTTGTGTGAAAACAATTAGAACTGGCAAAATGGTTTACAACCTTTGCTGTTCCAAAGGAGAAAAATATGAAATCAAACTTACATTTAGATGCAAAGGGCTTATCTTGTCCAATGCCTATAGTGAAAACAAAAAAAGCTATCGATACATTGGCTTCAGGTGAAATTTTAGAGGTTCAAGTAACAGATAAGGGATCTTTGGCGGATATTCCTGCTTGGGCAAAAGCTGGCGGTCATGCAATTTTAGATAAATGTGAAGAGGCTGGTGTCATTACATTCTTTATTCAAAAAGCTTAAGGCTAGTGAGGGTTGTTTCTTCGGTTTGAAGTTTAGAACACCCCTCCTTTCATTTGATATTGGTAGGGATGAGTGGCTAGAAAGAAGGAAAAAAGATGGATTTGGCATGGGTCATTACAATATTTTTGATTGGCTTTGTGGGTTCATATATATCGGGAATGCTAGGGATTGGCGGGGCGATTATAAAATATCCAATGTTATTATATATCCCGCCTTTATTTGGTTTTGCTACATTTTCGGCACATGAGGTATCAGGCATTAGTGCAGTAGAAGTATTTTTTGCTTCTATTGCTGGGGTATGGGCATATCGAAAAGGTGGCTATTTAAATAAATCACTGATTATTTATATGGGTGGTGCCATATTAGTAGGAAGCTTCGTTGGTAGTTATGGCTCCAAATTTTTATCAGAAGCGGGGGTTAACGTCGTTTATGGTGTGTTGGCATTGATTGCCGCGGTGATGATGTTTATTCCTAAGAAGCAAATTGACGACAAGCCGTTGGATGAAGTAACGTTCAATAAGCCAATAGCAGCTATATTAGCGTTTATTGTTGGTGTTGGGTCGGGGATTGTTGGGGCAGCTGGTGGCTTCTTGTTAGTACCTATAATGCTAGTGATATTAGGGATACCAACACGTATGACAATCGCTACAAGCCTTGCCATTACCTTAATATCCTCAATAGGTGGGACAATTGGAAAATTGATGACGGGTCAAGTTGATTACTATCCTGCATTCATTATGATTGTAGCTAGCTTAATAGCAGCCCCGTTAGGTGCAAAAGCAGGGAAAAAATTAAATACAAAAGTTTTACAAGGCAGTTTAGCGGTGCTTATTTTAGCAACGGCCATTAAAATTTGGATGGATATATTGTAGAGGGGTTGTAGAAAATGAAAATTGAGGTTTTCTCAGATTTTACATGTCCGTTTTGCTACATTGGCAAACGAGAATTGGAACGTGCCATTGACATAGCAGGTTATACAGGGCAAGTAGAAATTGAATACAAAGCATATCAAATTGGTTTAGATACGCCTAAGGAAAATGCGCCAGCTTTATATGAGAGTATGGCTGTAAAATATGATTCAACTTTAGAAGAAGTAAAGGAACTAACTAAGGGTATAGCAATGCGTGCTGAAGAGGTTGGGTTACATTACGATTTTCAAAATATGAAAACAGCGCATACTGAAAAAGCGCATCGATTGGCAAAGTGGACAAAGCAGTTTGACAAAGAGGGAGCCTATACAGAGGCACTTATGAGTGGCTATTTTACAGAAGGAAAAGACTTAAATGAGGATACATTTTTATTAACAGTCATAAAAGATTTAGACTTAGATGTTGAAATAGCGAAGAGTGTTCTTTCGTCAAAGGACTTCAGTGAAGATTTTGATAAGGATCGATATGATGCTCAACAGCTAGGTGTAGAAAGTGTACCGTTCTTTGTTTTTGAAAATCGTTACGGAATTAAAGGGGCGGAGCTGAATGAGGTTTTCGTACGAACTTTGCATCAAGCGGCAGAGATAGCGGGTATTCAGCCGGTCTTAAAGATGGTAGGCGACGGTGAAGCTACTTGTGCTGATGGTGAATGTAAATTATAAGGGAATTCTAAAATGCCGGGTACAATGCTGTGCTCGGCATTTTTGGAGGAATTTATACATACTGCGACAGGTATTAAGTTGTGTTTGTTGTGTTATATAACAATAATTACTACAAAATTTATCCATTTTTATCATCTGAATGGTTCTATTTGCACGAGGTGTGAGGAAAATCACATCGAAAAATATGCTATCTTGCTAAAATATAGGTGATTATACAAAGGGGGGTATTGTAGATGAAACCTATAGTAGCAGGAGTAGCGGGGACAGTATTATTAGCAGGTACACTTTTTGTCGGGGCAGTCATTAGTGATAAAATTTTAGGTGATGCTAACGGAGAAAGCAAAGAAGCCGCAGAACAGGCAAAAATACCAACAACAGCAGCTGCTCAGTCAGCTGTCTATGCACCGCCGAGTATTGAAGAAGTACCAGATGGACCTATGAAAGAAACGATATTAAATGGCTATGAGCTTGTCAATAATACACATGTAGCTGCAGATGAATATGTTGGGAATCAATTGTCTTGCACAAGCTGTCATGCAGGAGCAGGCATTGATGAGCAAGCTGCGTCATTAGTTGGGGTTACAGCGAATTATCCGCAATATATTGCACGATCAGGAGATGTTGTAACGATTGAAGAGCGTATTAATGGTTGTATGGTTCGTAGTATGAACGGTAAAAAATTTGACATGAACAGCGAAGAGTTAGAAGCTATGGTCTCATACTTCACCTATATTTCAGAAGGTGTACCTATTGGAGCGGAGCGTGAATGGGCAGGTACAAGTACTATGAAAAACGTTCCTATACCGGACGTAACGAACGGTGAAGAGTTATATGCCCAGTCTTGTATTACTTGCCATGCAGTTGATGGTTCAGGTACTGGTGCTAATACAGGTCCGGCATTATGGGGTGAAAATTCATTTAATGATGGAGCGGGTATGGCACGTATGTCAAAAATGGCTGGCTACATTAAAACCAATATGCCAATAGGAGCAGCTGGAACTTTGACAGATCAAGATGCTGCAGATTTAGCAGCCTATATTTTATCGCAGGATCGACCTGAATGGGCTAATCATGATAAAGATTGGCCAAACGGTGGACGTCCTAATGATATTATGAATAAAGAAAAACGGGAACAAGTTAAAAATGGCACAATAGATTGGGAGAAGGTCCTTTCAACAAATTAAAGGATGCTGTGAATTGACAGAATTTCTTACAAGCTATTTAGAAACGATGAGATAAATTACGTAACAAATTCGAAAAAATTATAAAACGTTCAATGCCTTTTACCTTTAGACAATTTTTGTTTAAAGGTATTTTTTATTATAGCTTTCTAAATTTACATCTCAGGTCGTATGGGCACTTTATCCTTAAATTGCTATATTTAGTAATGATGATTGTGGATTTTTGACATAGGGAGGAACGAGTTTATTTTAAAAAAATTGTTGCGGAAGTATGGTTATACAAATGGTGTGTTAATAGCGCTTATTTTATTATTATGGATCAGTGCATTTTTTATTGGTGATCTATTCGGTGTATATTCATGGACAATACTTAAATTAATTTTACCAGTAGTAGGAGCTATAGGATTGATGATTAATTTTGTCATGTTAATCATATTAATTGTTAAAAAGCAAAGAAGTGTTAAGTTGTTTATGAATATAGTGATAAACATCATATTCATCTTTCCAATTTTAATGACTATGAATATTATTCTTTGTGCTTATCCGAACACTATTGAACGTACTCAACCATCTATAACTGTAGGTTGGCCTTTAACTGAAGAAACTGTTGTTGGGTGGGGCGGTAATCATGTTAAAGATAATTTACCACATGCAGTATGGGCATCAGAGCGATGGGCCTATGATTTAGTAATGGAGCCTTATAACATTAACAGTGATAGCAATGAGGATTACGGGATATGGAATAAAGAAATTAATGCACCGGTTTCTGGAATTGTTGTCGCTGTTTCAAATGATGAAGTTGACATTACACCAGGGACAGAAGATTTTACGTCAATAGAAGGAAATTATGTGTACATAAAAATAAAAGAATCAGGCACTTATCTTTTACTTAATCACTTGAAAAAAGATAGCGTCACCGTTGAAGTGGGAGATACTGTAGAGCCAGGAGATGTCATTGGACGTGTTGGGAATAGCGGTTCATCCTCAGAGCCTCATTTACATATTCATCATCAAAGACAAGATCCTACTAAAGTTATTCACCCTGTCTTAGCAGAAGGACTGCCTCTATTTTTTGAAGAGATAGATGGCGATTTAATGCCGAAAAAAGGTGCAATGATAAAGCCGCAAATCGATAAATGATACAGTAAGTAACAAGAGTGAGTAATCTTTTGTAAAAACAGATATTTAAATATACAGAATCCATTTTGAGAGATCTTTTTTCAAAATGGATTCGTTTTATATTAAAAGAAGTACAGATCGTAATTTGTTATACTAGCAGTATTAGGAAGTAGCATCGGAGGTGACGCTGTTGATTTTTTTGAAATTTTTAATCCAAATCATTGCCGTATCAGGGATTATTTATTTTGTAAGTGGTCGATTAATTGGCTCAAATATCAATTTTGTTCGTAGGGTTCTTTCTGTAGTTATTAGTGTGACGCTGACGTCCTTTGTCTACTGGTATTCTTATTTGCGCCATACAGATTTTTTGTCTGAAACAGTGATGCAAACGGTGACAGAGGTCAGTACACTTATTTGGCTTGGTAGCATGCTGCTAATTTCTATGCTGCTCTACCTTGTTTTTGAGCTTTTTGACTCAAGTGGTATTACAGCTGGAGATCGTCGTAATGACCAAAAAAATTTATTGTTGCGCCTTCGTAGCTACTGGCGACAACAAAAGCGCTTACGACAGGTGTTAAAAATAGCTGTGACAAATGGTGTTGTGCAAACGATTAAATACGCAAGACAACGAGAAAATGAAAAGGAGCTTGCGATTGCTTTAAGGTCTACTTTGGAGCAATGTGGTGGGATATTTATTAAATTTGGTCAGGTGCTTTCTACACGTAAGGAACTGTTTTCACCCATCTTTATTGACGAATTGGAGAGGCTGCAGCATCGTGTGAAGCCTTTACCGTCAGAGCAGGTAACTCAAATTTTAGAAGGTTCACTTCCTAAGCCGGTGAATGAGATATTTGCAAGTTTTCAAATGGAGCCTATTGCGGCAGCGTCTATTGGACAAGTACATAAGGCGCGATTAAAGAATTATGATGAAGTCGTGGTGAAGCTACTGCGACCAGAAATAAAGGGGATCATGCGAGACGACCTTGAGATTTTGGAGGAATTTTCTAATTGGCTAACAAGCAAGTCTACATGGGCTGAATCGTTGGGCTTTCGAGAACTTGCTAGAGGATTTGCAGATGGATTACGCGAGGAAATTCATTTAGATATTGAGGTTCGGAATACATTGCAAGTGACTAATGCCCTTGCTAAAAGCGATTATAAGGTGCGTATTCCTAAAATCTATACAGCATATTGTGATGAAAATATTATTGTCATGGAATACGTACGGGGGAAAAGTGTTGCAGATGGTGCGGCTGTTTTTAATAGTTTAGAAATTGATCGTAGGCAGTTTGCGCGTACTGTTTTATATTCCTTCTTTGAGCAGATGCTATTTTCAGGTATATTTCATGCAGATCCTCATCCGGGAAATATTCATATTGATGAGAAGGATGGTACACCAATCCTCCTTGATTTTGGGGCTGTTGGTCGTTTGGGGGCTACACAACAAGAGGGCTTAAAGCTATTTTTAATGGGGATTCAGCTAAATGATTCAAATATTTTATATGATGGTCTAACACTATTGGTTGAAAATGCTGATCATGCAGAGCGTGCAAAGATGGAGCAAGCCATTGATCAAATTTTGTTGAAGATTTCTTACGTGGATCGAATTCCAACAGAAGAATTGATACATGCGTTATTTACGGTTGTCCGTGATTTCGGTCTTGCTTTCTATCCCGCAGTAGGTTTAGCGCTACGATCATTAGTAACATTAGATGGGACGTTACGGGTAATTGATTCGCGTTTTGATATTTTTATGGAAGCGAAAGATTTTTCATCTACGTATATGCGGGCATCTCTCCTAAAGCCATTTAAAGAACCGATGGCAACAAAGGAACGCTTGCAAGAAGAACTATCAATGCTTATTCCGACATTACGCAAAATGCCAAGACGGGTTGATCAGCTTATTCAACGAGTAGAGAGCGGAAAAATTATTTTACATCACGATGTTTTTTCGGATGAGCATAATGCACGTTTTATTACAAATCTGTTTTCCCGTTTGGTCTTACTTCTCGTTGGTATTACCTTTGGTATTATTTCTGTAGCACTTTTAGCAATCTCACAATTTATTCACGATTCATACGCCGTTTACTTAAATACAGCTGCATACATAGGTTTATTTTTGTGTGCTATTCTGTTAGTTCGGCTTTCTATTCAAGCGTTACGTTCTATGAAGCAATAGGTAGGGGAGATGTTCCCTTACCTTTTTTTATGTTCAAAACGTCGTCGAGAAATATTACAAAAACATTACAAATTAGTGAGCGAATCTAATAGGAAAGTAGCTGAAAATGATATTTTGTAGAAAGAAACGGTATTTTGTAGAATATTTTAGATTTTACACAAATGTTACAAATATATTTCGAGTTTTACTAAACGATTAAATAGGTGTGAAATAGTATAAAAGTTGTGCTGATAATGCTAAACTTTAAAAGGCTAATATAAATATAAGAAATTACAAAATAAATCGTTCAATTGATTACATTAAAACTCCAAGAGCGAAATTGACTAATGAAGGGAAAGAAGTAACGTGGGTAAGCGCAATAAATGGCGTAAGTCGATGGTGCTAGCATTAGCGCTAGCTGGTGGCTTATTATTTAACACAGTTCAACCGACAGAAGTGCACGCAGAAGAAACATCTCAACAAATGATTGATAAGAAAGCTAAAATAGATACAGAAGTTAAAAAGCTACAAGAAGAATTAACAAATTTACAAAAAGAGATCGATGAAAAAGTAAAAGTATTTAACAAAGTACAAACAGATATTAAAGACGTTGATGCAGATATTACAGAAACTGAAAAGCGTATTGAGCAACGTTCTAAAATTTTAAGTGAGCGTATGGCTGCGTATCAAGCGCAAGATGACACTGTGGGTGTTTACTTAAACGTTGTTCTTGAATCAAAAAGCTTTGCAGATTTAATGGACCGTGTCGTAGCGGTAAAAACATTAATGGATGCTGACCAAGAATTAGTAGATCAACAAGAAGCAGATAAGGCTAACTTAGAGAAACAAAAAGCAACATTAGATGAAAAACAAAAAGAGCTTCAAAAGCAATTCCAAGAGCTTCAACAAAAGGAAAGCGAAATGGAAGTAAAAAAAGCTGAAAACGAAGCGAAATCTCTTGCATTAAAGGCAGAAATTGCAACGAAACAAGAAGAAGAACGTTTAGAAGCAGAACGTAAAAAAGCAGAGGAAGAAGCAGCTCGTTTACGTGCGCTTCAAGCAGTTACTCCAGTTGTACAAGCAACAAACGGCAATGGTAACGATAATAGCAATAGTAACAATGAAAACAATGATAGCGATGGTAAAAAAGGTAATTCACAAAAAGTCGTTGTTGGGTCTGGCGCAGGGACTGCATCTTCAGGTGATGCTATTTCCACTGCGAAGCAATTCCTAGGCACTAGCTATGTTTGGGGCGGCAATAACCCATCGACAGGATTTGACTGCTCAGGTCTTGTACAATGGTCTTACAAGCAAGCAGGTGTATCTTTACCGCGTACAGCATCACAACAATATTCAGCAACACAACGTATTTCAGCAAGTGAAGCCCGTGTAGGTGACTTAGTATTCTTCAGCTATGGTTCAGGTGTAGCGCATGTTGGTATTTACTTAGGTAACAACACGATGATTGACGCTCAAAATAAGGGTGTTGTCGTTGAGTCACTTGACTGGTGGAACCAATATTTAGTAGGCTTCGGTCGTGTTCAATAAGCCTTACATTATATAGACGTTTGAAATGACAAAAAAGTCATCTTTGTAAAGAAAAAATACAAAGATGACTTTTTTTGTTTAGGGGATGATTGAATTGATGTTTATATAAAATGCTATATTTTAAAATTCAGCTTGATAATACCTGTTTCTTTTAATGCAATAAAAAAAATAATGACAAAAGGTCCTGCGAGTAAACCGATCACACCAAATAACTGAAGACCAATAAACATGGCAATTAATGTAGGTAAAGTTGATAAACCGATATGGTGACCCATTAATTTAGGCTCGACTACTCGACGAATAATGAGTAAAATAGCAGCTAGGATGAATAATTTTACAGCTATAGATATATTTCCTACTAACAGGTGATAAAGCCCCCATGGTGCCAAAATAATAATAGAACCGAGGAAAGGAATAATATCAATTAGCCATATAATAATTGTCATCGTTATCGCGTATTTTGGTTGGATTAGTAATAGCCCAATAAGTGTGACGCCACCAATAATAAAGCTAACGAGTAAATGTGCCTTCATATAGCCGAAAATAGCATCCTTTAAACGATTCGCGACGATTTTTAATTTATTTGCAGTGCTAGGCTTTAAATATTTATAGGTGATTTGTTTTAACTTGGGTAAATCTAGCATAAATAAAAATAGAGCAATCGTATAAACGAGAAGACTGATAAATAGGCTTGGGATTTCAGCAAAGAAGGCTGTAACTTTAGTATAATTAAAAAAGTTTAAAAAAGATTCTTCGATTTTCTTTATGAAATCCATTGTTGTACTTTGAAGCGAGGCACTTACTTCAGGAGGGAAGTCTTCTGTGTATTTAGAAATGTTTTCTTGCATACTAAGCCACATTTCTGATAGTTTTGAAATATAATAGGGAGCTTGCTTTGAAATTGAAATTATTTGCGACATAAGTTGTGTAATAGTAAAATAGCAAATAATGGAAATTAAAATAACGCTCACTATATAAATAAACGCAACTGCAATTTTCCGAGACATTTTCCATCGCCGTTTAAAGAACATAACAATTGGCTCTAAAAAAAATGCAGTAACACCAGCTAATATAACGGGAACGGAAACTGGGATAATAAAATATGCAGCTACAATTAAAGTAATAATCATAATCATTCTAAAAATCAGTTTCCTAGAATTAATTTTATTCATAAACTCACCTTCTTTGCGCAAAGTAAGTTAAGTGTACCATAAAACATAAAAATATTATTACGGTCTGAAACAATAAAGGTAGGGATGAATCATGGAAAAAAAGATTATGCAACTTTTTAGTAATTTAACAGAACGTGACAGCGATATTCAATATGAATCTTACGAAGAATTGATGAAAATAATGCAGGAACCAGTTGATTGGACATATGCAGTTTGGGAACAACTTGTTCAGGCTCTTACATACAAAAATGGGCATGTTCGTGCAAGCGCGGCACAAATTTTATGCGCATTGGCAGCAAAAAGTGATCCAGAAGAGAGAGTATTAGAGGATTTCTTAAAGATTTGGGCAGTGACCTATGATGAAAAAACAGAAACGGCGAGACATACTTTGCAGGCAATTTGGAAAATAGGTTTAGCGGGGAAAGTACAAAAAGATTTAGTCGTTTCATATTTGGCAAAAAGATTTCAAACATGCTTAGACGAAAAACAACCGGCATTAATGCGCTATGATATTATTGTATCTTTTAAAAAGCTATTTGATGAAACGAAAGACCCGAAGCTACTAAAAATTGCGGAGCGTTTAATTGCGGAAGAAAAAGATGTTAAATACAAAAAGAAATATATGAAAGCCATCCATTAAAGACGTGGAATGGCTATTTGTTTTGTGAAAATTCTTTCGCTAATAGAGAAATAGTTTATAATATATCAGGCGTGCTGAGTAGGAAAATATAGGTTTATTATTGACCGATAATATGATTTTTTGTGGCTGTTTCACTATTGTATGCCTATTTTTAAGGTCCATCGGCATAACATAGGGTTGATTTCGTCTGTACTGAATGAAGATTAAATGACATACGTCTAAACAAATGTCATTCGCAACTTTTGGTGATGAACATGATGAACCATGTTTAACTGATTGTGGCAGAAAATTACATATTCTAATCAATTAATATTGTTAATCAACATTCCTGACAATTTAGGGAAAAAGGGAGTTAAACAATGAGTATTTATAATTATTTAGTTAAGAAGCCAAACGGTGAGATACTATCAATGGAAACTTATCGAGGAAAAACGCTGTTAATTGTTAATACAGCAAACAAGTGCCGTTTTACATATCAATTTGAAGACTTGCAAAAAATGTATGATAAATATGGGAAGGATAATTTTGTCGTTTTAGGTTTTCCTTGTGATCAATTTGATAACCAAAATCCTGAAGATGGCGAACAAACTACACACCTATGCAAAATCAACTATGGGGTAACATTCCCGATTTTTGAACTCGTGCAGGTAAACGGAGATGCGACACATCCATTATTCAATTATTTAAAGCACGAGATAGACTATCGTGAATTTGGCAAGGCAAGTATGCAGGAAAAAATGTTAGCAGAAGCAATTATCCAAATTGCACCTAGTTTTTTAGACGGTCGTAATATTCGCTGGAACTTTACAAAATTTTTAATAGATACAAATGGTAAAACAGTTGCCCGCTTTGAACCGACAGATTCACAGCTTGATGTTGAGCAAGCTATTGAAAAAATTTTATAAAACTTTGAATCAATACTTGGATCTGTTCTTGATTAAAGAAGTATGCTGATGAAAGTACATATTGTGGAGGGAGGATACGTTTGCAGAGAGCGTTTCCCCACAGAATGTGCAGTCAAGTTGAAGGGACATACTTCAAATGTCTTGAATTTAGATTAGAGAATGATTTTGTATAGCTATGTAGAAATAGGCTTACTGTTGTTCGTATTCATTTGTTTTCCGTTCATTTCAAAGCTATTTTTTCCTATCAATATGTGTTAAACTGCTTTACAAGTGAATTATTTTTGCAAAATAAAGGTGTTAACAAGCATAATTGGGAATTCGGTGAAAGACCGAAGCTGTTTCCGCAACTGTAAGTACAGGAATCATAAAGATATACCTTTGTCGAAATATCGGATGGGCAGGTTTTTATGACTCATAACATGATTGGATGTACAAGCCAGGAGACCGACCTTTATTTGAACGTATAGATGCTCTTCGGAAGCTAGGAGGATATGCGGCAAATACATAGGCTTTGTCGTGTCTATGCGACACTATTTATGCTATTTTCGTCGTCCCTTAGGAGTAGGGGCGACGTTTTTTTATGTATACTCACTTTTAGTAAGAATTTTTCACGAAGGAAAGCGGGGACTAGAGTTGAAAAAAGATGCACGTTATTCTTGTTATCCATTTATGCGTGAAAAGGCATCAACAGTAGATTTTGAAATTCGAACAGATAGTCTTACAACACATATGGGTGTCGCTTTAGTAGCAGTAAATAAAGAGACAGTAAGGGTAGTGGCAGATGATTTATTAGCTATTTTGCCAATGGCTTACCATGTTAATGGCTCCGTCCGAGGGAAATTAGCAGTAACTGAAGATGACTTAGCGTGGCTTAGTGATCGTTATGATTTTTATGTTAGTCATGTGAAAGATGAGATTCAGAATTTTGTATTACCACAAGGAACAGAGGCTGCTGCTGCATTACATGTATGTCGTAGTGAGTCGAAAAAATCATACCGTATTTTACACAAAGTTTCTGAGGAACGGGAAGTACCAGCTATTCTGTTTGATTATATAGGATTACTAGCCAATGTATTTTTTGTTATGGCTGTCTATATGAATCAGCGCGCTGGTATTGCTGAAATACCGTTTATTAGTAAGTCATACCCAATGAAAAAGAAAAAGGAGAATCAATGAAATGAAGAAATTGTTTAATCTACAATGGCTTTCTGTATTAATGTTAGCACTCGTATTAGTAGGCTGCGGCACAAAAGAGGATGCTAACAAAGACACTGTTTCTAAGGACGAGCAACAAACTGAGAGCACAAGCTATAAAGTTACGGATGATCGTGGTGTAGAAGTAGCGTTTGATGCAGTACCTAAAACTATTGTTTCATTACAACCAAGTAATACAGAAATTTTGTTTGCCCTAGGTGTTGGTGATAAAATCGTCGGTGCAACAGAGTATGATACGTATCCAGAAGAAGCGCAAAAAATTGAGCGCGTCTCTACTGCTGCAACTTTCAATAGTGAGCGTATTTTAGCGTTAAAGCCAGATGTTGTTATTGCCTATACAACTGGTGGTGATGATGAAAACTTAAATGCTCTAAAAACTCTTGAAGATGCAGGAATTAAAGTTTTTGCTATCAAATCAGCTGCTTCATTTGATGATGTTTACGGGGATATCCAACAAATTGCATCTGTTATGGGGATTGAAGATAAAGGCGAAAAGTTAAACGAAGATATTAAAGCTAAAATTGCGGAAGTCCAGGCAAAAGTCAAAGATGTAAAAGAACCAAAAAATATTTACTTAGAAATTAGTCCAAAGCCAGACATCTATACAGCTGGTTCTGATACATTCCAACAAGAGATTTTAAATGCTGCTAATGTGAAAAATGTATTTGCTGACGTTCAAAGCTGGGCAAAGGTATCTGAGGAAGATGTCATTGCGAAAAATCCAGAAGTCATTTTAACAACAGTAAGCTATGTAGAAAACTCAGTGGGAGAAATTCTTGCACGTGATGGATGGAATTCAATCACAGCCATTCAAAACAAAGCGGTTTATTATATAGATACTGATATTTCGAACCGTCCAGGTCCACGTATTGGTGAAGCTGTTGAGCTAGTAGCAAAAGCAGCATATCCTGAGTTATTTAAATAATCTATATTGAAAAGTATTTTAGAGCTGTCCTTTATCCAGGGCAGCTTTTTTTGATGTTGGTCGAATCTAATGATCATTGTACAGGTGTTTCGCTTCGATGAAGAAGTGCTCGGATAGAACCATACATCACTCGGCTTGAGACTAGCTGATGACATTTCCTAGTGTGAAAATTGGTATTATAGCGAATTGTTTTATAGAATATAAATAAGAATGTTTATTAATAGAGGGAGGTGCAGTAAATGAAACAGTTTGATATGAAGATTATTCCGTTTGAGGCTGTTCATAATTTTCGTGATATGGGTGGATATAAGACGAGAGATGGGCGTTCAGTAAAGAATGGCTTGTTTTATCGTTCAGCGGCGCTTGGGAAAATGACGAAAGCAGATAAGGAGCTTTTTGGAACGCTAGGTGTGAAAACAATTTTCGATTATCGCGACAACCATGAGGCACAAAATAATCCTAATCCGATCTTCCCGCAAGCTAAATATATTCAAATTCCAGCAAAGGGCAATCATGCTTTTGAGATGCCTACAAACGCTGGAAAAAAAGATTTTTATAAGGTTGTAAATCCAGAGATGTTCCGAGAATTTTATGCACAAATGCCTTTTAATAATGCGTCGTTTAAGGAGTTAATGGTAACGATTCAAAACCCTGAAAATTTAGGGCTTGTACATCATTGTGCGGTAGGAAAGGATCGAACAGGTATCGGTGGTGCACTTATTTTGCTCGCTTTAGATGTGCCTGAGGAAACAATCATGGAGGACTATTTAGTTACAAATATACATTTACGGTCCTTGGTAGAACAGATGGCTCAGGCAATTCAGCAAGATTACAATGATCGAGAATTACAGCAATTTTATGCATTAATGTCTGCCCGTGAGGATTATTTACAGGCGGCATTTGATGCAATGGATAACCGATTTGGCTCAAAGACAGCATTTTTAGAGCAAGAATTTGGTCTAACAAAAGAAAAGCGTGAGCAATTGCAGGCGCATTGCTTAACTTAGTAGGCAACCCTTTCACACGGTCTTGTGAAAGGGATTTTTTTGTGAAGTGTTAATCTTTTTGATAATAAATACTAAAACTCTTTACAGCCTAATAATCTATGATAAGATACTATTATTTTATGACGCGTATAGGAGAAGTGAAACGTATTGGCAGATCCATTAAGAGAAAGTGAGAGAAAAGAGACTAATAAGTTAAGTTTGTTTCATTTAACGTGGCCGATATTTTTAGAAGTATTTTTATTTATGTTGATGGGACTAGCCGATACTTTTATGCTCAGTGCTTTATCAGATAATGCTGTATCAGGGGTGGGTGCTGCCAATCAATATATTCATATTGCCATTTTAATACTTGAAGTAGTTGGTAATGGTGCTTCAATTGTTGTGTCGCAATATTTAGGCTCAAGGCGTTTTTTGGAAGCTGCGAAGATATCCGCTTTAGCAGTAACGATGAATTTGATCGTTGGACTCGTGATGAGTATTTTATTTTTCTTCTTTTCAAGTCATTTAATGACGATGATGAACTTGCAGGGGGAAGTGCTTCAATACGCACAAAGCTATTTAGCTATTATCGGAAGTTTTATTTTTTTACAGGCAATTATAAATGCGTTAGCAGCGATTATCCGTGTACATGGTAGGACAAAGCAAACGATGTATGTATCACTAGGTATGAATGTGCTGCATGTTGTATTAAATTACGGTTTAATTTTTGGTAACTTAGGATTACCGGAGCTAGGTGTAAAAGGTGCAGCTATTTCCTCAGTTATAAGTCGTGGATTAGCAGTTCTTATGTTTTTCTGGCTGTTGTATCAAGTTATGGAAGTAAGGTTGAAGCTAGATTATTATTTCGAGTATTCAAAGGAATATGTTCGAAAAATATTAAATATAGGCTTGCCGTCTGCATTTGAACAAGTTCTTTATCAGTTTTGTCAGATTGTCTTCCTATATTATGCAACGTACTTAGGCTCAGAGACGCTTGCAGCAAGACAATATGCCATGAATATTTCGATGTTTACGTATTTGTTTGCGATTGCAATCGGTACAGGAACAGCTATTATTATTGGGCGTTATGTTGGTGCTGGTAAAAAGGATGAAGCTTATCAGCAGCTTTGGTTAAGTGTGCGTGCAGCTTTTATCTTTACGATCATTATGGTTGCAGTTGTGACAATATTCCGGAAGCAACTTATGCACGTTTTTACTGATAATCCAGAGGTAATAGCCATCGGAGCATCTGTGCTAGCATTAAGTATTCTGCTTGAGACAGGCCGTACAATGAATATTGTGGTTATTAACTCTTTGCGTGCCTCAGGGGATGCGAGATTTCCAGTGAAAATAGGTTTTTTATCGATGGTTTGTATGAGCCTTCCACTCGGTTACTTGTTCGTTTTTGTTTTAGATTGGGGCTTAGTAGGTATTTGGCTAGCGATTTCGGCAGATGAATGGATGCGAGCCATTATTGTATACTTTAGATGGAGAAGTCGTAAGTGGGAGCGTTTCGCACTTGTTTCACCTACAGAACAGAAGGAGGTAAATTAATGGGGGCACTTTCAAAAAGAGCTGCAGGGGCAGCCTTAATGGATGAAAATATAACGCTGTTCGCTTGTCCAATATGTCAAGAGTCAATAGGTGTTTTTGAACAGGGGAGACTAGTATGTTCCTCAAATCATTCATTTGATATTGCCAAGCAGGGCTATGTCAATATGCTGACACATGGTGCTATTTCTAAGTACAGTAAAGAACTCTTTGAATCTCGAAAAGCGGTTATTGATAGTGGGATCTATGATTTAGTAGAAGATAAGATTGGGGAGCTAATTGCTAATGCAGAAACCGTGCTTGATACAGGATGTGGTGAAGGTTCACATTTAGCACGTATTATGGCGAAGAAACAAGGGATTGGCATTGGTATTGATATAGCAAAAGAAGGCATACTTGCTGCAGCTCGACATTATCCAGAGCAAATTTGGTGTGTTGGTGATTTAGCGAAAAGTCCATTTGCAAGATCAAGCTTCGATGCCATATTAAATATTTTATCTCCTGCAAATTACGAAGAATTTAAACGTCTATTAACTCAGAATGGTTGTGTTGTTAAGGTTGTGCCTCAAAGTGGGTACTTACATGAGCTTCGAGCACAATTGTATGCGGATTCTACCAAAGAGTCATATTCGAATGAACAAATAGTTGCTCGTTTTAAAGACAGCTTTGCCGATGTTAGTGTAGAGCGTATTACTTATACGGTACCGCTTGCTACTGAGCTTGTACCGGCATTGCTTGAAATGACACCAATGGGCTGGCATAAAAAAGAGGAAGCCAATATCCAATTAGAAGAAATTACGATTGATGTGGATGTATTAGTGGGAAGGGTTTAACTTATTTCAGCAGATGCAGGCGGATGTCACGGAATTCGGAAAGGAATTCACAAAGGATGTTAGCCTAAAATCATCGTATCCATGCGATAACGGCTAACTGACCTACATCGGTAATAACGCCACGTCCTGTGGCATTACCGAAATGACCGACATCGTGTCTGCCTTCGTGCAGGCCTAAGCACAAAGCCGAATCTGGACGTAATTATGCCGAAGCATAATTGATTTATTTCACATGCAATTGCAGTACATGGACATTTTCGATTACAATGGGAGTAACTATTGAATAAGGTAGGAATAAAACAGTGTATAAATTTATAGCAAGTGTTGTAAAAGTGATATTAAAATTATCGGGCTCAAAAGCGCGTGTATATGAAGAGCAAAACTTACCGAAGGAAGGTGGGTTTATTATTGCATGTACACACACGGGTTATGTTGATATTTTAAATCTTGGTGTTGCAGTATACCCTCGGGAAATTCACTTTATGGCTAAAAAGCAATTGTTTGATATAAAGGGTCTTGGTTGGCTTATAGAGCGTTTAAATGCCTTTCCGGTTGACCGTGACAATCCAGGACCAAGCGTTATTAAAATTCCTTCACAGTTATTGAAAGAGGGTAAAATTGTTGGGATTTTCCCATCTGGTACGCGAAATTCTGAAGGTACGGATTTAAAACAAGGTGCAATTACAATAGCACAGCTGGCAAAAGCGCAAATTGTCCCAGCCGCGTATATTGGTGCGCGTAATGCTGGTGATCTTTTTAAGCGTGGTAAAGGCTATCTAATTTATGGCGAGCCATTTTATGTAACAGGCAAGGGTAAAGAAGGGCGAGAGGAATTTACGCATCGCCTTGAGCATGAATTAGTAGCATTAACTGAAGAATTAGAGAAGCGAGTTACAGCGGAAAAGAAATAACTTGAAACATCATTCATGCCAGTAAAATGTGGGACAACTTAGAAGGCACTCAGAATCAAGTTGATTTTGAGTGTCTTGTTATAGGAGGAGCAAAAAATGATTCGAGTACTTTTTGTATGTTTGGGAAATATTTGTCGCTCGCCAATGGCTGAAGCGGTCATGCGTGATTTGGTAGAGAAGGAGCATTTAAGTCATAGAATTGAAGTAGATTCGGCTGCGACAAGCTCTTGGCATATAGGAGAACTTCCTCACAGAGGAACACAAGATAAGCTAAAAGAATATGACATCTCAACGAAAGGGATGCAGGGCCGACAATTACAAAAGGCTGACTTTAACCATTTTGATTACATTATTGGCATGGATGAAAGTAATATACGTAATATCCGAACGATGGTAGGCAATCCTGATTCACCAAAGATTTTTCGCTTTTTAGATTTAACTGACCATCAAAAAGATGTACCTGATCCGTACTATACAGGAAATTTTCAAGAAACCTATGATTTAGTTTTAGAGGGTTGTCATGCCTTGTTAGAAAAAATCAAAATAGAAAACCAATTGTAAAGTGACTATAAATGACACATTTTTTGATCCATCACCGAAAGCCAGATATGACATTTGTTAAAGTTGATTGGAGTGGAGACTGGGGGACTCCTTGGGGATTAGCGATAGAGGAACGAAGGCTAAGGGCGTCACGTCCTGTGATAACGCCTTCGTGACCAACATCGTGCTGTTGCTGTCGCTGCGCTTTCGCACAAACAAAACCCTCTGCTGCCGCTACGTTAGCACTACGCTTTCGCGCAAAAAACATCTGTTGGCCCAAGCGGCTCATCGGACGCCCCCAGGAAGCTTTGCTCTGTGCGAAAGCGAAGCGATAACAACAACAACAAAGCGCCCGGTCGGAACGGAAATCAACCACACGTTATGTTGAAAATTCTATTTTTTTGACAATCAATCCTTAAGAAAGTCACCTTAAACATTGACATATCTAGCTTTGTAATCATCATTTATGATATTATTTGCAGAGTAAAGATACGATGAGTATTTAATTACCATTTACAGATGTGCAGCTGCGCATCTATGATTTTTTATAAACTTAAACATTGAAAGAGAGTGGAAACTATGGGTCGTAAGTGGAACAATATTAAAGAAAAGAAAGCGTCTAAAGACCAAAGTACAAGCCGTATTAATGCAAAATTCGGACGCGAAATTTATGTGGCAGCTAAATCAGGCGAGCCAGATCCTGAGTCAAACCGTGCCCTTAAAGTTGTTCTTGAACGAGCAAAAACATACAGTGTTCCTAAACATATTATTGAAAAAGCCATTGATAAAGCGAAGGGTGGCGGCGATGAAAACTTCGACGAATTACGTTATGAAGGTTTCGGACCAGCAGGCACGATGTTAATCGTTGATGCTTTAACGAATAATGTTAATCGTACAGCTTCTGATGTACGTGCGGCATTTGGTAAAAATAATGGGAATATGGGTGTCAGTGGATCTGTTGCCTATATGTTTGATTCAACAGCGGTTATCGGTTTAGAAGGTAAATCAGCAGATGAAGTTCTTGAAATTTTAATGGAAGCAGATGTTGATGCTCGTGATATTCTAGAAGAAGATGAGGCTGTCATTATTTATGCAGAGCCGGACCAATTCTTTGCAGCACAAGAAGCATTAAAAGCGGCTGGTGTTCAAGAATTTACAGTAGCAGAGCTTTCAATGCTGCCGCAAACAGAAGTAACATTAACTGGTGACGATGTAGCGAAATTTGAAAAACTAATTGATGCATTAGAAGATTTAGAAGATGTACAAAATGTTTACCATAATGCAGATTTAGGCGAATAAGAAAATAATTAATAGAACCAGTAGCGTTTAAAGCTACTGGTTTTTTTATTATGAAAAACTATTACGTCAATGAAATTAAGATACCATATTAGATAAAGTATGACTCTTCGGCAAAACGAGGGGGTGATTTCCGTTAAGGCGTTATCACAGGACGTGATGCTCTTAGCCTTCGTTCCTCTATCGCTGATCCCAAAGAGGGATAGAACCTCCAAAATCGTGGATAGAAACGTCAAAGTGGTGGATAGAACCTCCAAAATCATGGATAGGAATGTCAAAATGATGGATAGGACGTCCAAAATCGTGGATAGAAACGTCAAAGTGGTGGATAGAACCTCCAAAATCGTGGATAGAAACGCCAAAGTGGTGGGTAGGACCTCCGAAATCGTGGATAGAAACGTCAAAGTGATGGATAGGACGTCCAAAATCGTGGATAGAAACGTCAAAGTGGTGGATAGAACCTCCAAAATCATGGATAGGAATGTCAAAATGATGGATAGGACGTCCAAAATCGTGGATAGAAACGTCAAAGTGAGGGATAGAACCTCCAGAATCGTGGATAGAAACGTCAAAGTGGTGGTTAGAACCTCCAAAATCATGGATTGAATCTCAAACTAGGATAAAAATCAAAAAACTATTTTTCTAATAGGGTATGCCTCTGTAGAAAGATAGTTTTTTTCTTAACTATTAAAACATATTCCGTGTACATAAGTTGATTGGAGTGGAGGTTGGGCGACTCCTTGGGGATCAGCGTCACAGATGAGACCCTGCAGCGAAGCGGCTCATCGGACGCCCCCAGGAAAGCGCCCAACCGGAACGGAAATCAATCCCTCATTATTAATCCGTATTTGGCTAAAAAAGCAAATAATTCGTCCTTGTATTGCAATTTACCCATTGTGAAAAAATTCAAACCATAACATAATATAGATTAATAGTCTTGGTTAATGAAGAAGAAAAGGGGGCTAAAGCATGAAATTTTTACGTTCGATACAGGGAAAACTAATTATTATTTCATTAGCATTATTAATTATACCAAGCCTGATTATAGGTTTGGTTAGTTATGGTAAAGCTAAAAATGGTATGGAGGATATTGGAGAACAAGTTATTCAGAATAGTGTTGAAACTACTTTGCAATTAATCGAGTTAGCCAATGAAAGTGTTGAAAAGGGTGATATTCCTTTAGAAGTTGCACAGGAGCGAGTGCGGGAGGCGATACTCGGACCGAAGGATAGTGAAGGAAAGAGACCAATCAATTATCCTGGGGATTTGGGAGAGAACGGATATATATACATCTTAGATGAAAAAGGGACATTAACAACTCATCCGACTCGAGAAGGGGACAACCTATGGAATGATCAAGATAGTAGTGGTAACTATTTTATTCGGGAAGTAACCAAAAAAGCACTTGCTGGTGGGGGCTTCACGCAATATGAATTTGAGTTGCCGGGTCAAGATGTAATCGCTGATAAAATCATTTATTCTGCAAAAGATCCTCACTGGGGATGGATCATAGCATCAGGTACATATATGCAAGACTTTAATAAAGAAGCGAACTCATTATTACTCATTATTGGTATTACATTAGTAGGAGCTATCATTATGGGTACAGTAGTTGTCATAATGGTCTCTAGACATTTGGCTTTACCAGTCCAAAAACTATCTAAACGCGTACGTGAGGTAGCCAAGGGGAATTTGACTGTAGAAATTGAAGATCTACAACGTACAGATGAAATTGGTCAGCTAAATGAAGGCTTTAACGACATGGTACATCAATTAAAAACACTAATTACAGATGTTGAGGAAGCTATTGTAGAAATTCAATCGACATCGTCAAATTTAACATCTGTGGCAGAGGAAACAAACGCTTATGGAGATGAAATAGTAAAAGCAATTAACGAGGTTTCAAGCGGTGCATTAAAGCAAGCTTCAGATGCTGAGGATACAAATAGAACTGCCATTGAGTTTGCTCAGCAGATTGAAATATTACATGATAAAAATGAAGTAATGCTTGATGCATCTCAACATATGAAGCAATCAAATCAAAAAGGTCTCGTTAATGTAAATGGTTTAAAAGAGAAATCACATGAGTCTTCTGAGTTGATTAATAACGTTCAGGCTGTATTTAATAGCTTAATTGTGAAAGTTAGGGAAATTGAAGGTATTGTCGGTACCATTACTGAAATTTCAAATCAGACGAATCTACTTGCATTAAATGCATCAATAGAAGCAGCTAGAGCCGGTGAGCATGGTAAAGGATTTGCAGTTGTTGCTGAGGAGGTACGTAAGCTTGCGGATCAAACATCTGTAGCAACCGAGCTAGTGCGTACAACCATAAAGGGGATTGAAAGTGAAACTAATTTAGTAAACGATGAGATGAAAAAAACAAATGTCATTGTTCGTCAGCAAAATGATTCGGTTGCCATAACAGAATTATCCTTTAAGGAAATCGAATTAGCCGTAGAGAAAATTATTGCTGTCATTGGGGACATGACTGCGGGCGTAGAATATTTGAATAGCTCAAAGGATAACATTATACAATCTATCGAAAGTATTGCGATGATTAGTGAGAAAAATGCTGCTGCTTCAGAGGAAGTAACGGCATCTGTTGATGAACAACAGCATGCCATTCAAATTGTTAGTGAATCTTCCAATGATTTAACAGATGAAATAACGGCATTACAGGACTCTATTAAGCGCTTTATATTAAGATAATCAATCAGGATGCTTGTACAAAATTACTCGTACAAGCATCCTTTTTCTTCACTTATCGTTAATAAAAGGTAAAGGAGGGGGGAATTGTGAAAAAATGGGTGTTATGGGTTGGTATTTTGCTACTCGCTGTGGGTGGTGTTGTTTATATTTGGCTTGGCGAGGAGATGAAACAAGGTGTCCAGCCGGTTGCAAACGGCACAGCTGAATACGTGATTGTGCTAGGGGCGAAGGTAAAACCGGGGGGAGTTCCATCGCTTTCTTTGAAAAATAGATTAGAGGAGGCTGTTAAGTATTTAAATAAGTATCCTCATGTGAAAGTGATTGTTTCAGGCGGGCAAGGAGCGGATGAAGATCGAACAGAGGCTTCTGTAATGCTTAAGTACTTACAGGATAACGGTATTGATACGAACAGAATATTAGTGGAAGACCAATCTACATCCACTTATGAGAATTTATTGTTTTCTAAAGAACTATTGCCTACAGGAACAAAGCGAATCACGATTGTCTCTAATGATTTTCATTTAAAACGTGCAAAATATTTAGCTGAGACTTTAGATTTTGAAGTAGATGTCGTTGCAGCAAAAACACCAAAATCAGTGGAAGCAAAGCTAGAACTACGTGAAAGAGCAGCACTATTAAAAACATATATAATTGGTTACTAAATTGTTTCTTAATATGATAGATTTGGCATATAATAGAGAGATAACGGGGTATATGACAGAAAGAGGGGATTTCTATGAAAACGTTTAAAGACTATGAATACAGCCGTCCAAATATTGAGGTAATGAAAGAGCAACAATTATCTTTAATTGAGCAATTTAAAAATGCTCAAACGATGGACGAACAAAGTGGGGTAATCGGCAAGTTAAACGCATTAAGTAATGATTATGCTACAATGGCGAACTTAGTGTATATTCGTGCTTCAATTGATACAAATGATGAATTTTATCATGCAGAACGCGATTATTTCGACGAGGTTGGCCCTGAGCTAGAAGAGGTAACGACAGAATATTATAAAGCACTAATCGCTTCTCCATTCCGTGAACAGTTAGAAGAAAAATGGGGTCAGCAGTTATTCGATTTAGCAACCTATCAAATTAAAGGCTTTTCACCAACAGTCATTGATTTAATGCAAAAGGAGAATAAGCTTGTTTCAGAATACAATAAACTAGTTGCCTCTGCGCAAATTGATTTTAATGGTGAAACATTAACACTTGCACAGCTTGGACCATATGCGGAGTCTACTGATCGTGCAATGCGTAAAGCGGCAACAGATGCACGCTTTGGCTTTTTTGCGGGCCATGAAGAGGAATTTGATCGATTGTATGATGAACTTGTCAAGGTGCGTCATGAAATTGCTGTTAAATTAGGATATAAAAACTATGTTGAGTTAGGCTATGTTCGAATGAATCGCATTGATTATAACGCAGAAATGGTACAGAAATTCCGTGACCAAGTTCGTGATTTGATCGTACCACTTGCAACAAAATTATACGAACGTCAGGCGAAACGTATTGGTATTTCTGACTTTAAGTTCTATGATGAAGCATTAAACTTCTTATCAGGAAATGCTACACCAAAAGGCGATCCGGAGTGGATTGTTGCGAACGGTAAAAAAATGTATGAAGAGCTATCACCTGAAACTGGTGAATTCTTCAACTTCATGATTGACCATGATTTAATGGACTTAGTGGCGAAGAAAGGAAAAGAGAGTGGCGGTTATTGTACATTTATCGAAAACTATCACTCACCATTTATCTTCTCGAACTTTAATGGTACTTCAGGCGATATCGATGTGTTAACACATGAAGCAGGACATGCTTTCCAAGTTTATTCAAGTCGTAATATTGGTATCCCAGAATACTTATGGCCAACATATGAGTCTTGTGAAATTCATTCGATGAGTATGGAATTTTTCACATGGCCATGGATGGAGTTATTCTTTAAGGAAGATACAGAAAAATATAAGTTTACACACTTAAGTAGCGGTTTATTATTCCTTCCTTACGGTGTTGCAGTTGATGAGTTCCAGCATGTTATCTACGAAAATCCGAATATGACACCAGCTGAACGCAAGGCTGCATGGAAAAAGATTGAGGAAACATATTTACCGCACCGTGACTATGATCATAATAGCTATCTAGAGGCGGGTGGTATATGGCAACGTCAGGGACATATTTATGCGAGCCCGTTCTATTATATTGATTACACGTTAGCACAAATTTGTGCATTCCAATTCTGGAAACGTTCACGTGAAGAATTTGAAGCTGCTTGGAAGGATTATATCCATTTATGTGGTTTAGGAGGCTCTATGTCCTTTACAAAGCTTGTAAAAGAAGCAGGGTTAATTTCGCCATTCGAGGACGGCTGTGTTGAATCTGTAATCGGTGATATTGAAGATTACTTAAATTCAGTAGACGATACAAAATTATAAACAGTTAAGTTATGCAACAGAAGTGAAGATTCGCTATACTCCTACGGGAAAACAAGTTATGCAAGCCCTTTTAGATGCTTTTGCATAGAGAGGCTTGCGGAACGTCCGTGGGAGGGGAGCGGATTTTTTTGTTTCAAAACCTATTTTATTTGATAATAAATAATAGGATACTTGCGAAATGGTAAATATATAAGTAGTATTCTCATTATATGTGATAAAAGGAAGTGAATGAAAGTGACGAGGAAAGTTTGGTTTCAAGTAGGTGTAGGGTTTTTACTTGTTCTATTAATCATTAAATATTTTGTAGAGATTCATTGGATCTTTTCACCGCTTGTCATTATTTTAAAAACTATTTTTGTCCCTTTGTTACTTGGTGGTGTTTTGTACTATGTAACAGAGCCAATTCAAAGGTTTTTAGAAAAACATGGATGGCCGAGATGGTCAAGTATATTGGCAATAGTTGTTGGACTTATAGCAATCGCTGTTGGCTTTGGTTGGGTTGTTGGTAATCCGATTGCGGAACAGTTAAATAAGCTAGTGAAAAATGCACCAATGATTAGTAAAGGTATTCAGGATGCAACTGACTACGTGGTGAGAAATATGGAAAATTTCCCACCACAGTTAAAAGAGATGATCGATAGTATCGCGAATTCTGTACAAGATATTGCCATTGTGGCAAGTAAGGGGCTAGTTTCGTTTTTACAATCAATTGTATCTGCCTCTTTATTAGCTATTTTAATTCCATTCTTCTTTATCTTTATGTTGAAGGATCATGAAAAATTTGCACCATCAATTTATAAATATTTCAGCGGTGAGCGCCGTGAATGGGTGAAGAAGACGTTAAGTGAAATTGATAGTGTATTACGTAGCTATATTCAAGGGCAGCTGCAAATTAGTTTTTTACTAGCGCTCATTATGTTTGTCGGGTATTTAATGATGGGTCTAGAGTATTCGTTGCTACTTGTTATATTCGCGTTCTTTATGAATATGATTCCGTTTATTGGACCTTGGATTGCCTTTGCACCAGCAGTAGTTGTAGCAGTTATTCAGGATCCCGTTCTAGTAATATGGGTATCGGTTGTCACACTCGTGGCACAGCAAATTGATAGTAACTTTATAACACCTAATGTTATGGGGAAAACACTCGATATACATCCGTTAACAGTTATTACGATTATTTTAGCTGCGGGTAATATTGCAGGCTTCATCGGCATTCTTATTGCTGTACCATTCTATGCCGTATTAAAAGTGATTGTATCCAATATTTATGATCAGCGTAACGCGATTAAGAATAAGGCTACGAAGTCAGTATAGGAGTCGAAAAAAATGGAACAGGAAATTGTGAAAGTTTTTAATGAGCAGCATGAACAGATTGGGACAGCAACAAGAGCAGAAGTACATGAAAAAGGGCTGTGGCATGAAACATTCCACTGTTGGCTTGTCAATGAGGACTATATTTATTTCCAAATCCGTAGTGCACAAAAAAAGGACTACCCTGGTTTACTTGATATTACAGCGGCAGGGCATCTGTTAGCCGCCGAGACAGTAGAATCAGGAATACGTGAAGTGAAGGAAGAGCTAGGACTTGATATTCACGTTCACGAGGTTGTTAAAATGGGCATGACGTCTTGTAGTATCGTTTCGGAAAATATGATCGACAATGAATTTTGTCATGTTTTTACATATCCATTCAAACATGATTGGGATTCGTTTGAACTTCAATATGAAGAAGTATCAGGGGTCGTTAGAGCAAAGCTTGATGAGGCAGAGGCATTCTTTTTAGGCGGAACAGCTACTCTTAATATTGAAGGCTATGAATATTTCCCTGATGGTAAACGAGTGAAAATTGTGCGCCCAGTTAGTATTGCACAATTTGTCCCTTATCGAGAACTATACGTTGCGCATGTTATTCAGTTTGTAAAAGAAAAAATGTTTAATAAAAAGTTATGAATTGTGGAGGATGTCTGAGAAAGCACTTCATAAGAGTTCTAGCATAATTGTAAATGGTAAAATCCGCTTCGCCTCCTGCGGGCAAGGTACGAGCCAAAGTGCTGTGCTCCTGACGCTGCGTCTAATCACGCTTCGTCGCACAACATAGTTTCGCTAACTCCATGGTGGGTCTGGTCTCGTTCTCTGGCTTTCCCCGCAGAGGCATACGCGGATTTTTATCTTTATATCAGAAAATAATTAGTATCTTCCCGCATAAAAATACTATTTTTGCCTCATTATTAAAAATTGAGAATAAAATTTTTTAAAAAACAAATCTCATGTATATAAGTTGATTGGAGTGGAAACAGGGCGACTCCTTGGGGATCAGCGTCACAGATGAGACCCTGCAGCGAAGCGAAGCGGCTCATCGGACGCCCCCAGGAAAGCGCCCTGTTGGAACGGAAATCAACCACACACTATGGACAAGAAGCCACTATTTTCACTTTTAGAACTGCTTATTTTACTTCAAACTAACAGGAAAAATAAGTTATACTGTAAGGTAGATTGAATAGAAAAGGAGCATTTTTATATGCTAACATTTGAACAAAAACAAACTATTATTGAGTCATTTCCTGAACTTACAAAGAAGGAGATTTCATTAAAACGCTTAAATTATCACTTGATGGATAGCCTTTATGAGAAGACCATTGTTGTAGAAAAGCTACATCCAAATGGCAACGGCTTTGTCTTTGTTGGTGATTTATTGCGCTATGAGGAAGAAGCAAACGATAAAGGGCTCGTAAATATTCGTGACTACAATGAACAACAGCTTCGTGAGATTATTGAAGATGCCATTCAATATTTATCGGAAGAAGAAGAGCAAGAGCCAATTGAAGAGATATGGCAAAGTCGTGAAGGTGTTCAATTAAAGCTAGCCTTTGAGCAACGTTCATGGAATGTTTATCATGGCGAAAATTTAGAGGAAGCCTTTGGTACACATGATGCTGCGAAAGAATATTTACTAGAAGAGGGCTTTCGTAAAAAGAAATAAGTAACCCGGGGGATCATAACAAATGAATGGGAAAAAAATAGTGGGAATAGTGATTGTTTCTGTTATAGCTGTATGTTTAATTTCAGTATTTTCGATAAAAAACTTTTATAAAAACAATGTGGAACAGCCAAATCGTGAAAATCGAGAAATTAATAAGTCCAAGAGCTTGAATTTAATTTTGCCACAGGCTACAATTATCTCGAATTCAAGATAATCGAGAGGTGGACTGTCAATGCAGCACGTTTTTCATAAAGGAACAGATGAGACAAAGCCGATTCTTTTACTGTTACATGGTACAGGTGGAAATGAACAAAGCTTAATTGGTCTTGCAAAGGAAATTGATGATACAGCAAGCATTTTAAGTGTGCGTGGAAATGTGCTTGAAAATGGCATGCCACGCTTTTTCCGTCGATTGGCGGAGGGTGTTTTTGATCTAGAGGATTTAATTTTCCGTACGAAGGAATTAAATGACTTTCTATTAGAGGCAGCGCAGCAGTATGGCTTTGATCGTAATCGAGTTGTAGCTATTGGCTATTCAAATGGTGCAAATATTGCTGCTAGCCTATTATTCCATTTTGAGGATGCTCTAACAGGCGCAATACTGCATCATCCAATGGTGCCTAGACGTGGTATTGAGTTGCCTGTACTTTCTTCAATCCCTGTTTTTATTGGTGCTGGAACGAATGATCCAATGTGTTCTGCACAGGAATCGGAAGACTTACAGGCGCTTTTAACGGCAGCAGGGGCAGAGGTGACGACGAAATGGTTTCATTATGGTCATCAGCTAACGATGCCTGAGGTAGAAGCAGCAAAAGAATGGTACGACCGTATTTATTCAAAATAAGACAAATCCGCAACCTTTGAGTGAGGGAGAGCTCACGGAAGGTTGCGGATTTTTTTACTTCTTTCAGTCGACTTCGGACGTAATTATGCCAAGCTATAATTGATCTCTATCTATTCTGTTTCTTCGCAAAGGGTAGCCACCAATTCCAATCCCCGAGGAGCTTCATAAGACTTGGTACGAGCATTAGACGAATAATAGTTGCATCGATGGCGACTGCAATGGCTATACCAACACCAATTTGCTTCACTGGCATCACATCTGTGAAAGCGAATGCCCCTGTTATGACAATCATAATAAGCGCTGCTGACGTAATGATACGACTTGTAGAGGTTAGACCCTCAATCGTAGCGCGTGTATTATCCGCACCTTTTTGATATTCCTCTTGAATACGTGATATTAAAAAGACTTCATAGTCCATACTTAAGCCGAATACAAGACAAAATACAATGACTGGAATTATGAGTACAATCGTTCCAGCTTCAATTCCCAAATGTCCGTATTGGAAAATATAGACGAGAATACCGAAGGCTGATGAAAGTCCAATGATATTCATAATAATCGCTTTCAGTGGGATTAAAATCGAACGGAAAGCGAGCATTAAAATAAAGAATGTTGATATGATAATAATGGATACGGCCAAGAGAATTTTACTAGAGATTTCATCAAAAATTTCTTGGTTGAATTTCGCAGGACCGCCGAGTGCAAAATTGACACCTAAATCTTGATCTTTCCAAGTTCGAGCGAATTTTTGAGCGGTAGTTGATGAACCAGCTGCATCCAATGTAATTGGGATAAAGAGTTGATTGCCCTTAGAAAACGTATCTTGAATTGGTTTTAATTGTTCTGCCACTTGTGGAATTTCCAAAGAAGCAGTTAGTTCCTCGGGTGACTTAATGTTCGCAGTCGTATAAATGGTTGCGACATCATTTACCAGTGGGTCATCGAGTAGCTTTTCTTGAATAGTGTAAATAAGCTCTCGGGCCTCACTATCTTCCCAGCCTTCCTTACGTTCTGCTAGTAAATATAAAGTTGAGGTATCACCAAGTCCGAACGTTTCATCTAATTTATCATACGCTGCACGTGCCTCATATTTTGTTGGTAATGAATCCACCTGAGGAATGGTAAGTTTAATATCCTTCAATGGAATCATACCAATACCTAGTAATAATAATGCTACAATAACGATGGTCACTGGATGTTTCATAACAAAACCTGCAAAGCCACGCCAACGATTTGCGCCACCAGGCTTTACACGTAATAATCGCCATTTATTTAGGCGGTCCCCTAATAGTGTCATAGTAGCAGGAAGCAAGGTTAAGCCAGAAAGTACGGCAAGTAATACAACAATGGTGCCTCCTAAAGCGATATTGTGAAATATTTCGACGTCAATGACAATCATGGCACCTAAACCGATCATGACGCAAACAGCAGAAAAGATGATAGAACGGCCAGCTGTCTGTATAGCGGTTTGAATAGCTTGTACAATGGATGTATGGGCACGTTCTTCGCGATATCGGTTAATAAACAATAAGGCGAAATCAATGCTTAATGCTAGTCCAAGCATAGGTACTATATTTAACACAAAAATCGATAAATTCACATTACCGCTAAGCAGTGTTAAAATTCCGAACGCAGTTACAACAGTGACAACACCAATAATGATCGGTAAGATTGAGGCTACAACAGTACCAAAAGCTAGTAATAGCACTATGATGGCGATTGGTAAGCCAATTGCTTCCGCTGACGCCAAATCCTTTTGACTGGCTGTATTAATGTCCTCTGAAATAACAGGCCCACCTGTAATGCTCACTCCGTCATCCTCTATTAAAGAACGGATGTCCTTCACTACATCAGGTAGATTGTCAACATCATTTTTAATATGAACCATTGCATAGGCTATACCATTCTTTTGTAAAGAAGGATCATCAAGCGGTGACTGGATTGAATGAATCTCCTTTACTTTTTCTAACTTTTTTAAAGTATCTTGAATTTTCTTATCCTCGGCCGGATCAAATACGACTAAGATTGTATCAGAAGGCAAATCAAATGTTTCTGCCAGCTCATTTGTGACGTAGGTATGATCTCCTTCAACAAAAAAGCCGTCTCCTTGAAGCTTGCTTGGAAGTTGTATGGCAAACATAGCCATCGCTATAAAAATGACGAACCATATTGCCACGATAGCTTTTGCGTGAGCTGTAATAAAGGCTGAAAAAGTTTTCATAGTAGTGTACGATCCTCCTTATAAATAGTGTAAAGGATGTGTCACATTTTGTCGTGTGATAATGTAAAAACTCCTGTCCGATAAGGAACAGGAGTCTTAGTATGCGATCAAAATCAATTATGCCTTGGCATAATTTCGTCCGGAATCGGCTTTAACTTCTTTCAGGAAAGAAGTTAAAAGAATAAAGCTAACAAGAAGTAAATAACAGCTGCCATAACGGCTGAAATTGGCATTGTAATAATCCAAGTAGTTACGATTTTACGTGCCATTCCCCAGTTTACACCACGAACACGTTGTGCCGAGCCGACACCCATGATAGAGGAAGAAATAACGTGTGTTGTGGATACTGGCAGGTGAATTAATGTAGCACCAAAGATAACTGAAGCAGAAGCTAAATCTGCTGCTACCCCATTTACAGGACGGATTTTCATGATTTTACCGCCGACTGTTTTAATAATCTTATAGCCACCGATAGAGGTACCAAGCCCCATTGCAGTTGCTGCTGATGCTCGTACCCAAAAAGGAATTTCATCTCCTGTATGCAAACCAGCGGCGATTAATGCCATCGTCATAATTCCCATTGCTTTTTGTGCATCGTTTGTACCATGTGTAAAAGATTGAATGGCAGCAGTGAAAATTTGCATTGTACGGAAACCTTTGTTCGTACGATATAAATTCAAGTTTTTAAACAATAATTTAAATAGTGTCATCATAATAAAGCCAGCGCAAATCGCAAGGATTGGAGATAGCACTAGTGCCATAATGATTTTAGTAAAACCGCTATAGTTTAGAACTCCGAAGCCGGAAGATGCAACTGCTGCACCAGCAATGGATCCAATCAGAGTGTGAGAAGAACTTGATGGAATACCGAAATACCATGTTAGTAAGTTCCAAACAATAGCTGAAATTAATGCTGCTAAAATAACGACTGAGCCTGTCGTGTCTCCTGGAAAGGCATTTAAAGCGAATGGATCTACAATGTCTTTTGTTAGAGCCTTTGCAACTCCGACGAAGGTAATCGCTCCGATAAAGTTCATCGTTGCAGCCAGCAGGATAGCTACACGAGGTTTCAATGCTCTAGTGGAAACTGAAGTTGCGATAGCATTTGCTGTATCGTGGAAGCCATTGATAAAGTCAAATGTTAGGGCAAAGATAACGACCAGTACGGTTAGAATAATGATTGTGTTCATTGTAAGTGCCCATCTCCTAATTACGCATTACGCATGATAATTGTTTCCATTGTATTTGCAACGTTTTGGCAATGATCAGCGATATCTTCAAGTTGCTCATATATATCTTTATATTTAATAAGTCGAATTGGATCTTTTTCATTTACAAATAATTTTTTAATAGATGAACGTTGTACTTCATCACATTCACGCTCGTAGTCTTTAATAAGAATTGCGTGTGGGCGCATGCCAATAAGATTCTTTTTCTTTAACTCTTCTGTTGCTTTAACAATTTCGTCAGCACTTTTTGAAATATAGCCTAAGAAAATACGCATTGATTCATCAACTTCTGTTAGGGAAAACATTTCAAAATGAGCGATACAATGCTCTGTACCATCTAATACATCGTCCATACGAATAGCAAATTCGAGAATATCTTCGCGTTCGATAGGTGTCATAAATGATTTGTTTAGCATCACGATCAGTTCATGAATAAGTTTATCACCAGCTGTTTCGTAATTTTTCATAGTAATGCTAATCTCTTTTAGGTCAGCTACACTGTTAATACGAAAATCATTTGCGTAATGTACGGCCTCTCTCATATTCTCAGCAATTTTATGCAAAGCTATAAAGAAAGGGTCTTGTTTTTTTGAGTTAAGCATGTAAATCGAATCCTCCTGGATATAATTAAATTGGCCTCTAAACTTTACTATCATAACAAAATCTTTAAATTATCTACATAAAATTCTTCGATTCTACAAAAAAATTTACAATCCTGTAATATACAATTTGTTCACAAAATAATAAAAGTATCACTGTATTTGTTTTTATTAATACAGATAAACACTTTAAAAATAGTGTTTTTAAAGATTCATACCTGCTGTTTAATACACAAATTATACTATCTGGACATAATATTTCAGAAAAAATTTTCAGTTGAATTGTAAAGGAAATGTAAAGGTGTCGCTTTGCTAAAAGTTTTCCCTTTTTCTTAAGAATATCTTCATTTTTATCCTTCAACTTTATTAAGAATTCTTGACTACAATGGAGAAAGCATGAGGAAGGGGCGTTTATTTGACAATGATTCAAGTCGAGAACTTACAACATACATTTTTAATAGGAAAAAAAGGCAAGGAAAAACAGGTTCCGGTATTAAAAGGTGTCAACTTCGAGGTGAAAAAAGGGGAAATTGTCGCAATTGTTGGTAAAAGTGGCTCTGGAAAATCAACTTTATTACAAACGTTAGCTGGATTTATGAAATCTGAACAAGGTTCTATTAAGATCAACGGAAAGGAAATAGCTAATCTCACGGAAGCAGAGAGTGCAGCTTTTCGCTTGCAACAGTTCGGATTTATCTTTCAAAACTTTCAACTGATGCCTGGCTTAACGGCGTTTGAAAATATAGAACTGCCATTAAAATTACAGGGTACTAAGAAAGCTGTGCGTAAAGCAAAGGTGAAAAAAATAATGGACAAGGTGGGTCTAACGGAGGTGGCAGACCATTATCCAAATGAATTATCGGGTGGTCAGCAACAGCGTGTTAGTATTGCCAGAGCTCTGATTACAAATCCACCTATTTTGTTGGCGGATGAGCCGACAGGAAGTCTTGATTCAGAAACAGAGCAAGATATATTGTTGCTTATTCAAAGTTTAAACCGTGAGCTTGGTTTAACATTTGTCATTATTACTCACGACGAGGAAGTAGCGACAATAGCACATCGACATTTCCGTATGTACGATGGTGAGCTTGTGAAGGAGGAAGTATAGCATGTTATTTAAAGATCAATTAGATTTTGTAACACAGCATATAAAGAAAAATAAAGTACGCGTTTTTATGACTGTGTTAGCAGCAACAATGGGCTGTGCATTTTTAATTGTCCTTGCATCAGTCGGATTTGGGCTTCAAGATTCATTACGCAATGAAATACTATCAAATGAAAAAGTTACGAAAATTCAAGTGTTTGGCGATAAACAATTTACTGAAGATGAAATACATGAAATAAAAGGTATAGAGCATGTGGAAACGGTGCTCGAAACGATTACTGTCAATGCGTCAGCACACTCATTTTTTGAGGGACGTGATACAAACTCTAATTTGTACGTTACTAATATGCAGAATTTTGAGCAAGTGAATGGCAAGCTTGCGGAAGGGAAGTATCCATCAAAGCCAAACGAAATCATTGTAGGTTATCATTTTGCTCAAACATTATTAAATGATGCTGAGCGCAATATTATTGTTGAAAAAAATAAAAAAGCTGAAGTGGAAGGCACGTATTATGATGGCAATGAAGAAGGGTATAAGGAATCTTTAATCGGTAAAGAGATTGAAATGTCTTTAGTTCCTAATACGGGTACTGTAGAAGAGACAGAGAAGATGAAATATACAATTGTCGGTGTGATGGAGAAGCCTTCTAATGATTGGATGATAAATAACTCAATTTATGTGGATGTAGAGCAAAAGCCTGTGCTAGCTGCAAATTTAGTAGCAGGTGATGTTAAAGAGGATGAAATGTTTTATTCGGAGTTTAATATTTTTGCTGATAGTATGGAAAATGTTAAGCCGATATTAGACAAACTAAAAGATAAAGGTTATAGCGTATACTCGGTTACTGAAGAACTGGATCAAATGAATGTATTTTTCCTAGTGTTAAAAATCGGTTTAATATTTGTAGGAACAATTGCTGTATTAATCGCATCAATTGGTATTTTCAATACTATGACAATGGCAGTTACAGAGCGTACTCGTGAAATCGGTGTTTTAAAGGCAATCGGGGCAAGTCCGAAGCTTATTCAACGATTGTTCTTAATGGAAAGCACCTTCATCGGTATTGTGGGTACTTTGATAGCTGTAGCAATTTCGTATGTCATTAGCTTTGTGGCAAATGCTGCATTGCCTTTAATTCTTGAAGCAGCAACAGGTGAAGATGCTTTTAGTAAAAGTGATATTATATTTTCATTAATTCCGTGGCAGCTTGTTATCATTGCATCAGCGATTAGTATTGGTGTAGCGATGATTTCAGGCTATCGCCCAGCGCGTAAGGCCACTAAAATTGACGTAATCCAAGCGTTACGACAAGAACTATAATTTGAAAGGGCGGTCCAGATGTTTTGGACTGCCCTTTCCATTTGATTGAACAAAATTTAGAAATACGAGCAGCAAGAAGACAAATACGCTCACTTCGATCACAAATATTCGTGAATAGGTTACAAGTACTCTTGTAACTCTTTTGCTAAAAATGGTGTAGCATTTAGTAACTTTAAAAATGCATCATAGTGAGCACGTTGTTCTAAGCTTGGCTTTTTGCCTGTACGATATGCTCGGATGAGAATGTTTTTCGGTGTATTTTCCATATCAATAAATTCCAGTAATTGAGCCTCGTAGCCAACAAGTGATAAAATTTCTGCTCGGATTGCGTCGGTTGCGAGCGCTGCGAAACGTTCCCGTACTAGGCCGTGCTGAAGCATGATATCAAGTGCTGGTGTGTTAAGTTGGCGATTTAGCTCATGTTGGCAACAAGGAACACTTAAAATAACACTCGCTCCCCATTTTACAGCGCGAGCTAATGCCATATCTGTAGCAACATCACAGGCGTGAAGCGTCACCACCATGTCCACAGCAGACTCATCATTATAATCATTAATATCTCCTACTTGAAATTCGAGTTGCTCATAGCCTAAATCCTGTGCAATTCGTGAACATTCTTCAATGACTTCTTTCTTTAAATCTAAGCCAGTGACACGGATATCTAGGCCTTTTTCAACTTTTAAATAATGGTATAGGGCGAATGTTAAATAGGATTTACCTGAGCCGAAATCTAAAATACGAACCTGACGATCCTTTTGTAAATATGTTAATGCATCATCTATAAATTCGATGAAGCGGTTAATTTGTTTAAATTTATCGTATTTTTGTTTTTTTATTTTTCCTTCTTCTGTTTGCACCCCAAGACGAATTAAAAAGGGGTATGGCTTATCCTCAGTTAGTAAATAGTTTTTCTTACGATTATGTGCTAAGTTTACTTGCTTTGGAGCCGAGGATTTATCAGATTTCCATAGTACTTTGTTCTTTTTTGATAGTTGTACATGTACTTTTTCATCCATAAAATCAATATGTGCTTGACGGTAATCGTTCAAAATGGCTTCTAGCTTCGCAGGGAAATCTTCTAATAGAATGTTTTCGTGTTTTAAAATACGTTCAAATTGGTATTCAATTTGTATATGATAAACATCCTTAAGCAACAGAGGCTTTAGTTTGATGCGTTTTACTTCGTTTGATTTCATACGGGGTTGACTGATTGTAGCAGTAACGAGCTGCTGTTGTAAAATTAGCTCCATAAGCTGTTCTTTCATTTCTTCAAATGTCATACATTTCGCCTTCTTTATCGTGTAATAGATGGCACTAGTTTATCACATTTTATGCAGTACAATGTTACTTTACATTTCGGAATTAGTTTTCTGAATGATTATAGGTTAAATTGTCTATTTGTTAATCTTCACCCAAAGTTGTGGATGACATTTGTTAAGATATATGTATTGTGTATAAGTTGATTGGAATGGAGACTGGGCGACTCCTTGGGGATCAGCGATAAAGGAACGAAGGCTAAGAGCATCACGTCCTGTGATAACGCCTTCGTGACCAACATCCTGCTGCTGCCGCTACGTAGCGTCAGCAACAAAGCGCCCAGTCGGAATGGAAATCAATTACACGTTATGGTGCTGAGCCATATTTATGGTATTTTTATTATAAGGTTTTTACTAAAGAAGACTAACTGGGAAAGAGGGGGAGAAATATGTCAGCAAACATGTATCAATTACTTGCGATTATTATTTATATGGTCGCTATGCTAGGGATCGGTTGGTATGCATTTATTAAAACATCGAATTTAACGGATTACATGCTTGGTGGGCGTTCGCTAGGTCCTGCTGTCACAGCGTTGAGCGCAGGTGCGGCAGATATGTCTGGCTGGTTGTTAATGGGTTTACCAGGTGCAATCTATTTAAATGGACTTGTTGAGGCTTGGATTGCCATTGGTTTAACAATTGGCGCTTATTTGAATTGGTTATTGGTAGCACCAAGGTTACGTGTATATACACAAGTTTCTAATGACTCAATTACCATTCCGAGTTATTTAGACAATCGTTTACGTGACAATACAAAGTTAATAAGAATTGCGTCAGGTATTATTATTTTAATCTTTTTTACATTTTATGTTTCTTCAGGAATGGTAGCGGGAGGCAAATTTTTCGATAGTTCCTTTGGATATGACTATCACACAGGCTTACTAATTGTATCTGGGGTTGTTGTGGCATATACATTATTTGGAGGATTTTTAGCAGTAAGTTATACAGACTTTTTACAAGGTCTAATTATGTTTTTAGCGCTTATTACTGTACCGTTATTCGGATTATTTTTAACAGGTGGAATTGGAGACACAATAGACTCTATTAAAATGGTGGATCCTGAACATTTGAGCTTATTACCATCCACTGTAACAGCGGCAGTCGTTATTTCATCACTTGCATGGGGACTAGGTTATTTTGGACAACCACATATTATCGTACGCTTTATGGCCATTAGCTCAGTAAAAGAAACAAAGCAGGCTCGTCGTATCGGTATTGGCTGGATGATGTTAAGCCTATTCGGGGCACTTGCCACAGCATTGGTAGGTGTGGCGTATTTTGAGCAAAATGCAGGTGAGTTAAAGGACGCTGAGACAGTATTTATTGTGCTTGGTCAAATATTATTCCATCCATTTATTGCAGGCATCATGCTAGCTGCTATATTAGCCGCAGTAATGAGTACCATTTCATCACAATTAATTGTTACTTCGTCAGCGCTTGTAGAAGACATTTACAAAGCGTTGTTTAATAAAACAGCGGACGATAAGCATTATGTCTTTATTGGCCGTGTCGCTGTTTTAGTTGTAGCTATTGTCGCAGCGATTTTAGCATGGAATCCAGACAGTTCTATTTTAAATTTAGTGGGCTTCGCTTGGGCAGGCTTCGGTGCGGCATTTGGTCCTGTAATATTGCTGTCACTATATTGGAGAAAATTGACGAATTACGGAGCACTCAGTGGGATGGTGGCAGGGGCTGCGACAGCTTTCATCTGGGGGAAAATTGACGTTTTATCAGATGCTTTATATGAGATTGTTCCAGGTTTCTTAGTGTGCTTAATCGTTGCGGTAGTTGTCAGTATTGTAACTTATAAACCGAATAAGGATATTGAAGACGAATTCAATCGTACTGAAGTATTACTAAAAGAAGAACGGTAGTAAATGAATGAGAATGCGCCTTTTGCATAGGAGGGCGCATTTTTAGGTATGAACGTTAGTAAAAGCAAGAGTTAGCTTTTAAACGACATGGATTTGTGCATTATATGGTAAGATGGAGAAAATTTGTCGTAGTAGTACTAAGGTATTAGTGGGAGGTTTGTGGATGGATAGAATTAAAGAAGTAGATATTTTATTGGAAAAAGCCATTTTGGTTGGCGTAAATTTACGGAATGATGAGCATTTTGATTATTCAATGGAGGAGCTGAAAAATTTAGCTGAAGCTTTAAATGTTGAAGTTGCTGGCATTATCACGCAAAATTTAGAGCGCATTACGCCATCTCATTATGTTGGTACTGGTAAAATTGAAGAAATAAAAAACTTTTATGATGAAGCACAAGCGAATTTAGTGATTTTTAATGATGAATTATCACCTTCACAAATCCGTAATTTAGAGCGTGATTTAGAAACGAAGGTTATTGATAGAACAATGTTGATTTTGGATATTTTTGGACGTCGTGCTAAAACACGTGAAGCACAGATGCAGGTCGAGTTAGCTCAATTGCAATATATGCTACCGCGATTAGTCGGCTTGCATGCGTCGCTCAGCCGTCAAGGTGGTGGCACAGGTGGTGGCTTTAAAAACCGTGGTGCTGGTGAGACAAAACTAGAACTAGACCGTCGGAAAATTGAGGATCAGATTACGAAAATTAAGAAGGAGCTAGAGCATGTAAAGGAACAACGAGAGACGCAGCGTAAGCAACGACGCAAAAACGCTATCCCTGTCGTTTCCATTGTTGGTTATACGAATGCTGGTAAGTCAACTATTATGAATCAGCTACTTGCTAAGATAGGGCAAGAAGATCATAAACAAGTGTTTGAAAAGGATATGCTTTTTGCCACACTTGAAACATCTGTCCGTCAAATAGAATTGCCAGATAAAAAGACATTCTTATTAACAGATACAGTTGGTTTCGTCAGCAAACTACCACACCATCTAGTAAAGGCGTTCCGCTCAACATTAGAAGAAGCTCGTGATGCCGACTTATTACTACATGTTGTGGATGTTTCTAATTCTGAGCATGGCTTTATGATGGAAGTAACAAATGAAACGCTTAAAGCGGTCGGTGTTGAGGGGATTCCGACAATTTATGTATATAATAAAGCTGATATAGCAAACGTCCCATACCCTGTTGTCAGCGGTGATAATATTTGGATCTCAGCGAAGCAAGGGATTGGATTAGAGGAATTACTGCAAATGATACGTCAGCATATTTTCTCTGATTATATAACATGTAAAATGCTTATTCCGTATGAACAGGGGAATATTGTATCTTATTTAAATGAACATGCCTCTGTCTATGAAACAGCATATGAAGAAAATGGTACGTTACTAACACTAGAGGTAAAAGAAGCGGATTATGCAAAATATCAGCAATATGTAATTAAATAATCAACTACATCATTGATCTAAAAGTATGCCAGAGGTACTTCGCTTCTAGCATGCTTTTTTTGTTAAAATGCGTCGTCGTGAAAGCAGTTTTATGTCGCGGTGCATGAAATTTTAGATAATCCTAGCTAGTTTGTTAAAATAACGAAAAATCTGACTATAATGTATTTTAGAATAATTTTATGTGAGGTTTGTAATTTAGTGGGTATCAAGGAGTAAAGAAACTTAGGAATATCAATGGTTTTGGTATAATTGCAGGAAAAACGTTCAGAATTTATAGAAAAGTGATAAATTTTCAACATTTTTTAAAACTCTTGAAAAAGTTTTTAAAACACTTTAGTATGATAAAACAAAGTTTTTTATCCTTATCAATGGGTAATAATATTTTTATTAAATAATGAAATTGGGAGAGGATATTTTTATGTCTACTAAAGATGAAATTGTAAAATCCGTCCCTCAAAATGGCTTTGTCGGACACCCTAAAGGGCTCTTTACATTATTTTTCACAGAATTTTGGGAACGATTCTCATACTACGGTATGCGAGCAATTCTGATTTTCTTTATGTATTATGAATTGAATGAAGGCGGTCTAGGTCTGGATCGTGGAACAGCGAACTCCATTATGGCCATCTACGGCTCACTTGTTTACATGTCGGGAATAATTGGTGGCTGGATTGCCGATCGACTGTTAGGTACACGTAGAACTATCTTCTATGGTGGCGTGTTCATTATGATTGGTCATTTACTGCTAGCGTTACCTGGTGGTGTGGGCATGTTATTTGCTTCAATGGCCTTTATTGTCATCGGGACAGGCTTATTAAAACCGAATGTTTCTAGCGTTGTTGGAGATATTTATGCTGAAGCTGATAATCGTCGTGATGCAGGTTTTTCAATTTTCTATATGGGTATTAATATGGGAGCATTCATTGCACCATTTATTGTCGGAACAATTGGACAAAAGTATAGTTTCCACCTTGGCTTCGGTGTAGCAGGGTTAGGGATGTTAATTGGTTTAATTGTATATAAATTAACAGAGAAAAAATATCTAGGTGTAGCAGGCTTACAAGTAAACAATCCATTAAAGCCTGAAGAGCGAAAAAAAGTCTTTACACGATTCGCAATTGCTGCTTTACTGATCATCATCGTAGGTGGTATTGGCATTAAAACTGGTGTATTGACAGTGGATGTTTTTAGTTTAATTATTACAGCTCTTGGGATTATCATTCCAACAGTGTTCTTTATTGTTATGTATCGCAGTGAAAAAACAACAAAAGATGAGAAGTCTCGTCTACTTGCATATATTCCGTTGTTTTTATCAGCAGTGATGTTTTGGGCAATCCAGGAGCAGGGCGCTACAATTTTAGCTACGTATGCTGATTCACGTACACAGTTGAATATTGGCGGCTTCCAGCTTCAATCTTCATGGTTCCAATCATTAAACCCATTATTCGTCATTACGTTGGCGCCATTATTTGCAATGTTATGGTTAAAATTGGGTGATAAACAACCATCTACACCTCGTAAATTTGCATTTTCGTTATTCTTCGCAGGATTATCATTCTTAGTTATGATGATTCCAGCATATTTATCAGGTGGAGAAACTTTAGTAAGTCCATGGTGGTTAGTACTGTCATTCTTCTTAGTTGTAGTTGGGGAGCTATTATTATCTCCAGTAGGGTTATCAGCCACTACAAAATTGGCTCCAAAGGCTTTTGCTGCACAAACAATGTCACTTTGGTTTTTAACAAGTGCCGCAGCGCAAGCTATTAACGCACAGCTTGTTAAGGTTTATGAAGCGGTAAGCGAATTCACTTACTTCGGCTTCTTAGGTTTCTTATCTATTGTTTTAGGGATTATAATATTATTACTTTCGCCTATCATTTCAAAAGCTATGCGAGGTATTAACTAATTAAAAGGTGTGAGTACAGTTATTCAAATAACTGTACTTGCACCTTTTTTGTATTAAGGGGCATGAAACATTTAGAAGAGCTGGAGTGGAGAATAGAAGAGCTAAAGTGACGGATAGAGCTATCGAAGCGACGGAAAGAACTCAGAGCGACGGAAAGAAGAGCCAAGGTGACGGATAGAACTATCGAAGCGACGGAAAGAAGAGCCAAAGTGACGGATAGAACTCAGAGCGACGGAAAGAAGAGCCGAGGTGACGGATAGAACCATTGAAGCGACGGAAAGAAGAGCTAAGGTGACGGATAGAACTCAGAGCGACGGAAAGAAGAGCTAAGGTGACGGATAGAGCCATTGAAGCGACGGGAAGAAAAGCCAAGGTGACGGATAGAACCATTGAAGCGACGGAAAGAAGAGCCGAGGTGACGGATAGAACTCAGAGCGACAGAAAGAAGAGCCAAAGTGACGGATAGAACTCAGAGCGACGGAAAGAAGAGTTGAAGCGACGGATAGAACCATTGAAGCGACGGAAAGAAAAGCCAAGGTGACGGATAGAACTCAGAGCGACGGAAAGAAGAGCTGAGGTGACGGATAGAACCATCGAAGCGACGGAAAGAAAAGCCAAGGTGACGGATAGAACTCAGAGCGACGGAAAGAAGAGTTGAGGTGACGGATAGAACTATCGAAGCGACGGAAAGAAAAGCCAAGGTGACGGATAGAACTCAGAGCGACGGAAAGAAGAGCCGAGGTGACGGATAGAACTATCGAAGCGACGGAAAGAAAAGCCGAGGTGACGGAAAGAACTCAGAGCGACGGAAAGAAGAGCTAAGGTGACGGATAGAACCATTGAAGCGACGGAAAGAAGAGCCAAAGTGACGGATTAACTATTAAATAGAACATCATAAAGCATCACGTCCAGTGATAATACCTTCGTGACCAACATCGCGTTGCCACCGCTACGCTTTCGCCCCAACCACCATCCGTTGCCACCGCTACGCTTCGCCCCAACCACCATCCGTTGCCACCGCTACGCTTCGCCCCAACCGCCATCTGTTGCCGCCGCTACGCTTCGCCCCAACCGCCATCTGTTGCCACCGCTACGCTTCGCCCCAACCACCATCTGTTTGCTACCGCTACGCTTCGCCTCAACCCCGATCTGTCGCCGCCGCTACGCTTTCGCGCAAACCCCGCGTGTTGCTCCAAGCAGCTCATCGGACGCTTTACGATAGAGCTGAGTCGGAACGGAAATGAATCCAGCTTTATAGATGGGATCAATTTATCACAATCTGAAAGTGATTGATTTTATCGTGTAATAGATTTGCTGAATGTGGGTATAAGTTTGTAGAAAAGATTTTATTTTAGTTATAATAATCTTAATAGTACGAAAATTCAGGGGGTTGGCGCTGTGAAGGAAGCTTTGGATCGTTTGAGGCCGAGATTAATGGAGATTTTCACGTATTTACACGCGAATGCGGAAATAAGCTGGCATGAGGTAGAAACCACAAATTATATTTTTGATTTACTAACACGTGAAGGTTTTTCGCCGGTGCGCTTTAAAAACATTACAGGGCTTTATGTTGATGTGGGAAATGGTGAGCCTAAAGTTGGTTTGCGTACGGACATTGACGCGCTATGGCAGGAGGTAGATGGCGAATTTCGGGCGAATCACTCCTGTGGGCATGATGGTCATATGACGATGGCAATTGGTGCGCTATTACTTTTGAAAGAGCTTGCTCCATCATTCAACGGTACAATTCGTGTTATTTTTCAACCTGCTGAAGAAAAAGGGACAGGTGCTTTAGCTGTTTTAAAAGAAGGAATCATTGATGATTTAGACTTTTTATTTGGTGTTCATGTAAGACCTGTTCATGAGCTTGAAGATGGTACATATTGTGCTGCGTTGTATCATGGAGCCTCTCGATTGCTCGAAGGAGAAATTATTGGAGAAGATGCCCATGCTGCAAGACCGCATCTCGGCGTAAATGCGATTGAGGTAGGGGCGACTATTATCGAGGATTTAAGAACGATTCATACAGATCCAATGGTTCCAGTATCAATTAAGATGACAAAATTCCAAGCTGGAGGAGACGCTGGCAATATTATTCCTGGTAATGCATCGTTCACCATTGATATTCGCGCTCAAAAAAATGATGTGATGGATGCCCTTGCCCAAGGAGTAAAGCGAGTCATTGACTCCGCTAAGCTTTTGTATAAGGTACAGATTGAATTACGTACTGTAGCAAATGTAGTAGCAGCTGAGGTAGACCTAACTGCTCAAAATATTATGGAACAGGCAATTGTCCAAGCGGTGGGGCTGTCGAAACTAAGAAAGCCAGTACGTACACCAGGAGGGGAAGATTTTCATCATTATGCCGTTCAAAGGCCGCATTTAAAATCTACAATGTTAGGTTTAGGCTGTGGGTTAACACCAGGATTACATCATCCAAAGATGAAATTTAAGCAGGCAAGGCTAGTAACAGGAGTTGAGATCCTTACAAGAGCAGTATTGTTAGCGCTGGCATCGGGGAAAACAAAGGAGGGTTCAGCATAATGTTAAAAAGAGTGCGCATACAAAAAATAATGACATCTACAGAGATTGCGAAAGTACAAACTTTGAACGCGGAAATTTGGGGGAGTCAGGCTATTCCCTTGCATCAATTGTTAGCAGTTGTACAAAATGGTGGACTTGTGCTTGGGGCATATTTGGGTGAAAAGCTAATTGGCTTTAATTATTGTTTTGTTGGTTGCCGTGAAGGGATGATGTATTTACACTCACACATGATTGGGGTGGAGAAAACATATCGTGAACAAGGTGTAGGTGAATTATTAAAGCATGCCCAGCAGGAATATGCAAAAGAACATGGATTTCAACTTGTGCGATGGCTATTTGATCCGCTAGAAGCACGGATGGCTAATTTATCATTTTTGAAGCTCAATGCTTTTAGTTATCAGTATGAAAATGATTATTATGGTCCACTCCAGGATGATTTTAACGAGGGACTACCTTCAGATCGTATTGTAATAGAGTGGTGGATTGAACGCGATCAGATGGAGGATTCCCTGGACGAATTGGAAGAAGAAGCTGAAGGAATTGTATCGTGGTCTTTGACGGTGGATGGTTTACCTGTACTCGATATTGATAGTGAATTTCAGCGAGATCAATCCTTTTATAAGGACGCCTATTTATTACCTATTCCTCAATTTTTACAAAAGATAAAAGTAGAGAGTCCTAAGCTTGCGGAGGACTGGCGTTATAAAGTTCGTACTATTTTAACGACATTATTTGACCAAAATTATGCGATAGTTCGAATGAAGAAGCATGATGAATATGTGCATAGCTATCTGTTAGTCAGACGCTCCTTATTAGCTTTATAATAAGGATAAGGAGTGAATTTTTGTGAAACTAGATCAGATTACAGTGCGACATATAAAAATGCCTATGAAAGCACCATTTTCAACGAGTTTTGGCACAATTGATGAAAAAGAATTCTTACTTATAGAAGCGAAAGATCAATCGGGGAATGTAGGATGGGGAGAAGCTGTTGCCTTTGTAGCGCCTTGGTATACAGAAGAGACATTAAAAACAACATGGCATATGCTTGAAGACTTTTTGATACCCATCTTGTTACATAAAGAGATTGGGCATCCAGATGAAGTCAGTACATTGTTTTCCACTATTCGTCGTAATTGCATGGCGAAGGCCTCTATTGAAGGGGCTATATGGGATATTTATGCTCAGCAAACAAAACAATCACTTGCTCAAGCGTTAGGTGGAGATAAGGAGCGAATAGAAGTAGGCGTGAGCGTAGGTATTCAATCTTCTACAGAGGCATTAATTGATTTATTAAAAAGTCATGTAAATAAAGGCTATAAACGAGTAAAAGTAAAAATTAAGCCTGGCCACGATGTAGAAGTTATTCGTGCTATTCGAGCTGAGATGCCAGATTTACCATTAATGGTAGATGCTAATTCGGCTTATACATTGGATGATATGAATGTATTGCAGCAACTTGATGCATTTAATTTATTAATGATTGAACAGCCATTAGCGGTAGATGATATTGTCGATCATGCTAAGCTGCAGAGAAAGTTAAAAACGCCTATTTGCTTAGATGAAAGCATCACCTCCTATGAGGATGCTCGAAAAGCGATAGAGCTTGGTAGTTGTGGTGTGATCAATATCAAAATAGGGCGTGTTGGCGGTTTAACAGAAGCTAGGAGAATTCATGATTTATGCGAAGCGAATAATATTCCTGTTTGGTGTGGCGGTATGTTAGAGGCGGGAATCGGACGAGCGCATAATATTGCATTAACATCACTCACGAATTTTATATTGCCCGGAGATACTGCCGGCTCTAGCCATTATTGGTATGAGGATATCATTACACCTGAAGTAATTGTAGAAGATGGTTATATTCATGTGCCACAAACGGCCGGAATTGGATACACACCTAATATGAAGGTAATTGATAAGCTAACAATCAGTAAGAAGGTCTATAAATAATAGGTTCATCACCAAATGTTGTAAATGACTTTTGGAAAAATGTCTACTATGTAAATTAGTTGATTGGAGTGGAGGCTGGGTGACTCCTTGGGGATAAGCGATAGAGGAACGAAGGATAAAACCATCACGTCCTGTGATAAAGCCTTCGTGACCTACATCGGTGCTGTTGCTGTCGCTGCGCTTTCGCACAAACAAAACCCTCTGCTGCCGCTTCGTTAGCACTACGCTTTCGCGCAAAAAACATCTGTTGGCCCAAGCGACTCATTGGACGCCCCCAAGAAGCTTTGCTCTGTGCGACAGCGGCAAATGTTTATCTGCGCGAAAGCGAAGCGACAGCGGCAAATGGTTTATCTGCGCGAAAGTGCAACGACAGCAACAACAAAGCGCCCAGTCGGAACGGAAATCAACCACACGTTTTGATGATGATCCCAATAATAGGATAAACGGGGAGAGAACTGATTGAAAAAAAGTTTGCAAATCGGTGGTGCCTATGTAGGAATTATCGTCGGTGCGGGGTTTGCATCAGGACAGGAAATCGTACTATATTTTACGAGCTATGGCTTTTATGGAATTTATGGTGCACTTATTGCTACGATTGGATTTGCTTTAGTAGGGATGTGCATTGCACAAATTAGCTCAAGGCTACGTACGAAATCACATAAGGATTTGATTTATCAAATTTCAGGCAATACTGTAGGTTTTGTGATGGATTGTTTACTGTCGCTCTTCTTATTTGGTGTAGCAGTAATCATGTTTGCAGGAGCGGGTGCTACTTTTCAACAAATGTTTGGACTGCCAGTTTGGCTGGGGAGTATTTGCATGATTGTACTTACAATAGCGACAGTTATGATGAATATGAAAAGCATTATAAACATTATTGCTATTGCCACACCTTATCTGTTAACAATTGTATCGATCATTGCGGTCTATTCATTAGCTACGATGGATTTAACTTTTGTAGAACAAGCTGTTATTGCACGGCAAGCACAGCCAAGCTCTAAAAGTTGGTGGGTTATGGCCTTACTGTATATGTCTTTTAATATCGGTGTATGTTTTTCGCTATTAACTGTTATGTGTGGATCTATCCGCAATGAGAAAGTGGCAGGGATGGGAGGCGTTATTGGTGGGATTTTGCTAGGAGCTTTAATTTTGCTTATTAACCTTTCCCTTCTTGCGAAAATGAATGTAATCGTTGGTATAGATATACCGATGCTAGTCTTAGCAAATGAGATTCATCCTCTAGTCGGTCTACTAATGTCAATTTCTCTATTAGGGATGATTTATAATACAGCAGTGGGGATGTTCTATTCTTTCATGGTAAGATTTTTAAAACCAAGCAGGCCTAGTTTTAAAATAGCTGCTGTCTTTATTGGTGGTTTGGGTTTTTTAGCAAGCCTTGCTGGTTTTACGACGCTTGTAGCAAAGTTATATGCTGTAATGGGGTATGTCGGTTTTGTTTTAGTAGTTTTTATTGTTGTTGCATGGCTCAGAGGAGTTCGACAAATGGCTTAATTGATGAGGTAATTGAGAAGGAATTAGTATGTTATTCTCAATTACCTTTTTATATGTATGGGAAATGTAGAGCTATTCAACCTCGGAAATAATAGAAACTACAAAAATTACGTTATTATAGCGTGGTTTTTATGGTTTCTTGAATAAAACGATAACAATTCTCAATTGAAGGTTGACTGAGAATAGAAACATGCTTATAATGAGAATCGTAAGTAATGATAATCGTTTTCATCAAAAAGTCAATTACGAGCAAAAATGAATCTACCGGGGATTACAATGAAAATAAGATATCTTTTAACAGCAACTGTAGTGTTGTCAATTGTGTCACTATTTATCGGTGTAGTAGATATTAAACCTAGCGACCTTTTAGACTTCGAATCAGAAGAAACTAGACTATTCTTAATTAGTCGTATACCGAGACTTGTAGCAATTTTGTTAGCAGGTGCAGGTATGAGTATTGCTGGTTTAATTATGCAAAGCTTAAGTAGGAATAAGTTCGTGTCACCAACAACAGCAGGTACTTTAGATGCTACTAAGTTGGGTATACTAATTTCGATGATGTTTTTCTCAAATGTCACATATTTTCAAAAAATTACCTTCGCTTTCATATTTGCTTTAGCCGGCACATTATTGTTTATGCAAATATTAAATCGAATAAAGTTTAAAGATGCGATTTTTATACCGCTTATTGGCTTAATGTTTGGGAATATCCTTTCGTCGATTACAACGTTCTTTGCGTATAAGGCGGATATTATCCAAAACATTTCTGCATGGTTACAAGGAGATTTCTCATTAATGATGAAAGGTCGTTATGAGCTTTTATACATAAGTGTACCCGTGCTGATTATAGCTTACATGTATGCGAATCGCTTCACAGTGGCTGGAATGGGGGAGGATTTTGCAAAAAACCTTGGTCTCTCCTATAAATTCGTTATGAATTTAGGTTTAGTGTTAGTAGCACTTATTTCAACGACAGTGGTACTTACTGTTGGCGTGATTCCATTCCTTGGTTTAATCATTCCCAATATAATTTCCTTGTTCAAAGGGGATAATCTCGCTAAGACATTGCCTCATACAGCGTTACTTGGGATGTCGTTTTTATTAATATGTGACATTATAGGGCGTGTACTGATTTTCCCTTATGAAATTCCAATTAGTATGACGGTAGGCGTCATCGGAAGTGCGATCTTCCTATTTATGTTGTTTAGGGGGAAAGCATATGCGTAACCGTACAAAAATGTTGATTTTACTAGGGTTGGCTGTAGCTTCTATTTTACTATATGTATTTTATGAACTTAATGGTAACTATCATTATGCGTTTCCACGTCGCCTTATTAAAGTGTTTGCGATGTCGTTAACGGGAATTGCGATTGCTTATTCAACAGTGGTTTTCCAAACGATTACACATAACCGTATTTTAACGCCAAGTGTAATGGGACTTGATGCATTATATATGTTGGTTCAGACGTTCATCTATTACTTCTTTGGCTCGATGTCGATATTCGTCATTAACGCCAAATACAATTTCTTACTAGCTGTTTTAGCCATGGTTGTCTTTGCGTTAATTTTTTATCGTGTATTGTTCAAGGAAGGAAAACGCCCGATTTATTTCTTGCTGCTTGTCGGTATGATTGTCGGAACGTTTTTAGGAAGCGTGTCAACGTTCTTCCAAGTATTAATAGACCCGAATGAGTTTTTAAGCTTACAAAGTAAAATGTTTGCAAGCTTCAATAATGTGAATTCGGATTTAGTGTGGCTTGCAGCTGTTGTCATAATCATTACCTTTATTTATGGTTGGCGTCACATGAACCAATTAGACGTAATGTCTCTTGGTCGTGATACAGCAATTAACCTAGGGGTACCGTATGATAAGCTTGTACAGCGTATGCTCATAGTATCTTCGGTGCTAATCGCCGTTTCTACAGCTCTTGTTGGACCTATTACATTCTTTGGCTTAATCGTGGCAAATTTATCGTATCAATTTTTTAAGACGTACAAGCACTCTGTGTTAATCGCAGGTTCTTGTGTGATGAGTGTTATTGCTTTAGTCGGTGGACAGTGGATGGTCGAACGTATTTTTAATTTCGATACAACACTTAGCGTTATTATAAACTTTGTAGGTGGTGTGTACTTCATCTACTTATTATTGAAGGAAAGTAGGTCAGCAGGATGATCCAAGTAAAAGCAATCTCCAAGTATTTTGGAAAAAAACCGGTCATTCAAGATGTCAGTGTCGACGTTGCACCAGGGAAAATTACGTCTTTTATTGGACCGAATGGTGCAGGTAAATCAACATTGCTTTCAATGGTAAGCCGTTTACTTAATGCAGATACTGGAGAAGTATTACTCGATAAATCCGAGGTACGTCATTGGAAGTCGGACGATTTTGCGAAGCGTGTATCGATTTTAAAGCAGTCAAATTATATGAATGTACGCCTAACAATTCGTGAACTTGTTTCATTTGGCCGTTTTCCTTATTCAAAGGGGAATTTAAAGCCAGAGGATGAGCAAAAGGTAGACGAGGCAATTCAATATATGAATTTAGATGATATGCAGCACAATTATTTGGATGAATTATCAGGTGGTCAACGTCAACGTGCATTTATCGCAATGGTTATTGCACAGGACACAGACTATATTTTGCTTGATGAGCCGCTCAATAATTTGGACATGAAGCACTCTGTGCAAATCATGAAAATTTTGCGTAAGCTGGTTGATGAGCTAGGGAAAACAGTTATCATCGTATTACACGATATTAACTTTGCTTCCGTATACTCTGACCATATTGTCGCATTAAAAAATGGACGTGTTGTCAAAGACGGTCCAACAAACGACATCATTAACTCTGATGCGCTTAAGGAAATCTATGATATGGATATCCCCGTTCAAGAACAGAATGGTTGTCGTATTTGCGTGTATTTTAACTCATAGAAGTAATAACGGATGGTTATATCCATCTGAATAATAAATAATAATGTTAAGGGAGCAATTTTACAATGAAAAATTGGAAGTTTCTTACTGTGTTAATGGCGATGATGCTATTAGTATTAGCTGCTTGCGGCTCAAAGGACGATGCAAAAAAAGAGGATGCAGATTCTAAAACTGATAGTAAGCCTGCTGAAGAGAAAAAGGAAGGAGCTTCAGCTTACCCAATTACTATTCCAGGTAGCACTAATGGTGAGAGTACATTTGAAGAAGTAACGCTTAAAGAACAACCAAAGAATGTTGTAGTATTTGACTATGGTTTCCTTGATACTTTAGATGCTTTAGGCGTCGAAGTTGTGGGTGTTCCTCAAAAAACAGTTCCTAGCTATTTAAGCAAATATTCAGATACAACTTATGTAAATGTGGGATCTTTAAAAGAGCCTGATTTTGAAGCATTATCTTCAATGAATCCAGATATTATTTTCATTTCTGGTCGTCAAGCTCCTGCTTACGAAGAATTATCTAAAATTGCGCCTACTGTATATGTTGGTGTAGATAATGCTAATTTCATGGAATCATTCAAAGCTAATACTGAATTAGCTGGTAAAATCTTTGGTAAAGAAAAAGAAGCTGCTGATGCATTTGCTGCATACGAAGCAAAAGTAGAAGAAGTTAAAGCTAAAACAGCTTCATCTGATGAAAAAGCTCTAATCGTTTTAGGATCTGAAGGTTCATTATCTGCATATGGTCCTGGTTCACGTTTTGGTGTAATTCATGATGTATATGGTGTAAAAGCTGCTGATGAAAACATTAAAGCTGAAACACATGGTGACAATGTAAGCTTCGAGTATGTCCGTGAGACAAATCCAGATGTTTTATTTGTTGTTGACCGTGACTCTGCTGTAAACCCTGAAGGTGAGTCTGGTACGAAAGCTGCGATTGAAAACGAAATCGTTGGGGCTACTAACGCTGCGAAAAACAATAAAATCTTCTATTTAGATTCACAAGTTTGGTATTTATCTGGAGGCGGTTTAACTTCTGAAACTCAAAAAATTGATGACGTTTTAAAGGCGTTTGAATAATATGTTTGTACAAATTAAACGTATTGTCGTTACAGAAGGGCATTCGGATAAAATTATTGAGCGCTTTGGTGCAAAAGAAGATGGTCCAACATTACTTGAACAACAACCAGGTTTTATTGATAAGCAAGTACTCTTAAAAAAAGTACGCCGTGGTGATGAGGAAGTGCTAATTGTGATTCGTTGGGAATCAGAAGAGGCATGGAAAAATTGGGAGAAGAACCCTGAGCATGTTGCTGGTCATAAAGCAAGTGCAGGTAAACCGAAACCCGATTATATGATCGAAAGCGGTCAAGAAGTTTATTATGTAAAAGGTTAATAATTAGAGGTGTCTCAAAATTCATTTGAGGCACTTTTTTGGTTCTGCGTAGAGGCATAGCAGGCCGTCTCTCCTTTGTAGTATGTAAGTAGAAACAAAAGTGACGGATAGAAAGTCAGATAGGATGGGGAGGCGCATTTGCAACTGTGCCATCCCCATTATTTATAGCAGTGGGCGCACGAAAATAAATTAATTATGCCTCGATATAAATGTGTCTAGGTTAAATAATTAGGATGGATAACAATGGTTAACCACCATAACTGTTTTAATGACGCTTAAAACCTAAACCTAGTGTTTAATGGACGCTTTATTCCATGAATTAAATGCCGCAGTAATGTTAAAAGAAATTCCGCTGTCATTAATGGAAACCCCTATAAAATGGGTAGTCGATCGTTTAGGTGTCCAATTTACTTCCATCACAGTAATAGATTTCCCTGAAGAGGAACTATCCATTTCTAATTCTAAATTATTGAGATATTCAGGTAAGCCGACCAATTCGCCTATTTTTACAGCATTTATACTAGAGGAAGTGCTAGAGCGATAGCCTCTTGCATTGATGATACTACAGCTTGGAGACGTATAGATTATAGGCGAATGTATGTTCAATCCTGACGTAAATGGACCTATTAAAGGCAACATAGACAGACTTGCTTCAGATACTCTTAAAATTCCATAGGGCTCAATAAAATTGTCGAGCTTTTGCAAAAAAGTATCCTCAAATCCAGGAATATCGCAAATAAGATTTGAAAATGTAGACAGGTTATTATACTCTGCTAACGTTTCTTGGTACGCTTGTTGCTCGGCATGAATAATTATTTGCTCAATATATTGCTGTTCATTCGAAAGCTTTTTAATGTTGATTTCTTCATCAGAGACACGAATTGTACAGGAAAAAGTTGCCGTAAGTATTAGAATGTTTTCATTTACTTCATTTTTCATTTCAATCACTCCCAGTATTGGCGATTTTCCTTGCTAGTAGTTTTAAATTGTTCCAATATTTTAGTTTTGAATTAATCAGAGATAGTGTAACGTGCAATACAATAAATTTGTCTTAGCTTAATGTAAGCGTATCATCAGTGAGGACGCCATTTCAATGTTAGGTTTACGCCAAAAAATGGCGGTCAAGCATACAACACCGCCACTTTTTTCACTATTCCTTAACAAAAGAATGGCGTGGTTTCCAGATATACCGCCACTTTTTGGCGGTATATAGAGTCATCGCCATAACGTGGGGTTGATTTTCGTTTTTTACTGAGTGCTTTACACCTTCGTTCCTCTAGTAGCTCGCTTCAGAGTTCATCTGTACCGCTGATTCCTAAAGAGTTGACCGGCTAAACGCCAACTAACTTAATGTGCATGCTATACGTTTTAACATATATCATTACTACTTTTGATGATGAGTACATATGTAAAATATTTACTTTATATTTTTTTGTATAGTATTAATTCCCATTAATCTGTATACTATTTGATAATATATTTAGGGGAGGAGAGGAATATTGAAGGGACTGAACGAACGGATTAATGAATCATTGGACATTCTTATTAAAAACGAGGCATTGATAGGTTATGAACTACGATCAATGCTTAAAAGCTTTAAGGAAGAAAAAAAAGAAGTTGGTTATTCGTTTGGTGAAATTTGTTATTGGCATTATGAAGCATTTACAGATTGTTTGAACGAGGACATTTATAAAATTGCTGCAGCGATTGAACTTTTAATTTTGTCCTTTGATATTATCGATGACATACAGGATCAGGATTCGAACTATAGCTGGAGTAAAACACCTGAATTATCATTAAATGTTGCTATATCTATGCTAGTTATGGCTTCTAGAATTATAAGTGGAACTTCTTTCGAACATAAAGGTTCTGCTATTCAGATACTAGAAGAATATGCATTACGGAGTATAAATGGTCAGCAGCTAGATTTACTTAATATTTGTAGGGATGAGCAATCATATTTACAAATGATTGACCAAAAGTCTGGTTCTTTAACAGCAATGGGTTGTTTAATTGGTGAAGTGCTTGCAAAAGGAGAAATATCTTCCGAGGTTGAGGAGTATGGGAAATACATAGGTATTATCCAACAAATCAAAAATGATGTTCAAAGTTTAAAAGCTTGGGGACCTAAAAATGATCTGCTAAATAAAAGATACTCATTGCCTATTATTTATCTTTTATCACAGAAAAATGATGTTTCTAAAGCTGTAATAAATTATTACAACGGTGATATAGAGGCAATTTTGGATAATAATGCTACAGAGAACGAGTTGACACATGGTGGTGCAATACGATATGCCATTACTATAAAAAATGTTTACAAGTTTAAAGCATTAAATCATCTTGAAAATGTGGCTATAAACGAATTAGGTAAAGACTTCCTAAAAAAACTAATGAAATGAGGAGAGAGTTGTTTGATGAATGTAATTCAATATCTAGAACAAAATCCAGACCTAGTTGCTCCATTAAAAACACAAAAAGCCTCATTGATTGGAATTTCGTCTGTAGAACAAAAAGCAACTTTAGATGCGTTTAGTAGTGAAATAGAATTGGATAGTAAATTTTGGGAGTAAAAACGTTGAGTAGTAAGTTATTTTGGCCCGCTATAATGCTCTATTTAGTGATTGGTCTTTATCTGAATTATGTGAGTTATAGCGTGCCGTTATTAGAAATTAAGGTAGAAAAAGAGAATGGCAAGTGGGGAGTAACGCAGCCCTATTATAAAGACTGGACGGGATGGAGAAATATCTCATCAGATGATGTTATTTTAAGAGTAGATGATGTGCCAATGGATCATCTAAATCAGCTAAAATATAAATCTAAAATAATGGCGGCTAATAAAATAACAATAATGAAGCCAAATGGAGATATACAAGACATACATATCAAACATTTAGATATTCCTCACCAATTCTACTATATATTCTTAATTCCAGCTTGTTATTATGTTTTAACTCTATTCATTACGTTCTATCTACATTTTAATCAAAAAAATACAAAGCTTACTAACTTACTTATTCTTTTTATGCTAACTGTTGCATTAGCTTATGTAAGTAGTGGAGTATCTAGTAGAGTAAACGGAATTGGGATTATAGTAAATCGTAGCAGTATGATATTATGTTTAGTCTTATTATTACATTTTTTAAGAGATTATCATTTATTTATAAAAATAAATTGGCTGTTTACAAATAACATTAAATTCTTTTATATATTCCCAGTAATCGCTTTTTTACTGGCCAGTATTAGTGTTTTCTATCCAACTTCTTATTATTTTTTTAATGATGTAGTATTAACCCTTTTCTTTATTATTCTTCTTCTTATACTTAGTATCTTATTACTAAGCTATTTCAAATATAAATCACCTAAGTTGAAAATATTGTTAAGTAGTATATTGATACCATTTCTGCCATTTCTTTTTTTGTATTCACTCCCTGAAATTTTTTTTGATAAGCATATTCTTTCAGGTGAAACTAGCTCTTTATTTTTATTGCTTATTCCTTTTAGCTTTATCTTTACACAGTTAGCAGAACGATTATTTGATATTGAATACCATATTACAAGACTTCGTTATTATATAATCTTTTCATTGATATTTACGTTATGGTTTACAGTAGGTTTGTATTGGATTGCAGGAAAATATTTAACTATACCCGTATCAACATGTGTTTCATGCTTTACTTTTACATCGTTAATTTTTCTTTTTTACATAAAAGAGAAGGTCGATTATCGAAAACGGAAAATTTTATTTTCGACAAAAGGGGATTATATACATCAACTATATACTGCTGTAGATAGAATTGGTAAAACGATTAAAATAAATGAGCTTCTAGAGAAGTTTGCACATGAGGTTTCATTACATCTTGAGCTAGAGCAGGTATTTGTATTAACCTATGACTATGACACTAATCAATTTACTTCAACGATTGAGGGAAGGCTTTCAATTAATCCAGCGTTAATAGAGGATATAAAATTAGGGGAAATACGGAAAATTGAGAACATCTACTTAGCCTTTCTCCATCAAGATGCTCATTTTAAAAGAGCCTTAGTATTGGAACATAATAACTCGATTCATATAAAAGATGAAGAGCTTCTATGGCTTGAATTGCTTTTATTATATGTAAATAATTTTATTGAAAATACAAAGATGGTGGAAGAACTGTTAGAGGAACTAAAGCATATGAGACAGGCAGATGATAGTCAATTACCTTGGTTAAACAAGCTGCTATGGTTAAGATTTGAAGAGGAGAAATATCAATTAGCTCAAGAATTACATGACACTAATTTACAAGAACAGCTACATATTGCTCGGGAAGTTGATGTTCTGGTAAATGCAAAGGATCCTGCCGATATTCAACAAAAACTTGTGAAGATTCATAAGCAGATGGTTGTGTCTTTACATGAATTAAGAGCTTATTGTGAAAACTTGAAGCCTCCATTATTAGATACATTAGGGCTAAATGCAGCATTAGAAAAGCTAATTCGTAAAGTAATAGAAAGAGCAAGCTTTGAGTTGTTTTATAAGATAGATCGTCTTTATTTAGAGGATGAGCGTATGAATTTAATGATCTATCGATTATTTCAAGAATTACTCAACAATGCTATGAAACATTCCTATGCAACAACAGTTGCCATTCATCTTCAAGAAACTGGCGATGGTTTTAAAATTATTTATAAGGATGATGGTGTAGGCTGTAATGTTGATGATATTATTGTGGCAGAATCGATGGGAATTCGGGGTATGCAAGAGCGTGTAAAGGCATTTAACGGGTATTTTTACATTGATTCACAAGTGAATGAAGGAATGTCTATTAGAATTACAGTAAAAGAAGGAAGTGACACACTTGATTACGATGCTTATAGTGGATGATCACCCTATTGTGTTAGAGGGAACGAAAAAATTATTTCAAGAAAATGAAGATATTATAGTTGATACAGAAAGTGATGCAACTCATGTCATACAGAGAATTAAAAACAAGCCGTATGATATCTACTTAATTGATATAAATATGCCATTTGAAAATGGTATTAACTTAGCCCGCAACATAAAAGCTACCCAGTCAAATGCTTCAATTATCCTTTATACAGGTGATGATATTACAGATTATTATCCACTTATTTTGGAACGAAAAATAGAAGGTATTTTAGCTAAAACAGCCTCCAAAGAACAAATATTACGAACTGTACGAGCTATTGCAAACGGTGAAATTGTTTTACCGCAAAATTTCTTGGATTTTCTCGATAATCGATTTAAACTGCAGGATGCGAAGCTCGATATCCACTTAAATGAAAAAGAAAAGAAAATTTTAAGATTGATTGCTAAAGGACATACGAACAAAGCAATTGCATTAGAGTTAAATATTCCTCAGCGAACAACAGAGAGATATTTAACACAGTTGTTTTCTTTGTTGAATGTAGATTCGCGTACCGATGCTGTAAATCTTGCAGAAAGAATGAATTTACTATAGTTTAGCTATATGTTAAAGTTATTGATGTTGGTATTTTTTGGTTCTTATTCAAAAGTTGCAGATGACATTTGTTAAGGTTTGGGTGAATTTAAAATACTATCTATTAAATTGGTTAATTTTTCTTTAATTATAATATTAAATACCTATATTGTTTTGAAACACCGCCAATTTTTGGCGGTGTTTTTTGATGCCCGCCAAATCACGCCAAAAATTGGGGCAACACCGCCAAAAAAATGGCGTAAACCCACCGTTGAAATATCGGTGTTAGTACTGGTACGCTTAAGATAATCGTGGTAAGTAGATTTGTTATAGTGAGTAATAATATATATAAGATTTCGTTTAAAATAAGCAGCCTGGCTATCTATGAATAAAGTAGAGATTGTAGATTTTTTAAGATACTAGCTAGTCAACATACTTCACCATAAAACTTTATATAAAGGTAGGCGTGTATTTTGAAAGTAGAACTTGAAAATTTATTTTCTATAGATGAATCTAGTCAAGAGCAAGTCATTAAAGTGTATAATCGCTATGGGATTTGTATTGATGCCCCTGAAATAAGAAAAAAGAATTTAAAGGCATCATTTAATCCTATTTTTACATTAAATGAAAATTTAACATATGAACATGTAGCAGCATTATATAAATCATTGGAACGCGAATTAGGGATTGTTTCAATTGGAGAACGTTTTTACTTTGATTTTTCGGAGAGTGAATATGAGCAAGCACCATTGTTTACATTAAATTCAACAGGTAACTCACCTGATATGTTTATAGAAGATAGAGGGACTTTATTTTCTATAAGCACCTATTGCCAACATTGTGGACTTTTAGAAAAAGAGCAACTTTCACCATTGGTGATAGATACAACACAAATGAGAGATCGCCATCTAGTACATGTGAGTGGATATTGGGTAGCTTCACAAGAATTAGTGAACTTAATGAAGCGAGAGAATATTAGAGGCTATGATCTTTTAGAGGTAATTCATCAAGGACCGGAAGAAGGGAAGCAACAAGCTTTTCAAATTATACCGACACAAGTATTACCTGAATGTAGCACTGAAAGAGTTAAGTTGTATTTTGCGACAGAGCAACCTCCGTGTCGTTGCGGATTAAGTGGGGTTATCAACGGACCTGATAGTTATAAGTATGAAAATTTAACAAACTTAACAGGTGATATATTCTTCTCGGCAGAATGGAGCCATGATGGAAGATATTTGTATAGAAAAACTTTGTTTAGTAGAAAATTTAGAGAATTGGTTATTAAAAACAATATATCTCGTGAGGTAAAAGGCGAGAAGGATACAAACTTTGGACCAATGGATTGGCTATTTGATCCTGTATTATTAAAATAATTCAAACTGAATTTGATATTGAGGGATGAGGAAGTGTTTATTTTGTTTAGAAAGATAATATCTATTGTTGCAATCTTATTTATCGTTGCGTTGGTACTTTCAAATTATTTTAATAAACCTGACAAAAAAACATTTGTCATTACCCTAGAAAGAGGGAGCTCGTTGAGTTAAATAGTAAATTTACCTCTAACTTACTTAAATATGTTATGATGTGAAAAATAAAACAACATGGCATGACTAGTTTTGAGGTGAAGTATGAAGTGAAGAAATGGGCATATCCTTTGGCGATATTAACGCTAATTACCTTTTTTGTGTTACGTGCTAATTATGAAAGTAAGTGGATCATTAATTTTGATAATAAAATGGCAGATCTATTTTTCGGTAATCGTTTTATAGAGTTTTTTCATTATATAGGAGAACCGGCATTTGTAGTAACTGTAGCGATATTATTAGTTGTGTATTTAGCATGGAAGATAAAAAATTACCGAGCTATATTATTTGTTTTATTAACAATTGCAGCTGGAAACGTTCTTAACCAATTATTGAAAAAATGGGTACAACGACCAAGACCTGAAATTGAAGAACAATTAACATCCTTTAGCTTTCCATCAGGGCATTCTATGACAGGTATCTTGTATTTATTTACAATTGCTTATATATTTTCGGAGAATAATAGTAAGGGACGTAAGACGTTGCTTTGGCTTGGGGCAATTATATTAACAGTGCTTATTGGTTTGTCTCGGGTTGCTGGAGCTCGTCATTTTGCTTCAGATGTATTGGCTGGATGGAGTATGGGTTATACTTGGTTCATAATCTGTGTCATTTGGTATGAACGTCGCAAAAGACACTTTAAAGTAAATAATAAATCATGAACTTACAAAGGGAGCCGTCTTAAATGGAGACAGGCTCCCTTTGTTATGGTTATTTTGAAATAGCCTTGTTTACCTTAATAAGCTCTTTTACAGCGTCTAAGCAATCATAGAATGTCTCAAAGTGCTTGTGAGGAATATGAAGGTCTTCACAGCGTTTAATAAGATAATCCCTAGCAAGTACTAAATCTGCCTGTTTTGCAGCCTCAAAATCAGAAAGGGAATCTCCAATCACGATTTTAAAATGATCGCTCTGTGCCACTTTTCGCATGACGCTTGGTTTGCAACAGCCACAGCCCTGTGTCTCAAATTTCTCACATTCTTCATCACAGCTATTGGGAAAGACTAGCTTAATTTGTTGATCTGAAAAATCGGCGCTATTGCAATATATACCAGAAAAGGGGCCATATTTTTTTAGTAGTGGCTCAATGAAAAAATCGACACCACCACTAACAATGTAAAACGGAATATGTTCTTCTCGTGCAAAACGAACGAAATCACCAAAGCCCTCACGTATAATGGCTGTATCCAGTAAATATTGAATAACAGTATCCTTTTGTTTAGTTGATAATAGCTCGAACATTGCTGATACGCCATCTTTAAAGGATATTGTTTGTTTCATCATTGCTTTAGCAATTTTCTCAGATTCCTCGGGTACGAATTGAGTCATAAGTGAGACGATATTATCAGTTTCTGTTATCGTGCCATCAAAATCACAGAATATAATTGGTTTCAAGCTACTTCCTCCTTCAAAAAGAAACGCCTACTTTTATAGTAGACGTCCAAAATTTACCTGTACACCATATTCATCGGCTTTTGTTAAGATAATTTGATGCTCTTGGAATTGATTTTCCATGGCATTTACGAAATTCTGTGCAATAGCAGTAGGGATGATGGAAATCAGCGTTGGTCCTGCGCCGCTTAAGGCTGTTCCAAATGCACCGTTAGCCTTTGCGGCTGCACGAATTTCTTTATATTGTGGAATTAGTTTGGCACGGAAAGGCTCATGAAATAAATCTGTTTCCATATAGTGTCCTGCACGCTCAAAATCACGAGCCATTAATGACGCAGCCAACATATTAGCATTTGCAGAAGCATGCACCGAATATGCTCGATCAAATTGTTCTGGTAAAACAGAACGAGATTCACTTGTTTTTAGTTCGACATCGGGTACATATACAACAAAGGAAGCATCAATATCATTTACATGGAGTGTATCCACAACACCGTTCTCATCCATTGATGAAATTGTTAATCCTCCTAATACGGAAGCTGTTGCGTTGTCTGGGTGTCCTTCGATTTGTGAGGATAAATTGAGTTTATCCTGTACAGTTAAGCCTAGCGCACAGACTTGATTAGTAAGTTCAATTCCAGCAACGATTACTGCAGCACTGCTCCCTAAGCCACGGGCTAAAGGAAGTTCACTTGCCATTTCAACACGGCAGGCAGGTAGCTGCTTACCGTATTGATCAGCAATTTTTTTGGCAATCACGTATAGTAAGTGTTCTTCAAGCTCAAACTCTTTAGGACCATTATCGTCAAGGTGGATAATTTCCCATCTATCTTGTAAAGACACAGTTAGTTTTAAGTATAGAGACAAGCCGAGTCCTATTGAATCAAAGCCAGGTCCTAGATTGGCTGTGCTCCCAGGAACTGAGATTTGCCACATGTTACTCATAGTACGCCCTCGATATATTTTCGAATTTCTTCTTCATCGTTTTTAAGTGAGACAACATCTACAGTTGAGACGTTCATTGCAGTATCAGGGTCTTTCAAGCCATTACCAGTGAATATTGTAACAACTTTAGAGCCCTTTGCAATTTTGCCATTTTCAACTGATTTAATAACACCAGCTAATGAAGCCGCCGAACCAGGCTCAACGAAAATCCCTTCAGTGCCAGCAATTAATTTATAAGCAGCTAAAATTTCTTCGTCTGTAACCGAATCAATAATTCCACCTGATTCATCACGGGCAGCCTCGGCAAATTTCCAACTTGCAGGATTACCGATACGAATCGCAGTTGCCACTGTTTCCGGATTTGCAATTGGTTCACCTTTTACAATCGCAGCTGCACCTTCAGCTTCAAAGCCAAACATCTTTGGTAGACCAGAGCCTTTTGCAGCGTCATATTCTTTAAAGCCTTTCCAGTATGCCGTTATATTACCTGCGTTACCGACAGGGATGCATAGATAATCTGGAGCCGCTCCTAAAGCATCTACAATTTCAAATGATGCTGTTTTTTGACCTTCTATACGGTATGGATTTACAGAGTTTACAAGTGCCACAGGAGTTGTTTCACTCACTTGGCGAACAATATTCAATGCATCATCAAAGTTACCATCGATTTCAATAATTTTTGCACCATACATTGTCGCCTGAGCTAGCTTACCTAGGGCTACTTTTCCTTTAGGGATAACAACTATAGACTGAATTCCAGCACGTGTTGCATAAGCTGCTGCTGCTGCAGATGTGTTACCAGTAGAGGCACAAATAACGCACTTACTACCGTCCTCGATAGCTTTTGCAACGGCAAATACCATACCACGATCTTTAAATGAGCCTGTTGGATTTGCACCTTCGATTTTTCCATAGAGTTCAATGCCAAGCTTTTTAGATAAATTTACTAAATGTATAAGAGGTGTATTACCTTCGTTTAAAGTTAGGGCAGGTGTGTTTTCTGTTACGGGTAAAAATTGTTTATATTCTTCAATAAGGCCTTTCCACATAACGTTTACGATCTCCTTTTGTTCTTATAGAAAGAACAGTTGTTTTTGTATAAAAGACATTTTAACGCAAATTGCCCTATGTTTTCAATAGCATTTCATAAATTGTCGAAACAATTCGGTAATTTGAATTTTACTTGTCACTTTCTTGAAACAACTGTATAGTAAACGTAACGATGTAAAGTCAAGTGTAAAGACAGGTGGTTAAAATGACAACAAATAGAGTAACAGCGAGTAAGTCTCAACAATCTATTTCTCGCAATAAACTTTTGGGAGTAGCAGGTGTAGGCTGGCTTTTCGATGCAATGGATGTAGGAATATTATCATTCGTTATTGCAGCATTAGCAGCTGAATGGGGATTAACACCAAGTCAATCGGGCTGGATAGGTAGCATTAACTCGATTGGGATGGCTGTAGGAGCGTTGGTTTTCGGCGTGTTTGCTGATAAAGTGGGACGTAAGCAAATTTTTATGTGGACGCTTGTATTATTCTCTATTGCAAGTGGCTTGTCTGCATTTACAACTACATTAGCAGCTTTTATGGCACTACGTTTTTTGGTAGGCATGGGGCTAGGAGGAGAATTACCAGTCGCATCAACGCTAGTTTCTGAGAGTGTAGAAGCAAAAGAGCGTGGGCGAGTGGTTGTTTTACTGGAAAGCTTTTGGGCAGTCGGTTGGTTAATCGCTGCACTAATCTCGTACTTCGTTATTCCTACATGGGGATGGCGAGTTGCTTTATTGTTAACAGCAATTCCGGCATTATATGCAATTTATCTTCGTTGGCACTTACCAGATTCACCACAATTTACAGTGAAGGCGGAGTCAAAAAAAAGAAGCGTTGGACAAAATATTCGAGATGTTTGGTCTAAAAAATATGCACGCCCGACACTTATGTTATGGGTGTTATGGTTTACGGTTGTATTTTCGTATTACGGTATGTTTTTATGGCTACCAAGTGTAATGGTTGGTAAGGGCTTTGATATGATTACGAGCTTTAAATATGTTCTTATTATGACGTTTGCGCAGCTACCTGGTTATTTTACAGCAGCATGGTTTATAGAAAAATTTGGACGGAAGTTTGTACTTGTTTCCTATTTAATGGGTACAGCTGTAAGTGCTTTCATTTTTGGTAATGCTGAAACAATAGCAGTACTATTAGGGTCAGGGATGTTTTTATCGTTCTTTAACTTAGGGGCATGGGGTGCACTTTATGCTTACACACCAGAGCAGTATCCTGCCATTATTCGAGGTACAGGTGCAGGAATGGCAGCAGCTGTAGGGCGCATTGGTGGTATTTTTGGACCTCTGTTAGTAGGTTCTTTATTAACGGCTGGCTATGATATTGGCTTTATCTTTGCGATTTTCTGTGGATCTATCATTATCGGAGTTGTCGGTGTACTGTTTTTGGGGAAAGAGACGAAGCAAATCGAATTAGAATAATAAAATGGAAAATGTCTTGGATTAACTATCGTCCAAGACATTTTTATATGCTTATGATGCCGATACAATAAAGCGTAATTAATTTTCTTTATTAAATACATAAAAATAAGATATTATAAATTTTTATACAAATGATTTTATGTATCTGTTAGAATTACAAATCCATACAAAATTATAGCTGTTAGATTATGTTGATAAAGATACTATGAATAACATTGATGCAATGTCATTTTTCGCGAACTATTATATTAGCAAGTTAAAGCATTGAAGATTTTTCTGAAAAGTCATTGTATTCAAATTGTAATCGTGATACTGTATTTTTAATCATAATTTAGCGTCAGTAGGAAACAATCTCCATTCTTGAAATTTCATTGAAAGAAAGGTTGTTAGAAATGAGTATTAATGAAGAAATAAAAAGAAGATTTGTTAGGTTGTCGAAGGGACAGCGTAAAGTTGCACAATTTGTTATGAATAACCCTTCAGCTGTAATTGGGAACGGAGCAGCTGAAGTTGGTAGACAGGCGAATGTTAGTGAATCGACAGTTATTCGTTTTTGTTATGCGATGGATTTATCGGGCTATGTAGAGCTTCAAGATGAAATTAGAAGCTACTTAATGACTCAAAATGATGAGCTGAGTCTTCAACCTACATATTCTTCAAGCAAGGGGAATACTTCAAGTTTTGGTAAGGTAATGCAACGTGATATTCAAAATATTCAAGATACAATTCATTTGATAAACGATCATATGCTTCAAAAAAGCTCGAAATGGATGCATGAGGCAGATAATGTTTACATTTTAGGTACTCGTCAAGCTGCGTCCATAGCAAATTGGTTATCGTCCACACTGACAACTTTACGTCCAAATGTGAAACAGCTTCGCTCAGAATCTGATGATATTGTACAGCAAATTAACAGTATGGGGGAGCGAACAACGTTAATAGTTTTTTCGTGGGACAAGCATTCTAATGATATTCAAACGATTGTAGAAATTGCAAAGAAGAAAAAGGCAAGAATTATTGCCATTACCTGTTCGGCGTTGTCGTCTTTTCGGGAATATGCAAGTGCGTTATTTACACTTGGTATGAAAAAGCAATCTGCATTGGACGTTATTCCAGTTTTGTTTTCGTTTTTACATGCGTTAATTGAGGAAATGGTTAGTCAGGATAAGGCGCAATATGAGAAATATCAGCAATCGTATGAGCAAGTAGAAAATAATTTATTATTCTTAGATGCGGCAAGAGAAAAGCAAGTTTTCTAAGTATATATTAACGCGTAGAAAATGTACGATACGTATCTATGCGTTTTTTTTTATTACAGGGCTATACATAAAAAAGATGTCCAAATAATTTTTAGACATCTTTGAAAAAGAAGCTTATAAAATTTTACTTAAGCTATATTCGTTAATAAAGGCATCATTTAGTTTAATAGCATTTAATCGAATACCTTCTTGCTGAAACCCTAGTTTTTTAAACAAATTTAAAGCACGATCATTATGCTCCATAACAGTTAATTCTAAGCGCGAAATATGTCGCTGTTTAGACCAGCTTTCAACTGCCTTCATAAGAGCTGAACCGATACCTTGTTGTTGATACTCTTCTTTAACAGCTAAGTGGACTGCTGCAACATGCTTAACTTTAGAATGTTTATATCCATGGATGACGGCATAGCCAGCAAAAATACCATTTAATATACAGAGTAAAATCGTACGGTTTTTCAGCTGTTTCCAATAGACTAAATCCTTACGAAGCTGTTGAACGGTAAGATCTAATTCATTTTGCATGTTATACATGAAGTCAGTTTGTTGGAAAATTTCTTCTTGCAAATGAATAAATGATCTAGCGTCTGATGCTTCCAATGCGCGAATTATGTATGCAGATTGGTGATCTTCATTTTTAATATTGCTTGTAGTCTTCATTTGTGTACGCGAGAAAGTTACGCTAGTGCCGAGCTTTACATCAATTACATAGTAGCCTGCATTTGTCCATGACAAATAGTGAGAAAGAGGGGGTTTTGTTTTCTTCCACCAGCTTCTATTTAAGTATGCTGCATTTGGTAAAGCTTGTCCCATAATATTTTCTAGTTCGTTAAAAGATAAAGTAATTTCTTGTTGTAATGCTACTTCAAAATAATTTGCTAAAGGAATATACTTTTTTTCCATCTTCTTTGTCATCGTAATCCCCATTTCCTGTATACCCTAAAATATAGATACCTGATGATAGCATAAAATTATGGTTTCTTAAATATAAAAACGCAACTATATATCTATTTATAGTGAAAATTTTTAATGAACTATATATTGTTATTATTAAATGTTAAAAATGGGATGGAAAAAGTAGATAAATATAATAAATTTAATGATGATTAAGAAATAGTCATCTGAGAATGACTATTTGTTAAAACGTATAAATACATGAAGATGTAGGAGAACCTATTAAAGACAAACTTTCACTTTATATCATGTTAGCTCATAAGGTATGATAAAATAAAATGCAAATGTTATTGCCATTTAGGAGGAATAAATTTAATGAGTAAAGTTTTAGTTTTCGGACATAAAAATCCAGATACAGACACAATTACGTCTGCTATTGTATATGCATATTTAAAGCAACAAATCGGAGTAGATGCGGAAGCTGTACGTCTTGGGGAAGTGAATAATGAAACAAAATTTGCATTAGACAAATTTGGCTTTGAGGCACCACGATTAATTTCTTCGGTAGTTGGGGAAGCAGAAAAAGTAATTCTTGTGGACCACAATGAATTCCAGCAATCAGCTGATGGCATTGAAGAAGTACAAATTACAGAAGTAATCGATCATCACCGTATTGCTAACTTCCAAACGGCTGATCCACTATATTACCGTGCAGAACCTGTAGGCTGTACTGCAACAATTTTAAACAAAATTTTCAAGGAAAATGGCGTAGAAATCCCTGCAAATATCGCTGGATTAATGCTTTCTGCCATCGTTTCTGATACATTATTATTCAAATCTCCAACTTGCACAGAACAAGATGTAAAAGCTGGTGAGGAACTAGCTAAAATTGCAGGTGTTGATGTTGCTGAATACGGATTAGCAATGCTTAAAGCAGGGGCTGACCTTTCAGATAAATCATTAGAAGATCTTTTATCTTTAGATGCAAAAGAATTCCAATTCGGAGAATATAAATCTGTAGTAGCTCAGGTAAACGCAGTCGATATTAACGATGTGCTTGGCCGCCAAGAGGAACTAGAAATTTTGTTAAACAAAAATGTAGCTGAAAATGGCTTAGACCTATTCTTCTTCGTTGTAACAGATATTTTAAACAATGACTCAACAGCTGTTGCTATTGGACAAGTAGCAGAGGCTGCAGCAAAAGGATTTGGTGCTGAGCTTGTAAATAATCGAGTAATTTTACCAGGTGTCGTATCTCGTAAAAAACAAATCGTTCCAGTTTTAACTGACGCATTGAAATAATGGAAAAGAGGTTGCCCTAAAAAAGGCAACCTCTTTTTTTAATCTAGCTTTAATGGACGCACAGCAGGGCCTTCAAGTACTTCACCTTGGGCATTAAAACGGGAGCCGTGACAAGGGCAATCCCAAGTTTCATCGGCTTCATTCCATTTTGTTTTACAGCCTAAATGCGTGCAAGTTGGTGCATTGCCATGTCTAATATAACCAGATACAAACTCCTTTGCAACGAAGCCGCCTACCTTTAGCATTTGCATGAACTGAGCGCCAAATTTCGTACGTGCTGGTGAATAAAGGGCCATTGCTCCATCCTCATTCCTTGCCCCAGTTATTAGAGAGGATAGTAAATCTCCAGCTACAAAAGAATTAGAAATTCCCCATTTTCGATAGCCAGTTGCAATGAAAACATGAGGCAAGGACTGCGTAATCCTGCCGACATAAGGTACCATATCAGGTGTTTCAATGTCTTGCGCTGACCATCGATAGATTGGATCCTGATCGAAATGCCCCTTCATTTCATTTTGAATAGCTTCATAATAGGGCTCCGTATTAGTTGTTTCACCTGCAATATGATTAGCTCCACCTAATACTAAATAATGCTCGTCGTTAATGGTAGCCGTCCGAATAGAGCGAGTAGGAGTATCTACGCATAAATATTGTCCTTGCAGGGTATCAGTAATTTTAGCAGCAACCATATAAGAGCGACTGTTAGATAGTTTAAAAAGCTGTAGCCCTTTAAAGGCTTCGATGGGATAGTGTGTGCACAAAACAAGCTTGTTATATTGAACCGACATATCACTTGCGGTTTGTAAGTTATTTTGTGGTATGTTTAAATGCTGAACACGGGTATTTGTATAAATTTTTGCTCCCAACGATTGCGCTTCTTTTGCAAGGAAGTTACAAACCTCTACAGGATTTATTTGAGCTTGCTGGGACATACTTAGCGCTTTTGTTATCGGAAAGGGAAGCTCTGTATCAGAAGTGATTTTCGCCGTAATATTTAATACTTTATAGGCATTCCATTCTTTTAATAATTGGGCATAGCCTTCTTTAGTTTGGCAATAAAGCAATGAATCTACTTGTTGAATACTCTTCTTAGGGAGCAACTGTAAAGCCTTTTCAACAGCCAGTTGATTGAGCTGATAATAGAGCCGTGCCTCATCTACAGAAAGTTTTTCTATTAGATTGCCATAAACTAAGCTATGTTGCGCAGTTAATTTTCCCGTTGAGTTACCAGTCGTACCATGACTGATGTGAGAATTTGCCTCAAGCAAGACTACATCTACACCGGATTTTGCTAAGACATAGGCAGTGTATAGTCCCGTCAAGCCTCCACCGATTATACATACATCACAAGTCGTTGATGCAGGAAGAGATGTTAGGGAGACGGGATCAGTTGTTGCCAGCCAAAGAGATTGTGTCATACATAAACCTCACATTGTTTTTAAGTTCAGTATGTAGATTGATTTGAAAATTTATGCAATGAAGCAGAAAAATTGCCTTAATGTCAGGATTGCCGCTACAATGTAGCAAAAGGAGCGTGACTCGTTATGAAAATTGAAATCTGGTCAGATTATGTATGCCCATTTTGTTATATTGGTAAAAAACAATTAGAGCAGGCTATTCAGGATACTGGTTTTGCAGGACAGGTGGAGCTCGTTTATAAAAGTTATCAACTTGACCCAACAACGCCTGAAGATACAAATTTGTCTACGTATGAATATTTAGCGAATAAGTACGGGATGACGCTAGAAAAAGCGAAGGAAATGGCGCAAGGTGTTGCAGCTCGTGCGAAAGAGGTTGGTCTGGACTATAACTTCGATAAGCTAATGGAAGAAAATACATTAAAAGCACATCGTTTAGTAAAATGGGCGGAACAGCAAGGGGATGTGACAGCGCTGGTAGAAGCATTGTTACACAATTATTTTATCGAAGCAAAGCGTATCGGGCAGGATGACGTATTAATCGATATTGCTGAGCAAGTAGGTTTGAATCGTGAAGAAGTGACAAAGGTACTTTCTAGCGATGATTTTAAAACAGAGGTAGAGACTGATATACAAGAGGGGCTACAACTTGGCGTACGAGGCGTACCGTTCTTTGTGTTAAATCGTAAGTACGGTATTTCAGGAGCACAACCTCAAGAAGTTTTTGAAGAAACTTTGCGTAAAGTAGCAGAGGAAGAAGGCTTACAATCTGGATTAAAGGTCGCAGGGTCTGAAGATGGTGGAGTTTGTACAGATGATAGCTGTAAATTTTAATTCTGTCGGAGAAAAGTAAAAAATAATAGGACCCGATTACGTTTGGAAGGAAGCTGATCAGATTAATGGTGAACCCGTCACTTCCAACATTTCAGTCAAAAGTCTGAGTCTACTAGCGTTGACTTTTAATAGAGAATTTTTTAAGATACTAATATATCTTGAATTCGAGATAAATTAAACTGTGAATTTAAAGGGAGAATTTATATAATGAACGTATTAGTAGTAAAAGCTAACAACCGTCCTGACGGTATTTCAACAAAAATGTATGACACATTTATGGAAAATCTACAAGGTGTAAATGTAACGACTTTTGACGTATTCGCAGAAGACATGCCTTATTTCGGTCAAGATCTTTTCAATGCTTTTGGTAAAGTACAAAATGGTGAAGAGTTAACTAACATTGAATCCCGTCTTTTAGCGGCTAAACAAAAAGCTATGGATGCTTTAACTGCAGCTGACGTAGTCGTGTTTGCTTTCCCTCTTTGGAACTTAACAATTCCAGCAACTTTACAAACTTTCATTGATTATGTATTCCAATCTGGTTATACATTTAAATATAATGAAAACGGTCAATTAGTAGGTTTAATGACTGACAAAAAAGCTATTATTTTAAATGCTCGTGGCGGTTACTATTCATTACCAGAAGCTCAGCCAATGGAAATGTCAGTTAACTACATTAAAAACGTTGTTGGTGGCATATTTGGGATGGAAATTATTGAAGAAGTGATCATTGAAGGTCATAATGCTTCACCAGATAAAGCTCAAGAGATTATTGCAAATGGCCTAGAGGCAGTAAAAAAAGTAGCTCAATCTTTACAAACTGTAAATGTATAATAAATTATTTATTGATAAAAGTTCTCTCTAATTTGAGAGGACTTTTTTTACTTCTTTCATAGAGGTACGGTAATGGTAAGGAGGTCTGACATATTGGTACTAGGCACTTTTTATTGATTTACATTTAATAACATCAGATTATAATAAATGATTATGTCATAATATTAATCGATCATTTTTAGGTAAAGTGTTTAGCTATTCTTCTAAAATTACATACAATTAGGACTATTTATTCAGTAAAAATACAGATTAGTATAATATAATAGAAATCGTAGGAAAATAATAGATTTATAGGAGGCTGTTACATGAATAAGAAAATAATAACTAAATTCTTTGCGATGTTACTTATTCTATTCACGGTGTTGCCATTTGGATTTTCCGCAAATGCTGCATCAAACGATGTGACACGTGGAGATTACGTGAAAGAATTAGTGGAAAGCTTAAATGTCGAGCTAGGTGATGGTTCTAATCTTGCCTTCACTGATGTCCCTAAGGATTTAGCCCCGTATGTAGAAAAAGCAGTAGAACTAAAACTTATTAAAGGTAAAACTGCGACATTGTTTGGTCCAAACGATAAATTGACACGTCAACAAGCATTTGTTATTTCTGCTCGTGGATTAGTCAATGAAAACGCTCCACTTTCTGTATTAGATCAGTTTAAAGATGCAGATCAAGTTGCTAGCACACATAAGCAAGATTTAGCAAATGCTGTTGCAGCAAACATATTACAAGGCTTTGAGGATAACACAATTCGTCCTCGTGACTATGTAACAACTGAGCAAATGCAAAGCATTGTTGAACGTTTTGTAGCTGAATACAAATTACCTACATCTGCAACTACAGTGGATCTTCAAATTTTAGGTACAACAGATATTCATACAAACCTTGTAAATTACAATTATTTCTTAGATGCTGAATCAGCTACTGTAGGTTTAGCAAACACTGCTACATTAATTGAACAAGCTCGTACTGAGAACCCGAATACATTATTATTTGATAATGGCGATTTAATTCAAGGAACGCCATTAGGATCTTATAAAGCGCTAGAAAACCCTTTAAAGCCAGGGGAGGTTCATCCAGCTATAGCAGCACTTAACGTACTGAAATATGATGGTGGAACTTTAGGGAATCATGAGTTTAACTATGGCTTAGAGTTTTTAGATGAAGTATTAAATGATGCAAAATATCCAGTCGTAAATGCTAACACTTACGATGCTAAAACAAAAAAACGTATGTTTTCACCTTATGTCATTCTTGATAAAGAGGTTGTAGATAATACGGGTAAAAAGCACACACTTAAAGTTGGTGTTACAGGTATCGTACCTACGAAAATTGTTGAATGGGATGCGATCCATTTAGCAGGTAAGGTAGAAATGCAAGAACCAGTTGAAGCGGTAAAAGAAGTTGTACCAGAAATGCAAAAGGCTGGAGCAGACGTAATCGTGGTTCTTTCACACTCTGGTATTGGTGAGGACACTTATGTAAAAGGTGCCGAAAACGTTGGATACCAGATCTCTGAGATAGAGGGTGTCGATGCTTTAATTACAGGTCACTCTCATTTAACGTTCCCAGGGGACTATAAAAATCTGAAAAATGTTGACCAAGAAAAAGGTACAATTAACGGTGTACCTACTGTAATGGCAGGAAGCTATGGTAGCTATCTTGGAGTCATCGACTTAAAGCTAGAACAACAAGGTTCTAAATGGGCTGTAGTGGATGGACAAGGTTCTATCCGTTCTATTAAACAAGAAGGCTTACAACCATCTAAAGCAGTTTTAGATGCAGTTAAAGAAGCGCATGAAGGAACGTTAAAGTATATTCGTCAACCTGTTGGTGAGACAAAAGCACCGATTCATAGTTACTTCTCAATGGTTCAAGACGATTCTTCAATTCAAATCGTGACGCAAGCTCAAAAATGGTTTGTTGAAAAAGAATTAAAAGGTACTGCTGATGAAAACACACCACTTCTTTCAGCTGGTGCACCTTTCAAAGCAGGCTCACGTAACAACCCTGCAGATTATACAAACATTCCTGTAGGTCCGCTTGCGATTAAAAATATGGCAGACATCTATCATTTTGACAATACTGTTTCAACGATTAAAGTAACAGGAGCACAAGCCATTGAATGGTTAGAAATGGCTGCTGGTATATTTGCTACAATCGATCCGAATAAAACGGAAGAACAAAACATTATTGACCCAGAAGCACGTTCTTACAATTTTGATGTATTAGATGGTTTAACATATCAAATTGATGTAACTTCACCGCCTAAATATGATCGTCGTGGTGACTTAGTAGACGAAAAAGCAAACCGTATTAAAAACGTACAATATAACGGTAAACCAATTGATCTAAATCAAGAATTCATCATTATTACAAACAACTACCGTGTTGGTGGTTCTTATGGTGCTACATTCAAAAATACAGATGGCTCTAATGTAACAAATTATGCGTACGAAAATCGCCAAGCTGTTATTGACTACATCATGGAAAACAAAACAATTAATCCTGCTGCGGATAATAACTGGTCATTTGCACCATTCCCAGCAAATACAAAAATTATTTACCACTCTGCTAAGGATGCACAAAAAGTCATTCCTGCAGGCAGCAATATCGAATATTTAGGAGATACAGAAGGCGGCTTTGGTAAATATTTAATTAAATAATGAAAATGAAAAGGAGAGTGCGAATGAATCGCTGCTCTCCTTTTTATGTCGTTCAAAGGTCTGATACCTTGTTCCTTGAAATGTTAACATGGCAAAATCTCCATCTGCAAGTTGCCCATAATCACGACCACTCATTTTTAATTCTAGACGATCGCTCTTAATAAAGTGGTCATAATTTTAAAGGCGGGTGCATCTATAAGTAGTATGTAGTCATTAGATTCCATGGTCATCCATGAAGTGGTCGGCCAAGGTTAATTTCTATATCCTTGCTTTATTTGAGCATAGAGGTACATAGTTTTCCATTAATAAAACTTATAAATTATTTTTGGTAATTAAATATAAAATAATAAATAAATTACGATAAGTAAATAAGTTACTTCAAATTTACTTTTCTTAAATTAATCGTTACAATAGAGTACATAAGAGGTGAAAATAATGAATGAGACAAATTTATGTCCTCGTTTAGCTAAAGCAATGGATTTAATCGGAAAACGCTGGACAGGGCTAATTTTATATCAATTATTAGATGGACCACAGCGCTTTAATGAGATTGAATCTGCATTACCTGTTAGTGGTCGTTTATTATCTGAACGTTTAAAAGAGCTAGAAAAAGAAGGGCTTGTTGAACGCAGAGTGTATTCAGAGGTACCAGTGCGTGTAGAATATTCTTTAACAGATAAAGGTCGGGCATTAGAAGGGGCAATCCGCAATATTGAATCATGGGCAACGAGTTGGCTTTAATGTAGGTCTATTGGAATTTTGATGGTGGGTGAACAATCGGCTATTTATGTCACTAGGAATGACCACGAATTTTCTTTATGATATTCATCATCTCTGCACAGGTAGCCTCGCTGTCTGTTAAGGCGAGATAAAAAATACCCTTCATTTCACTTGTCAAATTAGGGTTCTATATCCATACTAGTGTAGGAGTAAGAAGGACGTTAGAAAGGAATTAGCTTCATGACAAAAGAACAATGGGTGACGGATTTAGCACAGAGCGTTAATCCGGCCAATATTAAGTTAGATGAATCATTACAGCAATATACTATGACAAAATTAGGTGGTAAAGCGGATGTTTTCGTTCTTGTTGAAACAGAGGATGAGGCAGCAACGGTTATTCGTTATGCTAACATGAATAATATACCATTATTAATGTTAGGTAATGGATCTAATATGGTCGTTCGTGATGGCGGTCATCGAGGAATCGTTGTTACATTTTCACTTTTAGATGAAATTCATATTAATGGTGACCATGTCTACGCGCAAAGCGGTGCGCTTATAAAAGATGTATCAAAGCTAGCAGCAACAGCATCTTTAACAGGCTTTGAATTCGCATGTGGTATCCCTGGTTCAATAGGTGGAGCTATGGCAATGAACGCAGGTGCATATGGTGGCGAAATTAAGGATATTATTATTTCATCAAAAGTGCTAACAAGAGAAGGCGACATTTTAATATTATCGAAAGAAGAGCTTGAACTTGGTTATCGTCAAAGTATCATTGCTAAAAAAGGTTACTATGTATTATCATCCGAATTTCAATTAGCTAAAGGTGTGCAGGAAGAAATTGATGCAAAAATTGCTGATTTAACGTTGCAGCGAGAATCTAAGCAGCCGTTAGAATACCCATCTGCAGGGAGTGTTTTTAAGCGCCCGCCAGGTCACTTTGCAGGTAAGCTTATTCAAGATAGTGGCTTACAAGGTAAAGGTGTAGGTGATGCAGAGGTATCAACGAAGCATGCAGGCTTTATTGTTAATAAAGGTAATGCAACGGCTACTGACTATATTGCAACAATCGACATGGTACAACGAGTAGTTAAAGAAAAATTTGGCATCGATTTAGAAACAGAAGTAAAAATCGTTGGTGATGACTTATAAAACTCTACGCTCTTCGCTAATGGCGGAGGGCGTTTTTTGAGGAGTGAAACAGTAAATGAAATTTATATCTTGGAATGTCAATGGAATTCGAGCTTGCTTGGGTAAAGGGTTTTTAGATTTTTTCAATCACGTAGATGCAGATTTTTTCTGTATTCAAGAATCGAAGTGTCAGGCTGGACAAGTGGAGATTTCACTTGAGGGATATGAGCAATATTGGAATTATGCACAGAAGAAAGGTTATTCAGGTACAGCGATTTTTACAAAGCATACGCCACTTGCAGTACGTTATGGCGTTGGTGAGGATGAATCACAAGAAGAGGGGAGAATTATTACATTAGAGTATGAAGATTTTTACTTAGTGAATGTTTATACCCCAAATTCACAGCGTGATTTAGCTAGATTACCTCTTCGTTTAGAGTGGGAGGATCGGTTAGCGCTATATTTAAAAGAGCTAGATGCCAAGAAACCGATAGTATACTGTGGCGATTTAAATGTTGCACATATGGAAATTGATTTAAAAAATGCAAAGTCGAATGTTGGTAATTCAGGTTTTACATATGAAGAACGTGCAAAAATGACTGAGCTATTGGCAAGTGGTTTTGTGGATTCATTCCGCTATATGCATCCAGATACAAGAGATCACTATACATGGTGGTCTTATATGAATAAAGTACGCGAGCGTAATATTGGGTGGCGTATTGATTACTTTATTGTGTCTGAGAGATTAAAAGACAAAATTGATGTGGCAAATATTCATTCACATATTATGGGTAGTGACCATTGTCCAATCGAATTACAGCTTAATAACTAGTGTCTATTAAAAATCGGTGTACATTTTGTGCACTGATTTTTTTGCTTATGTGAATTTAAAATTAATTGGAGTAATAAAGATATACATCATTTACATTCAAACACTCATTTGAATATGATGGAATATTATGCTATAGTGAAAACAATCAAACGAACATTTGAATGAGGTGAGGAAATGCAAAAAGAAGTATGTGAAGTAACGCATGTTAACGAAGAAGCGGTCAAAAAGGTACAACAGCAAATGCCAGATCTATCAGGAGTAGCAAAATTTTTAAAAGCATTATCTGATGAAACAAGACTCAAAATTGCATATGCCTTAACGGTCGAGGATGAATTATGTGTTTGTGATGTTGCCTCCATTATTGGCTCGTCAGTAGCAACAGCATCGCATCATTTACGTTATTTGAAAGATAATAACTTAGCAAAATCGTATCGTAAAGGAAAGCAGATGTATTACTCTTTAGCTGATGAGCATGTGTATCAAATTGTAACGGTTGCCTATGAACATGTGAAAGAGGGGATTGTAAATGGGAGCGACGCCAACTAAACAAGAATACAGGCTACAAAACTTGTCTTGTGCCAGCTGTGCAGCAAAGTTCGAAAAAAATGTGAAAGCTATTCCAGCGGTACAGGATGCACAAGTTAATTTCGGTGCTTCAAAAATAACAGTTATTGGTGATATTGGCGTTGATCAACTTGAAGAGGCAGGTGCTTTCGACGGCATAAAAGTATCCCATTCAACAGTAAAAACACTTGGAAAATCAACACCTTTTTATCGAAAAATAGAAAATATATTAGCTGGTATTTCCTTGTTATTTGTAGTGCTAGGATATGTGTTTGGGGCAATACGTAGTGAAACGGATCCACTGGCTATTGGGATGTTTATTATCGCGATTCTAGTTGGGGGAATTGGCATTTTTAAAACAGGCTTCCGCAATCTAGCACGCTTTGAATTTGATATGAAGACGCTGATGACCATTGCCATAATAGGTGCGGCTATTATAGGAGAATGGGAAGAAGCGGCTGTTGTTGTCTTTTTGTTTGCGGTTAGTGAGGCACTTGAAGCGTATTCGATGGATAAAGCACGTCAATCAATTCGTCAGCTTATGGATATCGCTCCTCCAACGGCAACAGTAAAGCGGGCACATGGTGAGCATTTCCATGAATTCGAGCTACCAACTGAGGAAATTGAAATTGGGGATATTTTAATCGTTAAACCTGGTCAGAAGATTGCTATGGACGGAATTGTAGTGAGTGGATTGTCAGCAGTGAATCAGGCAGCGATTACAGGCGAATCTATTCCTGTTAATAAAACGGTCGATGATGAAGTATTTGCAGGTACTTTAAATGAAGAAGGTGCCTTAGAGGTACGTGTGACAAAGCGAGTAGAGGACACAACAATTGCAAAAATTATTCATCTTGTTGAAGAGGCACAGGCAGAAAAAGCACCTTCACAGCAGTTCGTTGATCGCTTTGCGAAATACTACACACCGGCAATTATGATTATTGCCTTACTAGTGGCCGTTATACCACCTTTATTTATAGGTGATTGGCAACATTGGATTTATCAAGGATTAGCAGTCCTTGTTGTAGGTTGTCCATGTGCACTTGTTGTTTCTACACCAGTTGCTATCGTTACAGCAATTGGGAATGCCGCTAGACAAGGCGTTCTTATTAAAGGAGGTATTCATTTAGAGCAGCTCGGTCATATTGAAGCAATAGCATTTGATAAGACAGGTACACTGACAAAAGGGAAACCTGCTGTAACGGATATTTTTACAGCGAAAGGGATGTCTGAGGAATGTGTTTTACAGCTGGTAGCAGCAGTTGAAAAACAATCGCAACATCCATTAGCTAAAGCTATTTTGCAGGCATTGCATGATAAAAATTTAACAGAGCTTATACCGACAGACTTTCAATCCGTAACAGGTATGGGCGCTTATGCAACGGTTAATGGCCAAATAATCTATGTAGGAAGCTTAAAATGGATTGCTACTTTAACGACTGTTGATGAGATGGTAAAAGAACAGGTTAAAAAACTTCAAAAACAGGGTAAAACAGTTGTAGCAGCTGTTAGTAATGATCAGTATATTGGGATGATTGGAATTGCTGATCAATTACGTCAAGAGAGTAAAGATGTCTTGGATAAGTTAAATGGTCTAAAAATAAAGCATAAAGTTATGCTGACAGGCGATGCAGAACCAACAGCACAGGCAATTGCAACTTCTTTAAAAATGACAGATGTGAGAGCAAGTTTATTACCAGCAGAAAAATTAATGGCCATTAAAGATTTACGTGCACAGTTTGGCGCAGTGGCGATGGTAGGAGATGGTGTCAATGATGCACCCGCACTTGCTTCAGCCAATGTTGGCATTGCAATGGGAGGTGCTGGCACTGATGCAGCACTAGAAACAGCGGATATCGCATTAATGGGTGATGATTTATCGAAACTTCCATATACAATTGGTTTAAGTAGAAAAACATTACGCATCATTAAAGAGAACATTATATTTGCCCTAGTCTTAAAAGTAGTGGCCCTGTTACTCGTTATCCCGGGATGGTTAACATTATGGATTGCAATCTTTGCAGATATGGGCGCTACATTACTAGTTGTTTTTAATTCATTACGATTAATCAAAACTAAGAAGTAGTAAATAAGATGTGATTCGGTGACAAATGTAGGTCATTAATCTCGCTAAGAAGCTAGTCGTTTTTATACTACTAGTGATTCTTGAAAAAAAACCTTGTTACCGCTATTATGGTTTCAGGAATAATGTAACAATAATATAAACGAGGCGATGGTTTGAATATGTCAGATCCTATTTTAGTAAATGTTACAGAGGAAATTGTGCGTGGTTTAGTAAGCTTTCTACTACGAGGACCGGAATATCAAACATTTTGTAAATGTGAAATCTGTGAACTTGATGCAGTGGCACTTACACTGAATGCATTGCCTAGTAAGTATGTTACATCTTTGGAATCCCGAGATGAAGCGTTTAAAGTGATAAATACTCCTGAAAATATCGAACGAATTAATAAAGAGATTATTCATGCATTACATGTGGTAAATAAGCATCCTCGACATAAAGTGGAGCCAACTTCTAGATGAAGCTGGCCCTTTTTTGATTGCCCATGTAGTGTTTTTCTGGCATATGTATTTTCAGTTAACTTTTAAGCCAAGCTTGTAGTAAACTAGAGAGTAAGAAAAGGAAAGAGAGGGAATAGGATATGCCAACACCTAGTATGGAGGACCATATCGAACAAATATATTTATTAATCGCTAATAAAGGGTATGCCCGTGTGTCTGACATTGCTGAAGCATTATCTGTTCTTCCTTCTTCTGTTACAAAAATGGTTCAAAAATTAGATAAAGATGGTTATTTAGTTTATGAAAAATACCGTGGACTTACATTGACGCCCAAAGGAGAAAAGCTTGGAAAACGTCTTGTACAGCGCCATGAGCTTCTAGAGCAATTTTTGCGAATCATTGGTGTAGATGAAGAGCGTATTTACGATGATGTAGAAGGAATCGAACATCATTTAAGTTGGAATTCAATCGACCGAATTGCGGATCTTGTACAGGTAATGGAAGAAAATCCGGACATCGCGAAAAAACTAGAGGCAACTAAGATACAACATAATCTATAAAGTTTTTTGCGAAAATGATGGTGTGAAGGAAAGGAAGACAATATGAACGAATTAAAATCAGGTGAAGTTGTTACGTTAACTGTATTAGAGCAACAAGCATCGAAATGGATCTTAACAAATGGAGTTGACGAACTACCTTTAAATGCTTCAGAGGTAACAGAGCCACTTGCAGTAGGTGATCGCCTTGAAGTATTTTTATTTGCGGATCGTCGTGGTGATTTAGCGGCTACGACAGCTATCCCCACTTTCGTACAAGGTGAATACGGTTGGGCTCGTGTCCTAAGAGTAGCCGAGCGTGAAGGGGCTTTTGTAGATATCGGTACTTCACGTGAAGTGCTAGTGAAAGCGGAAGATTTACCTGCAATAACAGAGCTTTGGCCAGCGCCAGGCGACCATGTATTTATGACATTACGTACAGATCGCAATGGTGATTTATTTGGACGTTTAGCAACTGAAGAAAAAATCTCGGAATTATATGAAGGTGCATTTGAAGACATGCACAATAAAAACATTAAGGCACGCCCATATCGTTTATTACCAGTAGGCTCATTTTTATTGGGCGTAGAAATTCCGTACCGCATTTTTGTCCATGAATCAGAGCGTAATGCAGAACCTCGTCTTGGACAAGACGTAGTTGTTCGTATAATTGATGTAAAAGATGATGGTTCAATGAATGGTTCACTTTTACCACGTAAGCATGAGCGTATTTCTGACGATGCTCAGCGAATTTTAAACTATTTACAAGAGGTTGGGGGCAAAATGCCTTTTGGCGATAAATCCTCTCCTGAAGAAATTCAAGAAATGTTCCATATGAGTAAGGCTGCATTTAAACGTGCATTAGGAACACTGCTGAAAGCTGGTAAAGTGAAACAGCAAAACGGTTGGACTGAAGAAATTTAGGGCATAAGAAGCCACGAAATAGTGAGATGCTAAAGAGTGGGGATACTGCCAGAATAAAAGAAATGACGAGAGACAACATTGAAACCTTCTCGTCTTTTTTTCGTACTAATTACTGTATAATGGCGTACATTATACAGACCAAATGTGTTTTCTAACGAAAGGGGTCACACAATTTGAAAAAAACGTGGATGAAAATACTAACAGCGACTATGTTAGTATTTGGCGTGATGGCACCAGCAACAAGTTTTGCAGCTGATAATACGCCACCAAAAGCAATTGATGAAAAACTAGGCGTACCGATCGTCGTATATGGAGCAAACTTATCTGAGGCTGAAAAAGAGTCTGTTAAAAAATCATTAAAAGTGGATGAAGAGCCTGAAATTGAAGAAATAACAGTATCAGGTCAAGACTTAGTTAAATATATTAAAGATAGTAATTCAAGCTCTCGTATGTATTCTTCTGCTAAAATTACGCGCAAGAATGCAGGAGAAGGTTTAGTTATTGAGATTGTTACACCATCAAATATTACACAAGTTACGTCTGAAATGTATGCAAACGCAATGCTAACAGCAGGTATTGAAGATGCAACAGTACAGGTGGCTGCACCAAAAGCAGTAACAGGTCATTCAGCGCTTGTGGGAATTTACAAAGCCTACGAAGTAACAACAGGTGAAAAACTTGATATTGATCGTACAGATGTTGCCAACGAAGAATTATCTGTTGCAACTACTCTTGCACAATCAGCAGGGGTGGACGATGCCAAGGTTGCACAATTACTAACGGAAATCAAAAAACAAATTGCAGAATCAAAGCCAGCAACTCGAGAAGATGTTGAACAGATTGTGCAAGAGCAATTAAACAAGCTTGAAATTAATTTAAGTGAACAGGACCGTCAATTGCTAGTTGATTTGATGGACAAAATTAGTAAGCTAGACATTGATTTTAGTAAATGGTCTGAACAATTAGATGATATTAGCAATACAATAAAAGAGAAATTTGGCGCACTTATGGAAGATGAAGGATTTTGGGCAAGTGTGCAAAATTTCTTTGCTAATTTAAAGGATACAATTTCTTCATGGTTTAATTAATTCATAGAAAAGAGTCTGCAACACTTCCTCCTGATTGCTAGAGGAAAGTGAGCAGATTCTTTTATTTTTATCATCTTTGTTCAAGGGATTGGATTTTTTAAGTGCACCCACTATCTTTGTAAAAATGTAAAAGGCTATGTTACTATGAAAAAAAGGAGTGATGAGAAATGGAATTTCAATTACAGCAGCTAGCAGAAAATAAACTTGCTTTTGTCTATGAGCAAGAAGGGGAAAGGTTAGCAGAAATTACATGGCAACAAAAGGGGCAAGTAATGGTAATGGATCACACATATGTATCAGATAAGCTCCGTGGACAAGGTGTGGCCAAAAAATTATTAGAATATGCAGCGGCATACGCCCGTGGAAATGGCTATAAAATGGAAGCTGTTTGTTCCTATGTAGTTGCAGCATTTGAAAAATCTAATGCTTATGATGATGTAAAACAATAAAAAATAAGGCGATCTGCAATTGTTAAGTATGCAGATTGCCTTTTAACTTTTTTAGCAAAAGTTTTTTGTACCGAAAGCGAAGTGGCAGGTACAGAAGTCGTCCGCTCTATAGGTGGTGAGATGAATGCATAATTGATTCCTGTGGAAAAATATCCAAGATGCTCCTTACAGTAAAAGGATACTATAAATTAGTGCAGTTAAGAGACTCGCTCCACCTATTAATGAAGCCAAATCTACCCAATCATATACTAAGTCTAGATCTTTCATAATAACCACTCTCCTGTTGCTAGTATTAATACATTAATTACCTTTATTCGTCCTTTATAATCATAAATAATTACAAAATTAGGCTCCTCACTATAACGATCTAACAGAAACGAAAGGGATAGAGAATTCTCACCTTATATATGCTATAACATAAATAAAAATTATGTTTAGTCTAATAAAAATAAGGAAAAGATATAATACGAGCCACTATTTTGGGAGGGATTTATAATGGCAAAACGTAAAGGAACAGGTGTTGTGATTGCAGGGTTAGCTGGATTAGCAGCATCTTATTTAAGTAAAAAAGAAAACCGAGATAAAGCATTAAGTATGTTCAATGGTGCAAAATCTAAATTGGGATCTTATCTGAATACAACGAATATGGACATGCACACAAACATTTCAGAACGTATAACTACTGAAGTCGCGACAGAAGCTGGAACATCCCCAACGAAAATAGCTTCAAACGAAATGGTTGCTGAAGGTGGAGGACATACAGGTATTCATTATTATCATGAAGAAATTCATGAAAAAAAGAAATAAATAAAAAACCTTCTCATCTCTGAACTGCTCCCTGTCAAGTAGACAGTGGAAATAATAAAAAGCTTTTAAGCGGCTTTAGCCCTATATTCTAATGGGCTTAAGCCGTTTAATCGTTCTTGGTATCTATCGTTATTGTAAAACTGGATATAATCCTCAATCGCTTGTTGTAACGCTTCAAATGTTTGGTACTTATGTAAATAATACTTTTCACATTTCAATGTTCCCCAAAATGATTCCATTGGTCCGTTATCTATACATTTGCCTACACGGGACATGCTATGAATCATCTCTGCTCCATCTATTCTTCTTTTAAATCCATGTGATGTGTACTGATAGCCACGATCACTATGAAGTAACGGTTGTTCTCCATCTTTTAAAGTAAGCATTGCTAAATCAAACGTCTTAAATACCAATTCATTATTATTTGAATGCCCCAATACATAACTGATAATAGAGCCATCGTAAAGATCTAGAATAGCGCTTAAATAAGCTTTCTTTCCATTTCCTAATTTGAACTCCGTCACATCTGTTACCCATTTTTCGTTGGGTTTGCTTGCAGTAAATTCACGATTTAATCGATTTTCAGCGACATGTTGTGCAGGTGAAGAAACATATCG
>NZ_MDDN01000049.1 GCF_001708185.1 Lysinibacillus xylanilyticus | reverse complement strand
GTTCCCCCATTCGGAAATCTCCGGATCAAAGCTCACTTACAGCTCCCCGAAGCATATCGGTGTTAGTGCCGTCCTTCTTCGGCTCCTAGTGCCAAGGCATTCGCCGTGCGCCCTTAATAACTTAACCAAGTTATTAAGCCTATAAAAAACTTAAAAAAATAAATGTGTTTGTTACAATTTCAATGTCGTTTTATCCAGTTTTCAAAGAACAAAAAAATGGTGGAGCCTAGCGGGATCGAACCGCTGACCTCCTGCGTGCAAGGCAGGCGCTCTCCCAGCTGAGCTAAGGCCCCAAGAGGTATATATGGTGGGCCTAAATGGACTCGAACCATCGACCTCACGCTTATCAGGCGTGCGCTCTAACCAGCTGAGCTATAGGCCCTCTTAGAAGTTTTATTTTTTTCATAAACCTTCAAAACTGAACGCAAAACGTAATCTTACAAACCCTAGGTTTGTATTCCGAAAATATCCTTAGAAAGGAGGTGATCCAGCCGCACCTTCCGATACGGCTACCTTGTTACGACTTCACCCCAA
>NZ_MDDN01000048.1 GCF_001708185.1 Lysinibacillus xylanilyticus | reverse complement strand
AGTACTGGATGCATCTGCAGGATATCGCGGCCGCTCTAAACGTGGTAAATTGTTAACTCCGAGCTAGACTTCAGGTGGCCGTATTTATCAGATTTCCTCGTTGTGTCCTCAGAAAAAAATGCCAATACCACTTTCAGCTGTGAATATCCACCATGAAGGGCAAGACATGCTCATAATTAACTGTCAGGCAGGCCAGGCCTTCAGCTACAACGACCTTGAATTGGTTTATTCTGCTTGTCCTCTATAAGTTTGCCAGAGGGAATCACACATGAGCCAAACCTATTGAAGAAAGCATTAGGACAGTGCCAGTCTTAATCACAGTGGGGGGTATGTTATTCCCAATGAAGTCGTCCAGAAACGGACTAGGTAGTTAGCTTTTTCTAGTGCCCAACACATTAGAGGTGTGGTTTTTTTTCTCTAAAATAAGGGTGGCCATAGGCTCTTTTAACCAGAATCGGTGTAGTCAGCTGAAATTGACTTGCACGCCTGGGTCCTGTGTGTCTACTAACTTTCTCGCGAACGATAGCTAACGGATCCCCC
>NZ_MDDN01000047.1 GCF_001708185.1 Lysinibacillus xylanilyticus | reverse complement strand
CGTGTCCGACCATGAGTCAAAAAAAGTACAATAAAGAATTCAAACAAACAGTAGTCGAGCTTTATCGCTCGGGTACACCGGTCAATCAATTAGCTAGCGAATATGGTGTGTCAGAAGTCACAATTTATAAATGGATTAAACTCCATTCACCAATTGAAGGAACTGGGGAGTTAACTGCAGCTGAAATAGCCGCCATCCAGAAAGAAAATCTTCGTTTAAAACAAGAGGTAGATATCCTAAAAAAGGCTATGACCATATTCGCGAAAAAATAGATGACCAAGAGCTAATCGACCACATTACGAAAGAAAGCGAACATCAACCCGTTCAATTGATGTGTCGCATTTTAAAGATGCCTAAAAGTACGTATTATCAATCATTTCATAAAAAGCCGAACAGCTATCATGCTGCCAATGAAAAGCTACTCGCACGCATTCGCGTCATTCATAAGGAAAGTGACGGTCGTTATGGTGCACCGAAAATATTTCAAATCCTTAAACAAGAGGGCTATACAGGTAGTATTGATCGCGTTCAACGCGTTATGAGAAATGCAGGCATTCGTTCAAACATCACAAAAAAGTACCGTCCGACGCCAACACAGAAACCCGTGGAAGAGCGTGAAAACGTGTTGCGACAAGACTTTACAATCGAAACTATCAATGAAAAATGGTTGGCAGATATTACGTATATCCACACAGTACAAGATGGTTGGTGTTATTTGGCGTCGGTATTAGATTGTCACACCAAGAAAATTATTGGGTATAAATTTGGTCGTAAAATGACGGTTGACCTAGTTTTAGAAGCCCTTGATAACGCAGTAGCAGCGCAAAATCCAGCACCAGGACTAATTGTACACACTGATTTAGGCTCTCAATATACAAGTGAA
>NZ_MDDN01000046.1 GCF_001708185.1 Lysinibacillus xylanilyticus | reverse complement strand
ATTTTTTACGGCTCAGGGTCAGCACCACGTTGCGTTCATCACCCGCCCAATCCGGCGGGCTGTTCCACAGGGTCAGGGTTTCGTTCAGCGCTTCAAACAGGTCCTGTTCCGGCACCGGATCAAACAGTTCTTCCGCTGCCGGACCAACCAGCGCCACGCTATGTTCACGCGCTTTGGTCAGCAGAATGGCCAGATCGATATCAATGGTCGCCGGTTCAAAAATGCCGGCCAGAATATCGTTACGCTGCCATTCGCCAAACTGCAGCTCACGTTTCGCCGGATAACGCCACGGAATAATGTCATCATGCACCACGATGGTCACTTCCACCGCACGCAGAATTTCGCTTTCACCCCGGCTCGCGCTGGTTTCCAGCAGATCGTTAATCAGCGCACGACGGGTGGTTTCATCCAGACGCACGGTCACGGTCACCAGCAGATCAATATCGCTATGCGGTTTCAGGCCGCCATCCACCGCGCTGCCATACAGATGCACGGCCAGCAGGGTCGGTTCCAGATGACGTTCAATCACGCCCACCACTTCAGACAGCTGGGTGCTCACTTCCGCAATCACCGCTTCACGCATAATGTTCAGTTTGGTTTTCGGACGGCTGCCCTGCTGGGTCACATCGTTGCTGCTCCACAGCATCAGGCAACGGCCCACCGCATAACGCGCCTGCTGTTTGCTCGCACGCGGCATGCTCTGCACGCCAAAAAAGCAATCATAGCACGCCATAAACACCGCCACCGCACCATTACCGCCGCTACGTTCGGTCAGGGTACGGCTCCAATTACGGCTACGCATACTCTTCCTTTTTCAATATTATTGAAGCATTTATCAGGGTTATTGTCTCATGAGCGGATACATATTTGAATGTATTTAGAAAAATAAACAAATAGGGGTTCCGCGCACATTTCCCCGAAAAGTGCCACCTAAATTGTAAG
>NZ_MDDN01000045.1 GCF_001708185.1 Lysinibacillus xylanilyticus | reverse complement strand
CTTTCTTTCCATTTCCTAATTTGAACTCCGTCACATCTGTTACCCATTTTTCGTTGGGTTTGCTTGCAGTAAATTCACGATTTAATCGATTTTCAGCGACATGTTGTGCAGGTGAAGAAACATATCGCTTTCTTTTTCGGCGAATCACGGATTGTAAACCACTGATTTGCATTAATCGATAAATACGTTTGTGATTGAACTTTTTATTGTATTTACGATTGATATTTAAAGTCATTCTTCGATATCCATAAATTCCTTCGACTTGTCGAAAAATAGCTTGGATATCCTGAAGAATCGCTTTATTCTCTAGCTCTCTATCTGTTGGTGTACGTTGTAGCCATTTATAATAGGCAGCACGAGATAAACCGGCAATATCACATAAAAGGATTACTGGCAGATTTTCTTTCGCATGTAACTCTTGAATCGCTCTATATTTATTTTGTAAACGAACGCTTGTTAACGATTCCTCCTTTCGAGTTCTTCCAACTTTTTTAAAAAGGCATTTTCTGCGCGTAATCGTTCATTTTCACGTTCTAAACGTTTCATTTCTAGCTTAAATTTTTCTTCAGCTGTTAATTCCTGTTCTTCTTTCTTGCGACCACGTTTATCCTGCAGAGCCTCTTCACCATTTACTTCGAATTTTTTGACCCATTGATACACCTGTTGATAAGACACTTCATAGGTTTCTGCAGCGAGCTGATAGTTTTTCTGATGTTCTAGACAGTAATTTACAATCTGTATTCTTTCTTCTAACGTCGTTGTTCTTTTATTAGTCATAGAGTTTGTCATTCCTTTACCGGTATCCTTTAATTCTCTATGACTATTATACTTTTGAATCCAATTTCTCAAAACGGATTTGTCAGAAATCTTGTATTTTCTTGTAACTTCTTTTAAAGAATATTGTCCAGATAAATAGTCTTGTACAGCTGCTAACTTTAGCTCTTTCGAGTAAGAATTCCAAGAAGTGGACTCTTCAAGGCCAATTTCTCCATCTATTTCATATTTGTAGTTCCATTCTTCAATGGTTTTATAAGAAACCTGAAATATAGTAGCTAATTCTGAAATTGTCTTTTGTCCTTTGTGAAGAAGTCTTAGAACCGCTAATTTTTCATCTTTTGAGTGGTTACTTCGAGCCATAAAAAAATGCCCC
>NZ_MDDN01000044.1 GCF_001708185.1 Lysinibacillus xylanilyticus | reverse complement strand
CGATGAGGTAGATAGGTTCGAGGTGGAAGTGTGGTGACACATGGAGCTGACGAATACTAATCGATCGAGGACTTAACCAAAATGTTTGAAACATTCAATGCACGTTTATCCAGTTTTGAAAGAACAAGAAAGTTTTTTAAAAAAAGCTTGCAATTATAACAAAATGTGTTATAATAAATCTTGTCTTTAAAATAGTCTAGTGATGATGGCAAAGAGGTCACACCCGTTCCCATACCGAACACGGAAGTTAAGCTCTTTAGCGCCGATGGTAGTTGGGGGCTTCCCCCTGTGAGAGTAGGACGTCGCTAGGCATTATACCCAGGAGGATTAGCTCAGCTGGGAGAGCACCTGCCTTACAAGCAGGGGGTCGGCGGTTCGAGCCCGTCATCCTCCACCATTTGCCGGTGTAGCTCAGTTGGTAGAGCAACTGACTTGTAATCAGTAGGTCGTGGGTTCGACTCCTATCGCCGGCACCATAGTTTTGAGCCATTAGCTCAGTTGGTAGAGCATCTGACTTTTAATCAGAGGGTCGAAGGTTCGAGTCCTTCATGGCTCACCATTTAATTGCCAACAAAATATGCGGGTGTGGCGGAATTGGCAGACGCACTAGACTTAGGATCTAGCGCCGCAAGGCGTGGGGGTTCGACTCCCTTCACCCGCACCATTTTTAAGAATTTCATATTGCCAGGATAAATAAATCTTATGCACATGCGGAAGTAGTTCAGTGGTAGAACACCACCTTGCCAAGGTGGGGGTCGCGAGTTCGAACCTCGTCTTCCGCTCCAAATGTGCCGGGGTGGCGGAACTGGCAGACGCACAGGACTTAAAATCCTGCGGTAGGTGACTACCGTGCCGGTTCGATTCCGGCCCTCGGCACCATTTTATTTTTATAATTAGCGCCCGTAGCTCAATTGGATAGAGCGTCTGACTACGGATCAGAAGGTTGTGGGTTCGACTCCTGCCGGGCGCGCCAATAAAACAAACGGAATGTAGCTCAGCTTGGTAGAGCACTTGGTTTGGGACCAAGGGGTCGTAGGTTCGAATCCTGTCATTCCGACCATTTTTTCTTAAATTTTGGGGCCTTAGCTCAGCTGGGAGAGCGCCTGCCTTGCACGCAGGAGGTCAGCGGTTCGATCCCGCTAGGCTCCACCAATTAAAATAAATGAACCTTGAAAACTGAACAAGCAAAACGTAATCAATAAAGTTTTTAGTAGCTAACCTTGAGTTAGTGAACGAAACAAAATTTTGGACATCAAACATGATGCCAGCAAAACAATTTGAGCTAATCAAATTTCTTTTTATGGAGAGTTTGATCCTGGCTCAGGACGAACGCTGGCGGCGTGCCTAATACATGCAAGTCGAGCGGACAGA
>NZ_MDDN01000043.1 GCF_001708185.1 Lysinibacillus xylanilyticus | reverse complement strand
ATGATACTATGTCAAGAAAATGGACAGGGAAAATTGAGATTTTGCTTTAAATCTAAGCGCGCTATCGCTTGCTCGCCTCACAAACAATTTAAGGGGCGTAACCCTTAAATTATTTGTAAGGTTAAAGGGGTTTAATTATATGACCTTAGTTTTCTGTGAAGTTTTGAAATATTGCTTTTCGTATGCAATGGGCGACATATAATTTGTAAAAGAATGGATACGCTTGTAGTTATAAAAACTAACGATGTATTCAATGATACTTTTCTTGGCTTGATCTCTCGTTTTATATTTTTCATGAAAAACTAACTCTCTTTTGATGACGCTATGAAATGACTCGATACATGCATTATCGTAACAGTTTCCTTTTCTGCTCATACTTGTAATCATTTTGTTAGTTCGTAATACTTGTTGGTATTCCTTCGACGCATACTGGCTCCCACGATCTGAATGATGAATGAGCTCAGGCGTTGGAGTCTGAGTTCTGATTGCTCGTTTTAAGGCGAGGATCACTAATTCCTTTGTCATTCTCTCATCCATTGCCCAACCGATGATTCGTCTTGAAAACAACTCCATAATTGTTGCTAGATAGAGCCAACCTTCACTGGTCCATATATACGTAATGTCAGCTACCCACGCTTGTCCAGGGCGTTCTACTTTAAATTGTTGGTCTAATAGATTTGGATATACTGGTAGATTATGTTTTGAATTCGTCGTCGCTTTGTATTTTTTCACTGTTTTTGAGCGAATGCCTTCTTCTTTCATAATTCGTGATACTGTTTTTTGCGATACAGAGACTCCTTCTGAATTCAATTGTTTTGTGATTTTCAGACTACCATAATTTCTTCTTGAGTCCATATACACTCGTTTTATTTGGCTCGTTAACTTTTCTTTCCGTTCTTTTTGATTACTCTTTGGTCGGTTCAGCCACTCGTAGTAACCACTTCTTGAAACACCTAATACTTCGCACATCTTTGCCACACGGAATTCGTGTCGGTGCTGTTGAATAAAGTTGTAAACTACTTCCGGTCTTTTGCAAAGATGCCCATAGCCTTTTTTAAGATGGCATTTTCCTCTTCTAGGTCACGTATTCTTTTTTCTAATTCTTTATTTTCCTTATCCTCAGGCTTTAAATTCCCACTACCAACAAATGCAGCTTCGCCATCTTTACTAAATTTCTTTACCCAATTGTGTAATGTCTGTTCTGCAAGATCCAGCTCACGTGCAACCTCGGCAACCCTCTTGCCACTTTCAACTAATTGTACTGCCTCTAATTTAAATTCTTTGTCATAACTTTTTCGTTTTGTCATCTTAGACACTCCTAGTAAATTGTTAAGATTATTATACTTTATAAACTCCCAATTCTCTGTGTCCATTATTTAGACTAACATCA
>NZ_MDDN01000042.1 GCF_001708185.1 Lysinibacillus xylanilyticus | reverse complement strand
AAACATACTAAGATTAGTAGTACAAACCAAGGCCATGGTTTGTGCTACTATTTTATTTAGTAGAAGTGAAGAAAAGTCGACCAGCCTCTGGGATCATATAGAATCCGTATCATAAACTGGCTAACTTCGCACCCTTATATGAATCAGTTTAGTATGTTGGGTCCAAGAGATCGTGTATAAGAAAATGGAATCGATAAGGTCATGTGAAGACTTCTATAATTGGCTATAAAGGAGAACATCTATATGAAACATGTCATCGCATTTGATGTCAGTAAAGGGAAAAGTACCATCGTCATTTATAATGAAGATAGACAATGTGAATTTGAAGGGGAATTACATCACACGCGTTTCGATTTTGAACAGCTTCATCGACGTATTGAGAAAATAACAGCTCTTGATGGACAACCTCCTGAAATTGTATTTGAAGCTACAGGGGTCTATTCAAAACCTGTAGAAGAGTTTCTACGTGATCATGGCTACACATACTACCGTATGAACCCGCTTGAAGCGAGCCTACAAATGGCTTCCATGCGGCGTCATAAAACCGACAGTAGTGATGCGCACGAATTAGCGAAAACGCACTTTAAAGTAGAACGTGAAACGACATACGTACAGGATACATATTATGAACAGATGCGTGCGATTACACGTTATTATGATGAAGTTGATAAAGAAATCATTCTTTTACGTAGTCGAATGCATGCAATTTTACATGGTACATTTCCTGAATTAGAACAGCTCATCACACCAAGTTCAGCGTTGTTTTTAAATTTCGTGCAGCTATATCCACATCCAGCACTTTTATTGGCGCATTCAAAAACAATCATTAAAAACCGTTTAAAAAGTAATACTCGTAAGAAGCTATCCTTAGAACGTGCGGAGAAAAAAGCAATTGTATTATTAGAAGCTGCGGAAAACTCGTATCCGTCCATTAAGCCAACGGATATTCGTTGTATTCAAGTACGCGATTATGCACGACGTATTGCGGATTTGATGGAAACGAAAGACAAGCTTGTCAAGCAGATGGTGACAATGTCTGAGGATAAAAAAGAATATAAAGTGTTACTCTCTATTCCAGGCATTGGAGATACAACAGCTTGCCGATTGATTGGTGAGTTAGGCGATATTCGTCGTTTTCAAAATGCCAAACAAATAAATGCCTATGCGGGTATTGATATTATGCGCTATCAATCTGGCAATACACAATATCGTGATCGTATAAATAAGCGTGGGAATAAGAAGCTACGGAAGATTTTATATTTTATGGTTTGTACAATGTTAATGGCAAAAGGAAAAGGAGAAGAAAATCACTTTGTGGACTACTATTACAAATTAAAAACGCAACCTCAGAAAAAGCATCATGAGGTCGCGATTGTGGCGTGTATGAATAAGTTCTTGAAAGTTGCATTTCACCTTATTACACACGGCATATTGTACGATTATGAGTCCGCACTACCAGCTCTGAAATCGTAACCAAGTTTATATTTACTATAACACACCGACCTTTCGAAA
>NZ_MDDN01000040.1 GCF_001708185.1 Lysinibacillus xylanilyticus | reverse complement strand
TGGCTCCGAAGGCAGGACTCGAACCTGCGACAACCTGATTAACAGTCAGGTGCTACTACCAACTGAGCTACTTCGGAATAATGGTGGGCCTAAATGGACTCGAACCATCGACCTCACGCTTATCAGGCGTGCGCTCTAACCAGCTGAGCTATAGGCCCTTGGAGCGGGTGATGAGAATCGAACTCACGACATCAGCTTGGAAGGCTGAGGTTTTACCATTAAACTACACCCGCAAATATGGTGGGTCAGGACGGAATCGAACCGCCGACACTTAGAGCTTCAATCTAATGCTCTACCAACTGAGCTACTGACCCATATTTTTAAAAAATGGCGGTCCCGACCGGGATCGAACCGGCGATCTCCTGCGTGACAGGCAGGCATGTTAACCGCTACACCACGGGACCATTTGGTTGCGGGGGCCGGATTTGAACCAACGACCTTCGGGTTATGAGCCCGACGAGCTACCACTGCTCCACCCCGCGTTAATAATATTCTTTTCGAGTTTTTCAAGCACCATTTATAGAAATAAAACTGGAGGAGGTAGAGGGATTCGAACCCCCGCGCGGTGTTACCCGCCTGTCGGTTTTCAAGACCGATCCCTTCAGCCAGACTTGGGTATACCTCCGTAATTATATAAATGGTGGACCTTGCAGGACTCGAACCTGCGACCGGACGGTTATGAGCCGTCTGCTCTAACCAACTGAGCTAAAGGTCCTTTAAGATGGCGGCAGAGGGGATCGAACCCCCGACCTTACGGGTATGAACCGTACGCTCTAGCCAGCTGAGCTACGCCGCCAGGATCTTTATACTGGTTATCTTTTATGGTGGAGCCTAGCGGGATCGAACCGCTGACCTCCTGCGTGCAAGGCAGGCGCTCTCCCAGCTGAGCTAAGGCCCCATAAAGTGGTCGGAATGACAGGATTCGAACCTACGACCCCTTGGTCCCAAACCAAGTGCTCTACCAAGCTGAGCTACATTCCGATAAATATTAATTTGGCGCGCCCGACAGGAGTCGAACCCATAACCTTCTGATCCGTAGTCAGACGCTCTATCCAATTGAGCTACGGGCGCTAATTATAAAAAATGGTGCCGAGGGCCGGAATCGAACCGGCACGGTAGTCACCTACCGCAGGATTTTAAGTCCTGTGCGTCTGCCAGTTCCGCCACCCCGGCACATTTGGAGCGGAAGACGAGGTTCGAACTCGCGACCCCCACCTTGGCAAGGTGGTGTTCTACCACTGAACTACTTCCGCATGTGCATAAGATTTATTTATCCTGGCAATATGAAATTCTTAAAAATGGTGCGGGTGAAGGGAGTCGAACCCCCACGCCTTGCGGCGCTAGATCCTAAGTCTAGTGCGTCTGCCAATTCCGCCACACCCGCATATTTTGTTGGCAATTAAATGGTGAGCCATGAAGGACTCGAACCTTCGACCCTCTGATTAAAAGTCAGATGCTCTACCAACTGAGCTAATGGCTCAAAACTATGGTGCCGGCGATAGGAGTCGAACCCACGACCTACTGATTACAAGTCAGTTGCTCTACCAACTGAGCTACACCGGCAAATGGTGGAGGATGACGGGCTCGAACCGCCGACCCCCTGCTTGTAAGGCAGGTGCTCTCCCAGCTGAGCTAATCCTCCTGGGTATAATGCCTAGCGACGTCCTACTCTCACAGGGGGAAGCCCCCAACTACCATCGGCGCTAAAGAGCTTAACTTCCGTGTTCGGTATGGGAACGGGTGTGACCTCTTTGCCATCATCACTAGACTATT
>NZ_MDDN01000004.1 GCF_001708185.1 Lysinibacillus xylanilyticus | reverse complement strand
CTTTCCAGAGCGACGGAAAGAAAGAGCAGAGTGACGGAAAGAAAAGGCGGAGCGACGGAAAGAAGGCAGAGCGACGGAAAGAAAGAGCAGAGTGACGGAAAGAAAAGGCGGAGCGACGGAAAGAAAGAGCAGAGCGACGGAAAGAGCAGAACGACGGAAAGAAAGAGCAGCGCGACGGAAAGAAAGAGCAGAGCGACGGAAAGAAAGAGTAGAGCGACGGATAGAAAAGGCAAAGCGACGGAAAGAAAGAGTAGAGAGACGGATAGAAAAGGCAGAGCGACGGAAGGAAAGAGCAGAGCGACGAATAGAACGTTCATAAATAAAGAGGAGGCGTCACCGGATTATTTTAGGAGGTTTCGCATTGTGTCAATCCCAGTATCTAATGTAGAACCGAACTGTTAAAGATCACTATTTAATATAAAAGTATATATTGATATAATTACATTAATTTGTATTTTAATTAAAATAATTACATATATTTTTACTTATTTTGTCACGAATTGTACATATTTACGACGAAATATCATGAAAGGGATGGTAGATTGAAGATGCAAACGATTCAAGTTGAGTTGAGTTTACCAACAAACAGTGTTTTAAATGATACATATAAAATTCAAAAAGTTATGGCTACTAGTAAATTATCCATCGTCTATATTGCTGAAAATAACAATGGTGGGGACAAGGTAATTATTAAAGAGTTTTTTCCACATGATATCGCTTTACGGGATTTAGATAATAAGACTGTAGTTAACCGTTTACCTTCAACGAAGCAGAAATTTAAAGATTTAAAAGAGATTTTTCAGAATGAAGCGTTCATTATGCAGCAAATCGATCATCCCAATATCGTCAAATATATCGAACATTTTGAGGAGAATGAATCGATTTATATCGTAATGGATTATTATGAAGGGATGTTATTAGATCAGTATTTAAATAAGTTTCAAATTCATGAAAGAGATCATTTATATTCGGATATATTTCTCCCTTTAATGAAAGCTTTGTGCTATTTACATAAAAAGGGCATACTCCATCGTGACATTAAACCAAGTAATATTATGATAGATTCAGAGGGTAATCCATATTTACTAGATTTCGGCTCAGCGATTTTTTATAAAACAGCTGAAAATTATCAAATTTTTACAAGTTCGGGCTATTCTCCTCTTGAACAATATTCCTATAAGTCGGAGCAGGGTGTCTATACTGATATCTATAGTTTAGCTGCAACATTTTATTTTTCACTAACAAATGTAATTCCAATGGATATATCCCAGCGACTAATCGAGGATAGGATTGAGAATGTCAGATATTATAATAAAAAAGTGAGTATTCTGTTGTCACAAACCATAATGTGGGGGCTATCTGTGCATGCGAAAAGAAGATGCCCTTCACTTAAATATATGGAGTTGATTATTTCTTTGGAACATAATATCAACAGGATAAGGACCTATTTAAAGGTAAATAATTCTAAATGACCAATTATTTCACAAATTTGATGCTATATTCTCATTTTACAAAAATAAATAAGTACTTACCGAACAGCTTATGGACTAGAAATAACTACGCCATAAGCTGTTTTTATAATAAAAAATGGATATTTAATAATGTTTTTTGTTAAAAATATCAAAAAAATTAACTTTATCTAATTTTCACTAAACATGAAACAATATTCTTATTTTACAGAATATTCTATTGTAAATATTGACAGTAAAATTAGATATTGTATATAGTTACTTTGTGATACATATTATCATCAGTGATGTGATGTTAAATAGTAGAGAATCATGTATGTTTCTTAATCTGCTAAATAATAACTGAAGATTCTCTTTTTTTAATTTAATTACCTAGCGCACTAATGATTATGCTTACTCGAAATTCGTTATAAAAGGAGGGATGGCTGTATAATCATACGGCCGACTGAATGGAGATTATTAGTCAAACAAACAGAACCATGCTCTTTGAGGAAATTAATCCGGAAAAAATGGATTTAATCACGCTTGTTGGAGATGTAAAAGGGATTGACAGTCTTAGTGATGAAAAGATTAAAGAAATCAATCAATATCTACTTGTCAAAAGCTTCGACGAATTTTTAGATAAGTTTTCTCCAACGGTTTACTCATTCTACAATGCTGCTAACCAAAAGGTAATGTATACACTTAAAAAACCTGAGGGAATTCAAGACGACTGTATTTCTGAAATAGCCATTGATCAAAATAATGATTTTTTAAAGATGCTATTCACCCTCATTGATACGAAAAGAAGTCAGGGTATTGCGAATGTAGATTTTAAATTTGAAAATCTGCTCGATATGATCTCTCCTAAAAAGGTTATGGACGACATTCGACAAGTCCGAAAAGAAATCCATTACCTATACGGTGAATATGACAAATTAGATGACGACGATCCAAAAAAATTGGATACAGGGGACAAGCTAAACCTGATGTTTGAAGTAGCAAGTAGAAATTACAACAATGTCATGGCGATGCTTCCATTAGCGATCGAAGATATTAAAACAAGACTTTTGTTGGGCGTTAATCAGGATGAAGATGAGTCCGAAAAATTACAAATTGGCACACTTTCTATAGGTGACAATGGTGAATTAAAAATCATCGAGGCACCGCAAAATAATAGCTCTGAACTGATGGTTATTGAAGAAAATAGTAACTATGGTTTAAGCACAGTTTTTGAAGAGGACTATGAGGCGATTACAGAATCACCATCCTCTTATGTCAAAGATTTAGTCGTAAGAACGTTCTCTCCATTGCCAGCTGTGAAGGCTGAATTTGATGTAGAAACTGAGGTACAAAACTACAATACCTACTTAGAATTCTATAAGAATGCTAAGGATGAATTTGTAAAAACAGTGAAGCCATTAGTGGAAAAACTATTAGGCGTAAAAATGTACTTTGATCAGTATGCGACTAAAAACAAAGGTATGCAGCCTTCGTTACTTGTAACAAATACGAAGTTAGATATGCTTGTTAAAAGTAATAACGTACCACGATTACGTACGTATTTAAACACTGTTAACTCTAAAAATGACTTTACAGATACAGTTTGGTACGGGATTGTCCCTGCACTAGAACTAGAGGCATCTGGAAAAATGAAAGTTAGCAGATCTAGATTTAAAGGGAACGATAAAGTTGCTAAGCAAGAAGGAAATACAATGGAATCGTTATCTATTCTTCTAGATACAGTGAAAGATTATAAGATTCAAATCTTCTTCAACTTCATGGCAGAAGAAGAAACAACATTCAATGGCATTGCAACAGCAGGTATTGATCGACTGATCGATAAATGCTCAGTGCTTGTTCGAAAAGACTATAGTGAGTTCGCAATACCATGTCTACCGAACTTCACCATTATTCCAAAAGATAAATCAGGTGTAATCATTGATACAAGAATGCAAACAACAGAAAATGGAGCTCGACTGTCTAAAGAAAAAGAGGATATCTTAAAGCTTTGGATAGAGGGAGTCTATGTTGGTGCAAGTTATGTAGCTGCAGGTATCGTCTCAGCTTATCAATGTCCAGAATATTTGAAAGAATCATTCAGAAGTGTTCAGAGAAATTACCCTGGTGTGCGATTCGATATTGAAGCCGGAGATAACTCACTTAGAGCCGTTACAACAATGGCAAAAGAAATCTCAGGGTTTACTAATAATATTAAAGATGCTATTAACAGCAGAAGCTTTGGCTTTGTATTCTCTTCAGAAAATGCACAGCTACAAGATAAGGATATTAAACGTATTACCGTGTATAAAGCAAGAAGCTTAGCGATGGAAGAAGATGGATTTGATTCAATCTACAAAACACAAGTTAGTACGTATATTGAAAGAATTCTACGATTCCAATCAGGTGACTTTAAGCACGAAAATATTGTTCGATTCTTTAGTAATAATCCAAGTAGTCAAAAAAGCAAGTGGCTTAATGATAAAGGCTTTGTAAACTCCATTATTCAAGATGGAGACGATATCGGCTTCTTTATCGATGAAAAAACAAGCCTATGCCAGATTGACCTCGTGTTCAACGGTAATGTGAAGAACCTGGAAGTTATGATTACAAAGGCATCAAGCGCTGTTAAGGCCTAACAAGTTTCAGCATACAATGATCAACTTTTTAAGTAGGATGTTTAAGATTTATTCATAAATCTTTTAACATAAATATGAATCTACCATAAATTGCAAGGTGAAATGATTACATATTTCTCAATGCTTTATGCACTTGCATTAGGCTTGAGAAATTGAAAACATTATAAATTTCATCTACAGCAGTTTAACGAGTCGATTCTACAAATTTTAGGAGGTAATAAGAATGGGTTTTGTATTAAAAGTAGAAGGATCAGAAGCAATTGAACTAGGGTTAGATAGCATTATGTCTGTTGAGTATGATACAGATACTCCAAATGACTCTAACGCACGTTCTACAGATGTAGGCGCAACATTAAAAATTAGAGGTAAAATCCTTACGGCAACTGATGGTGACAATTCAGATGATACGATGAAATTAGGATTATGGTCATTAGTACCAGCTGAAAAGGCTGACTGCTACCGTAAAGTAACATTAGAAGTTATTTCTGCTGATCAAGTAGTAAGAAAAATTCATTTCCCAAATGCCTTTGTTGTTGACTACACAGAAAAATATGGCGACACAGAAGGTATCGGTGAATTCTACTTATACGTTAAGCAAAAGAAAGACAAAACAGACTTGGCGAAAATCGAAGGCGGCTACGCTGTCTAAGATTGCTGCTTGATAGCACTCCACATTATCTAAGGGGCTTTTATAGCTCCTTAGATAATTTTGAATAATCCTAATACTGGGGATGAAAAACATGAAAACGCATTATGAAACTTTAGGTGTCAGTAGAGACGCCACACACGATCAAATAAAACTCGCTTATCGAAAGCTATCAAAAAAACATCATCCAGATGTGAGTGGTGGAAACAAAGAATCTGAAAAGATTTTTTTAGAAGTGACAGAGGCATACAAAGTACTGAAGGATCAGGCTTCAAGAGAGGCATATGACGCGCGACTAGATGGAGTGGGTCAAAGTTGGAGTAGAGGACAGACAAATGAAAAACAATCTTCACGCCAACAGTCTACTGAAAAAAAGCCAGATTTCAATATGAACAATATTGAAAAGAACTTTGAGCATTTTTTTGGCTTTAATCCTAAAACAAAGGAAACGTCATCAACCCTTAACAAGAATACAAAGAAGAATCCGATAGATACAACGGATTTATTTGAACGGTTTTTTAACAAGTAATATAAAGCCATAGCAAGTATGAAGGAGTGTGATATCATGTATGATCAAAATTCAATGGATGTATACAGTGAAAACACAAAAAAACAAATGATTATAAAAATTATCGATATCATTATTGTTACAATTGCCTTCTTTTTTATTCTATATGTATTTGTCATGAATCAGGATGTTCTGTTGAAAACGATTATTGGAACAGTAATGGTCATACTCGCTATTATTTTTGGCTCTATTAAATATGAAACAAGAGTAACAAAAAACGATGTGACCATAACGGACATTCAAAAGCTAGTTCTCCTTAATGATCGGGGAGTGGAAATCGAGGAATGGGTGATAGATGACCAATCTTCATTATTAATTGGAAAAAGTTCAACTGACAATAAGGCAGATATCGACTTAAGTGGTACAGAATATGAATCACTCATCAACTATGAGCATGCCGTATTAAATTGTGTATCTGGAGTATGGTACATAGAGGACATTGATTCTGTCAATGGTGTTGGTATTAAAAAAGCTCATAAGCGCGTTAAAAATAGATTAAAGCACGAAAGTCCTTACCCAATAGGTAATGGAGATACGATATACATAGCAAATACACGGATTTTAGTGAAATAGAGAAAAATAAAATTCGTAACATAGACGGGGGATAGCGAAAATGAGTTTGATTAGATGTACAAATGGTCACATGTTTAGTTCAAGAAGACATAGAAATGTTTGTCCGTATTGCAATGTAATGGTGGAACAGGAGCAAAGATCAAACGGTCAGCAAACAACAGTAGATGTTGATGATAAGACAATGCCATATCTCGGAGAAATGGATGGAATCGATCCGGTAACGGGATGGTTAGTTTGTATTGAAGGACCTCAGATGGGGCGAGACTATCGGATTTTATCGGAAAAGAACTTTATAGGTAGAGCTGAAGATATGCATATTCGTATCGTTGGAGATAATTCAATTTCTAAGCGTAACCATGCTGTCATCGTATATGATCCTAAAAAAAGGAATTTCTATTTACTTCCTGGAGATGCATCGGGATTAGCCTATCTTAACAATGAAGCAATTTATACACCAACAGAGTTAGCGGCATATGATGTAATCCAATTAGGTGGAAGTATGTTCCTTTTCATTCCTTTATGTGGCGTTCACTTTGAATGGGAAAACAACCAGAGTGAGGAATGATGATAAATGGGACTGGAACTACTGCCGTACATAATTGCGCTAGTATTTATTATTGTACTCATTACATTACTAATGATTAGAAGCATGCTTACGCAAAAAAATGAAACAAGCAGGATTGAAATTGGAAATGGTCAAACAATTGGTAGACGTGATGAGCAGGATGACTATTTCTCTACATCTGAAACGAATTATGGAACCATTGCAGTTCTGGCAGATGGCATCAGTGGATTAGCAAACGGTAGGATGGCAAGTACGGTTGCTGTCACGACATTTATACAAGAATTCAAAAAGCTAAGTGGCCTAAGTAATCTGGAGAAATTTTTTAAGGAAACGGCTTTAGCGAGTAACCATATGATTCTCGAAAATTTAAATGGCTCTAATGGTGGTACTACATTAGTGGCGGTCGTTATTGATAACAATGGATTCCTTCATTGGGGAGCCGTTGGAGATAGTGTCATAACAATTTTTCGAAACGGAGAATTTATCGCGATCAATCAAAAGCATATTTTTGAATCCGTATTAACAGAACGTTATATAGCTGGTGAAATATCGCAGCTTGAAGTGCAGGAAAACCCTTTAAAAAAGAGACTTATAAATTATTTAGGATATGAAGGTTTTAAAAATCTAGATATAGGAAAAAGCCCGATTCAACTTCATAGAGGGGACAAGGTATGTCTATTTAGTGATGGCGTCTACGATACCATAACAGAGGTTGAAATGGAAAAAATTCTCTCTCAGCATGCGCCAACCTATGATACTGCGCAAAATATCATTAAAGCTGTTGAACAAAAACGCTTGAAAAATCAAGATAATGCAACAATCATTATCCTAGAAAAAACATGATCATCTTTTTATCGGTCAGAGCTCTTACTACTAATATTGAGGAGGGGAATCATGAGAAAGGAAAATAGCAACTTTAAAACAAGCTTTTTATCCGAAGCGGGCTCGTTTTTGCAAAATAAAGATTACTTTGCCTATACGGAGCTGGACGATGTAGCCTGCTGGGTAGCTGTGAAGGGGTTAGATTCAGATCAGGAAATAAGTAGTGCAGAGCTTGCTGTGAAGGCGATTTTAGAGAAATTTATGGAAAAGCCATCCATGTCCAGAAGAAGCATAAAAAAATATATAAGATATGCGCAGAACATCCTTCAGAATCAGAGCCTACGAGTGAGATTAAAAGCTAGTATCGTTATAGTCGTATCAGATTACTCAAAAATGATTGTGGCAGTGGCAGGAAACTCGAGACTGTATCATTTCCGGAATGGTACTTTATCGTTTAAAAGCACCGATCAAAGCTTGGCACAGGAGCTAGTGAGTAATAGGGAACGTTCGCTAGATATTAGTCAGCATGAAGAAAGAACCAATCTGCTAAATTATCTTGGCAAACCAAATGATTTTCAGCCTTTTGTCTCTAAGAAAATGAAGTTAATGGATGGCGATGTATTAGTGCTTTGTACAGCCGGCTTTTGGGAAGATGTCGGTGAAATTGAGATGGCAGACGCGCTGGAAGATGTAAAAGAGCCAGAGCAATATACTGATTTATTGGAAGAGGTACTTTTAAGCAGGCAAAGAAAAGTTGTTAATAATTACACAATCGCTGCTATATTTGTTAACAAGGTTTACCAGGAAACAAACAAGAAAAAAATGAAATACATCAAAATGATTGCAGCTGCATTAATCGTCACTTTAATCGTAGGTGGAGGCGCAATTTATTATCAAGCAAAGCAAGGGAAAAAAATGGCTGAATTAACCGTAGAAATGAAAGATCATGAAAAGAGCGGAAACCTTTATTTTCAAGATGGAAATTATGAAAAGGCGCTTCTTGAATATAGCCAGGGTAGAAATGCAGCAAAGAAATTGCACGACCCAATACATAGGAATTTGCTAGCTAAAAAATTAAGAATTACTGAGTTGATCATTAACGGGGATAAATCAGCAGAAGCAGGAAAATTTGATGATGCGCTTAAGCAATATGAAAAGGCTAAAAAGGAAGGCAAGCTCATTGATGATTTTGGAAAAGAAGCAACTGAACAAAAGATCGCTAATATGGATACCATTGTACAAATTGCTGAAGCAGTAAAAGATGGAGATTATCGATTTGAGGCTGAGGATTACAATGGAGCTCTTGAAAGCTATCAAAAGGCAAGAAAAAAAGCGCTTCCGATTGCCTATACTGGTGAACCTCAAATAAAGACGAAAATAGAAGAGACCGAGGCTAAAATAGCCGAATTGAAAAAGACCCAGAAGGAATTAAAGGCTGAAGGCTTAGAAAAAAGCGGGGATCAAAGCTATGCACGCCAAGAGTACGGAAAAGCAATTGAATATTATACACTTGCACAGGAAATTTATCAGGAAACAGAGCTCCTATCAAAGGTTTTAGGTCTAGAGCGAAAGGTTATGAACGCCAATGATAAATTAAATCCTGTTCCTCAAGGACCAGCTGCTGGTAAAGCAGTACCTGAGGAAGAAATTCCACCTATGGATGAAGGGACAGCTGCCAATCAGCCATCTGATTCTGAGTTGATGAAAGAGGGAAAATAAATTGATGAAAGAGCTCATGTTTGAACGGTTACGTAAAATAGAGGATCTAGAACAACGTCAGCTACTAAAGGATATTGTCAGTGGCGTTTTTGTAAATTTAATCGACTATCAGGATGAAATGAACAAAAGACTTGAGGAGCGCATATTCAACGAAATAGATGATGTAGAGGACAGGTTTGACATTTATGTGACGCTTAGTTCTAAGGAAGATATTGATCCCATTCATGAATGCTTATTCCCGATGCGGCCAGCTGATTTAGAAAGTAAACCTATCAATATAAAAAAACTGCTTGAATCGTATAAAAAAAATGAACCGTCCGTACTGTTCCCATTATTTTTAGAGTGTGATTCCATGCAAATTCGACAGTTACTTGCTGAGCAGCGACGTTTCAGTGGAAAGCTAGTCACGACAGAAGGACAAGTAGAGATTAAGGTCAGTCTTACAAGAAACACCAGCTACTTGCAGGAAATCGACAGGCTATATCCAATCTTCCAAATAAATGGCTTACCATGGAGGACAATCAATCATCCATTCGCTTATAAATTTTTTGATGTGAATTTGGTCGATTGTCCTTCTTTAAACGAGGATGCTGAAATCACTGAAATAATCATTGATTTAGAGGAGTATGAGCCGCAAAAACGACTGAATATGGTGCCGCTTTGGAACATTGAACGGCATTCGCTGAAAAATGTTGGGTTTCCCGTGCCAGCCGTTGATAAGGTGAATTTTGAGCATGTCCTTTCCATACGAAAGCTCGGAAATCAACATGGCTATCTTGTTGAAGCTGATGAGCAAAATGTTCGCTACGTTAAACGTTCAGACAATGAATTGACAGTTGTTTCACCGCAAGATAAATCAGGGGTTTGGGAGCTCATAAAAATTGTAAAAATGGAAGATGAGAAGATCGGGAAATTAAATTACGAGCTTGTATCGAACCGACGAATAGAGCATTTTATGAACAAATTTGCTAATACGTATACGGCTAGTGTTAAAACGAAGGGCGAAATTACTCGTATGATTAATTCCTTCGAGGTAGCCACTAGACTTGAGCTTGTAGATGTTGACATCTTGGACTCATTTTCAGGAACAAGCTTTAGTCACTCTGCGAACCCTTTCTTAACGGAAATAATAGGAGATCATGGTCATAAAAAAACAATGCTATTAAAGTTTAAGGCGAAAGAGGAAAGAAACTTTATTTCAAATGATATTTTGAGCTTCCTCGTGTCGGAAGTGCAACGACATTTCTTCGAATATGAATGTGTAGGTGTTTGGCTATGAACTATATTTGGGATTTGCTCATTAAGGCTGAGGATGAAGGTCTTTCTAAAAAGGATATATATTTTCATCTTGCCGAAGTCTATTCACCTTATATGGAACTTAGCCCACAACTATTAAATGCACAGGATATTGAACAGCATGTTGAAGTAAATCCTTATTATCGCTATTACGAGATTTTCAACAATCTTTTCCATCCGGACAATACTACAAATATAGAGTTTAGGGACTATCTTTTTGACATCGCCTTGCATTTCTTAGCTGAAATCGATCGTATGCAGGGCATGAATAAAAGAGAGTTCTTTATTCGCTTTATTCTTAAAGAAATCGAAGCAAATGTCTTTGGCAATTTGGTACGTGACAATATTCATGCTTTTACGAAAAAGGAGCAAGAAATAGTTGTCCTGAATATGCTAAGGCTTTACCAGACAGGGGAAGAAATCTACTTATTAAAGGATACGCTGAAAAGGCTCTTTAAGCATTGCATCATTTATGTGAAATCGGAGGAGCAGGATGAGCTGCTTTTATACATACCTCAGAAGCAGACAGAACAAAATCAGCGAAAGGTACAGCTTGTACAAGAAATTTTTCTGCCAATTGGCTTTCATATAGAGGTTTATTGGCAATATCACTTCGGTATTATGGGTGCAGAGGAAACAATGAAGCTAGATCGAATAGTTCTTTACTGAACAGGGCAGAGGAGGGATTTTTGAATGACGACTAAATATTCATATAAGCTATATGCCAATAAGCGTTATACAGAAAAGAAATATATGACCTATACACGGGTAGAATTAATGGAAATGACAACCTTCCAGCTTAGAAATATTTGTTATAAGGAAAAACTTGTGACAGGGCTTATTAATTCACTGACAAGAGACGAGTTAATCGACAAGATTTTAAGATATCGTGGTGCTGAAGAAAATCCTCTTATTAAAGAAAGCAAGGATGGGGGCTTTGAAAGAGTCGAAGCGGCCATGCAAAAGTATTTAAAAACACCTATGTCTGACAATGGTGATATTAAAATTCCAGCCAAAATGAGCTTGTATAGTGGGATGAAGATGGATAAACCCGATCAGTATTTCGTAGAAACAGGCGGCTTTCTCGTTGAATCCAATGTACTGCTAGTAAATGAGCAATTGGAGCTGTGCGGTATTTTAAATGTCCTAAAAGACGACCAAGTCCCAAATCAGTACTTCTTCGCTGCTGATGAAGCGATTGGGATACGAAAAACAAAAAATAAAAACTATAGCTTTATTTTTTTAAGAAAGCAAGATTCTGAGTATATCTATAAGACGTACTATCAGGAATCCCCACTTCCGCCTACAAATCTTCACTACTATAAGGTGCCAATACCAGATTTAGAGATTAAACAGCTAGAAACAACCAATGCTATTCTTGCTATTGATTTTGGAACAACAAATACAACAGCTGGTGTCTATTTAGAGAGTGATTATGTCTCTTCCCCTTGCAGTCATGATTTATTAAATGAAAGAATTCAGCTAAATAGCATCAATTTTGTCCAATTTCCAGATTCACTTCATCAAAACGAATGGATCGAAGTAGTACCGACGGTCATGACTGTAGCAGATTGCTCAAATGCAGACCAAGTTAGCTATCACTTCGGCTATGAAGCGTTAAAAATGATGAAAAAAAATAGCTATACATCATTGGCAACGAAATTCCAAGGCATTAAACGTTGGGTTAGTAATTATGCCAAATTGGAAGAGGTGATGGATGCCAACGGAAATACGGCACTTGTGCCACGAAGCCAAATTTTAAGAGAGTTTTTGCTTTATATTATTCGCATGGCGGAGCATCAATTTAAATGTCGCTTCAAACATTTGCATATTTCCAGTCCGGTTAAGCTGAAAACGCAATTTTTAGATATGTTTCACGCGATTTTACCTGAATACCAAATCGAAACGGAGCATGCCCTCGATGAAGGCATGGCGGTTCTTTATAATACAATCGCCAATCAAATAGAGAATAATAGCTTTCTAGATGGCAAGCTATATAAAGCACTCGTAATCGATTGTGGAGGTGGAACTACAGACCTTTCCTCCTGTAAGTTTCGAATAGAGGATGGGCGTATTTCATACAAAATTGATATTCATACAACGTATGAAAATGGCGATACGAATTTTGGTGGCAACAATATTACATATCGTATTTTTCAATTTATGAAAATTGTCTTTGCGAATTACTATAGTCGAGGGAAAAATGCTTATGATATTGACGCATTAATTGATATCCCTGGTAAGGATATTTATCGATATGTAGACGATTACGGCACAGAAGCAGTGTACGAGCAATTCGAAAAAGCCTTTTTAGATGCCGAGTACATTATCCCTACGCGTTTTAAGGAGTATGAAAATCGAACACGTGATGAATACCTACGTGTCCGCAACAATTATTATTTCTTATGGGAAATGGCAGAGGAAATGAAGAAGGAATTTTTCCGAAAAACAGGCATTTTAAGAAGTCGTTTTTATTCGGATAGTGATATGCAGCAGGATAGTGATTTAAATGTCACAGCTGTAGACCGCTGGTGTCTATCCATGCTAGAAAACAATCAATTTAAGGAAGTTTATGATTATCCAAATGTCTTCTTCAACATTAAGGAAATCAATCATCTTATTAAGGCTGATATTTATGATATTGTGCGAGAGTTTTTAGAGGAGTTTTATGAGAGTGGAATTCTAGGAGAATATTCCATTATCAAACTAACTGGACAATCTTGTAAAATCGATGCGTTCCGCGAGGCATTAAAGGAATTTGTACCAGGACGCAGCATTGAATTTAGACAAAAGGCTGAAAATGTCGGCAAAGTACCTGAACTAAAACTTGCCTGCCTAAGAGGAGCCCTTCGTTATTTAAATGCGAAAAAGATTGGCATGATCGAAACGGAAGTGACGAATCATGCACCAGTAGTACCTTATACGGTTAGCGCCTTTACACATAATCGTCAGGAAAAATTACTCATCAGTAGTTTAGAGAGGTTGAATCAAATTCACGGTACAATTTCCCGTCCGTGGGGTGTAACAGAGGTTGAATTCTTCCTAACGGGTAGTGATGATAACTTATCGTATAAATACACTTACTTTAATCGTCAAGAGGATTTTGTGCCTGTCCTTTATGAGAATATCGCGGCGTATTATCAAGATAAAATTCCACAAGACGAGACAGATTCCATCGTTAATGGAGAAGTAAAGTTCTTTGTCTTCGCAGGCGAAGATCATTGGGGCTTCCATGTCGTACCAGTAACAAGAAAAGACGAACAGCTGTTTATTGGAAGGAAGGAATTCTTTGCTTTTGAAACAGATTTGTCTGAGCTAGATTTCTTTGATGGATTAAAGTAAAACCTCCAGAGGATGACAGTGAAAAACGAGAAAAGAGGTGGGTGACAGCTTGTTTGCCAATCAATATCCACATTTTCAAAAAGGGCGCATTTTAAAGCGAGAAATGCTGGAAAATTTGCGAGATTACCCAAGAGAATTTTTAGATTTGTATTTCCAAGATTATTCTAATGGCATTATTGCTGGTGCCAATATTATCGTAGCAGATACAAGCCTCATTATAGGGAAAGGCATTATTAAGCATAACGGAAAGCTCTATATGCTACATAGTAGCTATGAGCTTCCTTATGAAGCGACCGGAAACGAAAAGATTCTAAAAGTACGCTTTGCTGATGAAGTGAATGAATTAGATTTTAGAAACTTCACAACAGAAATAGTCCTAGATGATTCATTAGAACTTGCAAATAATGAGCTAGAGTTAGCGCGCTTTAAATTAAAATCGGGTGCAAAACTGCGCTCGGAGTATATTGATTTTTCCGATATTGCGACTGAATACAATACGGTTAATTATCTTCACAGTCAATTTGCAGGTTTTCAAAAAAGCACATACCATCCAATCATTTTGCACTATTTTGCACGAGAGCTGTTAAAAAATCGCCCAGCGAATCCGTATGATATAGCTTTTGCTTTAGAGTGCATAAATCAGGAGCGGGTTCAACGAGATGCGATTGATTTTTATATTTGCAATCGGCTAGAGCTAGACTACCAAACATTTTCTAATAGTCAAATTCATAAATACTTGAACCGTATTTTATTGGAATCAAAGCGCGGTGGTCGTATGACAGGGCATAGCCAAGGGCGACCAAAGCGCATGATTGTTGACTAGCTGATGGTCTGCAGATGAAGAATGTTCATGAACGGACTACGTGAATTAGCTCAGCAGGAAGCGGTTTAATAAGAAGGATATACACCGTATGAGGAGCCCTCCAAGGACTTTGTCAATATAGATGAGCAGAATATGTCGGTCATTGATTCAGCTTGTCATGGAAGGAAAGATTCCGTTCTGAATGCCGAAGCTATTTTCGAACATGACAGCTGAGTTAACCTTTAATAGGAAAGTGAAAAAATACAAGGTCATGAGATAGAAAGACTAATCGAAACAAAGGAGCGAAAAAAATGAGTTTTATGGATGAAGAAGTTATTGAGATGACGAAACATGCAAGGCAGAAGAAACGAATGGAGAACATCGAAAACCAATTATTACATACTGATATTGTGAAGGCGATTAAAGATGGTCAGCTCATGATTGAAGATGAAACGATTGAGTTTAAAGAGATGAGTTTTTATGAGGATCAAATCCGGATGTGCATGCCTGCAACATTTGATGTGATGGAGCCTGAATTAATGGATATTAAATATCCATCCAGTCGTAGACCCGATTATATTTACACAAGCGAAAGTACCTCAATTAACGTCACGCTGAAAATCATGGAACAACAGATAAAAGCAGAGGAATTAGAAGACTTCACAGAGGCCATGAGGAACATCCTTCAAAAAACGCAGCCAACTACAAAAATGTTGGATACCGCCATGATTGAAGTTAACGATGTACAAATTGGTTACTTTGACTTCATTTCGCCAGCACTAGATAACAAGATTTATAATTTAATGTTTTTGTTTATAGTAGGCGAGAATGTGACGATGGGCTCGGTTAATTGTTTGAAAAAAGAGATGAATATTTGGAAACCCATTGCTTACGGCATGATGGAATCTATCTCGGTTGAAAACAAATTATTAGATGGGGAAGGTGTTGTCGAATGAGCAAGGAAACAGCTTTGACGTATAAAGATATCATCGTGATGCCCTATAATATTCGCGTCGATCAAATCGAAATTACGCAACAAATGAATGAGCATGCTACATTGCATTTAACAGGCGTGATTCCAGATGAATTCGAAGATTCCTATGTGTATATGACGGATGCCGAAACAGCTATTGAAGTATTGCAAATCGGCAGTGGTGGACAAACTATTCCTATTTTTAATGGGCTTGCGTTAGATGTACAAGTGAAATCGGTTTTGGGCACCTATTATTTGGAGGTTAAAGCAGTTTCGCATACGTATGTGTTAGATGTGAAGAAGAAAAACCAAACTTATCAAAATGCGAGTATGCCCTATAGTGAATTAATAGATGCATGTATTGCCGATCAAAAAGGTGCAGATTTTATGGATTATGCCACTAAAGGCGCTAGTATTGGTCGTTTCACGATGCAGTATATAGAGACAGATTGGGAGTTTCTTAAACGAATGGCATCACGATTCCATACAGGCCTGGTGCCAGATACGGTTCATCCGGCCGCCAAGTTTTACTTCGGTGTACCGTTTCAAGCTGGAGGCACGCAGAAAATGGAGGCCATTAATTATCGAGTTAAAAAGGCGATTGGCAATTTCCTTGTGTCCAGTAAAAATCATCTTGACGGTATTACTGATAGTGACTATATGTACTATGAAGTAGAATCGTTCCAACCATTCAAAATAGGCAATGAAGTGACGTTCCAATCAAAGAATTTGTATGTCTATAAAATCTACTCAACTTTAAAAGATGGCTTGTTCAAGCATATCTATACGTTAACACCTCAGAACGGCTTCAGTGTCCACACTACTTATAATCAAGCTATTATTGGCGCCTCTATTCAAGGGAAAGTAATTGATGTTGCGGGGGACAAAATTCGTATTCATGTCGATTTCGATGAGGGTCAAGAAAAAGATACAGCGTATTGGTTTCCGTATTCAACGATCTATGCATCAGAAGATAATACAGGCTGGTACTTCATGCCGGAGCTATCTGATAACGTTAGAATCTATTTCCCAGGCAATCGTGAGGATGAAGGGATTGCGATTAGTTCTGTATCAAAAGCGCCTCCACAATCTAGTTCAATGTTAGCAGCGACGAACCCGCCTAGTCCAAGCGGTGGTGGAAGTGCCAGTGCTAGTGGCGGAGGTGGAGGAGGTGGCTCAAGACCTGCACCACCAGAGGATAGCCGCCAAGACCCAGCACGGATGGCTGATCCAGATGTCAAAACACTTAGAACGAAGCACGGTAAACAAATTCTACTTGCACCCGATCGTATTGTCATATCTGGTGGAGGATTAATGATTTCGCTTATGGATGATAATGGGATTTCTATCATAAGTGATAAAAATATTACCTTACAAGCAACAGATAAAGTCGCCATCAATGCGAAGCAAATTATGATTAATGCGACCGAGAAAATAGAGATGACTTGTAAAGACAGTTCAATCAAGATGGAAGACAAAATGGAGATCAAAGGAACAGAAGTACGAGCAAATTAGTGAGGATGTGAACGCATGAAACGAGAAGAAGCATTACAGCATTTTATGGATGAATGCGTGTCAGTTCATATCAGCCGATTACAAGAGAAGGTTGATCGACAGTTTCGCCAAGAGAAGGAAATCTTACTAAAACCAATCATTCACTCGCTTGAACAGCTGTTTGCAAATATTAGAGATCAGCAAGAGCAGGGAAGGTTAGCGCCAGTTGCCTTTATTCATTTTTCATTGCTGCGAACATCATTACTAGATAACAAGTGTACGTATTTGCTAGAAGCGTATGGAGAAAAATGGTACTACGAATGGGGAGAATGCACGGCACAGTATGAAGCGGATTGGCTTAGTGAGGCGATTATAGATTTACACAAAACGCTTGAAAAAGAAAGAAAGCCATATCTCTCCATCCAAGCAGCTGACGTTCGAGGAATTATTCAACAGACAGTGATTCTGTTTCACCAGTATATTATTCAATTGGTACGCTATCTTTTCCGTTATCAAAAAGACAGCGTACCTGAAATAGACTTTCAACGAGCCGCGTGTTTACGATTTCGTGTCGGTGAATATAAAGGATTTAGTGAAGATGTTGCGATCATCGACGAACGAGAACGGGTGGAGGAAAATCTTGTCTCATGGTTAGAGAAAAACGAGATGGACAAATCGTATACGTTTGAAAACTTTTCAAGTCTACCATTACAGCAAAAACACTTCAACGAAATGGACTTTTCCTATGCAAACTTCAATGGCAGTGACTTAGAAGGGGCTTCATTGAAACAAAGTGTTTGCGTCGGGACTAGTTTTGTAGATTGTAGCTTAGCGAATGTTGATTTTTCCTATGCAGCCATCCAAGATGCTGATTTTCGAAATGCTAATTTAGCAGGTGCTAATTTTACACATGCACAGGGGAAAACGTTGATGCTTCCCGATAACGAGGTTGCGTGTTACTTAGGTACTGATTTTAGTCATGCGAATTTGGAAAATGCACGGTTTGAGTTTGCACAAATTGCAGGCGCCAATTTTACAGGTGCCAATTTAAAAGGAGCTACCTTCTTTAAACGCGATCAAGAGAAGTGTCTATTTAGCCCAGACCAGATAAAAGACATTCATTGGATTCATTAACGTTGAAATTAATAGAAATGATAGTTACAGGAGGAAAAGATGGAGTATTTTATTGTTCGGCAAGATCAAAGCATTACAAATCCAATCATTCCTTTCAAGACAGACCTCGATGATAACTTTATCTGTTCATCTGTATTCGGGGAAGTAATAGAAAAAGAGAATGCGGTATATCTGGATTATTTAGAGAAGCCTCGTAGAATCGTGTCGGATGATTTAAAAGGGTTATTGGTGAAATATGAGGATAACTTAGAATTTACAGCCATTGTCTTCACGGATGTGAAGAAAGGAACACAGCGTGTGCATTGGCTTATGGACATTGTAAAGAAGAACTGTATTTCCGATGACACGATTTATTATCCAGACGGACAAATAAAGGAACTCGTGATTGACCCGAAGAAAGTGGAACTGGATTGTATTTTTCAAGTCGACGGCAAAAAGGAATCGTTCACCATCGTCAATCTAGATGTTGCAGAAAGTATGCTGCGACGACCATATCTCGGGATTCATTTACAACGAGTAAAACTACAAGGACGATAGATCATTCTAATAAATCATTCCAAAACACTGTCGTAATTTGAAACAGTGTTCAATCGATACGAAAGGAAGGATATTTAATGGCTCAAGTTGTAGAAAGTTTGGAAACAGAAGGTTCAGAACAGGAGCAATTTAGTTATGTCGTACATGGAGCAATCATTTCATGTGAACATGGTAGCCACCTCAATTATTTAAATTTGCCGCAAGATCATGGCGTTTATATTAAAGAGAAAGCCGTCATGAATGTAGGGGATCGAAACCCTGACAACATTCCAACTTTTGGTGTTTGTTTACAGTTGCAAAAGCCATGTACACCAACTTGCTCCATTGATTGGATGGAAGGAATGGAAAATGTCAACTTCGAGGGGAAGCAAGCGTTATTAAGCCGCTGCCATACCCAATGCTCAGCAGGTGGAGGCAAAATCGAAATTATTCATGACGGACAAGAGGAAGTAGAAATACCGAAACAAGGTTTTTAAAAGACGAGGTTAATTGAAAGGAGGTAAGTAATGAAATCGCTAGAAGAAAAGGAAGTACACATGGTTAGTACGTATGAGGATCTTGTGCTCGAATGGCCTTATCCACTTATTCATTTAGATAAACTAACTATTAAACATAAGGCCAATGATCATGCAAGATTGTACTTTACGGGAATGATTGCTGAAGAGCAAGCGCAAAAGTATATTCAGCGGGTCAATCATACAGATGAAGTGGTTGTGAAATTTGGACGAGACAGTGCCATATTGTTCTCGGGAAGAATTGAAAATGCGGAGTTGCAGGCAGCACAAGGGGTGCACTATGTCTCCGTTGAGGCTGTATCCTTTACAGCAAATATGGATATTGCAAAGCGCTCACGTTCTTTTCAAGATGCCAATATGACGTATGTGCAATTAATAAATAACATCGTGAAAGCCTATCCTAACGGGGATTACATTGACCAAGCTTCTAACGGTCAAGCCATTGGTAGTATCGCGATTCAATACTTAGAAACAGATTGGGAATTTATTAAAAGAATGGCCTCCCGTTTGCACGCCGTTGTTTTTCCTGATTTAAAAGGAAAGGGAGCTCGGTTCTGGCTTGGTACACCTCAAAGTAGAAAAAGCATAACGATCGACCATCTGCCTTCTATAGTACGAATGGATGTCGATGCGTACCGGTTGATTACTGAAAACGATGGCACGGATGTGAGTGAAGCCGATTATACATTTTGTGAGTTTGAAAGCACGGAACCCCATGAGCTGGGCACGTTGGTGCAATTCAAGGGAAGCTCCTATATCGTAACGGCTAGAGAAACCCATCTTGATGAAGGTGTGTTGAAGTTTCAATATACTGCCCAACCAGAGAAAAGTATTCGTCAGCGATTAGTACGCAATTTAGACCTCATTGGCGCAGCGTTTACAGGAAAGATCATTGATGTCACGCAAAACACCGTTAAAATTCATTTAGATATCGATAAAAGCCAGGATCAAGCAAAAGCACATTGGTTTGCTTATTCAGCAGATGCCAATGGTGTTATGTATTTAATGCCTCAAATAGGCGCACGTGCTCAATTGCATTTTCCAAGTGCAGTCGAAGAAGAAGCCATCGTTATCAGCTCTGTGCGTGTGAATCCAGTCACACCAGAGGGCGGGCAAAAGCAGACGAAGAAAATGGCGGACACTACCGTTAAATCCTTGGCGACTAATGTTGGGAAAGATGTGACATTAGGTGTAGGGGATATTACCTTTAGTGCTGTAGATGGTGTCTTGGACTTAAAGATGGATGATGGAGATGGTGTAACATTTCAAAGTAACAGTACCATCATGCTAGCGGCGGATGAAACTCTCGAAATTAGTGGGATGAAAGAGCTAGCCGTAGAGGCGGAAGAATGGATTGCGATATCAGCGAAGGAACAAAGTCATGTGATTATGGCCGCTGACACACAATTAATTAGTACGCTTATTGAACAAGAAGGTATAGAGAAGAAGAGCCAGCCACCGAAGCTAAATGAAGAAGCAATCGAAGCAATGAGTAAAGTTGACTTAATCTTCCCGCAAAAGGCAGAAGAGAAGAAAGAGAAGAAAGGCTGGTTTAGTAGTTTAGTAGATGGCGTAAGTGCAGCATTGGATGTTGCTGGATTTATTCCTGTCATCGGTACATTTGCAGATATTGCGAATGCAGGAATCAGCTTGGCAAGAGGGAATTACATGGATGCAGCCATGAACTTAGTAGGTGCGGTCCCATTAGTTGGTGATGCCGCCAAGGGAGCCTACAAGGTCAAAAAAGGGGCAAAACTCTTAGATAAAGCTGCTGATGCTGCAAAAGGTGCTGATAAGGCAATAGATGCTTCAAAAGCTGTAGCAAAAGGGATGAAGGCAGCTTATCCGAAAGTATCTAAAACCTTAGATGCAGTAAAGGGACTAGCGGAACTAGCTAACAAAGCAACTAAGGCCGTGAAGACGGCCGCAGATAAAGTCATTTCATCGATGGATGAATTGCTCGCTGCATCGAAGGCAGTAGAAGGTATGAAGGATATGGCCAAAGCTGGGCTAACAAAATTTAATCATGGGGTATTAAAGAAATTTAATTGTACACAAGGGCTAAGTAAAAAATTCTGTAAAAGAGGTTTTGAACCCGTTGATTTAATTACAGGACGTATGATTTATGAAGGTGTCGACTTTGAACTACCTGGACCTATCCCCCTTTCATGGGAACGCGCTTGGTACAGTGATAGTAGCCGTATTGGCTTAACAGGTCATGGTATGCACTTTACATACGATCTAGCCTTAGAGATTTTTGAAGAAGATGACCTGATTGGGATTGTTGTGACGGATGGTCGCGCAGTAGGTTTTCCAATTTTACCAATAAACTTGCCGTATTTTAACAAGCGAGAAAGAATGACCCTGACAAATACAGGTGAGGAGTATCATTTGTTTGAACATGATACACGATTGATTTATGTATTTGAACAAACAACAGAAACAAAATACCGATTAAAAGAAGTAAGAAATGAGCAAGACCATCATATTCAATTTGCGTATAACCTTAAAGGGTTCCTATGTCAAGTAACCGACAGTGTTGGTAGAGTGCTAGAGGTTACTACTAATGAGGCAGGCAGAATGACGGAAGTCGCCTTACGTAATCAAATGAGTCGTGAAGTCTTAGTTCGCTATGATTATAATGACGGACAAGATTTAATCGAAATCCAAGATGCGTTAGGGCAAAGTACGCATATAAAATATAACAATCACTTAATGATGCAAAAAATAGATCGCAATAAAAATAGCTTCTTCTGGCGCTATGATGGCCCAACGACAGGTGCACGAGTCATCAAAACGTGGGGAGATGGCAATGTCCTTGCAGGGGAGCTTGCATATCACGAGGGCTATAACGAAATTACCAATAGCTTAGGGCATAAGAGTTATTATTATTTCAACGAAGATAATCTCTGTACGAAAATTGTTCATCCAGATGGTAGTGAAGTTAGCTATGAATATAATGGGGACTTTGAATTACTGCAAGCAGTAGACGAAGATGATCGTGTGACGACATTTAGCTATGATGAATGGGCAAATCCAGTGACGATTACTCTTGCAGATGGCAGTACCTTTTCCGCTCAGTATGATGAAAAAAATAGACTGATTCAGGCTGTTAATGCAGAGGGGGGGAGTCGTCAGTGGATTTATAATGAAGATAGTACATTGCAGGCAAATGTTTTAGAAGATGGAAAGAAAACGGAATTTTCCTATAATGAGCAATATTTAATTAAAACGGTGACAAATGCGCAAGGCCATGTGGTAAGCTTAGCTTATGATGCTGATCTGAATTTAAGTCAGGTGACATTGCCAGACGGGACAAGTTCAACCTGGACGTATGATCGTCGTGGTAACTGCACAACAACGACAAATCCGCTAGGGGCCACAGAGAAATTCCGTTACGATAACTTGAATCGTCTGGTACGGGCAAATCTTTCAGATGGTAACGACGTTCAATTAAAGTACGATGCCTATGATGATGTCATTTTTGCGAAAGATAACCATACGCAAGTAACCTTTGATTACACCATTCTTGGCAGCTTGGTGTCTCGAGAACAAGGTGGAAAGAAAGTCAAATTCACCTATGACACAGAAGAGCAGCTAAATGCGGTGATCAACGAAAGAGGTGAAGCGTATCAGTTTGAACGCGATACGAAAGGGAATGTTATCAAGGAAATCGGCTTTGATGAGATGGAAAGAACGTATGAGCGAAGTCTAGCTGGATTGGTTCAGAGGACTCAACGTCCAGGTGATCGTTGGACAGCGTACCAGCATGACGGTCTAGGGAAAATCATTCGGGCTGATTATTATGATGACACTTGGGAAACGTTTGGCTATGACAAAAATGGTTCATTAATTGAGACTGAGAATGAGCATGTGAAAGTAAAACTGGAGCGAGACCCATCAGGACAAGTTATCAAGGAGTGGCAGAATGACCATTGGATTGCGAGTAGCTATGATGAATTAGGTAATCGCTCACAGATTACAAGTAGCTTAGGTGCAAAAATTGATGTCGCTCGTAATGAAATGGGGAATGTGTCGCAAATCACAGCTTCTCGCTTAGAGCAAGAGAATTGGACAGCAACGATGCAGTACAATGAACTCGGCCAAGAGATTGAAAGAATCTTACCAGGAGATGTCATTAACAAATGGCAGTATGATGCAACGGGTAGACCGACACACCATCGAATAAATAGTCAAAACCGTGACACACGAAGACGCGTATATAATTGGGACGTCAATCATCGCCTACGAAGCATGGTAAACGAGTTAACAGGTGTAAAAGTTTCCTATGGCTACGATGAATTTAGTAACCTCGTTTGGTCCAATCAAGGCGATCAATTTGACTTCTTACACCGCAGTGTCGATGATGTTGGGAATTTATATGAGACGAAGGAAAAGACAGATCGTGTCTATGGTGCCGGTAGCAGATTGCTTGAAACAAGAGAGGCAACATTCTCTTATGATGAAGAGGGTAATCTTGTTCAAAAAGTCGAAAAGAATGGTGATACGTGGAAATACGAGTATTATGGCAATGGCATGATGGCGAAGGTCATCAGACCAGATAACACGGAAGTTACTTTCAAGTATGACTCGCTTGGTAGACGAATAGAGAAGTGTTCTGACGAGAAAACAATAAGTTTCGTTTGGGATGGGAATACTATCCTACATGAATATATCTTGGAGGAAGGTTCAGATAAATTTGAAAATCTGGTGGAGCATTCTTCACAGAATAACTCCGAAATGCCAGATAATTTAGTTACATGGGTGTTTAATGATGGGTTCGTACCTTCAGCTAAAATCACGAATGATGGTAACTACAGTATTATTTGTGACTATCTAGGAACGCCTGTAGAAGCCTATGATGAAGAAGGTAATTCGGTTTGGTCTGCTGAACTTGATATCTACGGTAGAGTGAATGAATTTACAGGTGAGAAAGACTTTATTCCATTCCGTTACCAAGGACAGTATGAAGATGTAGAAATAGGATTGTATTATAATCGATTCCGATACTACGATCCAGAACAAGGGAATTATACTCAAGTAGACCCGATTGGACTTGCAGGTGGAAATCCTACTTTGTATGGGTACGTGGGTGACTGTAATTCACAATTAGATCCGTTTGGATTATGGAGTATTATGGATGAAATACCATCTTTTCAAGCGTGGCAAAGGCATCACATTATTCCGAAGTCATTAGGTGGCTATGGGAAGACAGGGTTTATTCATGATGCAATAAGACTATCAGGTATAGATGTTGATAAAATTTCACGTAACGTTGTTCATTTACCAATGTTTGAAGGAATGGACCCTAATAGATCTTTGCACAATGGCTATAATCAAGTACACTTAAAATATAATGAGTATGTTGGAAAGGAACTTGATAGAATACTGAAAGAAGGTAAAGCTCTGAATGCAGGAGATTTGTTTTACAAAAATAGGGTAAATGATTTAATGGATGACTTACGAAAAGGTTTAATGTCAGGAGAAATTAGATGCGGATAAAAATAAAATACCATATAATTGAGAGTTTTGATGTTTCAATTTCTGATGAAGATTTGATTATTAACATTGATGATCCAAATAATAATAAATGGATGATAAATTATGGAGTATCATTAGATGCAAAAATTAGTTATTTTGATATTATTGTTTATGGCGATACAGACTTATTTTTTAAACAAGATATCATTTTCACTAAGGGGATTTATTTGGTGAGTGAGAAATTTATTAAAACATGGCAAGAAATAGTAGGTATTAATGATGATGTTCAATGGATTGTATTTAATCTTTTAGACTCGAAGGGGATTCAGATACCACATAACTATAAAATAATTAACTTTACTAATACTATTAATTGTATTAATTGGGAAGAATCCAAATTTAATGCATATGATGAATTAGAAAAGGATTATAATTTTTACATGCCTATATTTGATAAAAAAAGATTGGAGGGTCTTGAGTATGGGTGTGTAGATTGCGAAAGAAGTATATTTATATCGAATATGATTAAAAATTCTTTAGAACAATATAGTTTAAATTCATTAGTTTTTAAGGAAATTAACTAATTAACTAAAATTTATTACTAAATCCCTCATCTCTAACAAAGGTGTATTTATTAAATTTTGGTGGTATTGTTTCCCGTGTATTAATTACTCTGATTCATCCGAGGCTGGGTATTAACAGCAAATGGAGGCTATGCTTACAAAAAAATATTTATTTCAAAACATAATCAAAAGAGTAGCGTAAATTCCAAGAATCTGGATTTATTGCTACTCTTTCTTTTTATTAAATCTATTAACCTTTTGGATATGGTTGTAATAAACGAGTTAAAGTGTGTTCGAGTGACCTATGGTTATGACGAATTAAGAAGTGAGTCCAAGAGACATTTGGAAAAGATGAAGGATTGTTGAAAAGAGGTTGGGAACCTGTAAATGCGAAGCGATATTCTAATGAATAAACGATGAAACTTAGGGAGGATGCAATTAATTTTGCTAAGGGACAAGGTTATATAAAATTTCCTAAAAACTAATAAAATGGAAGGGTGGATTTTAATTGTTTGCTCAATGTATTCCTTTTGATGATCATGTGAGAGGTAGAATAGGTGGTAATCCTCCAAAATTGATTGAAGAACAAATACCTGATGATTACAGGTTTTATGCAACTCTAGTTCATCCAGAAAAGGAGGATGTTATGCTCTCTATTATTATTCATAAGAATTTTGATACTTTATTGGAAAATAAAATTTATCCTTCAATTGAAGTAAGAGTTATAGAGTATAAATACTCTGAAATTGGAAGTAATACTGCTAAAAGTATTTTATAGCTGAAAACATTCATTTTTACGTGATTAATGGGGCTTTTTTACATATGTTTTTCTTTTTTATTTATCTCCATCTTGTGCAATTTTTTGTAGTGTTAAAGTGAATAGTCGTTTAGGCAATCGTTCACAGATTACAAGTAGCTTAGGTGCAAAAATAGATGTCGCTCGTAATGAAATGGGCAATGTGTCACAAATCACAGCCTCTCGCTCAGAACAAGAAAATTGGACAGCATCCATGCAGTACAATGAACTCGGTCAAGAGATTGAGAGAATCTTGCCAAGAGATGTCATCAGCAAATGGCAGTATGATGTCGCAAGTAGACCGACACACCATCGAATAAATAGTCAAAACCGTGACACACGAAGACGAGTATATAATTGGGACGTCAATCATCGCTTACGAAGCATGGTAAACGAGTTAACGGGAATACGAGTTTCCTATGGTTATGATGAATTCAGTAATCTCGTTTGGACCAATCAAGGCGATCAATTTGACTTCTTACACCGTAGTGTCGATGATGTCGGGAATTTGTATGAAACAAAAGAAAAGACAGATCGTGTCTATGGTGCTGGAAGCAGATTGCTTGAAACGAGAGAGGCAATATTCTCTTATGATGAAGAAGGAAATCTGGTTCAAAAAGTCGAAAACAATGGTGGTACGTGGAAGTACGAATATAACGGCAATGGCATGATGTCGAAAGTCATCAAACCAGACAACACAGAAGTTACTTTCAAGTATGACTCGCTAGGTAGACGAATAGAGAAGTGTTCTGACGAAAAGACAATGAAATTCGTATGGGATGGAAATACAATCCTGCATGAGTATTTCTTGCGTAATAATTCAGATATATTCGAAAATATAGATGAGTATTCATCACAGAACAACTCAGAAATACCAGATAATCTAGTCACATGGGTGTTTAATGATGGGTTTATCCCTTCAGCTAAAATTACGAATGAAGGTAATTACAGTATTATTAGTGACTATCTAGGAACGCCTGTTGAAGCCTTTGATGAAGAAGGTAATAAGGTTTGGTCAGCTGAGCTTGATATTTATGGATGGTGAATGAGTTCACTGGTGAGAAAGATTTTATCCCTTTTAGGTATCAAGGGCAGTATGCGGATGAAGAAATAGGGTTTTACTATAATCGATTTAGGTACTACTCACCACAAGAGGGAATGTATATACAACAAGACCCGATAGGACTTTCTGGGAATAATCCTACAATCTATGGATATGTGAGTGATCCGAATAGCTGGATAGATCAGTAAGGATTGAATACATCTTTAGGTAATGTCGGTGAGAATGAAATAGTCAATCGATTGAACAATTGTGGCAGATACTCAGAAGTTGTTCAGATTCAAGATAAATCTGGTCATGGTGTTGATATACTGGCAAAGAATAAATACACTGGCGAGTGGAGTGCTTATGAAATAAAAGAGAAAAAATGTTGCAACTTTTCACAGAACAATATGATTCGTACAGATTAAAAATTCAGTGGATTTACTTGTGAAAATATTTATATTTACATCAAAAGAGTAGCAAAAATTCTTTGGGGATTGCTACTCTTTTTTATTATTCCCCTTTTGGGTGAGGTCTGTCTCTCATTTATTTTCCCTAAAATATAATTAACACTGACACCATAATAATCTGACAGTTTTATTAATATCCAAACAGGAATCTCATTTATGCCTGTTTCATTGGATTGCGAGTAGCTATGATGAATTAGGCAACCGTTCACAAATTACAAGTAGCTTAGGTGCAAAAATAGATGTCGCTCGTAATGAAATGGGCAATGTGTCACAAATCACAGCCTCTCGCTCAGAACAAGAAAATTGGACAGCATCAATGCAGTACAATGAACTCGGTCAAGAGATTGAGAGAATCTTACCAGGAGGTGTCATCAGCAAATGGCAGTATGATGTCGCAAGTAGACCGACACACCATCGAATAAATAGTCAAAACCGTGACACACGAAGACGAGTATATAATTGGACGTCAATCATCGCTTACGAAGCATGGTAAACGAGTTAACGGGAATACGAGTTTCCTATGGTTATGATGAATTCAGTAATCTCGTTTGGACCAATCAAGGCGATCAATTTGACTTCTTACACCGTAGTGTCGATGATGTCGGGAATTTGTATGAAACAAAAGAAAAGACAGATCGTATCTATGGTGCTGGAAGCAGATTACTTGAAACGAGAGAGGCAACATTCTCATATGATGAAGAAGGTAATCTGATTCAGAAAGTTGAGAAGAATGGTGATACGTGGAAGTACGAATACAATGGCAATGGCATGATGGCGAAAGTGATCAGACCGGACAACACAGAAGTTACTTTCAAGTATGATTCGCTAGGTAGACGAATAGAGAAGAGTTCTGACGATAAGACAACAAGTTTCGTTTGGGATGGGAATACTATCCTACATGAGTATTTCTCAGAGGAAGCTCTAGTTAAATTAGAAAATGATAGTCTAGTTACATGGGTGTTTAATGATGGATTCGTACCTTCAGCTAAAATCACGAATGATAGTAATTACAGCATAATTAGTGATTATCTCGGAACGCCTGTCGAAGCCTATGATAATGAAGGTAATAAGGTTTGGTCAGCTGAGCTTGATATATACGGGAGAGTAAAAGAATTTTTAGGTTCAAAAGATTTTATTCCATTTAGGTATCAAGGGCAATATCACGATGTAGAAACGGGACTTTACTATAACCGTTTCCGCTATTACTCACCTGATGACGGTTGTTATACACAGGTTGACCCTATCGGCCTTGCAGGCGGGAACCCTACCTTATACGGCTATGTGGGTGATCCTAATACTACGATTGATCCATTTGGATTGATAAATGAATTTGATATTGAAAAGTACGGAATTTTTAATGCCCCATCAAATGTTGGTGACGGACTAACTGGTCATGAATTATTACAAAACGGTTGGTTGAAACACAATTTAGGTACCAAAAGAATGGAAAAACCGCTGTCATATGACAATCCTTCAATCGCATTACATGAAAAACCAATTCACCAGAATATAAATAGAGCACAAAGAAAATATGGATTGTATGATAAAAATGTTTTAAAAAGACAAAGTGCATTAACAAATATTAATCGAAATGCTGCTATAACTAGGCGTGCGATAATGGAAGATCTTGTTAATAATAGAGGTATGAGTTTAGCTGATGCCAAGAAATTTGCAACCGATAAGGTTATGGAGTTAAGAGATCAAGCTATTGGACATGGCAAAAAACATGGTCTCATTCCTTGTAAATCTTAGAAAGGGGAAAGAAGCCAGTTAGAGGAAATATGGTTTCGAAAAAACAATGGAAAATTTGAGTAATATATTAAGTGATAGGTCAAAAGCTCTGATTTTTAAGGGAAGAAAATTTACTGACGGTGATACTAGCTGGATTGGGGGGAATGCCCCAGCATACTTTGATGATCAGAAAGATTTTCAAAGTAGATATGGTTCTAAATATTACTTTTTCTTATCATTAGTAAATCCACTAAATTCAGCTATGATGTTTACAATTTTTTTTCCTAGAGAGTATGATGAATACTTAGAAAATAACAAGTATCCTAATTGTACAATTCTACTTGTGGAACACCCTGTATCCAATGAAAGTAGCAAAGATGTGTTTACTAATCCAGATATGAAGAAGTATGCCGTTGTTAATTGTGGAGTAATAAATAACGACACAAGTGATAATGAAATTTTCTTAATAAAATTTTGGGGGACTCCTGAACACATCCAAAATAAAAACTTTTATACTAAAGAGTTAGTAGCTGATTCATTTGAATTTTTATTTCAAATTGATGAACAAGGATATCCAGAAGAAGATGATTTTATTCAAGGGAATTATCCATTTTCATATGGTGCTATTTACATTTATGCACAAATTAAGAATGAAAATGTTATGGATCCTATTGTTGGATACTGGCAGTTCTCTTAAATGATTTTAGCCATTAAAATTGCAAAAAAATACTAAAGAAATCTCAAAAACATATGTGAAGAAGACATTCAAGTCAACTTTGCATATGTTTTTTAGTTAGAAATGATATTCCCTCCAAGCTTTTAGTTTACATCCTCAACAGGAATATCGCACGCTCGCCCGTGTATGTCGATTAAAATATAAATGTGCGGATATATGCACGGCCAGACCAAGATATAAACAAAAATAAATACATTTTCGATTTAGACGTGCAAATCTTTTAGATGGTAACGACGTTCAATTATCATCAAGGAAATTGGCTTTGATGAGATAGAAAGAACATATGAACGAAGTCTGGCAGGATTGGTTCAAAGAATTCAACGTCCAGGTGATCGATGGACAGCGTATCAACATGATGGTCTAGGAAATGTCATTCGAACTGATTATTATGATGACACTTGGGAAACGTTTGGCTAAGACAAAAATGGCTTGTTGATAGAGACTGAAAATGAGCATGTGAAAGTAAAGCTGGAGCGAGACCCATCTGGTCAAGTGATCAAAGAGTGGCAAAATGACCATTGGATTGCGAGTAGCTATGATGTATCAGGCAACCGTTCACAAATTACAAGTAGCTTAGGTGCAAAAATCGACGTCGCTCGTAATGAAATGGGGAATGTGTCACAAATTACAGCTTCTCGCTCAGAGCAAGAACATTGGACAGCGTCAATGCAGTACAATGAACTCGGTCAAGAGATTGAGAGAATCTTACCAGGGGATGTCATTAGCAAATGGCAGTATGATGTAACAGGTAGACCGACACACCATCGAATAAATAGTCAAAACCGTGACACACGAAGACGCGTGTATAATTGGGATGTCAATCATCAATTACGAAGCATAGTAAACGAGTTAACGGGAATACGAGTTTCCTATGGTTACGATGAATTCAGTAACCTCGTCTGGTCCAATCAGGGCGGTCAATTTGACTTCTTACACCGAAGTGTCGATGATGTCGGGAATTTATATGAAACGAAGGAAAAGACAGATCGTGTTTATGGTGCCGGAAGTAGATTACTTGAAACGAAAGAGGCAACATTCTCTTATGATGAGGAAGGTAGTCTGATTCAGAAATTTGAGAAGAATGGTGATACGTGGAAGTACGAGTACTATGGCAATGGCATGATGTCGAAAGTTACCAAACCAGATAACACGGAAGTTACTTTCAAGTATGACTCACTAGGTAGACGGATAGAGAAGCGGTCTGACGATAAAACTATGAGATTCGTATGGGATGAGAATACTATCCTACATGAGTATTTCTTGGAGAATAATTCAGATAAATTTGAAAGTCTAGTAGAGAATTCTTCACAGAATAACTCCGAAATACCGGATAATCTAGTCACATGGGTGTTTAATGATGGATTCGTACCTTCAGCTAAAATAACGGATGAAGGTAATTACAGTATTATTAGTGACCATCTAGGAACGCCTGTTGAAGCCTATGATGAACAAGGTAATAGGGTTTGGGCAGCTGAGCTAGATATGTTTGGACGAGTGGTGGAGTACTCCGGTGTTCAAGACTTCATTCCATTTAGGTATCAGGGGCAGTATGAAGACAGGGAGATAGGATTATATTACAATAGATTCCGATACTATGACCCAGAACAAGGGAATTATACTCAAATAGACCCGATTGGACTTGCGGGTGGAAATCCTACCTTGTACGCATATGTGAATAATCCAAATTTAAAAATAGACCCGTTTGGACTTGATGATTTATATGCGTTACTTGCATTGAAAGATGGTTGGTATAATGTAATGGAATGGGGAAAGAAAAATTCAGTTGGTAAAGTATTTTTAAAAGAGGGAGAACTTTGGAAAATCGGCACTTCAAAAAATGCTAAGAAAAGATATACATTAGCATATTTAAATCGAATAGGTGTAGAAATGAAGATATTGCATACGAATGTTAATGATGCTACTGTAAAACATTTAGAAAATCAAAAAATTCGGGGTTATGAACAATGGAAAGGACATTTACCATCAGGAAATAAATGTCGCCATTAAATTTGAAAGGGTATGATATGATATGCATTTTAACATTGTAACTGATACGGCGGGTTCAAAGGTTGGAGAATTGGCAAGTGAGTTACGTAACTATTTAATACCTAGAATTCATAGTAAGTATGCCAATGTAGATGTTACTATTCTAGTAGGGTTTCGTTGTTTACCTGAATCATATAAGAGAAAATCCTTTATTAGATATACAAAAAAAGATAATTGTTTGGCTATTGATATTTCTGTGGAATTGGAAGATTATTTAAAAATGTATAAGATTGAACAACGATATCATCTAGGAAATATCTTTATTGAATATTTAAGAAAAGCATTAATAAAGAGAACATTTGAAGGGTTAGATAACGAAGAATTTATTGATGATATTATAAAATGGGGAAAAGAAATTCCTATAAAAATGGATTGTGGGTCGATAAAAGTAGAGAATTGGTTTAGAGATGAAATTGATTGGTCTTCAGATCTTGATAAGTAATCGAGAATTATGGACTGTAAGAAAGTGGTTAGAATTGTGAATACGTAAATTAAATAAGCGTGTAAAAATGAACACATGTAAAGAGGAGGCTAAAGGCTTCTCTTTACATGTGTTTTCTTGTTAGAAAGGAATTATTTATGTTCCGTGTATTAACTTAATACTCTCCCCTGCTGACAATTTTATTTGACAAGAAAAATTAAAGAAGGGAAACCCTCGCTACCAAGAAATAGCCTTAGAAATTTTTGAAGAAGAAGACCTGATTGGGATTGTTGTGACGGATGGTTGCGCAATAGGGTTTCTAATTTTACCAATAAATTTGCCGTATTTTAACAAACGAGAAAGAATGACCTTAACAAATACAGGTGAGGAGTATCATTTATTTGAACATGATACACGATTGATTTATGTATTTGAACAAACAACAGAGACGAAATACCGATTAAAAGAAGTTAGAAATGAGCAAGCCCATCATAGCGTATAACCTTAAAGGGTTCCTATGTCAAGTAACAGGCAGTGTTGGTAGAGTGCTCGAAGTTACTACTAATGAGGTAGGTAAAATGACATAGGTTGCCTTACGTAATCAGATGAGCCGTGAAGTATTAGTTCGTTATGTTTACAATGATCAACAAGATTTAATCGAAATTCAAGATGCGTTAGGGCAAAGTACGCATTTAAAATATAACAATCATTTAATGATGCAAAATATAGATCGTAATAAAAATAGCTTCTTCTGGCGCTATGATGGCCCAACGACAGGTGCACGAGTCATCAAAACTTGGGGAGACGGCAATGTCCTTGCAGGTGAGCTTTCGTATCATGAGGGCTATAACGAAATTACGAATAGCTTAGGTCATAAGAGTTATTATTATTATTTCAACGAAGATAATCTCTGTACGAAAATTGTTCATCCAGATGGTAGTGATGTTAGTTATCAATATAATGAGGATTTTGAATTACTCCAAGTAGTAGATGAAGATGAACATATGACGACGTTTAGCTATGATGAGTGGGCAAATCCGGCGACGATTACTCTTGCAGATGGCAGTACCTTATCCTCTCAGTACGATGAGAAGGATAGGTTGATTCTGGCTGTAAATGCAGAGGGGGGAAGCAGTCAATGGATTTATAATGAAAATGGGACATTACAGGCAAATGTTTTAGAAGATGGCGTGAAGACTGAATTTTCCTATAATGAACAATGTTTAATTAAAACGGTGACAAATGCGCAAGGCCATATGGTAAGCTTAGCTTATGATGTTGATCTGAACCTAAGTCAAGTAACCTTGCCAGATGGGACAAGTTCGAAGTGGAAATATGACCATCGTGGTAATTGTACCACAACGACCAATCCCCTAGGGGCTACAGAGAAGTTCCGTTATGATAGCTTGAATCGTCTTGTACGGGCAAATCTATCAGATGGTAACGACGTTCAATTGAAGTACAATGCCTATGACGATATTGTTTTTGCGAAAGATAACCATACGCAAGTAGCCTTTGATTACACCATTCTGGGCAGTTTAATATCCCGAGAACAAAGTGGAAAGAAAGTCAAATTCACCTATGATACAGAAGAGCAGTTAACCGCTGTCATCAACGAAAAAGGTGAAGCGTATCAGTTTGAACGCGATACGAAAGGGAATGTTATCAAGGAAATTGGCTTTGATGAGATGGAAAGAACGTATGAACGAAGTTTGGCAGGATTGGTTCAAAGGGTTCAACGTCCCGGCGATCGTTGGACAGCGTATCAGCAGGATGATCTAGGAAATGTCATTCGAGCTGATTATTATGATGACACATGGGAAACGTTTGGCTATGACAAAAACGGTTCGTTAATTGAGACTGAAAATGAGCATGTGACCGTAAAGCTAGAGCGAGACCCATCTGGATAAGTGATCAAGGAGTGGCAAAATGACCATTGGATTGCGAGTAGCTATGACGAATTAGGCAATCGTTCACAGATTACGAGTAGCTTAGGTGCAAAAATCGATGTCGCTCGTAATGAAATGGGAGATGTGTCACAAATCACAGCCTCTAGCTCAGAGCAAGAAAAATGGACAGCGTCAATGCAGTACAATGAACTCGGTCAAGAAATAGAGAGAATCTTACCAGGGGATGTCATCAGCAATTGGCAGTATGATGTAACAGGTAGACCGACACACCATCGAATAAATAGTCAAAACCGCGATACACGAAGACGCGTGTATAATTGGGATGTCAATCATCGCTTACGAAGCATGGTAAACGAGTTAACAGGTGTAAAAGTTTCCTATGGCTACGATGAATTTAGTAACCTCGTTTGGTCCAATCAAGGCGATCAATTTGACTTCTTACACCGTAGTGTCGATGATGTTGGGAATTTATATGAAACGAAGGAAAAGACTGATCGTGTCTATGGTGCCGGTAGCAGATTGCTTGAAACGAGAGAGGCAACATACTCTTATGATGAAGAGGGTAATCTTGTTCAAAAGGCAGAGAAGAACGGTGATACGTGGAAGTACGAGTACTATGGCAATGGCATGATGTCGAAGGTTATCAAACCAGATAATACAGAAGTTATTTTCAAGTATGACTCGCTAGGTAGACGGATAGAGAAGTGTTCTGACGAAAAGACAATGAAATTCGTATGGGATGGGAATACAATCCTACATGAGTATTTCTTGCATAATAATTCAGATATATTTGAAAATACAGATGAGTATTCATCACAGAACGACTCAGAAATACCAGATAATCTAGTCACATGGGTGTTTAATGATGGGTTTATCACTTCAGCTAAAATTACGAATGAAGGTAATTACAGTATTATTAGTGACTATCTAGGAACGCCTGTTGAAGCCTTTGATGAAGAAGGTAATAAGGTTTGGTCAGCTGAGCTTGATATTTATGGACGAATGGTGGAATTCACTGGGGGGCAGGATTTCATTCCGTTTAGGTATCAGGGGCAGTATGAGGACAGAGAAATCGGATTATATTACAACAGATTCCGTTACTACTCTCCAAGTGAGGGGATGTATTTACAACAAGATCCAATTGGGCTTGCTGGTGGGAATCCTACGTTGTATGGATATATTTATGATCCTCTGACAGAGTTTGATTTAGGTGGATTTAAGCCAACTAAATATGGGGATAGATTGTACTTAAAAGAGTTATTAGGTCCTTTTGCAAAAAAAGGTGGCGTTTATTTCTTCCCAGAAGGAAATGAAATGTATGTCGGGAAAGCAAAAAATCTTTATAAGAGGTTGTATCAACATCTAAACAAAGGAAAACTAGATCCAGCTGTTTTAGATAAAGTTGGCTTTATCCATGATCCTAATGCTTTAACAGATAAAGACTTATTTAAACTAGAAGATGATTTAATAGAGAAATACAAAACAAAGAAATTTAATCCTGATAAAATAGAACTATCGAATAAAATTAACAGCCCTGGAAAAAACATTAAAATAAGTACTAAATGTAAACCTTAAGGGGGAAATTAAATGTATGATATAGTTACTTCAAAGACTGATTTTAAAAATTATAATGTGTTTATCCAAGAATCGAAATCCATAGATAAAGATGTAATAAATTTTTTGAAGAATAATAACGTGAATGGAATATCTTTAGAGATGGAAGAGAAGATTTTACCGAATGTAGATTTTTTAAGTGAAATAACTCAGTTAGAATTCTTAGATTTAGGTAGAAAAAGTTATGGGAATTTGAAAGCCGTCGAAAAGTTAGTGAACTTAGAATATCTCAGTTTAGAAGGAAGCTGTGAAGAAAGCTTAGACTTATCAAAACTAATAAAATTACAAGATTTCTTTGTTTTGTACAACAAAAAAATTGAAAACATTTTTGACTGTGTGAATTTAAAACGTTTAATAATTCATCATTATAAAAAGAAGAATGTTGACGAGTTTGTAAAATTAGAAAAATTAAAAATATTAGGGATTTGGTCGTCACCTATTCAAAATATAGATGGATTAAAGGATTTAAAAGAAATAGAGCAACTGAAATTACGATATCTGTCAAAATTAGAGTCAATTGATGGAATTAAAAACAACTCTTCGGTTAAAGAGTTATGGATTCAAAATTGTAAAAAGGTTAATGATTGGGAGGTTCTCGGAACATTATCAAATTTGAGAGTCTTAACTATAGAAGCATGCGGGAATATACCGTCTTTGAAATTTTTAGATAAGTTAGAATTTCTTGAATCTATAAGATTAGTTTCAAATACATTTATAGAAGACGGAAAATTGTCATGGTTGATTGATAAAGAAAGTATGAAATATTTTAATACGCCAATTGAAAATCACTATGATATTAGCCTTGAAACCCTCAGTAAATTTAATACTTTTGGGATAAGAAACAATTGACAATTTTTAACTTGTGTAGAGAAAAAGTATAAAAGAAACAGAAATATCTAAATAGTTTGGTTTTTCGATGATGCTAATACGCTATTGCCTTTTATTCTGGGATGTAATTTAAGTTCTTACACTGTTGTGTAAATCATCATTCTCTATGAATAAAAGAAAAGAAATGTTACATGTTTTAAACATCACAATATGATTCGTACAAATTAAAACCTTGGTGAATATTGTAAAGATATTTATACTTACATCAAAAGAGTGGCATAAATCCTGATCGGGTTTTATTGCAACTCTTTTTTTAAAAATGATTTTTAGGAAACGATTGATGTCTAAATCTAGCACTTGAACAAATAAGTAAGAGCAAAGAATAGTTAAAGAATATCGGCCACAGAAAAGTTCCGTTATGATAACTTAAATCGACTTGTACGGGCAAATCTATCAGATGGTAACGACGTTTAATTAAAGTACAATGCCTATGATGATGTCATTTTCGCGAAAGATAACCATACGCAAGTAACCTTTTACATTACAGATTCTCAAGATATTTTAAAACAACACAATATAGGGCTTAATGATGACATTCGAAACTTTACTTGGGCGCAAAATGGTGGTGGCGCACATACTAAAAAAGCTGCGAAGTATGTACATGATACACTGGTAGAAGCAAATAAAGAAGGAAAGACAGCTGTTGAAGAAGCTCTGAAGTTATTAGATAAAAATGCTAAGAAAGGAAAATTTTTCTAAATGGAAGATATTAAAAAAATATTTGAGGATAATACTGATATTTTTTACAAGATTTATGATTCAATTCGCGAAGACGATGTAAAATTACTTGATAGTATTCTTATTAAATATCCTGAATTTATTAATATTCCTGTATATGGAAATGTTGAGAAAAATGAGAGTTTATTACATTTTGCTTCATCGCGCGGAAAGAAAAATACTTGTTCATATTTAATTAAAAAAGGAATTAATGTGAATGTTGTTGACTCTTGGTACTGTTCATCACTAGAATATGTTGCTGGACAGGGTGACATAGAGTGGGTAAAAGAATTTATTTCAATTGGTGCATGGGTGGATGGAGATAGTAGAGGAATTATTACACCATTAATGTCTGCGGTAATTGAGGGACATATAGAAAATGTTAAGTACCTTCTGGACAGTGGGGCTGATATAAATCGTTTACATAGGCGATTTAACCAAACAGCACTAGATTTAGCTTCTGTATACGATCATCAAAATATTATTGAATTATTAAAGTCAAAAGGAGGTTTATCTGCACATGAACAAATTGATTTAATGAATGAAAGAGGGGATGGAATTTTAGCGCACATTGATAATAAAGTTGGTTCAATATTATCTACAGTGCTAACAAAAAATACTATAGACTTAAGAACAGCTTTAATAAAAAATGACAAGAAATTCAAGTTAATATTTACTATTGGTGTTTTTGAATCCTTACCAAGAATTGAATTAATGATGAGTGTCCCGTATGATTGGCCGGTAAATCGTCAACTAGTTGACGAAAAGTGCGTTGAATCTTTTCCTGCACAATTAATGTTTTTGTTGGGTCAATATAGGTTAGATGGAAATGAACTTCGTGAAGGGATGGTTATTGAAAAGACTGATACTGAATGGAATCAACTTGAATGGCCAAAAAGCACTGATGCATTTATTCTAACTGATTATCAATTTAATCCCGATTTAGAGCAAATTGATGAAGTTGATGATGAAGTTAGTTTGTTGCTACTCATTCCTATTAAATATCCGAAAACAGGTTGCCCTAAGGGAAGTAAAATGGAAAATTGGTTAGGGAAACATCGAACAGCGAAATGGGGGAAAGTCTCCTTAAAGGTATAGTATAACTTTAAGGGTAATATTTTGAGTGTGTGACAAAAAAAGGGTTTACTACCTCCTGAAAGTTAGATCAGAAGTCTAATTTTCAGGGGGTGTTTTAATTTGAACAATCAATAAAATTATTATCTTATGATTCATCGTCCAGGTAATATTTTGAAGCGTATCAACACGACGGTATAGGGAAGATGTCATTCGAGCTGATTATTATGATGACACTTGGGTTTGGTCAGCTAAGCTTGATATCTTTGGGCGAGTGAATGAGTTCACTGGTGAGCAGGATTTCATTCCGTTTAGGTATTAGGGGCAATATGATGACATAGAGATCGGATTGTATTACAACAGATTCCGATACTATGACCCAGAACAAGGGAATTATACTCAAATAGACCCGATTGGACTTGCGGGTGGAAATCCTACCTTGTACGCATATGTGAATAATCCAAATGTAAAAATAGACTCGTTTGGACTGGATGATCTATATGCATTAATTGCAATGCAGGATGGTTGGTACGATGTAATGGAATGGGGTAAGAAAAATCCGGTTGGTCAAATGTATTTAAAGCAAGGGTGTTGAGATGAAAGTTTTGCATTCAAACGTATCAAATGCAACTGTAAAATATCATGGAAATATGAAAATTAGAGGTTATGAACAATGGAAAGGATTTTTACCTCCAGGCAATAAGTGTAGTCACTAAATAAGTTTAAGAAGGAGTGAGTTGTATGGATTTTTCAATAGTTACAGACACTGCGGGTGCGAGAGTTGGTGAATTAGCTAGTGAATTAAGAAACGCATTGGTATCTAATATAAATACAAAATATAAGAATGTCGATGTTTCAATCGGGATAGCCATTAGATGCTTACCTGAATCCTATGAAAGAAAATCATTTATCAGATATACTAAAAAAGATAACTATCTGACAATTGATATGGCAGTTACGGTAGAAGAATATGAAAAAATGTATAAAGTAGAGCAACGGTATCATTTGGGGAATTTAATCTTAGAGTTTCTAAACAGGGCGTTAGAAAAACATAACTTTGAAGGGCTTGAAAAAGAGATTTTCATAAATGACATTAAAATGTGGGCAAGAGAAATTCCTTTGAAAATGGATAATGGTTCAACAAAATTATGTAATTGGTTTAATGAAGAGGTTGATTGGTCTGTAGATCTTGATAAATAAAGATAGCTTTATGTTGGCTTAACATTTTCACAATGAATCTAAATTAAATTTCATTTGACCAAATAAAGAAATTAAAAACATATGTAAAGAAGACGTTGAAGCCTTCCTTTATATATGTTTTTTCATATATTTATTTGATATCTTTAATTGGGACATATTTTTTGGTACGAGAAACTAAAAACTTCAAGAATTTAGTACTAACATGATGGTTTAGGACAAAACGGTAAATGTTGATAGAGGAGGTAAAATAAAATGTCCAACATAAAAAAATTAGAAGCAGTGACAAAAGCACTTGAAGATTTGTGCAATTCGACTCCAGAAAATACATTATCATTAATTAAGACTATTGAAAAAGCAACTAGATTAGAGACTGGATCACCAATTTCGGAATTTTTATCTAATCCAGATTTTATACAAAAATTAATTAATGTTGGGTATCGATATGAATCAGATGAAAAGGTTGTAGAACAGGTACTATGGTCATTAGGTCAAATATCTGATAGAGTTTTTTGGTCTATGCGCCAGCTTTATGATGAATTTGAAGCGGATACCCAAAATATTTATAATTTCTTTCTACAATTTGTAAATCATAAAAATAATAAAATTAGACTTGCAGTAGCGACAGGACTTGTTAAATTACCTCAATTCGAGGAATATTCAAACAAATGGAACTATATTATATCAATAGCAAGCATTCCTCCCAAAATAAAGTCTATGAGATTATTTAGGTGGGTTGTGAAAGGTAATATAAAAAATATACCAAATGAATTTAAATATCCTATTTGCAAAATGTTAAAAGAGTATCTTTATGAGACAAATGTCGAAGGTCATCAAACCAGACTACACAGAAGTTACTTTCAAGTATGACTCGCTTGGTAGACGAATAGAAAAGTGTTCTGACGAGAAAACAACAAGTTTCGTTTGGGATGGGAATACTATCCTACATGAGTATTTCTTGCATAATAATTCAGATATATTTGAAAATATAGATGAGCATCCATCACAGAACGACTCAGAAATACCAGATAATCTAGTCACATGGGTGTTTAATGATGGGTTCGTACAGTTAAAATCACGAGTGAAGGTAACTACAGTATTATTAGTGATTATCTAGGAACGCCTGTAGAATCTTATGATGAACAAGGTAATAAGGTTTGGTCAGCTGAGCTTGATATTTATGGACGAGTGAAAGAATTTACAGGTGAGAAAGACTTCATCCCATTTAGGTATCAAGGTCAGTATGCGGATGAAGAAATAAGATTTTACTATAATCGATATAGGTACTACTCACCACAAGCGGGGATGTATACACAGCCAGACCCGATTGTTCCTGATCCATCACCTGCAAAAGGGAAGGGGGGTGTAAATGATTCCACATCAAAAATTTCAGAAATTCAATACTTATTTAGAAGATGAATATGTTTATGCTGAGTTAGAGCAATTCTGGCTTGATTTTTTTCTAAGCATTTTAGATAAAAACAGTAAAAATAAAAATGAATGGATTTCTCCTTTTTACAACACTAAATTTTCGAACGGGAAAAGTATGATGAATGCAAATCCCATTTTTTCTGCAAAATCATTGAAAAATGAAAAGATTATCAGAATACTTCAGACAGATATGGGAGACCAACAAGAACTTTCTCATTGGATAAATAGTACGATGGATAATCATAATGATGAATTAGTAATCAATTGTGTGTTAAATGAAAAAAACTTAATAGAGATTGAAAGCCTAATACTCAATTGGATTAAATCTTGAGTGAGACCAAATTCAAGCCAGGTTTTGAGGATTTAAAACCAAATAAAAAAGGATTGTCAATTAAGTTCAAAAAAGGAGCATTAATTATGAAAGAAGCTAACGACTTTGTATTTTTCTAGGGAAAGCAAGATGTATTTTCTAACTTTTATTACTCTCCATTTAAGCATCAAGGACAACTTTTTAAATGGAGTGAACAAGCTGTAATGTATCGTAAAGCTAAATTGTTTGGTGCTGATAAAATTGCATTACAAATTATAAGAGCGCAAACACCAGACGAATGTAAGATGCTAGGACGCAGCAGACAAATTCCATTCGATAAAATATGGGGAATAGGTATCGACTGTATAGATACGATAAGTGTAAAAGCACTTGATGCTATAGGTGAGGAGGTAGGAGACTTTATTGTTGAAATTGACAATATTAAAATACAAGAAACATGTAACAAATTAAAGGAAACAGCAAGCGATTACAAACTATTTAAGATATTACTGGCCTGGAACAGGGAAACATTAATTGAAATTATATCAAAAGAGGTTAATTTTTGTGTCGAGTGAGATTTGTATTATGGAATTTTTCCCGTTCGATCCTAAGAAGATTCGAACATTTACCTTCATCTTATAATTGTCGTACCGGTTGCTCATTTAAATACCATTCTCAAGATTTTGTGCAAGGTCTAGTAGAAATTCAAGACGCACTTAGGTAAAGAGTATGTATTTAGAAAATATAAAAATCACTTAATGATGAAAAAAGGGTCAAGATGAGTATCGTCTCTTCTTACTATACGACCTCATCTAGTGTTCTAAGAGGTTGTTGCAGTTAGTATATCTAAATTTAGAATGTTAAATGCATAAAATTAATGTAGGGTGACATGAGAAGGTGCGCTTATTTTTTTATATTTCGTGCTTACTGAATAATTATTTTTTTATGCCTAAATAAGTGATTGATCTCCAAACATATTCTAATGGTCCGAAGCGGAATTTGGATAGCCATAGCTTACTAAAAATCATTTGTAGCACAAAAATGACAATAGCAATGATGATGGCTGTCGTTAAGTGTAGTTTTCCGTATACGCCAAATGCAAACGGCCCAAATAAAAATGTACAAATAATTGATTGGCCGATATAGTTTGTGAATGCCATTCTTCCAGGGAAAGCTAACCACTGTAAAACTTTCTTCCCTTTAACCGTTTGATAGATGAAGATCAAGCTAATAGCATAAAAGATTGTTAGGAGTGGCGAGCTCATATATTGAATCAATTGAGCAGCTGATGCATTTTTTAAAAAGAAAGGTAGTATCCAGCTCAATGTGCCACCAGTAATAAATGTCAGTAACCAAGTAATGAAAAAGCCTTTTCGATAGTCTTCAAAACGCTGAATCCATTTTTTCTTCGCAACGGCTGCCCCGAATAGGAACATTAGTAAGAACGGAAGATTTGTGAATAAATAAAAAATAGGGTCACCTAAAAAAAGAATATATAATCCGTTACGCATTGTATAAAAAGTTCTTTCCATAAGGTTGGCATCCATTAATTCTTGAATGCTTCCATTTTGGTGGGCATCTATTGTAACTTGCATGAGCTGGCGACTTTCCTCTGACATAGTCATGGTCATAGTAGGATTGGAAGACAGAGCTCCTAGCGTTAAAACCCCAAAAAGTAAGCTATATAAAGTAATGCTAATGATTAACATGGCATTAGGTTTTAACTTATGCATGAGAAGGAGTAATAATCCTAAAATTGCGTAGTCTGTTAAAATATCACCAAACCAGATGAAATAGGCATGGAGACAACCGAAAATAAATAACGCAATAAGTCGTCGAGAATAAATTCCCCAGAAGTTTAATTGCTTTGCGGCTGCTCTTTCCTGCATGATGACCATTCCAAAACCGAACAGCATGGAAAAGAGCATAATAAATTTACCATCGACAAACATAGTAAGAAGAGATTTGACTGTGTAATCGGCTTGATTCCAAAAAGAAGTCCATTCATTTTTAAAACTTGGATCTTCCTGCATGTAGACAGGATAAAGAAACCAAACAATATTTGCTAGTATGATTCCAAATAATGCGAACCCCCTTAATACATCGATTGTTTCTATCCGCTCTTTGGCCGATATAGGTGAAAGCTTTTGTTTCATGTACATCATCCTTTTGATTGTTATTTTGTTCCTTCAACAAATAGGTTATTGCTGAAAACTTTTACTAATGAAACTTTAAATGATAATTATCAAGATTTTATAAGGAAAACTAGGATATCGTAATTTTTATAAAATATTTCAAAGGAAAAATTTGCCGTTGAATTGGATGGTCCAAATATAGTGAGATTGGAAATTTATTTACAACGAACTATTGTTGATACTATAGTAAAAAGTACATAAAACATATAGACATAGGTATTTAATTTTTCACGAAATAAAGGGGAGTTTTTATGCAGGAAAAACTTACAGATATTTTTAAGAATAATTCCGTTCAAGATATTTACTTAGTTGGTTTTGTCGATATTGAAGATGGAGCTGCGGAGTTCTATCCTGATATGCGTTTACATTATTTTGAAGTAGGAGAACATTGTATCGAATTTGAATCAATTGACCAGTATTCAAAACTAAGTGTGAGCATAGTTGATTCAATACGATACAAGTTTGAATATGATGAAGATATGCTGCGGTGTAAAACTTCAGTAAGACAAATAATATTTACAGATTCGATGTCTGCTAAAAATACTGTTAAAAGTATAATCATATATGGTATGGAGTTGAATAAGGAACAACTTATTTGTGATAGCATTCAGTTAAACTTAAACAATGGCCAAGAACTTTTCGGTATAAATATTGGTGGAGCTGAGCAACGGAAGTTCTGGATTGAAAATTTTGAAAATGATACAAAACATGCCGAAACAATAATAGAAATATAAGATAGTAAAACATTTTCTTGATGTAAGAGTAATATTTTCGGCGACAATGAAAGGTGCGGGCTATGAGTAGAAAAAGAATTCGGGATTCATTATGGCCAGAAGTCTTAGAAGTGTTTTGCGAAATAGAAAAATTAGATTTGAGTACTCTATTGCGTAGGTTAATAGAAATAGTTAGAAGTAATCAAGAAGCTATTGAGCATTTTTTTGATAATATTCAACAGAATATGTTTTATAAATTTGAAGAAAATGAAAGAACATTGTTCCGGTTCATTGTGAAGGTTGAACTCGAAATGTATATTATTGGTACAAAAGGGGACGATTTTAAATTAATTGTTAAAAGTTATATTAATCGAACACCTAAATCTGATATTGAAGTTTGGAGAAGGGTATCAAATCTAATAACAGATATCATAACATTTGTTTCTTCAACAATATGTCCTCATTGTCAAAGCGACCATCTTAGAATTCTTTCCGATATCGATGGCATAAATTTGTATAAATCTTGTGAAACATGTTCATATACTGAGGCAACCGATAAAGTCACCAAAAGCCAAGAACAATTTATACCTGTAAATGTAGTAATGTTAAAAAAAGCAGGCTATATAAGTTGAACTTTTTCATTTTTTGTTGCTGAGGTCTAAGCAGTTCTGAGTGGAATTCTTAAAAGTTACAACCTATTGCATAAACTAAATAACTTGAAAAGTATCAAAATACGTAAGCCGTAAGTGATAATTTAAAGATATTATTTGAAAGGGAGGAAATGTTGTAAAAGATAAAGCAGAGACGTTAAAAAGTTTAAGTGTGCTATGTTATCTGCTTTGCAAAATTACCGCGCATAAACATGGAAATAATGATTAATGATGGACAGATTATAAGCAATTTAGAAATACGATGGTACTTGTCTAGTGTATGGATTGGTAAAGAGAAAAATTATTACGAAATAGAAATGCTGAAAAATACAAGTTATGGTAGCTTTAATTGGTTATGGTCTGATGTAGATACTATATTATTTGACAAAGACAGTTTGGATTTTATAAGTGCAGTTATAAAATTGAACGAGCCAATAATAGTAAAAAGAGATAAAACGTCTATAATGTTTGCAGAAGAAAAATACGGAAATATAAAAATAAGTAATGTTGGGAATTTTGATTGTAAATTATCAGATTTTACCGAGTACTATGTCGAAGAGGATATATTACTATCCTATTCTGAAAAATGGATCAGAACAAAGCCTTCCATTGAAGTAAAGGTGACCTTAGATTTTTCAATTGTTTTACAGAATAACGAGATGGTAGGAATTGTGATATACAAAGCTAGTAAACACCTACTACCTGACAGTGAATACCTAATTGACAAAAATGAAAATACTGAATCTAACCTTTGTATTATGCTAGGTGATTTTTTTCAATTGCTTGAAAAAATAGATGATGATTTGACACAACATGAAAGATTAGAATTAAAAATGTTATTTTTGGAAATTTACGAACAAACATTACCCTATCCAGACTTACAGTATAAGGCACTAAGAGATACTATATTAAATGTAATAGACTATATTTAATTCAAAAATAAAAGGCTAGCCAATGCGGGAATATAAAGAGTGTATCCTAATGAGCTGAAGCGTAAAGTTAGAAATATATGAGCAATTAAAGAAATACACTGATTATTCACTAGGATTATCTAAGGATAAGTGTAGTCTTTTTTTTGAGGATAACATCCTATATAATGGCTCATCACCATAACTGGTGGTTGATTTTCTATCAATTCAATAATTTTACATTTTACTATAGAAGAAAAGCGAAAACTCACGTATCGTAATTGTTGTCGAGACAAACCACGAGAGGAGTTTTCGCTTTGTACTCCAAGTTTATCAAAATGCTATTACCGTTACCATCTTTTTTCGAAGTTTCTTTTCCATCTGATGAAGAACCAAATGTATTTCCTGTTACTGTAGGTGCTTATTCAGTGCCATGTCCACTTTGCCAAGGGAAAACAATTCGTCATGCACAAACGTTACGTCGTTTTCGTCATGGCTATGCTTGGCACCTAGGATTGATTTGGTTTGAGATGGTAATTCCACGTCATCGTTGTGTTGCTTGTGACCTTACATTTACCTATGACTTTGGTTTAGGGATTATACAAGCGTCATCAGCTTTGTTTCGTAAAGAGCTTGTTCAGCGTTGCCATGGGCGTTCCATTGCTGATGTAGCGCGTGAATATGAACTACCCTATACGACTGTTGAACGTTGGTATTACTTGTATGCACCAGATCAATTAGTAGAAGAAAAAGCTACAGCTATCTGCGTTGATGAGTTCGCCTTGCGCAAAGGACATAATTATGCGACCAGTGTTTTAAATGCCGACACAGGTCACATTTTGGCGATTGTTCCTCATCGAGATCAAGACGCCATTACCGCCGTTTTACAGAAAGTAATAGGTCCTATTCGTGCCGTGGTAAGTGATTTCGCTCCAGCGATGGCAAACGCGATACAAACAGTTTATCCAACTGCGATTCATGTGCTGGATCGCTTTCATCTCGTGCAATTTTTCACAGATGCCCAACAGCGAAGACGACGTTATTTAGGAGAAGCCAAAAAGCATCATAAATCGCGATTCATCGACCGTTGTTTGGCACGAAAACCTGAACAATTAACGGAAGAAGAACGTGGATTTATTGCACAGTGGTACCAGGAAGATTTGCATACAAAACACATTTATCATGCATTGGATCATATGCGTTATGTACTAAAAGCGACAACGATGACACAAGCAAAACGACGGTTAACAGAATGGTTTAAAAGATATCAATTTCATATGTGTGGTGCCGTCTCTAAAATCGCAAAAACATTGATAACACGTGAAAAAGCGTTGTTGGATACCATTATTTCACCGCTATCGAATGGCATTATGGAAGGCACGAATAATAAAATTAAACTCATCAAAAGACGTGGTTTTGGCTATCGAAATGAAGACCGTTTTTTCCTTCGTTTACGTTTAGAAACAGGCCGCTGATTTTGTCACCCACGACTTTTGGTGATGAGCCAAATTATGATTTAAATAATAGTAGCTTTTTAGAAGTGAATTTTAAGGGATGTGATTTTTTAAAAGTTTACTTAAGTGGAGCTTCTTTATGCGGTAGTACTTTTGAGGATTGTATTTTCAAGGATAATATTTTTATTAAGGGGAACTCGGATTATGCAATATTTAAAAAAACAAATATTGCAGGTATTAATGGTTTAGAACTAGTTTTTATGAGTGTGATTTTTCTGAAATGACGATTATTGACTCAGAAATGCGTAATTGTTCTTTTAGTAATGCGAGTTTTTCAAATGTAATATTTAAAAATGTAAATTATGATATTTCTAGTTTTCACTCATCGATTTTTCAGAATGTGAAGTTTATTGATTGTTCATTTGAAAAACTAAGATTTGATGAAGCAGTTGGAATAGAAAGTGTAGATTTTAAGAATACAACCATCATTTTAAATGATCTAGGGAATGAAATTAAGAACTATTTTTCTAAATTGGGTTGATATAACTCTGATTTAACTGTGAGCGAGGTAAATCAAAAATGAAAACTAGACTAGAAAACTTAATTATTTCGTTAAAATTTACAGAAGCTAAAGCCCAAGTGGATGGTATGACTAAAGATGAATTCGAATGCAGTATTTTGGAATTGTGTTATAAATCAGAAAACATCCTATATTATTCTTTTGTTTTAGATCTGTTAAAAAGTAAGGAAACAGCTTTCCTTCACTATATTGCTTCAATTATATTATCTCACCCACTATGTCATTTAGAGGGGGCTTATCAGGCAGCATATTATCACGCAAAAAAGGCAGTAGAATTCGATGAAGATGATGTAGAGCTTAAAGAATATTTATTATTTTTTAATGACATACCTGATAAATTATTGAGTAATCAAGAGGCTAAAACATTAGCTGAACAAATAGTAAGCTTAAAGCCTAAAAGTGAGGTAGCAAAACAATACATTTAAATATCATGAAAATATTAAAGCTTTACATTTAAATGGATACAACTTTTTGTGAGGAGATTACAATTGTAGCTCCAGATATTCCTAGTATGATTTCCATTAGGTTTATGGTATGTAGAACAGGATATTCTTGTAGATAAAAAGGTGGTTAGAACATTATGCATTTAAAAAACAAAGAACTAATTAAACAGACACTAAATGGTACATGGGTTTACGAGAGAATAGTAAATATTGAATATAATATCGAAATTGATTTTGAAGATAATTATGTTGGAACAATGGATCTTACATTTCATGTTGTCCTTTTACAAACAAAGGAACCATTCAAAATAAAGATTAGATATTATAATGTGGACGATTTAACGATAAGAAAAGCAACTACTTTTCCGTTGTCAAGGGACTTAATCGTTCATGATATGAAAGAGCAAGGTTTGGTGAGCAGCCAGCGTTATCATGTACATGATGACAGTGGATATGGTGAAAATGATGGATTTGAATTTATTGATTTTTATTGTACCTCTATGGAAGTCATTTCAGTAGAAGAATTTTATAAGTAAGGACTTTATAAAAAAGAAGGGTATGAAACTAGGATGCAAAATGAAACTACTGGTATTTTAGATTTTATAACAGAACAGTTTGGTCCCATCAATAATACAATCAGTGAAATCATACCTGGTAGTAGGGTAGCGATCGATATTCAAGTTATACTGCCGTCGCAAGAACATGATTTTATCACTCTTGTAACTACAGGAATGAGTGATTGTGCAATGGATGATTCAGAAGAATGTAAGGGAAGTAAGTACGCTGAATTAGTCTTAAAGTTGCCTGCAAATTGGCCAATAAGTAGAAATGAAATGACGAAGCAAGATTATTATTGGCCATTGCAGTGGTTGAGAATGGTCGCTCACATTCCACATCAATATGATGAATGGTTAGAGGAAGGAGTCATGCTGCCAAATGGGGAACCTCCAACTCCATTCGCTTCCAATACAGCATTATCGTGTATTTTAATCAGTACATCTAAAGGAATGAGAAGTTTTATAGATTCGGAAAATAGAAGTATTAATTTTTATACGTTAATACCTATTTATACAGAAGAAAGAATGTTAGCTTTACAATACGGACATGAATATATAATAGAAAGATTTGAAGAGTCTGGTATTACAGACGTACTTGATATACAAAGAGAGAGAATAAAGAAAAAGGGAAAATTCAAGGATATAGGAAAATTTAAAGAAATTTCATTTAGAGGTAGAGTTGCATATGGCATAAGTTGTTTTGAAAACGCAATAATAGCATTAAACTATGATCTTAATAGCTGGAAAATCGTTGTAAATTACCTCTGGGAATTCACAAATTCCAATAATTTAGATGATTGTAATTCAGCAACAGCTGAATTAATCCCAGAAAGTCTATTGGAATCTAAAGAATATGATGAAGACGACTTTGAACGTTTAACTGAAAATGAATTTTATTATTTGTATAATTTATATCAAAAAATTGATGAATCTATTAATTCATTATTATCAGACATTCATGAGCTTGGACAAAGTCATGCTTATAGTAGTATAAGTGGGTACGGTGAAGATAGTCTAAACTCTTTAGAGATACTTATTTATACTATGATTAAAAACAATTATCCATTACCGGACATTAAACTTTTTGAAAAATCTTCTATTAGAGAGGATAAAGGCTGGGGTAATAAGTTTGATGGAACAAAATTATCAAAAATCCTTTAGAAAATTCCAATACATACTAGCGACTATAAATATCAGAAAATCATAGGGAGAACTCATGGAGTGTTTTAAAGATTTCACTTATTATTTGAGAAATCATTTAGAAAACGTAATAAATATTGGATGAATAAACAAACGACAAAACTATATGAACGGAGACGTATCAAAAGTTTTTTTGAACGATTACTTCAATACCGTTCAATTAGTTATGGATACTGACATTACTCAAAATTTTAAAAGGTAAAAATTCTTACGAGGTGAATAAATGGAGATAAATCAAGATATTCTGTAAGCCCGAAATATAAAAAAAGCGCACCTCTTCAACACACGATGAATGACCATCTATCCTAATTTTTTTCGGATAGATGGCTAGTTTGCACATTTGGCTTGGATTTTTTTCGGCCAAGGCATGTAATTATTTAAAATCTCTGGTTGCTGGTGAATCGGTAAATTTGGCAATTCTGTCATTAACATCACTAGGTATTGATAGAAATCGATGCCATTCTTCCGTGAAATTATTTTTAATAGAAGGGAATTAATATGAAAAATCTTAAGAAGGTCGAACTTTCTCAGCTGAGTGATATTAAAGTTGAATATTATACTGGGGTTTCAGAAGAAATCGAAATATTAGTAATAAAGTATTCTGGTAAATACGCGTTCGGATCTGCTGGAAATACTGATGCTATTTATATGAATGCTATGGGAAAGGCAGCAATGGAAGCATGGGATCCGGGTGCCGTTATTATTGATCTACAAGATTTACATTACGAGTGGGGAGATATGCTAGAATATGCTTTTAATATTAGTACAGATGACACATTACCATTAGCTGTTATTGTCGGATTGGGCTGTGAGGAAGCGGTTAGAACATTATTATTAGGAATTGATAGTAAAGAATCAATCGATAAAGTTGGATGGATATTTAAAGATCTCGAGACGGCTTGGAACTATATTCGTAAAGGAAGTAAGTAGAGTGATTGATAACAATTCACCAATCGTTCCTTGGGAAGGACTTGGAGGGGTTAAGCTTTATAGTCATATAAGCCAGTTCTACGATTTAATTGCTAATATGGATGAGAAGTCAAGGTTGTTTACAACGTTTTTTATAAGATATGAAATTAAAGATTCTGTAGACTTGTGGTTCAATTTGATGAATGGGAAGCTTTTTAAGATAACGGCATTGAAAGATTACAAAGGGTTATTATCTAACAAGATACATATTGGGATGCATATTGATGAGGTACTCCAAGTTGAGCCGAGCTTTGAATATGATGATTTTGAAGAAGTCTACGTTAGCTCAAAGGGTATATATATCGAAACTAAATCCAGTTGAGCATACAGTATTGTGGATATCGGTATTTGTTAAAGAAATAGATATTTTGAGAGAGGGTATTGGTAACGAGTGCTTATGGAGAAATTGTCGGTAAAAACGAGAGATATACTACTACAGGCAGGCTGGGATCCAAATAATCAGATTGACGTAACAAAAACCGTAATGTTTTTGGAAGCGATGGGATATCAAGTGTATGATTGTGTGAGTGATGTATTAACCGTTTTTGGTGGGATGACATATAAATTTAAGCACCCTGACGGAAGTATAGAAACATTTCATTTTTGTCCTGAAGAAACAGTAGGGGATTATTATGAAAAAGAAGACTTTGAGGAATTTGAGGCGCGGATAAATGAGCCTCTTATTGTAGTTGGTGAAGCATATCGTGGTTATTTAATTATGTTTATCGCTCAATCGGGTAAGGTATTTGGCAAAAATGCAAGTGCATTATATAAATTCGGCGACAACATTTTTGAAGCATTAGATACTCTTTGTTTATTTAAAATACCGGAAGAAATCAATTAAAATAGGTGTTGGTAATGGAAGAGAACATAGGCTTATGAAATATTGTTGAAGTTTAAGTACTTGATTGTAGGCATCAAGTACTTTTTTTGTATGAAGTAGGTTGAAGGATTAAAAGATTACGGTGAAACAGACTATATATCATTTATTTACTGAAAAAAACTTATTTGGAAGTTATAATCTAATTATTGCCTGGCTTTGTAAAGTGGTAGGAGGAGTTAGATTTGGTGTTTAGTTACGAAGAATATAAAAATTATATATACGAAGATTATGATGAATTAGTAGAAGAAGAAAAGATGAGTAGAGGAGAGGCAATAGCAAGAACTTTTTATGAATATGATATGTTGGCGAAAAAAAGTGAAACAGATAAAGCAATGGTTTTTGTAGTATTTTCGGAAATAATAATTACTCATCAAAAAATTCTTTTTACTTTTAAGAATTATATTGAACAAGCACTAAGGGAATTGGATTTTACAGTAATTAAACAAGAAAATAAATTAACATTGGAACAATTTAATGAATTGTTTTCTAGACAAAAACGTGTTTTACAAGAGCTGAAAAAAATGCCGCTAGATTATTATTCAAGAGTTTGTTGGTATGATGATGAATTAATAGATGAAGTCCACAAATTTATAAACAATTTTGAGTTAGAAAATAAAAATGTAGATTCGTTGGTTTCTACTGTATTGCAACGATTTGATAGAGATTGTAGGAATACACAAAGTGAAAAATTCATTGTTTATACTACACTTGCTGAAAACTTATTGAATCAGGGATTAACAGGAGTGAAAGGTTTTCAAGATGTTAAATATGAGCTGCAAGTGTTCAGCATAAAGGATGTTAGTGATGAACAATTAACAAAAGATGAACAAGAAAAATTAGCAGTTCGAATTAGCAAAGTGTTACTAAAAATTAAGGAGTATGAGCAATATCACTAACTGAAGTCCTCTTTTCTAAAGGATATGAGATATATTCTTATCCAACTACTGGAGACTTCTATGAACTATTCATTGTCAAGTTGGAGCATAAAACAAAATTACTACAAGTTGAATTGCTTGATGATGAATATACCCCTCAAAAGGAAAGGTTTAACCAATTTTATTATTAAAAGGCTGTTGATTCATCATTTTTTATTAGTATAATCCAATTACTTTAGAGACTATTATTGATTGTATAGATTTTGTGTCCTAATAAAGGAGAATGAATGACCATGAAATACTTGAATGAATTAGTTACACAATTTCAAAAAGACAATATACCGATGCACCCTTGTACAACGCAAGAAATTCATGAAGTTAAGAAATTCATAGGTAATCATTATTTACCGATTGCTTACATTGAATTTCTGGAAACAATGGGGAGAGGCACTGAGAACACTTTTTTTCGTGGAGAATCCTGTTATATTGATGAATTGTTAGAATTGAATACTTGGGGAGCAGAACTGTTAGAAGAAAATAATGTAGCTTTAAAGCTTACTGAAAATGAATTTGTTTTTTGGATGTGTCAGGGCTGTATGTTTTGCTTTTTTAAAATGAATGAGGGAGAGAACCCACCAGTTTACGTATTTTCTGAATCAAATAAGAAAAGAGAATTTTATAAAATTACTGATTCGTTTACTGAATTTTTGCATCGGAGATATTTAAAAGATAGGGATATTTTCCGCGAAAAAAATTGAAATAACGGTGATAGTCGATATATTTCATAATAAAACTGAAGTTTTGAAGGCTGAAGGAACAGAATTGTCTGGTATTTCGTTTCCACCATGTATTTAAACCTGGGGCTAATCGGGAATGCGGTCTTTATTTCAGATGAAAGTGCTATAAGGAAACTTTAATCATAAACAATGGCCGAAGGAGTATTAATAGAATGACAAAAGAGTGGTATGAAGATACAGAAATACCTAAAAAGATTCCTAATTTCAATACAACGAGTGTTCATTATATTACAGGTTTCCATTATTTTATAGGATACAATTCATATTATGATGAAGTTTCCTATTTAGAAGTAGATTTTTTAGTAGAAGTGGATAGAAGAAGGTATATGTTGAAGATGAAATTTAATGATATTTCTTGCCTCGATTTATTAGGATTTGGAAATAAATACAATCAATTGATGGGCTTTACAATAAATAATTTAAGTAATAATGGTTTTGAATCAAGTAATAAATATTTAGTAGAAGATTATGAAAACGGGATTATTAAATTTTACTGTGCTAGTTTTGAAGTGCTGTCTTTAGTTGAAATTTAAGTAGAAATAATATAGAAGGAACTCGAGGAGAAATTAGATGATTAACTATGGAGCACTTTACTTCGATCATTACACTAAATTTTTAGGGGAGCCAATCGATCGAGAGGTGTATAAATATAGTGAAGAAATGCCTAGTATCCAAATTTTGAAGTATGACAATGTTTTTGAAGAATGCTTGGTTTATACCACACTTGGTTTGAGTAAATATACAGAAATAATGGGCGATTATATTGAGATTTCCATGGTAGTTGATGGAGCATTTAATAGCTCAGGCTACATTCTCGCAAATACGTTATTTTACTGTATCCATAATCAAATGCATATTGGGAGAGGCTTAGCGATAAGTGGTGTAGAGAATATTGATGCTGCTTTTGTTCAAAAATATAATAAAAGCGCTGTCTATTTTACTGAGTTATATGCTTTTCCGGAAGAATATAGTATTGCCTGTACAGACTCTAACGAAAAGGATGGAAAATTACTGTTAGCATTTTTCATTTCACAGTCAGAATATGATTATTTTGCAACATATGGGGCAGAGAAATTTGAGGATTTGTTAGAAGAAGAGAACGTTGATCCATTTAACGTTAGCAGATCATCAGTGGTTTGAAGGCTGCCCGCTTAATAGAGTGATAGACTTAAGTATTATGTAATTAATCATGAATTAGACATGGGTAAAAATTAAAAACTACTTTCTTTCATTTTAGTTTTGGATTGGAGGAGTAGGAAATTGATATATGAAACTAAAAGAAGTTGAAAATTTACCAGATATATTAGCAACAGATACGATAGCATTAATTTTTCAAAAAACTTTAATTCAATTTGAAAAAAGTAAGATTGAAAAGGGTGAGTTTTTACTTATCCTTAGTCAATTAACTGATAGACAAGTTATGACATACGAATTATTAGAAAATAATACAAGAGATAAATTGGATTTAACGATTTCTAAAATATGGAATACAGATTCTTATGAAGATGTTGATATCATGCTTTCCATAGTTGTAAATCTTGGACTAGTAAAAAGTTTTCAAAAAATAAAAGAATCTATAAACATGAATAAACGGATAGATCAAGTAATACTAGTTGAAATAATAGAGACAATCGAAGAAGTAGGAGATACTATTTCTAATCCATATTATAGTTTAGAAAAGTTTAAATAGATGTAAGGGGATTTTCGTGAAGCAACTTTACATAATGCTAATATAAGTTTAGCATCGTTTGACAGAGCATTGCTAAAAGGAACCAAATTAACAGGGATTTGAGGACTGAGGGATGCCTTTATAGAAAGTATCAATGTCACATGAACATCCAATAATTCTAGTAGGCGAAGAGGCAAGACATTGGTTACAAAAGAATAGTTCCGGAATTGAAACGTCTTAAATTGACAAGGGAGAGGTAATAATTATGGCTTATGAAGAGTTAAGCAAGGAAGTTTCATATGCCCTGCGACACGCGCCATGGGAATATGAATTAGAAATAGATGATGAAGGCTGGGTTTCTCTTAAACAATTAAGAGACGCTTTTTTAGCCACTCCGAAGTGGAGCAAGTTAGAGGTTAATGATTTTATAGAAATGGTCAATATGGCAGAGAAGAAGCGTCATGAGATATATGGCAATAAAATTAGAGCGTTATATGGACATTCAAATAGTATCCATAAGATAGCAAAAGAAGAAAGCATACCACCAAATGTATTGTATCATGGTACGGCTAAGAGATTTCTGGAGAAAATCATGATAGAGGGACTACTTCCACAAGCACGACAATATGTACATTTATCAGTCGATATGGAGACAGCTATTCTCGTTGGAAAAAGAAGAGATCATGACCCGCGAATATTGAAGATCAAAGCAAAAGAAGCCTACGACCAGGGTGTTAAATTTTACTATGGAAACGATAATGTTTGGCTAGTGGATTCGATTGATGCTAAGTATATTGAAAATAGTAATCAATAAATTAATTTTTGGGATGATAATAGGTTCGTTTGGTACATACACAGGATGGTGAAAAATGTTTGAATTAAAAAATATTACAGACTTAACTAAATATGAACCTGCAAGCGAAAAAGAAATACTTGCCATTGAAGACATGATGAATCTTAAGCTACCCGCTGAATATAGAACTTTCCTCAAATACACTAATGGTCTCTCTACTGCAGGTGGTGTGTTGATTTACGGGACAGAAGAAATAATAGAGCGAAACGAAACTTGGGAAGTAAATGAATATGCAAAGGGCTATGTTGCAATCGGTGATGATGGAGGCGGTACTGTCTTTTTAATGGAACTCGATACAGCAGGGAGTACGGTTTTCGCAGTGGGTTGCGGAGATATGAATCCACAAAATGTATCTATCATTGCCGTAGATTTTAACAGTTGGATTGATAGTGGTTGTGCTAGTGAGGCAGAGGAAGAAGAGTTAGGTGACCCTATTGTTACTTGTAATATTGTGTTAACAGCTTCACCAAATGGGGGATTAAAAGATTTAGTTGAAATAAAAAATGTTCTGCACATAAAGATCGCTGCTTTTGATTTACTAAAGTGTTCTAAAAATCTTCCTTGTGAACTTGTTAAGGACTATCCTTACGATCAGGCTATAAAGCTTATTGAATCATTGGGGGCCATTGGACAAACACTAAAAGTAGTTCCTTTAAGTAAAAAAGAGTAAAACATTATATATTACATTGGCTTATTCCAACCAAAAGGGTGAGAAGGAATAAGCTTTTTATTTTGTAATGATGGCGTAAATGGCGATTTGTAATAATAATCTGACAATTTAAAATCGAAAAATATCTATTGAGCAAAAATACTACATTATCTAATATTTTTTAGTATTTTATAGAAAAAATTGTTGAATGTATAAAATAAGGTTGTATAATGAAGTTGTAGTAACACATTTGGTTATTTATTCCTTGGGAAATAATTGGTAAAGCAACTTTGGGAAAAATGTGGCTACAGCAAACGCAAGAAAATAACTAATGAAATGAGGAGATTTTAATGATGAACATGATCCAATTTTTAGAACAAAATCCGTCGTTGGTAACATTGTTAAAAGAAAAAAAGGCTTCTCTAGTTGGTGTTTCAGAGCTTGAACAAAAGGCAATAATAGAATCTTTCGATGAAAATTTATGCATGAAAAGTCGAATTTGGCAAAGTTAAAAAATTTTAAGTATTACTGGCTTGCTATAAGTGTCTATCTTTTATTAGGGTTATATTTGCTCTATGTCACTTATAGCGCGCCTTTTTTAAGTATTGAAATAGATGATGAAAATGGACAATGGCTTATTATCGATCCTTATTATAAAGAGTGGGCAAATAAACAAGACATAGAAGCTGGAGATATTGTTTTAGAAGTAGATCATACTCAAATTAATGATTTACCTAGTATTATGTACGACTCGGTTATACTATCTGCTAAGGTTTTAACGATTCTAAAAGCTGATGGAAGAACGATTGAAATACAAATAAATCACTTAGACATTCCACAACAATTATATTATTTGTTAATAGTCCCTGCTTGTTACTATTTCCTAACTCTAATTATCTCGATTTATTTATATTGCAAACAAAAAAAAGATGTGCTATTGAACTTGCTTAATATGTTTATACTCACTGTTTCATTGGCATATGTTAGCATCGGAGCATCTAGCAAATTAAATAACATCGGAATAATTGTTAATAGTGGTAGCTTGCTATTATGTTTAGTGTTTTTAATACACTTTTTAAGAAATTATTTTAGTTTTTTAGAAATAAAGTGGGCTTTATTTAAAAAAATTCAAGTGTTTTATACAATACCATTGATTGCGGTCATTCTAAGTATTTTTAGTATTATTTATCCATTTGCAAGACCAATAATCTCTAATACAATTTTATGGTTATTTTTTGTATTGCTTATTTTAATTATTGTACATTAATAATTTGTTATTTCAAATACAAAACACCGCAATTAAAAGTATTATTATCAAGTATTGTTATTCCTTTTCTACCATTTCTTTTTCTTTATGCGTTGCCTTTTATATTCTTTCATAAAGAAATAGTTTCAGCAGATGTATGCTCCTTATTCTTAATGCTTATACCTTATAGTTTTCTATTTACACAGCTTACTGAACGTATATTTGATATGGAATATTTTATTACGCGTTTGCGCCATTATTTTAATTTTTCATTTGCTTTTACGATTTGGCTATTAATGGGCCTTTATTCGATTACTGATTTATCTATTTCAAAAATGACGGAAATATTCTTTTTTGCCTTCTTATCATTAATAGCACTTTTCTATATTAAAGAGAAAGTAGATTATCGAAAGCGAAAAATTCTTTTTTCAACAAAAGGAGATTATATCCATCGCTTGTATAAGACAGTTGAAAGTATCGGAAGGGTCGTAAAAATTGAGGACTTACTTGAGAAATTTGTTCAGGAAGTTGCTTTACATCTTGAGATGAATAATGTTTACGTATTAACCTATGATTTACAAACACACCAAGTTATTTCAACTGGCAAATCAAAAGAACATACACAAAATCAAATTGACGAAGACTTACTTGAGAAACTCCGCTTGGGAGATATCAAGAAAACGGATCATTTTTATATTGCCTTTATCCACCAAGATGTTAATTATAAAAGAATACTAGTTGTAGACCATCATAAATCCATTTATCTAAAGGATGAGGAATTATTATGGCTTGAATTACTACTTCTATATTTAAATAATTTTATAGAAAATACAAAAATGGTCGAGGAGCTTCTCGAACAGTTAAAGCATATGAAGGAAGCTGATAAAAGTCAGCTGCCTTGGCTAAATAAGTTACTTTGGTTACGATTTGAAGAAGAAAAATATCAGTTAGCTCAAGAACTTCATGATACGATTTTACAAGAGCAACTCCATATTGCTAGAGAAATGGATGTATGTATACATGCAAACAAAAAGGCGGATATTCAATCGAACCTTACTAAGATTCATAATCATATGATTACATCGGTGAATGATTTAAGAGGCTACTGTGAAAATTTGAAGCCACCTTTACTAGATACATTGGGATTAAATGCTGCGCTTGAGAAGCTTATTCAAAAAATACATAGGCGTGCGGATTTTGTTTTAATTTACACAATCGATCGTCTTTACTTAGAGGATGAGCGTTTAAACTTGATGATTTATCGGCTATTCCAAGAGTTATTGAACAATGCCTTGAAGCATTCTTATGCCAATACTGTTGAAATTCACCTATTAGAAACAGAAAATGGTTTTGAAATCAATTATTCTGATGATGGTGTAGGATGTAAAAAGGATGATATCATTCTAGCTGATTCAATGGGGATAAGGGGTATGCAGGAGCGGGTACAGGCCTTTAATGGTCAGTTTTCTATTAACACCAATGTAGGAGAAGGCATGTCCATTCGAATTAAAGTAGATGAAGGAAATCATACCCATTACTTTGGCCATGACACCTATAATAGAAGGCCAATTCATAGTAGAGGCTAATAGATAAATAATTTCACACCTCCTAACCTTTCGTATTGTGTAGATTTCACAGTACTAATATGGATTAGGAGGTTTTGCTTTGAGTTGCACCATTTTATAGGGATGACATTTGTTAAAACGTATGCCATGTATATAAGTTGATTGAAGTGGAGGCTGGACGCCCCCAGGAAGCTCTGCTCTGCGCGAAAGCGAAGCGTCAGCGGCAAATGTTTTATCTGTGCGAAAGCGAAGCGACAGCAACAAAGCGCCCAGCCGGAACGGAATTCAACCACACGTTATGGTGATGAGCCAATCTTTATGATAAATGCCATTATTTTCGTATAGTAATAGTATATTTATATAAAGAGGAGATGATCATCTTCATGGAAATAGAAAAAATGATCCTAAACTATACATCTCAACAAAATGAATTAAGAAAGCGTATATCTCTACAAAACAATTTTTCTGAAGATCAAATTAAACTTGTTGCAGGAGTGGATATTGCCTATTGGGGTGAAAATAATAAAGAATATGGAGTTTGTTGCATTCAAGTTTTTGATTTTTGTTCAAAAAAATTAGTGGAACAAGTTGATTACATGGATGAAATTACAACTCCTTATATTTCCGGGTTTTTAGCTTTTCGTGAATTGCCTCTTATTTTAGAAGCTGTTAAAAAGTTGAAAACGAATCCAAACCTTTATATGTTTGATGGAAATGGTTATTTACATAAGCGCAATATGGGCGTTGCAACACATGCTTCATTCTACTTAGAAAAACCGACAATTGGTGTAGCGAAAACGTATTATAAAATTGAAAATACGGATTTTATCATGCCGGAAAATAGAACAGGAGCGTTTACTGATATTGTCATTGAAGGGGAAGTATATGGTCGTGCTCTGAGGAGTAGAAGGGATGTTAAACCAATTTTTGTTTCATGTGGAAACGACATTGATTTAGATACAGCAACTAAAATCACGATGCATTTTATTGAAAAGGATAGCCGATTACCAATCCCTACAAGATATGCGGACTTGGCAACTCATCAGGCAAGGAAATTGCATCAAGATGATGTGTGAAAAAATGTCAGTATATTGTAGAGTGGAGGTTACAAATGAATACGCAAGCTAAAGGACAGGTGTGGAAGATCAAGTCTGGCATCAGTATTTAGATACCCATAAAATCTAAATTAACATACATGTAAAAGAGGCATCCCAAATTGAGATGCCTCTTTGATTTTATTTATTATATGCGTTTAGCGTGGGCCCGCAGATATTTTTCAACATCATTATATAATCCTGATTGGTTTGAGTACTTTACGTAGTTTTTAGCGGTCCGTAACCAATCTAATGTAGAGGGTTGTAACTCTTCTAAAGTGTGTAATAAATCATTAGTCGTAATTGGACGTTCATTACCAGTTGTTAAAATTTCTGCAAGTACATTTTCAATAGCTAATTCAATCACATTTTCGATGTCTGCACCTGAGAAAAATTCAGTTTGAGCGGCAAGTGTTGCTACATCGATTTCTTCAGCATATCTTCCCGCTAGCTTCAATTTAAAAATTTGCTCTCTAGCTTTTATATCTGGTGGAGCGACAAAGATGAGGCGATCGAACCGACCAGGACGTTTTAAGGCATTATCAACATCCCATGGGGTATTCGTAGCTGCCATGACAAGTACTTCATCTGTACTTGTATCGATTCCTTCCATCTCTGTAAGAAATGTATTAATTAAGCTTCTAGAACTCTCTGAAGACTGTGAACGGCTATAACCAAGTGTGTCTACTTCATCAAAGAACATAATGCTTGGTCTTTGAAAGCGTGCTTTATCAAAAAAGCTTTTTAAATTTAGTTCACTTTCTCCAGTATATGCTCTTAATATATCTGTAATATGAATAGGGTAGAAATTTGCCTTGCATTCACCAGCAGTTGCCTTGGCGATAAATGTTTTTCCGCATCCAGGCGGACCATAGAGGAGAACGCCACCGCCTACTTTTTTTCGAAATTTAGCAAACAAACCCTTGTTGTAAAACGGGCTAATTATACGAAGATTAATCGTCTTTTTTAAGTCATCAAGGCCAGCAACATCCGCAAAAGTGATTTGTTCCTTACCTTTTCTTACGGTTTTTTGAGGGACTTCACCGTTAATAATTTTTAACTTAGGTCCAAGATTTATTTGTCTGTTGTCTTGATCCGACTCGGTTTCGTCACTTTCGACTTCTCTTTCAAGCAATTCTTCTGCAGAAGCGGCAATGGCTTCCTCAGTCTCAATCATCTCATCATTATCATGACCTTCATGTTCAACAACTAGTGAATGGAAATCTATTGAATTTGTTTGTTGAATTTGAACACTTGCTTTTGTTAATTCATTAATAATTTCCATACGTAGTGTATCATCTGTACAGAGAGAAATGCCTGTAGAATATGCTTGCACGGCTTCTAGCCAACGCCCATTATCTGCAAGTTCTTTTCCAAGCCAATAGTGTGCTTGGGGGTCGGCTGGGCTTTGTTCTACCATTTGTTGTAACCATTTTATTTTATCCATATCGATGGCCCCTTATTTTTCTTAGTCCTTTTACTAATGGAACTGAAATCCATGTGTATAGTGCAAGTACTACATAGCATTGTAAAAATACCATTGCAATATTGTCGACTCCTATTGCAAGTAATAAGAAAGTCATCCCAATACCAACTAACCAAATAATAGAGGGACCTCCTAAACGCTCGATAAAACGGTTAGGTGCTAACAGCGGATGGGCTGTAATTTCCATTTCTTCTAATATAGAGAGCAATGTTTGATCTTCAGGATTTAAAAGAAAGGCTTGTCTGTAATATTCTTTCGCTTCTTTTTCATTATTTCGGAATGAGGCATTTATGCCAAGGTGCAATAATTTAGCCATTTCACTATCTGCTGAATTCATATATTGTTCTAATGCAAGGATTTGTTGCTCTTTATTTCCATGCACGCCTTCTAAAATAAAGTTCATACGTAACACATATGAATTTTCTGGATCTAATTCTAATGCTTTATTTATTAATAACTTTGCTTTTTTACGATGGCCTGTCTTTTTCATTAAAACAGCATAGGCAGCATGTGTTTCGGCATCATTTGGATTTAAGCGAAGTGCTTCAAGAAAAGCTTCCTCTGCTTCTTGCCATCGCTCGGTTTGCATGTAAAGATGGCCGAGAAAATAAAATATGATATCCTCATCATAGCCTAATCTCATTGCTTCGTGAAACTGTTCTTCTGCCTCGTCAAATTCGTTTATTGCATAATTACTGTATCCTAACATATACCAAAGCCTGCTGTTTTCAAAATGGTCAGGTAGTTCCTCATTGATAAGTTCGATTACTCGGGTATATTTTCCTATATCGAAATAATGCTCTATGACTTCAAAAGATGGTTCTTCATATTCTTCGTATTCACTCATATTCTATTTATCTCCTTTCCTAAAGTGCTAGTATGAACAAAGTAGTAACAGCCTCAATTAAGCCCGAGATCATACAAACGATAAACCCTGGCCTCCATAATGATTCTGCTTCACCATCAACTGCTAAATGCTCTTTATAGGGTTCGTTTAGAAATGTAAAGAAGATGAAAAAACAAGCCGCCCCAAATAATCGTCCAATAAATTTTATATATTTCTCTTCAATTGGTAGTATTTGTTGTCCGATTGCATAAACGATTGCCAGTTTCGCAATAATGAGTACAATACTAATGATCGTTAGTAGCTGTATGTATTTTTTCTCAATTTTTAGCCATTTTGCGTTTTGCATACCTAATGCTACAATGGCAAAAATACCACCAAACATAGCAACAAAAAATAAATTACTAACTTCGTAACTTCTAGTCCTGTATACATCAGGGCTTGTTAAGCTAGGTTTATAAAGATTTTCCATATTACCATCGACCTCCTAATAACAGTTGTATTATACATATATTTATTAATACTGGAAACCGTTTGTTGAGTGGAGTTAAGAAGGTGTTATTTCTTCCTGTATTTCCTGTTGTAATGAAAAGCACTTAGACCTATTTTTTTATATCATATAGTTAAATGGATTATATATTTTGCTGAACGTAACCGCAAATATAATAGTGGAGATATCAAATAAGTAATATTTATATTTAAAAAGATAAGTATTATCTACCTTTTTGGATAGATTGCTAAATTATAGGGAAATTTTTAGATTCAGACCGATATAAAATTTAGAAGGTATAAAGGAGGACAAACGTCTTGAATAAAAAGTTTTTATTATCAGTTGCAGCAATACCTGCAGTCATTGTTGCACCAGCAGTAGTAGGGGCAGAAGAAACATCAACTATTAAAATAAACGCAGATGCGAAGGTCAATGACATAATCACAGCGGATGTGAAAAATTTACCGTCTAATACATATGTAAACAGTTATCAATGGTACTATATTGAAGCGGATGGTTCTGAAAAACTGATTCCTGGTGCTACAGGCATATCCTTTAAAGTTCCTGCTGAAGCAGAAAAGAAAACAATTATCGTAAAAGCGGTCACTTCAAGTGATACTTATAAAAGTAATACATGTACGATAAAGCCATTGCAATTAAGCATTGAAGAACCAGTTTTTGAAGGTTACTCAACAACTAACTTTGTGACACCAGGTGATACTGTTAAAGTGGTAGGCGCCAATGTAATTGATGCAAACGGTACGAAATTAGAAAGTAACCAAATTACATACAGCTATCAATGGTTTTATAAAGTAGGAGAAGTCTTTTCCATTATTAATGGGGCAACAGGAGCAACATTTACGATCCCTACGGATGCCTTAGACAAGGAACCGAAAGATATTGTTGTGAAAGTAACTGCGAAAGTAGGTTCACATACACTTGAATCGGATCCCTCAAAAGTACTTACAGTATCTAAACAGCCGACAGAGACATTAACGAAGAATATTAAAGATTTACTGAAGGATGGCAACAAATATAATTTGACAACAACCTTTGGAGAATTTCAGGCACTTGCGAAAGACTTAGATAAAAAATATCAAGCTCTATCATCTACTGCTAAAGCGAATGTTACTAATTATGAAGTATTGAAAAGAGCACTTGCAGATATTGCAGCTGTCGATGCATTAAAAGAAAAATTGAATAAAATGGGCAATGTTGATAAAAAGGATTTACCTCAGTTTTTGAAAAATCTTGAAGCGGACTATAATAAGCTGGACTATTTACAGCGCAGTTTAGATGTTAATGATGAAATATACAATGCGATAAAAATGGCATTGCATAACCCATCCAAAATTGACGAGCTTACGGAAGTACGAGAGATTAATAAACAAATTTCTGCATTAATATCCTACGAAAATTCTTATATCAAGTATGTTCCTTCTAGCTTAGAGTCTTTACAAGCGGCAGTGAACCAAATTGAAACGCGTATATCAAAACTGTCAAAAGATTACCAAGCAATCGTACAAAACCAAACAATATTAAAAGAAGCGAAGCAAGATATAAAGAAAATTGAGCAGTACTTAAAATCATTTGATAAATTGTCGCCAAATGATACACCGAGCAAGCAAGTGACTACTGCAAAATCGATCCGCTCTACTTACGAAAAGTTAACTTACAAGCAAATGCTATTAGTTCCAAATACGTATAAAGAAAAATTGCAGAATGCGGAAAATGCAGAACAAATTCAAATTATGAAATTAAACGCATTAATTCAATCGTATGTTGGGGACAAGCAGTATCCAATTAATCCAACAAGAGAGACATGGAAAGAGAACGTAGATAATGTCAATAAAATAATCAGTGATTATAAAAACTTAACAAAGACTTCAGCGGCCCAAATTAAAGACTATGATCGTATTTTAACATTGCAAAAAGATCTTAAGACGGCTGAAAAAGTTATTAAGGATATGGATGCCTATCTAAAACTTAAGAAAACACCGGGGGTCTCAGAGAGTAAGTTAAAATCAAGCTATAGCAGTACACTAAAAGCCTATAATAAGCTAACAAGTTTACAGCAATCACTTGTGTATAATGCAAAAGAATTTTTAAATAATTCACCAGATGTGACTGTTGGTAACGGTGGTAAGGAACCACAAGATAAAGCAGCAGCCCTAGCTTTAAAAACAAAAATCGATTCTTTTGCAAACATCACCAACTATTCTCTGCAACAATTAGAAACAGAAGTAGCGAATGCTACAGCGGAATATAAAAAATTATCATCCGATGCCCGTAAATATGTGACGAATTACGACCTACTAACAGCAGCAAGTAAAGATATTTCAGGCGCCAAATCGTTCCTTAAAAAAGTACAGGATGCTAAAGAAGAAACAGATGTTACGAAGCAGGTTAAGAAAATTCAATCAGTGCAAACAGCTTATGCAAAGTTACCTGCAAACCAACAGCATTTAGCTAAAGATGAGTATGAAAAATTACTTAAACTATTAGATGGCAATGTTCCAGACGTATCAAAATTAGAGAGTGAAATCGCTGCAATGATAAACAATGATATGTACACAGTGTCTATAGAAAAAATTAAAGAGCTATCCACTCAATATAATAAGTTAAGCTCTAGTGATAAAAAACGTGTTACCAATGCTTCTATCTTAACTACGGCTGTCTCTGATGTGAAAAAAGTAGAGTCATTCATGAAGCAGTATGACAAATCATTCGAAAAAAATCCAGCAACTGTTATTAAAGCATTTTCAAAATTGACGTCAAAACAGACGAGTTTAATAAATGAAAGTGTTCGGAAAAAAATTGTTGAAGCAGAAGCAAAACAACAAGCTGCAAACGAATCTGCTTTAAATTTGGTGGAAATGATCAATGGGCTTGAGAAAAATGGAGAATATATTGCCAATTTAGATACTGAAGTTACGAAAATTCGTATATCGTATGACAAGCTTAGTTCTACTGAGAAAAAATTAGTGAAAAATTACTCGAAGCTAACGCAGGCAGAAAGTGATTTGAAAAAAGTTACGGAAGTATATGAGTTATATAAAACTTACGAAGCGGCAACAGAAGAAAAGAAGCCAGCTGCATATAAAACGTGGCAAACTGCTTATGGCAAGCTTTCGAAAAAGCTTGAACTTCTTTATAAACAAATGCAGCCATAATATTTTAATTAGTACTAGCCCCGAATAACGAATTTATTCGGGGTTTTTCTGTAGCGAAAAAGTCTCTTGATAAATTTATTTTTTTCATTTGTGTAGAATATCAAATCTTCGCTATACTATTTACAGTTAATCGTTAATTCCAGAAGGTATGATGCCATCAAAGTTTTAAAAAATTATATCGGATAGAGTCTTCATAGTGTAAACTAGGGAGGCTCTGTTTTTGCCTAGCATTAAATTTTTTTAGTGAAGTGTACGGAAGAGCAACAAAGATGTATTTTTTTTTGGAAGGAGAACACAAAATTGCCGACAAATCATATCAACAATCATCATGAACTTGTATCAGAATGGGTCAAACAGTTTCGTCCTTATGCGAAAGAGGGACAATGCGCAAGCTATATTCCTGCTTTATCAGAAAAAGATCCAAATCAATTAGCTATTTCGATTATCGGACCAAATCGTGACGAAATCAAAGCAGGAGAGACAGCTGAACTGTTTACCCTGCAAAGTGTTTCAAAAGTTGTGACATTTATTTTAGCGTGTATGGAACGGGGATTACCCTATGTTTTAGAGCGAGTAGATGTTGAACCTACAGGTGATACCTTCAATTCAATCATTCGTCTTGAAAGCCATCAACCTGGAAAACCTTTTAACCCAATGATTAATGCAGGAGCGATTACAGTCTCCTCTATGCTTGACGGAAATTCACCACAAGAGAAGGTTACAAAAATCCTACATTTTTTAGAACAAATCGTTGGCAAAAAAATAAGGGTAAATGAAGAGGTTTTTCAATCTGAATGGCAAACAGCTAATCGTAATCGATCATTAGCATACTATTTAATGGATTCTGGCTTTTTAGATTGCCCTGTAGAGGAGGCATTGGAGGTTTATTTGAAACAATGTGCTATTGAAGTCAATGTTTCGGATTTAGCGATGATTGGTTTAGTAATCGCCAATGATGGCTATCATCCTCTATTAAAAACGCAACTCTTTCCAAAGCAAGTGGCTAAATTAGCGAAGGCATTAATGGTTACATGCGGTATGTATAATGCTTCTGGTAAATTTGCTGCATTTATCGGGTTACCCGCTAAAAGTGGTGTCTCTGGTGCAATTTTGGTGGCTGTACCAAGTCATGCAGGCTTAGATTCACCTTTTCCTGCTGGCTGCGGTATTGGCATTTACGGACCAGCAATTGATACCATTGGGAATAGTGTAGCAGGAGTGAATTTACTAAAGCATATCGCGACCGAGTGGAATATGACGATTTTTTAAACAATGAAAAAAAGATGACTTCTGTGCTGAGGTCATCTTTTTTGTTCATAAGTATATATGGTAATTAGTTTCGTTTACGGGAATCCTTTTCATTGTAAGATCTTTAGTTGTTAATTCTCTTAACCCGTTCTCTCTCGCCTTGTTAAAGCAAATCCGTTCTATTATTATATTGTCTGGATTTTTCTCCTAGACAATACTAAACCACAATAATATTAAAATCAGAATAATGGTAAACAATAGCGTAATAGAAATAACGATCTTATTTTTAATAAAAACCCTCCTTTTTTTAACTCCCTTTTATTCATACTATCGTTAATTTGTTAGGGATTATTACTTTGAGAAAAATAGAAAAATCCTGAATAGATTCACTTTCTTTGAAGGGTCACTATTCAGGACAGTTATTTTTAATGCCTCTTAACGTAGTTATTTCTTTCTTTTCACTTTGTAAATCATCATTAGTATGATAAACCAAATTGGTGTTAACAGTAATGCCGTACGTGTTTCCTCTGAAATGAACATAATAACTAATAGAAATGCGAAGAAGGCAAGTACTAAATAGTTCACGAATGGAGTAAATGGTGCCTTGAAAATTGATGCCTCATGAAGTGCACGATTTTTCCGTTTATAAATGATATGAGAAATTAAAATAATACTCCACACCCAAATGAAGCAAATAGCACTGATCGTTGTAACAACACTAAAGGCGCTTTCAGGCATTAGTTTACTTAGTAATGCTCCTGCAGATACAACAATTGCGGAAACAACAAGTGCGTTACTTGGTACACTGTTTTTATTAAGCTTGGCGAACGATGGTGAAGCTTGCTTATTGTTCCCAAGATTATAAAGCATGCGGCTTGTAGAGAATAAACCACTATTACCTGCTGAAGCAGCGGATGTTAGAACAACAAAATTAATAATCCCTGCAGCAATAGGGATACCAGCTAGTGTAAATACTTGTACAAATGGACTGCTTGCGGCAGACATTTCATACCAAGGATTAATGCATAAAATAACAAATAATGCACCTACATAGAATAATAAAATACGAAATGGAATTTTGTTAATGGCAGAAGGAATATTTTTTCTAGGGTCGTTCGTTTCAGCAGCAGAAACACCTACTAATTCGACACCTACAAAAGCGAAAACAACCATTTGGAAGGCCATTAGGAAGCCGTATAGGCCATTCGGGAACATCCCGCCATGTGCCCAAAGATTTTCAACTGTCACTGTGCCAGAACTTGTTTGAAAGCCTGTAAATAACATGATTAGTCCAATAACGATCAGCGCAACAATTGTGATGACCTTGATAAGGGCAAACCAAAATTCTAGCTCACCAAATAGTTTTACAGTTAATAAGTTTAAAAATAATAACAGTACTAAACAGCCAATAGCTGGTACCCATTGAGGTATATCAAACCAATATTGTGCATAAACACCGACAGCAATAATATCTGCCATAGCGGTCATGACCCAGCAGAACCAGTAAGTCCAGCCAGTGACGTAGCCTGCCCAAGGACCTATGTATTCTGATGCAAAATCAGTAAATGATGTATAGCCTGCGTTCGATAATAATAATTCACCTAATGCACGCATAACAAAAAATAGGGCAGTTCCGACGATTAAATAGGCTAAGATGATGGAAGGTCCTGCTAAAGCAATGGCTTTGCCTGAACCTAAAAATAAACCAGTGCCTATTGTTCCGCCAATAGCAATGAGCTGCACATGGCGATTTTTTAAATCACGTTTTAATTGATGTTGTTCCACGTTAATCCCCCTCAAAGATGCATAAAAATTTTGACTGGAAAATAAAAAGAGACTAGTATTGACACTAGTCTCGTAAACGTCAGAATAACAAATACCAATTGAGAATGCTGGATATGAAAAAATAAACATTCATGTGGTATAGCTTTCATGATGAAAGTAGATATTACTCCTCTGTCCTTTTGCCTGAGATAGTGAACCCTTCGGCGACGCAAAATGCGTTCTCTCCAGAACTGCTCCTGCTATAGTGTGATCCATAGCATTCATAGCTTGTATTGTGTTGTCTTGATGACATTATTTTAAGATACTATACATCCTATCAGTGCTTACATAATTATTCAAGGGGGAATTTCAGCTATTTTCAGAAAAAAAGAAGATTATGGTCCGTCTAGCGAAATACTTTACGAAAAATAGTATTTTTAGGCATATGTTAATAGGTGGATGATGTTGAATATTTGCTATAAAGTAAAGCTGCCATGATAATGTAAGGTTGATTTTTCTTCCGGCCAGCCGCTTTCCTCAGTTTGTCCGATCGCCTATCCACAACAAAGAATCTCCAATGACAACGAGCAGAACATTGCCTCGCGTTGCTTTTCCTTATTTCGTCCAATGCATGATTAGGTGCTTAGTGAACATGAAGTAACTTGTTAGACGTTAAACAATAAGTATAATATAGTAGAAACTCAGAATTTTTTGCAAAAAAAGAAACCATCTCATAGTCATTTGAGATGGTTCTTTCGGTGTGAAACAAAGCGATATAGGTAAATATATATAAATTTACTTAGTTTCAAAGAGTGAATTTATTTATATAAGTCGCTATTGTCTTATCTATTTTGTTTCATTACTGTTTTTTGGACTTTATTTTACCTGTCCAAGTACGGAAGCCGCCTTGAAGTTGGTAAATTTGGTTGTAGCCACGTTTTTTAAGAAACAGTGCAGCTCGAGAGCTACGGCCTGTATTTTGGCAGTATAAATATACTGGTAAATCTGGGCGGATTTCTTTGTAACGTTGACGTAGTGTAGTTGAAGGAACATTACGTGCACCAAGAATGTGACCAGCTTCAAATTCTTTTTGCTCACGTACATCGATCAGTTGAGCTTTACGATAACCTTCAATAAATTGTTCTTGTGTTAGGTTTGTTACGGCTTTTTTTAGTCGCATAGAATTAATGACGATATATGCAATTACGACTACTAACATTATACCGATTGTGATAAGTATGTCCAAAATTTTCTTACCCCTTTCTATCTTCTTTATTATTATAAAAGATGCGCTAGCGATAGTCCAATGAGTTTGATAAAATTAATTACATTGTGGCTAGAATTAATCTATTGAATGTTATGAGTGAAAGGCCACAGAATCATTCCACCCCATTCTTGGATTAGGGTGGGGGATTACTTCAATAAAGAATAGAACTAAACGCAGAGTGTCAAAATTTTGAGAAGCACTATTTTGGGCTATCATTAATAGTTGGATGACATTGTTAAAACGTATGCCATATATAAGTTGATTGGAGTGAAGGCGGGGCGACTCCAGGAAAGCACCCTGCCGGAACGGAGATCAACCCGACTTATTTTGTACACGTTCGCGAAGGTTTAATTTAATACTTGTAGGAGATGAATATATGACAACTTGGTATTTTCTAAATTCAGGGAAATGTAGTCCTTCTTTTAATATGGCATTAGACGAAGCATTACTTGATTGGCACAGTGAAGGTTTAATTCCGCCGGTTATTCGTTTTTATGAGTGGGAGCCAGCAACTCTTTCGATTGGCTATTTTCAGCAGGCGAAAAGAGATATCAATTTAGAAGCGGTGCGTGAACAAGGACTAGGCTTTGTTCGTCGTCCAACAGGCGGTAGAGCTGTTTTACATGAGCATGAGTTGACATATAGCGTCATTGTTTCAGAAAGCTATCCAGATATGCCTGAGTCAGTGACAGAGGCATATCGAGTGTTAAGTGAAGGGATATTGCAAGGTTTTCATAATTTAGGTATGGATGCTTATTTTAGTGTGCCTAATACAGAGGAACAAAGAGCTGACTTAAAGAAACCTAAAAGTGCAGTTTGCTTTGATGCGCCAAGCTGGTATGAGCTTGTCGTAGAAGGTAAAAAAGTAGCTGGTAGTGCACAAACTCGTCAAAAAGGTGTTATTTTACAGCACGGAGCTATTTTACTTGATTTAGATCAAGAAAAATTATTGTCTGTCTTCAATTTTTCAAGTGAAGAGGCGAGAGCACGTATGCGTAGAAAGATGCCAGAGAAAGCGGTTGCTATCAATAACCTTGTGAAAGAACCAGTGACTATTGAACAATGTGTGACAGCTTTTAGAGATGGTTTTGCAAAATCGTTGCAAATTGATTTAAAACCATTTACACTTTCTGAGGAGCAATTAGAATATGTGCATGCACTTGAAGAAAAAAAATATGCATGTGATGATTGGAACTTCAAAAAATAAAAAATGGTATAAGAAAAATATTTTTTTATCGTTCAAACCTTGTGAGGACGAGCATTTCGGATGCTACTCGAAATTGCAAGAGTTGAATTAAAAAACTATATATAGTATCTTTTTTAAAGATTAATACACAATATGTAGTGTTTAGCGACACATGATATTGTGTATTTATATTTGTAAGGCAGAAAATAAGGGAGGCAAAACGATGGTACTCACAAATCATCAACCCGAAGTAAACAAATTTAAACAGTTAAACAAAGATATTGAACAATTTCCACAGGTGCATCCTGTAACGCCTGATATGCACATTACGCATAAAGGTGTATCAAGACTTGTAATGATCGATCGCTACTCGTTTAAGGATACGGAGAAGAAAACGTTAAAAGCCGGTGATTTCGTCGTCTTAACAGTGAAGGCAGATCCAAAATTCCCTGCACGTGGTTTAGGGACAATCCAAAAGCTTGATATGTCTACAAAAACAGCAGATATTTTGATTGAGGAAGATTATCGTAGTGCTTTAGATGATCCGAAAGAGCAAGAAACGGGTGTGATTACGCGTTCAATTGACGTGCTAGAAAAGCCTCTTGAAATTTTTTATGAACAAATCGCAAAACGAAATGCAACAGGGCTTGCTTCTGTTGAAAAAACACAAGAGAAACGCCAAGAATGGTTTGAGAAGTTTTATGAGCAGTTAGTATCATTAAAATTCATTCCAGCTGGACGAGTTATATACGGAGCGGGTTCTGAAACAGATGTAACCTTCTTCAACTGTTACGTAATGCCATTTGTAGCAGATTCACGTGAAGGAATCAGTGATCACCGTAAGCAAGTAATGGAAATTATGAGCCGCGGCGGTGGTGTAGGGACAAATGGTTCAACATTGCGTCCGCGTAACACTTTAGCACGTGGTGTAAATGGTAAATCATCTGGTTCTGTGTCATGGTTAGATGATATTGCGAAGCTGACTCATCTTGTCGAACAAGGTGGAAGCCGCAGAGGTCAACATAATCTAGGTGCTTCTGCGTAAACAAACCTCGTGAATTGCTGGGAACTCTTTAACAGAAATATTGTCACTTTAATCGAGGTGGGAAATATGGATGTTTATGATGCGAAACAGCCACAAACTTGTTTAATATGTGGTTTTACAATAAATCATAATAAGCAAGGGTGGTTTACGACTCATTTAAAAAATGAGCATAACTTAACATTAGATAATTATTTAATATCTTATTTTTACCCAATAGAAATGGTGACCTGCCAATATATTTTATGTAATAAAAAGGTTAAATTGAGGCGAGGTATTCCCAATCAATTTTGTAGTAGAAGCTGTCGCGGAAAAGGTGAGCCTTTAACTTGTGTAATTTGTGGAAAACTATTCGATGAAAAACATCGGCAGACTAAAACTTGTAGTAAAGAGTGTGCGAGTAGACTTCGATCACAAAATACAGGAAAGTGGCACAATGAAATGCCAGATGAACAAAAAAAGGTTCATTTTGAAAATATCATTTCGAAAACAGCAAAAACTAGAAAAATAAATGGAACTCCTTCGTGGAATAGTGGTAAGACAGGGGTTTATAGTAAAGAAACAATCGAAAAAATTCGACAAGCTGCATTAAAACAATTAGAGAGAGAAACATTTAGAAAAACTAGTATTGAAAGAGCTTTAGAGCATTTCTTAGTTGAACAATCAATCCCCTACAAATATTCCTTCATCTTTGAAGGAGCACAATTTGATTTTTTACTATTAGGGACAAAAATTCTAATTGAATGTGATGGCGATTTTTGGCATGGGAATCCAAAATTTTATTCCTCTTTTTATGAAGTCCAAAAGAGGATAAAAGCCAGGGATGTTGAAAAAAATCAAATTGCAGCAGCTCACGGTTACACCTTACTCCGTTTCTGGGAAGATGAGATAAAAAATGATTTTGAAAATGTTAAACAACGCATTATAAATGCACTGCTAGCTACAACGTAACTGGAAACGGTAAGCGTGAATGCTTGAAAATAGCAGTGGGATAAAGACAATCAGCAGCCAAGCCTCTTTCAGAGAGGAAGGTTCAACGACCATCGAAAGCACGCTAAGTTAGCGGAAGTGAGTAGAGTAGGAGTGAAGCCACTCCGAAGTGCGAGGACATCTAATAAGATGTAAGATATGGTCTCAACTTCTATGGTGACATAGAGAGTGGGTGTAGCGAACCCGCGTAAGGGAATCGGCACAAATGATTATGCTGGCAGATTGGCATCCTGATATCGTGGAATTTATTATATCAAAAATGCAAAATCCACGTATTCTACGATACCTAATCGAAAATACAACAGATGAATCAATTATTCGTCTAGCAAAAGAAAAGTTAAACTTCAAACCTCTTTCATTCCAAGAAGAAGCTATGTATCAAGGCATTGTAAACTATAAAGGGATTGAAGGCTTAGGCGGTTTTGATACGGCTATTATTCGTGAAGCGGAGAACAAATTACGTGATGGTGGTACGTATACTGTTCACAATCAAGAGTTTTTAACAGGTGCAAATATTTCTGTAACATTAACAAAAGAATTTATGCAAGCTGTGGAAAATGACGCTGACTTCGAGCTTCGCTTCCCAGCGGTTGAAGAATATACAAAAGAAGAAATGAACGTTTACAACACGGAATGGCATAAAGTTGGCGACGTACGTGAATGGGAGAAAATGGGCTATAAAGTACGCACATACCGTACGATTAAAGCGAAAGAATTATGGAATTTAATCAACGTTTGTGCGACGTACTCTGCAGAGCCAGGTATTTTCTTCATCGACAATGCTAATGACATGACAAACGCAAAAGCTTATGGTCAAAGTGTTGTAGCGACAAATCCGTGTGGTGGACTTCGCCTCACGTTAAAAATTGCGGGATAAAGCGGGAAGGCTGAGATGCTAATCCGAACCGAAGGCTAAAGGTAAAACTTCAGTCAGGGGCAACGCATACCCGGTGATCCTACTTAGTAGACTATAACCCGGGCACGAGACCGCAACATTACAGAAGTTTTGTAATGAAAATGTATGCTGAACTTACAGGAATTGAACTGTAAGAACTAGAGGATAAAAAGCCTTTAGGATAACAATAATTGGAACAACCACTTGCACCATATTCTGTGTGTAACTTAGCAGCTGTGAATTTAGCGCAGTTTGCAAATAAAGAAGATCAAACAATTGATTTCGAAGCACTACGTGAAACAGTTCGTGTTGGTGTTCGTATGCAGGATAATGTAATTGATGCAACACCATACTTCTTAGAAGAAAACCGTGTACAAGCTCTTGGAGAGCGTCGTGTTGGCTTAGGCGTAATGGGCTTAGCGGACTTACTAATTTATTGTGAGAAAGAATATGGCTCAGAAGCTGGTAATGAGCTAGTTGATGAAATCTTTAAGACGATTGCTGAAACTGCGTATGAGACGTCAACAGAACTTGCGAAAGAACGCGGTAGCTTCCCATTCCTTGTAGGAGCAACTGAGGAAGAGACATCACGTTTACGTAAAGCATTTACTGAAACAGGCTTTATGCAAAAAATGCCTGCACACATTAAAGAGCAAATTTTAGCAACAGGTATTCGCAACTCGCATTTACTAACAGTAGCTCCAACTGGTTCTACTGGTACGATGGTAGGTGTAGCAACGGGTCTTGAGCCATACTTCTCGTTCACATATTACCGCTCAGGTCGTCTAGGTAAGTTCATCGAAGTAAAAGCGGAGATCGTCCAAGAATATTTAGAACGTCATCCTGAAGTAAATGAAAATAACCTTCCTGAATGGTTTGTTACAGCGATGGAGTTAAAACCAGAGGCTCACGCGGATGTACAATGTATCATCCAAAAATGGATCGATTCATCGATTTCAAAAACTGTAAATGCACCAAAAGGTTATACAGTACAACAAGTTGAAAAAGTGTACGAGCGTTTATATAAAGGTGGCGCTAAAGGTGGTACGGTCTATGTAGATGGTAGCCGTGATTCACAAGTACTTACATTGAAAGCAGAAGAAAATGATATGGATCAATTATCATTTGAAGAAGAATTTGTAGAAGAGCCAACAAAACGTCCTGTTGTGTTAGTAGATACGATTCAAGCTTTAGAATCGACAACAGTAATTGGTTCAGATGTAGGGAATACTTGCCCAGTATGCCGTAAAGGAACTGTTGAAGAAATCGGCGGCTGTAATACATGTACAAACTGTGCTGCACAGTTAAAATGTGGCCTATAAAATAATGAAAAAGTGTCTATCTCGGATAGGCACTTTTTTTATTGTATGCTTTGTAAAAAAAGATTAATCGTTTATAATATAGATTGGTAATTTGTAATAAAGATTAATAAAAATCACCTCTTTTGTTATTCTTTGAGATGGTTTTTTATTGGGCATGAATGTTAAAAACGATGTTTATCTTGTGAAGAATTGTACTTAAACTAACTGTGCAGGTTAATTAAAAATTATCTACATAGAGAGACGAGGGTAATAAAATGAAATATTTTACTAAAGAATGGTATGAACTGTGTCAAAAAAATAATATCCATCTGCATTTAGAGGAAGAAAAGCAAGCTGAAACATTCTCAGAAGAATATTTTCAACAGCTTTACCACATTGAATTAAATAGAAAATTGAATAGTTGGCGTACTGTACAAGAAGAAGCTAATTTAATATTAAAATCTAACGAAACAGCAAACAGAGATGATGATAATAACTATGAACCTTTTAATAAAGAAAAGGGAATAGAACAATTTCATGATATTTTCATACATAATCTTATGTATTTAAAAAAGCAATTACCAGAAACAATATTAAAACAGATTGCAGATATAAGGGTGTTTACTTTAGATAAGGCAACTCGTAAGGTAATAAATGCTGTAACTCAATTTTGCGAGGAAAATGACAGAATTGTAACCACAGTAATTGAAGATTACGAAAGATATATAAAAGAAAACTCAACATTACTGGATATAGAAATTGATGGGGGTTGTAGCTTCCGTGATTGCAAAATTATAAAATCAATTAAGAATGATAAATCCTTAAAATTACTCCTTGATAATAAAGGGAGTTATACAAATATAGATGAAGTCATATTTGAAAATTTTAATATTATCAAACAGGATGATTTGTTAGAAGATTCATGGTGGATGTATGAGGAAATATATAAAGTAAATGGCAATTATGAATTTCACGTCTTGCTACACAATGAAACGATGGAATTAATTGATTTTATTATATCAGCTGAACAAATTTCCTTTATAAGTAATAAAAATAATCTTTGATAGTAAACTCCCATGAAAGAACTTAATCATCTTTCATTTTTTGTGGTGAAGAGCTGTTTATTGCGCTTCATGGATGGCTAACGGGAGCTTGGGAGTGAGGGGATTTAAAATGATCAATCTTTATTCAAAACGACAACTTTTTATATACAATTAAATCAAGGATTTATAATCAAATTTTATTCTAAACCAACACCAAAGCTTTTAGCTATGGCCAATCGTACATTCAAGTCAGTTCTGGCCAACCAACTTCGTACGAAATGATCCTCCAAAATAGATAATAAAAGTTTTGCATATACAACATGGAATTTTAAGTATCACAGCCTAACTCACCAACAGGGGGGATAGGCATTTTTTATTTCACTCGGTAAATGTCATGGATTTTGAAGGGGTATACTTCAAAATATGGAATTAAAATGAAATTAGATCATTTATAAAAAAGTCTGATAAAAAGATCTATTTAGTAGAATCTTTCTTTGTTCAACCATCGGGCAATATTGTTGAACGACACCGTGACATCAAGGGTTAAAATAAGAGATTGTGAAGGTTTACACTTAAAGTAACGGGGCAGTTTCGTTTCTAAGTAGAAAATAACATTTTAGCTCTTCTAAAACGAAGTTCTAACGGTATAGTTAATATATAGAAGATTGCCTGGTGAAATTTAGTATTATACTAGAATTGAAAGAAAACGAAAGTCTCCGTTCAATTCAAGATCTTCTATCGAGTTTGTTAAGACTTCTAATACATGGCTATTATAAATCATTTCGTGTTATGAAAAGGATGAACAATAAAAATGTTTAAAGGAGAGAATAAAATGAGTGTAGAAATTTTTAACGGAGAACGTTCTGAAGAAAGTGTTCAATTTGAAAAATGGTTAATTTTCCAAAGCAATAAAAAGAGTTTTTCTAGTATTGAAAATACAAAACAGTTCATTAAGCAGAGGGGAACAGAAAATATTCAGCCCTATGTTATTGGGGATGATGTTAATTTTTTAAGTGATATGAAGGAGCAGGCATTCGAGGGTATGCAGGTTATCACTTTAAATGACCAAAAGTCTTTGAAACAAAAAGTTATTCTCTATTTACATGGTGGTGCTTGGACAAATCAACCTTTAAATTTACACTGGTTGTTCATGGATAAAATGGCACAATCTTTAAATGTGAAAATTATTGCGCCCATTTATCCTAAAGTACCTCATTTTAACTATCAAGATACCTATCCAAAACTCCTTAACTTATATAAAGAAATTCTTGGAAGTGTTGACAGTTCCAATCAATTAACGATCATGGGAGATTCTGCAGGCGGTAATATAACACTTGGTCTGGCCCTTCTTTTGAAGATGAACCATTTGCCTCAACCGAAAGATATTATTTTATTATCTGCATGTGTTGATATGGGTTTTGAAAACCCTCTTATAGCTGAATATGAGGAAAAGGACCCGATGTTAGCTAGTGAGGGAATGGAAGTCATTACAAAGATATGGGCAGCTGATAAACATTTAAATGACCCATTGATTAGTCCTATTTACGGTGACTTCAGAGCACTTGGTAAAATTACTCATTTTATTGGAACACACGAATGTTTATATCCAGATGCAATCAAATTTGATGAAAAACTAACGGAACAAGGGATTGAAATCAATACCTTAGTTTATCCTAAAATGAATCATGTGTTTGTTGTGATGCCCATCCCTGAAGCCATAGATGCTCAACATAAAATTATTAATATAATTAGTAACCAGATAGATTAGCTAAACGAAAGTGTGCGTTACTTTAAGAAGCATGAGCTGATCAAAGGATTATTGCAATATGTTTGTCCAATAAAAAGGCGATTTAAATAAGCAAGGTTCACAAAAAACATCAAATTTTTTATAACAATTGAGAATAGAAAAAGCGTGTTTGAATCAATCTTTTTTTCAAAACATGCTTTTTCTTTTTGTTCATTTATCAATATTATAAGTAGCTATTTGATCAAACTTTATTTCTGATTAATCATTTTTATCCATCTTGATTAATTTGAAGGCTCTGATTTCCGCTACGGGCTACTCGCAATTATGCAAGGAGAAATTGATTTTTAAACCACTTATCCCATGTAAACGACCAGTCGTCCAAAATCCATTTACATAATTAGTAAAAAAAATTATAGTGAAAACGAATGAAAGGACTGATGAAATGAAGGTAGAAGTGTCGATTGATCCGACATGCAAAGAGCCAAAAGTTATTATTCACACTGATAAGATGACCGATGAAATAGAGCATCTCATGCAGAGTATCGCTTCCGCTGAAGTCAATACATTATTGGTCTTCTCAGATAGAGGTGTCGAGTTTATTAGCTGTGGGGACATTGTGCGCATTTATACGGAGCAAAAGAAGGTTTTCGTGCAAACAATGGTTGGTATTTACATTGCGCGCCTTCGCTTGTATGAGCTTGAAGAAAAGCTGGATACACAGCTGTTTGTACGTATTTCAAATGCTGAAATTGTTAATCGTAACATGATTAAACATATGGATATTAGCAGAACAGGAACGATCGGTGTTGAGCTAACAGGTGGGATTAAAACATACGCGTCAAGGCGTTATGTAACAAAAATTAAGAAGCAATTGGGGATATGAGGTGAAAGATGTGCGAAAAGACATACTAATTCGGATTTTAGGTGGGTTTATTATAGGTGCGGTATTTGGACAAATCGTACAATTTTTTGTATCGCTTGGGATATCACAAGAAAGCTACGTTTGGGTAGTTCCTGAATTTCAAGCTTTATTTGAAAGTGAAACAATGGCAATTATGACTCAAGTTGTGTTGACGGGTTTGATTGGGGTCACATTTGCTCTAGCTGCACTATTCTTTGAAATTGCGAGATGGGGTATGTTGAAGCAATATATTGTGCACTTTTTTGTAACGGCCATAATTTGGATACCAATTGTCATGGTTTTATGGATGCCGAAAACGATGGCCAATATTTTCTCCTTATTTGCAAGTTTCTTAGGAACTTATGTTGTGACATGGCTATTGCAATATAAGCTTTCGAAGCGCGAAATTGAAAAGATTAATGCCATGCTAATTGAGAGAGGTGACTATCATGACAATTGAAATAAAGGGCTTAACGAAGCATTATAAGGAAATTGTGGTAGTGGATCAGTTATCTTTATGTATAGAAAAGGGAGAATTTTTTGCACTTCTTGGTCAAAATGCAGCTGGCAAGACGACAACGATTAAAATGCTTTGCGGACTATTACCACCAACAGATGGAGATGCCATTTTGGATGGGGAAAGTATAGTTTACCATCAGGTCGCTGCTAAAAAGAAAATAAATATTTCTCCACAGGAAACGGCTGTTGCACCTAATTTAACTGTATTAGAAAATTTGCTATTTATGGGCCAGATTTATGGTTGCTCAAAAATAGAGGCAAAAAAACGAGCAAATGCACAGATGAATTTGTTTGGTTTAACTCCTCGCCAGTCTAGTAAAGCTAAAACGTTATCGGGTGGGTATATGCGTCGATTAAGTGTTGCAATGGCTATGATGTCTAATCCGAAAATACTCTTTCTAGATGAACCGACATTAGGGATGGATGTACGTGCACGTCGTGATCTATGGAAAATACTGAGCCAATTAAAAGGTGAGGTAACGATTGTTTTAACAACTCACTATTTAGAAGAGGTAGAGATGCTGGCAGATCGTGTAGGGATTATGCATCGTGGGAAAATGCGTGCTCTTGGTACAATTCAGCAATTAATGCATGAAACAAAAAAACATTCTTTAGAAGAAGTATTTTTAGAGCTTACAGAGGAGGATTCACTTTGAAGGCAAGTGTATTTGCGATAAGAAATCATAAGGAAATAGTACGGGATCCAGTAACTCTAATTTTTGGGATGGGCTTACCGGTTCTAATTATGGCTCTATTTTCAGTCATGCAAAAAAATATGCAGTTTGGATTATTTGAAATTAGTAATCTAGCACCCGGCGTGATTGTTTTTAGTTTTTCGTTTCTTACTCTTTTTTCTGGCATGTTACTAGGTAAGGATAAAAGCTCATCCTTTTTAATGCGGATTTTTGCCTCTCCTATGTCAGCAGGTGATTATATTTTAGGCTATGTATTGCCTTTGCTGCCAATTGCATTATTACAAATTATTTTCTGTTTGCTCACCGCTCTATTTTTAGGTTTGTCATTCAATATATCTGTCCTTTTAATGGTAGGCGTACTTATTGTCATTTCTTTGCTGTATATTGGATTCGGTTTATTATTTGGAACAATTTTTACGGATAAGCAGGTAGGAGGCATCTTTGCGATATTTGTCAATTTATCAACATGGTTAAGCGGTACGTGGTTTGAGCCTGAGATGATCGGTGGTACATTTCAATCTATTGCACAATTATTGCCGTTTGTTCATGCTGTTAATGCAGCACGTGCAGCACTAAGTGGAGCTTATTTAGATGTTTGCCTACCACTCTCTATCGTTATAGGTTATACGGTCTTTATTTTTATTATTGCGACTCTCTTATTTAAACGAAAGATGCGAGGCCTGTACTAAAAACTTTAAATAGTTTAATAATGAGGGCAGGTCCAAACAGATATTCATCAGTTGGACCTGCACCTTTAATTTCTTTCAGCCGATTCCGGACGCAATTATGCCGAAGCCTAGCTGATTTTTTTAGTCATGATTCAAAGTAGCTGCGATCTCTGGTTGTTGCTCAACTTGAAGTAACATATTGAAAGATGCGATGGCTACTTCCACTTGGTCATCTTTCGGTTCACGTGTTGTCAGTAATTGTAGCCATAAACCTGGATAGCCAAGGAATCGTAACACAGGAATATTACGACACGCATTTGTCGCTTGAAGTACTTCAAAAGATAGACCAAGAACAACTGGGATTAATAAAATACGGTCCAAAAGACGTAACCATAGTGGATCAGTTGGCACAAAGAAATATAAAAACATGCCGACAAAGACAGTGAATAGCATAAAACTACTACCGCATCGATAGTGTAAGCGTGATTGTGCTTGTACATTTTTCACTGTTATTTCCATTCCTGCCTCATAGCAATTTATAACTTTATGTTCTGCACCATGATATTGGAAGACTCGTTTAATAATAGGTGTTAAAGATATAAAATATAAATAGGTTAGTAATAAAAGTAGCTTAATACCACTCTCAAGTAAAATTTGACCGGTCTTACTCTCTATCCAACTAGAGAAAAAATCCGCAATAAATACTGGAATTAATGTAAAGGCAAATTTACCAAATAAAAAGGAAAGAATACCTACAACTGCAACTCCTAACATCATTTGAAGTTTCGAACCTTCTTCTTTATGTTCCTCTTCTTCGCCAGGTGTAATGTCGTAACGATCCCCTGAAAATTGCATATGGCGTGAGCCTAAACCAGCAGATTCAATTAGTGCGACAACGCCTCGAATCAATGGAATTTTTTTTAGCTTTTGTAAGATAGGATTTTGAACCTTTTTATAATGATAATAATCAATGGAATCATCGTTACGGCGAATGGCAGTAATCGTATGTTCCTTTCCTCCGAACATTACACCCTCTAATTGTGCTTGTCCCCCGTAAACAGGTGAATTGCTCAAGGCTAACACCACTCTCTTTATTTATTTCAACTGTACCATTGTACTAAATTTAGTGAAAAACCTCTAGAGTTACGCATAGTAAAATTTCTATATGGCTACACTAATCGTACAAGTTAGGAAATGATTAACGGTAGAAAATTAACTAAGGGTAGGAGGGGTTTGCTTGAAAGTGGCTAGTATAACATCGCTCGTCAGTGCACTTTTTTTAGCATTGTGTTTAAAGGGTCTTCAATATTTGCATCTTATTAAATGGAATCCAATAGGTTTTTATAAAAAGTGGGAGCTGTTTGAAGGTAGCTCAAAACTTTTTCAATGGAGTTTTTTAATTCTAGTTTTATTTATCATAGGATTTTTATTATTTATTACATTGAGATATGTTTATATTATTCCAGCTATTTTATCTTCTTTTTTACTCGGACTTTTTTTGACCATCACATTAGAATGGATTGCTCTTGATTTGCCTTTACAACTTTCATCCTTTAAAAAATTATCGATTCCTTTCATGGTCGTTGTTATTTGTCTTTTACGGTTCTTGCTTGAAACAGCGAATTTCCATCAGAGAGAGCATACAGCACAAAAAGGAAATTAGTTGCTGTATGCGCCTTGCCCTGTATGATAAAATAAATGGCAAGTACATAGAAAGAGGAGAATATGCGTGAAGTTATTATGTTTGAATGGACCTAATTTAAATCGACTAGGTAAACGAGAGCCACATATTTATGGTTATGAAACATTAGAAGATGTGAAAAAAAATGTTCAGAATCTTGCGGCGTCTTTAGGTGCCACTGTCGAGTTTCGTCAATCTAATCATGAGGGAGTACTTGTTGATTGGATACATGAAGCAGAAGACGAAAAATATGATGGTATTATCTTTAATCCCGGTGCATATACCCATACAAGTATAGCGTTACATGACGCGATTGCAGGGATTTCTGTGCCGGTTATAGAAGTACATATTTCAAATATCCATAAACGTGAGGCTTTTCGTCATCATTCCTATCTTGCTCCGGCATGCCTTGGTCAAATCTGTGGACTAGGTACGAAAGGCTATGAACTGGCACTACGCACATTTATCGAGAGGGAGAATTGATTATGTTGAAATTGCAAAAGCTACGTAAGGCACTTCAAGAACAAAATATCGATGGCATTTTAATTACGAACGGGTATAATCGTCGTTATATGACTGGTTTTACAGGAACAGCGGGCGTAGCGATTGTGTCTCAAAATGATGCTGTGTTTATCACGGATTTTCGTTATACAGAGCAAGCTGCTGCACAAGTACAGGACTTCCGAATTGTACAGCATGAGGCAACAATCCTTGAGGAAATTGGAACGCAAGTAAATAACATGGGTATCAAATTATTGGGCTTTGAGAAAGATACTGTTAGCTATGGCACATATGAGCTATATAAAAATATAATTCAAGCAGATTTAGTACCGATTTCTGGGCTAATTGAAAAAATTCGCTTGATTAAGACGCAACAAGAGATTAATATTATTAAGGTTGCGTGTGAAATTGCTGATCACGCATTTACACATATTTTAGACTTCATCAAGCCAGGTAAAACAGAGCTTGAAGTTTCGAATGAATTAGAATTCTTCATGCGTAAACAAGGAGCAACCCAGTCCTCATTCGATACAATTGTTGCGTCTGGTCTTCGCTCAGCGCTACCACATGGCGTTGCAACGAATAAAGTGATTGAAAAAGGCGACTTTGTCACATTAGACTTTGGAGCGCTGTACAATGGCTATATCTCGGATATTACACGTACTGTGGCAGTTGGCGAACCATCTGAAAAATTAGTGGATATGTACAACGCAGTACTTGCTTCCCAGCTTCTAGCACTTGAAAAAGTAGGTCCTGGATTAACAGGGGTTCAAGCAGATGCGATTGCACGTGACTACTTAAAAGAAAAAGGCTATGGCGAGGCATTTGGTCATTCGTTAGGACACGGTATTGGTCTTGAAGTACATGAAGGCCCTGGCTTATCGATGCGTTCAAATACGGTGCTAGAGCCAGGTATGGCCGTAACGATTGAACCAGGAGTTTATTTACCAGGAATCGGTGGTGTACGTATCGAGGACGATATTTTAATCACAGAGACAGGTAATGAACTACTAACGCATTCGTCAAAAGAACTCATTATTTTATAATCTATGGAGGAACACAAATGATTTCAGTAAACGATTTCCGTACAGGTCTAACAATTATTGTTGATGGCCAATTATACCGCGTGTTAGATTTCCAACACGTTAAACCAGGTAAAGGTGCAGCGTTCGTACGTTCTAAATTACGTAACCTACGTAACGGTTCAGTAAATGAAAAAACTTTCCGTGCAGGTGAGAAAGTTGAAAAAGCACAAATTGATAACCGTAAAATGCAATACCTTTATGCACAAGGTGACGAGCATGTTTTCATGGATCTAGAATCATATGAGCAAACTGAACTTGCTTCAGCTGCAATTGAATATGAATTAAAATTCTTAAAAGAAAACATGGAAGTTCATATTCAATCATACCAAAGTGAAATGCTAGGTATTGAATTACCAAACACTGTTGAGCTAGAAGTAGCAGAAACTGAGCCTGGTATTAAAGGTGATACAGCTTCTGGTGGTACAAAACCTGCAACTCTTGAAACAGGTCTTATTGTACAAGTGCCATTCTTCGTTAACCAAGGTGACAAATTAATCATCAATACAGAAGAAGCTTCTTACGTTTCTCGTGCGTAATGAATAACAACATGCAGCCTACTCTTTTCTAACAAAAGAGTAGGTTTTTTTATACATATCACGATTGAAAAGGCTCTCCACCAAAAGTTGTGGATGACATTTGTTAAGGTGAATGCCTTGTATATAAGTCGGAACGGAAATCAACCACACGTTATGCTGATGAGCCATAGAAGAGCCAAAGTGAAGGTAGAGTTACCGAAGCAATGCATAGATAGAAAGTTATGAAGAGAAGATTTTTATAATTATCTGATGGTCATATATGGAAGAAACGTTTACAATAAAAGTAAGGAGTGAATGCTATGCTACAAACAATTTTTGAAATACCAACCCCGATGATTCAAGCACCAATGGCTGGTGTAACATCGCCAAAATTTGTTGCTGCCTGCGCAGAGGCAGGTATTTTAGGTTCGATTGGAGCGGGTTATTTAGATGGAGAACAAACGAAAAGCTTTATTCAGGAAGTTAAACAGCTAACGAAAAAACCGTTTGCAGTAAACTTATTTGTACAGGAAGAGCCACGTATTGATATTGATGTTCTTCAGAAGGCTCGAATGGCTTTACAACCGTTTTACGACGAACTTGGCCTTTCGCCTGTGCAAAGTGTTATGTCCAAGGAAGTATTTGAAGGACAAGTACAAGCCGTTCTTGATGAAAATGTAGCTATATGTTCCTTTACATTTGGCATTCCTTCAGCAGATGTCATTCAGCGCTTAAAGGACAATGACGTTTATGTTATTGGTACAGCTACTACATTAGAGGAAGCGAAGCATGTAGAACAAGCGGGAATGCATGCTGTTGTCCTTCAGGGTGGTGAGGCTGGTGGTCATCGTGGTTCCTTCACTGAGCCGATGCAGTTCATCCATTTGCACGATTTACTGCAGCAGGTAATAGGACAAATTTCCATTCCGATTATCGCAGCAGGAGGTATTGTCACAAAAGAAGCTGTCGAACAAGCATTAGCAATAGGTGCACAGGCAGTTCAAATTGGTACAGCTTTATTAGTGGCAGATGAGTGTGAAATTTCCTCGCTTTATAAAAATGCTGTGCTTCAATCACAAGCACAGCAGACGACCGTTACTCGTGCTTTTTCGGGTAAACCAGCAAGAGGCTTAGCGAATGCTTTTACGGAACGTATGAAGGATGCTGTTGTGGCACCATATCCATTGCAAAATGATTTAACTACAGCTATTCGTAAAGAAAGTGCGAAACAAGGAAATGCTGAATATTTATCAATGTGGATGGGTGAAAATAGTTATTTAGTGAAACAAACTGGATCCGTGAAAAGCATTGTTGAAAAATTACTTTAAATCATAAATATCTTAGATCTCTATACGTATGTATGGAGGTCTTTTTTTTTTGCTTGCAACATATATTGCTGTACACGAGGGGGCGTATGAATGGAATTACAAGACGTATTAAGGGTCGCTGGAGTGGGACTAGTAGTTGCGCTTCTTCATGTTTTCTTTGATCAAACAGGAAAAAAAGAATTTTCATTTTTCCTTTTTTTCATTGCCTACTTATATATGACAGCGGAATTACTGCGATTTTTGCGTCTATTTTTCACTGAAATCCTTACATTCTTCCAATGGCTGACCTCTTCCGGGTAGTGTAAATGGAAATTGTCATCGTAGCTGTTGTCATGCTGCTTTTATTAATGCTTATAAAAGAAGTCATACAGCCACTCCATGCGCTAATTAGTGTGATGTTTTCGTTTTTGCTGTTCGGTATGTTGTTCTCGGCACTCCTCTTGCCATTCATCAAGCAATTACTTGAGACGTTAGCTTTCTTGCCTTATGCAAAAGCCGTTGTGGTGAGTGCCAGTCTTTTTTATATTGGGCAGTGGGTGTCTATGTTACTTATAGAACAAAACTATAAAGTACTCGGGAACATTGTCAATGATGGGGTCAAGATTGTCATTTTGGGGTATTGGTTTAAGGAATTTTTGGCAGTCTTACAGGAGGTGTCGGCCATTTTACAACGGCTAAACTAAGGGGCGAAGACATTGCAAGAGCAAATATTTTCGTTTTTAATTGATCCATTTTTTCTATTGCTAAAGATGACACTTATTTTATGTGGCTACGTCATCATTATTTTGATTGTCAATATGATATTACCAGAATTCGAAAAAGGGACAAGATTACTTTTTTTTCTTATTGTACTTGCAACAATAGGACCTGTCGTTGTGGATTCATTTAATTTGATTGACAAAATAGCACAGGGACTGGCCCATATATTCACTGCATTTTACCCCATTCTTACTTCAAGCTTTCTTTTATCAAGCAGTATTACAGCCATTGCTTCATGGCAGCCTTTTTTACTATTCTTCGTACAAGTCTTAACGATTATTAGTAGTAAGTGGCTTATTCCAGGAGTGCTTTTTGCCATTGTTTTTGATGTTTGCAGTGTTATTGTCAAAGAAATTTCGTTTACGAGAATTGCCGAATTGATTCGTTTTACGATTATGAGTGTCGTCTCTGCATCTGTTATTTGTTACATCATCTTAATGTCAGCAAGTGGTGTTGTGGCCTTTAGTGTCAACGCAGCTGTTGCAGAGCCTGTGAAGAAATTAATAGAGGAAAATATCCCTGTTGTTGGTTCCTTTATAGTGGATAGTTTTTCGATGTTTCAGCATATGACGCAATTTACTTCTTCTGTTAGTAGTATTACTGCGTTTATAGCGGTAATTACAGTAGCGTTCATTCCAACAGTTCAGCTTGTTGTCAGTGCGTATTCATTGAAACTGTTAGCCGCCATTTTAGAACCAGTTGCCTTCGATGATATTTGTAAACTACTAGATCATGTTAGTAAATCTCTATTTACATTATGTGCTGTATCATTTCTAATTGCTTTTTCATTTATGTTTACTTGTTTTTTCCTCATCGTTTTTGTACAAGTTATGGCCGGGGGGAGATAAATTGATTCTTTTATTGGCAATGCTCTTTATCTGTCAGATATTTGTGTTTCTAACAGATGATAAAGAAATAATTTCACTCACAAAGCTTGTCATTACGTTGCTATTTTTGCAATTGTTATTAAAGATTCCATTTATCAATTCATAGGAGGAAACAAGCGTACATACACTTGAAAAAGAGAAGATGAAAGGAGGCAATGTACAAGTGATGTGGAAAAGACACGAAAAAAAACAACGTCATTTTTAATCTTAGTGCTTATTGCTGCCTCCATGGGAATTTTTATCATTTTACCAATGTATCAAACGAATTCAATGAATGAGCAAGAAACACCAGTAACCAATGAAGTAAAACTTGAGCAGACACTTAAGGCTATGCAAGGTGTTGGGGAGGTCAAAGTATATTTTTATTACGGAGAGATGACAGATGAGAAGGATGAAAATAAACTATTCAGTCAATATTTTCGAGGGACTGAACAAAGCACGAAAGAGGTAACAGGGATGTTAATTGTTTCAGAAGGAGCATCAGATATCTTTGTAAAAAATGAAATTCGTGCTGTCGTTAGTCAAGTAATGCAATTGCCGATTCATCGAATAATTATCGTTCCAATGGAAAATAAGGAGGAAAAGTAAATGCGCGTACGTAGAAGAACAGTTTGGTTTATGACATTATTAAGTCTAGTAGCGGTTATTTCAGTGTATTATTTGGTTGATCCAGCAAAACAATTCAATGGACTAACTATTTTCACAGATGATACATTACAGCAAACTGCAGTAACGGGTGTGACAGATCAAGAAGCAACAAAAGAGGGTGAGACGAAGGAAGTATCTTCTCCAAGTCACTTATTTGAAGAAATGCGCATGCAAGTTAGTGATGAAAGAAGCCAGCTTCGTCAACAATTAACGCAGAAAATCGGTTCACAAGAAGCCTCGGCTGAAGAAAAAAATAAGGCATATAATGATATGGATAGTCTTATTAAACAAGAATCCGCAGAAGCAATGCTAGAAATGCTTATTAAATCTTTAGGTTACTCAGATGCCTTTGTGAAAGCTGATGGTGATAAGGTATCCGTAACGGTTATGGCGGAGGAGCTATCAAAATCTCAAGCAAATGAAATTATTTATTTGGTAAGAACAGAGATGGAAGGCGCAAATGACGTCCAAGTAAAATTCAGTGCAAATAATAACTATTAAAAGATAAAGAAAAAGATGAAGATTCTGTTTATTTAATAACATTGTTATATATCAGCGTAATGAAAAGGCTTTCGTTTAGTAAAGGAAAGCCTTTTATTTTGTGCATATTTACTTAATTTTCATTAAACTATTTCAAATTGTTTCAAATAAATATAAAATAGTGCTTGTAGTAGATTTTATTTCATAAGGAGAGTTAGAAATGTTCAAAATTCAAGAAATTCGTGAAATCATTAAATTGGTAGATTCTTCTTCAATTGACGAGTTCGTTTATGAAGTAGATGGCGCAAAAGTTAAGTTAAAAAAGAATGGTGTTGTTGTTACTGAAACTGTAGCACCTAAAAAAGAAGTAGCAGCACCTGTTGTACAACAATCTGCACCAGCAGCACCTGTTGCACCAGTGGCAGCGCCAGTAAAAGCTGAAGAAGCACCAGCTGCAGCGCCAGCAAATAACGACCCATCGTTACATAAAATTGTGTCGCCGATGGTTGGTACTTTTTATCAATCTCCAAACCCAGATTCACCAGCTTACGTTAAAGTGGGGGACAAAGTTGGTAATGAAACAATTGTATGTATCGTAGAAGCTATGAAACTATTCAACGAAATTGAAGCAGAAGTTCAAGGGGAAATCGTTGAAATACTTGTTAAAGACGGTGAATTAGTAGAATACGGTCAACCATTATTCCTTGTAAAAGCTGAGTAAGGAGTGCAAACCATGAAAAAAGTATTAATTGCAAACCGCGGCGAAATCGCTGTGCGTATCATTCGCGCTTGTAAAGAGTTAGGTATTCAATCTGTTGCCGTATACTCAGAAGCAGACGCAGACGCATTACATGTGAAATTAGCAGACGAAGCATACTGCATCGGGCCAAAGCTATCAAAAGATTCATATCTTAGCTTCCCGGCTTTACTTAGCGTAGCAGAAAAAACTGGTGCAGACGGTATCCATCCAGGTTACGGCTTTGTATCTGAAAACGCTGACTTCGCTGAGGCTTGTGAAAACGCAGGCATTAAGTTCATTGGGCCTTCATCTGATTCTATTAAAATTATGGGTATTAAAGACGTTGCACGTACAACAATGGAAGCAGCGGGTGTTCCACTTGTCCCGGGTACTGGTATTGTTCCAGATATCGAAACAGGTAAAGAATGGGCTGCTAAAATTGGTTACCCAGTAATCATCAAAGCAACTGCTGGTGGCGGCGGTAAAGGTATCCGTGTAGCTCGTACAGAAGAAGACCTTGTAAAAGGCATTGAAATTACGCAAAAAGAGGCTGCTGCAGCATTCGGTAACCCGGGCGTATATTTAGAAAAATTCATCGAGTACTTCCGTCACTGTGAAATCCAAGTATTAGCGGATGGCCATGGTAACGTTGTACATTTAGGTGAACGTGACTGTACAGTTCAACGCCGTATGCAGAAATTAGTAGAGGAAGCTCCATCTCCAGCGCTATCTTCTGAGCGCCGTGCTGAAATGGGTGCAGCTGCTGTTAAAGCTGCAGAAGCTTGTAACTATGAAGGTGCTGGAACAATCGAGTTTATTTATGACTATCGAGAAGATAAATTCTACTTCATGGAAATGAATACTCGTATCCAAGTAGAACACCCAGTAACTGAAATGATTTCTGGTGTAGATCTTGTACAACAACAATTAAAAATTGCATCTGGTGAAAAACTTCCTTTCACTCAAGATGATATTAAATTAAACGGATGGGCTATTGAATGCCGTATTAACGCAGAAAATGCTTATAAAAACTTCATGCCATCAGCTGGTACAGTAGATACTTATGTAACTCCTGGTGGCTATGGTGTACGTATTGACTCTGCTGTTTACGCAGGCTATACAATCCCTCCATACTATGATTCAATGGTTGCTAAACTAATTGTTCATGCCAATACACGTGAAGAAGCGATTGCGAAAATGAATCGTGCGCTTAGCGAATTTGAAGTATCTGGTCCTGGGATCAATACAACAATTCCATTCCACCAAGCATTGATGAACAATGACGTTTTCAAATCAGCGCAATTCAATACGAAATTCCTAGAAGAGAATGATGTATTGGGGACAAGCAAGTAATTTTTATTAACAACGGAATAGAATGTTAACGTCTATTTCTTATACCTTCTGACTTTACTGTCAGGAGGTTTTTTATTTGTCTAAAATTAATCAGCGTTCAGGCTTATTTGATTTAATAGATAGGAAAGGCGATATTAATCTTAATTTTGACGCTCAATTATCGCAATTAAAGATCCATTGCCAAGAGTTAAACGCTCAACTAGTAGAGTCATATACAATGCTGATCCTTCGCCAACGCCAACAGAATCGGCAAATATTCGCTAGGGCTTGCGCCAACAAGCGACTAGTATCATAATCGTAGCGCCAACTGCGATTATAAAACGTTTACTTTGCAGAGTAGCCGTTTTTCTTTATCTCCTTATCAAAAGTTCTCGTCGGGTTTCGGAAGAGTAAAGCGTAGCGCCTTCATTTCACCTCTATAGCCGTTGCTAAAAACGGTTTTAAATCATAAGTTGGTGTAATTACCATCTAAAGCGTTTTGACGCTAAACCAAACGGAATTATAAGGAGGATTGAACGAAGTGAACATCACAATAGGTATCTTAGATATTCAACGGAAGATACTCGAGCAGACTGGACGTAAAACTGATGTATATTACAGCGAAGGTCAAGGCGCTTTGTACGTATTCATGGGAGACGCCTTGACGGTGCAGAACGTTATTTATGCAGTGTCTGAAATGGAATTAATAATGAACGCAATTTAATGAGGAGGAATAAATTTTTCCTAAAAGTTGTCCCAAAATCTATCGTTTTAGTGTGCAGTATAGAGTAGAACGAAAATTTTATAAAAAGCGATATCGATTTCTAATTTTACTCCCCTATGTATTGTAAAGGAAGAAGTTTTCCGAAACATGTCCGAAACTGGTTTTTCGTTCGGGTATACAAAGTAGGAGGCAAATTTTTTACCGGAAGTGTTAACGAAATTAAATTTTACCGAGGAGTATGTAGTATGAGGCAATTCCGTCGAGCAATCGGCGTTCACGTATAACAAAATAATAACCAAAAGGAGACCGATACTATATTATCGAGGGAGACATTATGAAAGGGAGAGATGTTTTAAAACTACCATTCGATGATGAATTAGAAATGTATTTGAAAAGGTTAATTAAACAAAACGATATTATCCGAAATCACTAAAAAAACGTAATAAATATATTTTTATCAGTAAATTTGGAGACTCGTTAGACGTTGAATCTAAGCCTTGCGCAATTACAAAACGTTTGTCTTATTATTCTAGTAAATATCGACTAAAAGATATTAATTCACATGCTATTAGACGGCTTAAAGTGCGTGACCCCAAAGCCCTTGGTTCTGGCAGGCGCTCTCTGTTGTTCAGGCATTACATACAACTTTTTTTATTTAGGGAAATAATGGATGTTTTTGAAGGAAATTGTTACTATTTAACTAACGGTATAGGTTAATAAAATACGTGGAAATTATAGAGGAGATGGAATTATTGGAAGTCCGACAAATGGCAACTGCATTTCTGATTCATCAAGGAAGTGTATTAATGATGAAAAAGGAAAATAGTAAAATCTTTAATTTTGAATTTTGGGGTGGAATTGGAGGTCATATGGAATCCAATGAAATTAATTCACCAATGGAGGCTAGTTATAGGGAGATCGAAGAAGAGACAGGCTTTAAAAAAGACGAAATCAAAAACTTTAGGCTTAAATATATTCTGCTTGAAAAAAATAGCGGAGAAATACGTCAACAATATGTTTACTTCGGAGAAACAAAACATATGAACTTTATTCCATCTGAAGAAGGAGAGTTATTTTGGGTTCCTAAGAATGAATTATCAGATTTATATACCTCAAAAATTATCAATTTAACTATTGAACACTATTTGAATAATAAAAATAGTGATGACATTTTTGTTGGAACGATGATGACTAACAATGAATCTAAATCTGAAATACAATGGTCAGCTATCAAAGAGACTGTAGGTTTTTAGTTATTTATCATCTTAACTGTGATTTGAAACTTCAAACAAAGGGGGGACTTTAGTTTAATATTTAAGCTATTTTTTGTCCGTTTAATATGTTTAGCAACAACTTTGAGAAAACAACCGAAATAGTAATCTCATTAAAAATCACTTTGACTTCGGAAAATTTCGCTATAATTTTTTTAACTCGGGCGGTCAATCGAAAACTGCGATATTCAACGCTGTCAGAAGCATCGAGAATCGTTGAATCGGATAGTTGGCCCTCTAAAAGAGAGTGATGTTCTAGGGACAAGCAAGTAATTATTTTCGCGGACTTAAGGAGGGAACATCTATCAAAGCAGCTTGTAATTCTATTACCTTCTAACTTTTATTGGTTAGGAGTTTTTTTGTATAAAAATAAATAGAGAACAGGGTATTTGATTTTGAGTAAAAAGCTTTTAAGGGATTACTACTTTCTTTAGGGCTTTTTAGATAAGAAAGTTATAATTTTCATGATGTTATGGTATTCGCTTCAGCGGCTGGTTACATTTAGAGTCTCTTCACGTGGCAAGTACACCGTCCAATGCTTTAAAGGACAAAAGCACCTTTCTTAGTAAAAATTAGTGTACATATAAACATAAAAAAAATACAAACTAATTTTAATGTCGAAATTTTAGGAGGTTACCATGGCTAATTCAAGACACTCGAAACCAGATGATAGATCCAATAACGTTGAACGTATTCGTGATATCGTTAAGAACACTGAAGAAAAACTTCATGAAGCGGAAATTAGTTTGGAATTTGCAGACCCTATGCAAAGTGAAATGATTAAAGAAAAAAATAAGCGACGTCAAAAGTCAATTGAAGGATTAAAAGAAGAAATGAAAGATGAAATGGCAGCACGTAAAAAAGGTGAAGTGTAGAACTTGTCTTTCAAAAGATGGGGACTTATTTGATAATGCAGAGATAAATATCTATCCTCAAGGTTCAATAAGTATTAGAACTGTTAAACCACTAGCTTCTTTTTCGCGAATGTTTTTGCATAACGTAAGAATGCGGGTTTTAAAAAATTGTAGTACCAGATTTTTTGTCACTAAACATTTGTGATGTGGCTCTTTAAGAAAGATTGATCATTTATAATAAAGAATGAATAAAGTTTGATAAAAATCACCTCTTTAGTTTTCTTTGAGGTGGTTTTTTGATGGATATTTGTGTTAAAATATATGTTTGACTTGTGGAGTATTATATTGAACTATGATCAAGAAGGTTATTTATGTAAATGTGCGGTAGTATCATGATAAACTTCCAATGGGTTATAAATGACCTGTTCCTGATTATTGTTACGATTGTTTATGAGGGGAAAATTCATGGAGTCTAATTATAATTGTTTTTATTGATATCAGTTCCAATGGTGGAGATATTCGCTTTGACAGTTGTTGGTTGGTAAATAGTGAAAGGTACATAGTTATATATTGGGTAATTTTGACTCGTTTTGACTCATCACCAAATGTTTTATCTGTGCGAAAGCGAAGCGACAGCAACAAATGTTTTGTCTGTGCGAAAGCGAAGCGTCAGCAACAAATGTTTTATCTGTGCGAAAGCGAAGCGACAGCGGCAAATGTTTTATCTGCGCGAAAGCGAAGCGACAGCAACAAATGTTTTATCTGCGCGAAAGCGAAGCGACAGCGGCAAATGTTTTATCTGTTCGAAAGCGAAGCGACAGCAACAAATGTTTTATCTGTTCGAAAGCGAAGCGTCAGCAACAAATGTTTTGTCTGTGCGAAAGCGAAGCGGCAGCAACAAATGTTTTGTCTGTGCGAAAGCGAAGCGGCAGCAACAAATGTTTTGTCTGTGCGAAAGCGAAGCGGCAGCAACAAAGCACCCAGTCGGAACGGAAATCAACCACACGTTTTGGTGAAGAGCCATAATTTTAACTAGATAAAAGTGAAGGGGAAAATATGAGAAAAAAAGTTATTTTATCATTAATGTTAATGACATTTCTTTCTGCTGTAGAAGGAACAATTATTAGTACAGCAATCCCACGTATAACGAATGATTTGTCAGGCGTCGAACTTGTTAGTTGGGTATATGCAATTTATATGCTTGCCGCAGCTGTATCGACTCCAATATACGGGAAATTGGCTGATTTATTCGGTCGTAAAAAAGTTTTACTTATCGGAGCTACAATATTTTTAGTCGGCTCTGCACTTTGCGGTGTCGTTACATCGATGGAACAGCTCATTGTCTTTCGTGCCCTTCAAGGTCTAGGTGCTGGTGCTATTATGCCAATAACAATGACAATCATCGGTGACTTATATAGCGAAGTGAAAGACCGTGCAAAAGCTCAGGGCTTGATTAGTGCTGTTTGGGGCGTCTCTGGTGTTATCGGACCATTAGTTGGCGGGTTTTTAGTTGATTCTCTTTCTTGGCGCTACATCTTCTTCTTAAACATTCCATTTGGAATTATCGCTTGTTTAATGATCGTAATTTATTATAAAGAATCTATTAAGCCTGCTAAGCATCATATCGACTATCTTGGTGCAACAGTATTCTCATTAAGTACAATCGCTCTACTATATGCGTTATTAACAGGTAGCAGTAAGCACAACTGGGGGGACATGACAATTATAGGTCTCCTGATCTTTGCAGCTGTTTCATTCATTATTTTCTTATTCATTGAGAAAAAATCGCCGGAACCATTAATTCCGCTAGCACTGTTATCTAACCGTACATTATCTATTATAAATATACTAACTCTTATTTCTGGTGCAATGCTTATTAGTATTACAATGTATCTTCCAATTTGGAGCCAAGGGGTTTTAGGAAAAAATGCGACAGCTGCTGGACTCATTTTAATGCCACTTCCTGTTATGTGGACATTTGGCACTATTTTTTCTGGTAAACTAGTTGGTAACTTAAATACGAAACAAATCATTCTACTTGGAACTAGTGTTAATTCAGTTGCTGCCTTTTCATTATTTACATTGTCAATAGATTCACCAGCATTTCTTATTTATGTTGCAGTTGGATTATTAGGTTTAGGAATGGGGCTTGTTACACCTATCTACATGGTAACAATTCAAGCAGCTGTTCCTACTCATACGCGCGGGACGGCAATTGGCTTAAACACATTTATCAATACGTTTAGTCAAACATTAGGAGCGGCAGTATTCGGGGCAATTTTTAACACGATGATTCATGCACATGGTATTAAAAACCTTGATCTTGTATCTTCTGGTGGACATGAAACAACTACAGCAAACGTAGTAACCAAATCACAAGAGGCATTAGCTTCAAGTGTACATTTCATATATATGGGTACTTTTATATTAGCACTAGTAACTTTAGTAATTGTTTGGTTCTTATTAAAGCCATCCACACAAACTAGTGAACAATAAAAAATAATTAATATAAAAATAAGCTGTGAAGAAATTTTTCTTCATAGTTTATTTTTATTTCAAACATGATTTGATTTCATATGTTTTTTTATCTTTACCCAAAAGATTCGAGCATCTTTTTTACGTGTACTAAGATAATAGTTACTCCCCGATTGAACATTCATGCTACTGTCGCTCTCTTGGAATTGTGATATATTTATATTTACTATTTACTCTTTTTTAATGAACTTGTGGATGACATTTGTTAAAACGTATGTCATGTATATAAGTCGGAACGGTAAACAACCACACGTTATGGTGATCATCCAATTTTATCTCCAATTTTTTTCGCTTTTCATTTTTTAAGATAAACTTTGATAATGTACCGAATAAAATTTTGGATTTATCGCCCAACTTTTTATATTTTTCGACATAAACCTGCCCTAAATAAATTAAAGCGGCTTTACGAAGCCAAACTTTCCTTTTTATAGTATAATAAGCGTAAGTACAGCATTTGTTTGTGATGTGTAAGGGAAAGGATGATATTTGTATGGCAGAGAAAGTAGGACAATCTTTCGTACAACCAACACCTTCTGGAAAAGAAGAACTTGGGAAAATTGAAGTAGCAGCAGAAGTAATTGAAGTTGTTGCGGGAATCGCAGTGAACGAAGTGGAAGGAATTGCTGCAACTCGTGGTAATATTGCAACAGGCGTAGTAGAACGCTTCGGTAAAAAGGTACACAATAAAGGCATTAAATCTGGTGTCACTGAAACTGGTGAAATTTCGATTGATGTATTTTGCTCTGTGAAATATGGCTTTGCTATTCCAAAAGTAGCGAAGGAAGTGCAAACTCAAATCCGCCAAGCTATTTTTAATATGTCAGCTCTTGAAACAGCTGAGGTGAATGTCCACATTACAGGTATTCACTTTGAAAAAGATGAGGTAGCAGTACAAGAATAAAATAAGGGGTTGCCTGTATGATGATGTATTCATCGAAAGGCAACCCCTTTTTTTATTTTATCAGTAGTGAATAATAGCACTACTTTATTAGATTTCAATATGCTTTGGCTTTTTCCAGAACAAAGCAAGTATCACGCCAAGTGCTAAAACAATTGTCGCAAAGTAATAAGGATAGTTTAAATTAATATCGAACAATATCCCGCCTAAAATAGGTCCAAATATATTACCAAGACTTGTGAACATAGAGTTCATACCACCAACGAATCCTTGTTCATTACCAGCGATTTTTGATAAATAAGAGGTAACGGCTGGACGTATTAAATCGAAGCCGACGAAAATAAAGAATGTGACAAATAAAATCGCGAAATAGTGGCTAACGAATGTCATAGCGAAGGTTAGAACAGCAGATAGGACGAGAGATACACGAATCAGATTGATTTCGCCCATTTTCTTAATAAGCCCATCGAATAGCAATAGTTGAGCAAGGGCCCCGACTATTCCACTTCCCGTAATAATAATTGCGATATCTGAAGGCGTAAAGGCAAATTTATGATCTACAAATAGACTAAATAACGACTCAAAAGCAGCTAAACCAAACGACAGTACGAAAATAAGTACGAATGGAATAAGGTATAGTGGGCTGAAAATACGCTTCACACTGCCTAACATTGATGGTGCAGACTCTTCATCATCTGAAGCACGTGTCGGTTCTTTTAACAATACAATTGAAAAGATAGCTGCCAAAAATCCAAGTATACCGGCAGAGTAAAATGGTATGCGTGTTCCGAATTCTGCCAAAAATCCACCGATTCCAGGACCGATAATAAAACCAGTACTAATCGCTGCACTCATATAGCCCAGTGCTTTTGGACGTTGTGACAAAGTAGTAATATCAGCAATATATGCTGTCACTGCTGGCATGATAAAGGCAGCACTCACACCGCCTAGCATACGTGAAATAAAAAGTACTTCAACAGAGCGACCAAAACCAAATAACAGTTCTGAAAGGCCAAAAATAAAAAGACCAACAACAATCATAATTTTGCGGCCAATTTTATCTACGAGCTTACCTGCAATTGGTGATACGATAAGTTGTGTGATGGCAAATGCTGCAACCATATAACCAACAACAGAGCCTGAAATATTTAGCTCATTCATAATAGTTGGTAACACAGGGATTACTAATCCAATACCTAAAAAAGCAATGAATAGATTAGATAATAAAATAGCTAATGTTAAATTTTGTTTCTTACTCATACATTTCTCCTTCAAACTTCACTTAAATCTACTAAAATATTTCCACGTTATACAATAAACCCTATAGTAACTATAGGGTCAAAAGATTTGTTTTATTTTATTCGTTTTATTTCAGTGTGGAAGAATCAATGAACAGTTATACAAGTTAATCCAATTAAATTTATGCGAGGGCACGATTAGATTAGAGAGTTTGTTGTCTAACTTTTAATTCGACAATAAACTTCTTTTCATGCTCAGAAGTTAATGTCGCAGGCATGTAGAGTTCATATACTTTTGATTCAAAGGTTTTTTGTTGTACCTCTACGTGTTTTCTTAGTTTTTCATAAAATGAAAAATATGTATCAGGATGATAGATAAAGGCAATACATGCATATTTGCCCGCAGGTTTAATGGTTTGCTTAACATTTGGAGAAAGCTGAGAAAATGTACGCTCAGTTAATAGCGGTGTAAAGATAGCATCATAAATAATTTCATTAACATTTGAATACGGGGCTAATGGATAAATACAACCGTAACGACTATTTAAGACACTTCCTTCGTTTTCAATGATTTTTATTAGTGTAGCATAGTGAGTATTCGTGTTAGAAATAGGTGTAAGTTCTGTAGTAGTCACTTGTAAAATGGACATTTCTTCTTCTACTTGAACGTAAACCTCTCCGAAGACAGGGATATCAATTTGCTCTTGTAGTTGTTTTTTTGTTTTATGCAAAGTATATTTTGCTTCATTTAAACGTGAAATTTTTTCCTCTATACGTTGTTCCTGTTGCTCTAAAAAACTTAGCAATTCTCCCGAGGTTAATCCGAGTGCCTTTTTTATATCTTCAAGGGCTATACCAATATACTTAAGAGATTTTATAATATCTAAATAAAAGATTTGGTTATCTTGATAATAACGATAATTCGTCAAAGTATCGATATATGCTGGTTTAAATAAATCAATTTGGTCATAGTATCGCAAGGTCTGCACTGATAAATTAGAGAGCTTGGCAACTTCACCAATTGTATAATAATGTTCTTTCATATATTGCCTCCACTAGTAATGGCTAAAGAAATTTAGTATGGCGTCAAAGTGTATTATGTTTACGATCCTCGAAATAAAATAGACGGGATTTGCGCTCTAACAATTGCTTTTATTGCTCCTCGCATTCATAAAATGTGTATGCTCTTTTACAGCTTGTGCATTGAACTTCATAATGCATATTGAACACCTCAGAAGATGAAATTTTATTTCCTTCATTATAACATTTTTGATATTTAAACAATATTGGTAGATGATCATTTTCAACATTAAACCTCATAAAGTTGATTGTTGGGTGTTAAAATAAGCACAAAGTTGCTTGAAAAAGGTTTCAGATTATTGAAAACTTGCTTGAATTCGTGTTTCTTGTACGAATTTATGCTATTATAAACCTTAATGCCACTTAAGAAGGAGAGCTTTACATGAAACGACATGAGGCACGCGAAAAAGCGTTGCAAGTTTTGTTTCAGCTAGACAATACCGATCTAACAGTCGAAGAAGCAATGGGGCATATTAAAGGTCAACCGACAAATGTCTTCTACGAAAAGATTGTTACTGGAACAGCTGAACATTTGGAGGAAATCGATGCTACTTTAGAACAGCATCTTGAAAAGTGGTCACTTGCCCGTTTACCCAAAATTGAAAGAACGGTTTTACGTCTAGCTGTATACGAGCTTTTATACATGCCAGAAACACCAAAAAGAGTAGTACTTAATGAAGCAATCGAGTTATGCAAAACATTTGGAGACGAAAGTTCGTCAAAATTTGTTAATGGCGTACTTTCTAAATTTACAGAACAATAAAAATGTGTGGAATTGGAAGGAGTAACTAAGGTTTATGTCAAGTGCAATTATTAATGGTAAAGAAATTGGTCAAGAAATTCGTAATTCAGTAGCAGAGCGAGTATCGCGTTTAAAAGAGCAAGGCTTAACACCAGGCTTAGCGGTTGTTTTAGTAGGAGACAACCAAGCCTCAGCTACATATGTGAGAAATAAACAAAAATCTTGTGAAGCCATTGGTATGTTTTCAGAGCTGATTAAACTAGCAGAAGAAACGACACAGGAAGAATTATTAGCACAAATTGAATTATTAAATAATCGCGAAGATATTCATGGTATTTTAGTACAATTACCACTCCCAAAACATATTGATGAGGATACTGTTATTGCTACAATCGCTGTTGAAAAAGATGTAGACGGCTTCTCACCAGTAAGTGTTGGGAAAATGATGCTTGGTCAAGAAACATTTTTACCTTGTACGCCGTTTGGAGTGATGAAGCTTCTTGAGTATTCAGGGATTGACATCTCAGGAAAACATGCGGTCATTGTAGGACGTAGTCATATCGTTGGTAAACCAATGGGACAACTTCTACTGCAAAAGGATGCAACGGTTACATATACGCATTCGAAAACACCGGATTTACCATCATTCACAAAACAAGCGGACATATTAATTGTAGCAATTGGACGTGCAAAATTTATTACGAAAGAGCATGTTAAAGAAGGAGCAGTTGTTATTGATGTCGGCATGAATCGCGACGAAAACAACAAGCTTTGCGGTGACGTAAACTATAGTGAGGTTGATGGAATTGCGTCTCATATTACACCTGTACCAGGCGGTGTGGGACCAATGACAATTACTATGTTACTTTTCAACACAGTTCAAGCAGCAGAAAATAAGCTTGCGAGTAAAGTTAAACAATAATTTGAAAGACTCATAAGTTTGCTAACAGCCATCTCAATTTTGATTGAGATGGTTTTTTTATTTGTCTATTTGTGAACTTTTGGGTCATGTCAGAAGATACATGTTAAGTGAAATCAACCCCTCATTTTGCCGGAGATTCATATTTTATTTAATTATGACAGCTTAATTTCATTGACATAATAGTATTAATAACAACATGAAGGTCTCATAACTTTGCCCCCAGGAAAGCGACCAGTCGGAACGAAAATCAACCATACGTTATGGTGATGAGCCGTTTTAAAGAAGTTATAGTAAGGCCTCTATTCAATAGATATGTTATAGTAAGGTTTTCAGTAGTATGAAAGACAGTCGTATTTTCTAGCAAAAACTGCATTTTGGCACGTCAGGTGCAATAAAAAATGTTATGATAGTTGTAGTTTTGTGAAAAACTTGATTTTAGTAAAGGAGCCGAAAAAATGACATCCGCTTCTTATTTAACAGTGAAAGCATTAACGAAATATATTAAACGAAAATTTGATGCTGATCCGCATTTACGTGAAGTCTACGTAAAGGGAGAACTTTCGAATGTCAAGATTCATCAATCAGGGCATATCTACTTTACTTTAAAGGATGATGGAGCGCGAATTGCGGCTACGATGTTTAAAACAGCAGCTACGAAATTAGCGTTTGAACCAAAGGAAGGTATGCAAGTATTTATCCGTGGAGATGTAAACGTTTACGAAGGCTATGGTACATATCAGTTATATGTACAGGAAATGCAGCCAGATGGAATTGGTAGCTTGTTCGTTGCCTTTAACCAACTAAAAGAGCAGTTACAAAAAGAAGGGCTTTTTAAACCAGACTGGAAACAACCGATTCCTAGGTTTCCTGAAAAAATTGGTGTGTTAACATCAACAACAGGAGCAGCCATTCGAGATATTTGTACAACGTTAAAGCGGCGCTATCCGCTTGCTGAAATATTAATTTATCCAACACTTGTACAGGGAGCACAAGCAGGGCCAAACATTGTTCATAATATTGAACGAGCAAATATTGATGCTAATTGTGATGTTCTTATCGTTGGGCGAGGTGGTGGATCGATAGAAGATTTATGGGCTTTTAACGAGGAAATTGTCGCGCGAGCTATTTTTGGTAGTCGAATACCTATTATTAGTGCGGTAGGCCATGAAACCGATACAACTATTGCTGATTACGTAGCTGATTTACGTGCACCGACACCAACAGCCGCCGCTGAAATGGCTGTACCTGATCAACAGGATTTATTTCAGCGTGTACTTACACAAAAATCACAGCTCCATCAAATAGTAAGGGCGCAACTTATGGCTGAACGGCAGCGTCTAAATAAACTCCAACAATCTTATCCGTTGTCGATGCCAGAACGTCTATATCGACCGTTTACGGAAAAGCTAGCACAGCTTGAATCGGGGTTACAAAAAGCGATGCAAGTTGATGTGATGAAGAAAACTGCAAAGCTCCAGCAATTACATAGTGCGGTGGAGCAGCATTCACCGAAAAAGGCACTAACTTTCTATCAACGGGAGCTTGAAACACGCATCCAACAATTGACACGTGCTTCAACACATTATGTAACGAAGCAAAAACAACAATTTGAAGCAACTGTCAGAACTTTAGAAGCATTGAATCCACTTGCTATTTTAACAAGGGGCTTTACGGTAGCTTATAAAGAAAATGAAATGTTAAAATCATCCGCTGATGTAAAGCCGCATGATCAATTAACACTTTCCTTCCATGATGGGAAGGTTATTGCTGATGTGGTAAAGATTTTGCCAAATAATGAGGAGGAATAATTGTGGCAGAGAAACAACAAACATTCGCAGAAGCCATGACGGCACTTGAGGAAATTGTCCGCCAGCTAGAGCAAGGTGATGTGCCATTGGAAAACGCGATTGATTTATATAAACAAGGAATGGAGCTATCACAATTTTGCCATAGCAAGCTGCAACATGCTGAGGAGCAGTTAATTTCAATTGTCCAAGAGACAGGTGAGACTACAGCATTTGATCCACTAAAGGGAGAGAACTAAGAAATGAACGAGCAATTAAAACATTTTATTGAAAGCAACATACCACAAGTTGAAGCTGAAATGTTTGCACTTGTTGAGAAAATTGATGCACCAGCCGATTTAAAAGAATCGATGCTGTATTCATTAAAAGCTGGAGGAAAACGTATTCGTCCTCTTTTCGTAATGGCTGTACTTGAGCTATATAATAAGAATTTGAAGGCAGGGTTAACGGTAGGATCAGTTATTGAAATGATTCATACGTATTCGTTAATTCATGATGATCTACCAAGCATGGATAATGATGATTTCCGTAGAGGTAAGCCGACAAATCATAAAGTATATGGTGAAGCACTAGCGACACTTGCAGGGGATGCTTTGAATACACTTGCATTTGGCATTTTAGCACGCATGGATGTGTCAGCTGAAAAACGTATTGAGCTTGTCAATCTTTTAAGTGAAGCAGCGGGTGCAGAAGGTATGGTTGGAGGTCAAGTACTCGATATGGAAGGTGAAAAACGTCAGCTAAACTTAGCTGAGCTAGAGCATGTCCATGTTAATAAAACGGGTGCTTTATTACGATTTAGTATTGAAGCTGGAGCTGTATTAGCTGATGTAACGCAAGAAGAGCGCACAATTTTAAAGGAATATGCGCATCATATTGGCCTGGCCTTCCAAATTCAAGATGATATTTTAGATATTGAGGGAACTACAGAAGAACTAGGTAAAACTGCAGGTAAGGATGTAGCGAGTGATAAAAGCACGTACCCAGCCCTGTTATCTTTAGATGGAGCAAAAGAAAAGCTTGCTGAGCATTATCAGCACGCCATTAACGCGTTAGAGAAATTACAAGTAGAGGTCAGCTTATTACGTGAGTTTGCAGCCTATATTGTTCATCGTAAAAACTAGGAGAAAATCAAGGCGTTTAGGGCAAAGAATATGCTAGAATAGGTGAGGGCGTTTGCCGATGTGCAAACAGTAAAGTGTTCGTACTTTTAGCATATTGATAACACTGTTATAATGGTGGAAACACAATTACGGTGAATAATTTATTGAAAAGGTGTGTGAGAAAGGTGGATTTAAATAAAATTACTAGTCCATCCTTTTTAAAAAACTTAGATAAGAAGGGTCTTGAGCAACTTGCACAAGAAATTCGTACTTTCTTAATCGAAAAATGTTCTGTCACAGGCGGTCATATCGGGCCGAACCTAGGTGTTGTGGAGTTAACGATTATGCTCCATAAAATGTTTGACAGTCCGCAAGATAAGTTTTTATGGGATGTAGGCCACCAAGCTTACGTGCACAAAATTTTGACAGGTCGTGCGAGTCAATTTGACACATTACGTCAGTTTCAAGGGCTTTGTGGTTTTCCAAAGCTTGTGGAGAGTGAACATGATGAGTGGGAAACAGGTCATAGCTCGACATCTTTGTCAGGAGCCATGGGTATGGCTGCAGCACGTGATATTAAAAATGAAAAGAATTTCGTGATACCAATTATTGGAGATGGAGCGTTAACTGGCGGTATGGCGCTTGAGGCATTAAACCATATTGGCCACGCCAAAACAAATATGATTGTCATTTTAAATGATAATGAAATGTCAATCGCTCCAAACGTCGGAGCGTTACACGGTGTACTAGGACGTCTTCGTACAGCCAAGGAATATTCAAAAGCAAAAGAAGAACTGGAATCTCTAATTAATAAAATTCCTTTGCTTGGTGGTAAGCTTGCTTCAACTGCTGAGCGCTTAAAAGATAGCTTAAAATATTTAGTGGTATCAGGTGTGTTCTTTGAGGAGTTAGGTTTTAAATATCTAGGACCGATTGACGGACATGATTTTGATGCTCTTGAGGCATCATTATCACAAGCTAAAAAAGTAAAAGGCCCAGTGCTCGTTCATGTTATTACGAAAAAAGGCAAAGGTTATAAACCTGCTGAAGAAGATACCATTGGTAATTGGCATGGTACAGGCCCTTATAAGATTGACAATGGTGCCTTTGTAAAATCAGAAGCAAAAGGTCCTGCATGGAGTAGTTTGATTGCTGAGACTGTTCGCAAAATTGCACATGAGGATAAACGAGTAGTCACAATAACTCCTGCAATGCCAGTAGGCTCGAAATTACAAGGAATTCAAAAGGATTTCCCAGAACGTTTCTTTGATGTAGGGATTGCTGAACAACATGCAGCTACGATGGCGGCCGGTCTAGCAACACAAAAAATGAAGCCGTTTTTAGCTATTTATTCAACATTCCTTCAACGTGCCTATGATCAAGTACTGCATGATATCGCTCGTCCAAACATGAATGTCTTTATCGGGATTGATCGTGCTGGCTTAGTTGGCGCAGATGGTGAAACACATCAAGGTGTATTTGATATTGCTTTCCTTCGTCATATCCCAAATATGACAATTATGATGCCAAAGGATGAAAATGAAGGTCAGCATATGGTAAAAACAGCTATTGACTATGATGGCGGTCCAATTGCGTTACGTTATCCACGAGGTAATGGGGTAGGTGTTCCGTTAGATGATGAGCTAATAACTTTACCGATTGGCAGCTGGGAAGTATTACGTGAAGGTAAAGATGCAACGATTTTAACCTTTGGTACAACGATTCCAATGGCAATGGAAGCGGCCAATATGCTAGCACAGCAAGGTGTGGAGATAGAAGTAGTTAATGCTCGTTTCATTAAACCGATGGATGAGGATATGCTCCATCGTTTATTATCTAGTCGTAAGCCAATATTAACGATTGAAGAAGCAGTTCTACAAGGTGGCTTTGGTAGCGGAGTATTAGAATTTGCCCATGACCATGGCTATTTAGGTGCACTGATCGATCGTATGGGTATCCCAGATCAATTTATTGAGCATGGCAATGTAGATCAGCTACTCGCTGAAATTCATATGACGGCTGAAGATACAGTGGCACGTATGCAAGTGTTACTTCAACAAAAACAGCAAGTAGGTTTGAATAAATAATGACAAAAAATCCGAAAGAACGTGTAGACATTTTACTTGTAGAGCGTGGGCTATGTGAAACACGTGAAAAAGCAAAGCGCTCTATTATGGCAGGGCTTGTTTTTTCTAATGAAACTCGCATCGATAAGGCGGGGGAGAAAATAGCAATAGACGCACCACTGCAAGTAAAAGGTTCTGATTTAAAATATGTTAGTCGTGGTGGCTTAAAGCTAGAAAAGGCACTGCAAATTTTTGATATGTCTGTAGAAGGGAAGCTAATGCTCGATATTGGCTCCTCTACAGGCGGTTTTACAGACTGTGCTTTACAGCATGGCGCAAGACACTGCTATGCATTAGATGTTGGTTCCAACCAATTAGCTTGGAAAATTCGCTCTGATGAACGTGTAACCGTAATGGAAAAAACAAATTTCCGTTATACAACAGCGCCAGATTTAACAGAAGGCTTACCAGACTTTGCAACAATTGATGTCAGCTTTATTTCATTATCGCTGATTTTACCTGTCTTAAAAACGCTGTTAATGCCAGGTGGCGATGTAATGGCGCTAGTAAAGCCCCAGTTTGAAGCTGGAAAAGAGAATGTCGGTAAAAAAGGTATTGTCCGCGATAAAAAAGTACATCTAGAAGTTTTAGAAAAAACAGCTGCAATGGCAACGGAGGTTGGCTTTGTCGTTAAGGATGCTTCGTTTTCTCCAATTACAGGAGGAGAGGGGAATATTGAATTTTTATTCCATTTAGTGAATCCTATTGATCATGAAGAAATCCCTGCATATACAGCTTTTAATGCACTCGTTGAAGAAGCGCATAGTGCACTGAAATAACACGTGCTCGTATACAGAGCCGTGTTTTTTCTTGTGCTTTGCTGTTTAAAATGGTAGTGTGAATATACAAATAACTAACTATTTATAAGAGGTGACCAACATGAATAAAGGACAAAGACATATACGAATTCGGGATATTATTGCCAATCATGAAATTGAAACACAAGATGATTTAGTCGATTTTTTAAAGGATGCAGGCTATAATGTGACACAAGCAACGGTATCACGAGATATAAAAGAACTTCATCTTGTGAAAGTGCCATTACAAGATGGACGCTATAAATATAGTTTGCCCGCAGATCAACGTTTCAATCCTGTACAAAAATTACATCGTGCGTTGGCTGATGCTTTTGTCAGCATTGATGGTGCATCTCACTTTTTAGTAATGAAGGCTCTTCCAGGTAATGCAAATGCGATTGCGTCACTGCTTGACCATTTAGATTGGCCAGAAATTTTAGGTACTATTTCTGGAGATGATACTATTTTAATTATTTGTCGTGATGAAAATGAGCGTGAAAATACAAAAAATCGCTTATTAGACATGCTATAAAATAGCAAGGTAATTTGATACAGAGGTGACATTTTGTGTTAAGAGAGCTTAGTATTCGAAACTTTGCCATTATTGAGGATTTAACAGTTAGCTTTTCAGGTGGTTTAACTGTTTTAACAGGTGAAACAGGTGCAGGAAAATCAATTATTATAGATGCAGTGCATTTACTTGCTGGCGGCCGAGGGAATTCTGAATTTATTCGTCATGGAGCTAAAAAGGCTGAATTAGGTGGTTTATTTCAAATTTCGAGTTCTGGGCATCCTGTTTATAAGAAACTTGAAGATGCAGGCATTGAAATTGAAGAAGATACGATTATTTTGCGCCGTGATTTAAATGATTCTGGTAAAAGTGTTTGTCGTGTAAACGGTAAGCTTGTGCCATTGTCTGTACTACGTGAGATTGGAGCTAGCCTCATCGATATTCATGGACAGCATGAAAACCAAGAACTCATGGATGAGAAACAGCATATCTATTTGCTTGACCACTTTGCCGAGGAACAACTTACACCAATTCAAGACTTGTACGGTTCCCAGTATGATGAATATCGTTCACTTAAAAAAGAATTAGCTTCGATTTCGATTGATGAACAGTTAATGGCACAGCGTATTGATTTGTACCAGTTCCAAATGAAAGAGCTAGAGGATGCCAAATTAAAGCTTGGCGAGGAAGATGAGCTTCTTGATGAACGTCGTCGTCTTATGAATTTCAATAAGATTTTTGAACGTTCAAATGCAGCATATGAAGCTATTCAAGGTGAATCAAAGGGCCTTGACTGGATTGGCAATGCAATGGGCGCCTTAGAAGATGCTGCAAACGTTGACGAGCAATTTAAAGAGGCTTCAGAATCTGTCACTACTGCATTTTATGCATTACAGGATGCAGCTTACCAAGTTAAAAATGTGTTAGATGAATTAGAATTTGATCCAGCACGTTTAAATGAGGTGGAGCAACGTTTAGCCTTACTACAAAATTTGAAGCGCAAATATGGTTCAACAATCGAAGAGATATTAGCGTATTATGATAAAATTAAAACAGAGCTAAATGAGCTCTTAAATCGCGATGAAATTTTGCAAGTAAAAGAACAAAAATTACTGAAAATGGAAGTGGTGCTAAATGAGCTTGCTGCAGAACTTTCTACTGTTCGAAAGGCTGCTGCACATAATTTAAGTGAAGCTATTATGGCTGAACTACGTGAATTACATATGGAAAAAGCAAAATTTATTGTTAATTTTGATGAGTTGCCTTATTTTGATGCGAATGGTAAAGACCAAGTAATTTTCTATATTTCAACGAATGTAGGAGAGCCACCAAAATCTTTACCGAAAATTGCTTCTGGTGGAGAGTTATCGCGAATGATGCTTGCACTAAAGACGATTTTCTCTTCCTCTAATGGCATAACGTCCATTATTTTTGATGAGGTAGATACAGGTGTAAGCGGTCGTGTAGCGCAAGCAATTGCAGAAAAAATTGCAGCAATATCCATCAACTCTCAAGTTTTGTGTATTTCGCATTTACCACAAGTGGCTGCGATGGCAGATCATCATTATTTTATTAAAAAAGAAGTCGAACATGATCGAACATTTACGTCATTGTTGGAAATAGATACAGATGCACGTATTGAAGAAGTAAGCCGGATGATATCTGGAGCAGAAATTACAGAGTTAACTTTGCAGCACGCTACAGAGCTGTTAAATATGGCTAATGAACGAAAAAAACAAATGAGATAGCGAAGAAAATCAGAAACAGCTCCGTTGTTTCTGGTTTTTTTCTTTTTGCACAAATATTTACCGCTTATAAGAATGCCACAACAACACATAGTAAAAAGACAAAAATGAAAAGGAGGTGTCGTATGTATCGTCGTTGGCGTCAATTTGTCATTTTGCCTATGCTCATCGTTTTATTGTTCATGCCCGTACAGGCTTTTGCCGCCAAAAAGCTTATTCCGATGGGCGAAGCAATTGGAATTCAACTTCAGTTATCACATGTTTTCGTAGCGCATGATGTGCTATTAGCTTCCAATCAATGGATGAAGGGAGGCGCTGTTATTGAAAAAATAAATGATATTTCTGTAAAAACACTTGCAGACGCCAAAAAAGCTGTTGCTCAGCAGGGACAACAGAAATGGACGATAAAAAGTGAAGGAAAAGAAATAACGCTGGATTTACAGGAGAAAGAAGCAAAACATGTTATTTCATTTTTAAAAGATGAAACAGATGGAGTAGGAACATTGACATACATTGATCCAGAGACAAAAAATTACGGTGCATTAGGCCATCAAATCGTCGATTCAACCTTACAAGAAGCCCCTGTTTTTCATGCTGGTTCCATTTTCTTAGCTTCGATTCAACAAATTCGTAAAAGCATACCTGGTCAACCCGGCTATAAAATATCCTCCATTAAAAAACATCAGGAACGATTAGGGAGTATAGATAAAAATACAGTTTATGGAATTTTTGGCCGTTGGGAAGACGGTTATCCACAAAGTTTGCCTAAAGCAATTGAAATTATGCATGAAAAGGATATAAAGAAAGGGAAAGCTGAAATTTACACCGCGATCGAGGGCAGTAAGGTGGAAACTTTTACAATTGAAATAACAAAGGTCGAAAATGAACGCCTTGAATTCATAGTATCTGATGAAAAGCTCATTAAAAAAACAGGTGGTATTTTGCAGGGAATGAGTGGCAGTCCTATCATTCAAGACGGTCGTTTTGTAGGTGCAGTTACACATATGTTTGTGGAGGAACCTAAAAAAGGCGCAGCAATTACAGTAGCAGAAATGTTAAAAAAATCATCATGAAAGAATGGAGCTACCATACCATATGGCGGCTCCATTCTTTCATGAAAGTGCTATTTATTATTTCGTTCTCCAAGTATTTCGTTTATTTATGAAGGGATTAGCGATTCTTTAAAAAAACTGTAGTTATATCTCAATTTTTTCACTAAAATAATTAGTAGTAGCAAACAACGATTTGTTAATATTTATCATAACTTGTCGATAAAAAAAGAAATTATCGGACTACATACTCATTTTTGGAAATAGAAAAGGTTTTTAAAACAAAAATGTCGAAACTTCCACAGTGTGCTAAAAAATGCATAAGGGGTAGTGTGACGCTTTGTGGTGATTCAAAGCAAAGTTCAGAAGGAGGAATTGAAATGACAAAGGTAAAAGTAGCAATTGCAGATGATAATCGTGAGTTATTGAAAACGATGGAGCAGTATTTTCAAGGGCATCCGGAAATTGAAATAATTGCAACTGCTTCAAATGGTAAAGTTTGTTTGCAAATGTTGGAGGAATTTAAACCAGATATTTTGCTGCTAGATATTATCATGCCGCATCTTGACGGGTTAGCTGTATTGGAGTCAATGTATCAAAATGAACAAATGTCATCTGTTCAAGTAATAATGTTAACTGCTTTTGGTCAAGAAGATGTCATGAAACAGGCTGTAGACTTAGGTGCGTCCTATTTTATGCTTAAGCCATTTGAATTTGATCAATTGGTTCAAAAGATTTTAAACTGTGCAGGACAGAAGGCAACACTTCCGAAAAAGACAAGTGTTTTACAACCGGCAGCACCTCAAAAATTAAATCAACATCAATTGGATAGCACGATCACAGCTATTATTAAGGAAATCGGCGTTCCTGCGCATATTAAAGGATACTCTTATTTGCGAGAGGCTATTCAGATGGTGTTCGAAGATATCGAGTTATTAGGCTCTGTGACGAAAATTTTATATCCAGAAATCGCTAAAAAATTCAATACAACTCCATCACGAGTTGAACGCGCGATTCGTCATGCCATTGAGGTCGCATGGAATCGTGGCAATTATGAATCGATTTCGTCGATGTTTGGTTATACCGTACATCATTTAAAGTCGAAGCCGACAAATAGTGAATTTATCGCAATGATTGCAGACAAGATTCGCATCGACATGATGGCTAGTTAAACGTTGTTTTAAATGAAATTATAGATGTCAGACGTTACTGAGAATGATGGTTAAGCTAATTAATTATTGCACTTATACTACTACTATGTAACGCCTTTTTAGACAGTTTTATGCCGACTGTTTGAGGGGGCGTATTTTTTTATGCTTCAAAGTTTCAATGCATGTATCAAGAAAGTATTTCGATTTAATCAAAGTACCAGTCAAAAATTTCATTGTTTTTGAAAACTCAGCGCATTTCCTGATTTTGAGGAATGTGGTGAATTTGAAAGTATTATCGAAAATATCAAAACTGCCACAAAAATACTTTAGATTTAGAATGTAAAAGGCTATATGATAAATTACTGCATTTTTCATGTCTAAAAATCAATACTTAGTATTATATGGTGCATTTTTCCTTGGAATCTAAAAGCGCCTACTTTTCTACTCATCACCAATAGTTGTGGATGATATTTGCTAAAACGTATGTCATATATATAGGTTGATTGGAGCGAGCAACGCGAGTGAAGCGGCTCATCAGACGCCCCCAGGAAGCTCTGCTCTGCGCGAAAGCGAAGCGTCAGCAGCAAATGTTTTATCTGTGCGAAAGCGAAGCGACAGCAACAAATGTATTATCTGTGCGAAAGCGAAGCGACAGCAACAAATGTATTATCTGTGCGAAAGCGAAGCGACAGCAACAAATGTATTATCTGTGCGAAAGCGAAGCGACAGCAACAAATGTTTTATCTGTGCGAAAGCGAAGCGACAGCAACAAATGTTTTATCTGTGCGAAAGCGAAGCGACAGCAACAAATGTTTTATCTGTGCGAAAGCGAAGCGACAGCAACAAAGCGCTCAGTCGGAACGGAAATCAACCACACGTTATGGTGATGAGCTTATTTTTATTTTCCTTATCGATGTTTCCTGCTTATGATCGAGTTTTAAGCATTTGGAGATTACCTGTAACGTATTGAATGTATGGAAAATTAATCTCATATTTTAAATAAAGAATGAACATTTGAAGGGGGAATTGAAATGGGGTTATTTGATGGAATTATAGGTAACGCAAGCGAAGTAAATTTTGAAAAATTACAAGAAGAAGTGAAAGATTTATTAATACCGAATGAGACAATTAAAAATGCATATAAAATTATAAGGGATACCTTTATTTTTACGGATAAAAGACTTATTTTAATCGATAAACAAGGAGTAACAGGAAAGAAAACGGAATATCATTCAATTCCATATAAGAATATTCTTCATTTTTCAGTTGAAACTGCGGGAACATTCGATTTAGATGCTGAATTAAAAATTTGGGTTTCAAGTAGTCAGATCCCAATACAGAAACATTTTAATAAATCGACTAACATCTATAAAGTTCAAAGTGTATTAGCAGAATATGTATTAGGTTAGTTATAAATTTTAATGGTCAACAGTTTAAATCTAAGCTGTTGATTCTTTTTATTGATTAGTAATCCGTTATAATTGAACGAGGTGATAATATATGAAAAGCGTAAACTTTCAACTTGACGATAACAATTCGTTAGAGATAACGCAGGTAGAGAATAATTTATATGAAGTCCGACTAGGAATTAACGGGAGCATGAGCATTTACTATATGACGCGAGATCAACTTCTAGATGTCGAACAACTAGGCGGTCATATTCGTATTGAGACTTTTTTTCCTCCAGGTTTATAATGAATCATCGAGTACTGATGGTGAAAAACTTACTACATTTACGACAAGAGGGAATAACTCGTAGCCTTATTATTCTTTCATTTAGTCTGTTTATAATACGTATTTCTAGTATTGAAGACGTATGCAGGGTCATAAAAATTATGATAGAAAGATTACATATTGTATGAATTAATTTGTGATTTAGTAAATATCCCTATTATTCACAATGATTACCTGTTGTAATAAAGGTGTAAATTTGTCATTTAGTAAAAAAATACCTTTATTATAGTCTGTATTGACTAACGAAGGTGAGGAAAATGGAATGGGTGTGTACATGTTTTACTGATAAAGTAGGTATATTTTCTTCATCAGTAGTGACAATTGTCTCTAAACAAATGTAAATAGATTGTATATACTTACAGTTAGAAGAAAGGAGGAGGTAGCTTGATACTAGTTCGAAATGATAACTTCGAATTATCAGAAGAAAATGGCAAGGTATTTATACTTACATACAGTGCTGGTTTCCCATTAAAAGAATTTGATAGTATTTTACGAAGTCATCCCCGACTTAAATTGTCTAATTTTTCAATATTAAAGAATGTTTTAGCAACAGCAAATACAAACCCTGTTGAAATTGGTCGTTGGCTTCCGAATGTTGAAGCAGAAATTGCACGAGATAAAATGTCTGCCTCTATATTTATAAATGAAACACATGATTTTATTTTAAAGAATAAAGAAAATTTGACTCGGCAAATTTTGGAAACTCTCGAAAACGAAGGAATTGTCCACGGAATTTTAGATTTCGATATTTCAAAGATTGAGCCAGGAAAAGCATTTTTAATTGCTCAAGGAACACATCCTGTAACAGGAACCGATGCACAAATTACATATTTACCTAAACCCGAGAGAAAGCCGTTAATTAGCGAAGATGGGAAAGCTGATTATTATGACATGAACTTTATTTCTGAAATTTCCGAGGGTTCATGGCTAGGCGAGAAAATCCCTGCGACATTAGGTAAACCAGGACAAAATGTACTAGGTGAAATTATGGCTGCTGTACCAGGTCGAGATTTTCCTATACGGTACGATAAAAAATCAGCTTATGAAGTGGAAGAGGATGGAAAAGTTGTAATCCGTTCGAAAATAGCTGGAGTATTAGATGATGTTAAGGGCATGATTGGTGTTAATAGACATTTGCCAATTCATGGAGATGTTGGCGTTGAAACAGGGAATCTCGAATTTAATGGCTCTCTTAGCATAAAAGGAACAGTTATATCGGGTTATACAGTCATTGCTACTGGAGATATTTCCATTGAGGGTGCTGAAGGTGTAAGCGGTGCCAAACTAATTAAATCCATTGAAGGTGATGTCTACATTCGAGGAGGAATTTTTGGCCTAGGATCAACTCTTGTAGAGGCAGGCGGCAATATTTTCGTGAAGCATGTTAATGAGGCGAATTTAGTTGCGGCTGACAGTATTCATATAGGATCATATGCATTGGGATCACAGCTCTCTGCACATTCTATCTATGTGGACGAACGAAAAGGGAAAATAATTGGTGGTCGTGCAGTAGCCAAGAATACAATCGTCACTGCCATCTCTGGGAATCGTTTAGAGCGTCGGACTGATTTAATCATCGAAAGCATCAATAAACAGGAAAGCTATTCCGTTATACAAGGGAAGGCAACGCATCTGAAGCAACTGCAATTAGAAATTTCAGAGCACGAGACGAAAATTAAAAACTTACTACCATTCCTTAACCAAATGTCTAAGGAACAGATAGCTACATTTGAGGAAACAAAACAAGGCTTAGCCAAATTGAAGGCGGAAGCGGCCACACATGATCGTGAGATTAAACTAGCGATGGATGAAATGCGTCATGCTGGGAAAGAGGAAATTATTGTGAAAAAGGAAGCTCATCCTGGTACCTTTATTCAAATTGGTAAAAAATCATCTTTTTTAAGTAAAATGACAAATGGTAAATTCTTAATTGAATTTGGTGAGTTAAATGTCTAAAGAATCGTTCATTCCAGTATTTGCACACCGTGGGGCTTCAGCGTATGCACTTGAAAATAGCTTTAAGGCATTTGAAAAGGCATTAGAGCTAGGGGCAGATGGCATTGAATTAGATATCCAGCTTTCAAAAGAAGGAATTCCGGTTGTGTATCATGATCCACAGCTGTCAAGATTGGTTGGCATCAATAAACTTGTGAATGAATGTACGATAGAGGAGCTATTAAGCTTTAAACTTGGAAAGCCATGGAAGCGATTATTTTCAACGTATAAAATACCAACGTTTGATCTAGTTTTAGCATGGGCAAATTCGCAACAACTACCCTTAAATATCGAATTAAAATCGACAGTCCTAGATAATAAAAGCGCACTCATTCAAATACTTCATGATCTTACTTTTCCTGTAGGTAGCCATTTTTCATCATTTCACTACGAGCTACTGGAGATTGTAAAGCAATATAAGCCAGAATATGAAACAGCACTTATCGCAACAAAGAAATTAAAATGGGATTTGCTCAGTGATTATAAAGCTATTGACAGCGTGCATATGCATAAAAGGTATTATAAACCTAGGTTTATAGAGGCGTGTGTAGCAAGTAATAAAGCATGTCGTTTTTATGCGATTGATGGTAATGAAACATTTTTAACGAATCCGCATCCAGCCGTAATAGGTTGGATTACTGATTATCCTGATAAAGTAATTGCGAAACAGCAACGTTAATCCATTTCACCTTGACGTAATTGTAGCTGCCGCTACGCTTTCGCACAGATAAAACATTTGTAGCTGCCGCTGTGCTTTGTTACAGAAAATATTTGTGCTAACGCTGTGCTTTCGTTACAAAAAAATATGTAAGAAAAAAATAGCTATCCAGTAAGTCTGTCGTGACTTATTTGGATAGCTATTTTTATTTTTTTTGGAAGCGCGGGGCCACTTTTCCATTTTTTCGATCGCGATGAAGTAAAAATCCTGCGAAAAAGCCAAAGCCAATAACAAAGAAAATAATGCCAACGACGAATTGCAGCCATAAAAATGGGAAAGGTGAGATGAGCTTACCAAATAATGTATCACGCATGAATTTAATGCCACCCGCAGCCATAAGGCCTGGAATAAGCATTACAATAAATGCAGCAAAACGAGCCATGCATGTCCCTCCTTATACCTAACTTTAATTGTACCTGTGGATATTGGAATGTCAAGGAAGCTAGTAAATCTATGTAACGGATGAACCTTACTGCGAGTAAAATATAAACCTAGTAACTATAACTGAATGTTTAGAAAATTCTTACTTAAACAAGAAAGTGTAATAATAGTTGATAAATTGCGAAATTGTGAGTATTGTAAAAATATATGGAGCAATATTATCCATTGTTAAACATTTATTATACGAGTTGGGATGGGCATTTGGGGATGCACTTTCCAAAGCAAAGGGGCGAGTTTTCATGGAAATCTTCAAGTATATGGAAAAGTATGATTATGAACAATTGGTATTTTGCCAAGATGAAGCATCAGGGTTAAAAGCGATTATCGCGATCCATGACACAACACTTGGACCAGCACTAGGCGGGGCACGTATGTGGACATATGCATCAGAAGAAAATGCAATTGAGGATGCATTGCGTTTAGCACGAGGGATGACCTATAAAAATGCTGCAGCTGGTTTAAACCTTGGCGGTGGAAAAACGGTCATTATCGGTGACCCATTTAAAGATAAAAATGAAGAAATGTTCCGTGCACTAGGACGATTCATTCAAGGGCTAAATGGTCGCTATATTACAGCAGAAGATGTTGGTACAACAGTGACAGATATGGATTTAATTCATGAGGAAACAAATTATGTAACGGGAATTTCTCCGGCATTTGGTTCATCAGGAAACCCATCTCCAGTAACGGCGTATGGAGTTTACCGTGGTATGAAAGCAGCGGCAAAAGAAGCATTTGGATTTGATTCACTGGAGGGACGTACAATTTCTGTACAAGGGCTTGGAAATGTTGCCTACAAGCTTTGCGAGTATTTACATAATGAGGGGGCAAAACTTGTTGTTACAGATATTAATAAAGCGGCAATTGATCGAGTTGTGAATGATTTTGGTGCGACTGCTGTGGCACCAGAGGAAATCTATTCACAGGAAGTTGATATTTTCTCACCTTGTGCATTAGGTGCCATTTTAAATGATGAAACGATCCCGCAACTAAAAGCAAAGGTTGTCGCTGGTTCTGCCAATAACCAATTACAAGATTCTCGTCATGGCGATTATTTACATGAATTAGGAATAGTTTATGCACCTGATTATGTGATCAATGCAGGTGGTGTAATTAATGTAGCTGATGAATTATATGGATATAATAGTGAGCGTGCGATGAAGCGTGTTGAAGGCATTTATGATAGCATCGAAAAAATCTTCACTATCTCTAAACGTGACGGCATCCCGACATATGTAGCGGCTAACCGTTTAGCAGAGGAACGTATTGCTCGAGTATCAAAGTCTCGTAGCCAATTCCTGAAAAATGAAAAAAATATTTTAAACGGTCGTTAAGAACCGCATAGTCGTTGAAAGAAGTCGCATTGTTGACTTCTTCTACCTTTAAAATGGTAAATGAATAGCTTTCAATGAAGATAAGCTAAAGCTCGACACATCTGAATGTGATTGAAGCGAATAGGATGCTTTAGCATTTTTCTCATAAGGGGGAATCAATATGGCTCAAAATTATGATGTTGTCATTTTAGGCGGAGGTACAGGAGGCTATGTTGCAGCGATTCGCGCTGCACAGTTGGGCTTGAAAACAGCCATTGTTGAACGTGAACGTCTAGGTGGAACATGCTTGCATAAAGGTTGTATACCGAGTAAGGCCTTACTTCGAAGTGCAGAAGTGTATCGAACGGCAACTAAAACATCCGCTGAATATGGCGTAAATATTGAAGGGGTTACATTACAATTCGACAAAGTGCAGGCTAGGAAACAAGCGATTGTTGAGCAATTGAGCCAAGGTGTGAATACACTGATGAAAAAAGGTAAGATAGACGTTTATCAGGGAACAGGGCGAATTTTAGGACCGTCCATTTTCTCACCAATGCCTGGCACTATTTCAGTTGAAATGGCGAATGGTGATGAAAATGAAATGCTTGTACCAACAAATGTTGTCATTGCCACAGGTTCTAAACCAAGAGGAATGGCAGGGCTAACAATTGACGGTAAATATGTGATGAACTCTGATCATGCACTGCAAATGGAAGAACTGCCAAAGTCATTGTTAATTGTGGGCGGAGGAGTTATTGGAATTGAGTGGGCTTCGATGCTTTGTGATTTTGGGGTTTACGTAACAGTCATAGAATATGGACCATCCATTTTACCTGCGGAGGATACAGATATTGTAAAAGAAGTAACGAAGCAGCTGGAAAAAAGAGGAGTCCGTATCGTGACCAATGCTCGCTTAGATACGAGTACCTTGAAAATTGAAAATGATAACGTTTTCATTTCTGCAAAAGTCAATGATAAGGAAGAATTATTTGAGGCAGACAAATTATTGCTTTGTGTAGGGCGTGAAGCAAATACACAAGGTATTGGATTAGAAAATACAGAGATAGAAGTTGAAAATGGGTTTATTAAAGTCAAAGATTCGTATCAAACAAAGGAATCACATATGTATGCCATAGGGGATGTGATCGGTGGCTTACAATTAGCACATGTTGCTTCACACGAAGGGTTATCTGCAATTGAGCATATTGCAACGGGTAAAACAGAGCCACTTGATGTTCTAAAGGTTCCAAAATGCGTTTATTCGTACCCTGAGGTTGCAAGTATTGGCTTAACAGAAAGTGCTGCACAAGCGCAAGGTTATACATTGAAGATTGGTAAGGTTCCATTCAAGGCGATTGGAAAAGCGTTAGTTAATGGAGAGACAGATGGCTTTGTAAAAATTGTTGCTGATGAAGAAACGAATGATATTTTGGGTATTCATATGGTAGGACCACATGTAACAGAGTTAATTGGAGAAGCATCACTTGCCAAATTACTTGATGCTACGCCGTGGGAAGTTAGTCAGGCCATTCATCCGCATCCGTCACTTAATGAGGTGTTAGGAGAATCAGCTTTAGCAGTTGATCATCGTGCTATTCATTTTTAAAATTCTACATTTCATCACTAAAGTATTATCATGAGTGATCTTAAATGCTTTAGGTATTTTTTTAATACGAAAGGGGTGTTCGTATGCAAGATGTTCAAATCAAGCATGAGGATTTAGGTTTATCAAATGAAGATGTACTTGCAATGTTCGAAACGATGTTAATGGCAAGAAGACTAGATGAACGTATGTGGTTATTAAACCGTTCGGGAAAAATTCCGTTTGTTATTTCTTGTCAGGGACAGGAGGCAGCACAAGTAGGAGCAGCCTTTGCACTCGATAATAACAAAGATTATATTGCACCGTACTATCGTGATATGGGTGTTGTGTTACATTTTGGAATGACTCCAAGAGAATTGATGTTATCAGCGTTTGCCAAAGCAGAGGATCCTAACTCCGGTGGCCGTCAAATGCCAGGACATTTTGGACAAAAGAAAAATCGTATTTTAACAGGTTCTTCACCAGTTACTACACAAGTTCCACACGCGGTGGGAGTAGCTCTTGCGGGACGTCTACAAAAAGAAGATTTTATTACTTTTGTTACACTCGGTGAAGGTTCTTCAAACCAAGGTGATTTCCATGAAGGTGCGAATTTCGCGGGGGTTCATAAGCTTCCAGTAATTATCATGGTAGAAAATAATCAATATGCAATTTCTGTGCCAGTTGAACGTCAATTAGGCTGTGCGAAAGTGTCAGATCGTGGTATTGGCTATGGGATGCCAGGTGTTACGGTTGATGGAAAATGTCCGTTACAAGTGTATAAGGTTGTCAAAGAAGCGGCAGATCGTGCACGTAATGGTGAAGGGCCAAGTCTAATAGAAACAGTGACTTATCGTTTAACGGCACATTCTTCGGATGATGATGATCGTCAATACCGAACTGCGGAGGATATAGCAGAAGGAAAGGCAAAGGATCCCGTGCTGTTATTTGAAAAGTATCTATTGGATGCTGGAGTTATGACAGAAAAAATACGTGCTGAAATAGAAGACCGGATCATGGCTGAGGTGAATGAAGCTACAGATTATGCAGAAGCTGCTCCGTATGCAATGCCAGAGCACGCTTTGAAATACGTATATGCACCAGTGGACGGAGGTGACGTGTAATGGCAGTGATGTCTTATATTGATGCGATTACATTAGCGATGAAGGAAGAGATGGAACGTGATGAGCGTGTTTTCATTTTAGGAGAAGACGTTGGTCGCAAAGGCGGGGTTTTCAAAGCGACAACAGGCCTTTACGAGCAATTTGGTGAATATCGTGTGCTTGATACGCCTCTTGCAGAGAGTGCCATTGCAGGAGTTGGTATTGGGGCTGCGATGTATGGTATGCGCCCGATTGCCGAGATGCAATTCGCTGATTTCATCATGCCTGCCGTTAACCAAATCGTTTCTGAGGCAGCAAAAATCCGCTATCGTTCGAATAATGATTGGTCTTGCCCAATGGTTATTCGTGCACCATTTGGTGGAGGTATTCACGGAGCACTCTATCATTCGCAATCTGTAGAGGCACTTTTTGCAGGAACACCTGGCTTGAAAATTGTTATTCCATCCACACCGTATGATGCAAAAGGCTTGTTAAAAGCAGCAATCCGTGATGAGGATCCAGTACTATTTTTCGAACATAAACGTGCTTATCGACTCATAAAAGGTGAAGTGCCAGAGGACGATTACACATTACCGATTGGTAAGGCAGATGTTAAGCGTGAAGGGGAAGATGTTACTGTCATTACGTATGGTTTAGCTGTCCATTTTGCATTACAGGCAGCTGAGCGTCTAGCAGCAGACGGGATTTCCGCGCATATTCTTGATCTACGCACGGTATATCCACTCGATAAAGAAGCAATCATTGAGGCGGCAAGTAAAACAGGTAAAGTTTTACTAGTTACTGAGGATAATAAAGAGGGCAGCATTATGAGTGAGGTTGCAGCAATCATTGCAGAGCATTGTTTATTTGAGCTTGATGCACCAATTCAACGCCTAGCAGGACCAGATGTTCCGGCGATGCCGTATGCACCAACAATGGAAAAGTATTTCATGATCAACCCTGAAAAAGTAGAACGCGCGATGCGAGAACTAGCTGCTTTTTAAAACAAAGGGCAAACTTCTGTATATTGGTGGTTTTATTCACTAAGTGGCAGGGATACTTAGTGAAACAGTTAAAGCCTCGGACGGATAAATAGATTTTGGCTGGAATGAACGTTGCTTACTAGTTTCTGCGATGACCCACCTAAGCAAGTGCGATAGGAGATGAAACTAGTAGCTATTTATGATAAGTCATAATCTGCACAATTGTTTATCTACGCGTAAGTGAAACAGTGTCGTTGTCAATGCTATAGCGGTGCGTCAGGTGCAATTACGCCTAGGCATAATTGATGGGAGGAATAGATGATGGCGATTCAAAATATTACAATGCCTCAGCTTGGCGAAAGCGTAACAGAGGGTACGATTGAAAAGTGGCTTGTAAAGCCAGGTGATACAGTAAAAAAATATGATCCACTAGCAGAAGTTGTAACTGATAAAGTAAATGCTGAAATTCCGTCTTCTTTTGAAGGAGTTATTACAGAACTACTTGCAGAGGAAGGGCAAACATTACCTGTTGGAGCAGTCGTTTGTTGCGTTGAAATAGCAGGTGACAGCGAGCTACCTCCTCCGCCTTCACCGAAAAAATCAGCAGTAAGCACAGCAATTTTAAATGCTGGTGTACAAAAGAAGCAAGAGGTTCAGCCACCAACAACAGCTTCGGTAGTAGCGCAAAAAACAGTTCGACAAGATAAAGTTCGCTATTCACCAGCGGTTCTTCGACTTGCACAAGAGCATGATATTGCACTTGATCAAGTCACAGGAACAGGTGAAGGAGGTCGTATTACAAGAAAAGACCTCATGAAACTGATTGAAGCAGGAAATATACCAACTTCCCAAGTTGAAACTTTGACTACGGTCCATACAGCTGTTGAACAGCCTACACCAGTTGCTGTACCTGCTTCACTGGAGAATGCTAAACCAGCCACACCGGCACAGCCTCTTCAAGCAGGTGATATTGAAATTCCAGTAACAAAGGTGCGCCGTGCCATTGCGAATAATATGGTGCGAAGTGTTCATGAAGTGCCGCATGCATGGATGATGATGGAAGTAGACGTTACTGATTTAGTAGCATATCGCGATAGCATGAAGACGGAGTTTAAGCAAAGAGAAGGCTTTAATATTACGTATTTTGCTTTCTTTGTAAAAGCTGTCGCGCAAGCTCTAAAGGAATTCCCAATGATGAATTCTATGTGGGCAGAGGACAAAATTATTCAAAAGCATGACATAAATATTTCCATTGCTGTCGCGACAGATGATGCATTATTTGTTCCTGTTATAAAACACGCTGATGAAAAATCCATTAAAGGTATTGCCAAGGAAATTCATGAGCTTGCAGCGAAAGTGCGTGCTGGAAAACTGACGATGGATGATATAAAAGGTGGTACATTTACGGTAAATAATACGGGTGCATTCGGCTCTGTTCAGTCGATGGGCATCATTAATTATCCACAAGCAGCAATTCTTCAAGTGGAAAGTATTGTAAAAAAACCGGTTGTTTTACCTGGTGGCATGTTCGCTGCACGAGATATTGTGAATTTATGTTTATCTTTAGATCATCGAGTTCTCGATGGACTTGTTTGTGGTAAATTCCTAAATAGAGTAAAAGAAATACTCGAAAATACAAATAAATCTTCAACGTCAGTCTACTGATGACTTGTCGGAAACCTGTTGTATAACGGTTTCCGAATTTTTTTTGCTTTTCCAGTCGCAATTTGTCATGTAGAATAAAAAATAGAAACTACTAAGGGGGGAAGCTGATTAAGCGTCCGCATGTCAAACAACATGAAAAATATTGAATTTGAAAAGCCGTCCTATTCAGAATGGCAAGATGCAGCAATCAAGGCTTTAAAAGGGAAACCATTCGAGTCTCTTTTAACGAAAACAAGTGAAGGTCTTACATTAGAACCACTTTACACTCAAGAAAGTTTAGTAGCAAAACTTGGTGAAGAACTTGATAAACAAGTTGCCACAATCCGTTCCCTACAAAATAATCAAGCATTTCGAGTGGCTCAACAAATATATGCTGATACAAGCGAAGCATTTTTTGCAAAGCTTGATGACAGTTTAGCTCGAGGCAATGAAGTAGTAACAATTGATAGCCGTGTAAATTTTGAATGGACTGAAGAAGTATTGGCACAATTAGCGAATTATTTCTCAGAATATTCGTTTAAAATTTCGGTTGAGAATTCAAATGACCCATTATTAGCAGTATTCGAAAAAATAACAGTTGATCAGCGAGAAACTGTAAAAGGTTTCATCGTATCAAAAAACCCTATCACTTTAAATGATTTCCCGAGCGTGCGCTCGATCGGCGCGGACACAACGGTTTATCACAATGAAGGCGCTAACGCTGTGCAGGAATTAGCATATGCACTTGCATTAGCGGCAAAATACGCAAATCAAGAAGAAAGCTTTGAAGCATTCGCTAAGAAATTTTATGTATCCTTTGCGGTTGATACGCAATTCTTTACAGAAATTGCTAAACTCCGTGCTTTTAAAGTACTTTGGAAAGCGTTCTCATCGGCATACGGTGTAACAGAAAACGTAAAAATCCCTACTCTTGCAGAAACATCTTTAAGAAGCTTCTCTAAGCTGGATGTTTATGTAAACTTATTACGTGCAGCAAATGAAGCGCTTTCTGGCTTAATTGGTGGTGCGGATGTCTTTACAGTTCACCCTCACGATGCATTAACGAAACCAACAGATCAATCTATTCGTATTGCAAGAAATGTATCATTAATTTTAAAAGAAGAAACAAACGTTTTAAAAGTTACTGACCCAGCTGGTGGCTCATACTTTATTGAGTCATTAACGGCAGATTTTGTTAAAGAAGCTTGGGCTTTATTTATAGAAATAGTAGCAGCTGGAGGCATTGACGCTTTCATTGCATCAGGAAAGCTTACGGAGGAACTAGAAAAATCTTATCAAGCTCGTATCAAGTCGGCACAAACGCGTAAGCAATCATTAATCGGTACAAATATTTATGCTAACCCTGCTGATGTGCTTGAAAGCGAAACAAATCCTCAATTTGCAGAAGTTAAACGAGTTGCTGTACCTTTCGAGCAATTACGTATGGAGATGACAGCTGCAAATGTAAAAACAGGAATTTTAGCATTAGGTACACTGAAAAGCTCAAAACCACGTGCTGATTTTGTGTCAGGTTTCTTAAACACTGTAGGTCTAGTACCAGAAAAAAGTGAACCAGTAGCAACAGCTGAAGAAGCATTAGCTTGGCTAAATGCAACAGAAGCAACGTATGTGGTGATTGCTGGTAACGATGATGATGCAAAAGAGTTAGTACCAGCAATTTTAGCAGGTAAACCAGCTAACGTAATTGTTGACGTTGCAGGTAAATTTAGAGACGAAGAAGAAGCTTGGTTAGCAAATGGCTTAAACGGCTTTATTTTCGCAGGACAGAACATCATTGAAAAATTAAATTCAGTGTTCGCTAGCATGAAGGAGGTCCAACGATGAGCAAGCCAAATTTTAGTGCAGTTGAAATCGAAAAAGTTTTAGTAGCTGAAGCACCTCAAGCATCAGATGAAAAATTCATGACAAATGAAGGTATTGAAATTAAAGATATATATTCAAAAGAAGATGTTAAAGATGCAAAACATTTAAATGATGTTGCAGGTATTGCGCCTAATACACGTGGTCCATACCCTACGATGTATGTAGCTCGTCCTTGGACTGTTCGCCAATATGCTGGTTTCTCAACGGCTGAAGAATCAAATGCATTCTACAAGCGTAACTTAGCAATGGGTCAAAAAGGTCTTTCCGTTGCCTTTGACTTAGCAACCCACCGCGGCTATGACTCAGATCATCCACGTGTAACAGGGGATGTTGGTAAAGCTGGGGTAGCGATTGACTCTGTAGAAGATATGAAAATCCTATTCGATCAAATTCCTTTAGATCAAATGTCGGTTTCTATGACGATGAATGGAGCGGTATTACCAGTTCTTGCATTCTATATCGTTGCTGCTGAAGAACAGGGAGTTACACCAGACAAGTTAGCTGGTACGATTCAAAACGATATTTTAAAAGAATATATGGTTCGTAACACATATATTTATCCACCAGCAATGTCTATGAAGATTATTGCGGATATTTTTGAGTTTACAGCGAAATATATGCCAAAATTTAACTCAATTTCGATCTCTGGTTACCATATTCAAGAAGCAGGAGCAACAAATGACATCGAGCTGGCTTATACATTAGCAGATGGTCTGGAGTATGTTCGTACCGGGCTAAAAGCTGGAATCGACATTGATGCCTTTGCGCCACGTCTATCATTCTTCTGGGCAATTGGTATGAACTATTACATGGAAGTGGCAAAAATGCGTGCAGCTCGTCGCATTTGGGCACAAATGATGTCAACGTTTAATCCGAAAAATCCTAAGACATTAGCACTTCGTACACACTCACAAACGTCTGGCTGGTCTTTAACAGAGCAAGATCCATTTAACAATGTGACACGTACATTAATCGAAGCTAATGCGTCATCAATGGGGCATACGCAATCTCTTCACACCAATGCACTTGATGAAGCGATTGCGCTACCAACGGATTTCTCTGCACGTATTGCACGTAATACACAGCTATTCTTACAAGAAGAAACAGCCATGACAAAAGTTATTGATCCATGGGGTGGTTCGTACTATGTGGAAAAATTAACAGATGAAATTACAAAATCTGCATGGGCATTAATTGAAGAAATCGAAGAACTTGGCGGTATGGCGAAAGCGATTGAAACAGGTCTTCCAAAAATGAAAGTCGAGGAAGCTGCAGCAAAACGTCAAGCGAAAATCGACTCTAAAACAGAAACGATTGTTGGTGTCAACAAATATCGTTTAGAAAAAGAAGAACCTATCGACATTCTAGACATTGATAATACGCTAGTTCGTCAAAAGCAAATCGAACGTCTAGAAGCAATGAAGGCAGCTCGAAATGAAGAAGAAGTACAAAAACATCTAGCACGATTAACGAAAGCAGCACAAGATGGTGGAGAAAACTTATTAGCAATAGCAGTAGATGCAGCACGTGCTCGTGCTTCATTAGGTGAAATTTCCGATGCAATTGAAGTTGTTTCTGGTCGTCATAAAGCAGTAATCCGTTCGATCTCTGGCGTATACTCTGCAAATTTCTCAGATGAAGAGCAAATTTCTGAAGTGAAACAAATGACTGAGGAGTTCCTTGAAAATGAAGGCCGTCGTCCACGTATTTTAGTAGCGAAAATGGGACAAGATGGACATGACCGTGGTGCGAAGGTTGTGGCAACGGGTTACGCGGACTTAGGCTTCGACGTTGATATTTCTCCGTTATTCATGACACCTGCTGAGGCAGCTCAAATGGCGGTAGAAAACGATGTTCATGTCATTGGTGTATCTTCATTAGCAGCCGGTCATAAAACACTAGTTCCTGAATTAGTAGCAGAGCTAGAAAAACTAGGTCGTGAAGATATCATCATCATTGTTGGAGGAGTTATTCCAGCACAAGATTATGAGTTCCTATATAACGCAGGTGCAGTAGCAATCTTTGGTCCTGGTACAGTTATTCCTGTATCGGCACAAAAAATTATTGAAGAAATCTACAAACGTCTAGGTTATGAGGAAGTGTCTGAATAATGGACAAAAACAAAGGAATGCCAGAAAGTGCGCTATTTGTTATGGACGGAGTAGAGGCAACTCACGACGGAATGCAATATGGTACACCGAAAAAATTCCGAAAGAAAAAAGCAGACAATTTAAACATACAGGAGCTTGCACGAGAAGTACGTGCAGGCTCTCGTACACACTTGTCAAAAGCTATTACACTCATTGAAAGTTCAAACGTAACGCATAAAGTGCAAGCACAAGAACTTCTACAAGAGCTTCTACCACATACAGGAAACAGTGTCCGTATTGGGATTACTGGCGTTCCTGGTGCAGGAAAAAGTTCGTTTATTGAGGCTTTCGGAACGATGCTTTGTGAGATGGGAAAAAAAGTGGCAGTCCTTGCGATTGATCCAAGCTCCTCTTTATCAGGAGGAAGCATTTTAGGCGATAAAACTCGAATGGAAGAGCTCGTGAAAAAGCCTAATGCCTTTGTTCGTCCCTCTCCATCAGCTGGTACCCTTGGGGGTGTTCATAAAAAGACACGTGAAACAATGCTTGTTTGTGAGGCAGCAGGCTATGATGTCATTTTAATAGAAACAGTCGGTGTTGGACAAAGTGAAACGTATGTCCGTGGTATGGTTGATTTCTTCTTACTGTTAGTATTAACAGGTGCAGGAGACGAGCTCCAAGGCATGAAAAAGGGCATTATGGAATTGGCTGATGCTATCGTTGTCCATAAGGCTGATGGCGATAATGTTCGTCTGGCGAAAAAAACTGTATCCGAGTACAAGCAAATCTTACATTTTTTACAGCCTGCAACTCCAGGATGGATGTCGACAGCAATGCCGGTAAGTTCGTGGGAAAAACGTGGCCTCGACAAAGTATGGAGTACAATAGGGGAATTCAGACAAATTGTTGAAGAAAATAATTACTGGTCAATCAGACGCCAAAATCAGACGAAAGATTGGTTCCAATCGATGATTATTGACCAGTTAATTGATTCGTTTTATGGTAATCCGGAGCGTAAAGCACAAGTGCAGCTTTTCGAACGTCAAATTTTAAATGGACAGCTGACAGTAACACAAGGTGTGGATCGTTTGTTTAGCGATGAACAATCACAGAAATAATATCATCTTTTATATGAGCAAGTAGGTGCACAAATTCGTCACTAACTGCTATGATAGGAGATGATGAGCGTCGAATATCTAAAGCTAGAGTTAAACTTCTTTCAGCTGAAAGAAGTTTAAGCCTCCGGACGCAATTATGCCGAGACATAATTGATGAAGATGACGCAACTTGAAAGGAGCTAATCGCTATATGAATATGGATTACGATTTATTTATGCAAGAAATTTTAAAAACAGCACGAGCAGAAATTGAGAGTGCTGGTTATGAGCAGCTTCGCACACCAGAAGCTGTTGAAGAGGCGTTTGCTCGTCCAGGTACAACATTAGTCATGGTAAACTCAGTATGTGGCTGTGCAGGGGGTATTGCACGTCCAGCAGCAGCACAATGCGTACATTACGATAAACGTCCAGACCATCTTGTAACGGTATTTGCTGGTCAAGACAAAGAAGCAACTGCAGCTGCTCGTTATCACTTCGGTGAAGATCACTTACCATCCTCTCCGTCATTTGTGTTATTAAAGGATGGACAAGTAGTAGCAGAAGTTGGACGCTATGAAATTGAGGGTCATGACCCAATGTCAGTAGTAACAAATTTACAAGCAAACTTTGAAGAATACTGCGACGAACTTTAATTTCAATCATTAAATTAAAAGAGAAGCTATTTTTTAGTAGAAAGCTCCGCAGGCTATAAATCGTCTGCGGAGACTTCTTACCTAACCACATTCCCCGTGGATAGCTTTGATTCTTTAGACGTAATTATAGTGCGATTGGAATTTTTGTAATATTGGCTAAATGATTGGCTGATAGTTTTCTTAAAATGAATAAAATAAGTAGAATACTGAAAGATAGGAGGCAGTCGACTTGAAGAAATTTTCAATCGGCTATCGTACTTTAAAAACGGCATTTGGTGCAGCAATCGCTATTGCCATTGCCCAATATTTTGATTTAGCTTCTTATGCATCTGCTGGTATTCTAACAATATTATGTGTACAGCCAACGAAGAAAAAATCCATTCATGCTGCTTATACACGATTCGTCGCAAGTATAATCGGTATGCTTTATGCATTTTTGAGCTTTGAGCTATTTTCCTATCATCCGCTTACATTAGCAGGTATGCTTATCATTTTTATACCAACAATCGTGTCATTAAAGGTAGCAGATGGTTTTGTTTCGAGTGCGGTTATTATTATGCATATTTATGCTGCTAAAAGTTTTTCATTGGCACTTGTTTATAATGAATTTGCTTTAATGGCGATTGGCTATGGGACGGGAATAGCTATAAATATGTATATGCCAGACATTCAAAAGGAATTAAATTACTATCGAGTTAAAATTGAGGAACTTTACAGTAAGATTTTTTTAGAAATTGCCAACTATTTAAGAGAAGGCGATACAATGTGGGATGGACAGGAAATCATTGAAGCAATCACAGTATTAAATAATGCGAAATCCTTAGCATTTAAAGATGTTGAAAATCATTTTACGAGACGGAAAAATGACTACTATGTTTATTTTGATATGCGTGAAAAACAGCTAGAAATTATAGACAGGGTCCTTCCAAAAATAACGGCACTTCCTGTTATAGTACAAGAGGCAATTATCGTTGCCGACTTTCTGCAAGACCTCGGTGAGCACGTTCATTCAGGAAATACGGCTCGCCATTTTAGAGAAAAACTAGAGCAGGTAAAGCGAGATTTCGCCCAATTACCTTTACCGAAAAACCATGAGCAATTTCTAGCACAAGCGGCGCTCTATCAATTTATTGAGGAAATGGATCGCTATTTAGAAATTAAGCAGACTTTTAAAGGTTTAAATGTAAAGAAAGAGCGTCCGCAGTAATGCAGACGCCTCGCCTCTCTTTATACTATCATTGATAAACCAAATGCTAGAGATGAAATTAACATAATCGCGATCATAGTATAGATAACGATTTTTTGAAATTTTTTATTACTCATATGCTCGTTCGCTCCTTCTTTTCTTATAAATAGTTTAGCAAATCTGAAAAATTTCTCAAGTAGTAGAGTTTTGACGAAAAAGTCTGTAAAATAGATTATGTACCATAACAGAAGGAGATGTCACCATGGAGAGAGTAGATCATATTGGGATTGCAGTCCGCGATCTTGATGAACGCATTACATATTATACAGAAACTTTAGGCTTAAAGTTACTGAAAGTGGAAGAGGTAGAATCTCAACAGGTTCGTGTTGCATTCATTGATGCGGGTAACGTAAAAATTGAGTTATTAGAACCGATGAGTGAAAAAAGTGCTATCCACGGATTCATCGAAAAACGTGGGGAAGGTATTCACCATGTAGCTTTCGGTGTGACAGGAATTCGTGAGCGTATGGCAGAGCTTCGCGAAAAAGGCGTACGTCTATTATCCGATGAACCAGGACCAGGTGCTGGTGGTGCTGAGGTTGCTTTCATGCATCCGAAATCATCTTTCGGTGTGTTATATGAATTATGTGATAAAAGTGGAAAAGGGGATAAGTGATCAGTATGGATATGTTCGACAAAATTAATGACTTGTATGACCGTAAGACGGTAATTGAACTTGGTGGTGGCTATGAACGCATCGACAAGCAACATGAAAAAGGGAAATTAACAGCTCGTGAGCGTATTGAATTATTACTTGACGAAGATACATTTTTTGAAATCAACCCATTCATAACACACCGTACAGTAGACTTCGGTATGGACAAAATGGAAGGTCCTGGTGACGGTGTAGTCACAGGTTTTGGTAAAATCAACGGACGTCCAGTATACTTATTCTCTCAAGATTTCACAGTATTTGGTGGAGCGCTTGGTGAAATGCATGCTAAAAAAATGGCAACAGTAATGGACTTAGCTGCGAAAAATGGTACACCATTCATCGGTATAAATGATTCAGGCGGTGCTCGTATTCAAGAGGGTGTACTTTCACTTGACGGTTATGGCCATATTTTCTATCGTAATGCAATCTACTCTGGAGTAATTCCGCAAATCTCCGTTATCATGGGACCATGTGCTGGTGGAGCGGTATATTCTCCAGCAATAACAGACTTTATTCTAATGGTTGATAAAACATCTCAAATGTTCATTACAGGACCTAAAGTTATTGAAACAGTAACAGGTGAAAAAATCTCTGCTGAAGATTTAGGTGGTTCTAAAGTAAACAACGCTGTAAGTGGTAATGCACACTTCCGCGCACCATCTGAAGAAGAAGCTATTAATGAAATTAAGAAACTATTAAGCTACTTACCACAAAATAATAAAGAAAAAGCACCGCGTCAGGCACGACCAGAGGGTGATGACTATCGTCCAGAAATCGTGGATACTGTACCAATCGAAACTACTCGTCCTTATGATGTACGTAAAGTTGTCGAGCAAATAGTGGATGAAGGCTCATTTATGGAAGTTCATGCAGAATTTGCGAAAAACGTAGTCGTTGGTTTTGCGCGTATTGCTGGTGAATCAGTTGGTCTTGTATGTAACCAACCTAAAGTATTAGCTGGTGGATTAGATATTGATTCTTCAGACAAGGCTGCTCGTTTCATTCGTACTTGTGATGCTTACAATATACCAATCATTACATTTGAAGACGTTTCTGGCTTCTTCCCAGGCGTTAAACAAGAGCATGGTGGGATCATTCGTCATGGAGCTAAAATCCTTTATGCATACTCAGAAGCTACTGTACCAAAAATTACAGTCATTCTGCGTAAAGCATATGGTGGTGCATACGTTGCCCTTAACTCTAAATCAATCGGAGCAGACCTTGTATTTGCTTGGCCTAACGCAGAAATCGCGGTTATGGGAGCGGCAGGTGCGGCAAACATCATCTTCGCGCGTGAAATTGCCAAATCAGAAGATCCAGAAGCAACACGTGCAGCGAAAATTGAAGAATATAAAGAAAAGTTCGCGAATCCATACGTTGCAGCATCTCGCGGTATGGTAGACGATGTTATCGATCCACGTGATACACGTATTAAGTTAATTCAAGGGCTAGATATGCTATCAAACAAACACGAAACACGTCCAGAGAAAAAACACGGAAACATTCCTCTATAAGAATTGTACAAGTCTAGTAGTCATTCGATTACTAGGCTTTTCTTTTAATCTTGAACTAATTTGAGAAGTTAAAGCTTCCGCGGATTACGCGAGTGAAGCGGCACAAGGGACGCCCCTCATTAAGCTTTGCTCTGTGCGAAAGCGAAGCGTCAGCAACAATGTTTTATCTGCGCGAAAGCGAAGCGTCAGCGGCAATGTTTTATCTGCGCGAAAGCGAAGCGTCAGCGGCAATGTTTTATCTGTGCGAAAGCGAAGCGTCAGCAACAATGTTTTATCTGCGCGAAAGCGAAGCGTCAGCGGCAAAGCGCCCAGCCGTAACGGAAATCAATCACACGGAATGCTGATGAGAAAGATAATTGAAACATATCCTCGTTTCAACCGTACATATATGTAGAGGAGTTGAGATGAATGGAATGGAAACAATTACAAAAAGAGCAGGAAATGATTCATGCACAATTAAGAACTGTCAGTAGGTTAAGTGAACAAAGGGATTTAATTGAAAAGCAAATCGAGCATGCACAACAAGAAATTTATAAACATTCTACAGCACTCAATCAAATTCGTATGAAACTCGATAAGTTAGAAGGCTTTTCTTTTATGAATATGATTCGTACGTGGACAGGGCAACAAGATGAGCTACGTGCAGAAGAAATCGACAAGGCAGCCGTGCTTGAATTAAAAATAAATGAAGCAAAGAAGATGGAAACTGATTTGATAGCTGATTTAGGGCAAGTAAACACTAAACTTTCTCAAATTGATGAACAAGTGTTGCACGAGGCGTTAAGCGTATTAAATGCTAAAAAGAAAAGCTACTTACAAATACATGAGCCTGAACAGGCAAAAAGGCTAGAACAATTAGCGCATGAAGAAATGTTAACGAAACAACTAATTGTAGAAATAAAGGAAGCTGAAGAGGCTGGTGAAGCAGCACTGACTAAGCTTGGACAAGCAGCAGAGTCCTTGCATTCCGCAAATGGATACTCAACATGGGATACGTTTTTTAGTGGGGGACTTATTGCTACACATTTAAAGCATGATGCACTTGATAAGTCCGAAAATTATCTTCATAATGCTCAAATAGCTTTGCAACGTTTTCATAACGAACTACTGGATGTACATGATATGTCTACGAAAACATTATCAGTTGAGACCGATGGATTTGTAAAATTTGCGGACTATTTCTTTGATGACATTTTTTCAGCTTGGTCCGTCCATTCCAAAATATCAACAGCAAGAGAACAGGTTTCTCGTGTACAAGATGATGTACATAATACGATTTGGCGTCTGCAGGATAAACATAACAAGGCAGAGGATTATTTGCAGTCTCTACAAAAAGAGAAAGAAACTATTTTCCAAGCATCGAAGTAACCTGTGAAAAGAATCTCCTTCTTTCATAGGTTTTTTCTTCATTTTGCAATAAGGAGTGATTGGTGATTTTCGTAGCGAATTATTTCAACTCTGCAGACGTTGTGCTAAAATAAAATATATACTATAACGTGGAAAAACACGTAAACTAAGGGAGTCTTACAACATGACAAGTCGTTTAGTAGAAGAGTTTTTTGAGCTCGTACAAATCGATTCAGAAACAAAACATGAACAAGTGATTGCGCCGATTTTAATCGACAAATTAACAGCGCTAGGTTTTACAGTAGAACAAGATGATGCACATACTCGTAACGGGCATGGAGCAGGGAATATACTTGCAACATTAAAAGGTTCGTTGGATGTCGAACCTATTTATTTTACTTCTCATATGGATACAGTTGTTCCAGGTAAAGGTATTAAACCGTCTCTTCGTGAAGATGGCTATATCGTATCCGATGGTACAACAATTTTAGGTGCTGATGACAAAGCTGGCCTTGCTGCTTTATTTGAAATGGCTAAACGCTTAAAAGAGCAAAATATTGAACATGGAGATATTGAATTTATTATTACAGCTGGTGAAGAAAGTGGACTCGTTGGAGCTAAAGAGTTAGATCCATCTAAAATTAAAGCAAAATATGGTTTTGCTGTAGACAGTGATGGCAAAGTAGGCGGTATTGTAACAGCTGCACCATTCCAAGCAAAAATCTTCGCTAAAATAATTGGGAAAACAGCTCATGCTGGTGTTGCTCCAGAAAAAGGAATATCTGCGATTACGGTTGCTTCTAAATGTATTGCACAAATGAAGCTTGGTCGTTTAGATGAAGAAACTACAGCAAATATCGGTCGCTTTGAAGGTGGCCAGGCAACAAATATTGTATGTGATGAAGTGACAATACTAGCAGAAGCACGTTCTATCGACAAAACGAAGCTTGATGCACAAACTAAGCATATGCAGGAAACGTTTGAGCAAGTTTCTGCTTCATTAGGGGCAAAAGCTGAAGTTGAAGTGAAACTAATGTATCCTGGCTTCCGTGTAACAGAAAAGGATAAAGTTGTTCAAGTGGCAATGGCGGCTGCACATAGCATTGAACGTACACCAAAGCTTGGTATTTCTGGTGGTGGATCTGATGCCAATGTTATTGCTGGCTTCGGTATCCCTACAGTAAATTTATCTGTTGGTTATGAAGATATTCATACAACAAATGAAAAAATACCAGTAGAAGAATTAGAAAAATTAGCAGATTTACTTGTCGAAATTGTAAAAGAGTCTGCAAAAAAATAACAACAGAGTCGAAGGATGTGACCGCATGGAAAGTGTAAAGGCAGTAGTCTTTGCTTGTGGTACAGAAGAATATGCAGTACCTGTGGAGCAAGCGATTTCGATTGAAAAGTTAGAGCATGTAACACCTATTCCTCATTTACCAAATTATCTACTAGGCTTCACAAGAATTCGTGGTGAGCTTGTGCCTGTGCTTGATTTTGAACGTATTCTTTACAACCGTTCTTCAAATACTGCAACAGCACGTGTTATCGTATTGAACACGGATGTTGTGAATTATGGATTACTTGTGACAGATGCTCGTGAAATTCTTGATTTTGATGAGTCTGTATTAAAGCAAGTGGGACTTGTCAATTATTCAAAAACACGCTACTTTACAGCTGTGGCAAATCTGGAAAATCGTATGATTACATACGTAGATCCAAAAATACTTGTGAATTCATTAGAAGGTATTCGTGAAATTATTAATTATTTGCACAAATTGCTTGAAAATGAAAACGTAGAGGCTTGAGTACTCTACGTTTTTTTTTTGCTTCTATAGTAAAAATCACCTGTGTTTATACGATTTTATCGAACAGTACTCCCGATAATTATTAATTGGACCTACAGACATTTTCGTTCTAACTGCGTATTATGTAAAGTAATAAAACTACTGTAAAAGGCAAACTTCACTGAAAGGGAAGGACGCAAAGCCATGAGTCTAAACACTATATTAGTATAGTGCATGATTGTCAGGTTGCCAGGTTCTGTTCTATGAGCCTTGGTAAATAGAATGGAGATGTAACATATGGTAAGTCGTTCACTATCAAAAGCAATCATTGCTTTTATAGTAACAATTGTAAGTACGCTAGGTTTAACAATAGGAAAGGTAGAGGCAACGGCCATGCAAGATAGAGCAACTTGGTTATGGGATACGACAAAAATTGTTGAAGATGAATCAGGCGTACTCCAATTTTTAGAAAGCAAAGATGTTAACAAAGTCTATTTACAGATTAATACTGATATAGCAAATGACAATTATAAAAGCTTTATTGACAAAGCAACAACAAAAGGTATAAAAGTATATGCATTGGATGGTGCTGCAAGTTGGGTATCAGAGGATGGCTATAAAATGCAGGATCAACTGTTTGAGTGGTTACATACATATAATGAGAGTGCATTAACAACAGAGCAATTTTCTGGAGTCCACCTGGATGTAGAGCCTTATCTAAATAGTGGATGGAGCTCGAACCAAGTAAATACAATAGAATCCTATCAAGCGCTCCTTACTAGAGCGAAAGAGGGGGCCAATCAATTACAAATACCTTTGGAAGTCGATATGCCATTTTGGTTTGATGAGATCGCTTATAGCAATCAATATGGCAATGGTATATTAGCTGAATGGGTTATCGATCAAGTGGATAGTGTTTCGATCATGGCCTATCGAGATGCAGCTAAAAACATTATCAAAATAGTTGAAAATGAAATAGAGTATGCACAAAAAGTAAATAAATCAATTGTGATTGGTGTAGAAACAGGCGCTTCTAACGAGGGGAAAACAATTACCTTTTATGATAATGGAGAAGCCTTTATGAATAAACAATTAGCAACGGTTCATCGTCATTATGCCAATAAAACAAGTTTTAATGGTTTTGCCATTCATCATGTCGATAGTTGGATGAATATGCGGCCATAATAAAAAATCCTCTCCAGCTGAAGTTGGAGAGGATTTTTTCTATTAGGAAAGTCGACCGCTATAGTCTTCAAATTTAAATTCACGAATAACTTTAATGCCTTCTTCATCGTTATAAGAAACGATTGATGGAAGGTTTACCCCATTAAACATATGGTTTTTCACCATTGAGTAATGTGCCATATCCGTGAATACAAGACGATCTCCTGGTTTTAAAGGTTGTTCAAATGAATAATCACCAATAATATCACCAGCAAGACATGTAAGTCCGCCTAGACGATATGTGTGTGCTAGCTCATTTGCTTGACCAGAACCGATAATCATAGGGCGGTATGGCATTTCTAGAACGTCTGGCATATGACATGTTGCCGATGTGTCTAAAATTGCTAAGTCCATACCGTTTTTCTGAATATCAAGAACAGTTGCTACTAAATAACCAGTATTTAGTGCAACAGCTTCACCTGGCTCTAAATATACGAGAAGGTTATACTTGTCTTGAATATAATTAATGATATTCACTAGCTTTTCCACATCATAATCTTCACGAGTGATATGGTGACCACCGCCAAAGTTTAACCATTTCATTTGATGCAAAACATCACCAAATTTTTCTTCGACAACTTGTATAATACGCTCTAACGTATCTGAATTTTGCTCACACATTGCATGGAAGTGTAGGCCATCAATACCGTCAAGTTGTGACTTGTCGAAGTTGGCTAATGTTGTACCTAGGCGAGAATTTGTGTAGCAAGGATCGTAAAGTGCTGTTTCAATTTCAGAGTACTCAGGATTAATACGAATACCACATTCAATTGTTTTACCAGCAGATTTTACTTTATCCTTGTACTGTGCCCATTGGTTAAATGAGTTAAACACGATGTGCTCAACATAGCCTAGAAGCTCGTCCATCTCATGCTCCATATAAGCAGGTGCATAAACGTGTACTTCCTTGCCCATTTTTTCATAGCCAAGTCGTGCTTCATGAAGTGAGCTTGATGTAATGCCGGCTAAATATTTACCTACTAAAGGGAATGTTGAGTGCATTGAAAATCCTTTTAAGGCAAGTAAAATACGGCAGCCTGTACGATCTTGAATCGATTTTAAAAGCTCTAGATTTTTTGTTAATAATCGCTCATCCACTACGTAAGAAGGGGATGGAACTTTTGAAAAATCAATTGGTTTCATTTGCTTAGTTCCTTTGCATCTAAATCAAGGTCAAGTAATTCGGGATTATGGCTTTCTTGCCATGGTAGACCCCATTTATTTAGCGCATCCATGAATGGATCTGGATTGAAATCTTCGACGTTCCAAACGCCTGGTTTACGCCATTCACCGTTCATCACAAGCATCGCACCAATCATTGCTGGTACACCAGTTGTGTAAGAAATCGCCTGTGAACCAACTTCGTTATAACATTCTTCGTGGTCACATACGTTGTACACATAATAAGTTTTTTCCTTGCCATCTTTTAGACCGCGAACGATACAACCGATATTTGTTTTCCCTTTTGTGCGTGGTCCAAGTGATGCTGGATCAGGCAGTACTGCTTTAAGGAAGTGGATTGGTTGAATCATTTGCCCTTCAAACTCGATAGGCTCGATAGAAGTCATACCAACATTTTCTAATACTTTTAAGTGTGTTAAGTATTTTTCTGAGAATGTCATCCAGAAACGGATTTGCTTTAAGCCTTTAATGTTTTTAGCAAGAGATTCTAACTCTTCATGGTATAACAGGTAAATATCTTTTGGTCCAATTTCTGGTAAGTTATATACTTCTTTTTTCTCAAGTGGTGCAGTTTCTACCCACTCGCCTTCTTTCCAGTAACGACCATTCGCAGTAATTTCACGAATGTTGATTTCTGGGTTGAAGTTTGTTGCGAAATGATAACCATGATCACCAGCATTTGCATCCACAATATCAATGTAGTGGATTTCATCAAATTCATGTTTTTGAGCATGAGCCGTGAAAACGCCCGTTACGCCTGGATCAAAACCACTACCAAGTAATGCAGTTAAGCCAGCTTTTTCGAACTTCTCTTTGTAAGCCCATTGCCATTTATATTCAAATTTTGCCGTTTCAGGTGGCTCGTAGTTTGCAGTATCCACATAGTGTACACCTGTCGCTAAGCAAGCATCCATAATCGTTAAGTCCTGATAAGGTAGTGCTACGTTAATGACAACATCTGGTCCAAAGGCTTTAATAAGCTCGATAACCTCTTCTGTATTGTCTGCGTCTACCTGTGCAGTTTGGATCTTTGTTTTTCCGCCTTCTAGTTTTTCTTTTAGAGCGTCACATTTTGAAACAGTTCTACTTGCGATACAAATTTCCTCAAATACGTCCGAATTTTGAACACACTTGTGTACCACAACACTGGCTACTCCGCCAGCTCCGATAATCAATGCTTTACCCAATTGTCTACCCCCAAGTTCATAAAAGTATTGTCAAACAAGCTGATTATACAGAAAATTGATTTACTACTCAATCATTGTTTTTAAATTTTCTACAAAAAAATTTATTTTTCTACAACAATCAGTCGTATTCAGAGGGGAATACCACGAAAAAGGAAGCGTTCTATGAAAAAAAATCCCTTTACTACTGCTGTAGAAAGGGGAGGAAATGAGCATTTTTACCAAATCGTTTTGTTCGAATTACAGGATGCACTTTGTTAAAAAATTGATAACTCATCACAATTCTAATTATAAGCTTCGAAACTATATTTTCCACCCAGCGATTTATTTAGAAAAACGATTTGAAATTAAATTTTCATCCCGCCATAAATAAAAAAAGATAATGAGTAATGTACTTAAAAATCCCGTCACAAGGGCATAAGTACTGAGGGCCACGTCCACTTGACTTTGCAGAGCATAAATAAAAATAGCTCCTAGTGTAAACAAGTTTCCAATAATAAGCGATATAAAATGATAACGACTATTCATAGCAAGCCCTCCTTTAGATTGAATGCACAAATGATGCAGATAGACTACTTCAATTATCTCATAATTCAGAACTTTAGCAACCTTTTTTGATAATGGTAAAAAACAGTACTTTTCTAATGCAATGTCATGCTATTGCATTAGGATGATAAGGGAAAAGTCCTGGTAGATATGTTAATACCAGCTCATCTAATGGAACATACGGCATATGAAATTAGTTGAATTGAAAGAATTTTTAGATGATAATAGCTCCTTTTCTCTCTAAAGATGGTAAACTACCTATAAGACTTTTCTTTTGGTGAAGGTGAGGATTTTAATAGTGATCAAACAGTTTGATGAGCAAGTCCAACAGATAAATGAATTATTTTTAAGTGGAAAAGTGAAAGAAAGCTATCAGTTAGCGAAAATAGTTTTAGCTGATAGAGCGTTTACTGAACATGAATCATTGGCAACCATTCAACAGCACGTCGCGTTGTTAGAAGCGAACGGCTATGCAAATATGCCTGTTCCGTCTACTGAGAAGGAGAAGCAAAGTGTTGAACGGGCAGATGGCTCCTACCCAGAGCGTGATGTACTCGCTGCTTATTTAGGAAGTCAGGATGATGAACAGTTTGCTAAAGTGGTAGACGAATTATTAGCTGGATCCGTGGAAGCGCAAGCGAATGCCTACTATACAATGGCGGAATATTTTGTTCTTGCTAAGGAGTATGATAAGGTAATGGCGCAATTTGTTGAAGCGGTAAAATTACAGCCAAATAAAGCTCTTTACTGGGGAGCCTTTGCACAGTTTTTGAACCGTAGTGAAGGCAGTCCGTATTTAGCACTGCGTCTCATTGAAGAAGCAATACAGTTAGATAGCATGAACCCTCGCTGGTACTATATTCAAGGAAATATTTTCTTGCAACTTGTTGCAGCAACAAAAAATTTAAGCTATTTACCGGCTTTAGAAGAAGCCTGGGAAAAGGCTAAAAAACGCTGCTCTGCTAAACAGATTGCCCTAAAAGTGGACATTGCGAAATCTAATGACCTACTATTGCAATGGAAAAAGCAAATGTTATAGAAAGAAAGGATACCTCTCGTAGTTAGGGGGGGTAGAAAGCTATAAGTATGACTCCAAATAATGTCATATAATTAAGGAATCATAAATAAAATAGGGAATGAACAATCAGGTTTAACTATATTAATAATTATTCCATTAAAATGAATAATTATTAATATTTACGTCTTTTTCTGTATTTTTATGCTATAATACAAATATAAACGGACGTATGAAACTTATTTTATCTTTATTCAGCAGATCTTTTCTGTGCGAAAGCGAAGCGACAGCAGCAAAAGTGTTTTTCTGTGCGAAAGCGAAGCGACAGCAACAAAAGTGTTTTTCTGTGCGAAAGCGAAGCGACAGCAGCAAAATGTTTTTTTGTAGCGAAAGCAACGCGACAGTTACATCCACCTTTATAGGTGAAGAGATGAATGCGGATTTGGTTCCTTTTCAGTGGATACCCAAACACCGACTGATTGAAGATAAAGCCTCCGGTGGATGTCACGGATATTTTGAAAGGAATGAATTGTGCGTGCACAATTCAAAATCCGGACGCAATTACGCCAAGGCGAAATTGATTGCATGAAAGAAGTGTTGCTTTGAGTTTATATGTAGCGTATGTGTTGGTAGGAATTGCGATTGCCATGCCTGTTGGAGCTATTACAGTAGAAATGACAAAGCAAGGACTAAAAAATGGTTTTATGCATGGCTGGGCTGTAGGGCTTGGCGGTATGACAATTGATGTTGTATTGGTTTTTGCTTTATATATGGGACTTGCCTCCATTTTAGCAATGCCTATCATTCAAATTCCTATGTGGCTTATAGGGGCGGGCTTCTTATTCCTTTTAGGCTTGGATTCGATAAAAAATGCTGACCATGATATTACACTGGCAGGCGAGAAAGTGACAAAATCGTTTTTCACGTCTTATCGAAATGGTTTACTAGTAGCAATTTCGCCTGGAAATTTAGTTTTCTGGGTAAATGTTTTCGGTGTCGTACTAGCCAAATCATATGGGCAAGGGGAGTCGGATCATTTTTTAGTCATTGCTGCAGGGGTTCTGAGTGGCATATTGTTACATGATATAGGCTTGATGACCATTGTTTCTGTTACCCGTAAAGCGATGAGTCGTAAGGTCATAAAGTCGCTTACAATAGTAGCGGGTGTATTATTAATTGGCTTTGCAGGGTATTTTATCTATGAATTTATACAAGCTATTAAGATCTATATATGAAAAGTGCGATCCCAAAAGATCGCACTTTTTTCATTTATCCTGTATTATCCGTCAGTAAAAGCACCATTACTTAAAGTCCACTTTACGCTGAAACTTCGGCATTTTCATGGATACAAGAGAGAATTTCCTCTGCTACTTGATGTGCTAAAGAGAGTTCAGAAGTGAAGCCTACACATGAACAATTCATTTCCCCTAAAATATAGCAATCTTCACCAGCTTCGTTTGTATCAAGCATGAAATCGGCCGTCCATATGAGTGGTAAAGCATAATTGCCTAGTAAACTAGTTACGAGAGGTAGTTGGGTTAAAAAGTTTTGAACAAGCTCTTCCCAGTCTTCCGGTGCGTCATAGCGATATTGAGCTCCTGAGAACAGTGTTGCACTAAAAGCGTCTTCGGAATCTGCTGGTTTTTTATGTACTACGTGTACTGCTTTATCACGCAGCATAAATAAGCGGATTTCACCTTCAGTAATACGAGGAAGGAAGCGCATATCAATTAGCATGCCATTTGGACCTGTAATATACTGTTCACAGAACGTCATGAAGTCTCCAAGTTTCCAATATTCCACATGATTATCTTTTGCTTCGGTACATTTAATCTCCGCATCAAGTGGCACTTCTGTAATCCCTTTAGCAAGAGGTTCAACTAATTTTACTCGCCATATCCCTTCGCCCGTTGAACCACGATTTTGCTTTAGAACTCGTTCAGTAATAGCAAGAGAGGTAGGGAATTGGGCTTTAAATGCTTCAACCGTATAATAAGCAAATGTATCATTGGGCACTAAATTTGTAGAAGATAGCTTTGATAATACATCTTTAGAGCCATAGCCAATCATTGCATCTGGATGAGGCATACCGATGACACCTTCATTACATAGCTCGCGTAACATATCAAAATATTCTTCCTCATGCTGTAAGTTTCCTGGATTTATACGTGATACAAAGGCTGCACCATGCTCTTTGACATAATGATAAATTTCCTCTTTTTTTGTCACATCAAAGAAAATGACTTCTGCATCCTGTCCTCGTTGTTTTAGCGCATTCACCATTGGCATTGTATCTTGTCGATAGCCATCTGGTCCCTTATCTGTGCCGCCACGAACTTCGAAAAAAATAACTTTTTTATCCATAAAAATACCCCTTTAATATGATTGATGATATTTTCAGTATAATGGACAGACAAGGAAAAAGGATATATAAAATAAGTAAATTTTATGTATAGATTTATCGTATTTATGATCTTTTATAGGAATTAACGACTAATATTTTTCGGAATAATCCAAATTTATAGAGTGTATGCTAAGAGTGTTTTTTCTGAAAAACAGTGAGGTATAAAATCATACATAGAATAAGCAAAGTTCCGATAAATTAAAAACTACCGAAGGAAATTTTAAGCCAAAATACATTTGTTATAACAGCTTAAGGAGTTCTAGGCTGCGAAGCAAGAATACCCGCGGAAGAGAGGTAATATCCGCGCGCGAAGCAAGGACTAGCCATGAAATGAGAATCAAATCCCCATTTGTGAAAAATTATTGAAAATTATAGGTATAAGGATGGAGCTTTAACGCTGGATTTATTTACAGCAATAACCAAATGTAGTAAAGTAGAGTTAATAGTAAAGGAGACTTTACTATTAACTTTACTTAAAGGATTTGGTTTTTAATGAAAAAGGATGAAGAACTTCTATATCACCTTGTACAGGAAATAAATGATGCCATTTACTCGATGGATAGTCATTTCATTAAGTTACATCAGAATTTAGTGACTGATGAATTATCGCCTAAGCAAATAATTTTATTAGATTTTATTGAAAAAAATAGCCAAGTGACGATAGGTCAGATTGCAAGTTATTCGAATATTACTTCAAGTGCTGTCGGTCAATTGGTTAGTAAGCTTGAAGAACAGCAATATGTAATTAGGAGTATTAATCCTGAAAACCGACGTGAAATATTTGTGAGTTTAGATACTTTAGGCATTAAGTATTTTGAACGAGAGGAAGAAATAAAACGATTTATTATCTCTAAATATTATTCTAAGCTCGAATTAAGTGAGGTCGTGGAATTAAAGAAGATTATTCAGAAACTAAATCAAATTGTCATTAAGGAAGGCATTATCGATGAATTAAATGATCATCATTTAAGAAAGGGAGAGATTTAACATGATCGCTTTAAAGAAAAAGCAAAATATATGGCTAGCATTTTTGTTAGTCGTTCTCGCTAGTAATTACACACTCTATAACACGGGACTTGGCATATCCATTTTACCAACTGAAACAAATGGAGTTGTCATTGGTTCATTAATTGATTTTCTCCTTGTAATGCCTGTTTTATTTATGCTGTATAAGGGTAAGTTTTCTGTAAAACAAGCGGTAATTTTAGCAGCGACTGGTTGTATTGCAGCCCGTTTTATTATTCCAATCGAGCATCTACAGCCTTTTGTTGCGGTAACATGGGTTGGATTTGCCATTGAAGGTTCGATTATTTTATTAGAAATATTACTAGTGGCAACTCTTGTTCGTTACATGCCGAGAATTCTAGCAGATGTACGATCAAATACTTTACCAGACCTGTTCACATTTCCACAAGCAGTTGAAAAACATGTCCCAAAGCATCTTATTATTCAAATGCTGTGCACAGACTTTTTAGTACTTTACTATAGTTTTGCAAGCTGGAAGAGAAAAGAGCGTCCAGGATTAACCTTACATAAAAACTCCAGCTATATTGCTTTTCAAATCATGATCATTCATGGAATTGCCATTGAAACAATAGGAATTCACTGGTGGTTACATGAGAAATCAATGGTTCTTTCTATTCTATTGCTTATTTTTAATGTATACTCTGTTGTATTTTTTATTGCAGATATGCAGGCAATTCGTTTAAATCCTGTCTATGTTACATCTGATAAGCTGTATTTGTCTTTAGGTTTGATGAAACGTGCAGAAATTCGCTTTGAAGATATTGAAGAACTTATTGAAGATAAGGAACAGTTGGAAGAAAAATTATCTAAAGATACGATTGATTTTGTAGCACGTGATTTTGGTGAGGCCTACCCACAATTTATTTTAAAGATGAGGGAACCTGTGGAAGTGACTTTTATGCTTGGACTAAAAAAACATTATAACAAAGTGGCGATTAAAGCGGACCAAGTGCAGGAATTTAGAAATATGCTATTATACGGAATGGAAAATAATAGATAATAAAATACAGGTGCTAGCAACTAAGCTAGCACCTGTTTAATGTACAAGACTAAAAATAACTAAGATAACAAGAACACATAATGGGAAATCTACAAACCCTTTAATTAATCGACTTTTAGCTATCTGAATTTGTTCATTGGATAATTGAAAGATTGACCAAATTCTGTGCTCAATAATTTGTTGGATTATCGATTGCATAACGCTACGTAAAGTAAAATAAAGCATTCCAATTATGATAAATTTACCCCAAGTCGGAACAATGATGGTAAGCCCAATCCCCATCGCTAAAAAACGAAGATAGCCAAGGCGATACTGTTTTTGGCGAAGCATCGTTTTGCATACTATTTCCTCTATAAAATAATCGGAACGTCTAAACATGCGCTTTGAATTTTTCCATAGTAGACGAGGCTTTGTAAATTTTGGCACTAACTGACTTTTAAGTTCAGGAGTAATTCGAAATAAGAGACTTTGCCATTTATAAAAAGCTGCTTGGTCGAGCTTCACCTGCTGATCAAAATATTTCGTGCTATAAATAAAATGTCTATAATAATAGCTTGCGCAATAGACAAAAAGAATTAGATAAAAAAGTGCCGTAATAATATTGGGTACATACAAAAAGAAAACTGTGCCGAGAATACACATCACAATTTTACTTAAAAGCTGCTGCCATTTACGAAGTCTTAATTTTACAAGTGCATTGAAAAAATTAGTTGTAAATAGTAGCAGTAATAAAATAAGTAATTCCAAAATTGTTATATGATGAACGATTATAAAAATGGGCGCTAATAAAGTAAGGGCAGAAACAAGTATGAAGAGCTGCTTACTAAACGTCCAATAAAGACCAGCTTGTTTTAACTTTATCATTTGTTTTTGATTTTGGATTAAAAAAAGGCGATCAGCTCGTTGTAAAAATGTACGAATTGTTTCAATTTGTGTGATGAAAAGTAACAGCACAATGTAGATAACAGGAGTAGTATGAGCAACCCATGATGTTTGGACATTAAGAATAAAGTCTTTATAGAGGAAAAAGCCAATCACAAGAGATGGCACAACAATATATAAGGCGACTGTCCAATCGATAATGCTTGCTAGTAGCTTAAAATTATTGGAGCGCTCTATTTTTCTTCGTTGCTGAAATAAACTAGTCATGGTGATTTTCCTCAAGTAATGTATCGAAAATATCAAGAAGAGATGCTTTGTCCTGTTTCACCGTTAGGCGTAATGATGTGAGTGTACCTTGCTGTAGAATTCGCCCATGATCAATCAGTATGAAACGATCACATATTTTTTCTGCCGTATCGAGCGCATGTGTACTCATTAAAATGGAGGCACCTTGCGCTTTTAATTCGTCTAAAGTCGTTAAGAGCTTACGCATTGCCTGTGGATCTAGCCCCATAAATGGTTCATCTAAAATATAGGAAGAATGATTGTGAAGAAATGCTAAAATAAGCATCACTTTTTGTTGCATACCTTTGGAAAACGTTGTTGGATAATCATGTAGCTTATGGTCTAATTTAAAAATATCTAGTAATTCATGTGCACGATCGGTTAAAGAAGCCTCTTTACCTGCTACACGCATGTAAAAATCAATATGCTCCCATAATGTAAAATACTCATACAAAATTGGTCTTTCTGGTATGTAGCCGTAAGTTCCTATTGAGACATGACCATCCATAATTGGTAAGACACCCATCATTCCCTGCAAGGTTGTACTTTTACCTGCCCCATTTGAACCGATTAATCCAACAAGCTCACCGCTGTTTACTTGAAATTGAATGTCCGTAATAACGATTTCTTCTTCTACATAGCCACCTTTATGTATATTAATATCTATTGTCATTAACGTCCTCTCCTTTTATTTACTTACGAATAAAGAGGAGAAATGTTTCGAAATTTGAGTTATTTCTTTTTGGGGAATAAAACATATGAAATGCTTATTGCAGTATCAATCGCAAGGACAATACCCCAAACTTTCATTACTTGAAATAGGGGAGATGTATCAGAATTTGAACCAACGAAAAGAGACATAGCATACAATAATCCAGTACCAATGATGAAGGCAACAATATGCTGTCCAAGCATTTTCATTTCATGCTTACCTTTTGCCATTCCAGTCAATGGCTCTTTTTTATGGACAGATTTTAAAAACCATTGTTGGAATTTTTCATCTGCCCATGTAATCATCGTTTTACCATAGGCTATGGAGACCCCAATGTAGATAGCTGCTATGCCGTGAGATATAGAAGCGGAAGTGCCTGCTTTTAAATCTAATGCAGTGAGGGTGACAAGTAACAAATCTATAACAGGTGTTAGTGCAAAAAAGAAAATGCTCAGTTTCGGCATTTTCAAAACATATCTGCAAATAAGCCCTAGAATAATAACAATCCAAAAGGCGATTTCCGCAGTAATAATCCAGGCAATCATATAAAACCTCCAAACTTTAATTAATACAGTTATAGTAATTAAAGTACCGTAAGTTTTTAATTAAAACAATTGTATTAAAAAAGATTATAAAGATATGCCAAAAATAGTGAATCATGAAGAAAGGAAAGCGGATATCGCAAAAGATATGTGGAATATCATTTGCAAGGGGGAAAGGCGCTATAGTACTGTCCATTACGTAGGAGGAAGGAATCGTTTTCGCGATGGCTATAGAAGAGAAGCCTTTAAATGTTTTTATCGACTTGTACAGATGGATAAAGGAAGACTCATAGAAAAATAGATAGACCTGGAAATTGCCCATCTGCTAATCCAGGTGGGCAATTGCATTTAATATATCTTCACTGACTGCATCCCAAAATTGTTGCTGTACAGAATCACAATATAGAAATAGCTCTTTATTTTGAACATGCTCATATAGCTCCGTAATCGCTTCCTTTTGGAAATGGAGTCGATGGTTTAATGCTTCTCGTTCTTCCGCGATACAAAACGATTTATATATATCTGCGAGGCGCTCAAGCTTTGCCAATTGTTGTTTCGTTACCTCATATTGTGCTTTGTGAAAGCGACCTACTGCTGTAGTCATCGTAATCTTTGCTCGATGCTCAGTATTTAATGTTCGCAATTCTTCCTGACGAATAGCCACGCGATACCAAAATTCATAACGAATAGGTAAGTCTTTTAGCTCGTATGTGAGCAAGTATTTTAAAATAAAAGCAACTTGCTCATATGTATCTATAATCTTTTCTGATTCTTTAAAAATACCAAACATACAACCACCCCCGTCTAGTTTTAATACTACGAACGAAGAAGGAAATCCTTTAAATTTTTGATAATATCCGGAAAAAATACTTTCCTTTTCGCGCAGTTGAAATATTGTTGCTGCCGCTTCGTTAACACTCCACTTTCGCACAGAAAACAGTTGTTGCTGCCGCTTCGTTAACACTCCACTTTCGCACAGAAAACAGTTGTTGCTGCCGCTTCGTTAACACTCCGCTTTCGCACAGAAAACAGTTGTTGCTGCCGCTTCGTTAACACTCCGCTTTCGCACAGAAAACAGTTGTTGCTGCCGCTTCGTTAGCACTCCACTTTCGCACAGCACAAAGCGCCCAGTCGGAACGGAAATCAACCCCTCGTATTGCCGAACAGCCAAACTTTATTTAATTGGACAAATATCATTGACAAAATATAGTTTTTTAACAATATGGCACTAGATTTTTACCTCAAGGTAAGAGCCTAGTGTTTTTTGTGAATTAAAAACTTATTAAATTATCGCAAAATTCCTTATTTTTTGTTAAGAAAAGTATCGTTTATGAAGAAATATGGAAATAGCATTTACAAAATAAAAATATATGTGTTAACTTTAGAAATGTAATTAGTTAACTTAAAGGGGGAGGTTAACAATGCAACATTTTTGGGTTGTAGGGACAGATACAGATGTCGGTAAAACGGTTATCACCACATTACTGATGCGACAATTACAGCAGCATAATCTACAAGTCACGCCTTACAAGCCTGTGCAAACGGGCGAGATACATGAGAATGGGCATTGCTATTACTACGATACAGCAATGTATGAAAAGTATTCATTACAAAGACTGGAGCCAGAAAATTTAAATGGCTATTCGTTTAAGGAAGCCGCATCACCACATTTTGCTGCGCAACTGGAGGGCCAGCAAATTAATGTGGAGCATTTATTACAGCAAATTCAGAAGTTACAGCAATCAAACGATGTCGTGATTTGTGAGGGAGCAGGGGGACTTTTTGTTCCATTGGATACATTTGGAGAAAATACTCTCCTTGATGTAATCGTTCAAAGTAAGCTTCCAGTTGTTATTGTCACACGAACAACACTAGGAATGATTAACCATACCTTGCTAACTCTCGAGGCTTTACATACTCGAAATGTTGAGGTTCTTGGCATTGTATTTAATGGAGACACAGGCAGTAAGATGGAACAAGATAATGTGAAAACGATTCTACAACATCATGATTTACCATATGCGACGATTCCAAAGCTTCCAGATATTTCACAAGCTGTTGACTATTCCATTTCGGGTACATCTTTGTTTGAAAGGCTGGTCAACTATGAAACAAGCATTAACTGAATTGCAGAAAAGAGATTTACAACATGTCTGGCATCCATGCTCACAAATGAAGGACTATGAGCAATTTCCGCCTATTGTACTTAAAAAAGGACAAGGTGTTTGGCTTTACGATGAAAATAATCATCGCTATTTAGACGCCGTATCTTCTTGGTGGGTTAATTTGTTTGGACATGCGAATCCTCGTATTAGTCAGGCATTAAGTGATCAAGCATTTACATTAGAACATGCGATTTTTGCGAACTTTTCACATGAACCTGCGATTAAGGTGGCAGAAAAATTAGTAGCCTTAACGCCGGATGGTTTAAATAAAGTATTTTTTGCAGACAACGGCTCATCAGCTATAGAGGTCGCACTAAAAATGAGTTTTCAGTATCATATGCAAACTGGAAAAACAACGAAAAAGCGGTTTTTAGCTTTAACGGATGCTTATCACGGTGAAACACTTGGTGCCTTATCTGTTGGAGGGGTAGGGTTGTATAACGAAGTATATCAGCCACTATTATTGGATACGGTGCGTGCACAGGGGCCAGATTGCTTCCGATGTCCTTTCAAAGAGAAGCCTGAAAGCTGTCATGCCCAATGTATACAATTTGTTGAAGAAGAGCTTCATCAGCATCATGAAGAAATTACCGCAGTTATTATTGAGCCACTAATTCAAGCGGCAGCGGGTATGAAAATGTACCCTCCAATCTATTTGAAGCGATTACGAGAGCTTTGTACAAAATACGATATTCATTTAATCGCAGATGAAATTGCAGTTGGTTTTGGGCGTACAGGTACACTATTTGCCTGTGAGCAAGCAGATATTGCTCCAGATTTTATGTGCTTGTCAAAAGGTTTAACAGGTGGTTATTTGCCACTATCCGCTGTATTAACGACTGACGCTGTTTACAACGCTTTTTATGATGATTATGGCACGATGAAAGCGTTTTTACACTCTCATAGCTATTCTGGTAATACACTGGCTTGTCGAGTAGCTCTAGAAGTTTTAACAATGTTTGAAGAGGAGCGTGTGATCGACATTGTACAAAACAAGGGTGAACGTATGCGAAAGCTAGCTATGCAGGCATTTGAACAATTGCCATTTGTTGGCGAATATCGACAGGTAGGGTTAGTTGGCGCTATTGAACTAGTCGCCAATCGTGAAACAAAGGAGCCACTTCCAAGTGAAGAACGTATCGGTTATCAAATCTATAAACGTGCTTTAGAGAAAGGCTTACTGATTCGTCCTCTTGGCAATATATTATATTTCATGCCTCCTTACATTATATCTGATGATGAAATGCGTTTTATGATTGATACAACAAAAGAAACGCTTATGCAATTTTTTGAGGAGTGGGAGGGAGTAGTTTGTTCAAACGACAATCAACACTGTCACTTGTCATGATTGCGCTGTTTGCCGCTTTAACCGCAATCGGGGCGTTTATTAAAATACCGCTACCTGTAGTGCCCTTTACACTACAAATTGTCTTTGTTTTTTTAGCAGGTTGCTTGCTCGGCAGTCGCAATGGATTTCAAAGTCAGCTCGTCTATATAGGCGTTGGTTTAGTTGGCTTGCCCGTTTTTACACAAGGTGGAGGCATCACCTATGTACTGCAACCAACATTTGGTTATCTTATTGGCTTTGCACTGGCAGCTTTAGTCATTGGTTTCATCATTGAAAGAGTGGATACTCCAACGAAAAAACATTTTATCGGTGCAAATATTGTCGGGCTTATCGTTATTTATGCGGTGGCAGTTCCATATTTATATGTGTCTTTGAATTTCTGGTTACACATGGAAACTAGCTGGTCACATATTTTCTTAGTTGGCTTTTTAAACAGTATTGTTGCAGATTTTTGCTTAGCAATCGCTTCTGCACTTCTGGCTGAGCGACTTTACAAAGTATTTAATTCAGCAAGGGCAATACCTTCTTTCAGCAAATCTCTTTTGTAGCGAAAGCAAAGCGTCAGCTACAGAAGTCTCCCACCTCTATAGGTGGAGAGATAAATGCAGATTTAAGTTGTTTTTTAGCGGATATCCAACATTAGCTGAAATAAGTTATAGCCTCCGGCGGATGTCACGGAATCGGAAAGGAATACTTAGGGGATGTTAGCCCAAAACCATCGCATCCATGCGATAACGGCTAACTGACCTGCATCATGCTGCTGCTGCCGATACGTTAGCACTGCGCTTTCGCACAAAAAACATCTGCAGGCCTAAGCACAAAGCCGATTCCGGACGCAATTATGCCGTGGCATATTTGATAGATTGTACAAGTAGAGAGGGAGAATGTCTAATGAATTGGTTACAATTAGCAGAGGAAGTTATTGAGGGGAAGATCATTAGCAATGAGGAGGCTCTTGCTATTTTAAATAGTGACGATGATGAGCTTTTGAAGGTGATGGACGGAGCCTTTGCCATTCGTAAGCACTATTATGGGAAAAAAGTAAAATTAAATATGATTATGAATGCTAAGAGCGGTTATTGCCCAGAGGATTGTGGCTATTGTTCACAGTCATCTAAATCAACAGCTCCGATTGACAAATATCCATTCATTACGAAAGAGGAAATTTTAGCGGGGGCAAAACGAGCATTTGACAATAAAATTGGTACTTATTGCATCGTAGCAAGTGGTCGTGGGCCAACTCGAAAGGATGTCAATGTCGTAAGTGAGGCTGTGTCAGAAATTAAAGAAAAGTATGGCTTAAAAGTATGTGCCTGTCTTGGCTTATTAAAAGAAGAACAGGCACAGCAATTAAAAGAAGCGGGGGTAGACCGTTACAACCATAACTTAAATACATCTGAACGACATCACTCCTATATTACTACGTCCCATACGTATGAGGACCGTGTAAATACGGTTGAGATTGCGAAAAAGCATGGAATATCACCTTGCTCAGGTGCCATTATCGGTATGAAAGAAACAAAAGAGGATGTCGTGAATATTGCACGTGCACTTCATCAATTAGACGCGGATTCTATTCCTGTCAACTTCTTAAACGCGATTGACGGTACGAAACTAGAAGGAACGAAAGAATTAAATCCACGCTATTGTTTAAAGGTTTTAGCGTTGTTCCGTTATATTAATCCAACAAAAGAAATTCGTATTTCTGGTGGTCGCGAAGTCAATCTTGGGTCACTTCAGCCACTAGGTCTATATGCAGCAAACAGTATCTTTGTAGGGGATTACTTAACAACTGAAGGTCAAGAAGCAAACAGTGATTATCGTATGCTTGAGGATTTAGGCTTTGAAATTGAATTATCAGCGAAGCAAGAAGAAGCGTTCTGCTAAATAAAACTTATGAAATAAAATTTACTACTACTACTTAATTATCATCGAAATTGAAAAGCCGTATGTGCGTCGTGGAAAAGGCGTACATACGGTTTTTTTGTATTGAACGGATAAGAAAGGAGAAAGTAATCGATAGTGTACCCCGAACGACGGATAGACAATATTGAAACGGTATAAAGATTGTTTTTATACCTTGAAAATTTAGGTTTTCACAAATTGTTCAATGAAAGCGTTTTGAAATTGAACAGTTTGTGAAGGGCTTCACATAATGCTTTCTTTTTAAAAAAATCGGTGTAAAATAAGAATTGAGCAAGAGGTTGTTGTGATACAGTTAGAAAAAGTAGCACGATTTTCATTGATTGTTATATTACAAAAACGAGTTGGAAGGGAGATTTTATTAATGTGGGTTATTACAGTATTTGATAAAAAGGACGTTCGAATTTTTGAGTATACAAACAAAAATGAGGCAACACAAGCTTTAGCTAAATTCAAAAAAAATGCCGTTTTAACATATACAAAATAATATAAGTAGTGAAAGATCAGCAACCCTCTTTGTGCGCTATCGCGTCGAAGAGGGTTGTTTTTACGTTGTACAAAACTATGAATGAATGAGAATTGAAATGGCACTACACACTCATAAAAGCGCCATCACGATATTAAACGGTTGCTGGTACTGCTTGAAAAGCTGAACCAAATAAGGTCCAACTGAATGTACTGATTACACCTACTATGCCTTTTAACACGATTAAGTATGACCATCTATTATCCTGTATAATGTAGAAAACCGTACAAGCGTTCAAAAGCGCTCATACGGTTTTCTCTTGTTTTGATTATAAAATACTACCTAAACGTTTAATACCTTCACGGATCACTTCTGGTGTTGCATTTGTATAGTTTAGTCGCATTGTATTCACATTCGTTTTCGAAGTGTAGAATGGGTCGCCAGGTACGAAAGCAACTTTTTGCTCCATTGCTTTATGGAAAATATCTAAGGATGATGCTCCATTGTTCATTGTAGCCCAAATGAACATTCCACCTTCAGGTCGTGTGTAGTCCACATGTGCAGGGAAGAACTCTTCCATCGCATCTAGCATTGCCTGTGCTTGATTTTGATATAATGCTTTAATTTTTTGGACATGCTCCGTATAGTCATTGTTTGCTAAATAATCATAAATGACATATTGAGAGAAAATATTTGTGTGTAGGTCAGTTGCTTGCTTGGCTGTTTCAATATGCTGCATTAATTCTTTATTTTTTGTAATGATAAAGCCAAGACGCATTCCTGGTGTGACTGTTTTAGAGAAAGAACCTAGCAAAATACTATTTTCTAATTTACCAGCACCAATGTATGGTAGTGGCTCACCTTCGAAGCGTAATTCTCCATATGGGTCATCCTCGATTAACGCTACATCGTATTTTGAAATGATTTCGTAAATTTGCTGACGTTTTTCTTTAGAATACGTTAGTCCTGTTGGGTTTTGGAAGTTTGGTACTGTATAAATGAATTTTACATTTGGTTGCTGAAGGGCTTTCTCTAATTCTTCTAAGTTTAAGCCATCATTTTCGAGAGTTACTCCATAAAATGTAGGTTCACTTAATGTGAAGGCTTGAATGGCACCTAAATAACCAGGTTCTTCAATAATAATGCCATCACCTTTGTTAATTAGTACTTTCCCAATTAATTCAAGAGCCTGTTGTGAGCCTGTAGTAATAAATACATCGTCAGCATGGATGTCTAGTCCGTGTACACGTTGATATTTTGCAGCGATGTATTCACGTAAAGGCGCATAACCCTGCGTAGATGAATATTGGAATAGACGACTGCCATTTTCAGCAATGGCATGGTTCGCAGATGCCTGTAACGCATCAATCGGGAACGAGATTGGGTTAGGAAGACCCCCTGCAAAGGAAATGACATCCTCTGCATCAGTTACTTTCAAAATATTTCGGATGAATGAAGATGGGGTTTTTAAAATTCTTTCTGAAAATTGCATAATGTATCGGTCCTTTTTTCTGATTTTTTAAAAATTATATCATTGTAATCATTTGCATACAATATTATCATTGTATGCAAGACAATTAAATATTGTATGCAATCAAAGAGAGAGAAGGGGCTGTGCTAATGCCAGTAAATTCGTTTGAAGAATATCCGATGAGTTGGAAGCCCGATATAAGCAATATTTCGGCTCCGTTATATATAGCAATTGCCGAACAGCTTGAACAAGATATAAAGAATGGAAAATTATCGCCAGGAACTAAGCTTCCTCCACAGCGGGAATTAGCTGACTTTTTAGACGTTAATTTAAGCACGATCACAAGGGCGTTTAAGCTTTGTGGACAGAAGGGGCTTATTTATGCCTCGATTGGAAGCGGAACATTCGTTTCATCAGACGCCGCGACGAATAAAATTTTATTACCGACTAGTAATTCTTCTCATATGATTGAAATGGGGTCTGTATTACCAGAAAATCATGCAAATGAGGACATTACACGGTATATGAAAAAGATGATGAATGACCCGAATTTTAGCAAATTATTTCAATACGGACGACCTGAAGGCAATGCTTGGCAAACGGAGGCGGCAATGAAGCTTTTGGAAAAAGTCAACTTTCAAACGGATCAACCTATATTGCTTGGGGCGGGGGGACAAAATGCCATTGTTGGAACATTAGCTGCTTTGTTTCAGCCAGGTGATCGAATTGGTACAGATCCCATTACATATGCAGGGATAAAAACAGCGGCAAATATGTTGGGTATCCAACTCGTAGCCATCCAACAAAGAAATGGAGAAATGACAAGAGAGGGGCTATTATACGCTTGTAAAAATGAGCATATTAAAGGTCTTTATGTTATTCCTGATTTTCATAACCCTACTACCCATACAATGTCGATGGAAACAAGAAAAATGATTGCGGTAGTTGCAAGGCAGACAGGCTTAATCGTCATAGAAGATGCGATATATAGTTTTCTGAAGGAGCAGCCATTTGCACCAATAGCTTCCTATGCACCAGAAAAGGTTATTTATATTGCTAGTTTGTCAAAAATCATCTCGCCGGGCTTACGACTATCCTTTATTGTTACACCTTTAACGCTTCGGAAGAAAATAATGGAAACACTTTATAATATAAATATCTCAGTGTCTCCGATGATGGTGGAGTTAACAGCGAGGATGATTCATGATGGTGTTGCACAATCCATTTTAGAGAAACATCGATTGTATGCAAAACAACAAAATTCACTAGTCAATCAATATTTAGGGGATTATAACATTTTAGGGGAAGAAGAATGCATATTTAGATGGCTTATACTGCCTGAAAAATTTACTGGTGTGCAGTTTGAATTGCTTGCATCAAAAGCAGGTGTGCAAGTATATGCAGCTGAACGCTTTGCTGTGGGAAATGTGAAACCGATCAATGCGGTGCGTTTGGCCATCACTGCACCGGAAAACCAGCTTGAACAAGCACTAATTATATTGAAGGATTTACTTGAAAGTGATGGGGATTATTCATTTGTTGATTAGAATATGTTAGGACAAGTGGTACTTTTTCAAAATGAAAGCTTTTCTTCAGTCAAAAAGTCAACATTTAATATTTAGAATTCTTTTTCATAACAAATGATGAATTAGTTATTTCGTAGCAGCTTGTGGAAGTCATATATGCTGCTCAGTGCAAATATATAAATAGAAACAAAAAAATTAGGACATGCCCACCCTTTTGTTTTATTTTCTTGAGCAACATATTTCTGCTATATTTGCAATGTCCAAGAGGATCTAGTTGTTAGGTTTGATTTCTAGATAAGAAGGAGGTCGTTCAAAAATGGGTTTAAATAAAGGCTTTGATACTACCTTTTTAGGCGAAGAGTTTCCTATCCCATTTCCACGTTTACGTGAAGATATAGGCCAAGTAGCATTGGAAGGAGGTAAAGTTTATCCATTTACGCACTTTTCAATTGTGATGAATAAAGAGCGGAAATTTGCCATTTATGGAGCGAACAATACGGATAAAGAACGGGATATACAACTTAGAAGATGTAATAATTGGCATACTGACGATCGGATTGGAGAGGAAAATCAGGTAGGTGGATGGTTATATGAAGGAGGACAAGCAGACTTGTGGGATAGAGGTCACCTTGTTAGAAGAGACGATGTAGGTTGGGGAGAAAGAGATGAAGCAAAGGAAGGAGATTGTGATTCATTTTGCTTTGCAAATATTGCCCCTCAACATAAGGAGTTTCATCATACAAAATGGGGTGACATCGAAGGGTGGATTATTAATCAAACTAAGAGCAAAAATAAAAAATTCTCAATTTTCACTGGGCCGATCTTTACGGAAAATGACAGGGAGTACTGTGGATATCAAAAACCCTTAGGTTGCGGTATAAAGATACCGGCCGGATTTTGGAAAGTAGCTTTTTTTATAGGGGTTGATGATAGGCTCCGTTCAGTCGCATTTAAAATATTACAGGATGATTATTGGAGACATAACGTAAAGGCGGAATTCCGTTCTTCGACAAAAAATCGCTTACTAGAGAAAATGGATGTACTAACACAATACCAAGTTCCTTTAACAACAATAACTGAAATTACAGGAATACAATTTGATGATTATCTATATGAGACAAATCCTTTATATTATCATGCTAACGCTATGACGGAAAGAGCCAATATTGCTACTCCAGAAGCATACATTATTCGAGATCAAACAGATTTAATATTGGATCGGTCCAAATGATATGCAGTGTTGGCTTTCTGGATTGCTTACATCCTAACACGTCCACTTAGAGCATCTTTTGGCGACTACTGGTCGTAATCTCCTCTGGTTGCCGTAATGCAAAAAAGCTGAGAGTTTTCATTTAATTGAATACTCTTAGCTTTTTAATTTTTACTATATGATTCAAAAATATCACTAGCAAGTCTTAGGATTAGACGCATTTCTTTTAGCAGATTTAATTGGAACAGCAAATATTGAGATAAGTTTTAATGTTACTGTGGTATTAAAATAATGTTTGATAAGAAATCCTATTAGCTTTCATGTTAGTAGGATTTCTTTTAGTTTACTAACGAAGCGGAATCAAGAAAATGAAAAAAATTTGTTAATTTCAGTTGGTGCTAGCGAAAAATTATTTGCTTGTTCATTAAATGAAGCTACATTTGAAGTCGATGTACAACAAGAATGATCAATAAAACAAGTGATTGAATTAGTATATCCGCCTACTTTGAAATGGAATAAAGTGTCACAACAATGAATACTGCAAGCTTTAATGCTTCAACGGGAGAATACATTAAACCAAGTAGCTAACGGGGACAGTTTCCGATGAGAAAATAGGTGAGGAATGTCGCTTAGTGATAGCCAAAACATCCCTTTTGATGATAAAATAAGAACAAATATTCTTGTTTTACGGAGCGTAGAATTTAGCCTATCGTTTCGCATCTATCTAAACAAGAAATACACATCATTAAATCGATTTAGATGTTGCCGAAAATACGTTATTTATGGAGGGAATATTATGGCTAATAAATCAAGAATCATTCTCCATATTGATATGAATAGTTTTTATGCTTCAGTAGAACAGATTTATGACCCGAGTTTAAAAGGCAAGGCCATAGCTATAGCTGGGAATCCTAAAGAGCGTAGAGGTATTATAATTACTTGTAGTTATGAAGCAAGAGCAAGAGGTGTTTATACAACTATGAATGTCGGGGAGGCGCGGCGAAAGTGCCCAGAGCTAATTGTACTACCTCCTAATTTTGAACGATATAGAGCTGCGTCTAAGTCTTTTTTTAATTTGTTAAAAGAGTATAGCGAAATTCTTCAACCAGTTTCAATCGATGAAGGTTATTTGCAACTTCCTATAGTCGATGGCCAAAATGTATTGCAACACGTACAAAATATTCAAGATAGAATCTGGAACGAACTGCAACTCCCTTGTTCAATCGGCATTGCGCCAAATAAATTTTTGGCGAAAATGGCAAGTGACATGAAAAAGCCGATGGGTATTACAATACTCCGTAAGCGAGATGTACCAACAATACTATGGCCGATGAATGTAATTGAGATGCATGGGGTTGGCAAAAGTACAGCGGAGAAATTAGGTAATTTAGGTATTCAAACAATTGGAGAACTAGCTGTAGCTGATGAATATATATTAAAGCAAAACTTTGGCATCAATGGTCTACGTATGAAGCAAAAGGCAAATGGCGAAGATGACAGACCTGTTGATCCAGAAGCAATATACGATACAAAAAGTGTAGGGAATTCTACAACACTTTCTTTTGATACGACAGATAGAGATGAATTATATAAAGTAATCGCAACACTTTCTGAAAAAGTAGCGGAAAGATTAAAGGCTAAGAAACTTGCAGGGGTAACCGTAAGTATCATCATTCGTTCAGCAGACTGGGAAACATGTACACGGAGTAAGTCCATCAATAACGCGATTCATTCAAAAGAGGATATCATTGAGCAAGCGTGGTATTTATTTAATAAGCATTGGAGTGAAGAGCCTGTTCGATTACTAGGTGTTACCGTATCGAATGTCAGTGATATTAAAGAAACGACACAGCAGCTAACGTTATTTAACTTTGAAGAACATATAAAAGAAGAACCAATCATTAAACTCGTTGATCAAATGGAACAAAAGTTTGGAAAAGGAACGATCGTTAGAGGTTCAGATATTGCCAAACCAGTTGGGAAATATCATGCGAATACGAGTTTTAGTAAGGACTTTTGGGACGAACATAAGTAAAAGGAACGAGTAAAGAATTTAGTTTCTTAAGGAATACTATATAATCATGGCACCACTTACGTCTTATTAAGCTAACTAGTACTTGTTTAATTTCATAAAGAAATAGTTAGTTAAAATCAAAAGAAAACCGTCATTTCGATCAAGCTTTTTTCGAAATAACGGTTTTCAATTTGTAGTTTTCTATATCTTAATTAAATATCTTTGTCGATGAGTAATGTTTTAACTTAAATTATTTTAGCTGTTCGTAAAGTGTTCATTTTCCTTTTGTCCATAAATTTCGCTGCGATTTTTGATTTTTTGTAATACACTGTCTAGAACATTCCGTTCAGACAGCGTTTGATAAAGGACATTCTGTACCTCTGCGGCTTCCTTGTTTTCTGCTTGATTACTTAGAAATTCACTGTAGGTAACCATATATTGATGATAATCTATGTTGGAAAGTGTCTTAGCCGCTATTTGTTTGTGCGCAGTTAAAGCAGAAGTAAACTGTTTACGTGCCTCATCTGGTTGGGCAGGTATTATTTTGATTTTACCTCTTGTATCTGAGTCTTCTTTGAAGTCAAGGAATTGATAATCAAACGCCAACGGTTTAGCAAGGGCGATATGAGCATGAAGAGCAACAGCATGGTCACTAAGTTTTTCTGTTACCTCACGAAGGATATCGTTCCCTTTTTCAAAAAAACGGCTGCCGTCAAATGCAAGAATCCGGCCGACTTCTTCAGAGAAATAATCTTGAGCAAGGAATTCCTGATCGTATCCTGTAGGTGGTAAAACTCGTAGCCTTAAGTTGTTAGATACGATGTTATGGCCGTTTATTTGCAGGGCTACTTGAATGTTATAGAATCCTGGATCATCAATTAACCAGCCATTTTTCCCTACGGAAGCGAAAATGGTTTCATACAGTGATTCTCCAGGCATAATTACTTTGTTCTCTAGGTTCCTTAAAAATTGAACATAAGGTAGTAAGCGACGACCTTGTTTGCCATCTTTTTTAACCATTACAGACATTCCATATAAATCGGATAAAATATGTTTATTTATTATCTGAGGTTGATTTGAAGTATTCGTTAGTTTGATTTCTATAACGGTAGGTTCTAACCATTGGAATATAGGTGTTTTACGGTTAACTCTCAATTCAAGATTAAAAGAAGGGTGATCAGAAATGATCGGTTGTTCAAACCCATGATCAACAGCCCAGTCAGCATTACCCATTTGTACGAAGCGCTCAGGGGCGTGTCGCAAAAATAAAAGCTCTTGATCACTAAAACGATACTCAAAGTTTTTAAAGAACTCCTGTTGGTTGCCATCAAATTTGAAAGGATAATTCATAAAGCTTAGAGCCTTAGGTTCTGGGGTAAGAGGGCGCTCCAACGGTTCCCAAGGATGACCTAGGTGTTTTTGCCAAGAGTGCAGGAGATTGAAAGCATGTCCCATCTCATGGCAAGTACACCAAAAACGATATCGCTGTACCCAAGCTTCTGGGGAGGGGTCACCTTTAGGTGGATCGGAAATAAATGAATTATTAAAAATGGCTGTTCCTTGACGATGGTTCGGACCAATGCTATCAAACATAATACCGCCCAGACCATGGCCTTCTTCAGCTTCCGAATTTGCAAAGAATGTCCACATGGACCATTGGGGCTTATTATCAAAGTGTGACCAATATACTTGCATGGCATCATGCATCTCTTGAGTGTTCCACTTTTTATCAGTCCCTGTATAGTCTTTGGAAACAATATTATTACCTTCTGATATTTTTACATCAAATCCAGTGCGTTTAAAAACTTCTGAAATTGACAAAGTTTCATCCGGCAAAGATGTAGGCTTGTCTGGATGGGCATGTGTTTGATAGGTTATGAATGGCGTTGTACCTTCTTCAGCATCAAATTCAAATTCTACAGGGTGGAAGTGAGGAGATTGAAACTGGAAAGTGCTAGTTCTGTCTGTCTCCCCTCCGATAAGAAATATGACTTCTGCAGTATGTTGTTCAGGGATTGAACCGCGTGTTACCTGTATTTTTACATTTGTATAAGGAAATGATTGTATTTCGTCTAGGTATTTATTTCGAATATTGCCTGTCCAAGTATTTGTACCATTAGCTGTTAACTTGGCAATCCAATGAATAGTAGAAGACGTGTTTGAAATAATAGTTCCGCTTGCTACCATTTGTGGGTAGTATCCGTCTACGTCAAGGCGAAGTTCCTCATGGATTAGCTGTTCACTCCATGCATATAAGCCACTAATTGGTGCGAGGGGAAATTCTCCTAAACTGGAAGGGTTAATGGCTTTTAATAATTCTTTTGGTTCGTTCGTTTTGTTTTGATCCATCTGTATTACCTCCATGTTTATTATTTTTTTGTCTTTCTTCCTCAATCCCAAGAGCCACAATGCTTCATTAAAAATGCAAAATGTTTTTCAAGTATTATATATGCAGCAGTAACTATAAATATGACACTAAAAATAGTAAAATAAATACAGTGTATAAAGTAAAAGAATAATCTGATTATTTCCCGAGAAATACAACAACGAAGAAAGAAGGGGTGGTGAAATTATCTTTTCCGCTGATAAAAAATAAATCATTCGCGAAGCTTCAAGCTAAAACATTGTATGTAGATGAAGAATATTTTGAGCAATATTACCAAGATAGTTCAAAGATGAAATTAGATACCCTTATTAAAATATTGCAAGAAAATATGTCATTTGCATTTCCTCACAATTTTTCGAAAGCTCAATGCGGTATTTTAGTAACGGTTGGTGAAAAAGAGAAGGGCAACATGAAAAAATCAGCCGCCCATCTTGTCAATAGCAATCCAAATTGTAAAGGTGTTGTGTTATCTAACATCGGCCACGGTGTCTCACTAGCAAACCCCGAGTTCTTTAACTGTTTTGTAGAAGAGTGGATAAAGGCTGACAAATTACCAGATGGCAAGGTGATCAATTAGTGCTAGATAGTCAATTTGAAAGAGTGTTCTAAAAGTTACATATAATGTGCTCGTAAAACTTAATAAGCTGCCAATACATATAAACTCCATTTTGAATAAAGATGACTTCGAAATGGAGTTTTGTAAGGAGAAGAACCAAAGTTAATTTATTTTATTTACTAATATTTCCTTATGCTGCTTAGAAAGATTAACCAATTTAAATTCACCTTTACTTATATCTCTTTTTATACTGTTTAGTTCGTTCCATGCCAATTCATAAAGAGATTTATCAATGATACCAGCTACATAAGCTTCTTCTAATTCATCAGCATCTTTTTCAATCAGCTCTCCTGACGGCAACAAAATGAGGTCTAAAAATAAATCATCCATCCAAGGCACATTATTTTCGATTGAGTTTTTATTGCAAATATCAATATACCATTGAATTATTTCTCCGTTAGCATCAAACATTGTTGTTACTGCATGGTTTTTCTCAAGAGGAAATTGTTGCAACCATATATAGCCATTATCGACAATACATAATCTTTTCTCTCCATAATTCACGGAAAGGGGTTCTGTCACTTTTACTGTTTTTAATAAAGTGATATAACCCTTAAAATCTTTAGAATCAAGGTATGACTGGCCATATTTTCTTTCTATAACTCGTTGCCATTGTGAACGGTCTCCAAACTTTCTTTTTAGCATACGAATCCTCCAAACTCATTTAAAATAATAAGGATACAAAACTTTAAATACATTAAAAAATCTTTCTTAAAGAAGGAACCTGCTAATACATACGGGCACCTCAAAGCATTCGCAATAGGTGGAATAGAACCTGAAGACATATTGAGCAAATTGTTTCCGAAGTTTTAGATGAAAAGCTGTGCTAAAGTATCTCCTTGCTAGAATAGGATGGATATTCTTTTATTTATTCCATTTTTTCCTTTATAATGAAAACTAGATTCATAATTTTAGACGATCATGGGTAGACACAAGGGGAGAATAGGATGGAAATACTTCAAGCAACAATGAATGAGCTAGAGGAGCTAACAGTGCTTTTTGATGAATATCGCCAGTTTTATGGGATTGAGTCAGATGTAAGCAGTGCGAAGGCATTTTTACAATTACGAATGGCCTTAAAAGAATCCATTATTTTTGTAGTTGTAGAAAATGGAAATATAATTGGCTTTGCACAATTATATCCGACATTTTCGTCCATTGCATTACAGCGTGCATATATATTAAATGATATTTATGTAAAAGAAGAAGCTAGAGGCCAAGGGGTGGGCAAGGCATTGATGGAAAAGGTATTTCAATATTGTGAACAGCAATATGCTCGCTACGTGACGCTTCAAACGGCAACTGATAATGTTCATGCACGGAAGCTATATGAGAATCTTAATATGAAACAAGATCAATACTGTAATTATGTAAAGTATTTTAGCTAAAAAGAGGTATCTCATCCATCACGGATGAGATGCTTTTTTAGTATTCGCCTAACATGGATGAAATCGATAATGATAAAGAAATCCCCTAGATTTCATTATCTAGGGGACAATCCTTCAACTTATTTTATTTCAAGTGTATATGGTTGTGTACTTGCTTTGCCGTCAGCTTCACTTACTTCAATAAAGTATGTTCCTTCATCCAGTTCAACTGTACCTACTTCAGCATCTTCTGCGCCGTAAAGATCTAAGGTTTCTACTGTTTTTCCTTTTGCATCAATAATACGGATGACGCCATCTAGTGCTTTTTCTGTTTGTAGAGAGAAGAGCACATCGCGTTTGCGGTCATTATTAAATTCGAAATAGTCTTTATCTCCAAATGGAACACCTGCATTTAGATAGTGCGTCGCTACCCATTTGTCGTCTTTTTTCGTAAGTGTAGATGGTTTTGTTGGTATACCATTCACTACCTTGGAATCTGCATCTTCATCTACTTTTGTATGATCAAACAACGTTAATGTATATGGTTGAGTTGATACTTGTCCAAGTTTCATTCCGTTAACAACAATAAAATAACCGCGATCCTTTTTCGCTTTGAAAGAAGTATTTACATCTGATGTCCCTGAAATACCAAGTAGTAATTCAAAGATATTATCAGGTTGTCCAAATGTAATTTCTGTTGCCATTTCTTGTGGATCAATTTGCATATTCCCATTTGTGTCTTCAATAATGGAACCTGTGAATTTTAAGTTATTTTGAAGCTCTTTAGGTAATTTATCTAGCTGTTCATTTTTAAGTAGTTCAGAAGAAACAAGAAGACTCATGACTTCATCTTTGCCTTGTTGCTTGTAATAGTAGAAATCACTATCATCTTGATAAACTAGATAATCTTTATAGTTGTTACCAGGTTGAATCGTTTGAGCTGTTTTTTCTGTATTATTTTCTTTATTATAGCCTTCTGGAATAGCTGCCACTTTACTTGTTTTAAGTGTATATGGTTCAGAAGAACGGTCACCAAAATTACCTACTTTTACAACGTAGGTTTTGTCCTTTTTCAATGAAATTGTCTTTGCAACGTTTTCATCACTTGTTGATCCAAGGAATAGACCCATTAGCCCTAAATCATTTGTTAATGAAGAAACTGGTAATAATTCTTTTGTTTCTTCATCATATTCAAATACAGTACCAGCTGGCATTTGGTTCATACCTTTTTTAATGTTGAAACCATATATGCCATCTTCTTGGGCTTTAAATAAGAAGTAATCTTTATCATAATCTGATTGGAAGTATGCTTTTTGATCTTTACCAATATCAAAACGAATCGCATGCTTCATAATTGCATCCACGTCTTCTGGATTTTCCATAGCATCGGGATTCATGAACATATTCATTAAATCATCTATTTCATTGCGTTTTGTTATTTTAGATTCAGCTAAAGGTACAGAATCCATTTGTCCATTTTCTTCTGGCATTTCCTCAATTAATGGAAGTCCGTCTTCATCTTTAGGAAGGGTAACGGCTGCTCCTGTTAACGTGTAAGGAATAATTGATTCACTTACATTTTCTTTCGTATCAATGCCGCCGCTAAAGAACATTTCAAGCGAGAAGTCGTTTCCGTTTTCATTAGATACGCTTAGTACATACTCTTCTTCAGGCATAGCATCGACAATAAGGCTTACTCCGTCGCCTTTATCCATACCGTAGGATGCTTGGAGAGGATAGGCCTCTTCTGGTTCCTCAGTATCGACTTGTTCTTTTGCTACATTATCTAAGTCTTCTTTTAAATAAAGTTCCATAGATGCTGTAACACCTGGAATACCAGATAAATCAAATTTCAGTGTCGTTGGTTCTTTTACTGAAAATGTAAAATAATCTTTGTCACTTTTCTGATCTTTAGAAAGTAGGGTATAGTTTTTCCCTGCTGTATTGAATGGGAATTTTGCAATTTTCTCCATTTTGTCTATTTCTAATGAATCAACTGGTAATTCTTTAGTTGTTTGAGCTGTGAAGATGTAGTTAGATTTACCCTTTAAGTCGTAGCTGCCATTATGATCCTTTACGCCAACAAGAAGGGTTCCTTTTTGATCTGCTTTATATAGGTATCCTTCTTGCTTTCCAATACGAACATCATTCACGTTGATTGGTTCTGCTTTCCCATTTTGACCTTCAGGGTAGAAGTACAAATCAAATGCATAATCGTATTTATTTGCACCTTTTAGTGTCAGTTGTGCGTATTCATTTGCTTCTAAATCAACCTTGTACCATTTCTTTTCGTCCGGCTGCTTGAATTCACCTTTTTCTGTATTTAGTGTATTCTTTTTGAGGACTTTTGCGTTTTTCATACGCTCATCTGTTGTTTCCGAATACTGTTTAGGAAGATTTTTTAAATCAAACTGTAATGCTTTCACAGGGTTAACAAGGCCATGTCCATATGTCAAATCATAGTCCTTCTCACCTAAATCTTTTGCCGTCATTTCGAGAATAGCTTCTATTTCATGAGGCTTTAAATTTGGATATTTTGATTTTAATAGGGACGCCACACCTGCAACAACAGGAGAAGCCATCGATGTCCCACTAAATTTTACATAGGAAGATCCTTTTTTCTCATCATGAACTGTACTGTATACTTCTTCACCTGGAGCTACTAGGTCAACCGATGGGCCATAGTTTGAATAGCTTGATAGTTTGTTTCTATCATTCGTAGAACCTACGCTAATAACGCCTTCGTAAGAAGCAGGGAAGGAGTAATTATCTGTCGATTCATTACCAGCCGCCGCTACAACGGTAATTCCTTGATCAATCGCTTTCTGAACAGCATCTTTCATTAGTGGAGATTGTCCATACCCACCAAGACTCATGTTAATAACATCAGCGCCTTGCTCAATAGCGTAAAGGATACCTTGTGCAATGACGAAATCATTGGCTCCAGCTTTTCCGTTGAATACATCAATTGGAAGAATCTTGGCATTTGGATTAACCCCATGTCCTCCTACAGCATTATCTTTTGCCGCAGCAATAATTCCTGCTACGTGTGTTCCGTGATCACCAGTATTAGTAGTATTGGCAGGTGCTGCTGCATTATAAGGTGGAAGCACTTGAGATTTTAGATCTGGATGTTTAAAATCCACACCAGAATCGATAACCGCTACTTTTACTTCGTTATTGCCTGCTAATTCTAGGGCCTTATCAATTTCAAGTAAGTTTAAATGATACATATCATTTTTCTTTGGGTCTCCGCCATTGCCAAAGGAATGATACATGTAACTTGGGGAAACATTTTTAACCCCTTTTTGATTTGCATAATATGAAACTGCTTTTTCTAAAGTTACTCCTTTGTTAAGTTGGATAACATCGTAACCTAATGAAGGAATAGAGCGGATTACTTTTGCGCCAATTTTTTTATGGACATTCTTATCAAGACCAGAATGCTTGACGATAATTGTATCCTTACTAATCCATTCTTTTTGATTCTTTTCTGCTTGTTTCTGATTGCTAGCTACTTTCACTGACTCTGGGTTCTTCTCTGCTTTTTGCGGTGCTTCAGCAAAGGCAGAAGCAGTAGGGACCATTAGTGCAGCAGATGCTACTATAGCAAATGATTTCTTTTTCCAGTTCTTCAACTGTATTACCTCCTTGAGTGTTTAATATAAGTCACATCTATACTAATACGGATGAATGATAGAAAAGTTTCGTAAATAAGGTGTTATTTTTCCAAAAGTACCAATCTATATTTTTCCTTTATGTAAAATCTATGGATCATCACCATAACGTGTGGTTGATTTCCGTTCCGACTGAGGACGTGGCGTTCTTAGACTGAGTTCCTCTATTTCAGTAAATGATTAGAATATATTAACAATTAACCACATCCGTATTTATCTCACTACCTTCAGAGGTGGGAGTCTTCTACTGAATGAAGATAAAAGGCCTACGTCTTAATAAATGTCATCCACAACTTTTGGTGATGAGCCTAAAAACACAACTATAGTCCAAGAAATGTTACATCCTTAAAACATCGTCTTAAAGCTGCTCAATAAGTCTTTGTAAATCTTCCTTCGAACGAGGCATTGTAATGTTTTTGTCAAATAGTTTCTTATTTTGCAAGGCAATCGCCATTTCAAAGACCCATGGGCGTTCGAGATGGGCCCGTTCAAGCAATTGCTCTTGAAAGAACAACTCAACAGGGTCCCCATTATAAATGATTTTTCCAGCTTCCATCACGATTATTTGGTCTGCCCATTCATAAGCTAATGGGATATCATGCGTTGCCAGTAAAATAGTCCGTTCACCATTCTCTAATTTAGCTAAATACTGTAAAACTTGTGCAGCATAATAATTATCAAGTCCAGCAGTTGGTTCATCTAATAATAAAACAGATGGTTCCATCGCTAGTACTCCAGCCATTGCAACACGTTTTTTCTGGCCAACACTTAAAAAATGGATCGGTTTATCGAGTAATGATTCAACTTCAGTTTGAGCAACAGCCCATGCAATTTTCTCTTCAATTTTTTCAGTTGTCCAACCAAGGTTTAAAGGTCCAAACGCAATATCTTGCATAACAGTACCTGAAAAAAGCTGGTTGTCTGCATCCTGAAAAACAATACCAACCTGTTGGCGCAATTCTTTTAATGCTTTTCTATTATAGTTAAGTTCTTCGCCACAAAAGGATATACTTCCAGTGGTAGGCTTTAAAATGCCATTTAAATGCTGAAATAAAGTCGACTTCCCAGCTCCATTATGACCAAGTAAAGCGATTTTTTTTCCCTTTGGAATTTGGAGTGTCATATCTGTCAAAGCATGGGTTCCATCTGCATAAGCGTAGGATAATTGTTTTAGTTCAAAGTATAAATCTGTCATCAGAAAAAACCTCCATAAATGATAAGGGAAATAAAAATAACAGCCATACCTAGCCAGTTTTTCATGCAATAGGTACAATTCTCCTGCCAATAGACAGTTTCTCCACCGCGTGCTTGCATTGCATTGTTTAGTTCACAACTTCGCTGGAACATCTCGGCAAATAAAGCTGCAATTAGCATTGAAATTGAGCGTAGCCATTGCATAGGGGAGCGGTAACCTAATCGAGCCTGCTGGGCAAGATGGATTTTTTGCATACTGTCTAAAAAAATAAAAATAAATCGATACGTTAGTTCCACTAACTCTACAAATAAAGTGGGAAGTCGCCATAGTCGTAGAACATAGCAGATCGATTGTACTGATGTTGTAAGAATTAAAAAATACAAACAGCTAATGCTACCAAGGACGATGAAAAAAAGCTGCTGGGCTGTTTCTATACTCGCGCGCCCTACAAAAATTGTCCAACCATTAATAGAAAATGACCAAATATGGGTAGGAAGCGTGCTTGTTGATGGGGCTATAGAAATTAATATGGATACTAAACTAGAAAGTAAAAAAAATCCCGGTAGTAATAGAAGTTTTGCATAATATTTAACTGGGATTTTTGCGCTTAAAATGGTAAAAGCACTCATTACAATAAATGTAATGAGTGAAATTCGTTCATCTCTCATGATAAGCGACAATAATAGTAGTCCTAAGGATAACGTCATTTTTTCTAGCGGATGAACAGACGCTAGCTTATTCAAATAAGCATACTTATCAATGAGTAACATATCGTTTAACCTTCTTTATGTTTGCCGCGCATAAAGCCGATGAAATAGCCGATAAATCCAGCGCCGATAGCAGCTTGTAGAGCGAATAATAAGCTTTCAATTTCACCACTTGGTGGCTCCCAAATGCTTTCAAACCATGGTTCGTAGTCAGCGTTAATTTCACCAATTGCTGCTTCCGCTTGGCCATCAGCACCCTCAAATTCTGCACCCTTTTGGATAAATAGAGGAATGATAGCTAGAAACACAACAATTGCCAAGAGCAGTAAATTTTTTTTCATTTTAGTGTGCCTCCTTAGCTGAGAAAACACGTAATGCTTTTAGTTCGCTCACATTATATTTTTTCAAGAAATTCATAACAATCACTGTTAAAATTCCTTCACTAACCGCGAGCGGAATTTGTGTTAATGCAAAAATACCAGCAAATTTTGTGAATGATGCCATAAATCCTCCTACTTCAGAAGGGAAGGCAAGAGCTAATTGTACAGATGTAACAACATATGTACCTAAGTCACCAAGCATTGCTGCTAAAAAGACAGCTACTGAAAATGATAGCCCCATTTTTTGTGCGCCTTTAAATACAGAGTAAGCAATAATAGGACCAATAATTGCCATAGAAAATGTATTTGCCCCTAATGTTGTAAGCCCGCCATGTGCTAAAAGTAAAGATTGGAATAATAAAACGATTGTCCCAATCACACTCATGGCTAGTGGCCCAAAAAGAACAGTCCCAAGTCCAACTCCTGTCGGATGCGAGCAGCTCCCCGTTACAGAAGGGATTTTTAAGGCTGATAATACAAAGGCGAAGGCACCGGATAAACCTAGTATCATTTTTGTTTCAGGATTTTCATCAATGGTTTTACGAATAGAGCGTAATCCTAAAATAATAAATGGAATCGATAAGACCCACCAAAAAATCGCCCATTCAATCGGCAAAAAGCCCTCCATGATATGCATAGCAAATGCACGATTTGGCACAAGTAAAAATGCCAACAAGAAATAACTAAGCTTCCAATGTGAGAATTTCAAAATCTCTCCTCCTAACATTATATTTTTCGAATGTAGCGTGCGAACGAAATCAATTTCGCCTTGGCGTAATTGCGTCCGGAGGCTTTATTTCCATTCAGGAGGTGTTTTGGTTATATCTGTAAACATCTACCACCATAAGATGGGGTCTCTTCTGAATGAAAATAAAAAGCACTTCTCCGACTTTGGAAAAGTGCATAGCTAAAAGAGGCAAATAAAATTTTAATCTGCTAAGCCGCACACCTATCCTCGTAGGTTGAAACGATCACATATTTTTCGGCAGGTCTCCTGGCTTTAGTTCAACGTTTTATAGGCCTTCCCATCCTTTGGACAGTGACATGATCTATAAAACTCCCTAGTACAGTGGCGGGACCGCGCCGGACTTGAACCGGCTTCCCTTTTAAGCGAAATGGTATACACTTCGCACCGAAAAAGTATGAAGTTGTGAGATTTCACGACAAAGTGTAACATGAATTTCCACATATATGCCATACTTTTTATAAAAATTTTAGAATTAAAGGTCAATGTCGAAAATTCAGATAAATACAGATAGAAATTTCGCGTTTTCTCTGAATTTTTAATAAAAATGTCACAATTTGAGAAAGAAATATTGAAATTTTTAAAAATTAAGATATGATAGAGACAGTTTTCTATTACAATCAATTATGCCTCGGCATAATTGCGTCCGGAATCGGCTTTGTGCTTGCACAAAGAACTCCTTTCCGATTTCGTGACATCCGCCGGAGGCTTTAACTTCTTTCAGCGGATGTTTGGACACTTGCTGAAAAATAAAAACCCGTATTCATCTCACCACCTATACAGGTGGGAGACTTGCTGAAAGAAGTTAAACAATTTCATATAAAACATCAATAAGTGCTTGAATATTTTCGAGATAATAGGGAAATCGGTGAAAATCCGATACAGCCCCCGCTACTGTAATAGCTGATGAAATCGCAAATGCCACTAGTGAAAACTTAGGAAGGCGCGAAAGTAAAAGGAAGCTTAAGTCAGGAAACCTGCTTATTGTGATAAATGCATGCAAACTTTTCGGAGGGAGAAGTTGAAGCGAGAGCGAGTACCTGTATATATTCGTTTTAATTTGGCTTCTACAAAACCTTTATTCTTCGTCTAGAGTAAAGGTTTTTTCTTTTTCCTAAAAGCAAATGAGGGGAGAACAACAATGACAACTTGGAATTTAGAGGGGATGAAAACGCATCTTTTTATTTGCAATGGCAGTAGCTGTATGAAAAAAGATGCTGAGGAAATTACACAGGCAATCCGTGATGAAATACAAATGCAAGCGCTTGATCAGGACATACATACGACTAGGACACGCTGTAATGGTAGATGTAAGGATGCATGTGTTGTTATCGCTTATCCTCAGGGGAATTGGTACCGTGTGCCGACTACAGAGCATGCGCGGGCACTCGTACAAGATTTAAATCATGAAGTATTACAAAATGAGCATGTCTTTACACTGCGTGAAGGTTCGTTACAGCGTACAGCACAAACAACAGCCATTAAAGGCATTGAAAAGGTGAAAGAGGGGTAACAAAATGGCGCAAAAAGGAAAGATTTTCGTAGTTGGTTTTGGACCTGGGGATTTTAAACATATTACGACTCGTGCTGTTGAGGCACTTCAACAAAGTGATATGATCATAGGCTACAAAACATATGTTGAGCTTATTCAGGATTTAGTTAGTGCAAAGTCAATTGTTAGTACTGGTATGACAGAAGAAGTTTCACGTGCACAAGAAGCAGTACGCCAAGCAGAGGCAGGAAGTATCGTATCAGTTATATCGAGCGGTGATGCTGGCGTTTATGGCATGGCAGGCTTAGTATATGAAGTTTTAATTGAGCTAGGCTGGACGGAAGCAACTGGTGTTGAGGTAGAGATTGTTCCTGGTATTTCTGCTATCAATTCATGTGCAAGTTTACTAGGTGCTCCGATTATGCATGACGCCTGTACGATTAGTTTAAGTGACCACTTAACACCTTGGAATTTAATTGCAAAGCGAGTAGAAGCAGCGGCAATGGCTGATTTCGTTATTGCTCTTTATAACCCAAAAAGTGGCCGTCGTACGAGACAAATCGTAGAAGCACAACGAATTTTATTAGAATATCGTTCTCCAGATACACCGGTAGGACTTGTGAAAAGTGCGTATCGTGAACGTCAGGAAATTACGATGACAACTTTAGCGGAAATGCTAGAACATGATATTGGCATGCTAACAACTGTTGTTATCGGGAATTCATCAACGTTTTTCTATGACAATAAAATGATTACGCCACGTGGTTATCAGCGTAAATATACACTCGGCGATGAAAAACAACCGTTACGACCACATCAACGTCTAAAAGAAGAAAATGAACCATGGGCAATGAATCAAGAAACAGGGATGGCTCGTAATGATTTTGCGACAGATCCCAATGCCAATCGTATTAAGCCCAGTTTAGCCATAACATCAGAACCAAAGCCTAAAAAAAAGTCATCACTTGAAATGGCGACATCAGCACTAGCAATGGTGAAGGGAACAAGTGCAGTGAGGGTAACACCGAAGCTTGTTCAACAGAAAATTGAATCCATTTTTGAATTAGCTGTGAGTCCAGGAGTAGCTAATAAGTTCTTTACTCCTCAACAAATGATGACGCTAGCAGAGGTAGTTGGTGAAGAAGGAACGATGGAGTATACACCAGACCATCGAATTAATCTGAAAATTCCGACGACTGATCCTGCAGTGATTACAGCAAAGCTTCGAGAAGTTGGCTTTTTACTAGCACCGATTGGTGACGTGCTATCGTTAAAGGCTTGTGATTTCTGCTATGGAGAAAAGACTGATTCGATTCCTTATGCAGAAGAGATTCAAGAAAAGCTTGGCGGTATGTCGTTACCGAAAACGTTGAATATAGGTTTTAACGGCTGTGGTATGGCATGTTATCGAGCGGTATTTGATGATATTGGTATTGTGTATCGCAAAAGTAAGTTTGATGTTTTTATTGGGGCTAAGCCAGTTGGTCGTACAGCACATGCCGCTCAGCCTGTTGTGGAGGGTTTAGAACCTGAGCAACTTATACCGCTGATCACAGATATTATCGAAGAGTATAAAGCAAATGCACATCCGAATGAACGTTTGTTTAAATACTTTAAGCGTGTGAAAAAGATACTTCATTTTACGTATCAGGATATGTCTTCAAAAATAAAAGTTGAGCCAGCTCCGTGCGGCGACTAGTAAGGAGTAATGAGGATGAAAGCAATTTTATTTGTTGGCCATGGGAGCCGTTTAGCAGCAGGAAATGATGAGGTACGTACATTTATCGAGCAAATGACACCTCGTATTGATGATAGTTTTTTAGTAGAAACATGTTTTTTAGAGTTTGCCTCGCCAAACATTGAAGAAGGTATTACGAATTGTGTCAAGAAGGGCGCTACTGAGGTACATGTTATTCCGATTATTCTGCTTCATGCGGGACATTCAAAACTGCATATTCCTGCAGAAATCGAGCATGCGCGTGAGCATTATCCAAATATTACATTCACATATGGCCAAACAATTGGTGTGCATGAAGAAATATTTGCGATTCTAGAAGACCGCCTAACAGAGATTGGCTTTAATGCGGAAGAAGAACATAAGGATACTGCCATTTTATTAATTGCACGAGGCGGCAGTGACCCATATGCGAATGGTGATTTTTATAAAATTACACGTTTGCTATGGGAAAAACTACCTGTACAGTACGTAGAAAGCGCCTTTATGGGAGTAACAGATCCTCGTGTTGAAGAAGGCATTGAGCGCTGTGTAAAACTTGGTGCTAAAAAAATTATTATGCTACCGTACTTTTTATTCACAGGTATCCTAATGGAACGCATGAATGGTATGTGCAAGCAATTTAACGAGAAATATCCGGATTGTGATATTCAAATCGCTAACTATTTTGGCTATCATGAGCGTTTGCAAAATGTGTTATTAGAGCGTATTGAGCAAGCTGTGAATGGTACATCAACAGGTATGCAAGATTTAGAAAACTATCGTGCTTATGCGGCGGTACATGGACATGCGCATCATCATCACCATCATGACCACGATCATGGGCACGACCACCATCACCACGATGATCACGACCATGACCATCATCACGACCACCACCATCATCACGACCACCACCATGAAGAGGAGCCAGTGAAATGATTTTCATGTTAGCGGGGACGAGTGATGCAAGGAATTTAGCACTAGAATTACAGTCAGCAGGTTATGTTGTGACAGCTACAGTCGTTACTGAATCAGCCGCTTCAAGCCTTGCAGAAGTGGGTCTGCCTCATTTAGTCGGTCGATTAACAGCTGAAGAAATGGCGACAATCATCACAGAGCAAGGGTATCGTTTAGTTGTAGATGCCTCTCATCCATTTGCTGAGGAAGCTTCAAAAAATGCTATGGCTGCAGCTGAGCAAGCAAATGTACCATATATTCGCTATGAACGAGCACAGGAGCATTATTCACACCCACTAATTACGGTTGTGAAAGATTATGAGGAGGCTGCTCACTTAGCAGCGGAAAAACGTGGTGTCATCATGTTAACGACGGGCAGTAAAACACTTGCAACATTTACAAAAGTATTACATGGCTTAGACAATACACGAGTAATTGCGCGTATGCTTCCTCGACTCGATAATATGGAAAAATGTGAAGCACTTGGTGTGGCACAAAGAGATATCGTTGCGATACAAGGTCCGTTTTCAAAGGAATTAAACGAAGCGCTTTTCCGTCAATATGATGTGACATTGATGATCACAAAAGAAAGCGGCAAGGTTGGTTCTGTGGATGAAAAGCTAGATGCTGCCCTAGCATGTGGCATTGAAACGATTTTAATTGCAAGACCAAATATAAAATACGGACAGCAATACTCTACATTTGAAGATGTATTACAAGCTGTACAAAACACACTTTAGGAGGCAATCCAGATGGACTTTAAAACAGATTTCAAACCATTAACAGTAGACCCAGATAAAATTTACGATTACAGTTTTTCAATTATTGCAGAGGAAATGGGCGAACATAATTTCTCAGAAGACGAGTGGAAAGTAGTACGTCGCATCATTCATGCTTCTGCTGACTTTGAACTAGGACGTAGCGTAATTATTACACCAGGTGCGCTTGAAGCTGGTATTAAATCAATTCTTGCTGGTCGCCATGTCATTGCAGATGTGCAAATGATTGAAAGTGGTTCAGGGAAAAAACGCTTCCAAAAACATGGTGGCGATTTACACTGCTATATTGCAGATGAAGACGTGTCGATTGAAGCGAAAAAACAAAACACTACGCGTGCGATTATTTCTATGCAAAAGGCAGCTAAATTACATGAAGGCGGCATTTATGCAATCGGTAATGCACCGACAGCATTGCTGGAATTAATTCGTTTAATTAAAGAAGGCTTAGCGAAACCAGATTTAATTATCGGTATGCCAGTTGGTTTCGTTTCTGCTGCTGAGTCGAAAGAAGAGTTATTAAAACTAGAAGGTATTCCGTATATTACAAATGTTGGTCGTAAAGGCGGTAGTACAGTGACGGTTGCCGCATTGAATGCTGTTTCACTTCTAGCGGATGAACAGGCGAAAAAATAATGGAGCGGAAGCCTAAAAAGGATCCCAAGGACATGCGTCACGGTTATACAACGGGAGCCTGTGCAACTGCAGTAACGAAGGCTGCATTACTGGCCTTAATTACAAATGAAGAGCAAGAAACAAGTACAATTCATTTGCCGATTGGGCGAGATGCAACCTTTACGATAGAAAAATGTACATTTAAAAATAATGCTGTAAGTTGTGAAACGATTAAAGATGCTGGTGATGACCCTGATGCAACACATAAGGCACTTATTATTGGTACAGTGAGCTGGGCTGATACACCTGGCATTCATTTAGACGGAGGGATTGGTGTCGGGCGCGTAACAAAGCCCGGCTTACCAGTGCCTGTTGGAGAAGCAGCGATTAATCCTGTGCCAAGGAAGATGATTCATAGTACTGTACAGGGTGTGCTTGACGATTTTGAAATTGACAGAGGCGTCAATGTAGTGATTTCAGTACCTGAAGGTGAGGAAATTGCAAAGAAAACGTTAAATGGGCGACTTGGTATTATTGGAGGCATCTCCATTTTAGGCACAAGGGGAACCGTCGTGCCTTTTTCGAGTTCCGCTTATATGGCAAGTATCGTTCAAGCTATTAGTGTTGCAAAGGCAGCTGGCTGTGAGCATTTAGTCGTGACTACTGGTGGACGCAGTGAAAAATTTGGGATGGCACAGTACCCTCATTTGCCAGAGGAAGCGTTTATAGAGATGGGCGACTTTGTTGGCTTTACATTAAAACATTGTAAACGACTTGGTATTAAAGAAGTATCACTAGTTGGTATGATGGGTAAGTTTTCAAAGGTTGCTCAAGGTGTGATGATGGTGCATTCCAAAAGTGCTCCGATTGATTTTAACTCTTTAGCACAATTGGCAGTGGATATAGGTGCAGACGAAGAGACAGTAGCTGAGGTACGAGAGGCAAATACTGCTTCACAAGTCGGCGAAATTATGGCAGAGAAGGGCTATGATGCATTCTTTCATCATTTATGTGAGGCTTGTTGCTATTCTTCATTACATCATGTTAGAGGCGGTTTAACGCTTTCCACATCGATCTATTCGATGCAGGGACAATTATTAGGAAGGGCTGATGACATTGCATCGATCGATGAAATTGATTGGGATCGGGGATAACGGACAAGAAAGCTTGCTACCACAATATGTACAGTGGATTGAAGACTGTGAGGTGCTTGTTGGCGGTGAGCGTGTTCTAGAATTTTTCCCGAGCTTTACTGGAGAAAAAATAATAATCAAAGGTGGTCTTTCAACGCTTGTTGAAAGATTATCTACAGAAACAAGAAACACCGTTATTCTAGCGTCAGGTGATCCGCTATTTTATGGAATAGGTGGTTATTTAGCGAAAAAGCTAAACGTTGAAGTTTATCCATATATGAGCTCGGTACAGCTTGCCTTTTCGAAGATGGGAGAAAGCTGGCAGGACGCTTATGTAACAAGTATTCATGGGCGCTCTATGAAAGGCTTAGCACAGCGTATTGATGGCAAAAAGAGAGTGGCGCTTCTAACAGATGCTGAAAATAACCCGAATGCACTAGCACGCTATTTAAAGCATTTTGGCATGACAGAATACAGTGCATTTGTGGCAGAAAATTTACAGGGCATTAATGAAAAATTTGGCTCGTATTCTCTTGATGAATTAGAGACTACAGACTTTTCTCCTTTAAATGTCGTGATTTTAAAACAATCATTAGAACCAAAACGCTATACACTCGGGATTGATGATGAAGAATTCTCACAGCGTAAGCCAGATAAAGGGCTTATTACGAAAAAAGAAATTCGTGTCTTAAGTTTACAAGCAATGCAGCTACAAAAGGATAGTATTGTATGGGATGTCGGTACATGTACGGGATCTATGGCGATTGAGGCTGGTAAGCTTGCGCCAGAAGGTCAAGTTTTTGCGGTAGAGAAAAATGCACCTGATTTAGAAAATTGCCTGCAAAATCAGCAAAAGTTCCGTGTTGATATAACCGCTATTCATAGTAAAGCACCTGCAGGACTTGAAAACTTCCCTGATCCAGATGCGATTTTTATCGGTGGAACAGGAGGCGAAATGGTGGAGCTATTGCAATTATGCTGTACCCGCTTAAAGCCAAAAGGTCGCATTGTCTTAAATGCTGCAACAATTGAAAATTTATATAAGGCAGTCGAAGCGTTTAAAGCTTGTGGCTTTGCCGTTGACATCTTACAGGCACAGCTTGCGCGCAGTAAACCAATTTTAGATATGACACGTTTTGTCCCATTAAATCCGATTTATATTATTTCTGCATATCGAAAGGAAGAAAATCATGAGTAATCTTGGTATTTTATATGGCTTGGGCGTAGGTCCTGGCGATCCAGAATTAATTACAGTTAAGGCATTCCGCGTTATTCAGGAGTCGCCAGTTATTGCGTATCCCAAAAAATTAAAAGGCAGTAAAAGCTATGCACATCGTATTGTAGATGTTTACATTAATCCAGAAGAAAAGGATATGCTTGGCCTAGTATTCCCAATGACAAAGGATGAGGCTGTATTAGAACGTGAATGGACAAAATCTGTTGAACTTGTCTATGGCAAATTAAAAGAAGGCAAAGATGTCGCATTCGTAACAGAAGGAGATCCACTATTATATAGTACGTTCATCCATATGATGAAGCTTATGCAGGACATGCACCCAGAGGTTGAAATCCAAACAGTACCAGGAATTTCTTCGTTCAATGGTTCGGCATCGCGTTTAGGGATTGCGCTTGCAGATGGTGATGACCGTGTTGCCATCGTACCTGCCTATGATAACTATGATGCAATGCGTGAAGCGATTGAAAGTCACGATGCGGTGGTATTCATAAAAGTGGCGAAGGTGATTGATTTAATGTTAGAGGTGTTACGTGATTTAGATCTACTTGATAAGGCATCTGTCGTAACGAAGGTCACATCTGACGAGGAGATTATTTGGGATGTACGCGAGCTAGACGGTGTCGATTTAGAATACTTAACATTAATGGTGGTGCGAAAATAATGAAGAAAATATATATTGTCGGCGCTGGTCCTGGCGATCCGGATTTAATTACAGTAAAAGGTTTACATATGCTACAAACAGCGGATGTTGTCATGTATACAGATTCGTTAGTAAATGAAGATCTTATTGCCAAAGCAAGGCCAGATGCGGAAGTTATTCGCACAGCGGGTATGCATTTAGAGGAAATGATAGCCGTAATGGCAGACCGTGTCAATGCAGGTAAAGTAGTGGCTCGTATGCATACAGGAGATCCTGCTATGTATGGTGCCATCATGGAACAGGTTGCATTATTAAAAAAAGAAGGCATTGGCTACGAGGTCATTCCTGGTGTTAGCTCTGTCTTCGCTTCGGCGGCAGCAATTGGGGCAGAATTAACGATCCCTGACTTAACGCAAACACTTATTTTAACGCGTGCAGAAGGGCGTACACCTGTGCCAGAATTCGAAAAACTACGCGATTTAGCAAGTCACCATTGTACAATTGCCTTATTCCTAAGTGCAACGCTAACGAAGAAAATCGTAAAAGAATTGCAGAGTGCAGGCTGGGCTGATGATACACCTGTAGCGGTTATTCAAAGAGCTTCTTGGCCAGATCAAAAAATCGTACGTACTACGTTGGTTGAGCTAGATGAAGCAATGCGTGTGAACGGTATTCGTAAGCATGCGATGATTTTAGCTGGTTGGGCATTAGATCCGACTATTCATGATAAGGATCAATATCGTTCGAAGTTATATGATGCTACCTTTACACATGGTTTTAGAAAAGGTGTGAAGACAAGTGATTGAGTTACAAGAAGGTATTTTACCAGCAGTTGAGCAACGAAATGCTTATGCTGTTGTAGCCATCACCAAACATGGTGTTCAACTCGGACGCCGCTTGCAGCAAACTTTTGCTGCGAGCGATTTATATTATATGAGTAAATTTGAACAGGGCGATGAAGCGGAAAAGCATATTCAAATGTTTACAGGGACTGTGCGTTTGCTACTGCCAACCTTGTTTAAGCAATATAAAGGTTTAATTTTAATCATTTCACTCGGTGCAGTTGTACGCATGATTGCACCGATATTAAAGGATAAGAAAACAGATCCTGGCGTTGTTGTCATTGACGACCGAGGTGAAAATGTGATTAGCGTGTTATCTGGACATTTAGGTGGTGCCAATGAGCTGACACATGAAGTAGCCGCAGCACTTGGAGCCAATCCAATAATTACAACAGCTTCAGATGTGCAAAAGACAATCCCTGTTGATTTATTTGGCGCACGATTTGGCTGGGTATGGGATAGTGCCGATAAACTAACACCAGTTAGTGCCTCTGTTGTCAATGAGGAGCATGTCGCAATCGTACAGGAAACGGGTGAACGCGACTGGTGGATGCGTGACACACCAATGCCTGAGCAAATTAAAGTCTATCCGTCAACGTATGCTGCGATTGAAGCTAAACCACATGCGACATTGCTTATTACAGATCGCATAATAGAACCTGAAGAAGAAGTACTTCTTGAAAATGGTGTCATTTATCGACCAAAATCGGTTGTGCTTGGCATGGGCTGTAATCGTGGGACATCAGTGGAAGAAATTGAACAGGTCATTGATGACACACTTGCAGAGCTTAAACTTTCGAAAAAAAGTGTCAAGGCACTATGTACAATCGATTTGAAGAAAGATGAGCAATGCTTCCTTGAGATAACAAAGAGATATGATTGGGAATTTGTAACATATTCACCTACTGAATTAAATGAAATCGATTTTCCAACACCTTCAGAGACGGTCTTTCAATATACAGGTGCATATGGAGTGAGTGAGCCTGCAGCGATGCGTTATGCGCAGGTGGAGTCGCTTGTGTTACAGAAGAAAAAATCGGGCAATGCTACGATTTCTGTTGCTAGATTAACATTTTAGGAGGAAGCCTATGCAAACAAATCGCTTTGTACTTGCTGGTACTGGCAGTGGAGTTGGTAAAACGACTTTTACCATTGGACTCATGAAAGCATTACAAGAAAAGGGCAAGACTGTGCAGGGCTTTAAATGTGGTCCCGATTATATTGATCCAACGTATCATACTGCCGTAACAGGACGGGTATCGCGCAATATCGATAGCTGGATGTTTTCACATGAAGCCGTGCGTGATATTGTTGCGCGCGCAAGCGTTGATGCGGATGTTTCAATTATTGAAGGCGTTATGGGCTTTTATGATGGTAAAAGTCCATTATCTGATGAAGGTTCTGCAGCGGACATTAGTGTAGTAACAGAGAGCCCTGTTATTTTAATTGTCAATTGTGCAAGTATGGCACGAAGTGTAGCAGCGATTGTGAAAGGCTTCCAATTGTTGTCTGATAAGCCGAATATCGTTGGTGTTATTGCCAATCAGGTCGGTAGTGTCGGACATTATGAAATTGCGAAAGCTGCCATTGAGCAGGAATGTGGAATCCCTGTTATCGGATACTTGAAGCGTGAGGTAGGGATTGATATTCCTAGTCGTCATTTAGGGTTAGTGCCTGCGATTGAACGAGGAGAACTCGATACATTTTTTGAAAAGCTAGGCTCATTAATGGCAGAGACGATTGATTTAGATCAATTACTTGCATTAACAAAGGCTCCTGTTTTACAAGAATCCGGGCAACTATTTGTGGAAGAACCTTCTCAAAATATTTGCATTGCTGTAGCAAAGGATGCCGCGTTTAACTTCTATTATGAAGAAAATTTGGCACTGTTACGTGCAAAGGGAGCAACACTGCAATTTTTCTCTCCGCTAGCAAATGAACCTGTTCCAGCTGAAGCAGACGGATTGTATATAGGGGGGGGCTTCCCAGAGGAATTTGCTGATATCCTGGCAAAAAATACTGCTGTAAAAAAATCTATTCGTGAAGCAATCGCCAAAGGGTTACCAACATTAGCAGAGTGTGGGGGCTATATGTACTTGACGGAGGCTATTACGAATAGTAATGGGGACCGTTATGACATGGTAGGTGTTATTCCAGGTGAAGTTGCAATGCAAACAAAATTAGCAGCCCTTGGTTACCGTGAAATCTTTGGCACACAAGGTAATTTCTTAATTGGTACGGATGAAGAGGCAAAGGGACATGAATTCCACTATTCAAAGTATAGTGGCACACATAACACACCAGCTTACCAAACGAAAGGGCGATTTGGTAACAAACAAGAGGGCTACCAAGCAGGAAATCTAGTGGCTGGCTATACGCATTTTCATTTTGTATCTAACCCAAAACTTGTTGACAACTGGTTAACAGCTTGTAAGAAGGTGAAAAATTATGACTAATTATTTTCCTATTCATATTAATGTTGAATATAAAACGGTAGTAATCGTTGGTGGAGGTCACGTAGCAACACAGAAGGTAGCAGCACTGCTTCCGGCTAAAGCAAATATTGTTATAGTAAGTCCAACCCTAGATGATTCATTACTACCTCTTGCTGAATCAGGTCAAATTACATGGCGTGAAAAAGCATTTGAACCACGTGATTTAGATGATGCAATTCTCATCATTGCGGCAACAAATGATACGACAATAAATGAAGCTGTACAAGAAGCAGCACAGCATTGGCAGCTAATCAATCGTACTGATGCACAAGCGGAGAGCGATTTTATAACGCCAGCAACAGTGCGCCGTGGTCCATTAGTGTTAACTGTATCAACGTCAGGTGCCAGTCCATCACTAGCGCGTAAAATCAAAGCGGATCTCGAAGAGCAATTTGATGAGATTTATGATGACTATGTATGCTTCTTGCAGCAGGCACGTTTAATGATTGCTGCTAAGTTTGAGAAAGGTCCACAAAGACGTGCTTTATTACAAGCATTACTTGAACCGAGCTTACTAGAATGGACACGTAGTGGAGAGATTGATAGACGCGAAGCTTATTTACAACAATTACTGATGGGAGAAGCGCGATGAAAGACGGAATAGTGTATTTAGTTGGAGCTGGACCAGGAGATCCAAAGCTCATTACAGTGTACGGGCTAGAATGTATTCAAAAGGCTGATGTCATTGCGTATGATCGTCTTGTGAATCCTAAATTGCTAGAGTTTGCAAAAAAAGATGCTGAGCTTGTGTACTGTGGTAAATTACCTGGTAAGCATCACCTCATTCAAGATGAGATTCATACATTACTTGTCGAAAAAGCACAAGAAGGCAAGATTGTCACACGATTAAAGGGTGGCGATCCATTTGTTTTTGGTCGCGGCGCAGAGGAAGCCGAAATCTTAAAAAATCATGGTATTGCTTATGAAATCGTCCCTGGTATTACTGCAGGAATTGCTGCGCCAGCATATGCAGGTATACCTGTAACACACCGAGACTTTGCGACAAGCTTTGCTCTAGTAACAGGGCATGGTCGTGAGGAAAAAGGACAGGACTTTTTAAATTGGTCTGCACTTGCAACAGGTATTGATACAGTTGCCTTTTATATGAGTGTTGGCAATATTGCTTATATAACTAAAAAGCTCGTCGAAAATGGTCGTAAGCCAACTACCCCAGTAGCAGTGATTGAATGGGGAACAACAAATCAACAACGTACCATTACAGGTCAGCTCGATGAAATAGCCAACATTATTGAACGTGAAGGCTATCATAATCCTTCCATGATTGTTGTGGGTGAAGTAGTAAATGTCCGCGAGAAAATTAAATGGTTTGAAGAGCAGGGACTTGCTTTATCGTAATGAAATGAGGGCAAAGATTTTAACAAAGGAGGAAACATCATGCCAGTAATTGAGGCTTTAAAAAATCGTCGGGCGATTCGCAATTACACGACACAGCCTGTTGAACAAGAGAAAATCAAGAAAATATTACAAGCAGCTACCTATGCTCCAAATGACCGTATGCGCGAGCCTTGGCATTTTTATGTTATTCAAGGCGAAGCGATGAAACGCTATGAGGAAATGGCTAATGCTTATTTACAGGAGCGATTCCCAACAAAGCCAAATTTAGTAGAAAGTTCATTAAAAGTTGTGCAAACGACGCCTGTTGCCATTGTTGTTACGGCAGATATGGTGGAAGATGATGCTGATGCGACAGAGGATAATGTCTTTGCTGTATGTAGTGCGATCATGTCGATGTGGCTTGCTGCGGAGGAGCTAGGACTTGGCTTTGTATGGCGTACACGCGGAGTAGGGCTTGTTCATGATGCAAGAATGCATGCATTTATCGGAGCGAATGAATCACAAAAAGTAGTAGGTACTATTTTTATTGGCTATCCAGAAGAGCAGGAGCCTAACGACAAGAAACGCACACCATTTGAAGAAAAAACAACATGGCTTTAAGGGAGGCTTGAACAATGGCTAGAAAAGGCTTGTTTTTAGTTTATACAGGTGAAGGGAAGGGCAAAACAACAGCTTCTCTAGGTGTCACACTGCGCGCAATTGGTCGAGGTCTAAATGTACGCTATATGCAGTTTATTAAATCACCAGAGCGTACATACGGAGAGCAAATCGCACTTCGTAAGCTTGGCGTAGAAATGGAGCAGATGGGCATTGGCTTCACTTGGACAAAAACACCGGAAGAGCATCGTGCTGCCTTAGCAAAAGCATGGAAGAAAACAAAAGCAGCATTGCAAGACGACAATATTGATTTACTCGTACTAGACGAGCTGAATAATGCACTGGCAATAACAAAATTCCCTATTGATGATGTGCTACCACTAGCCGAAATCATAGAAGCCATTCAACAACGTCCATCGACAATGCATTTAGTAGTTACCGGACGAAGCGCAAATCCAGCACTTATCGCGATGGCAGATTTAGTATCGAACATTGATGCGACAAAGCATTATTATGACGAAGGAATTCCAGCAGTCAAGGGCCTAGAATTCTAAGCAGTTATTAATAAGGAGAATATCCGCGATTCGGGGGGAAATACCCGCGGAAGGAAGCGAAGGGAATATCCGCGATTCGGAGGGAAATACCCGCGGAAGCGAAGGGAATATCCGCGCTTGGGGGGGATACCCGCAGAAGCGAAGAGAATATCCGCGATTCGGGGGCAAATATCCGCGGAAGGAAGCGAAGAGAATATCCGCGATTCGGAGGGAAATACCCGCGGAAGCGAAGAGAATATCCGCGCTTGGGGGGATACCCGCAGAAGCGAAGAGAATATCCGCGTTTCAGGTGGAAATACCCGCGGAAGCGAAGAGAATATCCGCGATTCGGAGGGAAATACCCGCGGAAGTGAAGGGAATATCCGCGCTTGGGGGGATACCCGCAGAAGCGAAGAGAATATCCGCGATTCGGAGGGAAATACCCGCGGAAGTGAAGAGAATATCCGCGCTTTAGAGGGAAATACCCGCGGAAGCGAAGAGAATCCCCGCGCTAAAAAGCTGTGTACCTACGCTTCAACTATAGATACGGAGGAAAAAGACTATGCCAGCAAAATCTATTATGATTCAAGGAACGGCTTCTGATGTTGGGAAAAGTATGATTTGTACTGCGCTGTGCCGTATTTTCTCAGATGATGGGCTAAAGGTAGTACCGTTTAAATCGCAAAATATGGCCTTGAATTCATTTGTAACGCATGATGGTGGAGAAATCGGACGTGCACAGGGGGTACAAGCAGAGGCGGCACGCGTTGTCGCCACTACGGATATGAATCCTATATTGCTTAAACCGAAGCAGGATATGGTTTCAGAAGTGATTGTTCATGGCAAGCATTTTTTAAATATGGACGCTAAAAGCTATCGTAATCAATTTGTACAAGAAGCGATGCCGATTGTTGAAAAGTCTGTGAGAACTTTACAAAATACATATGATGTCATTGTCCTTGAAGGAGCAGGAAGCCCGGCAGAGATCAATTTAAAGGATCGTGATATTGCAAATATGCGAATGGCCCATTTAGCAGATGCTGCAGTTGTGCTAGTTGCCGATATCGATCGAGGTGGTGTATTTGCATCGATTGTTGGAACACTCGCGTTGCTTGACGATGCAGAACGTGCACGTGTAAAGGGTCTCATCATTAATAAATTTAGAGGAATGCGTGAATTACTCGATGATGGTATTGAATGGGTAGAGCGTGAAACTGGCATTCCTGTACTTGGTGTTGTGCCGTATGTAGAGGTCAATATTGAAGCTGAGGATTCGTTGGCACTCTCTTCATTACGCTTTAAAAAGCCAAAGCCAGGGGAATTCTCTGTGGATGTAGCAATGATTCGCTTGCCACGTATTTCAAATTTTACGGATGTTGATCCATTTTTTGATGAGCCAGAGGTTGGTGTACGATTAATCGGCAATGTCAATGAGCTTGGTACGCCTGACTTACTTATACTACCTGGAACAAAAAGTACAATGGATGATTTAGTATGGTTAAAGGAGCAAGGCTTTGATCAAGCGATAACTAATTTACGTCAACGAGGGACAAAAATTATTGGCATTTGCGGTGGCTTCCAAATGCTCGGTGAAACGTTATTAGACCCTGATGCAGTTGAAGGGAACGGCGATTCTGCACAAGGTCTAGGGTTATTGCCAATGGAAACTGTTTTTGTTGGTGATAAAAAAACGGTTCAAATGACAGGAACAAGAGGACAAGATACGTTTACTGGCTATGAAATTCATCTTGGACGTACAAAGATTTTGCGTAACGAAGTGTCACCATTTTTACAACTTGCAGATGGGCGAGTGGATGGAGCGGTAAGTGCTGATGATCAAGTTATCGGAACATACTTCCATGGCTTATTCCATAATCGCACCTTTACACGACAGCTTGTCAATGACATACGCGTGAAAAAAGGGCTTCATGCTCTACCTAGCGATGTGAAAAGTGACGCAGAACGTAGAGAGGACGCTTACAATATGCTAGCTAAGCATGTGCGCGCGAATCTCGATATGAAAAAAGTATACGAAATCATGAATATAGAGGTATCTGTATGACAAGAAAAGGACCGTTAGCTATTAATTATGAGGCATTATGGCAGGAAGGTATGAAGGACTGGCATGGTCATATGCCCGAAAGAATGGTTAATGATCAGTTAGAGGAGCAATTTTGGGCGCAGTCAATTGCCCGAAAGAAAACGGGACAGACAGATCCTTATGCTGCAAGAATTTTTCAAGAAATAAATAAAAGTATTGAGCCGGAGCACTCTGTATTGGAAATTGGTCCAGGCTGGGGCAATTATACGTTTCCACTTGCTGAACATGTGAGAAAGCTAACGTGTATAGATAGCTCCGAAAGCATCCTTAGCTATTTACAAAATTGCATGCAGGATAAGCAGCATGTGTCTTATATTCATGCGAAATGGGAAAGCCTTGCTGAGAATGAGGTAGAAGCTCATGATATCGTGATTGGGGTCAATTGCTTTTATCGTATGTATGAAATCAAATCAGCACTTTATCATATGAATCGTCTTGCTAAAAAGTGTGCAATTATTGGCATGACAACAGGGCCGATACAGCCCCATTATGAAATTTTATACGAAAAGTATGGCTACGATATTAAATTTCCACGAAGAGATTATATAGAATTTTTAAATTTGCTATATGAGATGGATATTTATGCAGAGTGCAAAATCATCCCATTAGAACGAGTGTATGAATATGAAAGCTATGAGCAGCTTGTAACAACACAAAGTAAAAAAATATTAAATGATACTTTTAATAGAGCACATGTTGAGGAGGCGCTCTTGCCGTTTATTGAGGAAAAGAACGGACGTTATTATTATCGTCATGATTTCCATGCTGCACTCGTATCATGGGAACCAAAATAATATTAAAACCTTTGGAAAGCTAGTCACCAAAGGTTTTTCTTATTGTCAACGATAGGGTACAATAAAGCGATAGAAATAGAAATGAGGTGGCATATGTGCAACTACATTTTTTAGGGACAGGCGCAGGAATGCCTTCAAAGGAACGAAATACAAGTGCCCTGATGGTAAAGCTTTTAGATGAAGTGGGCGAAATGTGGCTTTTTGATTGTGGGGAGGCGACTCAACATCAAATATTGCATACATCGTTAAAGCCACGTAAAGTAACGAAAATATTCATTACACATTTACACGGTGACCATATTTTTGGATTACCTGGTTTTTTAAGCTCTCGTTCATTTCAAGGTGGGGATGAGCCATTAACAATTTTTGGCCCGCAAGGTTTACAGCAATGGATCGAGCAAACCTTTGCCTTGTCAAAGACGCATTTAACATATCCATTACAATTTGTTGAAGTCCATGAAGGTGTAATTTATGAAGATGAACATTTTACTGTAAGCGCAAGTGAATTGCGGCATGTAGTTCCATGCTTTGGGTACCGTATTGAGCAAAAGGATTTGCCTGGTGAGTTATTAATGGGAAAAGCTCAAGCTCTTGGTGTTCCAAAAGGTCCTCTGCTAGGACAATTAAAAAGTGGGAAAGATATTGTACTAGAGGATGGCACCATTGTTCATGCACAAGATGTTGTTGCTCCGCCGAAAAAAGGCTTTACGCTCACTATTTTAGGAGACACAAAATATTGCGAAGAGGCAATTTTATTAGCCAATGGTGCAGATATCGTTATTCATGAAGCGACTTTTGATGGCACTACGACAGATTTAGCAGCCAGCTATGGACACTCTACAAATCTCGAAGCGGCAAAGGTGGCTCAACAAGCAGGAGCAAACTATTTACTTCTGAACCATTTAAGTGCCCGCTTCTTACCTCACGATTTACCACTATTATTAGCAGATGCACAGGAGATTTTCCCACAGACCTACCTAACATCTGATCAATCAGTGTTTACATGGCACAACAATAAATTATCCTAGAATAACATTATTGATAAGGGAGAACCTTTTAGATGATTCGTCATTTAAAAGGTTCTTTTCTTTAAATTAGCACTTTAAGACTAGTGGGATTTCATTCGTTAATTATTTATATTTTTTTAAAAACGTCTTATATATGTTACGCTATTGTCTTTATTTCTCTTTTGAAAAGTTGTTTGTTTTATAGTCTTTTTTATCTAAGTATTTTCTCCTGATTTTAAAATGACAAAATTGTGACGATTTTTATATTATTGAAAATTATTATATTAAATTTGAAAGAAAAGTAATGAAAAACCTAAAATTGATATTGTATGATGAAATGGAAATAATCGCATATTTTAGGGGGTATTGTTGAGATGGGGAAAACAATGAAATGGAAAATGTTGCTGGAAATCATGGGCATAGTCGTAATTATTATCGGTGCATTTTCTGTTTATATTTATCAAGCAACATATAAAAGTGTAAAGAATAACGGGGAGGCGCTCGCTAATTCCATTGTTATGGGGATGGAGGGTGCTATTCAATCAAGAGAAAAAGCGGAAGAAATAATGGAAAAGGAAATGATTTCTGAATCAGTAATGGCTTCTTATATTATCGATAAAGGCGCTACATATGAAGATTTGAAGGCGATTGCTGAACGTGGAGGCATTGATGAAATATGGAGTACGGATGATAAAGGAAATACCACCGTCACTTCTGTAGCACCGACAATTGATTTTAACTTCGGTTCTGATCCAGACGGACAAGCAGCAGAATATATGCAGCTAGTAGATGGACGTGCAAAAGAAATTGTACAGAAGGCGCAAATACGTGATGTAGACGATAAATTTTACAAGTTCGTTGGGGTAAGTAGTTGGAATCCAGCAACACCTCAAATTGTACAGGTTGCTCGACAAGGACAGCAGCTATTAGATTTAGAGACTAGTATCGGTAGTGAATATTACATTGATCAGCTTAACAAATCATTATCCTCAACGGTCCTTTATGCAGCTGTCGTGAATGACAAAGGCGAAGCAATAGCAGCTACAGCAGAAAGAAATCTAGCGGATATTGGTTTTTTACCAGCTACATTTTCAACACAAAAAGCATCTGACTTTTCGGGACGTTATGATGGAACTCGTGTTACTCAATACGTAAAACCGTTATCAAATGGTACATATTTAGCTATCGTTGTTTCAAATGAAGTACTTTCACATATTTTGATAGGAACAATTATTGCTTCATTAATCGTTGTATGTGTCATTTTCATCATTACTGGATTTTCTATTTCTAAACAGGTCTCCCGAATTGTAAGTGTACGCGATTCACTTGAGGAAATTAGTAAGGGCGAAGCGGATTTAACTAAGCGAATAAATGTAAACTCTAAGGATGAGATTGGTCAATTAGTAGTATCATTTAACGGAATGATGGAAAACTTTCAATTCATAATGCGTGAATTGAAGCAGGAAGCTAGCCAAATTCAGGAGGCAACATACATAATTCAAGAAAATGCTCATCATACACTTGATTCATCTGAAATCATTCAGAAAGAATCTAGTCAGGTTGCTCAAGCATCTTGTGCGCAACAGCAAAATACAGAAGACAGCGCACTTTCAATGGAAGAATTAGCACGCAGTATCCAACATATTTCAGAATCCATTGTTGAGATTTCTACCATTTCTCGCAATACAGAAGAAAATGCGAATAATGGCTTACAAATTATGAACAAGTTACAGAAGCAATTAGTAGAAGTTAATGAAAAGACAAATCTTTCAGTAGAAAGTACAAAGGAATTAGAAAAATTATCTGGCATGATTGGTGAGTTTACAAATGTCATTACTGGAATTTCAGAACAAACAAACTTATTGGCGCTAAATGCATCTATTGAAGCGGCACGAGCTGGTGAAGCGGGTAAAGGATTTGCCGTAGTGGCAGAGGAAGTTCGCAAATTGGCAGAGGATTCAAAACTAGCGGCTGAGCGTATTTCTCAAGTTGTGATGAATGTACAAAGGGAAACAGCTAACATTGTATCAGTCATTTATTCTACTGCTGATGTATTAAATGCTGGTCGAACTATTGTCCATGAAGCACAGCAATCTTTTGAAGGCATTAACAATGATGTCCAAGTAATAGCAGATCAAGTAGATTTAGTATCGAGTACGACAGAGGAAATCGCAGCCAGCACAGAGGAAGTCACGGCTACAATGGAAGATGTATCATTATTGGCAAAACAGACTTCAGCAAGTGTCACCGATGTCGCACAAAAGGCTAAAAATCAAGCAGTAAATATGAATGAAATGACATCAATTATTGATAGGTTAAATACAACAGCAGACAATTTACAACAATCAGCAGGCAAATATAAAGTCTAAAAAATAGATAGTGAAAACAAGGATTTGGGATATTAAAGAAATATAATGCGGTTAATAGTAGATTTTCGTATAATTGAATAAAGGGGAGTGGTTTGGATGAATCAGCAAAAAATGCCACCAGCACTATTACGTTTAATCGTTATTTTTCCAAATGTGCTGAGCTATTTATTACTATTTGGACTTATTGTTTTTGTTAAAACTAATTATGACACATTAAAAGCAACGGACAACTTGACGGTTTGGCTTATTTTTATCGTAGTGCTTGCACCAGCTGCTGCCTACACAACATTCAGCATTGTGAAAAAAATTCGTGCTGGACATATGTAAGTTAAATTACAACACGTGTATTTATTAGATATCTAATAAATACACGTGTTTTTTTCTATTATTAAATTCCCTTATACGCAAGCTCTCTGAGGTATATTATTTTATTAATCTAAAAAAAGGAATCGTAAAATTACGTAAAGATAATTCCACGATTCCTCTTTTCTATGTTTATCAGGTTGAAAGATGGGTGTAACTATGTTTGTTAAACAAATCTAATGCGAATAAAAAAATTCCATTTAGGGAAACTACAGAAAGGGATGTTTCACATTTTTTGAAAGGGGTGTTTTCGTGGATCCAACGAATTGCGATTTTTCACCAATGAAACAAACATTAAAGGAAGAGCTTCAGCAGGTGATTAATTCATTACAACAAAGTGTAGATGCGATGGATACTGATACAAACTGTCTTCTTGGGGACTTTGAAAAAATTAAAGAGAAGTTTGTCACGATTGAAATGAAAGCTGCAACGTTTTATTTAAATTGCTATCTTTCCCCGTTTACTGAAAAATATCCTGAGCTTTCGCATAGTGTACAAAATATGTCTGCAAGAAAACATGGTGGATTAATTGTGATTGAACGAAAGGATTCTTTAAAGTCTCTTATTCAGCCTGGTATTCATATTGGCGCAGAAGTAACACATTCCTTATTAGAAACTATTTTTTTTCCTGGAAATCCGCTTCACGATGGAGCAGTTTTAGTAAGCAAAAATTTAATTCAGTCAGCAGCCAATGTACTGCCGCTTTCAGAGAGAGATGTTGGAGAAAAGAAATTAGGCACAAGACATCGAGCAGCATTAGGGCTCAGTGAAGTAAGTGATGCGCTCGTCATAGTGGTGTCTGAAGAAACAGGGAGAATTTCGTTTGCCTTTCAAGGAAACTTATATCCAATTACTACGCATGGCATTATATAGTGTGATCTTTACACTAAAAAATATCTCGAATTCAAGATATTTTTCTTGCATGTTTATTACTTGCGTAGTAAAGTGATATTTGAAAGGAGGATGAAGCGATGAGAAAACACACACTTGGATCTCTGACATGGATTCGGATGATGCGCTTTACAAATCAAAGTAACCAGCTATCCAATGAATTTTTAAAACGCTTTGACTTAACGACTGCACAATTTGATGTCCTTATACAAATAAAGACTTATGCACCGTTAACGCAATCACAATTAGCGGAAAAAGTGACAGTCACGCAAGGCGGTATGTCTCGAATGCTTGCTCGACTTGAAAAAGAGGGACTAATTGAGCGAAAGCAAAATTGGAAGACGAAAACAATCTCGCTCACAGCTAAAGGCGAGCAGATGATTGATGCGGCGACGCCAAGTCAGCTTCACTTTCAATCCTCATTTTTTGAAGAAGTATTAACAGAAGAAGAAATGAAATCTTTATATACACTTATGTCAAAAATAGAAAAGCATAGTCGTGAAAAAAAATTACCACCAGCGTGATTTTTTTACACTATCACTTGCTTAATCAAGTGAAAACAAGGAGGAAATATAATGAACAAACTAAGCGGACATCATCATATATCCATGCTAACGAAAAACGGCAAACGTAATAATGATTTTTATACAAAGATTCTTGGATTACGTCGTGTGAAAAAAACAGTCAATCAAGATTCGCCATCCATGTATCATCTATTTTATGGAGATTTAACAGGGGCGGCAGGTACAGAATTAACATTTTTTGAAATGCCTGTAGCAGGAAGAACCGTTCGAGGCACAAATGCCATCACACGTATTGGCTTACTAGTGCCAAGCTATGACAGTCTGCAATATTGGAAAAATCGTTTTCAACAGCTAGACGTTGAACATAGTGAAATTTCCACATATGCAGATAAAGATGCATTGTTTTTTGAGGATCATGAAGGGTTACGAATGGTGCTTTTAAACTACCATGGTCACGAAAAACCGGCTCATTGGCAACCATGGGACGGCTCCGAAATTCCTACAGAACATCGCATTTTAGGAATGGGTACAGTTGAAATTACAGTTCGTTACTTGCAACGAACAGTGAATTTATTAAAAGGGCTTTTTAATTACACAGTTGTTGCTGAAGGCGAGAAAGAAGCAGTTTTACAATCTATACCTGGTGAAGTACTTGGAGAAATCGTCGTTAAAGAATTAGAAGGACCGAGTGAGAAACCTGGCCGAGGTAGTATTCATCATCTTGCGCTACGTGTCGCAAACGTCGAGGAATTGCAGGAATGGGACACCAAAATTAAGGAGCGGGGCTTAGATAGTACTGGAGTAGTGGATCGTTATTACTTCCAAAGTCTTTATTTTAGAGATCGTAATGGAATTTTATTTGAAATGGCAACAGATGGCCCAGGGTTTACAGTTGATGCGGCGGTAGAGGATCTTGGTAAAGAGCTCGATCTTCCTCCATTTTTAGAAGAAAAACGTGCTGAAATTGAGGTCATTCTAGAGCCACTAGATTAAGGAGAGAGCGTGAACATGGAAAAATATCGTATTGACCAATCAAAAGGCATTGAATTTGGCTTGTATTCATTAGGTGATCATATTCCAAATCCTTTAACAGGTGAACGTATTCCAGCTCAGCAACGCATTCAGGAGCTAATTGAAGTAAGCCAGCTAGCAGAGCAAGCAGGTATTGATGTATTTGGCGTAGGTGAAAGTCATCAATCGTACTTTACAACACAGGCACACACGGTTGTATTAGGAGCGATCGCTCAAGCTACATCGACAATCAAATTAACAAGCTCGGCAACGGTACTGAGTGTCTCTGATCCTGTACGTGTATATGAGGATTTTGCGACGATTGATTTAATTTCAGATGGACGTGCAGAAATCGTTGCAGGTCGTGGGTCTCGTGTTGGCGCATATCATTTACTTGGCGTTGATTTACAGGATTATGAAGAAATTTTTGAGGAAAAATTAGAGCTGCTGAAAAAAATTAATGAAGAGGAGCTTATCACTTGGGAAGGACAATACCGTGCACCGCTTCATAATGCGCAAATTTTGCCACAACCTAAAAATGGCTCGTTGCCAATTTGGCGGGCTGTTGGCGGACCACCTGCTAGTGCCATTAAAGCAGGCTATATGGGCATCCCAATGATGTTGACGACATTAGGCGGACCAGCTGTTAATTTTAAACCTTCAGTGGATGCCTATAGAGAAGCGGCAGAGCGAAGTGGCTTTGATCCGAAAGAGTTACCGATTGCTACAACAAGCCTTTTCTATGTTGCTGATACGACGAAAGAAGCACTACAAGGGATGTATCCACATATAAATGGTGGTTTCCAAGCAATTCGTGGCGGCGGTTATCCAAAGCAACAGTTCGCACAAGCGCCAGATACACGTGATGCCTTAATGGTCGGAAGTAAGGAACAAATTATTGAAAAGCTACTGTATCAATACGAGCTATTTGGCATGCAACGATTTATGGCACAAATTGATTTTGGCGGTGTGCCATTTGAAAAATTGATGAAAAATATTGAAATTATCGGGAACGATATTCTGCCTGCCATTAAAAAATATACTGCGAAATAAGGGGGGACAGTATGAAAATTGTTGCACTAGCTGGTTCCATTGTCGGCTCAAAAACAAAAACAGCTATTAGTAAAGTGGTTGAAATTTTACAAGAAAAATATCCAGAGCATGAAGTAACGTTACTTGATCTTGCCGAATACAACATGCAATTCAGTGATGGACGAAATTATTTTGAATATGATAGGGATACAAAATATGTGAACGAAACAATTATGTCTGCAGATGCAATTGTCATTGGAACACCAACATTTCAGGCTTCGATTCCGGCAACGTTGAAAAATATTTTTGACTTACTACCAGTCAATGCTTTTCGTGATAAAGTGGTAAGTATAGTTGTCACAGCAGGCACATCTAAACACTATCTAATGGTTGAGCAGCAGTTAAAGCCAATTCTTGCTTATATGAAAGCACATATTGTTCCAACATATGTATTTATAGAGGAGAAGGATTTTTTGCGGAAGGAAATTGTGAATGATGACGTCCTATTCCGCCTTGAGCGTTTAGCTGAGGATACAGTGATGGTAGCTGATGCGTTTACAGCAATCCGTGCGAAAAAAGATGAGGAATATGATTTTTAGAGATTACGAATTTAATAAAGTTTAAACGCTACATGAGAGAAAATCTTATGTAGCGTTTTTTCGTGCTTATTATTTTGGGTTGGACCACTTGAACCATCGCGCATGACCATCCGGACGTTCCATGATTCGTATAGATTCTATTTCTCCTTGGTCAATAAAATCTTGATGCAGTTGTGAATCAAATAAATTGTTATAACAATGATAGAGCGGTCGTTCCTTGCTTACCTCTTTTAATTGTTCGATTAATTCAAGGCGTAATTCCATTGGGATTTGATTGGCCACATGAGTATGATAGACAACTAACATTGCATCTGGATTAATATCACTACTAATTTCCTTTATAAGTTTAATAGCATCTCCTTTCATCAGCTGTAAATTGAGCTCTTTTAAAATAGGGAGTGCTTGATTTAATAAAAGTCTTCGTTCTTGATGCTCTGGCCAAATTAACGCTTGGAGCCATCGAAGTTCTTCTTCATTATGGATATCAATAGGATTTAAATCGATGCCAATCCTTTGACAAACTACAGGAGGGTTCGTTATAGAGGCTGGCAGTGATTCTCCACGATTTTCTGAAGACAAAACGAAAGCATTCTCTGAATTAGTTATGTGAAGCTTTTCATTATAATAGTAATTGTATCGATCCATACCGAGCTGAAGTCCTGCACTTGCTCCGATTTCTATGAAGGCTAACGGTTTTTGATGACGTTCATAGATTTCTGTCATCATCGGATAAAGGTATGAACAACGGCGAATTTCATTAGTTTGGACTAGTTTCTCTTGAAATAAAGCCTTTAATTCGTCTGAATGTGACAAAACGAACGCTTTAAAAACAGGATACACTTCATTGATTGGTTTTGGCGTTGTCGTGAAGGATGGATAAAAATGAACTAATTCGTCTTTTGATGATGACAGTAAATAATGAACCCCAGCTAAAAATAAATTAGGTACAGGTTGTCCTTGAGGTACGAATGTGGCGATTTTTAACATTTCATCATCATCAGCAATTTTATTTGCTAAATGTTCATAAAGTGGACTTGAGTTTTCACATTCATTTTTTGCAAAAGTACGGAATTGTTTACTTAATTTAGCTAACATACGATTCTCCCCTTTGAAAAAAATTAATTTATCTAATTTAGAGTTTATTATTATTGGATAATTTAGTAAATTAAATATAGTTAATGAAGTTGATTAAAAACATTAATTTCTTTCAGCGGATGTTCAAACATCCGCTGAAAGAAGTTAAAGCCTCTGGCGGATGTCAAGGAATCGGCTTTGTGCAAGCACAAAGCCGATTCCGGACGCAATTATGCCGAGGCATAATTGATCGAAAGAGGTGCGGTTTTGGATTATAAATGGATACAGTCTTTTGTAGTAGCAGCTAAATATTGTAATTTTCGAGTGGCCGCAGAAGAATTACATTTATCGCAGCCAAGTATCACAGTCCATATTCATCAGTTAGAACGATCTTTGAATGTAAAATTATTCAAACGTGAGAAAAATCGTGTGCAATTAACGGAGGCGGGAAGGCTCTTTCTAATAGAAGCTCAGCAAATCATCTCTCAATGGGAAAAAAGTATTGAACGTTTTCAGTTAGCAACGAAAGGAATTAAAGAAAAGCTAGTTATTGCCATGACCCCTTTAATGGTGGAAACAATATTGCCTCATGTTATTTATCAGTTTATTAATGAAAATCCTTCTATCGAAATATCTATTCTAGTGGAGGAATCAGCAAAAATTGAAGATTTAATCAATAATGACAAGGCACATATTGGTATTTCTTTATTGCCAACTCATTATCGACATTGGCGTCAAGAGCTTGTAGTAGAGAGTCCTTTAGAATTGGTTATTCCACTGGATGCTTGTGATGATGAGACAGGAGCTTATATTGATTATGAGGAATTATTTCAAACCTACACGTTATTTACGCACCATCATCCGACTATTTGGGGGGATTTATTACATAAAATACAGGAAAAATATGTAGTTACCAAGCAAGTTTCCATATCTCAATCTTATGTCGTAAAGCGCTTAATAAAAGATGGGCTCGGTATATCATTTTTGCCACGGATGATTGTTAGAAGAGAGCGTATGGAAGGGCGGTTTAACATCGTTCCTTTCGATGAAATAGATTTGCCTAGTGTTCCTGTTTATCTTTTTTATAAGGATTCTGTACAAGTTCCAGAAGAATTATTAAGTTTATTTCAAACGAGGGATTATTTGTGAGATTTTTATAAATGTAATTAAGTTTTATATAGTATGAGAGATATATTTTAAAAAGGCGTGATTGTATTGAGAATTTTAATGGTCGAGGATCATGAAGATGTAAATGCAAGGTTAAAGGAATTGTTTGAGCAAGCAGGTTTAGCATAGATACTGGGTAATAGGGGTATAAATTCTTGAGAAATAAAAGCGATGTGTTATAATAGGGGTAAGAAAAAGACCGTATGGTGCTGTAACACCATGCGGTCAAGTAACAAAACAAACGCTTTTAGAGCGATTGGCAAGAGCGAAAGTAAAAGCACTTTAACCCTGCTTAGGTTTGAAAGGGTGCTTTTACTTTTTTTGTGAAAAAGTATATGACAATGCAAGGATAGCTATAATTAAAGTACCGAGACCAATAGCTATGTTTAATGCTTCATATGTTGTCATAAGCAATCCCTCCTTTCTCTCCTAGAACTAAATAGCAAAATTTGAATTAGGAGTAGTAGAGAAGATCGCCAATCACCCTTAAATACCTTTATTCTGTTACTCTTTAATTATACCATTTCTTCTATCATTATCATAACTTTGCTATCTCTTACTAGATTCTAATTCCTCTAACTGATTAGTTATTCTCTTCTTCGATTTATTAAACTTTATCACTCATTAACTCAATTCATTATTCTCCAATTAATTCATATTTGCCGACATGATATGGTCTAAGGTAAATTCTATCTCTTAAACTAGGTAATAATGTAGTTTTAAGTATTGTGATTATCATGTGCTCGGTGAAAGTGTGAGGTTTCAAGGTTCAAAAAAATTTTATTTTGATGGTGGCTTAAGATGAATTTTATTAATGATAAACAGATAATAGCTCCGTTTTTTTGGGTGGATCGTGAGAGTGATTCTGCGTCCTTGTGTTTTTATGTAGGTGAATATAAGCAAGAGCTTTTTGATACACGAGCTGATGAGGAGTTTGAAGGAGGAGGTTATGATTGGGAATCTTTGGCGATTGTCTTTCTTGAAGAAAAAATGCCCGAATTAAAAGGAATTGTCAAGTTTGATTCCGAAGCTAGTATGTTTTGTGCTTATTCCTCAGAAAGCGTTAGAGAAATTTGCTATTTCATTTAATAATACATGTGAAGATGAATCTACTATTACGGATTTATGTTCTCGTGCAGAATTATTGGATTAAAGGTATTATTTTCAGATTGTTTAAGATTTTATAGGGCGAAACATGCGCCAGTGAAGGCAATTGATAAATAAATAAACAAATTCCTCTATATTAAAATGAAAACAGCTTGCTAGCATAAATCAACAAGCTGTTTATTCTTTTTTGATGAGTGCCCGTATACCGTTTATTTTTACCAACCTCGTACGTATTGCACTGGAGGTTTCACTTCTTCTCCTAAATCCTTGGCAGCATGTAGTGGCCAATAGGGTTCGCGAAGAAGAACACGTGCTAAGAAAATTAAGTCAGCACGATTATTTTGTAAAATTTCCTCAGCTTGGATGGCTGTCGTAATAAGGCCGACTGCACCAGTTGGAATATCAGCACCGTGCTTTATCGCTTCAGCATGAGGTACTTGGTAGCCTGGAAAAACATGTATATGTGCGTGCGCGACACCACCTGTAGAAACATCCACTAAATCGATCCCCTGTGATTTCGTCCTACGACTGAATTTGTAATAATGGTAGCCAAGAAGCTTATTGCATTTTGGCTATAACAATACATAAAACGTTTACAGCGAAAACAAAATGTAATAACTTTTGTGGAAATATAAAACTATTTATGGTAATTATAGTATATGTAGTGAGGATTACGATAATGGCGATTTAATAACTTTAGGTAAACCTAAAACAATTTGGATTGGACTTGCATTAGGAGAAAAGGAAATCTTAATTGATGAGAATGTTAACTGCCTCCGGTTACGGAATTTGTTTATTTTCATTAGACGTGTTAGAAGATTTTAAAATAAAGAAAAAGTTAGGTCAAAAAAGCTTTTAAAAAAGGTTTAAAAAATTTTCAGGATAATCATATTCAATATTTATCTTCAAAATGAATTAGAAAGTTTTAATGATCATGCGAAGATGAAAATTATAACTTTAATGTTGCGAATATAGTTTAAATCATAGGTTAGTATGATTCTAAGAAACTGATAACACATATACTAAAAGTTTAAAGAATAATCCGACTGGCAAAATAGATAAGAAAGGTTGATGGAATGTTAAAAAGGTTTAGCTGGAAGAAAAATGATATACATTCAATTCAATTAAAAGATAATTTATATATCATTGCTCAATTATTAGAAAGTCCATATGTTGCATTTTTTAATATCTCGAGTGAAAGTAATAATTTTAACGAGAAGTCACTTGACTTAAATGATTTAAAACCTTTTGGGGTATGTATGGTTTTAAACGCGTTTTTTAAAAAGTGTTCTGTCGTAAAGGTAAAAAATGTAAAACCTAACTTGAATATCCCTATACCAGAGATTTTTATTAGTAGTGACAGAGGACAGTGGGGAAAGCGATCGGAATTTAGTGATGATGAACTTATATATAATTTGGTGAGAATTGATCCCACAGTCGGTGATAAGGGTCTTATGGGTAATGAAATTATCCAATATAATATCAATAGAAATGACCTGGGAATTTTAGATAACTATGAAATTGTTGGATACAACACTGGTTATGAATTTGTACGTCGCTTAATTTTATCTTTTGAGAATAGCCGTTGGATCGATCCATTAAAAGAACAGCGATTGCTTGGTAAAGATAACTATCCATTAAAAACAGTAGAAGAAATGTGGCGCTCTGGGGTTCCAAAGTATGAATAGGTGAAAATTTTTCTAAATAAAAATTGGCTTAGATTTTATTTTTTATATCAAAGGGAGGAAATGTTTTGAAGAAACTTGATTCTGAATTCAAATATTTAGTGGATATGTACGAAGATCCTTTTTTTCCAACGTTTTTAGTGGATAAACTGAAATTACATATTGTTAAAGTAGTTCATTTTATTGAGGAGAGCACTCATACTGTAGAAGCGATTCAGGAAAAGTTAGACGAAATGACTATAGCTATCAATGAGCTACAAAATGAGTTTTATGAAAATGACAGTGAAATAGAAACGTTTGCACGGGATTCAATCGGAGTAACAGTAGAAGATATTTTACAATATTTTGAGATTGATATCGATATTGAAGAAGCTCTTAGAGAACGCGATTGGTGAAAAATTGGTATAGGGTCAGCTTACTCTTGATTAGTAATCATATTGAGAGTGAGAAAGCTTCTGAAAACTGAAATTCATTTACGCCTTTTCCGAAATAGGAAAATATAAGAAAACTTTATCTATATTGCCACGATACGCAAATAGAATGGCGAAAACAATTACAACCAGTTTTCCCAATTTGCTAAACAAACAAGACTTTGGAAGGGGATAGAAAAGCGATGATGTACATTGAGCGATGGTGGGGAGAATATATTGGCGGAACCGATGATACATGCACTTTAATCGACTATTTAGTTGACAGAGAATTTGAGTCGGATATTCCAACAGAAATAAACGTTAAAAATATTTTTCAAGACTTTCAACTGACTAATGTTCGGGAAATAAAAGACTTACGCCAAACGAAAGACATTTACTTTATTATAGAAAAAGATTTTTTTCAAGATATAAGCTGTGTGATCAATTTGTTGATGGATGTTACGGCTATTATTCTGGAATGTCAAAAAAACGGTAAGGTTCATCTAACGGAATTAGCTGGTAACATCATGGACAAAAATGCTGTTATTACTTTAAAAGTGGAAAAAGAAGAAATGGCTTTTTTGAGGGGAATATTGGAAGATTTTATTCATCACCCTTTAAGTTATGATTTGGCGGAGTTTTGCCCGGAAGATGATATGCGAGAAATTGCAAAGGCATGCAAGGAGATTTTAACAGAACTAAACATGTAAAATATTAATTAAAAGCAACGGAGGAATGAACATAGAGAAGCGAGAACGAGCAGAATTCTGATTCCAAGAGAGGTGTAACTATGAGTATTGGATTGAATGAGATATGGAATGGAAAAATCCCTGCAGATGAAATGAATTTAGCGGAATTATCCGATAAAATATGGGAGATCGGCGAACTGGATGCCATCCAAGAGAAGGTGTCGCCAGAGTTATTTCAACTTCACATCGCCATCAATATGATTGGTAACTGGCAGTGTGATGGTTGGGACGGTATTATCGCGTATCAGCCGCATCTCGTGCCGTATATTTCCGAGGTTTTGGCGAAATTTGGCTTGCAGCATTTGCATCATGCTTTTGACGAAGTTATTGCGATTTTCCCAGATTTCATTACATTTAAGGATGATTCACTTTATTGTGAAATGATCAACTTCCTACATAATATGCGACTTAAGGTAAGTAACGAACGTTTGAACGCGTATACGCAAGAAGAGCGTCAAGCCATGGTGACGCAATATCAGGAAAAGCTCAATCAATTGGATAAAATGACGGGACCTCTTTGGGGATATGGTAGCCCTATGGACGGTTGGGCCATCATCTTTGAATATATACAAAAAATAGAAAAGTCTATATAAAAAGCGCTTCGGAAAAACAGCTACAATAGAAACTATAGATGACATATTAAGAATCATTTTTGTGGGAACTAAATTAGAGAAGTGAATTAGGCTTTTGTTTTCACCAAATTGAAACAAGTGTAAAAAATATACTGAATCTCTACAAAGAAATCTAAGTAAGAAAATTACTTCTGAAAAAATAAAAACTAAAACACCAAGTGATAGAATATCTTAAATGAAGGGAATGTCGTTTTTAATATGGGAAATACATTTGCGATTTTCGGAAAAGAAGGTATATTCTGTCCCACTTACCTAGAAGGAATAATACATACAGAATTTTTTGAAAAAAATCCTTTTGAAGCAAGAGACTCTGATGCTGGGGAATGGAGAACCTCAAGAAATATTATGACAGAGTTACCTGAGGAAATATGGTTTGTTACAAAAGATATAAAATATGATTTTGATTTACGATGGGGGGGTGGTGGATTTTTTGCATCGTTAGATTTTCTAAACCTTTTGCAGAAATTTGGAATTAACAATTTTCAATACACTAAATTGTATATGGTGAACAAGCATAAAAAAAGCATATCGTCAAAGGATTATTTTTATGTACGATTTTTCGATAAGTTGGAAAATGTTATAGATATGGAAAAATCAAACATTGAATTCTATAAGCAAAATGGACATCTTAAAAAAATATGGGATTTACAATTGAAAGATACAATTACTTTTCCTGAAGTGTTTCTAATTAATAATATAAAACTTTACAGCGTGATGTTTTGTTCAGAAGAATTTAAAAAAGAAGCTGAAAAACTTAAATTGAAGGGTATTACCTTTGTCCCTTCAAATGAAGCTGGTGTGTATAAACCTTAGAGTTAGTGAAAGAGCTACGTGCCGCAGCAAGTACAAAGAATACTTATCTATTGAGTCAATATGATCGAATCGCCGCCGATGTGGCCTTATTAAAATGAAAAACAGCTTGTTGCACAAGCTGTTTTTTTATGGGGTATAGTAAATATACCGTTTATTTTTACCAACCTCGTACGTATTGCACTGGAGGTTTCACTTCTTCTCCTAAATCCTTGGCAGCATGTAGTGGCCAATAGGGTTCGCGAAGAAGAACACGTGCTAAGAAAATTAAGTCAGCACGATTATTTTGTAAAATTTCCTCAGCTTGGATGGCTGTCGTAATAAGGCCGACTGCACCAGTTGGAATATCAGCACCGTGCTTTATCGCTTCAGCATGAGGTACTTGGTAGCCTGGAAAAACATGTATATGTGCGTGCACGACACCACCTGTAGAAACATCCACTAAATCGATCCCCTGTGATTTCATCCAACGGCTAAAGACGATAAAGTCTTCCATTGTAGTGCCATCCTCTGCATAGTCTTCAGCGGAAACACGCACAAGTAATGGACCCTCCCAAACACTACGAATAGCATCAATGACTTGACGAAGGAAGCGATAACGATTTTCTTGAGAGCCACCGTATTGGTCATTGCGTTTATTCGTTGCTGGTGATAAAAATTCACTAATTAAATAGCCATGTGCTCCATGTATTTCCAGTACATCAAAGCCTGCTTTCGCTGCTCGAATAGCTGCTAGCTTAAATGCTTCTACAATATATTTAATATCTTCTAAAGTCATCTCAGTTGGTGTTTTATAAGCATCGCTAAATGCTATGGCTGATGGTGCAAATATTTCTCCCTCTACAGTTGCTTTACGGCCAGCGTGTGCAAGTTGTATGCCGGTTTTTGCCCCGTACGCCTTCATGCCTTGAACTAATTGGCTTAACCCTTCGATATGAGCGTCATCCCAAATCCCAAGATCGTTACTAGATATACGCCCCTCTGGAACGACACCGGTAGCTTCGACAATAATTAAACCTACTTGACCAGCCGCTCGCGTTGCGTAATGTACTTGGTGGAATGGTGTGACCAGCCCATCATCCTGTGCTGAGTACATACACATCGGTGCCATAACAATACGATTTTTTAAAGAAATAGTTTGTAATTGATAAGGTTCGAATAATTTAGTCAAAATAAAGCCCCCTAATTCCTAGAAATATACTTTACCCCGCATTAACGTGCAGTAATACGCCCACCTCAAAATTTTAGCAAAAGCAAAGAAGTTAGTTAAATGGGAGATAAACTGTCCGTAAAAGCCCGATTCGTTCAACTAATAATTAGTGGGGGAATGAAGAAAACCCCCACTGATTAAAGTTTCACTTTATTTTGCACTCATTACTTAACTATTTGCAAGTGAACGAGATCTCGCCTCAGCTTCTTTAATACATGCTTCAATGGCCTCATTAAATTGATATTGTTCAAGTGCCTTAATTCCGGCTTCCGTTGTGCCACCTGGACTTGTTACTTTTCGACGCAATACATCAGGCTCGTCAACAGATTGCTTCAACATTTCCGCAGTGCCAGCAAGTGTTTGTGTCATTAATAGTCGTACAGTATCCTTTGAGAGCCCGACCTTTGTACCGACGCGTTCAAAAGCCTCCATTAAATAATAAATATAAGCTGGACCACTACCTGAAAGGGCCGTTACCGCATGTAATTGATCCTCATCCACCTCAATGACTGAACCAACCGCCTCTAAAAGCTGTAAGAAAATTGAGCGCTGTGCAGCTGTAACTTTGTCATTAAATGCAATCCCACTTGCAGACATCCCAATCGTGGCAGAAGTGTTAGGCATAACGCGTGCGACTGGACGGGCACCTAAATGTTCTGTAATAGTAGTAATAGCAATACCTGCTAAAATTGAAAGAACGGATGATTGCTCTGTAATTTTAGGCTTTAACTCACGCATCGCTGCCACGGCATCCTTAGGTTTCATAGCTAAAATGATTAAATCAGCCTGTTGATAAATATCATGGCTAAAATTGCAATTTACACCATATGTGTCGTGTAAAAAATGTAAACGTTCTTTGTCTGAGCGATTGGTGACGTAAATTTCTTGTGCTGTAAATACCTTTTGTTTAATCCAGCCCTGAATCAATGCCTCTGCCATAGAGCCTGCACCAATAAATAGTATTTTTTTCATGATTAAAACCTCCAGTTCTCAAAATCAATTTCGCCTTGGCGTAATTGTAGCTGACGCTTCGCTTTCGCATAGAAAACATTTGCTGAAAGAAGATAAAAAAGCGTTTTCGTCCTTATATAGAAGGACGAAAACGCTATTGTTTCCGCGGTACCACCTTTGTTTGCCAATTGGCACAACTCACAGCCCTTTTATCGCAAGGGAGACGGTTATGTTTTCATAACTGCTCAGAAGTAGGTTCGGTAATGGGAGCGGGTGATGTTACTTTCAGCAAATGTAACACTCTCTAAACACCTTCACCAAATACGTACTTGGCTTCATCAACGCACAAAAATAATTTGATTATTCAAAATTATATTGATAATACGTCAACCTGTCAACAGAAGGATGACGAACAGAAGAAAAACTTGTAAAATAGAATGAATCGGTATTCACTAGTTGCACAAAAGGGGGAAACAGCTTTGTCTATATTCAAAATAGAAATACCAACACCCTATGAAGTAGGAGATGTCAATGCTTTTGTTGTAAAAGGCGATGCATTGACAATTTTTGATGTAGGTCCAAAAACAATGGATGCCTATGATGCGCTAAAATGGGGTATTCGCGCAGCGGGCTTTGATATGCGAGATATTGAACAGGTTGTGTTAACCCACCATCATCCTGATCATGCAGGTTGGGTGGATGCCTTTCCACATGCAGAAATTTTAGGGCATGCCTATAATGATAAGTGGCTTCGTCATGATGAGGAATTTTTAAATTACCATGAGCAGTTTTATAGTGAACGCTTGTTTGAGAACGGTGTTCCTCAACAATATATCCAAACAAATGTACATGTACGTCGTGAATTAGAGCTTGTAGGTGAACGACCATTAACACAAATTCTATATGATGGTGATGAAGTGCCAGGACATCCGGGATTAAAGGCAATTGAAACATTGGGTCACGCACAAAGCCACCTCATCTTCTGGGATGAAAAATCTCATCATGTCATTGGTGGAGATTTATTGCTTGAAAAAATAACGCCAAATCCATTGATTGAACCACCATTGGATCGGACAATCGGGCGTACGAAATCGATACTACAATATAATGAATCGCTTGAAATTTTACGTCGATTACCAGTAAAAACGATGTATACAGGTCATGGTGCGGAGTTAGAGGATATTCCTCATTTAATTGATAAACGACTAGAACGCCAACATCAGCAATCTCTGAAAGTTTGCGAATTATTTGAGGACGAACCATTAACTGTCGTGCAAGTAACGAAACGCTTATATCCGGCAATTTTTCAGCGTCAATTTGGATTGACACTGTCCAAAACGCTTGGCCATATAGATTACTTAGAAGCAAACAATTATATTACATCGACGAAAACCGAAGAAGGTATCTATTTATATAAAAGGAAGTAGGTTTATACAAGAAAATGAATAAAAAGACGATCTTCGTTACAGGTGCAACAAGTGGTGTAGGATTGAAAATTACAGAATTATTAGTCGCACAAGGTCATACGGTTTATGCAACAGGACGCAATACAGTGGCATTGAAAGCATTAGAACGGGTAGGCGCCAACGTGATCCAAGCAGATTTAACTAATTTAGCAACAATAGATGAAGTATGTGCACAGCTACCGCCTCTTGATGTAGCTATTTTATCAGCCGGGGTAGGTAAATTTGGCATTGCACCTGACTTATCAGATGAAGCTATTAGACAAATGGTAGAGTTAAATGTCAGTGTACCGATGTATTTAGTAAAACGTCTTGCAGCAGCAATGATACAACGTCAGCAAGGTCAGTTAATCTTTATTGGCTCACAAGCTGGGAAAGTAGCGACACCGAAGGCCAGTGTCTATGCTGCAACAAAGCATGCGATTGTCGGCTTTACAAATGGTCTTCGCATGGAACTGGCTCCGTACAATGTTAAAGTTACAGCGATACATCCAGGTCCAATCGATACACCATTTTTAGATAAAGCGAGTGATGAAAGTGGCTATCGAGAGTCTTTAGGAAGATTTTTATTAACAGCAGAAGAAGTGGCGCAGGCTACTGTAAAAACAATTGAACGCCCTGTGCGAGAGGTAAATTTACCAAGAATCATGGGGTTATCAAGCAAGCTTTATGCGATCGCGCCTGCAACAGTTGAATTTTTAGGCAAATCATTTTTCAATAAGAAGTAACGAAAATCTCAATAAAATAATTTTAATCAAACTGTAAACATACTTAAGTAAGAATTGAGTGTGTTTACAGTTTTTTATTTTTGTTAAAACATATGCCATGTTTATAGGTTGATTGGAGTGAAGGCTGGACGTCCTCAAAAAGCGCACAGCAGGAACGGAAATCAACCCCGTTATGGTGATGGGCCATTTACTTTCCTAAAATTTATATTATATACATTCATGTAGCGAGTAAAAAATCGTTTTTCCGAGTGAAAATATTCACAGTTTGTACAATGGCTGAAAGTGTAGGAATGACTTACTTTTTACAATAAACATAAAAGTCTATAAATTTATAAAAATACACTTGTTTTTATTTTTATAACATGATACTATTCGTGTATAAACTTTTAAGTGAATGTATAAAAATACATATCCTATAGAGCAAATTGGAGGCGCATTTGTTATGGCAAATAAAAAAGTAGTATTAGCATACTCAGGCGGTCTTGATACTTCGGTAGCAATTCCATGGTTAAAAGAACAAGGTTGGGACGTTATTGCAGTTTGTCTTGACGTAGGTGAAGGTAAGGATCTTGAATTTGTAAAAAATAAAGCTCTTCAAGTAGGAGCTATTGAATCATATATGGTAGATGCGAAGGATGAGTTTGCTGAAGAATATGCATTAATTTCATTACAAGCTCATACTTGGTACGAACAAAAATATCCACTAGTATCGGCACTTTCTCGTCCATTAATTTCTAAAAAATTAGTGGAAATTGCAAACCAAGTAGGTGCGGACGCAGTAGCTCATGGTTGCACAGGTAAAGGGAATGACCAAGTTCGTTTCGAAGTTTCAATCAAAGCGTTAAATCCAGACTTAGAAGTATTAGCACCTGTACGTGAGTGGGGCTGGAGCCGTGATGAGGAAATCGAATATGCAATGAAACATGATGTACCGATTCCTGCAACGTTAGATTCACCATTCTCTATCGACCAAAACTTATGGGGTCGTGCAAATGAAGCGGGCGTAATGGAAGATCCATGGGTATCTCCACCAGAAGAAGCATATGGTTTAACAGTTTCTGTAGAAAATGCTCCAGATGAAGCGGAATACGTAGAAATTGAATTTGTTGCTGGTAAGCCAGTATCTTTAAACGGTAAAGAAATGAAGCTTGCTGATTTAATCCAAGAGCTAAATGCAGTAGCTGGAGCACACGGTGTTGGTCGTATCGATCACGTAGAAAACCGATTAGTTGGTATAAAATCTCGTGAAGTATACGAAATTCCAGGAGCAAAAGTGCTATTAACGGCTCATAAAGAGCTTGAAGACTTAACGCTTGTAAAAGAGTTAGCACACTTCAAGCCAGTCATTGAGAAAAAATTATCTGAATTAATTTATGATGGTTTATGGTTCTCTCCATTACGTGTAGCACTGGAGTCATTCCTTGCTGAATCACAAAAATTTGTAAATGGAACTGTGCGTGTGAAGCTTTACAAAGGTCATGCAATTGTGGAAGGACGTAAATCTCCAAATTCACTTTATAGTGAGAAGCTAGCAACATATTCTAAAGAAGACCAATTCAACCATGCTTCAGCAGTAGGCTTTATCGAATTATGGGGTCTGCCAACAGTAGTGAATTCTTCTGTTAATAAAAAATAATTTTGACAAGTAAGGTGTAGTGTAGCATTGCGCTGCACCTTTTTGATCAGTCATGAAGGAAAAGGTGAGCTGTTATGACAAAACTTTGGGGCGGACGTTTCCAAAAATCAGCAGAAGCATGGGTGGACGAGTTCGGCGCATCGATTGGCTTTGACCAACAGCTTGTTCTAGAAGATCTAGAAGGTAGCATAGCGCATGTTACGATGCTTGGCGCAACAGGAATTTTACCAGCTGCTGACGTAGAGGCAATTCTCGGTGGCCTTGCACAATTACAAGAGAAAGCAATCGCAGGAGAGCTTGAATTTACAGTTGCCAATGAAGATATTCACTTAAATCTGGAAAAAATGCTCATTGATTTAATTGGTCCTGTAGGTGGTAAGCTTCACACAGGCCGTAGCCGAAATGACCAAGTAGCAACGGATATGCATATTTTCTTAAAGAAGCGTGTGAAGGAAGCAATCGGTTTAATTGAAACATTCCAAAAAACATTGCTAGAAAAGGCAGAAGAGCATGTGGAAACGATTGCTCCAGGCTATACACATTTACAACGTGCACAGCCAATCTCATTTGCTCATCACTTAATGGCCTATTTCTGGATGTTAGAGCGTGATAAACAACGTTTTACGGAATCGATGAAGCGTATTGATATTCTGCCTTTAGGTGCAGGAGCAATGGCTGGTACAACTTTCCCAATCGACCGATTAAAATCAGCGGAGCTTCTAGGCTTCAGCGAAGTTTATGCCAATTCCATGGATGCGGTAAGTGACCGTGATTTTATCGTTGAATTTTTAAGCCATTCATCATTATTAATGGCGCATTTATCTCGTTTTGCAGAGGAAATTATTTTGTGGTCAACAGACGAATTCAAATTTATCGAATTGGATGATGCCTTCTCAACAGGTTCTTCCATTATGCCTCAAAAGAAAAATCCTGATATGGCCGAGTTAATTCGTGGAAAAACAGGACGTGTATACGGTAACTTAATGGGCTTATTAACAGTCCTTAAAGGAACACCGTTAACATACAACAAAGATATGCAAGAAGATAAAGAAGGTATGTTCGATACCGTCCATACAATTCTTGGTTCCCTAAAAATCTTTGAAGGTATGATTCGCACAATGACTGTCAAGACAGAGCGTTTGCACCAGGCAGTACACTCTGACTTCTCCAATGCTACGGAGCTTGCAGATTACCTTGCAACAAAAGGTATGCCTTTCCGTGAAGCACATGAAGTGACAGGAAAACTTGTATTCACATGTATTCAAAAGGGCATCTATTTATTAGATTTACCGCTTGAAGAGATGAAACAAGAAAGTGATCTGATCGAAGGGGATATTTACGATGTATTAGCGCCTGAAGCAGCAGTTCGTCGTCGTCATTCTTTAGGTGGCACAGGATTTGATCAAGTAAAAATCCAAATCGAAAAAGCAAAAGCTTGTTTTGCTTAACCATAATTTAGCGTGCATGTCCTCGTGACTTTTGCATAGATATTCATTAAAGCTGTCCAGTGAGGCACTATGAAAACCATTATCCTTTTTCGTCAGAGCCAGAGGGTGAGACGGAATAGAGACCCTTACATACGTGAAGGACAATCCCCAATTCTGGAGACGCGGAATTGGGGTTTTTGTTTAAAGAAATAACAATGGGAGGGATTTCAATGAATGAGCGTTTTTCAAAGGGGTACGAAACAATTAAACAGTATGTGACAAAGGAAGAAGCGGCACGAATGATTGAGGCAGATGCACTAGCTGATGTAGCACCAGATTTACGTAAAATGATTATTGAATTTGCCTATGAAATGCTCTTCACATGAATAAACACTTATGAAACGGTTCATATTAAGTGCGGAATCACTTATTAATCTAATATGATTAGGAGGATGTAGAATGAGTAGTCTAACACCCAAAGACCAGGAATCTCAGGAAAGTCCGCCACAGTTGTATAAGGTGAGCTTCTAAAAATCTTAAGGAATTGGTGAGGCAGAGGATCTTCTGTTTTGCTGTAGCTTAAGAAGAAGCAAAAACCGATACAAATAAAATCAAATAGAAATAAGTGTTCTTGGATCCAGAATTTTTCTGGGTCCTTTTTATTTGAGGAGATTGGTAATTAATTTGACATTAAATACAAATCTGTATTATTCTAAGTATGACAGATTTCTGTTTGGTGATAAGCGATACAGATTGGAGGGGTAAGATGCAAATTCATTTAGATCCAAGCAGTGAATTACAGCTTTATAAACAGTTAGCGAATCAGTTAATTGAGTTAATTGCTAAGGGTGAATTAAAAAATGGTGATACATTACCGTCAGTTCGTTCAATGGCTTCGGATTTGGGTATTAATGTCAGTACGGTAAGTAAAAGCTATCATGAACTTGAAGAAAAAGGCTTAATTGAATTAAAGCCGAAAGCAAAGGCGATCATTATCGGTGGTCAAAAAAAAGAACTGGAAGAGACAGAAGTGGAAAAAGTAGAAAATGCATTAAAGCCAATTATGGCTGAAGCATTGGCACGTGGCCTTGAAAAAGATCAGATGACGAGTTTGTTTCATCGAATTTTAAAACAATGGAAGTAGGGAAAATATGCTTTTTATATTAGGCATTTTTATCTTCGTAGGAGTATTGGAAACAATAACACCACATTTAACTAGAAAAACAATCGTGTTTGGTGTTTCAATTCCAGAGCCCTATGTGCAACATCAGCAATTACGATTATTCAAAAAGCACTACAGCATGTTCGTTGGGAGCATAGCAATTGCCTTTCTTTTAGGCCAAATTTTACTACTATATACGTCCATTCAGGAAGAGAAATTTGTTTTATTATCCTTTATTTTACTATACATCATGCTACTCATATCAGCTGGACTTTATATGTTTTATCATTTAAAAACAAAAAAGCTGAAAAAACAAGAAGATTGGGAAGCACACGTAAAGACTGTTTATGTCATGGATTTATCTATACGAGACAGAGATGAAGCACTTTCATCTACATTTTTTACATTACCAATTATTATCACTTTAGCATTGATTACCTTTACTTATATGAATTACAGTTCCATCCCAGATGTATTTGCTACCCATTGGAATGCAGCAGGTGAGGTAGATGCCTGGACAGAAAAAACATGGCTATCAGTTATCGAATTGCCACTTATGTTACTAGGGCTACAAATTAGCTTTTTCATCATGAGTAAAGGTATGAAAAGTGCCAAAATACAGTTGAGTGCACAAGACAAAGAAGCTTCAGCCAATAGAGAGCTTAAACAACGTAAGTATGGAAGCTGGTACTTAGTTGCAATTAATTTTAGTTTAACCATTCTTTTTGTAGTTTCACATTACACGACAGTGATTTTAGAGGATCAAATAGTTCCTTACTTTTTCCCGCTCTTTATCGTTTTTAATGTAGTCACTTTAGGTGGGCTTATCCTCTTAATTTGGAAGTTCAATAAAAGTAATGAACGTTTTGATGATTTACATACAAATGAAACAGCTGCTGCCGATGATCGATACTGGAAATGGGGTATTTTATACATTAATAAAAATGACCCTTCATTATTAGTACAAAAAAAATTCGGTGTTGGTTGGACCCTGAATCTGGCAAATAAATGGAGCTATATCATTTTATTCGTCATATTTTTGCCAATCTTATTGACCATCTTTAAATAGAGAGGGAGATTTTATGAAAAAACTGTTATTTATATGTTGCGCACTCTTTTTATTAGCAGCATGCGCTCAGAAGGAAGATAATGCAAAAGGAAAAGAGACTAAGGGGAACAATAAAATGAATGAACAGCTAGTAGGAAAATGGCAAGGCAATATTGAGACACCAAACGGAGCACTTCCGATTATTGTTGAGTTGAAAAAGGATAGTGGGACATTATCAGTACCAGCACAAGGCTTAGCCAATTATCCATTTAACAACCTTAAATATAACGGCGATCAAGTAACGGTTGCAATCAACTTAAATGGTTCTAATATTGAAATTAACGGTACATTAAAAGATCAGCAAATTGAGGCAACATTCCAACAAAATGGTGGCAAATTCCCACTAGTGTTAAAACCTTATAAAGAACAACCTGTGACTTATGAAACAGTGAAGATTCCTGTTAAAGATGGTGATTTAACAGTGGCACTTCAAAAGGCTAGTAAGGAGCCATCTCCAGTTGTACTAATTTTAGCTGGCTCGGGTCCAACTGATAAGGATGGTAATTCGGCTTTAGCTGGGAAAAATGATAGTTTGAAAATGCTGGCAGAAGGCTTAGCGAATGAAGGGATAGCATCTGTTCGTTACGATAAGCGTGGAATTGGGGACAATAAATCTCTCTCAACAAAGGAAGAGGATATGTCTATTGACTATTATGTAGACGACGCAGTTCAAGTAATTAATACCCTTTTAGCTAATAAAGCTTATTCAAGTGTCCATATTATTGGACATAGCGAAGGCTCACTAATCGGTTTATTAGCAGCACAAAAAACAAATGTAGAGTCCTTTGTTTCCATAGCAGGCACTGGAAGACCAATAGATGAAGTTCTGCTAGAGCAATTAAAAGGTCAGTTATCACCACAGCTTCTAAAGGAATCAACAGATATACTGGCATCCCTGAAAAAAGGCGAGCTAGTGAAGAACGTATCACCAGATTTACAAGCATTATTCCGTTCTTCTGTTCAACCCTATATGATGTCATGGTTAAAATATAACCCTGCAAGTGAGTTAGCAAAAGTGAATAGCCGTGTTCTACTTGTCCAAGGTACGAATGACCTACAAGTAACAGCAACGGATGCGGAGGCGTTAAAGAAAGGTAAACAAGTTGCTGAGCTCTTATATATGGACGGCATGAATCATGTGTTAAAGGATGCCCCAGCAGATCGTGCAGGCAATTTAGCGACGTATTCAGACCCATCATTGCCACTTCATAAGGAACTACTACCAGCCATTCAGCAATTTATTATGAATGAAAATAGAGACTAAGTATATGGAAGCCGTTGTTTGTTTTATAACTTCTTTCAACAGATGTTCAAACATCCGATGAAATAAGTTAAAGCCTCCGGCGGATGTCACGGAATCGGAAAGGAGTTCTTTGTGCTAGCACAAAGCCGATTCCGGACGCAATTATGCCGAGGCATAATTGATACATGACTCCATTCCTAATCTTTGCGATCGTTTTATCTCAAGGAAAAGGAGCATTTTTACTAGCAGGCTATAATACGATGTCTGACAGTGAAAAAGAGAAATATAACGAAAAAGCACTTGCTAAATTTATGGGTAAGGTGATGTATGGCTACTGTTTTTGCTTGCTATTATGGGGGCTAAATGAGCTATTTAAGACGGAATGGCTATTTATCGTAGGGCTAATTCTCTTTATAGGGCTTACAATTTTCACAATTGTATACGCCAATACAGGCAATCGCTTTAAAAAGTAAGTTTCTATATGAGCAATTCATCTCCTGTTTATTAAGAGGTGAAACGATTGAAATTAGTAAATACCCACGGAAGAAAGACGATGCCCCTACGAAACTGTATAATCATCCATTGCATAGTATCAGAAATGCTCATAATTAGTATCTAACAAAGGAAGTATGCTCAAATCAGAGCATACTCTTTTGTTTTCTTAGGGCTCTTTATATAAATCATCTTATGTATTTGGGCAAGCTGATCGATGAGACTGCGAACGGAGCAGGTCATCGAACGACCCAATCAACCCCATGTTATGGTCATACGATTTGAAACATTTACCACATTCTATCGTACGATATATAATAACTAAGCAAGGAGCGATTTGAAAGTAAAAGAAATAGTACGATTAATTGAATTCAACAAAATTTGAAAAGAAGGTTTTATTATGTATAGCATTGGAAAGTTTTCGAAACTGTGCGATGTCCCTATAAAAACGATTCGATATTATAATGATATTGGGTTACTCGAGCCATCTTTTATAGATCAAGTGACCGGCTATCGTTATTATGATTACGATAAAATTGAAGAGCTAAAGACGATACAGGTTCTAAAAAATTGCCATTTTTCATTAAAAGAAATTGAACAGGTTACTAAAGGACAAAATGATAGGGAAGATTTAGAGCTGAGATTAACTAATAAAATTCAGGAATTAGAGCACCAACAAGAAATGATCGTGCAACAAATTCATAATATAGTCCAGGTGAAAAATTCTCTAAAGAGTGCTGAGACATTAACCCCAAAGCCAACATTATCCACTTGTTACATAGAAGAACGACCAAAAATACTCGTGCTATCCCTCCGTGAAAAGATAAATATCATTGGCATGGATAAGCTAGTGCAAAAATTATTTGAACGAATATATGCCTATCAATTAGAGATTGATGGGGAGCTTCTTGCGATTTTTCATCAACATGATAGACATCAAAATATAGCAGATGTTGAGCTACTGTTACCAGTAAAAGCATCTCAACAGAATTCGAATATAAAAGAAATACCAGAAGGCAAGTATGCTTGTATCAATATAAAAGGACCCTATTCAGAGCTACATTATGGTTATAGGTGCTTACAGGAATGGCTTACAAAGCAATTCCTTCAGGTAGAAGGGATGTTTATGGAGCAATACATAAAGGGGTTAATCCCATCTGAACTAGTAAACCCAATAAATATTAAACCGAATATTGAGATACATCCAAATGATTTTTTGACAAAAGTGTTTGTGAAGGTAAGAAAGTCGATCAAGGAAGAACGATACTAGCTAAACTCTCCAGTAAATGGAGACTTTATTCTGTAATTAGCAAGGTAACAATGGCTTGCTAGTAACAAACAGAATGGAGTATATCAATGAGAACTAATACAGGACAATTTACATTTCTTAAAGGCAATTCATACGAGATTGGAAAACAACAAGCGCGAGAATTCCAAAAAAATCCTATTGCTAAATCACTTTTTTTTACGGAAAATATCACTTCCGATAAAGCTTATTTTGAAATGAAAGCACAAATAGCACAGTATTGCCCAGGTTTAAACGAAGAATTAGAAGGCTTTGCGGAAGGCTTTGGCTATAAACCTAACCAATTAAATTATTATCAAAATGCGTGGTTAATTCCTGGAGGATGTAGTTTAGGGGCTATTTTGCCAGGAAAAATGGCTGATGGTAAAACATATGTTGTAAGAAATTATGATCTTTCTCCTGATATTTCTGATATGCGCTTATGTACAACAAATGTAGAAGGGAAATATACCCATACAGGATTTTCTGTTTCTACATTCGGCCGAAGTGAAGGTTTAAACGAAAAAGGTCTGTGTGTTGCTTATGCATCGTGTGGTATGCCTATTGGCAAATATCCAGGTATGAGATCACCAGCTGTACATGGTTTACAGTTTATGGTTATCGTCAGAGCGCTATTAGAAAATTGTAAAAATGTTGAAGAAGCAATTTATATGGTTAACAATATGCCGGTAGGAACGAATATGAATTTACTTATAGCTGATGCACATGGCGACGCAGCTTTGGTTGGAACATATGACGGTGTAAAAGAAGTTAAACGTGCCGAATTAGATTATTTAATTGCAACTAACCATGGTCTGTTTTCAACAATACAAGAAATGGAGCCAGGCAAACTTGAGCATTCTCAGTTAAGATACGATATATTAGAGAAAAAGTGTAAGGAAGGCGGAAAAAGATCTAGTGATGAAATCCAAGAACTACTTTTAACAGAGTTTCCTAAGGGGTTATCTGTTCATAATTACAAAGAAGGCTTTGGCACAGTGCATTCAATTTTATTTAACCTTACTGATTTGCAACTGGCATTTTCATTTGGCTCACCATTACAAAATAAAGTTAATAAAATAGGTGTCGGTGACAACTTAGAGAAGACACAAATACCTGTTGAATTTTGTCATAAAAGCTATGGAACAGAATTTTGGAAAATCATTAAATCCTAAACAACAAAAAGACCTTTCTTTGATGAGAGGTCTTTTGTGATGTTTGGCAAGCTAATCAAAGGACTTTCTTGTTCATTAACTTAGTTCATTCGTTACGACTTGGATAAATTCATCACGATATTGAGAGTCTAAAATATAAACTCCTTTTTCTCGTGCAAGTTGGAGTAACTTTTCGATTTTAGTCTCATCTTTCTCTATAAAGACTTTTTTAACATATTGTAAATCCTGCAAGATATGATGTATAAATGTATCCCCTTGCCTTTTAATATCTACAGCAATAAAGTCAAAAGATAAAAATGCTTTAGCGGGGATATTAATTGTATCAAATAAATAATTTAACGCTTTAAAAGGTACATAGGGGATCTCTTCCTTATATTCATATTTCTCAATAATAGGTAAAATCTCTTCAATAAATCTTTGTATTTTTTTAATATCGTAAAGCTTTGTATTTTCAAAATTATTCCTCTCAATAATCTGTTGTATTTTATCATACTGATTTTGTTCTAACAGTTGTTTTATATAAAGAAGTTCTTCTTTAAATTTGGAACGTTCTTCTCTACTTAATTTTCTATGATTAATTACAGCGTATTCGATTAGCTCCCAGCCAATTTCTGAACCAAAATATGGTCCTAAAAAATACTTAAGTTCTTTTAAATCACTCACTTATGTAACTCCCTTTAACATAGTTTTCTATTATTCGTACTGTAAAAACAATAAAATTTTTTTCTCTATATAAATACGATTTTAGTTTTGTTCGTTGTGAAATACCGTAGCCAATAGGATATTGAAGGGTGAATTCTAATCGAACATTTGTTGGAATATTTTCCGTGTATATTCATCGCCCCACGTTATGGTAATGAGCCTTTGTCTTTAAATAATTTCCAATAATTATTTATTTTACATAAAAAATCATTTTATAGAAACATATAATTTTATTTCATTTTTTTAAAAATAAAGTGAACCTTTTGCAATCCTCGTTTGTATAGTTAGTGAAAATACAAAATAGGGAGGGTTTATTTTGAAGCTTATTGTGAAGGATCTTGTGAAAAATTATAATGGTGTGAACGTTTTAGATGGTGTGTCGGCCACATTTAAAATGGGTTATTGTTATTTATTGTTGGGGCAGAATGGAGCGGGGAAATCTACATTATCGAAATGTATAGCTGGAGATGAAAAAGCTGATGGAGGTTCTATTTTATTCAATGATTCGTCGCTACAAGTGCATGAGCAAGTAGCATTGCAATACCAACTTTTTACGAGTTATCAGCATCTGAAAATTCGTGAAGTAATGGCACTTTTTACTACATTAACGAACAACCAAGTTGAATTGGGAGAGCTCTATGAAATATTAGGTTTACCAACTTATGACCATATCTTGTTGAAAAATGCGTCAGGTGGTCAGCGAAAAGCAGTATCGATTTTCCTTTCTTTTTTATTAAATAAACCGATTATCATATTAGATGAGCCATTTGCTGATTTAGACTTAACGAAGAAAAAGCAATTGATGTTTTACTTACAAGGTGAAATTCGTCAACGTAACAAAATGATCATCATTATTAGTCATGAGGTGGCAGGATTAGAATCGTTATTTGATTATGTAGTGATCTTAAAAGATGGGAAGCTTATTGAAAATAGTACACAGGATGAGCTCCATAGAAAATACACAGAGGCGAAATTGCCGGGAATTGAAGGTCTTTACTATGAAGTGACAGGTCAAATTTTAGGAGGAAGAGCAGGATGATGAAACAAATTGCACGTATGTATATGTTGGAAAATATTCGTAACCTAGGAATGACTATTGGAAACTTGTCGCCAGCCTTTATTTTTTTGATCATGTCAGTTATTTGTAAAAACATGATGACCGAAGAATCATTTGATTATCTGATTAAAGGTCAGTTTTTACCAGTTTCAATTTTAATGTTAATTTTCTCATTTGCATTTTCTAGCGCTACTATATATTTGGCAGATATGAAGGCTAATAAAACGTTCCAATGGATACAACGAACAGGCGTTAAGCCACACACTTACTATATTGGTATGGGAATAGGTGTCTTTACATTACTAAATATATTTTTAGTGCTACTACTCATTGGTTATTCCTTTATCATTGATATTTCACTTTCATCTTATTTTATGATTATTTTGATTAGTAATTTTGTTTTACTGGCATTATATCCATTGAGCTTTATATTGGCAAGTCTATTTAAAAACGAGAAAGTAGCTCAAAGTATGTTAGTGCCAATTATGATATTATTTATGTTTTCAGTAACGATGACAACGATGTTTTTATCAATTGCGGGGAAGAACCCACATGATTATTATATTTTTTTAAGCTGGAATCCAATGCTTTATTTAAATGATAGCTTGCAAAAGTATTTGAATTTAATTAACGACACATGGCTTCCGCAATATCAATATTGTATAATTTTGGCAGTTCTTAGCCTGGTGTTGGCAGCCATCGCTAAAAAAGTATATACAAGTAAGTAGGTGATTTTATGGGAATTGGATTTATTGTATCTTTAATTGTCATTGGCGTTTGGAGTATTATTATTTTGGGAATTACAATCCCGATGGATAAAAAATATGTTGTTCGCGAAAATGGGAAAATTAATTATAAAAAAACAACCATTTATTTACGTTGGAATGTATTTGATACTTTAACGCTCGTTTTAGCCATATATACAATAATTTGTGTGCAGGCAGTTTTTATACTTTTAACTTCCTCTCAAACAATCGAAAATCCATATTTGCAGTTTTTTGCAAATCAATCGTCAACATGGGTCATTGTAATAGTTGGATACTTAGTTTCACGTCTTTCTTTAACTTTAAAGTCCATTAAGGCTCATTGGGGGGATGAGCTAGATGATGAACAATGAAGAGTGGATGGAGGCCTATAAAAGTGGCGATATCGAGGGCTTTGAACAGCTCTATAGTCGGTTATATGAGCCATTGTACTGCTTTTTATTTCGCTATACTCGGGAAGAACAGCTAAGCATTGATATTGTGCAAGATACCTTTGAGCGTTTACAATATATAAAAGAAGATTTTGATCAGCAAAAGGGAACGGTGAAAGCTTTTTTATTTCAAATCGCCTATCGCTTAATGATTAATAAATTGAATCGGCGCAAAAAATGGCGCACACTCTTCCCGTTTTTAGTACCGACGTCAAGTCATCGAATGTCTGCTGACGAGAAATTAACGATACAAGAGGCGATACTTCAATTACCCGAAAAGCAACGAGCAGTTATTTTGCTCGTTTACTATCATGATTTGCCACAGGAGGAAATTGCACAAATTTTGTCCATTCCGCTTGGTACCGTTAAATCGAGGCTACATAATGCGATAAGAACTTTAAAGGAAGAGCTAAAGGAGGATTTCGATGCTTAAGGATGAATTTCAAAAGGAGCAATGGTTAAAAGACAGCTTAGATAAAGATGAAGTGGAGATTCCCAAGCAGCTAATGACATATAAGAAAAGTCGCTGGCAACGTTTTCTTCAATATTTAGCTTCACCAACAAAGGATCCGTTAGAACCAATATGTACATCTTCAGTCGGCTACACATCTTTAAAAGTAGTGCCCATTGTTGCGGCTGTATGTATTACAATTCTTCAAATTTTATTGCAATAAAAGAATCGACTAATTTCCCCGCTGCCACAATTATAGCTGTGATAGAAGGCTTTTGAATATTTTGAAGAATTTGGAAGGTGATGTATTAAATGAAAGAAATGATACTAAATAAATTAAAAGAAATTGAAAAAGAGTATCAAATAAAAATTTTATATGCAGTAGAATCGGGTAGTCGCGCTTGGGGATTTCCTTCCAAGGACAGTGATTATGATGTTCGTTTCATATATATTCATCAACCACAGTGGTACCTTTCAATAGATCCACAAGGAATTGGTGCTAAGAGAGATGTTATTGAAGTGCCTATTAATGATTTGTTGGATATTAGTGGCTGGGAAATAACAAAAGCATTAAGGCTATTTCGTAAAAGTAATCCACCGCTTTTAGAATGGTTACGAAGCAATATTGTTTATGATCAGCAATATTCATTCATTGACAATGTACGATTATTGGAAAAAGAAGTATTTTATCCAAACGCAAGCTTATATCACTATTTAAACATGGCTAAAAACAACTATCGGGAATATTTGCAAAGTTCAGAAGTTAAAATAAAAAAATATTTTTATGTACTAAGACCGGTTTTGGCATGTAAATGGATTGAAAAAAACCAAACGGTACCACCAATTGATTTTCAAGAATTATTAAATGAAATCATTCCTGAAGGCTCTTTAAAAACGGAGATTCAGCAACTTTTAAAGAGAAAAATAGCCGGAGAAGAACTGTATATGGAGCCGAAAATTGACAGTATTAATGAGTATTTAGATAAAGAAATAAAGCATATTGAGACGTACTGTAAAAATTTAAATATCAAAGTTGATGATCCAACACAAAAATTAGATGCGTTATTTAGAAGTACATTGCAAGAAGTGTGGGGAAAAACTGAATAATTTTTACTTGCAAGGTCATACTAATTCAGATTTCACTTATGAAATCTATAATGATGAGGAGGATGGCAAATGAGTAGGTTTGAACATTTAGACCCGAAATCTCAAAAAATCCACCGCAACTGGTCAAGGATTAAGCACTCAAAATCTCAAGTTAACGGGGAAACGGAGATTACCCTTCATAACCGTATCTTGAGAAGTGAAGCAAAAGCCCGTCAGTTTTAATCATGCTAGAAAAGTAAGTGTCATCATGCCCAGAATGTATTCTGGGTTTTTTTATTTGTTGTTAATTTATGGGACTTTTATTCTTGCTCTGATAAAATGAATATATGAAGAAATAAATAGATTTTTAGGAGGGGAATGAAAATGAGCAACGTTGAAAAACTGAAAAAGGGATTAAAGGAATTTGGCTTAGAACATAAAGCGGAGGAATTATTACCTCTCGCAAAGGAATCCATTCGAATGATGGTAAACCAAAAACCTGACGAAAAAATTCAGATTGGCAGCTCAAAAATTGGTGGCTGTCCGGATGTACCATCTGATTTCTCATGGCCACATACAAACGACAATAGACCGTTATATTTTCTTTGTCAACTAAATTTAAAAGAAATCAAGCCTTACGATACAAATAGTTTATTACCTGCAGAGGGTATACTGTCTTTTTTCTATGACGCTATCGAGCAACCTTGGGGATACGATCCGAAAGACCATGATGGCTTTAAAGTTTTCTACTTTTCTCAAGAGACTAGTAGCCTGGATAGAAGGGAAATTCCTGCTTCATTACACGAGCATGGCAACATTGACAGCGCGGCACTACAATTTCAAAATGAATTAACACTTCCATCATGGGACTCGCCATACTCGATGGAATTACAAGAAATTTTAAATGAAGAGGAGACGGATAGCTATAGAGATTTTGAATATGAGTGGATGGAGGAGGATGATTTGTCTAGGGCTACTCATCGTATAGACGGTTATCCAGATGCGATTCAAGGCGACATGTATTTGGAATGTCAACTGGTGACAAATGGCTTATATTGTGGCGACTCAACAGGGTATAGCGACCCTTTGCGAAAAGAATTAGAAGCTGGAGCAACTGATTGGCGATTACTGCTGCAATTTGATTCCGAGGATGATCTAGGGTTAATGTGGGGCGATAGTGGCAGATTGTACTTCTGGATACGTGAGGAAGATTGTAAAAATAAGCAATTTGATAAAGCATGGGTTGTTTTACAGTGTTTTTAAAGGAGGTGTGGAGAAATGGAACAACAAATTAAAGTTCGCGTCGCTCTCGAAGAAGATGCAGCAACTATGCTAGAAATACAGAAAGAAGTGTTAGCAGAAGAAGATTTTTTAATAACTACAGTCGAAGAATTTCAGCAAACGATTGATGGGCAAAAAGAATGGATACAAGCAAAATTAGCAAATGAACGGGAAACAATTTTTATTGCAAAATATGAAGAAAAAATGGTTGGCTGGCTTATGTTTCAATCACCACATCGAAAGCGATTAGCACATACAGGTACCTTTGGCATGATGGTGCTAAAAGAATATCGTGGTCTAGGGATTGGAAAACTTTTGCTGGAGAAGATAATAACGTGGGCAGAGCATAACCCCTATATCGAAAAGATTAGTCTTGGCGTATTTTCAACAAATGAAAGGGCCATTGCTCTCTATAAAAAGATGGGATTTGTTGAAGAAGGAAGAAAAATCAATGAAATTAAGCTACATGACAATGAATATATAGATGATGTTTTAATGTATAAAATGGTTCATAAATAATTATTTTAGCTTTTAATAGAAAGGAGCATGCAAATCACATGAAAATATATAATTTCACACAAGAGTTGGCCAATCAAATTAACAATTATCAATCGATAGATGCTTTTTATACGAAAATCATGAAAACAGTGGAGCCTGCAAATATTGGCTTCATTTATATAGAGCCAGGTGGTGTTGTTGGAATGCATGAGGCACCCGTCCCACAGTTATTTATTGTTATTCAAGGCGAAGGATGGATTTGTGGTGAAGATAGAGAGAAAGTAAGTATAAAGACTGGAGACGGTGTTCTTTGGCAAACTGGAGAGGCACATGAATCTGGGAGTAGTACAGGGTTAACAGCATTAGTCATCCAATCCGAGCATATTAATCTTGCTTAAATTACATACTTGAACCACAAACGCTGATAAAACCTGGAACATCGCTGATAAAAGTACCAGAATCGCTGATAAAACCTGGAACATCGCTGATAAAAGTGCCAGAATCGCTGATAAAACCTGGAACATCGCTGATAAAAGTGCCAGAATCGCTGATAAAACCTAGAACATCGCTGATAGAAAATCAGAATCACTAGAACGAAGTGAGAGTATGCTCAAGCCAGCTTTTCTTGGCAATTTCTTGCACAAAAATGATGTCATTCTCTACCATCTGTCGTATAATTAATGTCAACACTTTTCACCCGCAATTCTAAATTTTCTATTTATTGTAACATTAAATTACTCGAAGGGGGATGACTTCATGCAAGTTGTTGAAAAAGCGTTTGGCTATATTACGAGAGAGCATGAGAGTCGGTTACAGGTGCTAGTATTTGAGCAAAATACAGAAGGAGCAGGAATTCAAATTCCTAAAGGCACGGTAGAGAAAGGGGAAACACCGTTAGAGGCTGTAACCCGAGAGATGTTTGAGGAGACAGGTTTATCCCATTTAACAGTTAAGGGGTTAATTGCTCAAGATTATTTTAATCATCATTCAGGGGTTCTGCAAAAACGTTATTTTTATCATTTAACTACGAATGAAAATCGAGATACATGGCAGCATTGTCCTACAGGTGTAAACGAGTCAGGTTTTGTGTTTTCATTTTACTGGATCTCAAGCGAGCAGGAAGTGACACTAGCACAAGGACATGGAGATTATTTGCATCGAGTATTGGCTCGTGTGAAAAATTGATTTGTCATCTATATAAAAGCTACATTTAATTGAACAAAACCGCGTCTCTAAATAAAAGAGACGCGGTTGTTTTGTCATTTTCTAAGCTTTTGCGGCAGCATCTAATGCTTGAGCGAAATCTGCAATCAGATCATCAACATGCTCTAGTCCTACTGAGAAACGTAATAGTCCATCTGTAATACCGCGTTTTGCTCGTTCTTCGGGTTCCATGGCTGCATGGCTCATTTTAGCAGGGTAGGATAAAATTGATTCAACACCACCAAGAGAGACCGCGAAAACAGGAATTTTCATCGCTTCTACAAGTGCTTTTGCAGCTTCATAGCTTGGTAGACGGAAGGATAGTACTGCACCTGCACTCGTGGCTTGACGATGATGAATCTCATAGCCAGGATGAGATGCAAGTCCTGGATAGTATACTTGCTCGACAAGGGAATTTTCAGCTAAAAATTCCGCAATCTTTTGTGCTGATTCAGCAGAACGACTAAAACGCACATCTGTTGTTTTAATATTTTGCAAAAGAGTAAAGCAGTCCTGTACACCTAATATATTGCCGAATGAATTTTGGATAAAGTACAGCTCCTGACCAAGCTTTTCGTCAGCAGTTACTGTCAATCCTGCGATAATATCGGAGTGCCCAGATAAAAACTTTGTAGCACTATGAATAACAACATCGACGCCTAACTCAAGTGGACGTTGGTGTAAAGGTGTCATAAAAGTATTATCTAAAAACGTTAAACAATGATGCTGTTTGGCTAGAGCAACAATTCCGCGAATATCTGTGATGCCAAGTGTTGGATTCGACGGTGTTTCCATATAAAGCAGCTTTGTTGCTGGAGTAATGGCTGCTTCAACCGCTGCTAAATCTGTAAAATCAACGAAAGTATGGGAAATACCAAAACGTGGTAAAACTTTGGAAACAAAGCGGTACGTTCCACCATAAACATCCTCAGTAATCACAATATGATCACCTTGAGAAAGTAGCATTAATGCCGCTGAAACTGCAGCAATCCCAGAAGAGAATGCATGTGCACGTACACCACCTTCAAGCTCTGCGACTGCTTTTTCTAGTGCATCACGTGTAGGGTTTCCAGATCGCGCATAATCATATTCACCAAATTCATCGATACTCTCTTGATGGAAAGTAGATGATAAATACATAGGCACATTAACCGCACCCTTTTTATTTTCATAGCCGTCACGAACCCCAGCGTGAATAAGGCTTGTTTCAATATGTTGCTTCATCTTTATGCCTCTTTTCTAAGGATATCGAATACTTGTTTTAAGTCAGCAATTAAATCTTCAACCTCTTCTATTCCAACTGAGAAGCGCAGTAATCTGTCACATACACCACGTTCAATACGTTCTTCGTAAGGCACATCTGCATGTGTTTGAGTGGCAGGATATGTAATAAAGCTTTCAACACCACCAAGACTTTCGGCAAAAGTAATTAGCTTCAAGTTACGAAGGAATGGGTCAATCCACTCAGCTTGTTGCAAGCGGAATGATAGCATGCCACCTTTTCCTGTATACAGCACGTCTGTCACAAGTTCTTCTTCCTCTAAATAGGCAGCAATTGCTTTCGCATTTGCATCGTGCTGCTTTAATCGAAGATGCATCGTTTTTAAGCCACGAATCAGCAACCAGGAATCCATCGCACCTAATACCATACCGCTACCGTTGTGAATAAAGCCAATACGTTCAGCTAATTCTGCTCCTTTTGCAACAACTAAACCAGCTAATACATCATTATGTCCGCCGATATATTTAGTAGCTGAATGAAGGACAATATCTGCACCTAACTCGATAGGGCGTTGGAAATAAGGTGTATAGAATGTGTTATCTACAATTAACCATGCGCCATGCTTATGAGCTAATTCAGCATACACTTCTAAATCAAATTCCTGCATAAGTGGGTTTGTTGGCGTTTCGATGAAAAGGGCACGTGTATTGTCAGTGATTACAGCTTCTACTTGCTCAACTGATTCAAATTTAGAGTAAACAGGCTTAATATTATATGTCTCTTCGAAGAAATTAAAAAGTCGATATGTACCTCCATATAAATCATCAGGTACCACTAATTCATCACCAGGCTTAAACAATGATAGAACTAGTTGAATGGCTGCCATACCAGAGCTACAGGCAAAGCCCATGTCTCCGCCCTCTAAATCAGCAATTCCAGCTTCTAATAGGGCACGAGTTGGATTTTTGGTACGTGCATAATCAAAACCAGTGGATTCACCGATTCCTGTATGTTTATATGCTGTCGATAAATGAATTGGTGGGCTGACAGCGCCTGTTCTCGGATCACTTAAATTACCAAGTTGTACAAGTTTTGTTTCAATGCTTCTGTTGTTTGTCATGTCGTCACTCTTTTCTTCATCATAATAACGGGAAGTCAAAAAAATACTGTTAGACTAGAACTCATTTCCCATATTCTAAATAATTGTTATCAATTTAACATGTATACTAAAGAAGAACAAGATAATTTCAGAAAATTGGTGATATTATTTATAGGAAATCACCTAGGAATAGTAGGATATGTTAAAAGGAGGAGAATTGAAGGACGTTTTTTAGGGTTAAAAAGTAAAGTCATCAGGTTACTATTTTTGAACCATGAAATTCCTACCTTAAAGGGAATAAATCTATTAAACAAAAAGAATCTGCCTATTTCCTCGGTTGATCCAAGAAAAAAACAGATTCTTAATTAAATATAATTTAAGCTTGCTCTTTTTTTAATAAATCTCGAATTTCTTTTAGAAGCTCTTCTTTAGCATCCAATTCTGGTGCTGGTTCCTCTACAACAACCTCTTCTTTTTTACGAGTTAACTTTGTCATAATTCGTAATGCCATGAAGATAGCAAAGGCAATTATTAAAAAGTCAATGATTGACTGTAAAAATACACCTAATTGAATTTTCGCTTCGCCTGAACCATAAACAAAGCTTTTTGTTAAATCAATACCACCAGTTAAAACACCGACTAACGGCATAATGATATTTTCAACTAAGGAGGTAACAATTTTACCGAAAGCACCACCAATTACAACTGCCACTGCTAGATCGACAATATTGCCTTTCATAGCAAATTCTTTAAAGTCTTTCCACAAAATAAATTCCTCCTATTTTTATCCTTATAAAATAATCAAACTATATTTTACTATATTTTTCCCTATCTTTTCAACTATTATTAAAGTGGTAAACATATACTGAAAAATCTACTACATAAAACGGAAATTTTGGTAATATAGAAAGAGATTATCAGTTGTGTTGATTAGGAAAAATAGATTTATTATTGAGCGATATAAAAGATTTTTTTGTTGCTGTTTTGTAAATATATACCCATTTTAACTGATTATAGCGTAGGGCTACTCGAGTGCTCCTGCCGCTTCGCTTACGTTGTAGAGCAAAGCTTCCCGCGTAAAAGAGAAGACGGGGCCAACACGATGTTGGTCACGAAGGCATTGTCACAGGACGTGACGCTCTTAGCCTTCGTTCCTTTAGCGGAGGAAGCGGCTCGGCGCTCGCTCGAAGGAAAGCGAGTAGCTCGTAGCGGAAATCAGTCTATTCGAATGTATAAAAATGGTTAATCAACACGCCTGATAGAATACAAGATTAGGTGTGACATATGGCGAAAAAAAAGAAGAAAAAACCGATGTTATCGTCTTCCGCCCAATTGGGAATGATAGCATTATTAATACCAATAGCGATAACTGTTTATGTATTTGCTTTTTTTGCATGGAAGGAGCTTCAAACATTACCGATATTTGAAGATTTAGCGCAACAAAAGGCAATAGAAGAAATTCAACAAAATTTTGATATGGAAATTCCTGAGCAGTATATTCCCATTTATGTAGCGGCGGAAGAGAAATACGGTGTACCCTGGACTTTACTTGCCGCCCATCATCGAATTGAAACACGCTTTTCCACGATGAAGTCACTTGTTTCACCAGCCGGGGCAGAAGGTCATTTACAATTTATGCCCTGTACATTTGTTGGCTGGCAACATCCTTCCTGCTCTGGACTCGGAAAAGGAGATATACCGAAAGCTGAATTAATGAATCCAGGAACGATAAAAAAATATGGTGGTTTTGGTGTAGATGCTAACGGGGATGGCGTTGCGGATCCTTATGATATTGAGGACGCAATATTTAGTGCAGCGAATTATTTAGCGAAAAATGGTGCGGCAGATGGTGATGTGAAGCAAGCCGTATTTCAGTACAATCACAGTGATGAGTATGTTGAAGATGTGTTATATTATTTCAATCTGTATAATGACTATCATGATGAGCTAAAGGAAGCAGTCGTTTTAAATAAAGAAAAGTAAAATAAAGTGCCATCAAAAAGATGCCTAAGTTGGTTTACGTTCCATTTCAATACTCGGCACCCATAAGAAAGCGAGTTAATTATTCTCATCATTTCCTTGAATCAGGTTTTTCAAAAACAAATAAAGAGCCATCAAAAAAGATGGCTCTTTATTCATATTTAGGTTGCTTTGTGCATACTTTTTAAAATAATGCTTACAATGAAGATCAGCACGATAGCACCAATTAATGCTGGGAATACGTAAAAATCACTAACTTGCCAACCCCAGTTCCCAAGAACCATACTTCCGATCCAAGAACCGACAATCCCTGCAACAATATTTCCAACGATGCCGCCAGGTACATCTTTACCTATAATGACGCCTGCTAACCAACCTAAAAGCCCGCCAATGATTAAATACCAAATAAAGCTAATCATTTTTTTCATCTCCTTAAAATTAAGATATAATGGCGATTGCTTAGTTATGCCCTGAAAGGAACAGATTAAACGCGTCCAGCTTCTTTGGTAATCATTACAATTTCGCGAATTGGTTTATATGACTTAACAACTGTTGCGCCTAACGTATGGTCAAAATGACGTAATGCCCATTCATGACCTGCAGCATCAAATTTTTGCAACATCATCTGCATAAACAACCGTTGAAATGCCCAAATTATAAGCATCAACTGCTGTATGTAAAATACAAATATTAGTACAAACGCCAACTAAATGAATTCCTTTGATACCTCTTTCATTGAATAAAATCGATAAATTGGTTCCGGCAAATGCGCTATAACGTGTTTTACCTTCATTCAGCGTAAAACTCCCGCCTCTAAAGGTGTTAGATGAATGCGAATGTGATTCCTTTTCAGTGGTGTCCAACAACATCTACTGGAATAGAGGAACTCAGTCTAAGAGCGCACATCCAGTGGCAATTTATCTGTGCGAAAGCGAAGCGTCAGCAACACGGTTTTTTCTGCGCGAAAGCGTAGCGACAGCGGCAAATGTTTTCTGCGCGAAAGCAAAGCGTCAGCGGCAATTACGCCAAGGCGAAATTGATCTAATGCTTGACCGGGCTCACTACATATTAGTTTTCCATCAGTAGCTACAAAATCATACGTATAATCAACAACTAATAGAGCCTTTTTCAACTTTTTCACTCTCCTAATAGGTATAATTTCACTTTTTTTATGCCATATTTGGGCCTGTTTGTCAGAAAAATGATTCTAATTTAATATTAAGAATAGTTTGAAAATTGATTTTTCTGAGAGTATAATGTGAAAAAAGGAGAGTGTTTTATATGAATATGACAGCTATGAAACGTTTAAATCGACAAGGATTTCTTATTGCAGGCTTACATTTGTTAGTAATGTTAAATATAGCAGCAGATTTTTTATTTGCCTCGTAATCTCTTAAATAAAATAGAAAGGTGAGTTAAATGCTTGTCCAATTCTAAAACAACCGTGAAGACAAATTAGATTATGTCCACGGTTGTTTTTTATTGTCTTGAGAGAATTTGTGCTCATCATCCAAAATTATGGATGACATTTGTTAAGACATATACCTTGTATATAAGTTAATTGGAGTGGAGGTTGGACGCCCCAGTCGGAACGGAAATAAACCACACGTTATGATGATGAACCAGAATTTGCATAGAGGATACTAAATAGCACCTAATAAAAGGAATGTCTCTAACGAATATCAGATATATAGTACAAAAAGAGGAGTGATAGGATGACAACTAGATTTGATCGAGTGTTCCGTGAACTAGAGCGTCCATTTGCTTGGTTGGACTTTGATGCACTAGATAACAACATTACAACTGTACACAACGCTTGTGGGGAGAAAAATATTCGCCTTGCTACGAAATCAGTTCGTTCTGTAGAAATATTACGCTATTTACAAAAAACCCTCCCAAATGTGACGGGATTTATGACGTTTACTGCGGCAGAAACAATATTTCTACTTCATCAGCATTTTGATGATTTACTACTAGGATACCCAGTGATGGAAGAAGCTGCTGTTCGACAGTTATTGCACTTTGTAAAAGAAGGGAAAACCGTCACTTTTATGGTGGATAAGCAGGAGCATGTCGAATTTTTAGCTGAGCTAGGGCAAGAGTTAGGCGTTCGTGCGCGTGTATGCATTGATATTAATGTATCCAATGATTTTAAGCTCCTTTATTTTGGTACAAAACGCTCTTCACTTCATTCACTTGAGCTACTAACACTATTTCTCGAATATATTAAAAATCAACCGTTTATTGAAGTAGTAGGTGCGATGGGTTACGAGGCTCAAATTGCAGGAGTCGGTAATCGTCCAGCAAATACAGTTAAAGGAAGAATTATAGAAGTCATGCAATTGCAAGCAAAAAAGCAAGTTACCCAGTTTCGTAGATTAGCAATTGCCCATGTAAAAGCGTATTTCCCAAACTTACGTTTTGTAAATGGTGGTGGCTCAGGAAGTATGGCCTACACGGCACAACAGAAGGAGGTAACAGAAATTACGGTTGGTTCCGCGTTTTATGCACCAGCTTTATTTGACCAATTTACGCATTTACAGCTTGAAAAAGCAGCTGGATTTGCTTTAAGGGTAACAAGAAAACCAGAAAAAAATATTGTTGTTTGTCATGGTGGGGGTTATACCGCCTCGGGTGCAATCAGTATTGATCGATTACCTGTATTCTATGAACCAACCTTTTTTTCGTATCTTAGTTTAGAAGGAGTAGGAGAAGTTCAGACACCCGTTAAAGTTAATCGTAAAAAAGTTAATGTGGGAGACACGCTGTATTTTCGACATGCGAAGGCTGGTGAATTGTGTGAAAGATTTCAAGTGTTACATGGAATTAGAGGGGACAAGTATATAGGAACTTATACAACCTATAGGGGGGATGGACAATGTTTTCTATAGATAAGTGGAAAAATGGAGAGAAGTGGACGAACTGGGCTAATAATGTCATCTCATATCCGTCCGAGATGTACTTACCTCAATCCATTGAAGAAGTTACAAAAATCGTGAAGCATGCACGTGAATCAGGAAAAACGATTCGTGTAACAGGTGCAGCTCATTCCTTTAGCGCTGTTGCAATGCCTGAGCATATAGCACTTTCTTTACATAATATGCGTGGGCTCATAGCTGTGAATAAGGAGAAGCAAGAAGCGACACTTTGGGCTGGCACGTATTTATATGAAATTGGACCATTACTTGCGCAATATGGCTTAGCCCTTATAAATATGGGGGATATTCAGGAGCAAACGATTGCAGGAGCGGTATCAACAGGCACCCATGGAACAGGTGTAACACTTGGTTCGTTATCCTCTACCGTAACAAGATGGGGCTTTGTTGATGGCACAGGGACTTATAGAGAGCATACTAGAGGAATGGATGATTTATCGGAAGCTTTGCATGTTTCACTTGGCATGCTTGGTGTGCTTGTGCAAGTAACGATTAGGGTGATGCCGCTATACAGCTTACATTATGTGGGCACCAGAGATACTTTAGCAAATGGACTGGCAATATTTTCTGAAGATATTCGACAATATCGACATGTTGAGTGGTTTTATTTCCCTGGTAGTGAAACCATTCAAGTGAAGCGTATGAATGCTGTAGCACCTGTTTATCAGAGTGATTGGAGTAAGAGAATGGAAACATTGAAACTTCAAATAGTAGAGAACGGTGCTTTTTATGCTATTTCAGAGCTTTGTAAATGGAGACCTTCGCTAAGTGGCGCTATGAGCAAATTAGCAGCAGCCAATGTTGTTGAAGGTGAGAAAACGGGGATCAGTTATGAAATATATCCGTCTCCACGTAGCGTAAAGTTCCAAGAAAGTGAATATGCTATTCCATTAGTGCAATTTGAGGCATGTATGGAAGAGATACACGCAACCTTGAAAAGAGAGATTTTTAATGTACATTTTCCGTTAGAATGTCGGACATCGGCAGGCGAAGCAGGTTATTTAAGTCCTACCCAAGGTCAAGAATCAGCATTTATTGCCTTTCACATGTATAAAGGACTGCCCGAAGAGCCCTATTTTGAATGGGTTCACACAATGATGAAAAAATATAAGGGACGACCACATTGGGGTAAACAAAATCATTTAACAGCTAAATACGTGTATGAGTTATATCCAGATATCGAAAAATTTTTAGCGATTCGTCGTCAATATGATCCAGATCATGTGTTTTTTACAGGCTACTTAAGAAAATTATTCACATTGTAAGTGTAATCTTATTATCTAGCTAACCAATCGCTTTTGAATAATTTAAAAGATTATTGAAAAAATTTAAATTTGAACGAAATGTCAAAATATTTATCAAATCGAGATAAAAGTGATGCTTAGTCAGCATGAAAACGATTTCAAAATTTATTGGATTGTTTGAATTGTTTAAATAATTCAAAAATAGTGTTGACGAGACCTTTTTTTCGTACTATGATTACAACAATTTAACACGTTCGTTACAGCAGTTAGTTGTCTTTAAGTCAATTAACTTATACACAAATACAAAATAGACAGAACATTTTGTATAAAGCAACGAACATAGCAATAAATGAGGGGCGTTTAAAATGAGAAGTGACATGATTAAAGTAGGCGTAGATCGTGCGCCACATCGAAGTCTTTTATATGCAACAGGCAAAGTAAAAGCAAAAGATTTAGGCAAGCCATTTATTGGGGTTTGTAATTCTTATATCGACATTATTCCAGGTCACGTTCATTTACGTACATTTGCTGATGTTGTCAAAGAGGCCATTATTGAAGCGGGTGGTATTCCATTCGAATTTAATACAATCGGTGTAGATGATGGTATAGCAATGGGTCATATAGGTATGCGTTATTCATTACCAAGTCGTGAAATTATCGCAGACTCTGCAGAGACAGTTATTAATGCACACTGGTTTGATGGTGTATTCTATATCCCAAACTGTGACAAGATTACACCTGGAATGTTAATGGCAGCAGTTCGTACTAACGTACCATCAATCTTCGTTTCTGGTGGTCCAATGGAGGCTGGTACTTCTGCTACAGGCAAGCAACTTTCATTAACTTCGGTTTTTGAAGGTGTAGGGGCTCTTAAATCAGGAAAAATGTCAGCTGAAGAGCTGTTAGATATTGAAAACAATGCATGCCCTACATGTGGTTCATGTTCAGGAATGTTTACAGCAAACTCTATGAACTGCTTAATGGAGATGCTAGGAGTAGCATTACCAGGTAATGGCACAATCGTAGCTACTTCTGAAGAACGTCATCAGCTTATTAAAGAAGCTGCTAAACAATTAGTTCGTATGATTAAAGAGGACATCAAGCCACGTGACATTATTACAAAAGAAGCAATTGATGATGCATTTGCACTCGATATGGCGATGGGTGGTTCGACAAACACAGTCCTCCATACTTTAGCAATCGCCAATGAAGCTGAAATCGATTATAACATTGAAGATATTAATAAAGTTGCAGAGCGTGTTCCATATCTAGCAAAAATTATGCCTGCTTCAGATATTTCAATGGATGATATTAATAAAGCAGGTGGCGTTAGTGCCATCATTAATGAATTGACATCTATTCCAGGTGCTATTCATCCTGATCGTCCAACAGTTGCAGGAGTGACAATGGCTGAGCTTGTAAAGGATTATCATATTACAAATGATCAAGTTATTCGTACGAAAGACAATCCTTATAGCCCAGTTGGTGGTTTATCGGTGTTATTTGGCAATATCGCTCCGCAAGGATCTGTTATTAAAGTAGGAGCTGTAGACCCTTCTATTAAAGTATTCAGAGGCGAAGCAATCGTCTTTGATTCGCAGGAAGCAGCACAGGAAAATATCGATAATGGGACGGTTAAAGAGGGCCATGTAGTCGTCATTCGCTACGAAGGACCTAAAGGTGGCCCAGGGATGCCTGAAATGCTTGCACCAACTTCTGCAATTCAAGGGCGTGGTCTCGGAACAAAAGTTGCATTAATTACTGACGGTCGTTTCTCAGGTGCATCTCGCGGTATTTCAATCGGTCATATTTCACCAGAAGCAGCAGAAGGCGGTCCAATCGCTTTAGTAGAAAATGGTGATGTGATCACAATTGATCTACCAAATCGAACAATCAATTTAGAAGTTTCAGATGAAGTATTAGCTGAACGTCGTGCAAAACTACCGGTATTTGAACCGAAAATTAAACGCGGTTGGCTAGCAAGATATTCAAAATTAGTAACAAACGCTTCTACAGGTGGCGTTATGAAAATTTAACTTCTTTCAGAAGTTAAAGCCTCCGGCGGATGTCATGGAATCGGAAAGGAGTTCTTTGTGCAAGCACAAAGCCGATTCCAGACTCAATTATGCCAAGGCACAATTGAAAAAGATAAAGCGTTGATGAGGTTAAAGGTTCTAGAGCCTTGTATTTACCAGAGAGCCGGTCGTGCTGGAAGCCGGCGATACAACTAGATCTGACATCCCCTCGGAGCGAGCTATTAAACGCGTTTTCGCCATTAGATAGCTCCGGGCATAATCGAAGTGCTCGTTATTAATGAATAAATGATTTATGACACGGTATTGAATGCGAATTTTTCTCGTATGGGTGCATAAATGCTTACATTTGTTCACGAGGTAGCAATTATTTGCTATAAAGAAGGGTGGTACCATGGAAAGTCTTTTTCATCCCTACGTAAGGTAGTTCTTTGCGTGTGGAGAAAAAGGCTTTTTATTATTTTTGACGATGTTAGCAAGAGTCCCTTTTCAAGGAGACATCCAGCTAGTGACACTTCAATGATGCGCATCGCTAATGTGAAATTGAATGATAAGAAGGAGGCAGATTTGATGAGTGCGAATGTTTCTATCAATGAAAAAGAAGAATTAGCAACAACAGCAAAAGCTGAACAAACCTATCAAGCGAAAGATGGTGCGGACGTATTAGTGCAAGCATTGCATGAACAAGGCGTTGAAATTGTTTTTGGGTACCCAGGTGGAGCGGTACTACCAATCTATGATGCAATGTATAAAAATCCGGTTCGTCATATTTTAACTAGACATGAACAAGGTGCAATCCATGCAGCGGAAGGATATGCACGTGTTTCCAATAAACCTGGTGTTGTAATTGCAACAAGTGGTCCAGGAGCAACAAACCTAGTAACTGGTATTGCTGATGCGATGATTGATTCCATCCCATTAGTTATTTTCACAGGCCAAGTAGCAACCTCTGTAATTGGTACAGATGCTTTCCAAGAAGCAGACATTATGGGAATTACAACACCAATCACAAAGCACAACTATCAGGTGCAAGATGTCAATGATATCCCACGTATTGTAAAAGAAGCGTTCCATATTGCAAGCACTGGTCGAAAGGGCCCTGTTGTTGTCGATTTCCCGAAAAACGTTTCCCAAATGTTATTTGATGTGGAGAATCCACCTCAAGCACCTGAAGAAATATATTTACCGGGTTATCAGCCAACATACAAACCGAACTATTTACAAATTCAAAAGGCTATTCAAGCAATTTCATTGGCTAAAAATCCACTAATTTTAGCTGGAGCTGGTGTACTCTTTGCAGATGCACGTGAGGAACTAACAGCATTGGCTGAGAAATATCGTATCCCAGTAACGAACACTTTATTAGGGCTTGGTTCAATTCATGGAGAACATGAATTATTCATCGGAATGGCTGGAATGCATGGAACTGTAACAGCGAATACAGCTATTACAAAATCAGATTTATTGTTGAATATTGGTGCGCGTTTTGATGACCGTTTAACTGGTGATTTAGCAACATTTGCTCCGAATGCAACGATCGTACACATTGATATTGACCCAGCGGAAATTGGAAAAAATGTTCCAACCGATATTCCAATTGTTGCAGATGCCAAAGAAGCATTAAAAGCATTATTGAAAAAAGACTTCAAGGGTCCGGACACAACAGAATGGCTAGCATTCTTAAATAATCATGCAAACGAATATCCATTATGGTATAGCAAGAAGCCGGGCGATAAAGAAGTTTTACCGCAGGAAGCATTAGAGCTTGTGCATAAAATTACAGAAGGTGACGCGATTGTCACTACAGACGTTGGGCAGCATCAAATGTGGGCTGCACAGTATTATCGCTTAAACAATGATCATGGATGGGTAACGTCTGGTGGACTTGGTACGATGGGCTTCGGTTTCCCAGCTGCAATTGGCGCCCAGTTTGCGAAGCCAGACAAAAAAGTTGTATCCATTGTAGGGGATGCAGGATTCCAAATGACTGCACAAGAACTTTCTCTGCTACAAGAATTCAACTTACCAGTAAAAGTGGTGATTTTAAATAATAGCTGTCTTGGAATGGTACGCCAATGGCAAGAGACGTTCTATGAGGAGCGTTATTCATCATCGCTTATGCCGATTCAACCAGATTTTGTTAAATTAGCTGATGCATATGGCATTAAAGGCTATCGAATTGACACAATCGACGAGGCGGAAAGTATTTTCCGTGAAGCACTACTTTCTGATGATCCAGTGTTAATTGATTGTCGTGTGAAACAGCTGGAATGTGTTTACCCAATGGTAGCACCAGGCAAAGGTTTACATGAAATGATTGGGGTGAAAAAGAAGTGAAACGAGTAATTACAGTAACAGTGATTAACCAGAGCGGTGTGTTAAACCGTGTAACAGGTTTACTTATGAAGCGTCAATTCAATATCGAATCCATCACAGTTGGTCATACTGAACAGCCAAACTTTTCGAAAATGACTTTTGTTGTACACGTAGAGGATGAGTGTAAAATTGAACAGCTAGTGAAGCAATTATCAAAGCAAATTGATGTGCTGAAGGTCAATGACATTACAGATAAATCGATCGTATTACGCGAGTTAGCACTTGTGAAAGTAATTTCACCACCAAACTTACGACTGGAAATGAATTCAATTGTTGAACCATTCCGTCCACAAATTATTGATACAGCGAAAAACGTTGTCACATATCAAGTAGTAGGACATCCAGATAAGATTGATGCATTTATTGAACTAATTCGACCTTATGGTATTAAAGAATTAACGCGTACAGGAGCTACTGCATCAGTACGTGAAACACAAAAAATCTCAAATACGCAGCTCTCTATTTTAAAATAGTTGGCATATAAAATGGATAGCTTTAGATGCATAGCACTTTTTGGTACCGTGCATCTAGAGTTAAAAAAAATTAACCCAAATTTAGGAGGAAACAAACTATGGCTACAATGTACTATGATCAAAACATCAACGAGGAAGTATTAAAAGGAAAAAAAATCGCAATCATCGGTTATGGCTCACAAGGTCATGCGCATGCATTAAACCTTAAAGAATCAGGATTCGATGTAGTAGTAGGAGTTCGTCCAGGCGGATCTTTCGATGCAGCAAAAGCGGATGGATTAGATGTAAAAACTGTTGCTGAAGCAGCACAAGAAGCAGATGTAATCCAAATTTTACTTCCTGATGAGCGTCAAAAAGCTGTATATGAGGCTGAAATCGCTCCACATCTTGAAGCAGGTAAAGCACTTATGTTTGCACATGGCTTCAACATTCACTTCGGTCAAATTACACCACCAGCAGATGTTGACGTATTCTTAGTTGCACCGAAAGGTCCAGGACACTTAGTGCGTCGTCAGTTCCAAGAAGGTGCTGGTGTACCAGGCTTATTCGCAATTCACCAAGATGCAACTGGTCAAGCAAAAGATATAGCCCTTGCATACGGTAAAGGAATCGGTGCTGCGCGTGGTGGATTACTTGAAACAACGTTCAAAGAAGAAACGGAAACTGATCTATTCGGTGAGCAAGCAGTACTTTGTGGTGGTGCTACACAATTAGTAAAAGCAGGTTTCGAAACATTAGTAGAAGCAGGTTACCAACCAGAGTTAGCATACTTTGAAACACTTCACGAATTGAAATTAATCGTTGATCTAATGTTTGAAGGTGGTATGGCAACAATGCGTTACTCCGTATCCGATACAGCTGAGTGGGGTGACTATGTTGCAGGACCACGTATCATTGATGACTCTGTAAAAGCTCGAATGAAAGATGTATTAACAGATATTCAAGATGGTACATTTGCTCGCCGTTGGATTCAGGAAAATGAAAACGGTCGTCCAGAATATACAAAATTCAAAGAAGCGGGTGCAAATCACCAAATCGAAGAAGTTGGTGCTAAATTACGTGCTATGATGCCATTCATCAACGAAGGTAAGGAAAAAGTTGTGAGAGAAGTAGCTGCAAGTGCGAAAAATTGATATTTTCGATATAACACTTCGCGACGGCGAACAATCTGCTGGTATGAACCTAAACACAGCAGAGAAAATTGAAATCGCCAAGCAACTGGGGCGGCAGATGTATTAGACGCATCAGTAAAAGCGTAATTAAATGCTATTAACCGTCATTTAATTCAAGCAAGCCTTGGTGCACAGTATGTGAGTTAATTGATTAGTAGGCAACTGGTAAATGTCACAGATTTAGATGGTAGTGAATGGTATTAGTGTACTTCACATTCCAGACGCAATTAGGCCGTTGTGTATTTTAAGCATTTCAATTACGCAAAGACGTAGTTGATGACTCTCATCTATAAATATAGGTGAGAGTCTTTACTAAAATAGCGGATTCAACGCTATACAAAGAAAGGTGTTTTGACGATGGAGAAAAAAATTACAGTACTTCCTGGTGACGGAATAGGACCAGAGGTTGTTGCTTCTGCTGTTCGTGTATTACAAGTAATTGGTAAGCGATTCAACCATACATTCCATTTAGGTTATGCAACAATCGGGGGCGCTGCCATCGACCAACACAATAATCCACTGCCAGATGAAACAATCGAGATGTGTGAAAATAGTGACGCTATTTTACTGGGAGCTGTTGGTGGGCCGAAATGGGACCATAACCCACCTGAATTACGTCCAGAAAAAGGATTATTACGTATTCGCAAGCACTTTGACTTATTCGCAAATCTACGTCCAGTAAAGGCGTTCCCGAGTTTACTAGATGCTTCACCATTAAAACGTGAAGTAGCCGAAAACGTCGATTTAATGATTGTACGTGAACTAACAGGCGGCGTATACTTCGGGGAACCACGTATGCGTACTGAGAATGGCGCGATTGATACAACGGTTTACTCAACTGCAGAAGTTGAGCGTATCGTTGAAAATGCCTTTGAATTAGCACGTTTACGTGGAGGCAAATTATGCTCTGTTGATAAAGCAAATGTACTTGAAACAAGTCGTTTATGGCGCGAAGTTGTAGAAGCGAAGAAAAAAGATTATCCGGATGTGCAAGTGGAGCACAATTTAGTAGACTCCGTTGCGATGAAATTAATTACAAATCCTTGTCATTATGATGTAGTAGTTACTGAAAATATGTTTGGAGATATTTTAAGTGATGAAGCATCGGTTATTACAGGTTCTTTAGGTGTATTACCATCTGCATCTATTCGGGGTGATAATTTTGGTCTATATGAACCAGTACATGGCTCCGCACCAGAAATTGCTGGCCAAGGTGTAGCAAATCCAGCAGCAACCATTCTTTCAGTTGCCATGATGCTACAATATTCATTTGGCTTAAAAGAAGAGGCTGCAGAAATTGAACGTGCTGTCAGTGCAGTATTTGATGATGGCTATTTCACTGCAGATCTTGCACGAGATGGCGATCGTATACTATCTACAAACGAATGGACAGATAAAGTAATGAATGAGATTGATACTAGCTTTGTTTCGGAAAGCATTATGACAACATACATTTAGGAAATAGGTGAAGATGATGGGTAAAAATATAATTGAAAAGATTTGGGATAAACATGTCGTTTATCAGGAAGAGGGCAAACCGGACCTGTTATATATTGATCTCCATTTAATTCATGAAGTAACTTCTCCGCAAGCCTTTGAAGGTTTACGAATGAACGGACGTAAAGTGCGTCGTCCAGAATTAAGCTTTGCGACAATGGATCATAACGTGCCTACAAAAAATCTACCAACAATCCATGATCCAATTGCACGAAACCAAATCGAAACGTTGGCAAAAAACGCTGAAGAGTTTGGCGTTGAGCTTGCAGGGATGGGGCATCCTGACCAAGGAATCGTTCACGTAATTGGACCAGAGCTAGGTTTAACTCAACCTGGTAAAACGATTGTCTGTGGTGACTCCCATACTTCTACACACGGTGCTTTTGGAGCGATTGCCTTCGGTATTGGTACTTCCGAGGTAGAACATGTATTGTCAACGCAAACGTTATGGCAGAACAAGCCAAAAACAATGGAAATTCGTGTAGAAGGTGAGCTCTCTGTAGGGGTAGCGGCCAAAGATATTATTTTAGCGATTATTTCTAAATTCGGTATCGGTGTCGGCACAGGACATATTGTGGAATTCACTGGAGAGGCTATCCACAAGCTATCTATGGAAGAACGGATGACAATTTGTAACATGTCGATTGAAGCAGGTGCAAAGGCAGGGCTAATTTCCCCTGACCAAACGACTGTTGACTATATCCGTGGACGTAAACATGCACCACAAGGAGAAAAGTTTGAGGAAGCAGCAGATTATTGGTTAAGTTTAGCATCCGATGAAGACGCAACATATGATACAGTTCGAATCATTCAAGCAGAAGAAATTGAACCAATCATCACTTGGGGAACAAATCCGTCAATGGGTTCAGGTGTTTCAAGTAATGTTCCAACACAGGCAGATTATGAAGATGAGTCAGATAAAGCCGCTCTTCGTAAAGCACTTGCCTACATGGGCTTAGAGGAAGGTCAACCATTAACTTCCATCGATATCCAACACGTATTTATCGGATCTTGCACAAACTCACGCATCAGTGATTTACGTGCAGCAGCGAATATCATCAAAGGACGTAAGGTGCATGAGAATGTAACAGCTATCGTTGTACCAGGTTCACATTCGACGAAAAAACAAGCAGAAGCAGAAGGATTAGATAAAATCTTTACAGATGCAGGCTTTGAATGGCGTGAGACAGGTTGCTCCATGTGTTTAGCAATGAATGATGATGTAGTACCAGCTGGTGAACGCTGTGCATCAACATCAAACCGTAACTTTGAAGGCCGTCAAGGAGCTGGTTCTCGTACACACTTAGTATCACCGCCAATGGCAGCGGCGGCAGCAATTGCTGGTCACTTTGTGGATGTTCGTGAATTCGTAAAGGAAACTGTGTAATTTTTATCTTCATTCAGAAGGCACCTCATATTTGTGGTGAGATTATTACGATTGTAATTTCTATTCAGTAGGTTACCAAATACAAAAATAAGACTGGATGAAGATAAAGCCTTTGGCAGATGTCACGGATTTTGAAAGGGGCCAAAATAAGGATGTTAGCCTAAACCTTCGCATCCTGCGAAAACGGCTAACTGACCTGCCTCGTGCAGGCCTAAGCACAATTCAAAATCCAGGACGCAATTACGCCAAGGCGAAATTGATTAGCACGGAAAGGATGATTGAAAATGGAACCAATTAATATCGTAAATAGTGTGATAACACCACTTGATCGTAAAAATGTTGATACAGACCAAATTATTTCGAAAGAGTTTTTAAAACGTATTGAGCGTACAGGTTTTGGACAGTTTTTATTTTACCATTGGCGTTTTGATGCAGATGGTAATGAAATCAAGGACTTTGTGTTAAATAAACCTGAATTTAAAGACTCCAAAATTTTAGTAGCACAAGATAACTTCGGCTGTGGTTCTTCTCGTGAACATGCACCGTGGGCAATCTTAGATTACGGCTACAATGTAGTGATTGCACCATCATTTGCAGATATTTTCCATAATAACTGTTTCAAAAATGGGATATTACCAATTAAGTTAACAGAAGCAGAGTGTGATGAAATATTAGCTAAGGGCTTAGAAAAACCGTACATGGTGGAAGTCAATCTTGAGGCACAAACAGTAACATGTGAAGATGGGGGAGTGTATCATTTTAGCATCGACCCTTACTATAAAGAAACACTGTTAAATGGTTGGGATGAAATCGCCCTAACCTTTAAATACGAAGAACAAATCGCTGCTTACGAAGCAAAACGTATTGCCTATTAATCGTTGATGCGATTTCCTTTAGACTGAAGACATACTTGATGATGTCTTCGGTCTTTTTATCGTTTTTTTATTTCCCGACAGAAGACTCCTACTTCAAGGGATGTGAAGGGGGATATCGTTCAAAGCACACCCGAACACTGAATAATCAAAGCTCATTAATGCGGAGCCTTCTAGTTATTGGGATGGATAAAAATGGTCAATCAACACACCTGCTAACATCGTGTTGGTGTTGCTGTCGCTTCGCTTTCGCACAGAAAAAACATGTTGCTGTCGCTTCGCTTTCGCACAGAAAAAACATGTTGCTGTCGCTTCGCTTTCGCACAGAAAAAACATGTTGCTGTCGCTTCGCTTTCGCACAGAAAAAACGTGTTGCTGTCGCTTCGCTTTCGCACAGAAAAAACGTGTTGCTGTCGCTACGTTAGCACTGCGCTTTCGCACAAAAAACATCTGTTGCCCCAATGCCTCCGGACACAATTCTGTCGAGGTATAATTGATAAGTTAATGTTTTGTAAAAATACACAACAAATTAATGAAATATTTTGATAATATATTTATGAGGGAATAAATGGATTGTTTAGTAGGGGGACAGTGAAACGATTCGGATGATGATGAGGCTAGTTATTTTGAAAGGGGGAACTTATCATGAATATCATTCGAAAATACAGTCTGTTAATTGGGGGCTTAGGTTTTTCCAATTTAGGGAACTGGATTTACCTCGTTGCACTTAATTTATTTGTATGGCATTTAACACAATCACCTGCAGCGATGGCCGGGATCTTTATTGTCGGTCCTATCGCTAGAGTTTTAACCAACTTGGTCGCAGGCTCTTTCATTGATCGTATGAATAAACGCAAGTTGATGATTACAACTGATATGATACGAGGTGTTATCGTTTTTTGTATGCCGTTTATGGAATCTATTTGGCTCATCTATGCGCTGTTGTTTTTAGCAAATATGGCGAGTAGTTTCTTTGGACCTAGTAGTACATATTATATTACAAAATTTATTCCCTCAGAAGATAGACAACGATTCAATGCAATACTTGGCACGTTCAATTCAGGTTCGTTTTTAGTAGGTCCAGCACTAGCGGGTCTTCTCATCATGCTTTTTAATACAACAGTTACAATTTGGTTCAATAGCTTTACATTTTTTGTATGTGCGATAATTATTTACTTATTACCTGATGTAGATGATGTGAAGGAAACTTCGAAGAGGCAACGTATTACTTGGCAAATATTAAAAAGTGATTATGTAACTGTAGTGGCTTTCATCCGACAAAATCCGTTATTTATTACGATTTATTTATTGTTCCAAAGTGCGTTAATGATTGCATTTGCGCTTGATTCTCAAGAAGCGACATTTATAAAACAAGATTTAGCTTTATCGGATAGCATATATGGAGCTTTTGTGAGTATTGCAGGAGCAGGAGCGATTTTAGGTGGATTGGTTGCTGCAAGCTTTGCGAAGAAATGGTCCACCCGTTCATATATGGCTTTTGGCTTGTTCTTGACAATGGTGTTTTATACAGCCTTTTATGCGTCGACATCAAGTATATTGGCATGTGTAAGTTTTATTTTTCTAGGCTTTTTTATGGCATTTAGTAATACAGGTTATGAAACATTTTATCAGCAAAATGTACCGCCAGAAATGATGGGGAGATTCGGTAGTATTTCAAATATATTTCAAAATATTTTACAAATTACCTTTACGTTTCTATTAGGTTTGTTTGCAGAATTATTTACGCTTCAAATGACTGCAATTATTTTAGGTATTATAAGTATCATATTTTCGGTTTCATTATGCTTTGTGCTATATTCCAAAAAAATCCACATAGGTTTGAAGGAGGAAACATTATGATTAGTTATTCGCTTCATTGTATTTTTTGTAAGAAAACATTTGAAGTGGTAGAAGGATCAAAGAAATACAGACTGTATAAACAAAATATGCAAGGGAAATTTTCCTGTGAAGATTGTGATCGAAGAATTGAATTAGAGGCAAGGAAAGGTTTATTGGGAAAACTATAAATTGAAAATAGGTGTATCGAAATAATTAACTTCACTTTTATTGTAGACTTCTTTCAAGACAGCTTACTATTTTATAGGTAAAAATATATGGGTCCCATTAAAAAAGCTGGAGAATATCAGATGAGAAGCTAAATACCTCATCGTAATGATCAAATGTAAATGATCCTGTCTTTCTACTGTTTTCTCGGTTAGAATGGAAAAATAAAAAGAAAGTAGGTCAACAGATGATTACAGTTATAGGTAGCTTAAATATGGATTTAGTTGTACAAATGGAAGCTTTTCCAAAGCAAGGTGAAACAATCCTTGGTAAAGATTTTCAAACAATGCCAGGAGGAAAAGGGGCTAATCAGGCAGTTGCTGCTGCACGTCTTGGAAGTGAAATCGCAATGATAGGGTGTGTAGGCTCTGATAGTTTTGGTGAAACATTGCGCACTGTTTTACAGCAAGAGCACATTCAAACAGAAGCGATTGCAAGCACTTCAGTACCTACTGGGATAGCTAATATTCTAATCTACAATAATGATAACCGCATCATTGTCGTACCTGGCGCTAATTATGAATTAAAGCCTGACCATATAGAGGCAGCGAAAGAAATCATTCAAAAAAGTCAGATGGTCATTATGCAGCTAGAAATCCCAATGGAAACGACTGCGTATGCAATAAAATTATGTAAAGAAGCTAATGTACCTGTTTTATTAAACCCAGCACCAGCGGCTAATTTTGATGTGCAGTGGATGGATGATATCACTTATATCACACCAAATGAAACGGAGTGTAAGCAATTGTTTGGCGATCATTTTGATCAACTATTAGAAAAATATCCTAATAAAATGATTATTACGTTAGGTAGTGATGGAGCACGCTATTTTGATGGCGAATATCCAATACATGTTCCAGGTTTTATGACAAATGCAGTAGATACGACTGGCGCAGGGGATACGTTTAACGGTGCACTCGCTTATGCATTAGTAGAAGGACAATCTTTGGATCAGGCCGTGTACTTCGCAAATCTTGCCGCTTCTTTATCTGTAGAGAAATACGGTGCCCAAAGCGGGATGCCAACACTTGAAGCCGTTTACGCACGTATGGCTGGAGAAGAATAAAGTACAATGACAGATTTATAGTATAAAAGTCACTTTAATAAAATAGAGCAGGAGAGTAGGTGCTGAAAGACTAACTATCCTATTTAATTTATAATAGTTATATATATAGTATTTCTTTTAGTCTTAGTGGGGAATAATATTTGAGATTATAGGTTTAATAGTATAAGTATGAACTCCTATTTGTGACAACTGAAAGTAAGTAAATTATCCTTTTTTATTATTAATTCTAAGTACTATGTATTAGAGAAGGGCTAGTTTCATTTATAATGAATATATATACATACGAAAAGAGGTTATGAGGATGACGAACATTGACAATCTGCCAATTGAAAATACGACCTCAGCGAATAATATTTTGCCACAGTTTGTGGATCATTTACGCCAATTACATGGCATTATTGTACAAAATACATATGTGAAAGATACAGCTAAACACTTAAACCGTATCATTCAAGATGCTAACAACGAAACGATGATTCTTCTTGTTGGGAAAGAGCGTGTTGGAAAAACAACACTAGTGAATGGACTGCTAGGACGTCAAGTTTTGTCTGTTAGTGATCAGCATTCTACAGGTGTAAATACATTCTTGCGTTACGGTGAAAATGAAGAAATAAAAGCGTATTTTTTAGATGGCGTTGTAGCCACATTCGATATGAGTAAGCTAGAATTATTGACTACTGGCGATACTTTTGCATCTGAAATACTACGCGAGCATTTAGATTACCTAGAAGTATATTTGAAAAATGATTTATTAAAATCAGTTACAATCATAGATTCTGTTTCATTGGAGGCAGGGGGAGGAGAAATGGCCTATTTCTCAGAAGCGTTGATGAACCGTGTTGACGAAATCTTTTGGGTATTACGCTCAGGTTCAATGGCTATTTATCCAGAAATATTATTGATGGAGACCTTAAAAAACAAAGGTGTTGAGCCTCTTTGTGTCATCAATGGTATTGATTCAAATGAAAATACGGAGATGTTTATCAATTCAGAGAGAGAGCGGTTTGGCCATTTAACAAGTAATTTTGTTGCTATCTCTGCAACAGAAGCACTTGAAGCTAAACAGACTAACTGTGATGAACTTTGGCAAAAAAGCCAGTACGAGCATTTAATTACAGAAATTCAACGAGTTGCAGAAAATAGTGATAAGAAAACGTATGCCATTTTAATTCGCTTTTTACAATGGCTTGAACGATTCCGCTTCGAATTAACTGTTATTCCACAAAGAGATCCTTTCCAATCTGCTGTTGAGAACATTGAAAAGTACGCAGGCGATACACAATATGAATTTTCACGCTATCAACGTGATTTAACGATTGTGACTGAATATGAGCAAGAATACGAACAGGTTGCCAATGTATTTAAAAATGTTCAAACATTATACCAGCTTTTACAAACCATTTCACAAAATGATTATTTACAAGATGAAATTGTGGAAAGCTTTACAGAAAAGGCTATTTATTATCAACTAAAGGTACGGGAATACCGCAATATGCAGAGCGAATATATGCGTGAATATGATCGATTGGACGCACAACATAAAAAAATTCATGGAAAAGGTCTGATCAAGGCTATCTTTGGTCAGCATACACAAAATGACTTTTTCAAGGAACGTGTCGACAAGTTAAATGAGCAGCAAGAACTATGTATTGCACATTTTGAAAAAGTACACGAAACGGAGACATTGATTCTTCAGTCCATTCAATCCATACAAAGTCATCTAATGGATTTATCGAGAAACCGTTTGGTACGTATTGAGCAAAAAGTGCAAGAACTTAATCAACAACGTTCAAGAGAAAAGCACCAATTACAATTATACGCTAACAAATTAAATGAATTTTCTTGTTTGATTGAGGCACAGGGCTATATTAAAGAAAAGATTCAACCATTTTTAATGGACGAGCAAATGCCCCTTAGAACAAAGGATATTGAAATGCTAAAAGAAACAATAAACAGTTTAGTGAGCATTGACTTAACAAATAATGGTTTACTTGCACGTAGTCAAATGAACAAAAAAATGGAAAGTACGGCAATTCCTTTTGAAGCTCAGCAAAAATATCCGTTACATACGTTAGCTTTAGTAGAAGAGGATGTAAAATCAAACGATATACCAGAAATTCCGAAAAAATTAGATATCCAATATGAAGAATAGACTGTAAAAGGAAATGTCCTAAAAGTAATTTAAACTTTTAGGGCATTTTTTATGATGAGGGATGAAACAAAATATGGTATTTTTTCGTATAAATAGAAGGAGGGATTAAAATGATTCAAATTAACGGACGTTTTACGGAAGTGAAAATTTATTCTAATACAGCATTACAATCGGCTATCGATCAAATTAAAGAATTGGCAAATCAAGCCTTTATGGAAGGAACAAAAGTACGGATTATGCCAGATTATCATGCAGGGAAGGGCTGTGTTATTGGCACAACGATTCAGCTTCAGAATCGTGTAGTGCCTAACCTTGTAGGTATTGATGTAGGTTGCGGTGTATTTGTAGCTGAGTTAAATGAGACGGGTATAGATTTTTCTAAACTTGATGCTACAATTCGAGCACATATACCAAGCGGACAGGATATCCATCAGGAAGTATCGCCTGCCCGACATTTTGTAGAATTCGAAGGAAAACAGTTTGTAGCGAGTGGCTTAAAGGATGACTATACGAATTTATCACTAGGTACACTTGGGGGAGGCAATCATTTTATAGAGCTTGCAAAAGACGAAGCAGGCACACATTATTTACTTATCCATACTGGCTCGCGTTATGTCGGAGCTAAGGTAGCAAATTGGCATCAAAAAAGAGCCTATGAAACATTGCAACGAGAAGATTTAAAAGAAAAAATAGGCGAACTGAAAAATCAGGGGCGGGAAAAAGAAATTCAAGCGATGATTCAAGCTTATAAAGAGCAAAATCCTATTGTACCAAAAGATTTGGCGTATTTAGAGGGTGAGTATTTCCATGATTATATTCACGATATGAAAATTGCTCAGCAGTATGCTCGGATGAATCGTTGGACAATTGCTGAAACAATTGCGAAGCATATGAACTGGCACTTTAACGAAACGTTTGATACGATCCATAACTATATTGATACGGAAACAATGACATTAAGAAAAGGAGCCGTTCGAGCAAATAAAGGAGAGAAGCTGGTTATTCCTATGAATATGCGAGATGGCTCACTTATTTGTATAGGGAAAGGGAATGTAGAATGGAATTACTCGGCACCACATGGAGCGGGACGTATGTATTCTCGACGTGCTGCAAAAGAAGCGCTAAACATGGAAGATTTTAAAGAAACGATGCGAGGTATCTGGACAACATCCGTAAACGAAGAAACGTTGGATGAAGCGCCAATGGCTTATAAGCCGATGTCAGAAATTACATCTGTTCTCGAGGAAACTGCTGATATATTAAAAGTGATTACACCCGTTTATAATTTTAAAGCTAGCGAAGTAGCAAAGCCATATGAGCGACGAAAGTAAACTGTGAATGAATAAAAAACTTGTTGATGAAGCATATCCGTGTTTTTTGGGATATGTTTTCTTTTTGAGAAGAACTTCGCATTTTTATTTGCATTAAAAGAAAATAAAATGAACGAAAGTGTCAGCTCGTTTGTCTAATAAATAGAAGGGAGTGAATGTGTTGGATGAACAAGCATTGGTAAAGCGTGCGATGGCTGGAGACGAACTAGCATTTTTACAATTACTTAATCAATATGAACAGACAATGTACCGTATGGCATTCGCCTATTTAAAGAATGAACATGATGCCATTGAAGCAGTGCAAGAAGCAACATACCGTAGCTTAAAAAAGATACATACCGTAAAAGAATCAGCTTATTTTGGTACGTGGCTTGTCCGAATTTTACTCAATATTTGTCATGATATGCGGGAAAAAAGTAAGCGTCTAGATTTACAGGAGAACATAGATATCGGTAACACTGCATCGAATCATGAGCGTTTTGAAATGACTGATATCATTACAAAGCTACCAAAAGAGCAACAGGAGCTAATTTTTTTGAAATATTTTCAAGACTATAAAAATCAAGATATTGCTGCACTTCAAAATATTCCAGAAGGAACAGTGAAATCGAGGTTGCATGGGGCATTGAAAAAGTTAAAACTCTATTTTATGGAGAAGGGAGAGCTGTAGATGAAACAGGTAAAAAAGCATGATTATGATACTTTCGTCAAAGAGTTGGAACAAATTGACATTCCACATGAACAATTAGAAGAGTCGTACATAAAAAGTATCATACGCTTTCAAAAAGAGAAGCGTAATCGACAACGTAAATGGCAGGGCATCGTTGTTACTTGTGCATTACTATTGCTATTTGTAACGTCCATTCGTATATCTCCAGCTTTTGCTAGTGCCATCGCAAAAATCCCAGGCTTTGCTCCACTAGTTCAGATGATCACGTACGATAAAGGTGTCGAAGATATACTCCATAATAACTATTATGAGGAACTAGGATTGTCACAAACGAAAAATGGTTTAACTTTTACACTACTAGGGGTTATTGCTGATGAAACAGGTATGATTTTACCTTATACATTTTCCGCACCGTTTGATGTTCGTCATTTAAAAATCAAGGAAATAGAGCTCCGCCAAAATGGTAGGGTATTACCTGCAGGAATGAGTTACAGCGGGTATGACGAAAAGGAAACATTTTTGATTGAAGAAAAACTTGAGGCTACATTTAAGGATCCTATTAGTTATGACAATGCCAAATTTGAATTAAATATACAATTTGATGATGAAAAACAAACAGAATTTACGATTCCATTTTTACTTAAAAAGCCAATTGCGAAAACGAAGATCTATGAATTGAATGAAAAAATGAGCTTTGAAGAACAGCATATCATCGTCAAGTCCGTTTCTATTTCACCACTTCGTACAGGTATTACAATCGTTCTTGATCCAAATAATGAAATGCGTATTTTAGGATTTGATGACATACGTCTATTGGATGAAAAAGGGGAGGAGTGGACGACAATCAGTAATGGCTTAACAGCTACAGGTAATCTTATAGATGAAGAAGAAACGGTCTTTATGCAAAGTAATTATTTTAGAGAGCCCAAAAAGTTGACCTTATCCATTGGTAAAGTAAAAGCATTGCCAAAAGGACAGGATTTTATAGAAGTAGATTTTAAGCAAAAGAAAGTACTATCCAAACCACCACTCCCGGGCTTAAAGGTTCAAGTTAATAAGCGAATGGTAACAATAAATGTTCCAACTTCTTATAAAGATAAAAATATCAGTTTACTTGGCACAGCAATTGATGCAAATGGCGAAACTGTTTACAGTAATTCAGCAAGTTTCCATAGACCTGATGAAAACATAATCGAACAAACAGAAACATATGACATAAAGGAAGTTGCCAATCCAGTCCGCATTTATTTCACCCATTATGAAAACTTTTTAGATGGAACTCAAACGGTTGAAATTCCATTGAAATAGTCAAAAAAGAATCTGCTCATACGGCAGATTCTTTTTTAATTAAATATAAATTTTATGCTTCAGCATCTGGTGAAAAAGTACGGCTAGCTAATTCAGCATCAAGCATAAAGATTGCGTTGGAATCACTTTGAATGCGTTCAATTTTACGAATTAACGTATCGAACGTTGATTCTTCTTCTACTTGCTCGTCTATGAACCATTTTAAGAAAGCCATTGTTGCATGCTCACGTTCATCTAAAGCGATATCGGATAAATTGTAAATGCGGCGAGTCACTTCTTTTTCGTGTGAAAGAGCAGATTTAAAAGCATGTAGAATCGAATCAAAATTATTTTCAGGGCTATCATAGCCGTGGATTGTTGCGCGGTAGCCCATATCACTTAGAAAATTATAAAATTTCATAGCATGGAAGCGCTCTTCTTCAGCCTGTACTAAAAAGAAGTTGGCAAAGCCATCATAATCTTGGTCTGTACAGTATGCTGCCATTGCCATATAGGCGTGCGCTGAGAAAAATTCAAAATTCATTTGTTCGTTTAGTGCTGTGTGTAGTTTTTCAGATAACATAAAAGTTTTCCTCCCTTAGTAGTAAATACCTGTTGATGTCTTATAGTATACAACGAAGGTAGGGGGTTATACAAATGATATTTGTTCTCAATTAAAAAATCCCGTAGTAAGATTCCTACCTCAAAATTAAGGAGAAAGATGGGAAGTTAACTGCTTGTAAAAGCCCGATTGGTGAGGGGCAACAGGATGTCGGTCACACAAATACTTTCATTGGAAATGTTTGTGTCCTTCTATCCAGTGGGGGATGAAGCGAACCCCAACCCCACTGAAGAAATCTTCAATTTTATTCAAATTCATTTTTTAATCGCCAAATTACTTCTAATAGATTAGTAAATAAATTAATAAAATCTAAGTAAAGATTTAAGGCCATACCAACGACTTCATCATCTGAAACGTGATTATGTCGGATTCGGTTAAAGTCATAAACTGTATAGAGACTAAATAGTAGTACAGTTACTCCCGCTATAATCAGTCCAACCATATTGCTTACAGGGATAAACATAAAAACTAGAGAAAATACGAGTACAACGATTAATACGGTGAATAAATAGCTTCCCCAATTGGAAATGTCTTTATTCATCATCATACCAACAAGTGCTAGCACAATGAAGATGGCTACGGTCGCTACGAAAACAAGTAACACAAGCTGTTGTCCTAGCTCTGCAATGAAAAATTGTGTTGTCCAAAATAGTGTAATCCCCATTAAGAAGGGGATCATATACATAATGGAATTAGCGAGTTTCAGACTTCGCACAAAGCAGGCAATGATAAGAAGCACAATTGTAATAATGGATATCGGCATGATAATAGCAGGGGGTAAAAATGTTGCGATGTACATCCCGATTACTGTTAACACCCACATAAAGGCAAAGTGTTTCAAAATTTTGTTCAAGTTATGATTGCGGTTAGCATATGCCATGTTGAAAAATCCTTTCTTTTGTAAAATAATTATCTATAATTATACGAACCAGTTTCTAAAAAGATTCAAATTTATAAAAATTTGGCTCATTACGTGTGGTTGATTTCCGTTCCGACTGGGCGCTTTGTTGCTGCCGCTTCGCTTTCGCACAGATAAAACATTTGTTGCTGCCGCTTCGCTTTCGCACAGATAAAACATTTGTTGCTGCCGCTTCGCTTTCGCACAGATAAAACATTTGTTGCTGCCGCTTCGCTTTCGCACAGATAAACATTTGTTGCTGCCGCTTCGCTTTCGCACAGATAAAACATTTGTTGCTGACGCTGCGCTTTCGCGCAGAGCAGAGCTTCCTGGGGGCGTCCGATGAGCCGCTTGGGGCAACAGATGTTTTTTGCGCGAAAGCTTAGTGCTAACGTAGCGGCAGGATGTTGGTCCGAAGAAGTTATCACAGGACGTGATGCTCTTAGCCTTCGTTCCTCTTTCGCTAATCCCCAAGGAGTCGCCCAGCCGCCACTCCAATCAACTAATATACAGGGCGTATATTTTAACAAATGTCATCCACAGCTTCTTCGGTTTGTGGAAACAATCATGACGGATCTGGACTAGCCAGTTTTTTGGCAGGGTGATAGGGAATCCTCTGAGAAATTGTATAAAATCGAAAATTCGCCAAGATGGTATGTCTAGGCGAATTTTTGATTAATTATTTTGCATTTTTCTTTTGGTTTTTCACGCCAACTAAGTATCCACCAAGGGCAATACCAATTAATACAGTCCAGAAAATAAGCTTCCACGTTGTTGAGTGTGGAAAATCATGTGGAATTATAGCTAGTTTTTCGTGTGCTAATGCTAGAACAGCCAGCTTTACACCAACCCAGCCTACGATTAGGAAGGCAGCTGTTTCAAGTGATGGGAATTTATCAAGAACTTGCACGAACCAACGAGCCGCAAAACGCATCATGATAACACCAATAATACCACCTAAGAACATCACTGAGAATTGACCAACATTAATGCCGCCAATATCAAAATCTCCGACATGTGGTAGCGTTACTGCAATAGCAACCGCTGCTAAAATTGAATCTACCGCAAAGGCGATGTCGGCAAGCTCAACTTTCATAACAGTCATCCAGAAGCCAGATTGTTTTTTAGGCTCTTGAATTTCTTCGGGGTTTTGTGCAGCCTTCCGTGAATCATAAATATGCTTACCTGACATGAATAATAAGTATGCAGCACCAAGAGCTTGAATTTGCCAGAAATTAACGAGCGTTGTAATAAGGAATAGTGCAGCAAAGCGGAAAATAAATGCTCCTATTAAACCATATAATAGTGCTTTTTGCTGTTGTTCCTTAGGTAAATGTTTTACCATAACGGCCATAACAACTGCATTATCAGCAGCTAATAAACCTTCTAGTACAATTAATACGATGAGTACCCATGCGTACTCTAATAAAATTGCCTCCAAATTTGTTTCCTCCTTTATACTTCGAACAGAAATGAATGTGCTGCTTTTAACGTATTCTTTGCATTTTAGGCAAAATAAAAAGACCTCTGCCTAAAAAATAGGCAAAGGTCTTGCTAAGCAATTAACTGTTAGTTGCACAGAAAAATATCGTGTACGACAAAAAATGCCTTCACACCCGATGGCATATGACCATGTAATGACGAATGTGAAATCAGATGTTTCATTTACATCTGCTAGCTACTCCCCTTTGACAAAATTGTCAAAAGCTATTCAATTCTTTATACATGGATTATAACATGTTTCTAATCCATTGCAAATAAAAATGTGAAAATAAAGTGAAAAAATCCTTTACCGAACAGTTTAAACAAGTGGTACTATTGGAGAGATGCGAAAATATTAGCAGCATAGAGAGGAGACATACATGTATAGAAAGTTTTTTTCATATTACAAACCACATAAACGATTATTTGTGATCGATTTTTCGAGTGCGATCATTGTAGCAATTTTAGAACTCGCTTTTCCTCTAGCTGTTCAGTGGTTTATTGACGAGTTATTACCTACAGGTGACTGGGGCATGATTGTCAAAGTAAGTGTGCTATTATTACTTGTTTATGTAATTAGCACAATCCTTAACTTTATTGTCAACTATTTAGGACATAAACTAGGTATTAACATCGAGACAGATATGCGACAAGAGTTATTTACACATGTTCAGCGTCAATCATTCCGTTTTTTTGATAATACGAAAACAGGTCATATTATGAGCCGTATTACAAATGATTTATTTGATATCGGCGAGTTTGCCCATCATGGACCGGAGGATTTATTTATTGCGATTATGACATTTGTCGGGGCCTTTGCTATTATGTTTAATGTTAATCCAACATTAGCGTTAATTGCCGCAATAATGGTGCCGTTTTTAACATGGCTTGTTACATTTAGCAATATTAAAATGAACAATGCATGGAAAACAATGTATGGGAAAATCGCTGATGTGAATGGTCGTGTAGAGGATAGTGTATCTGGCGTACGCGTGGTCAAATCCTTTACAAATGAAGCTTTTGAAATTGAACGCTTTAAGGAGCAAAACGGCTTTTTCCGCTCTGCCAAATTGTATGCTTATAAAATTATGGCAGGAACGCACTCCAGTATTTATATGATGACACGCTTGTTAACGTTAGTTGTGCTTGTTGTGGGGTCATGGCTAAGCTTTAGTGGCAAACTATCTTACGGTGAGCTAGTTAGCTTTGTTTTATATACAAATGTTCTAATTAAACCAATCGATAAAATTAGTGCATTGCTAGAGCTTTATCCAAAGGGGATGGCAGGCTTTAAACGCTTCCGTGAATTAATAGAACAGGAACCAGAAATCCTGGATCGTGAAGGGGCAAAGGCAGTTCAACATCTTTACGGAGATATTTCATTTAACAATGTTCACTTTAATTATGACACATCCAAAACGGTGTTAACGGATATTTCCTTTGACGTACTTGCTGGACAAACGATTGCATTTGTTGGTTCATCCGGAGCTGGTAAAACAACGATTTGTTCTTTAATTCCAAGGTTCTATGAAGTAAGTAGCGGTGCCATTACGATTGATGGGATTGATGTGCGAAATATGACACAGGCTTCATTACGTTCGCAAATTGGTATCGTACAGCAGGATGTCTTTTTATTTACAGGGACTATTCGAGAAAATATTGCTTATGGAAAATTAGGTGCTAGTGAGGAAGAAATTCGTGAGGCGGCTAAAAGGGCACATTTAGAGGCATTTATCGCAGAGCTTCCAAATGGCTATGAGACGCAAATCGGGGAGCGTGGTTTAAAGCTTTCCGGTGGACAAAAGCAACGAATTGCCATTGCTCGAATGTTCCTAAAAAACCCACCGATTTTAATATTAGACGAAGCAACCTCTGCTTTGGATACAGAAACAGAGATGATTATCCAACAGTCATTAACTGAGCTTGCTGAAAATCGAACAACCCTAGTTATAGCCCATCGACTGGCAACCATCCGCAATGCTGATCGAGTCCTAGTAGTGACACCAAATGGAATTGAAGAAGATGGAACTTATGATGAGCTTGTTGCACAAAATGGCATTTTCGCTAAGCTTCATCATATTCAGTTTCGTAAAGGACAAGGGGAGCCATCCATGCAGGAGTATGTTGAATTAAACTAAAAATGGCATTACTTAAATTGAAATATCCTCTCAAATAGATATGCTCATTTGAGGGGATATTTCTTATTGCCTTTTTTTCTTCATTTCTTCTCCTTGGTTTCAGCGGTACGAGTGTAATCTTGAGGTGCAAGTGCTTTATTACGCTCAGTGTAACTTTTTGCAGATAAGCGGAAGATCGATTTTTTAATAGTTGACCAATTTAAATCTGTGGCAAGATTCATGTAAGAGTAACCATAGATTCGGATATTACATAAGTAAAGAAGTGTAAGGTAAAGGGATATAAAAAATCCAAATAAACCAAAAAATGCACTGGCAAGAATGAAAGCAACACGCAATATACTGATGGTTGTGACAAGAGATTGGTTTACAAGTGTAAATGTTGCAATTGTAGAGATAGCAATAACTACAATCATTTCTGGACTTGTCACACCTGCGCGAATGGCTGCATCACCAATAATTAAACCGCCAACAACGCTTATCGTCCCTCCAATAACAGAAGGCAGACGTAAGCCAGCTTCACGAAACAATTCAAACATTAATAGCATTAGTAACATTTCGAGAGAGGAGGGGAGAGGTAGCCCTGTTTTTGCTTGGACAACTGTTGCTAAGAGCTGAAATGGTAGTTGATTTTGGTGATAAGTCGTTAGCGAGAGCCAAAATGCGGGCAACAGTAACCCAATTAAAATCCCTAAGATCCTCAAAAGTCGTTCAACAGAACTGAAAATGACAGGATATTCATTATCCTCTGCAGATTTCAGCAGTAAAAATAAATTTACAGGTGTGACGACGGCATATGCTACACCATCAACGAGAATGAGAAAGCGTCCTCTAATTAGTGACTGAATTGCATAATCGGGCCGTCCAGTATAATCAAATTTCGGGAAAAGCTTAGAGTTTTTGTTAATCCGCTCCATTAGTATATCCCCGCTAAAGACAATATCTGTATCTACAGATGCTAGTTGTTTTTTTATTCCATGTAAAATATCCATATCGACAATATCATCGAAATAAAGAATGGCCACGGTTGTTTTTGAACGTTTACCTACTTCCATTTTTTCTACACAAAACGAATTCGTTGGTAAACGTTTGCGCAATAGTGCAATGTTGACGCGAATATCTTCAATAAAATTATCTCTAGGTCCCTTAACAAGAACTTCCATTCTCGTCTCTTCCGGATTTCGATTAGGCTTTTTAGCGATATTACTAGCATATAAAAGTTCTTCTTCCTCAAAGTAAAGTAATAAGAAACCAGTGTATACAAAGGTAATAGCTTCTTCTTTATCTTTGACTTTTTGAAGAGTCGGGATATGAAGTTGATTTGTAATATTTTCTTCAAAAGATGTATCAGCTAAATGATCATAAAGAAATTGGATACGCCTAATAATGACTTCATTGAGCAGGTGTTGGTCTATCATTGCATCACAAGTTATGAATTGAACCTTTTGTTGATTAAATGTATATTCCTGAAATTGAATATCTGCTGATTTTTGAAATAGTTTTTTTAAGGTGTTTAGGTCTATAGCCTTCTCCTGCTGAGGCATTATAACTCACCACTTTCCATTTCTTGTTTTTCAGGTTTCCCTTTTTTAGAAGATTTATTTGAAAAGAAAGCTACTAGTACGAAAAAAATGGATAAAAGAAAAAAGAAAATAAAAGTAGCTGTTAATATATAGTTCCCTTTCACTTTCAAAAATATGTTTTCATTTAAAATAATTAACGGCAAACAAAGTAGAAAGAAGGGGGGAGCTAGCATTTTCCATATTCGTTTTGGATCCCCAGTCATTTTCAGTAAATCAGCTATTACATATAAAAAGAAGCCAACTCGTATAAATGTTCCAGTAAGCCATTGATAAATAGAGAAAAAGTCAAGATGCTCAATATAGCGACCAATCGATACTAATCCCCATTCCTCGTAAGCAGGATATCTTTGCTTTGCTGCTTCAGTTGGACCAAATTCTGTAATTGCACCGATCAGCGGACCTAAAGTAAGTCCCATTAAAATGAAAAGCATGATGCCAAAATGATACCAACGAATACGCTCTTTAAATTGATGTTGTAAAAATAAAAGCATTAATAGTTCAATAAATCCTGAAGCTGGATAAATCATCCCTTTCATAACAGGGGTGAATCCGTGCTCAAAAAATGGGCGTAATAACTCGTATTCTTTTACCTGTAGATTTGTAAATGCGACAAAAAAGCCAAAGACTACTACACCGAATAATACAAAGACATTTAAAATAGCAATGGTTTGTAAACTTGTTGTAACGAGTAAAATACAAAGAACCGTATATATGAGTAATAACATAATGACTGGAGTTTGGGGTAAAAATGTTGTGTTTACCCATTGCAGTGTTTCAACCATCGTAAAAGCACTGAGGATGAATAAAAATATAGCGATACTATAAATAATAATTGTTGAGCCTGTTTTTCCGATTTTTTCATCTAACCAGTCCCTGATTGGCTCCTGATTTGTCTTTTTTTGTATATAAACTAAAAGAAATAGCCAAAAGAATATAATAGCTGAGGCCATTAGTACAGAGATCCATCCGTCCCTTCCTGCAACATCAAGTAGTGGGGGAATAATTGTCACGTGATTTTTTAAGCCAATGACAGTCATGGATAAAAAAATAACATGTAAAATACTAATTGTTCCTACACCTTTCATATGAAAACCCTCTAACGTTAATTGATACACTTTAGCTTTGACAAAAAGTGAGGATTATAAGCATGACAGGCTCCTCTTAAAAGAGTGTATGATACATAAAAAAGCGAGGTATTTGACAATTTATCGTCAAATACCTCGTGTTTTGGAACTATATTTATAACAAAATGATTAATGAATATATTCTGTGCTTACAAGATCCTTTTTCAGGACATCTGTTGGGATTTCAAATTCTACTATACCCATATAGCCAGGTGCTACTTCGTATTTATCGAAGGAGATAACAAGCTTTCCTTTATCAGAAATATAGAATTGTTGATCCGCTTTAATAGCTTTAAATTCGTCAAAAAGCTCTTCGTCAGGAATGCCTCCTCCTTTTACCCAGTACGTTTTATCTGAGTCGGATGCCGCTTGCTCACGCATTTGTTCAATAATGTTTTCACTGATCGTTTTAATATAATTATCATCTTTAAATAGCATCGGCAATGTAATTAATATTTCATTTTGTTTATCAATTGTATCGTACTGCATAACTGTAGAAGATGATCCAACTGTATTGACAGTATAACGGCCAATCGATAAGATTTGCTCATTATCTGTTTTAATTTCATAACCACTATCTATCCCTGCATGACCGCCTCCAATTTCCTTTATATAATCAACTTCAGAAACAAAGTCATCATAAAGAGCCTTACCTTCTGAACGGTATTTTTCATTTAAAGTATTGGCAAGATCTTTATTTTCTAAGTTTTCAATAGAAGGTACTTTAATGTCAGCATCAAATGTTTCTTCTTTTACCTCATATTCAGTCCATGTTAAAACCTTTACGATACTACCAACAACAGGAATTTCTGAAAGAGTTCGTGCCATTGCTGGACTAACATTTAAACTAGCTGTAAAAAGGGCTGCAGCCGCTGCAGATCCAAGTAACCATTGTGGTGCTCGATTTTTTCTCTTCTTTTTACCTTGCTTTAGTGCTTTCTCAACTACAAAATCAAGCTCCTTTGGAATAGGTATTTCATTATATTGTTTTTCTAATTGTTTTAATTTTTCATCCATGTGCTGTTTCTCCCTTCACATCTTGCATTTGGATTTTTAGCAGTTTTAACGCTTTATAAAGGCGAGATTTGGCTGTGCTTAGCTTAATGTTAAGGATATCTGCTACATCAGCGAGCTTTAAATCTTCAAAATAGTGTAAAATGACAACTTCACGATACATTTGAGGTAAGTCCTCTAACGCATGCTCTAAGTCAACGTTTTCGTAGACATCCTCTTGTGCAGGTGTTAAATATTGCAATGTATCATCGTCTGTCACCTGTAAGCGTTTATGCTTACGTAAAAAATCAATAGCAGTACGTACGACGATTTTATAAAACCAGCTTTTCATATACTCGACATTTTCTAGTCGATCAAGTGAAAGCATTGCTTTTTGAATACTGTCTTGTACAACATCAAGTGCGTCCTGTTCATTTTTCGTATAGTTATACGCGAGCAAATAAAACCGTTCTTTCTGTTCACGAATAAGCTGGACAAATATTTCTTCATGTTGAAATGCATTTCTTGTTTTCATGTCCAAAGAAGCTCCTTTTTAATTTTCAAATTGTATACAACTACTAGACGTGCAAAAGGGGAGAAAAAGTTGATAGCAATAAAAAAACTTACCTCTACTATGAGATAAGTTTTATCATTCTAAAGTAGTACCATACAAAAACAAAAGCGATCATACACAACCATTTAAGTGTTGTGATGAAAATAATTGTACTTCCTTCAGCAGATAATTTTTGTACCGAAAGCGACAGGTACAGAAGTCTCCCTTCGAACCAATTATGAAAAATAGTCATATGTATTTTTCAATAGTAATAGAATTGTCACTACGATAAATAATTTACGTACATACCCACTCCCACGTTTAATGGCAAATTTAGAACCAACAATGGCTCCAGCAATTTGTGCAAGTCCCATTGGTAAACCATAGGCATAATTTATTTGCCCTAAGTATATAAACATAAGAAGGGCGGCAATATTACTTGCGAAATTTAAAAATTTGGCATTGCCTGCTGATTTTAAAAAGTCAAAGCCAACCATTAAAAAGGCAAATAGTAGAAATGAGCCTGCCCCTGGCCCTAAAAAGCCGTCATAGAACCCAATTAAGGTAATGATCACCACAAAAAATGCGTAACGTTTAGGTGTCAATTTTTTATGGGTAGACATGCTACCCCAGTCTTTTTTGAAAATAGTGTAAATAGCTACGGCTGCTAGCATTACAAGCATTAATGGTTTGAGAACGCTAGGATCCATCAGATGGACAATCCATGCACCAATCATTGAACCTATAAAAGCAAACGGGAACAATTTATAAACGGATTTAATATCTAATTGTCCAGAGCGATAAAAAGTCAAAGTGCTTGTTAGTGACCCCATTGTACCTGCTAATTTATTGGTTGCCACGGCCGCAGATGGTGGAAGACCAACAAACATAAGCGCTGGTAATGAAATAAGCCCGCCGCCTCCTACAACAGAATCGATAAATGCAGCAAGAAAGCCAAAAAAGATAAGAATGAGTAAAATGTTTACATCTAAATCGAAAGGCACAATAGGTCATCTCTTTTCTATGATAATAATTTGATATTAGCGAAATGAAAAATAACTGTAAATAGCTTAAATAGTATTTCTCTATTATTTTTTTAATAGAGTAGTATTGAAATTTAATTTAATATTTTAAAATTCTACAAAAATCAAAAATATTCTATTTTAAGTGCATTTTTTAATGTATTATGTAGGTGATAGTGTTCTTTACGTAAAGGGGACGTGATGACATTTGAGTTTAGCAAATCATGTAAGAGTATTTATTTGTGTTGTCCTTATGGGGCTACTTGTCGGATATGTTTATAATGCTAAAAAAGATATTACAGATCATGAGTATATCAATATAGTGAAAGAAGGATATTTGGAAAATTTTTCGGATGTAGCTGTTCGTAATGCATTTAATTATGCATTTTTTGAACCATATTGGCGATATTATCAGGCTAAAACGGGTGAGCATGTTGTCGAATTATCAGGTGATATTACATTTCAAGGTGAAAAGGGGCATGCGATTTTACAGTTTGTAGTAGATGAACAAACCCAGCAATTTACTGTTTATGCGACGAAGTTTAATGATGAAGTATTGAGTGCAGAACAAAGACGAATGCTTATTGGCATGGTTTATGAAACATGGCATTTGGAGCAGCTTGCCTATGAGTAAGGTCTTTTACTTTGTAAAACGAACTTCCTATATTAGAGTGAAGAGGAGGACATAGAGACAAAGAGGTGTGTTCAATGAGATTAAGTATTTTAGATCAAATGCCTGTACCAAAAGGCCATACTGCGGAGGAAGCCTTTCAGCGCACAGAACAAATAGCGCTTTTAGGTGAAGAGCTTGGCTATCATCGTATGTGGCTAGCGGAGCATCATAATAGTCATTCATTGGCAAGTTCAGCGCCCGAGGTGACAGCTGCTTTTTTAGCTGCGAAAACAAAGCGTCTTCGCATCGGTACAGGTGGCGTGATGATGATGCACTATTCACCGTATAAACTGGCAGAGGTCTTTAAAACATTATGTGGCTTGGCACCGAATCGAATTGACTTTGGTGTAGGCAGAGCCCCTGGTGGCGACCATGCCTCTATTTATGCACTAGCAGAAGGCCGAAGAGAACGATTTACAGAGCAATATGATAAGCTTGAAATCATTTTAAAATTGATGAATAATCAAAAAACGGGCGAAAATGTTTATGACCAAGTGATAGCGGCACCAGTAAATATTCAATTACCAGAGGCTTGGTTACTTGGTTCTAGTGGTCAAAGCGCTATGCAGGCAGGACGACTAGGTGTGGGTTATTCATATGCGCAGTTTTTCACTGGAAATATGACAAAGGATATTTTTGATGCGTATAAAACTTACTTTACACCTTCCTATTACATGGAGAAACCACAAATAATCGTTACCTATGCGGCGACAGTTGCAGATACATTAGAGGAAGCGGAATATTTGGCTAGACCTATTGATATTACTCGTCTCCAGCTTATGAAGGGACAAATCATTCAGGTAATGTCACCTGAGGAAGCACAGGATTACCCACTTACGGAATTGGATAAAATGACAATTGCCGATAATCGTAAAGCCAATCTTGTTGGAACTCCTAAGGAAATCGCTGAATTTTTAGTGGCAGAGCAAGAGCAGTATGGATTTGACGAAGTGATGCTTAATTGCAATCAATATGCACTAAAAAGTCGCATGAATTCCTATAAGCTACTTGCAAAGGAATTGTTGTAAAAATAATGTAGTTACAGATGTAAGTATATATTAAACTTTACATTTCAAAATATAGAATCATAAGTATGGTGGCATGTAATATATAAAGATACAAAAATCCGTTCCTTTGATAGTAGCAGAAATATAAGAAGTGTTTTGGAAATTAACGAAAAAAGAGCTATGTTTCAGTAAAATGAACATGGCTTCTTTTTTATACTAAACTTTATCATCTTCTTCGATGGCTCTGTAATTGAGATTAATAGTTCTTTACACATATTTAAGGTTTTGTAAGTAACATAATTCGTTTTTGATGTTTTATAGAGGTCTAATAGTAACCCGTGCTATAATGATAGTAATAAAAAAGAGGTGATGCCTGATGAATCGAAAAGCAATACGAAGAATTCCGTTAGATAAGTTTTTTGATTTGAAGGTTGATTTTGCCTTCAAGCAATTGTTCGGTAGTGAAAAGAATAAAAAAATTACGATAGTTTTTTTGAATGCAGTTTTAAAGCTTACTGGGCGAGATACTATTAAAGAAGTAACATTTATTCAGCATGAATTGGGCGGTGAATATCAGGACGATAAACAATCTCGGCTCGATATTCTTGTGAAAACACAAAATGGTGATTTTATCAATGTGGAAATCCAACTATCCAATCAGCAAGATATGACAAAGAGAACGCTATATTATTGGGCAAAAATGTATGAAACCCAACTAGTCAGAGGTATGGGATATAGTGAATTACGCCCAACCATTACGATCAATATATGCGATTTTACAATGTTTAAAGACATCAAAGATTATCATAGTACTTATCATCTGTATGAAGACAGAATATTATCAAGGCTAATGCCAGACGAAGATGTGCTGGAAATCCACTTTATCGAGATGAACAAGTTTATTACTCTCTGGCATGAAGAAAAATTGGATGCACTTGATGATATCTTAATTCGATGGTTGTTATTACTTGGTATGGTCGATGGTCGGAAAAAGAAAGTATATGCAGAGATATATCGTGAATTGGAGGAGTTAGCAATGAAAGATGAAAACTTACGTGCAGCATTTGATACATGGGGAGAAATTAGTCAATCCCCTGAAACAATTCTTGCTTATCAGTCTCGCTTAAAGTATATCTTAGATGAAGAAGCTCGCTACATTGATGGAATCAATAAAGGGAGAGAACAAGGAATAGAGCAGGGAATAGAGCGGGGAATAGAGCAAGGGCGTAAACAAGCGCAAATAGAGTTAGTGAAAAAATTGCTGAAACGTCATGAAACGGTTGAAGAAATAATGGATTTATTAGGCTTATCGAGAGAAGAAATTGAAAGAATAAAAAGCTTAGATTTACTGTAAGAAACACATATAAAGTATGGATATATTCACTTTTTCATAAAATTTATAGTGACCCGATGCTTTTTCATTTTCAATGCAACCGAAATATTTATTAAACAATACTATAGTATAAAAAATGTCCAATGCATATAGACTTTTGCATTGGACATTTTTCATTTTTACACTGTAGCAGAGCCGCTAACAAACTGTGCATTTTTATAATACATATTTTTAACAAGAACGTTTGGACCTAAGCATTTTACTGCTGGACAATGACAGTTTAGTGATTTCGCTAAATCTGTTGCCATCCATTTATCAAAAATTGCAGGCAGTTCATCGTTCACAATATTTCCAAGTGCAGGTGTGTCGCCAAAGTCTGTCACGATGACATCACCTGTAAAGATATTGATATTTAAGCGTGAGCGACCATCTGGATCATTACGCATCGTAACGTTTTTTGCTTCTCTTAGTCGTTTTAAGAGCTTTTGATCTTCTTCATTCACGCTACATGGATAGAACGGAAGCGTGCCAAATAGCATCCACGTGTTTTCATCTCGAACATCAAGTAGATGATGAATAGCTTCACGTGTTTCCTCAAGTGATAAAGACGTAAGGGCACTTGCAAAGTCTGAAGGGTACATAGGATGCACTTCATGGCGTGCGCATTTCATGTCGTTAATGATTTGATTATGGATATGTTCTAAGTATGGTAAAGTTTTTTTGTTTAACATTGTTTCCGCCGATACCATTACACCGTGTTCTGCAAGCATTTTTGAGTTGTCGATCATGCGTTGGAATAAAGCGGCACGCTGCTCATACGTTGGTTTTCGCTCCATCATGGCAAAGCCTGTTTCAACAAATTCATCAACTGTGCCCCAGTTATGTGAAATATGTAGCACATCTAAATACGGTGCAATCATTAAATAACGTTCGGGCTCTATTGTTAGATTTGAGTTGATTTGTGTTCGCACGCCTCGTTCATGTGCATATTTCAATAAAGGCAATACATAGTTTTGAACGGATTTCTTAGACATCATCGGTTCTCCACCAGTAATGCTTAGCGTTTTTAAGTGCGGAATTTCATCCAGTCGCTTTGTAATCAGCTCCATTGGAAGTGCTTCAGGATCTTTAGTTTGCAATGTATAGCCAACCGCGCAATGTGCACAGCGCATATTACAAAGTGTTGTCGTTGTAAATTCAATATTAGATAGGGTCATATGCCCATGTTGTTCAACATCTAAATACGCTTCCCATGGATCAAAGACAGGCGTAATTTTTTGTAGGGTCGTCATAATTCGTACATCTTCCTTTCTAGCATTCTATTGTCTCATATTCGCTAAAAATTTCAAATACGAAATTATCGAAAGGGCTATTTTTAGGTTAGATGATCATATTTATTACCCAATTAAGGAAATAATTTTAACGACTTTTTTTAAAGACATTTCCAAAAATTCTGTAAAAAGAGAGGTTGGGTACATTTCCTGTTATTTTTTTAAAAAAACGTTATGATAGAAGTACCAAGATGGTAATATTGCACCAAAGAAAGTAGGAAATGACATGACTAAATATGAAACATTATTGTTCGACGTGGATGACACATTATTAGATTTTGACTTAGCTGAAAATGCAGCCCTTGACCGTTTATTTAAACAGGAAAATATTGCAACTACTCCAACGATGATTGCTCGTTATAAAGAGATTAATGAATCGATGTGGCGTGCTTTTGAACGGGGAGAGGTGTCTAAAGATACACTACATAACACTCGATTTTCAATTGCGTTAAAGGAATTCGGCCTAGATGTAGATGGGGAATACTTTGAAGCAATCTTCCAAAAATATTTGAAAGAGGCACATCATTATGTAGACGGTGCCTATGAAGTAATCGCACAGCTTGCAGATAGCTATGAATTATATGTCGTTTCAAATGGGAAAACAATGACTCAAAATAAACGATTAGAGGATGCTAATTTAGCGCAATTTTTCAAAGGTATCTTTATCTCGGAGCAAACTGGCTATCAAAAACCAATGCCAGCATTCTTCGATTATGTTTTTGAACGTATCGAAGATCTAAATAAAGATAAAACCCTAATTATTGGGGATTCTTTAACTTCGGATGTTAAAGGCGGATTACAGGCCGGTATTGATACATGCTGGTTTAATATACGTAATATAGAAAATACAAGCGATATTCAACCACATTTTGAAATTAAAAAGCTTTATGAGTTACATGTATTATTAGATAATAAAATAGCAATTCTGTAAGTGCATGTTTGAGCTACGCTTCAATTGTTCGGAAGTCTAAACAATTGAAGCGTAGTTTTTAAATGGCACTAAAGTGTTGGTGAATGTGCTAAAAATACTATATTTTTACATAGAGAAATCCAGTATGATAGTTCTAGATGAAAAGAAGGAGGAGTAATATGGAAGGGAAAATTCCAAAGGTAGTGTTAATAGGAATGTTAGGTCTATCACTTGCTACCCCCCTACAAGCATATGCCTATCAAGAGCCAACGAATTATGTACATATGAAAACGCCAAATATGACAGTTTACTCTGCATATGGTGCTACCATTAATGCATCTGAAAAAGGAGATATTTTTAGCATTAAAGCAGATATTGTCAATAACCGTCAGCCGCTTGAAGTGGAAATCTTCAAAAATGGTCAGGATGGTGTATTAAAGCAAGTTGCTAAAAAAGGCGTAATGGAGCCTGTTGCTTATCGAGATTTAGGGGACCGAGTGATTGTAACGCTTCATAATAATGCGGAATTAAAATTTGTGAATCCACAGCCCAATTATTTTCGTGATACAGGTCATTCAGCATACAGTACGTACATTAGTACTTTAGCGAAGCGGGGAATTGTTCAAGGAAGAACCGCAAATAATTTTGGCATTAATGATTCCTTAACGCGTGCTCAATTTAGTGCATTACTAGCTCGTGCATTCAGCTTTCAGCAAGTACAACCAACACAATTCAAAGACATTGATGCCAAAAAATCTTGGTATGGTGGATATGTTGGTGCCTTACATTCTCTAGGGATTATTAAAGGGAAAACGCAAGAATTATTTGATCCAAATGGAAAAATAACACGCCAGCAGGCAATTTTAATGCTAGGGCGGACATTAGATGCTGTTGATTTTGTACAAGAAGAATATGCAGTTTTACCTTATCGAGATACTTACAATCTCCAAGGGGAAACATTGCGTCATACGGAGACATTGTATGCCATTGGTGCTCTAGACTACAATGAAAATCTATCGCCAAATCAATATATTACACGTGGAGAGTTTGCCAAAATGCTAGTGGTGACATTGAGCGCTGCTGGAAGATTATAATAGGATAAAATTAGCCGAGCATAAATACGTCTCGGCTTTTAATCTTTTTAAAATATGTTGTTGTTGGAGTATCCTTTTAAATGAAGAGACAGACGCTGGAACATTTTGGAAGCTTCGCGTTGATTGTAGAAATTGATTAAATGTATAAAAATCTATAGAACGGGCAAAACCTTTTATGAGACTAGTTTCCATGAAAGGGGAAAATGACGATGAGTACTGTTTTAACCGCAAATAAACGTGAAAAAGGGCGTCAATCATCATTAACTCAGCTTAGGCAGAAAGGTGCTATTCCAGGTGTTGTTTATGGCTATCAAATGGAGCCAACAGCAATATCGCTTGATGCTAGAGTATTTGCAAAAATGTTAGCGGCATTCGGAAATAAAAGTGTCTTTCAATTAGATGTTGACGGTAATCGGATCAACGCAGTACTAACAGAAGTGCAACGTTGTGCATTAAAAGGCAATGTTAAGCATGTAGATTTCAAGTCCATTAATATGGCGGAGGAACTAGAGGTTGATATTCCAGTAACGGTTACCGGTAATGCCATTGGAGTTGCAGATGGTGGATTCCTATTACAGCCTAATCGTGAAGTTCGAATAAAAGTAAATCCAACTAAAATCCCTGAAACAATAGAGGTGGATGTGACTGATGTAGCCATCGGAACATCACTTTATGTAGGAGATATTCGTCAAAAGTTTTCCTTTGAAATTTTACAAGAAGATGACTATACATTAGTGACAATTACACCGCCTGCTGCTGAAAATGTACAGGAGGACGACACAGTAGATGGTACCCCAGAAGTAATCGAGGCTACTGGGAAAAATACACCTGCATCAGAAGAATAGAAACAAAAAAGGAGCCATCTTACACGTGCTGTAAGTGGTTCCTTGCTGTTTATTGCATAAACTGCTGTAAAGATTTGCGGTAACGGAAATAAGTCACAACATACATACCGAAAGTTGCGGAAAATAGCCAAGGTAGGATAAACCGCATGATGGCAAGGGGTGTTTCAAATAAAAAAGAAAAAAGGAAAGAAAAACCTTCTTTTTCCCATAAACCTGGCGTAAAATAAGCATCTTTTATATTGAAAGGGTAAAAGTTATCATTGGAATAAAACATCATTAGCCATATAAAAAAGAGTATAGCCCAATAGCTGGAATGTTTCATTAATCGTTTATATTTAGCAATTTGCGAATCATTATCAGAAAATAATTCATCATTGCCATCTTTTCTTTTAAACCAATAATAAGAACCATCATACGATGTTTCTTTTAATGTTTGCCATCCAAAATCCTCATATAACTGTTTATAGTTAGATCGCTCTTCTTTCTTAAGATCTTGCTGAAAATCAATACGGATAACTTGTTCAAGATCATCTGTCTTTTTAAATGTATAAAAACCGCCAGAAATCACATTTGTACAAACCCATCCTTTGGACAACATATGATTTAACCATTTTTCTTCCTTTTCGATATCAATAAAGAGTTTAAACTTGATCATGTCCATCAGCTCCCTCATATAAAGATAAAATTCGCTGCAATCTTTCTTGCTCGGCCGTTAATACTTCTAGTCCCTCAGCTGTTGTTTGATAAACCTTACGCCTCGTATCTTGGGTCTCTACAGGCGAAATCCAATGATATTTCAACAAATTTTCAATTGCCCCATACATGGTCCCAGCAGCAATCCTTACACTACCTTCGCTCATTTCTTCGATTTTTTGCATCATTGCATAACCATGAAGCGGTTCGCGTAAAGCTAGTAAAATATAGTGCATCGTTTCCGATAAAGGTAGTAATTTATGCTTTTTCACTATGTCACACCTCTTATTCAGTTCAACTGTATAGTTTGATTATATATAGTCCAACTGTATAATGCAACTGTATACAAAAAAAGACAATGCATCTTAAAATGCATTGTCCTTAAAGTTAATCCCGCATGAATTGCCCATAAAAATGGGGTGAAGAACACCCCACGGAATAAACTTTCACTTTATATAACAGCGCTCTTCACGCCTGTCCATTTTGTAAATAATTTCTCGTTGTATGTTAAAGCCAATTGTACAATTGGTCCAAGCCCAAAGGCCATTAGAGCCGTTCCAACCCCAATAGGTCCGCCAAGTAAAAAACCAAGTATAGCTACTGTAACTTCCATCGTTGTACGAGCGCGCGTGACACTCCAGCCAAGCTTATGAACCATAAGAAGCATTAATGAATCACGAGGACCAATACCTAAATTCGCCACCATATACATACCACAGCCCCAACCAAGTAATACTAAGCCACATATATAAGCAAGCAGTTGCATCCAAAAGCCATTTATATCAGGAAGCCAATAGTTAAAAATATCAATAAAAATACCTGCTAAAAACATATCTATAAATGTGCCTGGCAGTGGAAACTTCTTCGTTACGATCATATCAATTGCTAGAATAGCTAGTCCAATTATAATTGACCAAGTACCAATTGTTAACCCGAACGTTTTCGTTAGTCCAATATGTAAAACGTCCCACGAACCAACACCAAAAATTTGCCCTTTAATCGTTAACGTTATACCAAGAGATAAAACCAAAATGCCTGTAAGAAAGAACAGACAGCGTGTGAAAAAAGCTTGCTTCATCATTAAATACCCTCATTCTGAAAATTCTTGTGTCCAAAAAGATATTATAACAATAGATTGAGAATAACTCCGAAGATTGATATTTCGTATTTTTCTAAAAATTTTACGGTTAACTTAACTAAATAAGGACAAAATATAAGGGGATAAGAAAGGATGGGATCACATGAGCTCTGTACGTGACGAAATATTAGAAGTTTTAAATCGAGAAAAAATAGGAACGATGGCAACTGTGAGAAATGGTAAACCCTTTTCACGCTATATGACGTTCGAAAATGAAAATTTTGTGTTATATACAGTAACGAATAAACATTCAGAAAAAATGGAAGAGCTTCACAATAATCCATATACACATATTTTATTTGGGTACGAAAATGGAGGATTTGGTGATTCGTATGTTGAAATTGAAGGAAAGCTAACAGAAATTCATGAGGAAGGACTAAAAAATAAGTTAGCTGAGTTTTTTACAAGTATTTTCGTTGGTAATCAAGATGAAATGATTACTTTAAAAATCGAGCCGATTCGTATGCGCCTGATGAATAAAAAAGGGGAGCCACCTAAAGAGCTTGAATTTACAAACGACTATTAAGATGTGGTCGTTTTTTCGGGGTGATAATGGAAATTATACAATGGGCTTCTTCATTTAACGATAAATCTTTACTACAAAATATTTTGACGTCACATGGAAAAATCGAACATTTGAAAAACGACCTAAAAGCATAACCGCTTTCAGGTCGTTTTCTTATTGAACATTTATACGTGCTTTTAACTGATTATTTAATATGGCTGCCTGTGCTAGTGCCTGTTCATCATGATGAATCTCACCAGGTATGTTTGCTTCTCCAATAATATATGAGGAAAACTGCATCTTTAAGAAATCAAAGATATATTGGAATTGTTGAATCATTGGTAGACCCTTTATATATGGGTCATCACCTCCGACAGCAAGAACGATTGCCTCAGTATTTTGTAGTTTTTCTTTTAGTTGTGGAAAGCGCTCATCACGAATAGCATGACTCAGTCGATCCACCATGTTTTTCATAATTCCTGACATGCTGTACCAATAAATCGGTGTTGCAAAAATAACGAGATCACTTGTTAAAAATGCTTGAATAATTTGATCATAATCATCATCTACAAACTGAAAGCCATTATCATCATGGCGCAAATCGTGAATAGGCTCAATCGTTAAATTTTTAAGGTCTATTTTTTCATGTCTTATACCCTCTAATACATAGTCAGCTAGTTGCTCACTATTACTATCGGCTCTAGAGCTTCCAATAAAAGCGGTAATGTTCATTTGAATCCTCCTCTGTTTTTCAGGTTATAACTAGTGTAAACTTATGTTTGTTATCGATAAAGATGAATGTTTCGATGGAATATATCGAAAAAGGCGATTTAGAGGTGAAAGAGATGGATATTAAACAGCTACAAACGTTTTTAACAGCATCAGAAACGTTAAGCTTTACGCAGACAGCACAGCTACTGGATTATGCACAGTCGACTATTACCGCACAAATTAAATCACTTGAAGAGGAGCTTGGAGTTGTTCTTTTTGAGAGGCTAGGAAAACGTATTACTTTGACAGAAGAGGGCAAGCGATTACAACAGTATGCCCAAAAAATGCTCGACTTAGATATGGAAATGAAAAAAGCAATGTTAAACGAGCAGGAACAAGCGGTGTTAAAAATAGGTGCACAGGAAAGTCAGTGTGTATATCGTCTTCCAAGTATTTTACAACAATTTCAAAAATCTCATCCCCAAGTAAAAATTATTTTTAAGCCCGTACACACAACCGAAATTGCCAAAGATTTATTACAGTCAGGCAATCTCGATGTAGCGTTTATTACAGATATTTATAGAGAGACGCCTATGTTACATAGGGAACGACTTTTACAAGAGCAATTAGTATTTGTCACAGCACCTACCGATGATCACTTTGCGAAGGGTGTATTTTCTTCACAACAATTAATAAATGAAACGCTGCTCTTGACCGAATGTGGTTGTTCCTACCGTAATCAATTGGAAATACAGTTACAGCAGGAAGGTGCACTACCATACCAAATGATTGAATTTGCTAGTATTGAAGCCATTAAGCAATGTGTGATGGCTGGCTTAGGCATCTCATTCTTACCGAAAATGGTGGTGGAAAAGGAGTTAGAAAACCATCGTTTAGAAGAATTGACGACATCCATGAATTTAGCAGATATTTTTACGGATATTGCTTGGCATAAGAATAAACATATATCTCCGTACCTCTCGGATTTTATTGAGATTGCCATTAATAGTTATAAGAAGTTTTAAGAGCCCCCAACTAGCGACTGATTAGCAAAAAGGTGCTGGCCATTGAATCGACAACACTCTAAAAGTCGATTTAAAATAAGGGTTGTACTGTTTATAAAAGAGAAACCACATTTCACTGAATTTATTACCGCCACAGGCTACAGTCAATTAAAATGGGAAGATATTAGCAAAATAGCAACAAAAAAATTCTTTTATCGCTCAATAATAAGCCTGACTTTCCTAATCAACACGCTTGTTTTTATAAAGATTGCATCAGTGATAAAAGTGCTAGTTGAGTTATTAAAAAAGTGCGAATGAATACTATAATTCATTTCGCACTTTTTAGTTGATCTGCACAATTTTGACTTATAAAAGTACCTCAACGGTGTAGTAATTCAACATTGTGATATTCATAATAAGTTAAGAGATTACGAGTCGGACATACAACCTATTGCTTCTTCAAAGTCCCAGAAAAATTGGTTCCTTCATCATGCTCTGCACTACAATCAACCTCGGTAATTTTAAGTGCATTATGAAGGCGCTCAAATTCTAGTACACAGCGATTGCCGTTTGAGGATTTGTTCATCACGGCCTTCGTGCTAGAAGTAATCGTTGCTGTCCCATCGACACTCCCGGCCGCTGTTCCATCATTGGCAGTAATGAAAATATTAAAGCTATTACTTGTTGCATTGGAGATGATGGCATCACGGCGATTGAAATCAGTCGCACCTTTACCCCATTTATAGTAATACGAATAGGTACCTTCCCAAGCACTTTTTGATGGTGTTGTGAGCTGCATTGTTTTATCTAGCTGATTTTGGCCATTTTTTGCTCGTGTATTTAAAGAAGCATTGGTAGCATTTTCATGAATGGCTTGCGCGTCCTCTGAAATGGCATAAAAATTTCTTTCATCCATACGATGGAGCATTGTAACGACTTGAGCACGTGTCATATTGTTTGTAACGCCGAAAAACTTCTGCAAATTACGATTTTCATACTGAGGATTTTGACCAGTAGAAATGTAGTAATCGAGTAAAAATTGAATCGATTGATCTAATCCACTTTTACCATTCGTTAAATGTGATATTGCCTGTGCCACAACTCCACGCTTTACAGTAGCTGCTCGAATATGGTTATCGAAATATCCATTTAATGGCACACCATAGCTTGCAAGACGATTGTAATATTCATCAGACCAGTTTGCAGCAGGGGTCTGTTTTTTTAATTCATCATTCGGCGATTCAAGCTCATAAAAATTGGCAAGTAGTTTCGCAAATTGTTGCTCTGTAATTGTTGCATTAGGTTTAAATGTACCATCTGCATAGCCGTTAACGATTTCATATTCCTCGGCCCACATAATGGCTTCATATGCATAATGATCTTCTGGTACATCTTTAAAGCCAGCAGCTTGTACTGTGTAACCACTTGTCACAACAAGTATAAAAAGCATTAAAGCGCATACTAATTTTTTCATTAGTTTCAGACATCCTTTCTAGCTAGGTATGTTAATAGTTTGCAGTATACGGATAAAAACTGCAAATTTTTCTAGTAAAGGACGAGGGAGGAAACTATTAAAGGAGACGATTCTTTTAAGAAAGCAGGAAAATTGAAAATCTGTATTTTTAGATTAGTCAAAAGTAAATTGATATTTTTCGGAAGTGCTGAAAAATCCTGACCATTTATTATTTAAGTGCATGTTTGGGTGCCCGTTGAAAAAAGATTATACTGGTATTCATCTCAACACTTATAGAGAGAGAATCTTCTACTGCATGAAGATAGAAAAATTTATTAGATTATTGTTGACGTTTCAATTGATAATGGTTATCATTTTCATATAAAGATTATTCCTCATTTACAAAACAGTGTAGAGAGGATGAACTTTAGCTACTTTTCTCCAGAAGTATTGCTAGTTCATGATTACGCTCCTAAAACCCCCCTTATTTTTTGGGAACGTGAAAATCTCAGACGATTCATTCTAAGATAGGATGGAGTCGTCTTTTTTTTATGTTTCTGGATATTTAAAAAACAACACATAGAACCCGACTGTTATGAAGAAGTAAATAATTAAACAGCACAAATCGAAAACAAACTGCCAAGCATTAAACTACTAAACGAAATAGATTGTGACTAAGGTATTTGTATCAGGAGAATACCAACTAATATGACGGATGAAATATGAAGTTGTAGAAGGAATTAGTGAAGTGGAACTGTTATAAAAGTAGAAAAATCCATGAGGGTTTGACACAAGCTATTCGTTTTTGTGTCGTGTTTTATGCTGATGAATCGAGTAATTAAAAAGAGTGTATTGATACAAACAAATGACTAAACACCAGTATTTTTTACGAAAAATGTTGGTGTTTTTTGTGCTAGGCAAAAGTAATAAGAAAAAATTTTTAAAAGAAAATTTCATAAAATGGTTGAATTTTTTTTACATTAAGCATATATCTTTCCTAAAGGAAACAAAATATCGTCCGAGAAAGAAGAGTGAGTGAATGAAAGAGTTAGATGATGTGAAGCTAACAATTCTTCCGTTGAGTATTTTGATAATTCTTACACTTTTATGGAAACTAACAGAGTCTGTCGGAGCGGGAATGATGGTAATTGTTTTCTGGATAAGCTGGCGCCAGCTTATAAGGAAATTATTATAAATTAAGAGGGATAGAAGGTCATTGCTTTCGATTACAATGCCAAAGGCTGTATGGATGTTACTCCTTGTCCTGATAATAAATATTACGTTCCTGCTATTATACTTTAAAGAAATGAAGTTAATGACCTTTAACCCAGTCTATGCTGCCTCCATTGGCATTCCAGTTGTTTTTCTATATGATGGTTTTATGACAACAATTTCCTTTACTACTGTGATATTATTTAGCGAAGCTTGGGGATACGTCCATTGCAGGGATCAAGGCAACAACTGTGGGAGTTTTTTTCGTCGTTACATTAGTAAGTCAACAATCTTCGAGTACCGTAGAAAATCGCTCGTTCGTAAATTAGAAGTTCTATTATGTGGAAGCATCGTTTGATCATGTATTCAAACAATGCTTTTTTGTTATTTTATTGTGTCTATTTCAAACTTTTGCATGATACTTATTTTCTGTAAAAACAGTATACTTTTGAGAGTAAATGGAAAAGGGGAGACAACCGGATGGTTAGATGTTTTATAAAAATGGTGGATGAGCAAGAATTAGTAACAAAATACATATGCATGTAAGTAGAAAATATTTTATAGGAACACAAAAATTTCAAAGTTTGTAATTTTTGAGGGTCATCACCGAAAGTTGTGGATGGCATTTGTTAAGACGTATGTTTTGTAAGTTGATTGGAGTGAAGACTGGACTTTTGTAACGACTACAAGTGTTGATGGAATTCATCATGAAGCGCACAGTCGGAACGGAAACCAACCACACGTTATGGTGATGAGCCAGATTTATATGTACGAATATTTGTAATTTTGTTACTATTGAAGTAATTAATTGAAAGTGAATCAACAAGGAGATGCGCATGTGGCATAATCGGAATGTATGGATAATTTTATTAGGTGAATTTGTCGTAGGTCTTGGCTTGTGGGCTGGGATTATAGGGAATCTAGCTTTTATGCAAGAGGTTGTTCCCTCTGACTTTCACAAATCATTAATTATTGCTTGCGGTATACTAGCAGGTTTAGTCGTAGGTCCGTTGGCGGGTCGTATTATTGACCAGTCGAAGAAAAAAACAGTGGTGCAGCAGGCAAGTATAGGACGAATTATAAGTGTGTTATTTATGTTTATGGCACTTTATACAAATTCGGTTATTTGGATGATTCTTTTTTTAATAACATTGCAAATAGCAGCTGCCTTTTATATGCCGGCGCTACAATCTATCATTCCAATGATTGTCAAGGATAAGGATTTAATTACATTAAATGCTTGGCAAATGAATGCTCGAACGATATCTAGAATTATTGGAACTGCTGCGGCAGGATTTATGTTAAGTTTCTTTGAGCTTAAATGGTTGTACATCATTTCATTGATCGTCTATATGATGATGTTTGTTATTACGAGCTTCCTACAATTAGAGGAAACGGCTAATGAGTCGAAAACAAATAAGGAAAAGGGTAGTTTTAAAGAGGTATTACCAATGGTGAAGGAGCACCCTGTTGTATTGATGACACTTGTTCTAATGTTAATTCCAACATTATTTTTAGGGTCCTTTAATTTAGTTATTATGAAAATTTCTGAAATCCATCAGTCAACGACGATATCAGGATTATTGTATACGGTTGAAGGTATCGGTTTTATGCTAGGTGCAGCAGGTTTAAAATTGATTACTGAACGGGTGAAAATAGGAACACTGCTCTTTTCATTAGCATTTATCATTGGTTCGATGGAGCTAATGCTATTATTATCGGATATTAAATTCTTTGCGCTCATGACATTTGGCATTTTTGGTTTTTCAGTAGGCTGTTTTTTCCCAACGACAATGGTGATTTTTCAAAAGCAAGTACCAAAAGATTTTCACGGACGATTTTTCTCATTCCGAAATATGATCGATTCCGTCATCTTTCAAGTCGTATTATTGTCGACAGGCATGATGTTAGATTTAATTGGTCTAAGTGGTATGGGGCTAGTTTTCGGCGTCATTAGTTTAAGTTTAACAATATCTTTTTTACTATATTCAAAGAAAAAGAATGTTGTCATGCATGCGCATTAAGTGAGTAAAAATTAATATTTCTTTTTTAGGAACTGTCAATCTTCGTCGTACTTTTGACAGTTCTTTCTTATTTTCACTATATTTGAAGAGAGAGGTATTTAGCTATAGGCACATTATTTGAATGAAGAGAACAACCTTTTTGAATCGGATCAATTAATGGAATATGGCTTATTGAGTTAACTTTGGTTTTATTTTAGAAAAATTGGACAAACTGAAATGTATTTTTCAAAGTAGTAATATATACTCGATTTATGTAAAAACTTGCTATGTTAACTAATTTATAGCTCATCGCCAAAAGTTGTGGATGACATTTGTTAAGACGTATGCTTTGTATATTAGTTGATTGGAGTGGAGACTGGGCGACTCCTTGGGGATTAGCGGTAGAGGAACGAAGGCTAAGAGCATCACGTCCTGTGATAACGCCTTCGTGACCTACATCGTGTAGGCCCGAGACCCTGGAGCGAGCAACGCGAGTGAAGCAACTCATCGGACGCCCCCAGGAAGCTCTGCTCTGCGCGAAAGCGAAGCGTCAGCGGCAAATGTTTTATCTGCGCGAAAGCGAAGCGACAGCAACAAAGCGCCCAGTTGGAACGGAAATCATCCACACGTTATGGTGATGATCCTAATTTATTGGAGGAAATATAAAACTTGATGCATTCTCTGTAAGTTTAAGTGTAAAAGACATTCACAAATCAAAAACATTTTACGAAAATCTTGGATTTCAAGTATTCGGGGGGATATTACTCAAAATTGGCTCATTATGAAGAATGAAAGCTGTATAATTGGTCTATTCCAAGGAATGTTCGAAAAGAATATTCTAACTTTTAATCCAGGATGGAATGAAAATGCAGAAAATCTAAATTCGTTTACAGACATTCGAGACATTTAGAAACATCTTAAAGCAAAAGGAATTAAAATATTATCTGAAGCAGATGAAACAAGCGATGGCCCTGCAAGTTTTACAATTGAAGATCCTGATGGTAATCCTATTCTTTTAGATCAACACAGATCCAAAACAAAATAATATTTCTAACCAAAATAAAGTGTGCTCTTTGTAAAGGTCATTTTAAAAAGCTCTAGGCAACTTGAAGAAGATGATGTCTGCATTGTGCAGTTGTCATCTTTTTTAGGTTCCACTACCTCGATCAAGATTGTAATAGGTCATAAACTTTTGGTTTCTTCTCTAGTGTCTCACATGATTTTAAAACCCCCATTCCACCTGCTGTAAGTATTTATTGTAAAAAAAATCCTATAAAAAGTTAGTTTTTATCAATAGATTAACATAATAGATAAATATTTCTAATTCTAGGCCGTTTTTTTCTAAAAAATGTACCAAAACTCTTTTCATCTATTACATAAAGCATATATAATACTTATGTTTTTTAGATAATGGGGAAATATTAAAACATGGGAGAAATCACTTTTGAAAATACATTGGGGTAAAGGAGCATTTACATCATGAAAGAAGAAAAAAGTGCAGTCAAATGGGTTCCTTTCTTAATTACCCTTGCTGTTGGTGTGGCTATTTGGTTTTGTCCAGTACCTTCAGGAGTAGATGAAAAGGCGTGGCATCTATTTGCTATTTTTGTTGCGACAATTATAGGATTTATTACTAAACCGTTGCCAATGGGTGCTGTATCCATTATTGCTATGGCTGTGATTGCCATAACAAATACATTAACCATTGAAGAGACATTAAGCGGTTTTGGCAATTCAACAATTTGGCTAATTGTCATTGCCTTCTTTATTTCACGTGGATTTATTAAAACGGGACTAGGAGAACGAATTGCCTATCTATTTGTTCGTCTTTTTGGGAAAAAAACCTTGAGTCTGTCTTATTCATTACTAGCGAGTGATTTAATATTAGCGCCAGCTATTCCTAGTAATACAGCTCGTGCTGGTGGTGTTATATTTCCAATCATCCAATCATTATCTCATACCTTTGGATCTAAACCAGAAGACGGTACAGAGCGTAAGATGGGGGCCTTTCTTTTGACGGTAGGCTTTCAAGGTAATTTAATAACATCTGCTATGTTTATGACAGCCATGGCAGCGAATCCTTTAATTGTAAAGTTGGCAAGTGATACAGCTGGAGTAACGATTACTTGGTTTGGCTGGGCGGTGGCTATGATTGTCCCTGGGCTAACAGCTTTAATCGTTGTTCCTTATATTATTTATAAAATCTATCCGCCTGAAATCAAGCAGACACCAGAAGCAGCAGCTATCGCTAAACAGAAGCTGGATGAATTTGGTCCACTGAAAAGTTCTGAAAAGCGAATGATTGTAGTATTTATTGTTGTGTTATCGTTATGGATTGGCGGAGACTCTTTAGGAATTAGTGCCACTACATCAGCTCTAATCGGTCTTTCCTTGCTTTTATTGTTAAATGTATTAACATGGGCAGATATCAAAAAGGAAGAAGGGGCATGGGATACGCTTGTCTGGTTTGCAACATTATTTATGATGGCATCTTTTATGAACAAGCTAGGACTAATTCCATGGTTTAGTAATGAAGTTGGTGGACTTGTATCTGGGTATAGTTGGGTATGGGCTGTTGTAATATTAGCATTAGTGTATTTCTACTCCCATTATTTCTTTGCGAGTTCCACTGCTCATATTAGTGCGATGTATGCAGCCTTTTTATCTGTTATGTTGCAAGCAGGGGCACCAGCTATGCTAGCGGCTATATTATTAGCAGCTTTTAGTAATTTATTTGGCGCCACTACTCATTATGGTTCTGGTCCAGCACCGGTCTTTTTTGGCGCAGGTTATATTGAACAAAAAAAGTGGTGGACAGTTGGATTTGTCGTTTCCGTTGTTACCATTCTGATTTTTACTATAGTTGGAGGATTATGGTGGAAGCTTCTTGGTTATTGGTAAAATAATGCTTCTGTATCCGGATAGAATGATGTTCTATCCGGATATTTTTATTGTTGAAGGTGTGAATAACTAAGGGCATAGTTGTCGTCTAGGCTAATGCGCAATATCCTCGAGGCTATTGTATTGACAATAGTAAAATTTAGAATTATTATTCAACTATTCAATAAATTAATTGAATAGTTTAAAGGTGGTCATCTGTATTGAATGAACGAAATTTAAAGGATTTGTTATATCAAGAGTTCGCAAGGATTGGAAAAAGTTTATCAAGTCCTAAACGATTGGAAATTCTTGATATATTATCACAAGGCCCAAAGTCTGTAGATGCTTTAGCCAAAAGTACGGATATGTCAGTTGCCAATGTGTCTCAACATTTAAAAACACTTTTTAATTCGAGATTGGTTAAATTTAAGAAGGAAGGAAATTTTGTTATTTATGAACTAGCAGATGAAGTTATTTCTGATTTTTTAATCACATTCCATGCTTTAGCAGAAAAGCAGCTTATCCAAGTTCAACAAATTAAAGAAGAATTCTTAAATGAACAACTTGGCTTAGAAGGAATAACACTTTCAGAGCTTATTCCTCGAATGGAGAAAGGTGAGGTTTTACTATTGGATGTAAGACCGAAAGAAGAATTTGCCGAGGCGCATATTCCAGGTGCTATTTCGATTCCTATTGAAGAATTGGGGGATACACTTTCGTCTTTACAAGTAAATTGTGATGTGGTTGCTTATTGCAGAGGACCTTATTGTTTAATGTCTGCAGATGCGGTAAAGATTCTTAAGGCAAACGGAATTAAGGCATTTCGAATGGAACAGGGCGTTAAAGAATGGCTACAATTTGCGAAATAATTAAATTAGAGTTGAAGTTGTCGAATAGGCTTAAAAAATGGGTATAATTTTAATCATTTATATTAAGTAGAAAGAAGGTGTATATAAGTGTTTGGTCAATCACAAGATTCTATTGAGAGTTATATAGATTCACCTGAAAAGCTAAAAAATTTATATAGGCGTGTGCTGTTTGTTGTGAGTCTTTCCCAAATATTTGGTGGGGCAGGGCTTGCAGCAGGGATTACGGTTGGTGCTCTTTTAGCTCAACAAATGCTTGGCACGGATGCCTATGCAGGGGTGCCCTCTGCTTTATTCACGTTAGGGTCAGCAATAGCAGCTTTTATCGTAGGTAAACTATCTCAACGTTATGGACGTCGTACAGGTTTATCGACAGGTTTTATTGTAGGTGGACTGGGGGCAATTGGTGTTGTAATTGCTGCCATGATGAATAGTGTCATTTTATTATTTGCTTCTCTACTAATCTATGGTGCAGGGACTGCGACAAATTTACAAGCTCGCTATGCAGGGACAGATTTAGCAAATAATAAACAACGAGCAACCGCTATCAGTACGACAATGGTTATGACAACATTCGGGGCTGTGGCAGGTCCGAATTTAGTAGAAATTATGGGTCAATTTGCTACTTCTATTGGTGTTCCGGCACTCGCAGGTCCTTTTATTTTATCAGCTACAGCTTTTATTTTAGCAGGTCTTGTTCTTTTTATTATGTTGCGTCCTGATCCATTAGAGATTGCAAAAAGGATTGAAGCGCATAAACAAAAATATGAACAAAAAAATAAGACGGAATCCTTTAATAAAGAAATCAATAAAAGAGGTCTTACAGTAGGTGCAACGGTGATGGTACTTACTCAAATTGTAATGGTTGCAATTATGACAATGACACCTGTACATATGAAACATCATGGTCATGGTTTGGCGGCAGTTGGTATTGTTATAGGATTTCATGTAGGTTCCATGTATCTTCCCTCGCTTGTAACAGGTATTCTTGTTGATAAAATTGGACGAACAGCTATGAGTATTGCGTCAGGAGTGACTTTGTTATTCGCTGGTTTATTAGCTGCATTCGCACCGAGCGATTCTATGGTTCTATTAATAGTTGCTCTTTCTTTACTAGGATTAGGTTGGAACTTTGGCTTAATTAGTGGTACTGCTCAAATAGTTGATTCGACAGAGCCTTCTACACGTGCAAAAACGCAAGGGAAAATTGATGTTTTAGTTGCACTAGCAGGAGCTTCTGGTGGTGCTCTTTCGGGGATGGTAGTTGCTAATGCAAGTTATGCAGTATTATCTTTAGCTGGAGGGCTTTTATCCTTATTACTTATTCCTGTTGTCATTTGGTCTAGAAAAGCTTGAGATTCCTCTAAACTATAATGAGAGACGAAATGTTGTAGATGTTTTTAAATACTCAAAAGTTTAATCTTCTATCATGGCGATTAAAGCAGTAATAATGATTTTGTGCCAAGTGTAACGCATTGAGTTTAACCACTTTGCGGCTTGAACCCTGAATGCTAAAGGGATCAAGCCGTTTAATCGTTTCTGGTAGCGATGGTGATTATAAAAATGAATATAGTCATCAATAGCTTGTATTAACTCTCCCTATGAATCGTACTTATTTAAATAATACTTCCTTCACTTCATTGTGCCCCAATATGCTTCAATCGGTTCGTTATCAGTATCGATCAACACGCGACCTTCTAATCTACTTATAAATTCTATTCCACAATATGATCCTTTCCTTGAATAACATTTTCAGTTTTATTGATCAAACTTTATTTAGAAACTACACCAACATATTGTGGTTCCAGTTTTTTTATTTGATACAATTAAGTAGAATGATGAAGTTGGCAATTAGGAACGGAGGGAAAGTTTGATTAAGTGGGATAGCGATGTATGGGGTAAGCTGAAAGGTCCGTATGGTTCTGCAGACAACGTACCTGTGTTATTGCAGCAACTGATGCAGGAGTATAGCCAGGAGTTTTTGACGAACTCTTTCAGGAATATTTGTTCCATCAAAACACGATATATACGGCTACTTACGCAGCGATGCCGTTTTTAGCACAGCTAGCATGCTCCACTTCGGATGCGGAAGTGCGCAAAGAACTGTATATCAATTGCGGTATCATCGAGGCAAGCCGTGATGGGAGAGATGAGGCACCATTCCCGGCCACATGGGCTGAACTAGCTGAGGATGTAGGTAGCTCTGTTTGCACTGAATTGTATAGAGAATATGTAGAGGCAATTGACAAGCTAAGGACGCTTACAAAGGAAGTGTTCGACTATGCATCCCAACAAACTATGGATGAGATAAAGAAGCGTTACATCCTTATGGCGGATGCTGCTTATCGCGGCTCATATATCCCTGCCAATATGTTAATGACGTTCAGTGAAGGTGATGAGTATGTCGCCGTCTGTCCGGCTTGCGAGGGAGAGGTTTATTTATGGCCTATTGAAGACCAAGCAGGAATTCTTCAAGCCTATGAACACGATCCCGTCTTTCACACGGGTCAAGAACCACAAGTGATTGTCCCAGTCACTTCATTTGCTGATGAAGAAGTACGAACATTAACGGAGCGGGCAGCAGCTATCGGAGAGCAAATATTGACCGAGCATTTGCATTATTTAGCGGGGGAAACAATATGTCCATCCTGCAGTGAGAAAATTTCCGTATGGCCGTCATTACTAAGCACCTTTTCAAAGTAGTAGCTATCTACAAGATGACAAGTCCTCTGCACCGAAACTCTTTTTCGAAGAACTTTTACGTAGTTGGAAGGATGAATGAGACATTTAAACAAATGAAAAGGGGTTTTTCTCCTCTTCCGAGATCATAAAAGTATCTTGTAAAAAGGAGAAATCACGATTTTGATATTCAACAATCGGGCGCAATTCTTGAAAAAGAATAGGCGCCAATTTTTCATTTAAGAGCCATTTAATTTAATAGGGAAAAAAGATATTATACCTGCAAAATAAACATCTGCATTTTTATTTCTTTTTTTCTAGGATATTTTTTAATGGCTTTTGAAGTACGTCCATAATGGCAGTGATGATAGCTGTTGCTAATATCCCTATTAGTCCAAGTGCTATTGGACCTGCTGGGTCATCACCCGTGAACATGGCATACACCCTTAAGTAAACTATTACTAATAAAATTAAGAAAATAATTGTAAAAGCGCATTTTTTTATAACCTTCAAGGATTTAAGGGATGACTCAGAAAAAGCGTTGTTACTATCGATATAACTCAATAGTTTATATGCTTGATACAAAGCTACAGAAAACGTAATGCATACTCCATACGCACATATTAACAACGGATATATCGAGTAATCTCCTGGACGCTCTATAGCATCTCTTCTGGCTGCTTCAGGCAACAAAAATATACACACGACAACTACCGCAATTCCAATAAGAAAAGCAACAACCTTTAAGAAAAAAGTTGAACCTAGTTTACCATTCATCTAAAGCACCTCACTGATTTAATGATTATTTGATTTTAATATAATGTTTATCGATTATCAATAAATTTATTTTGTTTTTTATTATATTATTATTGTTTTGAATATTGATTTGATTGTTATGTGGGAATCGTACGAGGTTTTGGTTTAACATTATTTTCGCGGCAGAGGGTTTAGCAATAGCAATTACAATTGCTGTCTGTAACGCTACTCGTCACACTGAACTTTTACCTGTCTTAATAGCTATTATTGTCGGTGTTCATTTTATCCCATTGGCCCCTCTATTCCAAGTTAAATTCTATTATTTTACAGGTGCACTCCTTTGTTTACTTGCTATTATTACATGACTGTTTGTGCCTGCGAAGATCACACTAGGGGGACATCAAATAAATGCATTTATGTCTGTGGTAGGCTTTGGCTCTGCCCTAATCTTGTGGAGAACTGGTCGGGCAATATGGTTAATGGGTAGAAGACTGCTAGGTATCGGTCCCGAAATAAATAACTAAAGAAGTGAGATGGTACTTTACAGCGAAAAAATATGCCCTATACATTGAGGGATAAAATTTTGTTGAGGTAAAAAAAGACTATGAAGATTTTTACTTCAACTAACTGGTGCGTTAATTGAACAGAGAGATATTTATTAAGGTGTTTCTCTGTTTTAAATAAACTAAAAATATTTCTGTTAAATTCCTTCCTAAGCTTTCCACTTAGTTGTGCATAAATCCGAGTAGTTTCACTTTTTTTATGCCCCATTAAACTTTGAATTACTTCAATGGGTGCACCATTGTTTAATAGGTGTCCAACAATCGGGCCATTTAATGGAATAATATTACCAAGCAAAACTAGATCTCTATGTTAATATTAGTATTAGATTATAAAAAATACTAAACCCGGGTGATAGTAGGAGAGATTGAGGTGATTTATTTGAAGAAAGCGATGACACTTCTGGCTTTCATTTTTATTGGCATTTTTATGATAGGCTCTTTTCCTTCGATTACAAGTGCTTGTTCGTGTGCAGATTTACCAAGTGTAGAAGAAGAATATGAACGTTCAAAAGCCGTATTTAGTGGGAAAGTTGTTGATATAAAAGAGAAACTAAGTTTAAAAGGATATACAACTAAATCAGTTCTTTTTGAGGTAACGAACACCTGGAAGGGTATTGAACAATCACAAATTATCATTACTACTGGTCAAGGTGGAGGCGATTGTGGATATAATTTTATAAAGGGAGAAGAATATTTGGTTTATGCTAACGAATCAATTATGTACGAGGCAAAATCGCTTGTATCAACCATGTGTGATCGTACCGGTGTGTTGAGTTCTTCACAGGAGGATTTGGAGGTACTTGGAGAAGGACAGCCCCCGATTGAAGAAGTTAATTTAAGTGGTAAACATAATAGAAATCATATATATATTTGGGCTGCAGTGGCAGTAGCTATTGGCATTGTTGTGTTTTTCATTTTATATAAAAGAAAAAGGTTGGATTAGTGGTTGAATAAAGCATTTTAAACATTGCGATTTATGTTGATAAATTTACTACCTCTCCAACGTGCTGTATATGGTAGCGACTTCTCGCTGGATTTGTTGTTCTCACTTCTATAAAAAAAGGTATGGAAAGTAAGGTCGCTTTTATAAAAGCAAATATGGAAGAAGAGGAAAATCCATCAAAAGCTAAATCCGTAATTTGGTGGATATGGAGTACCACTGCTTGGGGGATAGTAAGTATTTTTCTTGTTGTTTGGTGTTTTCATAATTACTTTGGATAACTGTTGGCTTCAAATGTGCTTAAAAAAACAGGTACTTTAGTATTAATTGTCTGAAGTGTTACTGTAATGTCTATTCTTGAATAATAAATACTAAATACATTATAAATTCAATAAACGTTCCCAAATGAAAGTTTGAAAACACACTTAAAGTCAACAAAATGAAGTTTAGTTATTCCGTAAAAGGGCGCTTTCATGGAATAAGAATTGCTCCCTTTTTGCTTTTAAGGTTCATTTAATTTAAGAAGAATGGTTTTATCAGTTCATATGTTAGTCTTAAATCGAAGGAGCGAAGTCTGTTTGAAACAAAATATAAAATTTAAAAATACTATTGAAACTGAAGAAGAATTACGTTCAATTATTGGATTTCCGAGTGATTTAGTAATAAGAAAGGTGATTACAGATTTAGACCATCATTGTTATGATTTTATTTCTAAGTCACCTTTTTTGGTGATTTCAACTTCTGATAATTTAGGTTTCTGTGATGTTTCACCAAGAGGGGATATGCCTGGCTTTGTTCGTGTACTAGATAATAAGCATTTAATTATTCCAGAAAGACCAGGAAACAAAAGAATAGATTCTATGCGTAATATTATATTAAATCCGAAAGTGGGTCTTTTATTTTTTATTCCGGGATTAGGGGAAACACTCAGAGTTAACGGTAAGGCTTATTTGGTAAAAGATGATGAACTACTTGAAAAGATGGCTGTTAAAGGACAAAAACCTATTGTAGGTATTGGAGTGGAAGTAGAGGAATGTTTCATACATTGTGCAAAAGCTTTTAAGAGGTCAAAATTATGGGAACCGTCTACTTGGGCTAATAAAGAAACATTACCATCTGCTGCTAAAATTTTATTTGAACACGCTAAGATTCCAAACTCTAGTGTTGATATAATTGCTGAAAGACTTCAGGAAAGTTATACAAAAAGACTTTATTGAAAAGGTGTTTTTCTTAATCAATGCTCAGCAATGATCTTCAAACGTTCGCTTTTCTGGAATAAGGAAAGTGCTTTTCATAAAGATTGTTGTTCCAGAACTTAGGTAAAGAGAATTTGAAGGGTTTTACCACAATTTTTGATAAATTAATGAGGATAAAGTTGACGGGTATGTTGGAGGTCTATGAAAAATGAAAAACGAAGAAAATAAGACAAAAAAATACGTGCCAAAAATAAACTACGATGATACAACTAACTGCGAACATGACATTGAATCTGATATAGTAGTTGGAAATTCACCATGCCCTTGCTGCGAGTTTATTACAATTCCGAATAATGGCGATGCCCCTGCTTACATTTGCCCCGTATGTTTTTGGGAGATGGATTTGTTTATTCAAAGTAATGTTGAGGCAAGTGACCAAAACAATGGCTTAACATTGACTGAAGCAAGAAAAAATTATCAAAGTTTTGGGGCAATATTGCCCATGTTAAAGAAGTCTTGCAGGCAACCAAAAGAATATGAATATCCAACAAAATGAAGGAGCAGATTCAAAGTTGATTGAAGTGGAAGACGGCGACTATGGGAGGGCGAGGGGACAGGTGAAACAAACAACGAAAGCGAAGCAAACGGGTTGGTTCACAGCACGCCCTCCGGAACGTGTCCGTCTGGAACGGAAATCAACGGTTTTACACTGTTCAAGAATCGGTTGCGATTGTTTAATGTGTCAATGTTCTTATTCAACTCCCATGAAAGAATTTAATTATCTTTCTGTGATGAGGTGCTGCTTTTTGCGCTACATAGATGGCTAACAGGTGATATGGATAAATGTACTCTCGGTTTCAAAATTGAAATATTTGATTACAAACATTTATCTCAATAAAAATAAATACCTTTAACGCAACTAACGGCGTCTTAGTAGAAAAATTCTGAGATTTTATGTTGTCCTTCCTCCTTTACCTAAACATTTTTATCTGCTTATACATTTAATAAAGTAAGTCATGTTGATTCTATGACTAACAATGACTATGGGATAAATTATTGATTAAGGAGGGAATTAATTTGAAATTAAAAAAGTTTATTGATGCATTACCGATTCCACCTACTATTAAACCAGCTGGAATACATGATGGAATCCCTTACTATGAGGTGTTGATGCAGCAGATAAAACAAAAGCTACATCGGGCCTTACCACCGACAACAGTTTGGGGATATAATGGTATGTATCCTGGGCCGACATTTGATGTTCTCAGGGACCTTCCAATTCTTGTGAAGTGGGAAAATAAACTACCTTTTACACACCTTCTGCCAGTAGATACTACTATTCACGGTGCTGAACCTAGTCAACCTCCTGTGAGAACGGTAGTTCACTTGCATGGGGGACGTGTTCGCCCTGAAAATGATGGATATCCAGAAGCATGGTTTACCAAAAACTTTGAAAACTTTGGCAGCAAATTCGTGCATGAAGTTTACTACTATCCGAATTGTCAGCGTCCGACAACTCTCTGGTATCACGACCATGCCCTTGGAATCACTCGATTAAATGTTTATGCCGGGTTAGCAGGGTTTTACCTTATTCGAGACAAAGAAGAAGAAAAACTAAATCTGCCCAAAGGTGAATTTGAAATTCCATTAGTTATCCAGGATCGTTCCTTCTATGATGACGGTCAACTGTTCTATCCTTCTCAGCCCGGACAAAAACCACCACCTGCACCACAACCACCACCTCCAATAGATCCTGATCTTCCGAATCCATCGATTGTTCCGAGTTTTGTTGGAGATACAATTTTAGTAAATGGAAAAATATGGCCCTACCTTAGAGTTGAACCGAGAAAATACCGATTTCGAATCCTCAATGGTTCTAATGCCCGCTTTTACCGTATGCGATTGAGTTCTGGTCAAGATTTCGTTCAAATCGGTACGGATGGCGGATTATTAGAAAAACCTGTACTGGTTTCTGAAATCATACTGGCTCCGGCAGAACGAGCAGATGTAATCATTGATTTTTCAAAACATAGAGGGCAAAATATCATACTGACAAATGATGCTCCGGCACCTTTTCCTGATGGAGTTCCTCCTTCTCCAGATCTTTCGCAAATTATGGAATTTAAAGTTAAACAAAAATCTTCCAAGCCGGATACAAGTACAGTACCTGAAAGATTAAGTTGCTTAGAAAAACTCGAACCTAAAGATGCTATATATGTAAGAAAAAACTTTTTAGTTGAAACTACTGATGAATATGGCCGACCGTTGTTTGAACTCAATAACAAGATGTGGGTCGATCCTATTACAGAAACACCATATAATGGAACAATAGAAATTTGGGAACTTTATAATTTAACCCCCGATACCCATCCAATACATTTGCATCTAGTTCAATTTCAGATTCTCAATAGAGCACCAATTACCGTGGATGAAAATGGGAATATAATTAAAGTAGGGAAAGCAAAGAAACCGGATCTGAATGAAATGGGTTGGAAAGATACCGTACGTGCAAACCCTGGAGAAGTTACCCGTATCATTGCACGTTTTGGGCCGTTTACCGGAACTTATGTATGGCATTGTCATATCATTGAACATGAGGATCATGATATGATGCGCCCTTACCAAGTACTTCAAAATCATGATTTTGATCCATGCATCCCTATTCCAGGCGTATGCCGGGACGATTCATTTACCCAGTGCTGCGACCAAGAACTCAAACATTGTGACTGTAAAAAGTATCATGGCGATGAGTGAGTCAAGTTCTTATCACCAACAATTTGATTATATTATTGTCGAAACCGGACCTGCTGGTGCTGTTATGGCTAAAACATTGAAAAATGATAAATAACGTCTGTTCTAATTCTTGAAGCAGGGGAAAATAATGAAGAATGCTATTGATTTTTCACTGGTACTCAACCTGATTGTTTTTTAGACTTTGTTATAATTCGCGAAAATAATATTCAACATTATTGGACATTCCCATACTATGGGTTGGATTTCTACAAATACACAACTTGAAGTTACAATTCATGAAGGTTTACTTACTTGTCATGTTGATATAATTCATGAACAAGAAACCCTACAGAGTTAAGTATGTAGGGTTTCTTGCTTCTTTTAACACTTTTTACTTGAACATATTCGCCCTTTTTTAGCTTACTTACTACTGCAGAAGTAGCGTTAGCTTCTTGGCGGATATTTAAACTATCAACCGTCACTCGACCTAGTACATCACATTAAAAAAGGCAAGCTTTTCAATGCTCACGTATTCTAAATGGCTCAGTCCTCTTGGGTTAATAAGAAAACATCCCCATTTGCAGCTGAAATTTTATTTGAACACGCTAAGATTCCAAACTCAGTGTTGATATAATTGCTGATAGACTTCAGGAAAGTTGTTTATAGACGCGACTTCGAAAAAATATGCTTTGCGATAGCATCTGAACTAGCAAAGTATTTAGGGAAATCTTTAAAACAATATACACCAGCACAACCAAAGGAGGAAACTAATATGGCAAACTCATTAACTTCAACCGCAAAAGAGGATTTAAAATCATTATTAAAAACGACATTTCAAAAAGGGGTTATAAAGGTTGACCATAGCGAAAAATTAGGCTTATGACAGATGAAGAGGCATTGAGCTTATTAATTTCTGTTGTACAACGTACGTTATAACGAATAACTATGACTAGATATTCACATTATTTTGTGATACTGGTCAATTTTTTATAAACAGAACGTTAGTTCAATAATATACACAAACAAACGTTCTTGATGATAGGTGGAAATGATAGTGGTAATAATATTAAGTGGACAGCAATGATGCTCCTTACGAACACTAGCCAGATGCTGTTTATACATACATGTATTATTCACTGTTGGCTCGGATGGATAATTAAATCGGTAATGTATTGAGGGAAATAGTAAAGAGGGGCAGTCCACCCCTCTTTTTGTTACCTAATTGAGTTTTGTGAAGTATCTTATTTCTTCTTTATCCGTATAAAATCCAACTGATTCGTATAGAGATAAGGCTGATTTATTTGTCGTTAGTACCATGAGAGTAGCTTTTTGTAGCTTATGAGATTGAAGATATTTCAAAGCCTGTGTAAGCGTAAACTTTGCAATCCCACGCTTTCTCCATGGTTCACGGACAAAAACGTCCTCAATTACACCATAGTCTTCTTCCTGCCATGTCATTAGTCCGCCGACAATAGTGTCTATTTGACGTATGACCATGGATGTCCATAACTTGTTATTTTTGTATTCAGATAACCTATTAAGACCAAGTGGAGCGTCTGGCCAAATTTCAGCTTCAATATCAAGGTAATCTCTTTCCTCGCTAGATGTCTCCATGCTCCAGTGTGAGAATTGCAACTCCTCCTGAAGTTTTAACTCAAGAATCGGTTCAGTCAAATCTCTATTCATGCTATACAAACTATTCAGAGGGAGATATCCTTTTTGGATAAAAAACTGATTGTTTGCTGTTTCTTTCGAATCGTTACCAACACAAAGTATTGTTCCATATTCTTGAGGTAAAGTTACCTTTAATTGCTTTGCTCTTGTGAAAAGATATTGATAGACTTTGTCGAGCAGAGTAATGTCCTGTTCTCTTTCAGAAATGGTTTTCAGATTAATATATATAGAGTGATTGTTCTCTTTTGAACGACCAGGAGGAACAACGTTAATGATGCTAACTTGCCCCTTAGCGACCATTTTCCCATCTTCAAATGCGCAATAAACGTTACTCCAATTATCTTCGTCCCCGACCCACCAAAATGTCGCGTTGTCTTTTGCTGTTACTGATTGGTACAACTCACCAAGTAAAGGCATATCCCCATGTTTGAAGTTACGAATGAAAAACTCTGTTGATGATTGGCTCAAAATAATACCCCTCTCAATAGTAGGGGGGTTCGCAGTTTAGAGGGCTAGCTATGCGTTTTCCCCTTGAAAAATTTGCCCTTTGCTAACATTCGTTTGCTCACAGTAAACTCCTCCTTTAACTATTATTACCATTTAAAATAACACACTTTAATACTTGTATCTACATATTTTTATCTCTATATTATTTTTTTTCACCAAGTATGTAATCGAATTTCGATAACTCACTAATTCTATTCTTTTAATAAACCTTCTATGACAAATTCAATTATCTTATCCTTCACAATTGGGAATATATAATCCCCATTTTATTTTTTGTGTAGGCGTAAACTCATCAACGACTGCATGATACCCACTATTACTCTCGGGTCCTCTTCGTTTTTCCTTCACCAGAAACAGCAGCAATGGCAAGATCAACTTTTTAGCTTTAAGTATCGAGGTATAGTTATATTGTGGATCATCACCATAACGTGTGGTTGATTTCCGTTCCGACTGGGCGCTTTCCTGGGGGCGTCCGATGAGCCGCTTCACTCGCGTTGCTCGCTCCAGGGTCTCGGGTCTACACGATGTAGGTCACGAAGGCGTTATCACAGGACGTGATGCTCTTAGCCTTCGTTCCTCTAGCGCTAATCCCCAAGGAGTCGCCCAGTCTCCACTCCAATCAACTAATATACAAAGCATACGTCTTAACAAATGTCATCCACAACTTTTGGTGATGAGCCTATATTGTGGAACTTTAAATTAAATTTTCCAAGTGAAGTGGTGTGGAAAAATTAGTTCAGGGGGAATTATAATGTTAATTAGGAGAGCAAAAATAAAAGATTGCAATTTTCTAACAAACTTAGCCTATAAATCAAAAGCCTACTGGGGATATACAGAAGATTTTCTACAACAATGTAAAGATGATTTGACTGTAACTAAAGAATACATAGAAGAAAATCCCGTTTATTTAATGGAGAGTGATAACAAGATAGTAGCTTTTTATAGCTTTACAATTAGTGAACGGAAATTATATGCATTGTTTATAGATCCTAATTATATCGGTAAAGGATTAGGGAGAATGATTTGGGGCCATTTACCAAATAAAGCAGAAGCCGTTTAGTTGAAGAAGGACATTTATATTTTAGAATAAAAAGATAAATAACTGGGATTAAGGAAGCGGTGAGATTAATAGCGCAGAACAAAAAGCATCGGGGAAATGACAAAGATTAACTGATATAACATAGCGTTTTGTGGAATAAGGAGATCACAAATCACGCTAATAATGAAAAATATTACTTTGAAATTAAAACTACACAAGGAAGATTCCATATCACTGCGACATGAGAAATAAAGAGGCCTAGATAATTATCGAGTTTTCTGTTTTATGTAGCTGTTAATACAAACAAACAGATTTAGTTAATACTAGAATTTGAATACAGGATATTGCAAAAAAACAAAAACAATGGAGGTATGAAATTTGAAGATCCAAAGAATAGATCATGTGGGTGTAATCGTAAATGATCTCTCTGCAGCTAAAGAGTTTTTTCTCGATTTTGGACTTGAGGTGAAAGGGGAATGGGAAATGGAAGGAGATTTAATGGGATATGCAGCTGGGCTTAATGACGTTAAAGTAGCGTGTGTAGGTTTGGGAACGACAGACGGTCAGACATGGATAGAGCTAATCAAATTTTATACTCCGGCAGATGAAAAAGATATTCAGCAACCCTTTGCAAATACACTGGGTATCCGACATATTGCATTTACTGTTGAAGATATTGAAGCTGTTGTTGCTAAATTGAAAAAGAAGGATACGGAAATCTTTAGCGAGATACAGCAATATGAAGAAAGTTATAAATTATGCTACGTTCGTGGTCCAGAAGGAATTATTTTGGAGTTGGCTGAGGAAATCAAATAAGTAATGTTAACTTGAAAAGAAAGTACGACTCTTTGTTACTTTCTTATTTTTTTGCTCTGTTAAAGGTTAATGTAGCTTGTTTGGGGCTTGTTGTGAAGACGAAAATTGACGGTATTATAGGCACTAAATTGACATCTAATAATGTAACTTGTAACAGAAGCTTGGAGAGCCTATAAAACGTATGCAAATGAAAAAAGGATAGAACACTACCGCATTAAATCAGACGAGTACCTTGCTTGGTTTTTATTTGTAGATAGTTATAGTAATGAAAGCACAAAACATAATATTAAAGAATTTCTTTTGACGTCCTTTGTTTTTGAAATGACAAAACCTATCGAAGTTTACGGTGATCGAAATTCAACGTGTAATGCTTATTTAACTATTAGAGATTTTACGGAAAATAGTGTCATTTACGGTGACTTTCCGTCAGATTTATGCGGATTTACAATGTCAAGGATAGAAAAGTACACAAATACGATTTTGGGAACGGGATTGGACTGTTTTAACTGGAATGAAAGTTACCAAACGAGGGTTTGGTAACTTGTTTACTATCAACTAAAAAATAACCCTATAAGATGACCTTTTTCAAGTACTTATTCTATAGGTCTCATTGTAGTCTGACGCTAGTGCATTTTTTCATTTAGTTAAACATTCCTATTATTTGGTAGAAAAGTAAATGCTGCTGTCATATAATTTATGATAAGAGGTGGTATAAATGTATGGATTAGACACAAGCAAAGAAGCAATAAATGTTGATTTGGCATTGATTAAATCTTGTTTGAGGCTGATTAATCAAACTGTAATTTTAAGCAAACAAAGAGGTAAAACCTTTACGGCTTCAGAAAATGAAGAGTTACATATGTTAATTTCCAAAATTGATAAAGAGTTGAACAAAGTTAAGATGAACATACACTATGGAAATAAAATTTACTAAAAGGTTGGTGGTACTATGAAATTTCTCTTTTGGGAATTAGACAACAAGGAAAAATTTATTCGTGCTTTATGGACGGGTTTATTAACATTAGTATTTTTGTGTGTGGTTTGTTGGTACTTCAATTTTAAAGAAGACTGTTCGATCCACTTGTTCTGAATGGCGATAACATATAAATAGAATCTCATAGAAAAGGACGCTTTGGGAACCTTAAGAATCCCAAAACGTAAGATTTATTAAACTAACAGTAGGTGATTTTAATGAATTATATAATGGATTTACGAAAGAAGATTGGTACAGCTCCCATTATCATGGTTGGTGCTTGTGTTTTAATACTGAATGAAAAAAATCAATTACTTTTACAACATAGAAAAGACAATCAATGTTGGGGACTTGCTGGTGGGTCTATGGAATTAGGAGAAAGTTTGGAAGAAGTTGCAGAAAGAGAAATGGTAGAAGAAACTGGATTAATTCCAATAAGTTTAGATTTATTAAAAACATTTTCAGGTAAAGATTTTTATTATAAATATCCTAATGGTGATGAAGTTTATAACGTAGTCACTGCATTTATTTGTAAAAATTATAATGGCTCTTTAAAATTCGATGAAAGCGAAGCAATAGATATACGATTTTTCGATTTAACAGACTTACCTTCTCGAATTAGTCCCCCAGATTACTTAGTAATTAAGGCGTTTTTAGAGACTCGTGAAAAAGGAATTTTGATTAGTAAATAATACATACCTATTCAAAATAACGTTCCCAAATGAAAGTTTGGATGCACATTAAATCCCGAGAAATGCTGTTAAATCAGTGTTTCTCGGTATTTCTTTTGAAAACTGTTTATACAACATTTATACAAATAGTGTAAATCACAGATATACCAATATTTTCACTCGATAGACTTGTTCTTCCTTTTGCATAAAATCACGTATATTTCTTAGCGTTGTAGATTCGCATTATTAGGACGAACCCTCGAAATAACGGTGAACCTTAACAGATCAGGTTCTCCTAATTTAACGACTCTGCATTGCAAGCTTCCGATTCCAAGTATGTCTATTTCAGTTTGTTCAAGAAAGAACCTCTCAGGAAGCGGACACTATTTATGTTGGGGGGAGTGAATACCTTGCCGCAATTGCTGCTAAATTAGTTAAAAACATATATGGTGAATATCAGATATGCTATCAAATACCGGAATCCCTACCATTTTTGTTTGTGATATTCCGATAGACTGATTACCACAAATGATTTATCGGAGTTAGGGACCATGTTGACAATCCGAAATTTTTTTATTATCATGTAAAAAAACATTAATGAATTCAATAAAATTCCGTATAACCCCAATAATATGGTTTGGGGGTCTCTACCAGGAACCGAAATTCCTGATTACGAAGAAAGTACAAGTACAAAACTTGTATTTTCTTTGTAGTCAGGAATTTTTTTGTGTTTTAATCAAAAAATTTATTTCAGGAGATCAAAAATGAACTTTTTAACATTGCCAAAAATTGAACTTCACTGTCATTTGGACGGAAGCCTTAGAGCTGAAACTATTATCGATATTGCACAGAAGGAAGGTATTCAGTTACCTTCTTTTGATAAGGATGAACTGCAAAAGGAGTTGATTGCTCCGTTAGAATGTGAATCCCTTGATGAGTATTTAAAAAGATTTTCTCTTCCTAATATGGTCATGCAGTCCAAGGAGAACTTAAGAAGAATTACTTTCGAGCTATTTGAGAATGCAACAAGAGAAAATGTGAAATATTTAGAAGTCAGATTTGCCCCGTTACTGCACACATTACAAGGTCTTGGTGTTGAAGAAGTTATTCAATCGGTTATAGAGGGGATGAGGGACGCTGAAAGCTGTTACGAAATAAAGGGAAATATAATCCTGTCTTGCATGAGGACGATGTCTGTAGAAAGCGCATTTGAAGTGGTTGAAAAGGGGAAAAAGTTCCTTGGAAAAGGTGTGGTGGCAATTGATCTATGTGCATCTGAAGAAGAAGGCTTTTGTGAAAAATTTGTAGATCCAATCGCATTAGCCAAAGAATATGGCTACAGAGTCACTATTCATGCAGGTGAAACGGGAATTGGTAAAAACGTTCTAGAGGCTGTTGAACTGTTGGGTGCAGAAAGAATAGGACACGGAGTATTTATTAAAGATTGCGCCGAGGCTTATAAGATTGTGAAAGAAAGACAGGTAGTGCTTGAAATGTGTCCAACAAGTAATGTTCAAACGAAAGCTGTTCATCATTATTCTGAACATCCGATTTATAAGTTTCATAAAGATGGAATAAAAGTGACATTTAATACAGATAACAGAACAGTATCAGATACTACAATGGCAAAAGAAATCCATTTAGTTAACAATGAATTTAATTTAAGCGAAGAAGATTATCGCCAAATTTATTTAAATAGTGTAGAAGCATCCTTTGCCGACCAAGAAACTAAAGAATGGTGCTTGGCACAATATTAAAGGGAATTAGACTTAGCAACAAAAACAGTCCCCGAACTCGAAAATATTTTTTAACTACCATAAAACTAATCTTTTGTAATATTAGCAGATTGGAAAGAAATGTACTTAGAGTAAGGGGTGCTATAATTTAATAAGGGTAGGACTTGTGTTTATGATTAATCTTCATATACGCAAGTCTTTTTTGTTATGCTTCCTCAATCGCTCCTATTGCCCCACAAATGGCTTAATCTAGGGGCTTGACTATGAATATTACTCAAATCTGCAAGTCCTTTTGTTATGCTTTCTCAATCATTCCTGTAACCCTACTCCTGCTAAATAATCTAATGATGAAAGAAAAGCACTCGTCTGCTTAGACATAGAAAGAATAAATTGGGTTAGTTGGAATGCCGTATGCGGTGAAAAGTCGCGATAATACCGAATACTTACCTATCTGTATGAAGAAGGAAATGGCTGCATTTACATCGAAATATAATGTAATAAGCTAGATTGGAGTGCTTACAATGATTAAATTCTTTGAATACAACTGGCAGGTTAGAGATGAATGGTTTGACTGGTGCAATCAACTGACAATTAAAGAGTTGTTAAAAGACCGTAGGGGTCGAGTGGGAAATATATTATTTACACTTTTTCACATAATTGATGTGGAATATAGTTGGATTCGTGGTATTCAAGGCAAAGAAGATGTAGTATTTCAGTTTGCTGATTATAATACACTTGAAAAGGTTAAATCACTTTCAGATAATTCACGAAATGAAATAGCTGAATTTTTAAAAACAAATGTGGAAGGTTTAAATGAAAAACTAGTTAGTGTTTCTTGGGATGAAGATAAATACACTTTTAATGATATATTACATCATATTATTGCTCACGAAATTCACCACATAGGTCAACTTTCTGTTTGGGCAAGAGAATTAGAACTAAGCCCTGTACCTGCTAACTTTATTGGAAGAGAGTTAACGAGGGGGGGTATTAATGAAAATGAATGAAAAAACATATCTAAGTATAGAAGAGATTATTTCATTACCAACCTTATCAGATCCAAACATAAGTGATGATGGAAAAAACGTAGCATTTGTCAAGAAGACAGCTAACTGGAAAGACAATAAATATAGGAATGATGTGTGGATATATGAAAAAGAAAAGGGGCAGTGTTACCCATTAACAACTATGGATATAGATAGTACATACCCATTATGGTCTCCGGATTCTAGAAGTATTGCATACCTTAGCCCAGTTGGTGATGGGGATAATAAGAAAAATCAGATCTTTGTTAAGTGCATAGGTGGTAATAGTGGGGTTCAAATTACTGATGAGAAAGAAGGGGTCAGTAAATTCAAATGGGCGCCTACTGGCAAGGGTTTTTATTATGTTGCACAGTCAAAAGAATCTGAGACGATAAAGAAACGTAAGGAACTATATGGAGATTTCCATCATATAGGTAAGGAATACCAGAATAATTGTTTATATTACATTGAAATAGAAAAAATGATACAAAATGATAAAGATGAACACGAAAATAGCGTTGTTGATCAACTAACTGATGGTAAGGATTTTCATGTCCATGAATTTGATATTTCAAATTGTGGGAAAAAGATTGTATTAATTGCTACACCAAGCCCAAATATGGGAGATACTATTAATGGAGATCTATACATACTAGATATTGAAGCTAGAGAGCTGAAAAAGTTGTATATTGATAAGTTGTTGGGAGGGAGTGTTTGCTTTTCTCCTGAAGGCAGCAAAATATGTTACTCAGCAAGCATAAGGGAGAAGGATTACTATAAGACCCATATTCAAGACAGTACGCTAGAAATATATGATATTAATAATGGGGAGCTAATTCAACCTTTAACAGATTTTGATAGTACGGTTATTCCATTACAGTGGACAGCTAAAGGAATATTAATTAGATGGCAGAATAAAACGAATTATCTTATTGGATTGTTATCTGAGAATGGCACTGTAGAAATATTAAGCGATAAAGAAAATGGTTTTATAATGGATGCTTCTATAACAAGGAACGGAAATCATTTAGCCTTTAATAAGGCAATAACAAATGAATCCTTTGAAATCTATTTAGACGATAAAAAAATAACGAATGAAAATAGCTTTTTCAAAGGAAAGCTTAAAAGTACCAGGGAAATAATCTCATGGCAAAGTAGTGATGGTCTTGAAATAGAGGGCGTTTTATCAACCCCAGTCGACTTTGACGCAAATAAAAAATATCCCTTATTAGTAGTAATCCATGGTGGTCCAGCTTGGGCATCTTTTCCAATATTTTCAGACTGTTTTAATGAGAAATATCCTATTGAACAGTTTATCGAAAAAGGTTTTATCGTTTTAGAACCAAACTACAGGGGAAGTTCGGGTTATGGTAATGAATTCTTAAAAGCAAACTATAGAAAACTGGGAATTGCTAACTACGATGATGTTATATCTGGAGTGGATAAACTAGTTGAAAAAGGGATTGCAGATCAAGATAGAGTAGGGGTTATGGGATGGAGCAACGGGGGATATATATCAGCTTTCTGTTCTACATTTAGTAGTAGATTTAAAGCTATTTCAGTTGGGGGTGGAATTACTAATTGGAGTACCCATTACGTAAATACAGATATACCTTACTTTATTAGGATGTATCTAGGAGATGATCCATGGAATGATCCAGAGATCTATAACAAAACATCACCAATGACATATATTAAATCAGCCTGTACGCCTACTCTAATCCAACATGGCGAAAAGGATATAAGAGTCCCAACTCCAAATGCATATGAGCTATATCAAGGATTAAGGGATATGGAAGTTGATACAGAATTAATTATATTTAAAGGAATGGCATATAGTTCTGACCAGCCAGGAATTAATGTGGCTATTATGAAGCAGAATTTGATGTGGTTTTCACACTATATTCTTGGAGAAAGTATGAAAGATTTTAGGGTTTTATGATTAATAAATGGATATCCTCACAGGAAACATAAGGATGCAGTCTTCAAAAGTAAGCTTTTTTTCTTATTTAGCCTGTGATTGTTACTCTATGATTTCTATGTGATTTTCGTGAGAGTGGGGGATTGAATAAATGAAAAAATTTTAGTAGGAATTTTAGGCATTGGGAGTTATTTTCTATTTGGACAAAGTGGATGTGATGAAAAGATCACTTATGAAGGGGAAAATTAAAATTGGAAAGTTGAATATACACTCAATAATATAGGTAAAGAAGAAGTGCGACGTTCTATAGAATTGGAATATCGGGGTTCAGATGTAAGCAATATTGGAGAATTCGAATTTGCAGTACAAACGAAACTTGGTAAATGGGGACAAAGTATTATTGAATTAGATGAAAATGGACTATATACAAGCTCTGATTCCGCAAAATTTAAAGGAGTATTAACCGAAAAGGACAAACCAGTTTTCACAATTAGTAGGAATGATAATGAAGAGGAGATTATCTTAGAAAGTAAATGAAGAATAACTATCTTAAATTTCGCAAAAATTACATAGTTAGTATTTTAGAAACAACCTCAGAGATGTACTCTAACAAGCAGGATACTCCCTGTTATTCGGCATGTATATAAGGAGCCAGCTCTTACTGTTAATAACATGACAGTTCGAAATAGCGGATGGTTTATGGTTGAAAAGAAATTGCTGGGACAATACTTCAATAAAATATAGTAAAAAGCCCGGAAATTTTACGAACAGTAAAGTTTTCCGGGCTTTATTGATTTAACGGCTCAAGATAGTGGAAGAAGGAAATTGATGAAAAGAGAAGAATTTTATAAATAAAAAGAGGTGAAAATTCGTGGATAAACTGCTTCAACATTTACAAAGGGTTGGCGTACATTACATAAAAAGTGATCGTGTAATTATGTTAGAAATTTTAGAGAATAAACTTCATCTTGCTTCTGAAATAGATGTGCTTATAAATGAGCTTCTAGATAAATTACAAAGTAGTAGACTGAAAAAAGTTAGGTTTGAGTGTCCTAAAATTCTTTTAGATAGCTTAAATTGTACCAAGGCTAAAATGGAAGTTATTGGTGAAAGGGTTATATATATAAGATCTTTAACGACACCATTAAATGTTGCAATACCAGATTATGAAGTATGGTCATTTTCTGAGAATAACTCTATCTTATTTTTATCTGAAGTGATGGGTACAAGTTTTAATGATGCAGAGAAGTTTTTAGCTGGAATGAAGACCGAACTTCCGTCACAAGTGAATGAAATGTTTACAGTATATATAGTTAACGATGAACCTGTTGGTGTAGTTTTTCCTCATATAGAACCAAATACAGATAATGAAGGACGCATTTTTTGGATAGGCATGCATCCTAATTTTCTGGGGACAGGGTTGGGAAAGAGCTTACATTCAATAGGATTATACAGATTGAAAAATGAATTTAAAGCTATGTCTTATTTAGGGATGACTCAAGTTAACAATATTCCAATGAGAAATATTATGGTTTCAAACGAATGCATTCAAAATAAAAATACAGTAATTTCTTTACAATATTCTATTTAGGAATGAGTTTATTCGTGTATTATTGTTACGATATTTGCTTTTTTATATTCAGGGGTACTTATTGGAGTAACAGAGGCTTTACTTGAAGAACTTTGAGTTGCATATGCAGCTCTTTTTTTCTTTATTGAACTAACGGAGCAGCATTCCTATTTGAAGGATGTTCGAGGTCTTGATAGAAAAGAAGCCCTCTTGTATGACGCATGAGTGTCAACGACCATTTGAACCATCATCAAACAAGGAGGACTCCATTATATATTCAGAAATTTATATTTATTATTAAAGAAGTGGCTGGGACAAAATATGCTTTTGTCATAAGATATTTAGGTTGTGCTATATTAACCGTTTATTGACTTTTTAATAAACTAACACGAAACCAAATTACTATATTTGAATAAAATATTCTGAAATTAAAACCTTACAAAATTATAAGTTTCATGTCACTAAATTTAATTGTTAAAACTAAAATTGTGTTTTAAAATTGCTATTGTTGAAAACTATATTAAAGATCACTCGGCCTAAAGTGACCCGTAAGTAAATGTTAGGTATAAAACTAACATATGCGTGGGGTTTTATGAAAGGGGTTTACAATAATAGGAAGAAATGTGCTAACTGCCTTCAATTATATTTAACAACTTGACAGAAGTCTATATGGGGGAGTAGTATACAATAGCTGCGAAAAAGCTACTGTGAAATAACATTTTTTTAATGCAATATATACTTATAATCTTAGTTAATATATATCTAGATTTAAATTTAAGTAAGTAAAAGGTAGGGAAAAAATGAAAAATTTATTAAGTAAAAAAGATAGCCTATTAAACAATTTTTTAGGGGTCTATTTATTAGCTGTTTTAATGTTATGGATTAAAACATACCTCACTCAAACAACACAATTTGACCTAGGAGTAGAAGGATTCCTTCAACAATTCCTTTTACTAATAAATCCACTAGGTTCAGCATTGCTATTCCTAGGAATTTCCTTTTTATTTAGAGGGAAGAGAAAATATACATCACTAGTTGTAGTTTACACGCTGATGTCTATTCTTTTATATTCAAATGTAGTTTATTACCGATTTTTTAGTGATTTCATTACATTACCTACAGTTTTCCAATCGCAGAACTTTGGAGATTTAGGTAGTAGTGTTCTTTCTTTGATAAAGCCTTATGATATCTTGTTCTTTGTGGATGTATTTGTAATGTTTTACCTACGATTCTCAAAAAAAATACAAAAAGAAACCAATCGTTTTGGATATAAAAAAGCAATGACAATCATTGCGTGTGCATTAGTAGTATCATTCCTAAATTTAGGACTAGCTGAAGCTGATCGCCCGCAACTATTATCTCGAGGTTTTGATAGAAACTATATTGTGAAATATCTAGGTATTTATAACTATACGATTTATGATTCAGTAGAAACGATAAAAGCATCTTCACAGAGAGCTTTGGCGGATAGTAGTGATGTTACAGAAGTGATAAACTATACAAAATCTAATTACGCCAAACCTAATGCAGAATATTTTGGTGCAGCAAAAGGAATGAACGTCATCTATTTACATTTAGAATCATTCCAAAACTTTATGATCGACTATAAATTAAACGGTGAAGAAGTTACACCATTTTTAAATTCATTAGCAAAAGATAAGAATACAATGTATTTTGATAATTTCTTCCATCAAACAGGTCAAGGTAAAACTTCCGATGCAGAATTTATGTTGGAAAATTCTTTGTTTGGGTTACCACAAGGATCTGCTTATATTACAAAAGCACAAAATACGTACCAAGCGGCTCCAAGTATTTTAAAAGATTATGGTTATACATCAGCCGTATTCCATGGTAATAACGGAAGCTTCTGGAATCGAAATGAGATTTATAAATCATTTGGTTTCGATTACTTCTTTGATGCTAGTTATTATGATACGAGTTCTTCAGAAAACATGGCTGAATATGGTTTGTTAGATAAACCATTCTTTGAACAATCTGAAAGTCTTTTAAGTTCGTTACCACAACCTTTTTATACGAAATTTATTACGGTAGGGAACCACTTCCCATATCAAATGAATCAAGATTTAGTAACAATTGATAAAGCGGCTACTGGAGATGTAAGTGTAGATAGTTATTTCCAAACAGCACGTTATGCAGATGAAGCAATCGAACAGATGTTCAATCAATTAAAAGAATCAGGATTATATGATAACTCGATGATCGTTCTTTATGGTGACCATTACGGTATTTCAGATAATCATAATGATGCGATGGAACAAGTCATTGGAAAAGAAATTACACCATTTGAAAGTGCTAATTTACAACGCGTACCATTATTAATACATGTTCCAGGAATGCAAGGTGAAACCAACCATACTTATGGTGGCCAAACAGACCTTCTTCCAACTGTTTTACATTTACTAGGAGTAGATACACAAAAATTTGTTCAATTCGGTTCCGACTTATTATCAAAAGAGCATGATGAAGTTGTACCATTTAGAAATGGCGGTTTTGTCAGTCCAACTATTTATTCGGTTAATGGGAAATATTATGATAATAAAACAGGTTTACTACTAGATGATAGTCAATTAGAGTTTGCGAAAACTATTAAAGATGAAGTCGATCACAAATTGGAATTATCTGATAAAGTCGTGAATGGTGACTTATTGAGATTCTATACGCCAACAGGTTATACTCCAGTTGATCCTTCTCAGTATAATTACTCCAAAGATGCAAATGGAGAATCTAATTAACTGTTGCAATTTGCTGGGCAGTTCAAGAAGAGTGTTTGATATCAAAGAGTTTATTTTTAAAGCAAGATTGGGAAATTTCACATCAGAAAAGCGCGAGAGATCAACGTTCTAACATTGATTTCTCGCGCTTTTTAAGGTTTTAACCTGTTTTATCCCAGTCTCTTTTTGGAGGTTTTTAACTTCTTTCAGCAAATGTTTGCTGTTTCTATTGGTGTGCCGGAGTTTGCGGGTCCATTTATCTTTTGTATGGCTCCTTTTCTGTCTTCTAGAGTTTTTTTAGCAACGTGAGGGCAAACTTTTTATATTGTGACCCGCAAGCTGATTTATAATTTTTGATAGTGATTGAAAAGGTTTTGTATGGCATCTTGGATAACATGCTTTAATGAATCAGGCTTCACTGTTAGAACATGACCGTATTTCAGAAAGTAATTAGCAATAAATTCCTCTTCTCGAGGATTATAAAATCCCTTCACGACTGTTTTACTACCAATTTCTAATTTCATAGAAGGGTAATGTTCTTTATAAAAAATATCCTTTGCCTGTGCTGAAATCTCAACTTCAAAGTCAATACTCTCCTCCGATTTATAAATTTCTAATGACCGGACTTAGAAGAAATCAAACATTTTTATAGAAGTCTGACAGCAGATAAGAGAGTAAGAATTATTGTTCCGTTAGCTACTAATCTTTTTAGCAAAGCATACGGAATAATTGAAGACCCGTTTGGTATTCAAATACAATTAATGTTTGATGATAGATTGCACTAATATTATGGTACATTGTTTATTTTTAGAATGCAGTTTCACGGTGTCATTTATGAGAGATTGCATCATAGCCCGCTTATTGAATAGAATCACTCGCATTCTTTAAACAACTTTACTTTTTAAAACGACTTTTTTGTAAGGGTATAAGTGCGAAAAATGACAAAGTACATTAAAGGGGGTTCTGTGCTTTTTCATTATGTTAAAGACGCACTTCAGAAATATGTACGTCTTTTTTTCGGTCCATCTAGTTTTTAAAGGGATTAAAAGGCATTTTGTCGAATAACATGGAGAAACAACTATAGGGAATAGATGGAATTTATGAGGGGAAGCTTTGTGACGAAAATTGCAATTATTTCTGATATCCACGGGAATAAAACGGCATTAGAAGCAGTTTTAAAAGACATTCGATTAAGAAAGATTGAAAGAATTTTTTGTTTAGGAGATTTAATCGGCAAAGGTCCCCGAGGATCTGAATGTATAGAACTCATCCAAAAGAACTGCGAAAGAGTAGTTCGAGGTAACTGGGACGTATTTATTCAATCACCTACTGATAATGAATTTATACAGTGGTTCAAAGATAGATTAACAGAAAAAGATTATCAGTATCTAAGTTTGTTACCATTCAATATTGATCTTGAATAAAACGGACAATTAATTAGATTTTTCCATGCTTCTCCAAGAAGTGAATTTGAACGTATCTCGGTTAGACATTCAATTGAAAAGCGTTTATCGATGTTTGAGAATAGTGAAATAACAAATTCACTCCATTACAATAAACTTCCTGATATTGTATTCTACGGCGACATACATACAACTTTTTTACAGACATATAAAAAGGGTATTCTTTGTAACGTTGGCAGTGTCGGGAATTCACTTGACTTAACTTCAGCTTCATATGCAATCTTAGATGGAACACATTCAAACAATGCCATTCAATTTATTAGAGTAGATTATGACAGGCAGGTTGAGCTTATGATCGCAGAAGAGTTGGGTTTGCCTCAATTAGATAAATATTATGATGAAATTATGTTAGCAAATTATCGAAACGCTTAGAGGCGTTTTTATAATCGGGCGTGATTGTTGAGTAACTCAGGCAGAAAATGATTAAACGATGGCTAACGGGTAACCGATTTCTAGCGTTGATCGGAACACATTTTCATATAAAAGGAGGAAACCAATTATTAAGGGAAAAGTCTTGTGTCTTTAATGACCTCAAGACTTTTTGTTCAACTTAATGACAGGATAGTGTAGCAAGTCATGAGTCTAGAAATCCTGAATGGAAAATAATAATAAAGTTATATATTATTTGCAAGTGATTTCTATATAATAGATGTAGGTGCACTACAGTGTCTCTAGTGCCCCATTTTTATTAGATGAAAAGATGGAGGCGGAAGATTGAATGACCAATGAAAATGAAGTTTTGTTAGATAAAGGAAAACGAAATGAATTAAAAGTGAAAGAAGAAAGAAAAGAGGGAGAACCGACTCAAGCCTTCAAAGGGGCATCGTGGGCAGCGTTATTAGTAGGTGTTTCGTCTTATCTTATAGGTTTGTTTAATGCAAATATGCTATTGAACGAAAAAGGATTTTACTTTGCAGTTTTAGTATTCGGACTCTATTCGGCGATATCTTTACAAAAAGCAGTTAGAGATAAAGATGAGGGAATACCAGTTACGAGTATTTATTATGGTATTAGTTGGTTCGCACTAATTGTATCTATTTCATTAATTGCCATCGGTTTATACAATGCAGGGAGTATTGTTTTAAGCGAAAAAGGATTTTATGGTATGGCATTTGTTCTTAGTTTATTTGCAGCTATAACGGTTCAAAAGAATATAAGAGATACACAGAGAGCAAGAGAAAAAGATTGAGTTATGTACCACAATGGAGCAGAATCCTATTATGCTGCAAGGGGTTTCCGTGGCTCACTAAGGGTCTAAATTGTTGCATTGACAGCTACATTTAAATTTGAGAACGGATCACCTGCGAAAAGGCTTCAATTCATTCTTAGCTGAATAAGGCTCATTTAATTAACCAAACTTTTTTATAAACATCTCATACTTAGTTAGAAAAATTAACTCCATTTTGATCAATCTTTTTTCAAAATGGAGTTTTTGTATTTGGTGATAAATAAACTTGGGGCTGTACTCAGGTCCAAATTAGTAGATAGCTATTTTTATTTATCTTGATTTTCATAATATGCTTCATCCGCATATGTCTGGTCTGTTCCTTTAAGATTAGCACCAAAAGATACCCACAGAAATTGCTTCATATTTAAAGAAAAGCGGCCCAATTAATAACAAAGTTGATCAGAAATAAGAGAAAATCCAAAGAATAATAAACTGATAAACCAAGCTATTGCTAGGTGCAGAGAAATCTGTCCATAGGAATGGCTTTTTGTATGACTAAATTTGTTTGAAAAATTCAGTCTCCTTTCATTTTTAAAACCTAAAATGAAGTCAAAGGAACGAGGTGTGTTGTAGATGAAGATGAAAAAAATTGGTCTTATTTTAGTTCTAGTATTGGCAGGTGTTATATCAAATGGCGTAGTCATATATGCAGATGATGATGAACATGAATATAAAGAACATGAAGAGTATGAAGACTACGATGATGACGATTACGAGCACGATGAGGAATATTATGATGAGGATGAAGAAGGGGAAGAAACTTACTATTTTCAAGATGCGGTAAGTGAAAAGGGTACTTGGAATATTTGGACACGAACAGTTGTCGCAGATAAAGACGTATTACCTTTCACGAACTCTCAAAAGGTCACATTAAAGGTAGAAGGTACGAATAAGGAGCAGAACTTTTCGGTGATACCAAAAGACGGAGAATTTTTTGTGCCGGGAAAAACAGTAGCACAGGTTTTAGGAGCAAAGGCGATCTTTTACAAAGAAAGTAAAATTTTAGCTATCCAATATCAAGCGAATGAATTACTTTTCCGTGCTGGTACAAACGTTGTCTATGATAATAACGTGAAAACACCATCTCCAGCACAAGCATTTTATGTAAATGAAGAATTATATGTACCTATTAGTGCAATAACGAACGGCTTAGGCTATTTAGCGGAATGGCAAGAAAGTAATCAAACGTTTGTATGCCAGCCAATTACGAATTAGGAGGAAGCGTTATGAAAGATCCGAAAAAGGCAAAGTGGGTATTAGGAGCGTCAGGGATACTTTTATCTGCAGCGATCATCACCCAAATTAACAGCCCAACACAAGCCGAAACAACACGCACAAATAATAGTCAGGATGTAGATCAGGACAATATGACAAAAAGAGAAAAAGAGCTAGTACAGCTTGATTGGACGAACTTTGAAATGACAAGTCAACCCGCTGTTAAAAGCGAGCGAAAAACGAAAAGAACTTAATGGAGTTGGTCGTGTGGATACACTCACTTTACAAATAATGAATACAGAATTTTATATAGCTATGCCAAGAGGTGTGCATATCACATGGAAAGAAAAAGCAGAGAAATGGCTACAATACGTAGCAAAAGAGTGGTCAAGGTTTCAACCAAACAACGAATTATCACAACTTAATGATTTGAAAATGGGAGAAACGCTACACATTAGTTCATTATTATATGAATGTTTAGTGCAAGCAGATCATTATTATCAACTTTCTAATGGTTTATTTTCACCATATCTTAAATTGCAATTAGAACAGCATGGCTACAATCAATCTTTCCCGTTTTTAACAGCTAAAAGCAAGTCATTTCAAAACAAATCTCTAGTTACAGTTCAACCATTTCAATTTCTAGGTGATGGGCAAGTAATGAAGATGGCACAGCAGGAAATTGATTTAGGCGGGTTTGCCAAAGGGTTTGCCATTGAAAAAATGGCTAATTGGCTTGAGCATGAGGTATCTTCTGATTTCGGACTAATAGACGGAGGAGGGGATATGAAAATGTGGTCTTCTGGAGAAAAGACTTGGACAATCGGTGTTGCAGATGCATGGAATATCGACAAGGAAATTAGCTCAATTAAGATAAAAACAGGTGCCATTGCTACATCCAATCAAGTTTATCGAAGTTGGATACAAGGAACAAAGAAGAAGCATCATTTATTGAACGGACAAACAGGTGAAATCGCAAATACAGAAGTATTACAGGCTTCAGTCGTAACGTCCTCTTTATGTGATGCAGAGGTTGGTGCAAAACTTTGCTTCCTTATGAAGGAAGATGAGCTGCAGCAATGGTTCGAAAAAAATTGTCGGCAAAGTGCCCGCTTTATTGTGAAAGAAGGGCAAACAGCAAGTTGGAGGATGACAGGAGTGAAATAAATGCTAATAAGTACATGGGAATGGATTCGATTATTAGGGTTTTTAGCGTATTTTTACTTTACAATTTCTATTATTTTTGGTTTATTGAGAAAATCATCATTTGTAAAATCACATAAGAATTTAATTTATCATATACATCAAAATGCGGGATGGCTCGGGTTAGTCACTGTGATAGGGCATATGTTAGTGCTTTTAATTGATCACTATAAGCCGTATAGTTTAGTTGAGGCGTTAGTCCCTTTCTCGGCAGAATATGAGTCTATACTATCGGCACTTGGAACAATAGCATTCTATTTATTTCTAATGGTAATCATGACATCGGATTTATGGATGCGAACGATGAATCGCTCCTTATGGAAAAAACTTCACTTTCTTGTGTTACCAGCATGGGTATTATCACTTGCCCATGGAGTACTTATTGGAACTGATTCAGAAAATGCTTTCGTTATCATGTTATATGTAGCTTCTGGAGCGGTTACCTTGTTAATACTGATGGCAAGAACAATAAGCAAGCTCAAGAATAAAGGAAATATTTCAACATCGCACAATCATTAAAGAGAATCGGGGCTGCCCTAAAAAGCCCCGATTCTTTTATGATGATCAATAAAGTTAACTAGGAAGTTCAATATGAAATGTAGTGCCTTTACCTACTTTACTTGTTGCATAAATTTTTCCGTCATGCTGCTCTACTATTGCTTTTGCTATGGCAAGACCTAAACCAGTTCCATTTCGTTGACGAGCGGAGTCACTCCGGTAAAATCGCTCAAACACTAAAGGCAATTCCTGTACAGTCATACCAATTCCACTATCAGCAACAGTAATTTTTACAAAGCCTTGATTTTTAAAAAGTGTAAGTGTGATTTTTCCACTATTTGTATATCTTATCGCATTATCTAATAATATATAAAGCAGCTCTTGTATTTTTGAAGGATCTCCAAGTAGCTCGATGTTCTCTTGAATTTCAGAGGAAAACTGTATGTCAGGAGGCATAATCTTTTGAAATTTCGAGCTTATTTTATTGAGTAAAGTAGATAATGGTATTATTTCTTTATGAATGGAAGCCTGATGCTGATCGTGTCTCGCTAAGAACAGCAGTTTTTCTATGAGATCTTTCATTATTTCAGCTTCATCTTTTAAATCCGCAATTAATTCTTTTCCAAAGGGGCTTAACTGTTTTGCTTCCTCAACTTCTAAAATTTCAAGTGAACTATAAAAAATACTGAGTGGTGTTCGTAATTCATGGGAGGCATCGGATACAAACTTTTTTTGTTTATCGAAAGACCATTGAATAGGTATCATCGCTTTACCTGCCATATAATAGCTCAGAAGTCCGATTAAGACTGTCGAGATACAAGTTAATAGTATTAGTAAATACTTTGCATTTTGGAAAAAGTGATGCTGTGACGTTACTGATTTACCAACGAAAATATACCCGACTACTGTATCGTTGTCTACAATTGGCTTTTTTAGAAGAAGAAAATGCTCTTCTTGCCATTCATAATGTTTTATAAGTTCTTCACTTGGGTCGCTATTGCCAAATACTTTTTCAATCTGTTTCTTCAGCCCTTTGTAAGATTCGTCGCCATGAACAAACTGATGATCCTTTGTGTAAATATAGTAAAAAAAATTGCGATTAGGATTATAATTTAAAGTTTTTGTGTTTGCATAGACGTGTTCAAAAAAATCGTGCTCTTGCTTACCATAAAAGTCTTCTAATTCGTTTATTTGTTGATTTTCCATTAATTTAACGAGTGAAAAGTATAGAACAATAACGAATAATGAAAATAATAAAAAGTAAAGCGTTGCATACAAAAAGGATAATTTTTTTCTCGTTTTATGAAACATTAGTTTTCCCTCAGTTTGTAGCCAATACCTCTGATATTTTGAATACGTGATTTGGATTGACCATCATCAATTTTTTTTCGCACAAGCTTCACTAAAGCATCTAGGGAATTATTTGAAACATCATAATCGTAGCCCCATATATAAATACAAATCTGTTCCCTTGTAAGTACACGACCCTTATTGATAAATAAATATTCTAAAAGTAAAAATTCATTTTTAGTTAGGTCAATTTCTTCATTATTGTACAAAAATACTCGGGAATCTATATTTAGTTGTAAATGATTTATTTGGATAACCTGTTCAATTACTTTATCTTTTCTACGTAGTAATGCGCGAACTCTTGCTAACAGTTCCTCTATTTTAAATGGCTTTACTATGTAATCATCTGCACCACTATCAAGCCCCCTAATGATGTCTTCTGTGTCGTCTTTTGCTGTTAGCATTAAAATACTACCATTGAATCCAGTGTCTCTTAACTGCTGACATACATCAATTCCACTAAGCTGCGGCATCATCCAATCTAAAATAACAAGATCATATTTTTCTGTAAGAGTATGGTCTAACGCATCCTGCCCATTTCCCGCCTCTGTCACATTGTGAAATTCTTTCTTTAAAATATGAACGATATTTCTTCTCAGTCGTACATCATCTTCTGCTAATAATATTTTCAAGGCAGCTTCCTCCTGTTTACTATATTCAGCTAAATATACGCATAAATAATGAAATGAAACTGAAAAAGTTCCATTCACTATCAATAAATGATGTATTCCATATTTCGATTTTCTTACAAGTATTTATCGTTTACAATAATACATAAAGAGGTGGGGGTAAATAGCTATGGAAACATATTATGCCGTAATTTTCACATCACAAAGAACAGATAAGGATGGAGAGGGCTATGCCAAAATGGCAGAAGTAATGGATGAACTAGCACAAAAACAGCCTGGTTTTCTCCGTGTAGAAAGTGCTAGAAGTGTTGAAGGGAAGGGGATTACTGTATCCTATTGGGAATCACTAGAGGCAATCCAGGCTTGGAAAGAGAATTCAAAACATCTAGTTGCACAGCAATTTGGCAAAGAAAAATGGTATACACAATATAACGTGGAAATTTGTAAAGTCATAAAAGATTATTCTTTTACAATGAATTAAATTGAGGAACGTCAAATCCTTCTAGAGGGAGTTAATATATGACTACATCTATTTTAGAAGAATGGCATGAACAAAGGAAAAATTTCAATCCTTCAAATCCAGATAGAATTAATCAAATGCATGAGTTCAAGGGAAAATTGAAACTTGAAGAACAAACGGAGGAAAATCTAAGGATACTTGTAGACGTCTACTGCATGCTTAGAATGTATGCTGATGCTTATAAAATTTTCACTTCAGTTATAGATTTAGGGAACAAGAAAGATCGGAAAAAACTCGGATCAATAAAATATTACATAGATAATCCGAATTTTGTGAAGCCATTGTATCCTTGTAAAATTAGAGAGGATCAAACAACTAAAACGGTAATACCTGAATTTAAATATTTACCAAATCCATTGCAATCCAAAATCTTTGAAGCAGAAGCAGTTGTTACCTGTGATTGCTGTGAACAGGAAGTAGATGTTTATTATACTGGGGGTATTTACGCTATTGAAGAGGTTGAATATCTCTGTCCTACATGTATACATATTGGTGCAGCTGCTAAAAAATACGACGGTACTTTCCAGCAAGATCTAATAAACGATAAGAATGTTGTAAATGCAAATTTTACTGAGGAAGTTATGTGTAGAACGCCAGGTTTTGTTAGTTGGCAAGGTAATAATTGGATGGCTCATTGCTCAGATTATTGTGCATTTATTGGCTATGTTGGCTGGAGTGAGTTAGTGGAGCTAGGCATTACAGATCAATTTGAGAATTATACTGGATTTTCTAATGAAGAGTTGTCAGAATCCCTCATGAATAATGGGCATCATCAAGGGTATTTATTTCAATGTTTGGAATGTGGTCTCTATGTCCTTTATTCTGATTTTAGTTAAATGAATATATTATTAAAGCGGGAGATGACTTTCTGTTGTTAGATTAAAACACGAGAAAAGAAACGGTCAGATATCAGCTACGTTGAATCGTCCAGTTCGTGAAAATTAAAGAGCGTTATAATTATCCCCTCCAAAGCTAGGTGGGGATTTTTAATATTTTGGAGTAAATGCTTTAAAGAGTTGCTTGATATATCACAAAATGATATATTGTTTTATGATATATCATTTTGTGATATGTTGGAGGTGTAGGCAATGAAATCATTAGAGCAGTTAACAGATTCTGTTTTTTATATTATGGCGGCCTTAACGGAGCCTCGACATGGCTATGCTGTCATGAGTTTAATAGAGGAGACGACAAAGGGTACTTTTGTAGTTGGACCAGCATCCCTTTATACAATTATAAAAAAACTAGTAGCAGAACAGCTTATTCAGCTACACGATGATTCAGATTCTCGTAGAAAAGTCTATGTCTTAACGGATAAAGGTCGAGAAATATTACTTGAAGATATTGAAAGAAGAAAGGTCATGATTCATTTAGCAGAGCAGGGATTACAAAGGGGGAATATATAGTGCTTGATAAGAGATATATGATATCAGATGGTTTAGCTTTTTTTGAGGAACGCGATATGAAAAAATTAAGTAAAAAAGCGGCAAAGGGCTGGCATCTAAAAAGATTTCGATTTGCATGCTATGAGCTAGAGAAAGGCGATTCAGAAGAAGTAATTTACAATATCGACTATCGTAAATTACGAGCTACTGAAGAAGAGGAGTATTTTGAACTTTTTGCTTACGGTGGCTGGACACATGTTTGTTCAAGTACTGATATGCATATTTTTAAAGCCGCTCCAGGCACTACACCTATTTATAGTGATGCTGAATCTTCTTTAGATAAATTAAATCGTCTTGCGAAGCCTGTTAATTTAGTAGCATCAGTTGCTCTTGCTATCACTATATTTTTGTGGATATTTATGACATTTACCTCTGGGACAATTCAATACATTGCACAGCAAGGACTTACATATTCATTTATTTTTACAGTTCCAGCCGTGATGACTTCTTGTGGGGTCTACTATCATATGTGGAAAAACCTACGATTAAGGTCCAAATATGAATGAAGAAAGAACGGTTCCTAGAGAAAACCAGTGTTTCTTCTAATAAATAAAAGTGGGTAAAAATGTTAATTAACACACCTGATAAAATAAGAAAATCGAATGTAATATCAATCGGAAATATAAGGAGGCGCCCTTGAGAGGATCAAGAGGCGTCTAAAATATTTGTGGTAAAAATTCATTCATAAAACGTTGATTTTTACGTAGCCATATTTTCAAAATCATACGATGCGTGAGAAGTCGTTGTCTTTTATGTGGTCTAGCCTTTGCCTCTATTAAACTTTGTAGCAGAATACATGTTTCTGTTGGCAATGCTTGAGGCTCAACGAGGACGTCAAGCTTGTAATCAATTAACTGAGCAGCCTGAACCTTTGCCAGTAATTGTGCAAAGCGAGTATTCATTTCTGGAAAGTTTTCTTCTAATTCTAGGTCGATTAATCTATATAATGTTTGTTCAATTTCAGCTTCGAGTGCTTGTAATTGTTCGATTGATGGTTGTGTCAAATAATCACCTCATAAATGCTGTTATACGAGTAGAAAACCAAGAGCTGCGAAAAGTATACCGAATAAAACTGTAGTGAATATATAAACAATTACTTGTCTCCATTTTTTCTGTTCTAAGAGCTGCAAGCATTCAAAACCGAATGTTGAAAATGTTGTATAGGCTCCTAAAAAACCAATCCCTATAAAATGCCAAAGCCAATCACTTAGCTGTAAAGCAAATAGTAAGCCCAGTGCAAAAGAACCCGTTATATTAATCAAAAACGTTGCCCATGGATATGTATGGGCATGCCATTTTCCTAAATAAAACCTGGCTAATGCACCCAAAAATCCACCAATTCCAACCATGATCATACGATGCGCCCCTTTGCTAGTTTAAATCCTAGCCATGCACAAGCTAAACCGCCAAAAACACTCACTAACGTATAAAGTACAGCTTGTAGCCATTTACTATCTTGCAAAAGTAATAATGTTTCTAGAGAAAATGTAGAAAAGGTTGTAAAGGCACCAAAAAAGCCAGTACCAATTCCTAAAACAACAGGTGTACGTGTTGTAAAAGTAGTAAAAAGCCATGCTAAACAAAAGCAGCCAATTAAGTTTATACAAAGTGTTGTAAATGGAAAACTTCCTGTATTTGGGAGTACAATACTAAGGCTATATCGACAGATGGCGCCCAAAAATCCGCCAATCCCAACAGCTAAAAATGATTTCAAATTTAAGACTCCTTACTAAATTGTCTATATAGAAAAGTGTATCATGAGAAATGAATTTTAGATATATTTCGATCGTTATATGAATCCAAATATTTCAAAGGATGTAGTGGCATTTTTAGAGTTTGGGTCGGTCCCTATTACGTGCTACAAACTAAGTGTAATAATTATCTTGATAAAGTGTTTAGCAACCTCTTTTTAGAGTTTACAGAGTAGCTCCGGTGCATGTCATATTGACTGCCATAAACCCCTTCAACTATACGAATATTCTGCCACGTAATTCGCAATTATTGTCCCCATTTCATAGTTTGATATGTATATAACTTATAAAAGGGAGGGGTGATTATGATCTCACGTTCCACCGTCTACTAAATATCCGTTAACGGAAAACCCGTGTACGGTTATACCGGAAGCGGAAAACCCGTCAACGGAAAACCCGATAACGGAAAATCCACCACTACTAATTAATAAATTACTAATTAATAAATTACTAAAAATAATGATGATGATAAGAAGGGCGGTACTTGGAAACATAATAAAATCTGAAGAAATAATTTAGTGAAGCACATGAATTGGCATAGATAGAGAGCGACAACATTTGGAACTAAAAGGGAATTATAATTTATCAGGACAAGTAATCGTTCTTAGTAACAGTAAAATGCAAGTCAATTCATTAGGGAAGACAAAAGGGCGGAAATGAAAGTGACAAATACAAATTGGAATCCCGATTCACCAGCTTTGAAAATTAAAACAGAAAATTTTATTGTACAAGCTGCTTCACATCTGAAGGATTTACAAAATGGGACAATGACAACTGATCGTTTGGTAGGGTAGTATATTACGTTTCAACAAATTCGGATTAAACAAGTACGTGTGCCAGACTTTGTATTATGCATAGTATTATGAAATATAGAATACAAGTCCTTTTCCTTCAACAATGGTTTTAGAATTGTACTTGCGAATGTCGTTAAAATAACTGTATAGATAGTCGAAAAACTGTTCTGCTTCCCCATCTTCCGCGTCGCCGTAGAGAGGGGAAATGGCCTCCTCAAGCATCTCGTCTCGTGTCATGGCTTCAATGGATACAAGTTGCTGGATTTCTTACTCTGGCAAAGCCGTGTAGTAGCCGATCATTCCCATTTGTATTCTCCTCCCTATGCGGACTGTCGCTTTTGTTATTAATAATATAACTTGAACATAGGAAGTTTTTAAGCATTTTTTATAAAAATGGCTCATCACCAAAAGTTGTGGATGACATTTGTTAAAACATATACTATGTAAATAAGTTGATTGGAGTGGAGGCTGGGTGACTCCTTGGGGATCAGCGTCACAGATGAGACCCTGGAGCGAGCAACGCGAGTGAAGCGGCTCATCGGACGCCCCCAGGAAGCTCTGCTCTGCGCGAAAGCGAAGCGTCAGCGGCAAAGCGCCCAGTCGGAACGGAAATCAACCACACGTTTTGGTGATGAACCATAAAAACTCCAATTAGTTTCCTTGCTAAATAATAAACGCATGTTTTTGTGTAAACGAAATATATGTTCTTGTTTAAAGAGTGTTGAAGGTTGAAAGAGTAATTAGTTAAAGTAATGGCACATAATTAGCACATCCTGCTACGAAAGAAGCTGCCCGATGCTCAACTAGGAAAGTGAGCAGCCCATAGCGAAAATTAGCAGTTTCTAATTAATAAAAGTGGATCGGTATGGTTAAATAATTCATCTGATACCTGATGTTGTTTTGAAGAATTAAAATGCTAAAGGTAAGATTATGACTGTAATAATTCATTGCTTTAAAGTGCTAATAATTTTCTGAAAAAAGTAAAAAATAACAGTGGAGTTGTTGACAAATATTTCTAAAGTATGATAACCTTCAAGAACACTATAACAAATTAAGCGAAGGAGGTCATGGCAATGTTAGTTTTACCAGTATCATATCAACACACAACTGCATACATTGTCCATGTCTTCTAGCTTTGTATTTTACATTGCAGCAAAAGGCATGGGTTACATCTTGCCTTTTATTAAGAGACACATGCTCTTTTTTAGGGGTATGTGTCTTTTTTGTTGTAAAAAAGGTTGTAGTGATAACAAAAAAGGAGTGTATGCAGTATGCGAAACACAGTACTAAAAATGATTTTCAAAAAGGAATGTCTAGATAGTGGGTAGTAAGCCTCAACAGCACTGGAGAAAGAAGGTTATAATGTATGTTTGATGTTTTAAGTAAATTAAGTTGGTTTTTTAAGAAATACTGGAAGCAATATACAGTAGCAATTGTACTTTTAATAATTGCCAGTTGCTTGGAAGTTGTTCCACCGTATTTACTAGGGTCAATTATTGATATATTGACTGCGGGAGAAATGACACCAGCTATATTATCAAAGTATATTTTGATTTTTGTTGGCATCATTATTGGTGGTTATGTCCTTAATTTTGTGTGGCAATTCAGATTATTTGAAGGAGCTATTAACCTAGAGAAAATTTTACGTCGGAATCTTATGCAGCATTTTCTACGCATGACGCCAACGTTTTATGAAAAAAATCGCACAGGAGATTTAATGGCACGTGCGACGAACGATTTAAACGCAGTGTCACTAACTGCTGGCTTCGGGATTATGACACTGATTGATTCCACGATCTATATGGGCTGTATTATTTTCGCCATGGGTTACTTGATTTCGTGGAAGCTTACATTTTTTGCAATGTTGCCCGTGCCGATCATGGCCATCCTTATTCAATATTTAGGGAAAATTGTGCATGAGCGTTATATGAAGGCACAAGATGCTTTTGGAGAGCTGAATGATAGTGTTCTTGAGTCCGTTGCAGGTGTGCGAGTAGTACGTGCATATGTACAAGAAAAAAAGGATGAGGCAAATTTTGCAGAGATGAGCGAAAGTGTCTATGAAAAAAATATGCACACTGCAAAAATTAACGCCTTATTTGGACCGATTACAAAAGTCGGTACTGGGATCAGTTATGTAGTAGCGCTTGGCTATGGTGCTCATTTAGTAGCGACTGAGGCTATGACAGTTGGGCAGCTTGTAACGTTTAATGTTTACTTGGGGCTAGCAGTTTGGCCGATATTTGCAATTGGAGAACTTATCAATGTCATGCAGCAAGGAAGTGCTTCTCTTGATCGTGTACAGGAAACGCTAAACTACGAGGCGGATGTTCAAAATATTGCGAATCCGCAAATAATTGCGACACCAAATGCGATTGGCTTTGATGATTTAACATTCCAATATCCAATGAGTCAGGTGAAAAACCTCCAGCGAATTTCGTTGTCGTTGGAAAAGGGGCAAACACTTGGGATTGTTGGTAAAACAGGAGCGGGGAAAACGACCTTCCTACGACAATTATTACGTGAGTATCCAATGGGCGAGGGGCAGCTAACGATTGATGGAGTCGATATTACGGCACAGACGAAGGAGCAGTTACTCGATTGGATTGGTTATGTCCCACAGGATCATGTTCTATTCTCACGTACTATTCGTGAAAATGTTTTATTTGGGAAAGAAGATGCGACACAGGCTGATTTGCAGCAGGCGATTCGTGCAGCATACTTTGAAAAGGATTTGGAAAATTTACCGATGGGACTTGAGACACTTGTCGGTGAAAAGGGTGTATCACTTTCGGGTGGTCAAAAACAACGCGTGTCAATAGCGCGTGCTCTTATTAAAGACCCTGAAATTTTAATGCTTGATGACTCACTTTCGGCCGTAGACGCCAAGACAGAGGCAAAAATTATTGAAAATATACAGCGAGAACGACAAGACAAAACGACGATTATTACAACACACCGTTTATCAGGAATTCAGCATGCTGACTTAATTATCGTGCTAGATGAAGGCCAAATTGTAGAGCAGGGAACACATGAGCAACTTCTTTCACAACAAGGATGGTATAAAGAGCAATTTGACCGTCAGCAGCTTGAAGGAGGTGCCTCATGAGTACGAGTCAACGTTTAATGCGCTATGCAATGTATTTTAAAAAACCGATATTACTTGGATTATTTTTCTTAACAATCGCTGTCTTTACGGAGCTTGTTGGGCCATTTATTGCAAAGCACATCATTGATAATTATATGACAATTGGCCACATCGAACTAAAACCAATTACTTGGCTATTACTTGTCTATTTAATTTTAGCAATAGCTACAGCTGTTTTACGCTATTTTATGTATATCTATTTACAAATGGGTGCCAACCGTGTTGTGCAAAAATTACGTAAGGATGTTTTTGAGCATATTCAAACATTGCCAATTCAATACTTCGATAATTTACCAGCGGGGAAAATTGTAGCACGTGTAACGAATGATACGGAGGCTGTTCGTAATTTATATGTACAGGTACTTTCAAACTTCGTTACGAGCTTAATTTCAATTGTGGGTGTTTATATCGCACTTTTCATTTTAAACTGGAAAATGGCATTCCTAGCATTAACGATGGTACCAGTCGTTTATTTATGGATGATTTTATATCGTAAAGTTGCTTCGAAATATAATGATGTGATCAGAACGAAAATTGCTGATATTAACGCCATGATTAATGAATCCATTCAGGGGATGACGATTATTCAGGCATTCCGCCGTGAGCAGCAAATGACGAAGGAATTTGATGACATGAATAATGAGCATTATGCATATGAGCGTAAGCTACTTTTCCTTGATTCTGCAACTTCCTTCAACCTTGTTAATACATTAAGACTTATTATGTTTACGATCTTTATTCTCTACTTTGGTACACAGTCATTTACGGCAACGGAAGTTATTTCTGCGGGGACATTATATGCCTTTGTTGATTATTTAACGAAATTATTTAATCCAATAACGAATATTGTCAATCAATTTTCTCAGCTTGAGCGCTCGCTTGTTGCAGGGAAGCGTGTGTTTGAGGTGTTAGATATTAATGGGGAACCTGTATCTGAAAAAAGTTTACCTCGTTATAAAGGAAATGTAGTATTCGAAGATGTTTCCTTTGCTTATAAAAATGATGAATATGTATTGAAAAACCTATCATTTGAAGCACACCAAGGCGAAACAATTGCCTTAGTAGGTCATACAGGATCTGGGAAAAGTTCGATTATGAACTTATTGTTCCGCTTCTATGACCCATCTAAAGGGAAAATCACGATTGATGGAATTGATATTACTTCGGCTCCTCGTCAAACAATGCGTGAACATATGGGCATTGTACTTCAGGACCCATACTTATTTACAGGTACTATTGCTTCTAACGTCAGCCTAAACAACCCTAAAATTTCACGTGAAAAGATAGAAGCTTCGTTAAAGGCTGTAGGTGGGGAAAGTGTCCTAGCGAATTTGCCAGATGGTTATGATGAGCCTGTTATAGAGAAGGGGAGCACGTTGTCGTCTGGGCAGCGTCAGTTAATTTCCTTTGCACGTGCTCTTGCCTTTGACCCGGCTATATTAATATTAGATGAAGCTACTTCTAATATTGATACGGAAACAGAGGAGATTATTCAGCATGCGATGGATGTGCTGAAAAAAGGACGTACAACATTTATTATCGCTCACCGACTTTCTACTATTAAAAATGCAGATCGTATTCTTGTCTTAGATCGAGGGAAAATTGTTGAGCGTGGCACACACGATGAGCTTTTAGCACAGGGCGGCATTTACGAAAAGATGTATCAAATGCAGGCGAATTCATTGCAATAATAATATTTTGAATGCTTGTGCCTATAAAATGGCATAAATGAAGCCCCACTTTACAAAAAAAGTGGGGCTTTCTATTTAAGATGTACATTATTTTACATGTTTAAAGACATTGACAAAAAAGAATAACACTGAAATTGCTACAGCGATCCCGCCACCAGATACGAACAACTCAAATAACCAGTGTGGCACATCCATATGAACCATCATCATACCGATTAAGAGGAACGGCAAACCGAGATTGTAAAACCAAAATTGTGCTTTGGCCAGCCCCGTTTCCGCTGCATCTTTATAAATTGAATAAATTAAACCGATAAATCCAGTTGTCAGCCAACCTACTACACCAATGTGGGCATGTGTAGCCGTCCATTGAAGTTGAATTGTATAATGCATAAATAGTCCAAAAGCGAAAACAAGCATCAAATACATGACTGAAATTTTTATCCATTTAGCACCCATCGTAACCAACTCCTTTCTCGAAAGTGATTTAGCTAGCTACTACAGTTTATTCTGTCGAATAAAAAAGATGACATATTATTCTCTGAAAAATTAAAAAGTGTTTAATTGTAAATTACTAAATTTTTCCGTAGAATAGAAGCGTGAAAAGGAGAAATTTGTTATTAGGAGGTACTATGAAAAAGAAAATAATTTTATTAACAATGATTTTGACGGTTTGCTGCTTACCTATAACCTTTCTTGAAAAGGCTGAAGCAAGCGAGCAAACCATGACAACAAAGGTGGATAGTGTTCTTGCGAAAAATTGGAAGAATAATGAGTACAGCATTACCGTACGAGATATGGAAACCGGGGATGTACTTTACAATAAAAACGGTGAAAAAATGATACGTCCTGCTTCTTCTCATAAGCTTTTGGTCAGTGCTGCTGCATTAGATTTACTTGGACCTGATTATCGCTTTGAAACGAAGGTCTATGTCGATGGTCCAATTGAAAATGGTGTACTTCAAGGTAATATTTATTTACAGGGTGGGGGAGATCCAACGCTGTTGCCTTCTCATTTAGATTCTTTTGCCAGTGGATTGAAAAAAATGGGTATATCGAAAATTACAGGTTCCTTAATTGCGGATGATACGTGGTTTGATACAGATCGCTTACCGAAGGGAATTGTACCGCAAGAAGAAGCATTACCTTATGCTTCCCGTATTTCTGCATTAACGATTTCGCCAAATGAGCAATACGATATTGCGACTGTCCAAGTTAAAGTGACTGGTTCAAAGGTCGGCTCTACAGCGACTGTTCAGCTTGTACCGTTTGCTAGTACAATTCCCATTGTTAACAAAACAAAAGTTGTTAAAAAGGGCGAGAAAAGTACTGTAAAGATTACACGAGAATATGGTAAAGATCGAATTGTTGTGACAGGGAATTTACCCGCAGGTTCAGAGAAAAGTACATATGTCACGGTCTATGACCCAACCTTGTATACACTCGATGTATTTCGGGAAAAATTAGTGGCAAAAGGTATTCAAACAATGCCTCTTAATATGGGACAAGTACCTGAAAATGCTCAGCAAGTAGGTATTTCTTATTCCAAGCCATTAAAAGATATTAACTTTAAATTTTTGAAGGTAAGCAATAATGGTATGGGTGATATGTTTACAAAACAACTCGGACGAGAACTACTTGGAGAAGGAAGCTGGTCTGCTGGCATTCAAGCAATTCGTACATACGGTAATGATATTGGGCTAAATATGGATCAATGGGTTTTTGAAGATGGTTCAGGTTTAAGTCATCAAAATCGAGCAAGTAGTATGCAAGAAAGTTTATTATTATATAAAGTTCGAAGTAAATCCTGGTATTACTCATATTTAGATGCATTACCGCATGCAGGGAGAAAGGGTAAGCTTGTTGGTGCAACTTTAGAAAACCGTATGAAGGGCTATAGTGTATCTGCAAAAACAGGCTATATTTCTGGTACATATGCTTTAAGTGGTTATGTAAAAGGAAAAAGTGGCAAATGGTATATTTTTAGTATTTTAACACAGGGCAATAAAACTTCAGCAATCCCAACTATTGATGAGATTGTCAAGCAGATTGCAAATGAAATGTAAGGATGTTTAACAACGTAGTTTCATTACATTTAGTTTAATGTTAAACTAAATGATGAAATTAGTTACTTGCTAATTGATCAGGTGTACAAGGGTTGAAAAAACAGACATTGAGTATTACGAAGTGGCTAAAAATAAGATCCCTTTAGTTGCTTTTGGTGATAGTCAATAAAATTAGATGTGCAGCTGTTTTCTTAGCTCCAGATAATTCTCAATATATCACTCAATTATTGTGGACAGGAAGTCAGTAAGCTTCATTAATTTCTCAGGTGTTTGAGGAGGATTTTTTTGAAAGAAACAAATATTTTTAAGCTTATCCATATGGTTGAACAGATGAATAATGCCAATATTATACGTTTTACAAAAGCGTTTCCGTATCCGTTGGGGATCTCACCAATTTTAGTATTAAGTGAGTTACACGCGAAAGGTCCGCAAAAGCAGGCTGAGTTAGCAGGGACGCTCGGCTATACAAAAGGGGCAATGACGAGTATTGCTGAAAAATTAGTAAAGCTCGGTTTAGCGGAAAGACTGTATGACCCATCTGACCGTCGTATTATTCGATTACAAATAACGGATGAAGGTGAAAAAGCCTTAGCGAAAGCCCAATCAATTGGTCAAGAGGTTTTTATGCAGCTTTTTGATGTATTGAATGATGAAGAAATTGCGCAATATTTGCTGATTCAAGAAAAATTAGTGCAAGGAATACAAGACAAAAGCTTATAGAAAAAGAAGTTTTACTCAGTAACATTAAAGACAAGTAATGGATTATGATGGTTTATTCCTCATTACTTGTTTATCGGGTTATGATCAATGTAGTTGAATGAGGGATAATTTGCAAATAGAGGAAGTCTGTCGTACATTTAGTAAATACTAGTGTACGTCTTTTTTTCGTCTAGTATGCATATAAATAGACCAGATAAACTTTTTTTCAACTTAAAACGTCAAAAAGAGGGGTAAATTTGGTAAGCAAGAAAGGACTTATGTATGGAAAAAAAAATGAAGCGCTCTAAGGAAAAAAAGAGCAAGAAAAAAATCTGGCTTTGGATAGTAGGTAGCTTAATAGCAATTTTTTTAATTTTTATAGGTACTGCTTATTATTCGATCCAAAAAACGATGAATAAAATAAATACACCATTAGAAACGACAGATAGTGGAGAAAAAGAACAAAAAACAGTGACAAAAAAAGAGCCATTTTCTGTGTTAATGCTTGGCGTGGACGAACGTAAAGATGATAGTGGACGTTCAGACACGATGATTGTCGTTACGGTAAACCCTGAAAAACAAACGATGAAGATGCTTAGTATCCCTCGAGATACTCGTACAGAAATTATTGGCCATGATTCCGTCGATAAAATTAATCATGCTTATGCATTTGGTGGTGTCCCAATGGCGGTCGATACGGTGGAGCATTTTTTAGATATTCCTATTGATTATTATGTGTATATCAATATGGATGGCTTCCTACAAATTATCGACACGATTGGTGGGATAACAATTGAAAATGACATGGATTTAACCTATGATAAGCATCATTATCCAAAGGGAGAGATTACTTTAAACGGTGAAGAGGCACTAATTTTTTCACGTATTCGTTATGAAGATCCTCGCGGTGATTTTGGTCGTCAAATTCGCCAAAGACAAATTATTGAGGCGGTTCTGAAAAAAGCTTCAACGACACCATCTATCTTATTAAAGGCTACAGATATGCTTGATGTAGTAGGCGATAATGTCCGCATGAATTTTACGATGAAGGATTTAATCCAGCTACAAAGTATTTATAAAAAAATGGATGGCAATATCGATCAGCTGTCATTTGAAGCTGAGGGTGGCCAAAGAATTAATCACATATGGTATTACATCCCTGATGAGACGGAGCTAGGTAAAATCCAATCGGAATTAAAAGCTCATTTGAAATAAAGTATAAGAATGAATCAATTCGGTATCATAGCTGTGAATTTTTTGGCAAAGAAGGGAGGGAGATGAATGAATGGGAGGACCCAGGTGCTTAGGTATACAGCTCTCAATAATTGCATGCAAAGCTATGTGCCTAAACGTAAAGTTCAAAAAATTCCAGTCAGCTCAGCTATTCGACATTTACAACTATTGTGCTTAAAAATTTTCATGTGAAACATAAAAAATCATTCAGGTAGTGTGCATGCCTAGTTGAATGATTTTTTTATTTTATTTGAAATATCAGAAAATTTGGTGTATAATAATATTAGAAATGGTTGAGGGAGTGATTGTGATGATTATAGGCACAATTTTATTAGCAGTTGCATTACACGCAGGGATTGTTTTAGCAGTAGATTTATTGAATGAGCAGCATCACTCTACTACGCAAAGTAACCATTAATCGTGAAAACAAAAAAATAGAAGACATCTAGGCAAAGTGATCATGTAGCTTTGTCTATTTTTTTTGTGGCTCATCAGGAAAAATTGAGGATGACATTTTTTAAAATATATGCGTTGTATATTAGTAGATTGGCGTGAAGACTGGACGCCCCCATGAAGCTCTGCTCTGCGCGAAAGCGAAGCGACAGCTACAAAGCGCCCAGTCGGAACGGAAATCAACTTCACAATATGGTGAAGAACCATTTTTGTGAACTCGAAACTATTTATGTGATTCATTCGTCAATACACTGTATAAAATGTTATACTATAAAAAAACAGTATCGGGGAATGAACATGCAAGAAGAGAAAACAAGTTTTAAAAAAGAATTACTATCCTATCTTAAAATTATCGTCATTACAGCTATAGTTGTTTTAGGCTGTAAGCAATTTTTATTTGCACCGATTAAAGTGCAAGGGGCTTCTATGTACCCGACTTATCATGATAAGGATATTATTATTGTAAGTAAAATGAGTAAAATTGATCGCTTTGATCAAATTGTTTTCCAATCACCAACAGAAGATGAACTATATATTAAACGAGTAATTGGCCTACCAGGTGATACAGTTGAAATGAAGGACGATGTTTTGTATGTAAATGGTAAAGCCTATAAAGAAGATTATGTGAATCGTCAAACAGATGATCCTAATCAATTACGTATTACAGAAAATTTCACATTAGAGCAATTATTGAAAGAGAAAAAAGTGCCTGAAGGTATGTATTTTGTACTTGGGGACAATCGACTAAAAAGTTACGATAGCCGCCATTATGGTTTAATTTCTGAGGATGCCATTTATGGTGAAGCGAAAGTAACACTATATCCGTTTAGTAACTTCCATCTTGGCTCAAAATAATAAAGACGTTCAGTAAGAAAGAGGCTACGCATGAGTGGCCTCTTTCTTTGATTTTTTAGTTAGCGGATAATGCCGTACAAACTTTATAGTCGGGATAATGAACACAAACTGTTGAATTTTCAACAGTTTCTTTTAGGGGGATTTGCTGTTTGCTCAGACTAGGGGAAATGATTGTTGGCTCATCAATTGTGAGCTCTTCTACTACTAGTTCTACGCCATAAAACAACATCAGAAAATAGCATACTAAACCTAATATACGCAAACAATCACCTCGCAATTTTCCGTTCTATTATTATGTATGGTCAAACTTAAAAAAATATAAGTAAAATCTAAAATTTCTCTCTTTTGCATGGACTTTTTTTACGGAATGACTGGAGTTTATGGATGACAAAGAAGAGAGAAGAATCACAATAAAAAATTGTTGTCATGTAAAATTCAATATGCTACTATAGCTAAAGTAAATATTTGAACTGTATAACCTCAATGATATGGATTGAGGGTCTCTACCAGGAACCATAAAATCCTGACTACAAAAATTTTGCTTCATTTTTGTAGTCAGGATTTTTTTTGTCTTTATTCGGTAGGTGTTTAGACATATAGAAAACCCTCTCTACAAAAATGAAGGTTAGAAGGGTGATTATTATGAATTGGAGAGTTTATATTCTTGCCGTTACTACCTTTACAGTAGGACTGGTGGAATTGATTGTTGGAGGTATATTACCAAAAATTGCAGAGGATTTAAATGTGTCCTTAGCAACAGCAGGACAATTGATTACTATTTTTGCTCTCGTCTATGCAATCTCTGCTCCTGTCCTTTTATCATTAACGGCAAAAGTGGAAAGGAAGCGCCTTTATCTTATTTCTTTATTCATTTTTACTTTAGGAAATGTGATGACTTATTTTAGTACGACATTTATGACAGTTATGATTGCTAGAATTTTTACCGCGATGAGTACAGCGTTGGTCATTGTGTTATCCTTAACGATTACAACAAAAATTGTTGAGCCAAGACATCGTGCAAAAGCTCTAGGTCTTGTTTTCGTAGGTGTAAGTTCGGCACTTGTCATCGGTGTCCCAGTAGGGATATTTGTGACAGAGGCATTTGGTTGGCGAGCTGTGTTCTTAGGGATCGCTCTTCTTTCAGCTATATCCATGATTCTTATTGCGTTACTACTTGAAAAAATGCCAGTTGTAGAAGTTGTTCCATTAAAGGCACAAATTAAATCACTAGCAAATTTAAAAATCCTAAGTGCGCAATTAACAACAATGTTTATGCTAGCTGGTCATTATATGCTATATGCTTATTTAACACCATTTTTAGTAGAAGCATTTGATATGAACGCCTCTTGGATTAGTATTTGCTATTTGATCTTCGGGATCTCTTCTGTCAGTGGAAATGCTCTCGGTGGTTGGTTAAGTGATACAATTGGTACTGGAAAAGCAATTTTAATTGTTGTTTCAACATTTGCCCTTGTATTATTTAGTATTCCTTATACGATTGTCGCTTTACCACTCTTTTTAATCGTGACGGTTTTATGGGGTGCACTTAGCTGGGCACTTACACCTCCATTACAAAATTATCTAATACAAATTGATCCAAAAACATCGGATATTCAACAAAGCTTAAATACAGCTGCGTTACAAATCGGTATATCCATAGGTTCAGCTGTTGGTGGAGCTATGTTTACTATTACTGGGTCTGTTATGCACTTAGCTAGCTTCGGTGCCATTTTAGCTTTATGTGCTTTAGGCTGTGCTATTTTCTCTCTAAAAAGAGCACCAGTTTCACATGACACTGAGCTAGGGTTGAACTCCGCTCACAACAACTCATAGATGTTAGAGTAGAAAATTTGGATGGAATATCCAAAAATACTGCGGAAAAAGAAGGGCAATGATAGCTAGAGATAGAATGTAAGTTTAGAGGAGGTTGGTAAATACATGCAAATAGATTTAACAGAATTTAAAAGTTCAAATGTGAAAGTTGTCGCCACGATTGACCAGACGCTTTACCGCAATGTGGGTGCTATTATTTTATATGAAGAAGACTCCCACACTTTATCTGTACGAAAACTAAAACGTAAAATCGCTGATCAATATATACCAACAGACGAACTCGAAAACTTCATGTTTGACTCTCAAGCAGATGCTATAAAGTTCACGCATAAACTTACTAGAATGAGTGCACTTGATTATTTATTAGTAGCGAATAAAGAAAAACAAGTAAAATAATAAAGTAATTGCAAGACTGGTCTAATAGGGAGTCTATGCATGTGACAAAGGCATTTGGAATAGCCATATTCCAAATGTCTTTTTTTAGTGTTATAGCTAGCAAGAGTAGATTGAATTTACGTCATATTTTCATCTATCTGACAAATAATTAATTTCCCTATCGATTATTATCATACTGGAATAGGACAAGGAATAGATTGTTGTAGTTACAGTATTTTAGAGGCCAAGTAGATAGAGATTCTGATGATTGATGACTATTTTTAGGATGTATATTCAAGTGAATTTATACTCTCCCTAAGAGTTCAGAATAGGGTGGATACTGAGAGTTTCTTTAATTGGCAGGATCATCTAATCATTTCAAATGGAGGGGGAATCGAATGTCAGAATATCATCAACAATCGTCAGCTGAAGTTATGAAAACTTTGAACGTGACAGATCAAGGATTGAGTGATTATGACGTTCAAAAGAGACAAGAAGTATACGGTTATAATGTATTAGAGGAAGGCAAAAAAACAAGTACATTTGCCGTTTTCTTTGGACAGTTTAAAGATTTATTAGTTATTATTTTAATTATTGCTGCTTTCGTTTCATTTCTATTAGGGGAAGTAGAAAGCACGATTGTAATTATGATTGTCGTTATTTTAAATGCTATTCTAGGTACTGTACAACATGTCAAGGCAGAACAGTCTTTGGATAATTTAAAAGCCTTAACTTCTCCAATTGCAAAAGTCATGCGAAATAATCATCTAATAGAGGTTTCTTCGGAAGATATAGTTGTAGGAGATCTTCTTTATTTGGAGGCTGGCGATTATATAAATGCGGATGGGAGATTATTAGAAAGTTATAATTTGCATATTAATGAAAGCTCACTAACAGGTGAATCAATTGCTGTCGCGAAAATTATAGACCCCATCAAAGAAAGCAATATAACTGTTGCTGATAAAAAGAATATGGTATACTCCGGAAGTTTTGTGACAAATGGTCGCGGTATCGTCATGGTTACAGCTATCGGAATGCAAACTGAAATCGGTAAAATTGCCAATTTACTAGATACGGCGAAAGAGAAGAAAACGCCTTTACAAATAAGTTTGGATCAATTTGGCGAAAAATTAGCTTTAGGTATTACGCTAATCTGTTTAGCTATTTTCACAATTGACCTTATTCGAGGACGTGCATTAGTAGAATCGTTTATGTTCGCCGTTTCACTTGCTGTTGCAGCTATTCCAGAAGCATTAAGTTCGATTGTTACGATCGTACTAGCTTTTGGGACACAAAAAATGGCCAAGGAAAGTGCCATTATACGAAAGCTCTATGCCGTTGAAAGTCTTGGAAGTGTATCTGTCATCTGTTCAGATAAAACAGGAACATTAACTGAAAATAAAATGGTCGTGCAAGAAGTATATGTGGACGAAAAAATTATTCCATATGATCGTTTAAACACTAGAAATGCAGTTGAGAAAAATCTGATGGTAAAGGCAATATTATGTAATGATGCTGTAGAAAGGGACCGTAAAGAAATCGGTGACCCTACTGAAATTGCTCTTGTTAAATTAGGGAAGCAATATGACTTGGACGAATTACTTGTAAGAGATCATTATCCAAGAACGGCCGAAATCCCATTTGATTCAGATAGAAAGCTTATGAGTACGGTAAATACTTTCAATCAGCAATCTATCATGATTACAAAAGGAGCATTAGATGTCCTTTTACCTAAAATTGTGAAAATCGAAACTTCAAATGGCATTGTTAATATTACAAAACAACAGCGTCAAAAAATCGAAGCAGTGAATCGCGATTTCTCTATGAATGGGTTAAGGGTGCTAGCAATTGCCTACAAAGAGGTAAAGGGAAATCAAGCAATTGATGTAAGATCGGAAAAAGATTTAATCTTTCTTGGCTTAGTGGCCATGATGGATCCTCCAAGAAAAGAATCCAAAGATGCGGTTGAAAATTGTATAAAAGCAGGCATCAAACCGGTGATGATTACTGGTGACCATAAAATTACAGCAATGGCTATAGCTCATCAAATCGGTATTTTGAATGATCCCTCAGAAGCGATTGAAGGTCATGAAATTGCAGGATTAACGGATCAACAATTACAAGAAAAGGTGAAAGATTTCTCTGTTTATGCCCGAGTCACACCGGAGCAAAAAATTCGTATCGTTAAAGCATGGCAGGAAACCGGCAAGGTCGTTGCCATGACAGGAGATGGTGTGAATGATGGCCCTGCCTTAAAACAAGCCGATATTGGTGTGGCGATGGGCATCACCGGCACAGAGGTGGCAAAAGATGCGTCTTCTATGATCTTAACGGATGATAATTTTTCAACGATCGTCAAGGCTATTGCAAACGGCAGAAGCATCTATACGAACATTAAAAATGCTATTTTGTTCTTATTATCTGGGAATGCTGGTGCCATTTTTGTTGTTTTATATGCAACAATATTAGGCTTGCCAGTTCCTTTCGCACCTGTACATCTTTTGTTTATTAACTTACTAACCGATAGTCTGCCAGCGATTGCAATCGGTCTAGAGCCGAATAATAAAAAAACAATGAAGGACAAGCCTCGAAATATTCATACACCATTATTAAATAAAGCATTTACTACTCAAGTGGTACTCGAAGGTTTATTAATTGCTATCTCTACAATTATTGCTTTTCAGATCGGATTGTCAACGGGAGATACGTTAACGGCGAGTACTATGGCATTTACAACATTATGCTTGTCACGATTAGTGCATGGCTTCAACTCCAGAGCTAAAGAATCCATCTTCGCCATTGGAATATTTTCAAACAAATATACTTGGCTTGCATTCTTAATCGGTTTATTTAGCTTACACGCAGTATTATTTATTCCAATGCTGACAGGTGTGTTTGAAGTTGCTATCTTAAGCCCTGCGCAATTAGGTTTTATTTATAGTTTGTCTGTGTTGCCATTCCTAGTGAATCAGTGGTATAAGCTGTTGTTTGTGAGAAGAAGATAATATGTAAAAGAGCTCTCTTTGTGAAAACGAGAGCTCTTTTACATTAAGTTATAGCAGGGGCCAGTAACCACCCTTTATCTTTACTTAGCTGTATTAGTTTAGCACCGAGTATGGCATACCTCATATGAAGCTCTCCATATTTTATAGTATGTTTCTTCTTAACAGATACTTCTAAAGCCTGGCTGACTGTAATAACAGAAGAAGCAATATTCATTGATACAATGGCGCTGATTTCTGTATCATTAATAGCTGTTTTTCCTCGAATATCTCCCATCTTCAACTTTCCGTATTCGATTGCTGTAGGCGGGGCCAGCACGCCGTTGTCCTTTAATAACGCTGTTAGTTGTTTATTTTCCTCTTTTAAACATTGAATAAATTCTACGATGATAGCCTTCAAATTTTTATCAACAGCGTGTTTGAAAAATGCATGATTTGAAGCGATATAGCCATTATTAACACCGAGCTGTGTCCAAATCTTAAAAATCTCCTTAAAGCGTAATGATTCTAAATTTCCATTTATCAATTCCATAGTGACACTTCCTAACTCATCTTTTCGTTCATTTATTTGAGATTAGGATGTGCTAATAAATGGAATTCTAATCGTATTTTACAATAAAAGGTTCTGGCAGGGGCGTCCGATGAGCTGCGTAAAAACTAAAATTGTTCCGATAAAACAAGAAAATGTTCCGATAAAATGAGATTTTGTTCCGATAAATCTTAAAAGTATTCCTATAAAAATGAATTCACCACAATAACGTGAAGTTGATTTCCGTTCCGACTGAGTCTCTTCGCTGCAGGGTCCACCTGTGAAGCTAATCCCCAAACACTCCAATCAACAATTATTCCTTTCGTTTCTTATTTTTAAAGCTATTAATGGTTGTTTTTAATGCGGCAAAGTTTCCGATAGCTGCGTACCCATAAAAAAAGCCCATAAATATTCCTGCAATAAGATCGTGTCTATGGCTAATGAAGATAGAAATAAGCAAGCCAATAGCCAGAGCGATTGTTGGAACATATTTAGGCTGAACATGCATAAATACCTTAATGAGCTGTGTAATAATTAACACAGCTGGAACGGCTATTACGGCATCCCAAAAATTTGTATGGATCACTGGAAATAATTCCATTTTCTACACCTCTTTTAAGTAGTAACAAAGCTATGACTTTAAGTTATAGATTTTCCTGTTTACTTATTTTTATTCGATGAAGGTGTAGCCGTTAAGCGATATTGTTTAGCAATTAATAATAGGAGCCATAGGAGCCATAAGGATACACATAGGGGTATTGATATGGATATGGGTTCATATAATTTGGCTGTTTAGGCTTATGTTTATGTTTAGGTTTATGTTTACATTTACAATCAGATTCTTTTTGTTTTTCAGAAGCCGATTTTACACGATTGCAGTTTTTAGGTGGACCAATATATGTTGACGGTACAATTGGCGCAATGGTTTTCTTCCACTGTTTTTCATCTAAACAATAAGTGTGAGCCATAATATTGGCAGGTGTAAATGTTAATATATCTGAACCTAAAATGACTTCAGGAGTTGGAGCATCAAAAATAGCTAGTAAATGCGTGTCATCCTCAGTAGCTACTTCATAATGCCACCAGCCTTGCGGTACATTTGCAACTTGACCAGGCTTTATAGGGTAGTTCTCAATTTTTTTTGTAAAGGGATTAAGTATAGATACGATAGCAGCACCCGAAATACAATAAACAAGTTCGGCTGCATTTTGATGATAGTGAGGTTCTACCACATTGTCCTTACTTAGGAAAATATCAAGCAAGGACGTATTTTCTAATGTATTTAATTGTTCTACACCTAAGATATTAATATAATTCTGTTGATCTTTTTTAAAAAGAGTACTGTCATTTACATCAAAAGTGAACTGTGTTGACGGAGAAGTATAATCAATATTTGAGCTAATAATTACATCCTTTCTAATTAATCTTCAATACTTGTCATCAGCACAGAATATGTACCAATGTTAGTTTAGGCTTACATGAACGCCCATTTTATTTTCATTCAGAGAAGACTCCTATCTTTGAAGGTGGAGAGTTGAATGGGGATGTGGTTTCTTTTCAGTAGGTATCCAAACACCTACTGAATGAAAATAAAGCCTCCGAACGCAATTACGCCAAGGCGAAATTGATTTGTCCTCTAAGGGTACATCATCCTCTTTAAAAATTAGTTTAAATTACCACTTCTAATTAAGAACGTATGTGCGTATAATGGATATACAAACATTTGTTCTGTAATGAAAAACAGCTCTGTTATATTTACTTGTTTTTTGGGGGAGGGAAGTAAAGATCTAACAGAGCTAGTGAAAAGGAGCAACTAAGATGAAAGAACAGTTAATAAAAGCAATGCAGCGTCAACAAGTAGTTCGCATGATGTATGTAGCCAAGTCGGGTGCCATTACGAAAAGGCGTGTGAAAATCATGAAGATTGTTGGTGATTCCTTTACAGCATTTTGCTTTACGAGGCAGGCAAAGCGTTCCTTTATCATTAATAATGTTCTCGCTGTTACTCCTGTTTACCGAAAAGAGAGTGAAAATGTATGAACTACGAGGGTATGCCAAATAGACCTATTATGTGTATCGATATGAAATGCTTTTACGCCAGCATCGTAGCGATGTTACATGGGCTAGATGTTTTAAGAACTCCAGTTGCAGTAGTAGCAAATTTTGACCAACCAGGTAGCGTAGTGCTTGCTGCATCCCCCTTAATGAAAGAAAAATTTAATATCAAAACAGGTAGTCGTCGTTATGAAATACCTAAACATCCTGACATTAGATTGTTTGAGCCTAAAATGAGTTTCTTTATTCAAATGTCGATGACGATTACAAAATTGATCTCTAATTACGTCCCAGTTGATGCTATACATGTGTATAGTGTAGACGAAAGTTTTGTAGATTTAACCGGCACTGAAAAGCTTTGGGGCTCACCTGAAGAAACGGCTAAGGAAATACAAAGGGCTATTCTTGACCAATTTAATATACCTAGTGCAGTAGGTATGGGACCAAATATGTTAATAGCCAAATTAGCTTTAGACCTTGAAGCAAAGAAAACAGGCTTTGCTAAATGGACGTATGAGGATATTCCTAAAAAATTATGGCCAGTTCGACCTCTTTCTGAAATGTGGGGAATCGGTAAACAGATGGAAGCAAATCTAAATGCTATGGGGATACAAACAGTCGGTGGTTTGGCTAATACAGATCTAAAGGAATTAGAAAAGCGCTTTGGTGTAATGGGCAATCAACTCTATTACCATGCATGGGGAATCGATTTATCTACATTAGGGGAGCCGTTAATAACAAACGGAGCTTTAAGTTTTGGGAAGGGCCAAATGCTGATGAGAGATTACCACACACGAAAAGAAATCTCTGTAGTGCTCCTTGAAATGTGTGAGGACGTAATGAAGCGAACACGGGATGCAGGGTATGTTGGCCGTACAATTAGTATTGGTCTTTCTTATAGTCGAAATGCTATGACCAAAGGGTTCCATCGATCGAAAACGATTGCAGTACCAACAAGCGAAACACTTGTGATGTATAAAACTTGTATTGAATTACTGGATAAACATTTTGCAGGTGAACCAGCTCGGCAGTTATCTGTCCGAATATCCAACTTAGAGAGAGAGCATAGCATTCAATTGGATTTATTTGATGAACGTAAGCCACAGCGTCAAATAATCGGTCCTACAATGGATGCAATACGCAACAGGTTTGGAGCTACCTCAATATTAAGAGCAGTTTCTTTCACAAAAGCTGGTACAGCTATTAATCGAGATCGCTTAGTTGGTGGTCATTTGGCATAGGAGTGATTTATTATGATACAAGACAGAGGTAATATTAAATGGGCATCGATGATGTTGCCGGAGCATTTGGAGCTTCTTAGAGAGTACAAACAAGAGCGCACAGAACAGCCAAGAGAATTGACTGAGTGGGAACTGGAAGAACTACAGAATACAATCAATCAAGCTTTTAATCAGCAATTGGACATAAAATTAGAAGTGTGGAAAGACTACAAAATCACACAGTGGACTGGAATAATTAAATCGATTAATACTCATGAACTCATACTTGAAACACTACTTAAAACGAAAAGTATTCCAATCCAAAGTATTCAATCAGCTCAATTGGATGCTGATTATTATGATTAAAGCCGACGAAAGACAGTTACTTCATAAGTACCTTTTGTTAGAACTAGCAGTTAAATCATTGCAGGTTGACTACTGTAAATTAGAGCAGTTTAAAATGAAAACGGTATTTCTTCCAATGATGGATTCATTGCTAAAGGATCTAAGACAAGAATATTTTAACCTCAAACGAGAACTTGCACAAAAACGTATACGAGTAGTAGGTTGGCAACCAGTTGATGAATACTTTAGTGACGTGCAAGTTGCCACTGCAGGTAATGATGTAGTACTCCGTTATGCAAATCAAGCTCTTAAATCACAGGTGGAAAAGTTGTTGATTAATCATATACGTGTAGCTTTAGAATAAAGATTGACTAAAAAATTTTCTTCAACCTTTATTTATCAGCAAATGCAAAAACACTCCATTTTGAAAAGAGATTGTTCAAGATGGAGTTAATCTTTCTAACTAAGTATGAGATTTTCATAAAAAATTTGATTAATTAAATGAGTCTTCTTCAACTAAAGCACCCCATTAGCCATCTATCCGAAAAAAATCAGATAGATGGCCATTTGTCGTGTGTACCGAAAAGGTGCGCTTTTTTTATATTTCGGGCTTACTTTTTTATCGCAATTATTGTCGAAATAATGTCGAAGATTGCAAAAAAATAAATACAGTATTATAAATGTCACTACTCATGATGATCTTATCTGTGTATAGTTACATAAGTTATAAAATGAATATATTCTACGATAAATGAAGGGGATTACTTTTAAATGGGAAAGAAAATTGCATGGGTTACAGATACAGCAGCATTGTTAGATGAAAAGTTCATACAGGACAATCAAATTCACGTATTACCACTTAATATAGTGTTCGAAGAAGGGGCTTTACGCGAAACTGTTGATATGACACATGATCAGTTTTACGAAAAACTACGAAATGCTAAAAAAAATCCAAAGACATCACAACCTGCTATTGGTGAAGTTGTAGACTTATATAAATCATTAAAAGAACAAGGGTATACATGTGCAATTGCAATTCATACCTCTCAACATCTTTCGGGCACTTATCAAAGCGCTTTCACAGCAGCTGATCAAGCTGAATTTGAAGTATATCCAGTGGATTCAAAAATCGGGTCATTTCCGATGATGAAAATGATTGAACTCGGTCAGCAGTTAGAGCGTGAAGGTTTTGAACCTGGCTATATTGTTGAAAGAATCAATGAGATGGCAGATAACAGTGAGCTTTCATTTATTCCGGCTAACTTATCACAATTACATAAAAGTGGTCGAGTTTCAGGGACTCAAGCATTTTTAAGTAACTTGTTGAATATTAAAGTTGTCATATCATTTGAAGATGGGAAGCCCGTTATGAAAGAAAAAGTACGCGCTACGACTAGAGCTAAAACATATGTACAAAATGTTTTAAATACAGATCTAGAAAAAAGTATTGTCACTGAAGTTGCAATTATTCATTGTAATGATGAAGAAGGCGCAACCGCTTGGAAAAAAGCTTTAGAGAACGAATATCCGCTCATAAACTTCTCCGTATTACCACTAAGTGCTTGTGTAGCGGTTCATGCAGGTGAAGGAACGCTTGGTTTAAGTTGGGTACGTCTAGCAGAGCTTGCACCACTTAAGAAAAAGAAAGCTGAATTAGTTACTATATAAACATAATTGTAATCTAAATTATTGTAGGTACGTGAAGTTGCGAAATTCCTATAAACCAACTATTATACAGTCAGAGAGCATTTTAGCTTAAGTAAACTGGCGGGTGTAACGTTATTTTTTGAATGATAGCCGTGTTTTCATTCAGGTATGTGGGACTGGCTGTTTAATTTTGTTTGAATACGGATATTGTTATTATAGGTAATGTAGTCTTCGACGATTTGAATCATATGCGCATTTGTCGTGCGGTAGATTCCGTCGAGATAGAACGTTTCAATTGGAATTATCAGTGGGCGTGCCTTTGCGGGACATGCTTACGGTAATTCCTTTTTCTTTGACTGATTTTTGATACGCATATGATGTGTACACAGAACCTTGATCGCTATGCAAGATACAGCCTTGCGGTAAATCAGGTAATTGATATAAAGTATACAAAACGAATGACATATCTTGTGTAGAATTAATTGTTTGCGCTACAATTTCTCTGATATAGACATCTAGAATACTTGAAAGATACATTCTCCTCCATTAACGACCCAAGCTTGTCATCCTCTGTATTCATGTCATTAAACTTGCAACTATCAAACAGAGTTCCATTCTCCAGCACCACAATGTCTGCACCAACAGCACGCGTAATATCCTCCATACACGAATAATTTCATCATAATTACGCCCTAGCCCTAACTGATCCAACGCATCAATATAAATAAAATCCCCATTACGAATCACACTTTCTCATTGCCTGATATTGCGGACAATTAAAATCCTTCCCACTCGCACGGTCCACAAAAATATCTCGCTCATCAATCCCCAGATCCTGCCTTCGTCAGTTGCCGTTTAATATTTTAGTCCATCTCCGAAACGTGTCCAGGCCCAGGAAGGTTTCGGAAAGTGATGGAAACATGGCATCAAAACAGCCGGCGAGGATGAAGTGCTACGTTATGCTAATCAAGTACTAAAAGCACAGGTAGAGGAACTCATTCATAGCCGTTTAAACAAATGTGTGTAGAGATAGTTTGAAATCGCAGAAAACGACCCTATGGGAATAGGGGATATACAAAACTGGTCTAACTAAATACGCAACATTTTTAAAACCTTCTTATCACATTTACTGATACAGTTAAAGTTGTCGAACCAAAGAAAAAAGTTATAATCCAAAATTACGTTTAATAAAGGGTTTTTAATCAACTGTATTGAAAAATATATATACCATAATCTGGAGGGGGTAAAATGATTTTTGAAATGACTACTCAAGTACGAGTATCTAATATCGAAGAAGGGTATAAGTGGTATGAAACACTGTTAGATAAGAAACCAGATTTCATACCACATGATGGTTTTGTAGAGTGGGAACTCATACCTGGTTGTTGGTTACAAGTAGCAGAGGGTAATCTTACTGAAGGAAATGGTCCTTTACGTTTAGGGGTTACAAATATCGAAGCGGAAAGAGAAAGACTAATAAAAGAACTTAACATTGATAACTTTGAAATTTACTCAAGACCAGAAGTTTCAGCTAAATGGGGAACATTTACTGACCCTTGGGGAAATCGTCTTGGGTTTTTTGAATACTTAGATAAGACTGAAGAACAAGCACGGATAAAAGCTATTATGAGAAAAGAGGAAGTTTAAGTATTATATTAACGGGGGCTTTACGTCAAGACGGTTTCTTTAGATTTGGCATTTACCAGGGATTTGCGATATGTTTCAACAACTTTTTAAGACTAAAAAGAAGAAGGCTATATATTGGAGAATTTACTAGAAATAGAACTAATAGAATCCACTCAAAGAATAGAGGTTGCAAATCAAAAAGCAACCTCTATTGCGGAATAGTAGAAAACTCTAGAAAAACTAAAAAAGACTCAATTTCAAACTAGAATCTAGTGGAGTGTTGTTCAAGAAGTTATTAGGCATAGACGATACTGAGGAGGACGATGATGAGTAAATTCGATATTTTGGTAAAATACATACCTATGATCCAGACGGCGAGCATTGGTGAATGGATTATTGATAAAGAAAACGATGGAACGTCAGAACATCCGATACATATGCCTTTTGTAGGCTATTCCGAAATGGTGCATAACTTCATCAACGATGTTTACACCTTTGAAGAAAGTAATAAAAATATGGAGCTTACCCGCTATGGAGATATTCTCAAAGATAACGATCTTGAGTGGGATACGGATTCTATGAAGAATGCGGACGTTTCAAATTTGAATGCACAGTGTGTGCTTGCACTTATTATGGGTGCTGTTAGAGCTGAGCGCTTTTGCGAAGGTGCGTTATTAGATTTCTTTAAGAGTGGCTGCATATTGAAATGGCTTGAAAGATTAAACAGTATTGAGTAAAGAAGGATTGACTTTGGATATAAACAAAATGAAAGTTCTATCGTATGATGAATTGCGTGCTTCTTATAGGAACTTCCTACATAGCCATTGTTGGAGTTAGTATAAAAATTGATATAGAACGGATTCCTATTATTGGAATTCGTTTATTAGTTTGTGGAACATATTGAACTTATGGGGTTAGTAGAAGGTATAGCTGCTGATGACGGTGGGGGACAGCAATGTTCCCCATAAGTTTAAACATCTTGCAGTATGGAAGCAAGAAGAGCTACTATGAGAATTTACCAAATAGAGGAACACTTTATTCATTGAATAAAAATATTATGTAAACTATTAGAAAGAACTTAAAGGTTTGATATGTATAGGTTGATGGACTTGATGTGGATGAAATCAATAAGCACAAGAGTTATCATTTTACTCCATTACGTTTATGTCATCATAAACGTAATGGAGTAAGTGAAAAAAATACGGTTATGTGGAAGAAAGAAGATGTTAAGAGTAAAGAGACTGTTAGGGCTTATGACTTTGTATAGTAGTAATCAAGAACAGTATTAAAAATTGTAGGAAGTGGTAAATTTTCAGTCCATAATGTTGGCTTAGATACTTATTTATCTTGGATAAAGGGAAAATGGGAGAAATTGGTACTTTCGATAAATAATAAAGTATTATATTATCGTATGCATCAAGCCCAATCCAAATGGTATGAGCAAAAGGAGCATTTCCATGAAACAGTTAAAACTAGATGAGACACAAAATGTGAAAAAAACCTCATTAGTAGTAATGAAAAATGTGTCAAAAGAATTTAAGTCGAAAGATTTTACAATACAAGCACTAGATACAATCAATTGTGAAATTTATCAAAATGAAATCGTTGCAATAATGGGTACGAGTGGTTCAGGGAAAAGTACATTACTTAATATTTTAGCTGCTTTAGACAAACCTACACATGGGGAATTAATTTTTCAAGGTGTACCGATGATTGAGCAATTTCAAGAACCGATAGCATCGGAATTTAGAAAACGAAATATAGGCTTTATATTTCAAAATTTCAACTTGTTAGATGAATTGACGGTATCAGATAATGTGGCACTACCATTAATTTTGCTAGATGAGGACTCTAAAAAAATTGCGCAAAAGGTGAAAGATGTATTAACAAAATTGTCAATTAGTGATTTAGCTGTCAAGAAACCACATGAATTATCTGGTGGGCAAAAACAACGAGTGGCTATAGCAAGAGCGATTATTGCCAATCCGCTATTATTACTGGCAGACGAGCCAACAGGGGCACTAGATGTCAATACGACAAACGATATTCTAACAACACTTGTTCAATTGAAAAATCTAACGAATCAAACAATTATATTGGTAACACATGATCCACATGTATCGACTTATGCTGATCGTGTACTATTCTTTCATAAAGGGAAATTAGTAGATAATTATATTAACCAAGAGAATAGTGATAATTTAACGATGATTTTTGACAAATTTAAAAACATACAGAGGAGCTATCTCGATGTATGATTTAAAGAATATTGCTTGGAAACTTTGTAGGGCTGCTAAAATACAAGTAATCATTGCCATTCAAGTTGTAGCACTCGCTGTTTGTTTAATTACAACAATGTTGGTCTATGTTGAAAATGCACGAACAGAAATGGAAGACAATATTCGTAACTTGTATGGGGATGTGGATATTTCTGCTGGTTATAACCTTTCATCTAGTCAAGAATCTAGTCAATGGATTACGAAAGAAAGTTTTAATCAGATTAAAACTTTAGAAGAAGTCGAGCTTGTGGAACCGATTTTACTACAATTTACATCTATAGATAAGATTGAAGGAGCCTATACATTAGGTGTTACGAATGGGCATTTAACAAAAGGATTTTACCATTTGAACGACATACCGAAAGATAATGAAGTTATTATTTCACATTCTTTATCAGAAACTTTAAATAAATCTGTTGCAGATTCAATCGTGGTAAATGGTAAGCAGTTTCTAATAAAAGAAGTGCTATCTCCTAATGAATATGGAGAAGATGCGCCCATTCTCTATATGGACATTGATTCTTTGAAAAGTGTAAGTAGTATTCCATCGGATGTAGAGGGCTTGTTTGTAATGATTAAAACAACGGATGTGGAGCAGACAGCTACTGTATTACATCAACTTTTCCAAAATATACGTGTTGATATAACGAAAGAAACGGACTGGGTACAAGCAAATTTAATTTCCTTACTCGTTTTCATCATCATGTTAGTGGTTAGTATTATCATTATTAGTGGTCTATTATTGAAGTCTACTTTTTCATTATTGTTTAGTCGTTTACAAGTCCAATTTTTCGTTTTAAGAACAATGGGAGCAAAGACAGGGCAACTAAAAAAGATTGTCAACTATCAATCGACTATCATATTACTAATAGGTATAGGGGCAGGAGCAATCAGTAGCCTTTTGTTGCTAAAATTCATTGTCCCATCTTTAGTTGAGATGGTCGGCTTACCGCAAGCCCATTTTAACATTCCTGTTGTCTATTTTTCAGCAATTTTACTTGCTATTTATTTCTTACTCTACATGTTTGTGTTCGTTCAAGTAGCGAGGGTAACTAAAATATTACCTTTAGCATTGAAAAGAAATTATGAGTTTAAATCGTATCATTGGACGAAATGGAAGACCGTACTTACTTTTATAGTTGGTGTGATGTCATTACTCATTCTTGTACAAGGTATTATGCAAAATGATGCAATTCAGTCGATTATTTTAATTTTTACTGGAAGTGTATGTATCATAGGTTGTCTATTCTTTTTATTGCCATATGTGATGGTATACACGTTGAACAAATGCTCTTCCTGGATTCATCGCTATTTAGGAAACAAAGCACACTATGTAAAAATTCAATTCATTCCTAATTTAAATAGCTATTTTCCTGTTGTTTGTATATTAGCGATTTTGATTATGATTATTACGTTTAATGATACATTTTTGAAATCTATTGTTCAATCCGAGGAAACAATGATTGAAAAAACCTATCCGTATGAAGTAGCGATTGATAATCCTTATTTTGAGAATATTTCGTATAATGATATAGAGTTATTGCGAAAAAAAATCTCAATAAAAGAAATTCAATTAGATAGTAAGGGTAGTTCTTTTCTCACTAATAATGGTGTTAATCTGAATTATTTTGCGAAAGATTTTGGTGGAGCCGATAGAGTTGAAATTACAGATGATGCAGCTGATAAGTATGGTTTAAAAATAGGAGATGTTTTAGAAGGCTATTACTTTGACAGAAAGTCGAATGAAAAAGCCATCCGTTTGAGAATTACTGGAATCGTTCCAACAGAAAACAAATATAAACACCTTTTTGTTGACTGGAATTCCCCTTTGATTAAAGATGTTGTAACCATTGATAAAATCCATCTAACTTTAGATAATGGCACAACATTAGAAGATCTCCAACAGGTGATTCGTGATTGGCCAACGTTAAAAATTGTGGAGCGAGCTGTTCTTTTAGAGCAAGCCTCAGAATGGTTTTATCAACGATGGGCAATGTTTATGGTCGTTTTGACTGCTTTAGTAGTAGCGAGTTGTACTGGTCTAGTGCAAACAATTGTTCATATTATCTTTAAAAGGAAAGACCAATACAATACACAACGTTTAATCGGGCTTTCCCCAAAAGAATTAAAACAGGTTATTTGGTCTGAAGTTCTCTTTATTGTCACTATCGGCTTATTACTTGGTTTAACATGTGGTATGTTTTTAACCAAGTTAATCATGCAAATTGATGCAGGCGGGCCAATAGAATGGGATTTCTTGTTTATATTTAGTTCAGGTATAGGTACAGCGATGATTATTTTAGTATGTTGTCGTCTATATATTGCTCGATTTGTAAAACGGAGTGTTATTTAGAAATGTTCGTGTCAGATAATAGAATAATGTATATCTTAGTACATTCAAATTACACGCTTATTCAAGAGCTTTTAAAAAATATGTTTACTATGTATAGACCATCTTGGGCAATTGATACCATTAACTTGCCGAGTGAGATTGTCATAAGGGGAAATGCCAATAAAAAATATGATGTTGTGTTAATTGACACATCTTATAAGCATTTTGTTCACTATATACCATATTTAAAAAATCTCGAAACAATGAAATGCCAAATTATTTTTATGACAGATGAAAATATTGGAGAGCTTCATTACTACACAAGTAATATCTCGAATTGTATGGTAATAAATAAAAGTATGACGATAGAACAATTAGTTCATATCATTGAAGGAGACTCAATAGAAATAGTTGACATAAGACGAGTTGGAGAATTGAATATGTTAGAAATGAAAGTGCTCACGGAATTGGCAAAGGGGCACTCTATTGACTATACCTGCAACTCGCAAAAATTCACAAATATAGAGGTAGAGCAAGCGATTCGGCATATTAATGAATATTTTGGAACATCTCATTATTTAGAAGCAGTATATAAGGCATATACGGAAAAACTTATTTAAGGGAACGTTAAGTGGTGTTTTACGCTTACGTTCTTTTTTTTGAACGTTTATGTAAGGGGGAAGATTGAAAATGAGCATTTAACTATATAAATATGGTTCATCACCAAAACGTGTGGTTGATTTCCGTTCCGACTGGGCGCTTTCCTGGGGGCGTCCGATGAGCCGCTTCACTCGCGTTGCTCGCTCCAGGGTCTCATCTGTGACGCTGATCCCCAAGGAGTCACCCAGCCTCCACTCCAATCAACTTATTTACATAGTATATGTTTTAACAAATGTCATCCACAACTTTTGGTGATGAGCCATAAATATACCTCTTATGTATTGTTTTACTATTTGTTTACTGGATATTTTATACTGGTTATCGAGGAGGTAATAATTTGGAATTTACTGCAAAAGAGGAAATGCTAGTAGATTATTTTGAACATAGAAGACCATTAACACAGGTAGATAAAATTAAATTAGTATATGGATTTCGTGTTGTTACAAGCGAGTTGAAAAAATTTTTGGTTATTTACTGTATAGCTATAGCGTTCGGTTTATTTTGGAAAATGTTACTGGTTCAAACTGGATTTTTACTGGTGCGTCAAGTAGCATATGGTGCGCATTGTTCATCATTTAGAACGTGTCTTGTTGTTAGTAGCATTTCATTCCCGTTCATCACATGGCTTAGCTGTAGCATTACCTATCACTTCACTCGTTGTTGGGGGAGCATTTTTGCTAGGAGCTGTCATCTTGTTGTTTATTGGTCCAGTGAGTTCTAAAAAAACAAAAGTACGAGGCGAAGCTCATCGAACATTATTGTTTAAAAAATTGTATAGCAGACTTATTGTGTTGGGCGTACTGCTCGTTATTTTTCCAACATCTATAAGCGTATTTTTCGTAGCGGGCGCTTTGAAGGCGGTTGTTTTAGTGGTTATTGCAAAATTAGGAGGATATCATTGATGAAATTTATTATTGACAAAGTGGTTGAAAGTTTATGTGACTTACTTATTAAATTAGCTGACTTTGGCTCTGTTTATATGTGTTGGGGTGCTATAAGAGAAGAGGAGTTGCCACAAGAATTGAATTTTAATAAATTTGAAAAATTGCTATAAATATTCTAAAATAGGTAATAAGTAGATGTTGCTTTAGGGGGATTTTGTTATTCGTATGTGGAGTATATCCTATTTATCCTTAATTACTTATCAATTTTTGGTATTAAGTATTTTACCGTTATATTTTAGCAAAATTACAATAACAAAAAATTTGGTTTTGAAGGTTTCTTTATTGATAGTAGCACCACCAGTAGTGTTGTTTGCTTTTATAGGTGTCTATGCTGTGGCGTATGTCATATTAGTGGTAAGTTTCCTCATCTATCAGCAAACAAAGCGATGGCGGAATATCGTCCACGTACTGTTTACGATAGTTTTAGCTGTTATGGCAGACCATATTTCTTCGCTTGTCGTGTATCATTTATCGAATGGCATGGAGGCTATCATCACTTCTCCATTGGTACAACTCGTTGTTTCGATGAGTATCTTATTTATTTTGGTGATTGTCTACAAAAGGTTATTTAGTTATTTTGCAGGATGGTATATGTTTGAGCAATATATTATACCTGCAATGATTCCTCTGTTACTTATGACGATTGTCTTTATGTATACCGATATTGTGTTGATGGATGATCTATCGTTCATCAAAAGTGTCCAACATAATGTATTCTTTTTTGTGATTTATTTGATGCTCTTTATCATTATTATTGGTTTCTTTGTTTACTTAGTTATTAAGAACATACATATTAAACAAAAGGAAATGCAATTGAAAGAATTTAATTCGTATGTGGAGTCGCTTGAGGATATCAATCGTGATATGCGTAAATTTAAACATGATTATATGAATATTTTAACATCAATGCGTCATTTTATAGATTCTAAAAATTACTCGGAATTAGAAACCTATTTTTATCGACATATTTTACAAACAGAAGAGAATGAGCAAGCGCATGAAATGGCTTTCTCGATGCTTAATTGTTTACATATAGCCAGTTTAAAAGGACTATTAACAACAAAACTTATCCAAGCGCAGACTCTTCACGTACCAATGCACGTTGAGATTGTTGAAGATATCGACAGAATAGCATTGGATGAGATTCAATTAAATCGTATGTGTGGAATACTATTGGATAATGCACTTGAAGCCAGTAAGAATGCTACCGAACCTTGGATTCGATTAGCCTTTATTCGAATGGATGGTGTTGTGTTAATTGCATGTGTGAATACATTTTCATCCAATCAAAGTCATGAGTTAAAAGTGCATGAAATTTTTAAAGAAGGCTTCTCGACAAAAGGAGAGGAGCGAGGTCTGGGTTTATCTATTTTACGCCAAATGGTGGACGCTTCTCCAAAACTTCGATTGAATACAAAAATTAATGGCAATCTATTTATACAAGAGTTGTTTATTGATGAGGAGAGGGTGTAAATATGAAAGTGATTATTTGTGAAGATAATGTTGTTCAGTTAGAGCATATAAAAAAAACCATTGAGAACTATGCCTTGATGGAGGGAAATGGGATTGAAATTGTACTCACGACCACAAACCCTAATGAGGTCATTGCATATGAAAAAGCAGATTGTTATTTTTTGGATATCGATTTGAACCATGAAATGACAGGGCTTATGTTAGGTGATATGATTCGTAAACGTGACCCATTGTGCAATATTATATTTGTCACAACACATGCCGAAATGACCTATTTAACGTTTATGTATAAAATTGCTGCGTTAGATTTTATTATTAAGGATCACACAGGTATGTTACAGCAAAAAGTATTAACAACACTAAAAGTTGCATATGAAAAGTATCTTCAAATTGGTCAACAACAAGCACCTTCACAGATTCAAATTAGAGCCAATGGTTACACGAGAAATATTGCTATTCAGGATATTTATTTTTTTGCAGCATCCCCCACATTACATAAAATTATTTTACATTTGGAAAATGAGCATATTGAGTTTTATGGTCGCTTAAAGGATTTTAAGGAAGCACATGTATCGATGTATCAATGTCATAAGGCTTTTATTGTGAATCGACAAAACATTGAATTTGTAGACCACAAGGAACGAGTTGTATATTTCAAAAATGGCGAAACTTGCTTTGCCTCTGCACGACTTATAAAGGGTTTAAAATAATTAGACATTCACCATTTTCTGTGGATGTCTATTTTTTGTGCGCCTGGCATGCGCAACAACTCGATAGTATGTAAACTATTAGAAAGAACTTAAAGGTTTGAAATGAAGTGGAATAATTCAATTAAAACATTCAAAAGAGTATGTAATCCATACACATGTCATTGACATTTTCTTCTTTAAATAGCTGATTATCAAAACAATATATCAGCAATGACAATCATATGTGTAGGTTCAAATTCCTTATATCCTGATGCCCGTCAGTAAGGGGCAAACAGAAAAAAATCACTCATGTCATGACGAGTGATTTTTGAAAATCTATTAGAAGTTTAGGTTCATAACAATTTGCTCGCCAATAGGTCCCATTCTTCTTTCCCCGTTATCGACAAAGCCAACTTTTAAATATAAATTTTGAGCGGGAATATTTTTATGGTTGACCACTAAAACCACTTCATTACATTCTTTAAATACTTTCTTAATAAATTCAGATAATGCCAGCATCCCTTTTTTAGCATAGCCGTTGCCTTGCTGTTTATGATCAATAGATAATGCCGTTAGCAGCATAGCATTTGGATTGCTAGTGTACTCTTTTACTCTTTCTGTTGCGTGCAGGACAAAAAATCCTACAGGTACATTATCGCTCAAAATAACAATCGGATACTGTCCAACCATGTCGATCGAAATCTCTTTTGGAAGGGCAGTAAATTGACATTGTTCTTCCGGAAGTTCAAAGTCATTCAAAACATCCACAAAGTCTTCTGAGAAATGTACTAATTCAATGGTGTTAGTTTTTTGCATAAAAATTTCCTCCTTTTTTAATATTTTAACAAAAGGAACACATGTTCGTCAATGTACATAAGATAAATCCTAACTAAATTCGTATAAAGGCAATGCCGATCTTCACATAGTACCGCTAATTGAACAAGCTTCCAAAAAATAATATAAAGGATATGATGCTAGCTAGAAGCAATGTGATAACGATTGAGATTAAGCTTCTAATCATAGACGTTATATTGTTAACATCTTTCATTCCAATAAGTGTTAAGAAAAAACATAGGATTGTTAATAGTAAAACAACACTCAATGGATGGAAATGAAGATAGGAGACAAAAAGGTTTATAAAAGTTGCAGAAAAACTTGCTATGAAGAATAAAAAAATGCAGCATAAAGACATGAAGAATGACCACAAATTTAAATTGATTCCCATATATATCCTCCTTTTTTACTTAAACGAACTTAAATGAATCTTTGTTCCTGAAGTTCTTTCCATTCAAAAATGATCAATAAAAAAGACGCATGATAAAAAATGGCTAAAATACTACTATCAAAACAGGATGTGATAGAGCAATGAAGCGGAAAGGAACCTTAGAAGAAACTGGCTAACGAGTTAATAGAACACCATTCAATACCTTTACACATATTTGATATTGCTTAACAGAAAAAGGAGATATAATGTAGAATATACTAATATTTCAATAAGTAGGGGGATGCAAATGGTTGTCCTTAAATATGAGATAGATGGAAAAGAGCTAATGATGTTAAAAGAAGTATATCAATCAGTAGGATGGATGAAACATGACGAACCTATCATAAAAAAAGTATTCAATGAGAGTACACACCAAGTTTTCGCAGTAGAAGATAACAAAATAATAGGTTTTGCAAGAGCTCTTTCAGATGGAGTATTTAATGCTGCTATCTACGATGTTGTAGTGCATAAAGATTATCAAGGAAGAGGGATTGCGAGAATTCTTTTAGAGGACATCATGAAACAATTAGAGGACGTTTCTTGTATTCAATTAATCGCAACAACAGGTAATGAACCTTTTTATGAAAAGATGGGCTTTAAAAAATTAAAAACGGGTATGGCAATATACAAAGATCCACAACTAGCTGAGGAGTACTTGGAAAAGGATGGCTAAAATATATTAAAAACTAGTAGGCTTAAGCTCGTAGTCAACTAATGCATTAACACTAAATCCTTTCATTTAGAAACCTTCAATAGAGGTACATGAATGGTAATTATTGTACAAAAGAAACATTAGAGCGAAGGTTAAAAGGTGTGGCGTATGAGTTGCCACAGCATCCAAAAACGTTACGCGAACAACCTTGCCTATGTGCCAACAGTGCAAAAAAATGGCGATGCTTATATCAATATTTTATAGTGATTGTGTCAGCGTATATGCAAAATAACCAGCTATCCGAAAAAATTTCAGATAGCTGGCTATTCGTTGTGCGTATCATAAAGGTGCGCTCTTTTTAATGTTAAATTGTTTCCCATAGCTTTTGGCGGTTCATCAATAGCTCAATTAACTCTGTAATACTCGGAGCTAAATCTTTTCGCATATTTGCGATATTTTGGAATAAGGGTACCGCTGCACGCATTTGATATTCACTGTAAACATAGTAGCTAATAAAAGCACATTCTTCATAGCCGCGTGGTTCATTCTCTTCCCATTCTTCCCATTCTTCCTCATCTCCCTCTTCAACTACTGACCAAAGCCATTTTTCCTGTAGCAATTCATCCATATGCTGCACAGGGCAAGATGTAAGTTCCTCCCAAGTAAAAGCAGAAGCAACTGCAATATATAAATGTATTTCTTCCTTCTTTACACTTTCTACAGATCGATTCGGCAATGTGTGTAAAAGCTGTTGAATAACCCATGGTGTAACCTGCCATAGCGTGCCTTGATGTTCAATTAATTGTGCAAGCTTATCATATTGCTCCATCTTTATTAACTCTGGAATTTTTGTACCTCTTCCGTATGCAGTTGTTAAACGATGCCAAGGTATCGTTAACATTTCTTGATAGGCAATTTGCATGAAAATACTCCTTATATAAGTTCTTTTATAATCGCCTCAAAGCGTGTTCGATATGGTTCTGGGATGCGCATGAATGCTGAGCTTGTAAAGTCATTCAAATGGATGATGCCAAAGCATGTATATAAAAGCTGCGCTACAGCCATATCTTTAAATTCCTCAATTTCTTCGTTTTGTTCGAAAGGAATATATGGACAAAGCTCTATAAGTGGTGTCATCATAAATTTTTCGAGCCATTGTAAGTTATCATCTGTGCTCATAGCTTGTTCAAAAAAAGCATCATACGGAACTTCTTGTACAGATTGTATCGTACATACAAAGACGGGCAATGTTTCCGGTGTTAGCCCAAATGTTTCAACATAGGCTTTCGCAAAGTATTCAGGCATTGGTGAATGGTCACCATCGCATTCATACATATAGTCGGTTACGAGCTTGCCATAGGTTTTATCGTATAAACCAAGACCAAAAACGGCGAATGTACTCGGCATCGCAGCCTGTTCCTCATCGACATCTTGATAAAAATGATATTGTGCCATCGCCTTATAGCTATACTCGGCTAGTGCGGCATGTAGGCTAGGGTAGCTGACAGCTTTAGCGAAGAAGTGATGTGATGATGTCACAGGTAAATGCTCGATTGGTAGCACTAAGTTACTCTTACCTTCATAATGAATGCTATAGCTTTTAGGGAAATCTTCTTCTAATAAAGCATTCAAGTAGGCTAATGCTTGGCGATAAGCCTCTTCGCTTTCCTCTTTAATTTGAATCGTAATCTTTGCCAGCACATCATTTGCTTGGCAAAAAATTAGGTCGGATTCCATTTGTTGTTTATGTACTGGCAAAGTGCCAGAGCCAATTGTGATTAATGAGTTGTAAGTTTCTGTATCTAATTCTTTAATGGTTGCTAACAATTCTTTAACTGTTAAATATTCGAAACTTGCACCATACTTTCTTAGATTTATTGCATAGTAGGTTAACAATGGTAAGTAGGCTAATGATCGGTGCTTGTTAGTGAAATTAGAAAGGCAGTAGCGCTGTGTCTCAAAGCCAAGCTCTTGACGAAATCCATCTAACAATGCGAGCTGTTGATAGTGGCAAAGTATTTCATGCAGCGTGATGTCGTTTAGTGAAAAAGAAGGGGTGATGATTTTAGAAGTATAGACGTCTGTTTCAATTTTATATTTTTTAGAAAGTAGCTCTTGTTCAAGTTGTAGCCATAATGTTTCATTTTTGGTGAATTGCTCAACTATCATGGTATTGCCTCCCTCTGTAAATGTAAATATATTAATACTGATGTAACATCACGATTAAAGCCACTGAAATCATTACATACAACTAGTCAATAGCACTGCAAAACAGTCCATGCCTTATCGAAGTTTTTATTTTTACAGTCTTCCTTGCGAATCCAGAAGTATAGTTTGCCGCTATCGCCCCACATATAGCCGAGGTCATCTTCCGAATCAAGCTGTAATAGGAGATGCCAATCCTTTACGTGTGGTTCAAGTTCCCTGCGTAACGGGTGATTGTAGGCTGTTGAATCCCCACAATATAAACCATTTGTGACAAGCTGGCATTGTAAATACATATCCCCTTGAATCGTATCAGGATGACCATCTATGCGATGTGTCGTTTGTGCCATTGACTCTTCATCGACCCAATCATATAAAAAATCATTGTAGGCATCCTGTTGTTCCGCTGTTAAAATGACTTCTAAATTTTCAGCATAGGGAGACGCCCATGAGGGTAGTGTCCATTCATTTCTAAATTGTAACGCCGCGCTATCGATATGCTCATCTAATGCTGTGGGTTGCTGCATTCGTTGTAAACGGTCAGGCGCTTGTGTGAAATGGAAAACGTGAAAGCCATCGCCATTATTTGGATCATAGCCCCAAGGCTGTCCAGCAGCATCATAGAAAAAGGATAACAGCCCCTCATCCGGTAATAAATTGTATGAATCATATGGCTTTACTTCCATTAAATTGAGCTGACATAGAAAGTATAACGGTTGATCATTATTTGTATAGGGCCATACAAAATCTGTCGGTACATCGGGAGCACCGCCAATTTTAGAATGTCCGATTTGAATGGCGTCATCTGCTGTTGGTATTGTCGTAACACGAATTGAATTTTTTGCGAACTGCAAAATTTGCTCTGCCACCTCTCCAAGCTCGAAAGCATGCAATGCAGAACGTAGCTTTTCCATGTGTATTCCCCCTCATTTTTGTCTAACATCAATATAGCACATACGTTCTTGTTTTGTGAAATTCGGATTTCGAATTATGGGAATATTGTTAAATCGATAGCTAGAGAATAAAGGTGGCGCATTTTGAGTATATAAAGATGATTTATGTCAACTTGAGGTGAGGGGTGAAATGAAAATAACAAATATTTAATGGCTAATAAATTGGAAGCGATGGAACGTTGATGATAAAACAATCATTCAAATATTACAATTAATACCTTTATATGATATAAATAACATATAGTGCATTCAATTTAATGGAGGTTTTTATTTGAAAAGAATTGTAACTATTTTAGGGATATTAATTGTTGTTTTAATACTAGTTTTTATAATTAGACACCAGCAACTTGAATTTCCTACAAATGAGATAAAATCTTCAGATGCAATGGATATACTTGAAAAATCTAATAAAAAAATCGAAATAGTTGGGAAAACAGAGGAATATGATTGGTATCTTACTTTGTTCGAACAAGGTGAAGGACAAAAAAGATTTATAGAAGAAATAGAGAAACAAGGATGGATATACGATTCTCAAGAAGGGGCAGGGCTAATATTTAAAAGAGATCATGAAACATTAATAACAGAATGCGGTCTTTGGAATAGTAATAAATATCTCGTATGTAGCGCGCCTTCAAAATGATCTTTTTTACTAAACTTCTCAACTAATAAAAATTGAAGAAAAAGATTTAAAAGGTGGTTTAAGATGGATGGCTGAAAGAATTGGACGAATAAGCGATTGGTTTTGGGAAATAGTCAACGAGTCAGATCAGGATGAGAACAAGCTCCGAGAAATACTAACAGGAATGGATAAAAATGATATATATAGGTTTCAAGATTTTTTTGTTGAGGCTGCAGTTGAATTAAGATACGAGCCGTTCACAAACTTTACTGAGAGTTCGGAGGACGGCATTGAGGATATTAGCAATTGGGTTGTGAGTCAAGGTAAAGCCTACTATGCTGAAATTCTAAAACACCCTGAAAGAATCCCTTATTCCGTAGAAGATAGGACAAATGAAAGTATTGCCCATGTTGCAGATGAGGTATATTTTGATAAGTATGGTGAAACTACAGGTATTTATTAGATGGTAGCTTTGCAAACAAAATAGTAGCATTTGGTGGACATATTTGTAATAATTACCTTGTCAAAGAGTAGCGTAAAATTCCTTAAAATTGGATTTTTATTGCTACTCTTTTGTTTCTAGTTCGACTTTAAATACTAATGGTACTTAAGATTTTGTTAGAGATGTAATTGTGCGATACGTTTCCGATAAGTGCATAAGCGAAATGGGAGGATAAAACGGTATTTATTCGATGGAACTTAGGACTACAGCTATCGAGCATGGAGAAAAGGAAAAAGCATGGGCTTGTACCATGTAATGCGAAAAATATACGAGGGGGATTATAATGGTAGATTTAAAAATCCTTAAAGAACGAAAAGAGTGTATGATTTTTCAAGCGAGTGAAAATGATAGCCGTAATGGATGGATCGGAGGGAATGCACCAGCTTATTTTGATAAATCGGAAGCCATAGTAAATAGAGAAACTGAGTTGCATTTTTATTTGTCTATAGTTAATCCTCTTGAGAAAAACGAAATGATTTCCATTTTTGCTCCTAAAAATTTTGAAGAACGTATTTCTAAAAATAAGTATCCAAATTGTTCATTAGTAACAATTAAACACCCTAGAACAGAAGAAAGTAAATTTGATACTTTTACCAACCCTGATTTAGTAAAGCATTTTATTTCGGAAGCTAATATTGTAAGCGATAAAAATGCATTGAAAGAAAGTTTTCTTATCAAATTTTTGGGAACTCCAAAGCATATTCAGGAAGAAGACTATTATTATAAGGAATTGCATGATGATGGGTTTAGTTTTATATTCCAGGTCGATGAGGAAGGGTATCCAGACACTCTGATAAAGCCAAGAAAAAGTTATCCCTTTGCGTTCGGTGCTATATATTTATATGCACAGATTTTAGAAGATTCGATTGAGAATCCCATAAAAAGTTATTGGCAATATTCTTAATGTGAAGAGATGAAGAATACATTCACACGAACTACTTTTACATATGTTTTTTTAAATCGCTAGAAGTTTTGAGATATGAAAATGTTCGCAGATTTATTAATAGCTTCGGAGTAAAAGTGTTGGAATATATCCAAATTGGACTTACTGGTGGAAATCCGACTCTACATGCGAGATAAAGGAGTTATCTGTTATTCCTGGTGACGAATTGCTTACATGGCCAGCATGTCTTGGGAAAAAATGGCCAATAATTAAATTGGAAGGTACTGGTGAAAAAATTGATCTTTCGCTATGCACTTGGTCAGGCGCACTCGGAAATGAAATAATCCCTATGTATATTCTTCAAAGAAGTGAAGAAAAGGTAGAAAATATACAACCGATTATTAACTACAGCTTCTTTTAAATTATAAATTAATTTTGGCATGATAGGGCAAGAGCAGTGATAAATCTCGAACTGGATTTATTTGCTGTTCTTTCTTTAAATTTAATAAGGTCAATGGAGGAAGTTCAATATGAATACAGAAAATGGTAGGATATATTGTAATATTTATGGCTATTGTGGCAGTGTTTCAGAATGGATAAAAAAATCTATTGAGCTGTTTTCTAACAATGGATTTCCTCTTAAAAGTGTTAGTTATGATGTGAACTATCAGAAGTTAGAGAGGAAGAGTCTTGAAAAGTTTCAAAGTGAATTCGATGAGATGCATGAAGGAAATGTGGAAAGTTTATTTTCGTTTACGATATTTAAGGGCAAAAGTCTGAAAGTTCCAAGCTCCTGGGAATATGGAATAAGGTTTGATCAACCTAGTAGAGAGTTACAGATTTTCTTTAATACCAGTTTAGAAATTAATCATAAACAAATTCTTGTAAATTTATTAAAAGCTTACTTGGATGATAAAATAGTCAATTTTGGATATTTTTCATATGAAACAATCTGGGGAAAAGGTGAGAGTCTAGACTTATATATGGAAGATAATCATACTTGGTGGCTTGCATTAAATCCTAGAAACAGAGATAGACTTTACAATTCTTCTCCTAAACTAAGACACATATATCCAGTCAACATCATAAACCGTGAATTTTTAGAGTATGAAGATGCTACTTTTTCATTTAAAAATTGGATACAAGCTCCTAGTAATGGTGTTTTGGAAGAACTAGGGCAAGGAAATTGGTTGTGGATAGTTCCGGAAGAACGCCTACATGAATTAGGGAAGTTTTTCTATGAAAAAAAACTTCTAATTGGAGTAAAAGGTGAGAATTTTGGGTTAGTTTGATCAAAATTAGCTCATGCAAGGATACAGTGTTATTTGCCAAAAACGACAGGTACAGCACAAAAGAAGAAAGATAAATAGATGTTAATGATTAAAGTAATCTCATTCAAACTGGCTCTCGATAGATTCCGATGAATAAGGTTACTTTTTAAAAAGGGGAAGTGAAATTATAGATATACAGGAAGCAATTGAAATAATTTATATTGGGTTAGTTAGTGAAAATTCAGTACCAGTAAAATTAAGAATGAATAGGGAGTTAGATTCTGATTTATTAAATCAAGTGAGCGGGGCACTGGATGTTTTAACACACTATTATAAAGATAAAAAGACAGTTCCAAAAAAGTTAGCATTGGCTATGGTTGACATCTATGGTGCATTTTCATTTCAAGCGGGATATTTTGAAGATGAGATTTTAGAAGAATTAGAGAGAATTGGAATTGAGTTACAGGAAAAGGCAATGGAACTTTTTTCTGAATGATTTATTCCGTACTATTTCAAAAGGGCAATGTGAGCCTATATCTTTAGTTCATTAAAATGAAGTATTACAATGGCTCTGAAATGTTGAATCTAAAATGAAGAAATCAGATTATGCAGCAAAAGTACTTTAAGAATGGATAGTCAACACTAAGCTGCACAACTTGGGTGAAAAAAGATTAACGTCAAGAATAACATTGCACTAGGCGCTGAAAACGGGAATTTTAGGCCAACTATTATGTACCGAGTGCTTGGTTTATAAGTCTTACTATAAGAGAGATGAAGGGCTTATGGCCGACATAATATAAAATAATAAGAATCTGCTCATTTTCTATGTTAGTAAGTGCATGTCTTGTAATGTCTACAAGGAATTTGCTTAACTTACAAGCTGCAGGAACGAACGAGCAGGTTCTTTTTCGTTTGCAGTTGAAAAACGAAAGTAAAATAAGAAGTGCCGACATCATTAGAGGTAAAAGTGCAAGGAAATCTATTTATCAAAATATGTTCAAGAACCAGCAAAAGTTGATTTGCTTGCTTTTGTGAGGATTGTTATAGTTGTTAACTGTAACAAAGGCATCCAAAAATCTTTAGTATACTTTCAGTGCATTGAAAGGGGTTTCTACGCAAATTTATTCCTTTTAATCTTTTCTCAAGTGTCTTCGAGTTATTAAGTAGAGGAGATAATGAACCATCGATTACTTGTCTTTGGGACAGTCACGTATTTTAGGAAGAAAAGAGGTTAACCCATTGACAAAATACAAAGTAGATAATAAAAATGAATTTATTAAATTAGTTCAATCTGAAATATTAACTTCTTCTGAGGTATTGGCCGAATTACAAATATCTCGCCAGGCTTTAAGCTCACTTGTAAAGCGTGAAAAGTTAGTTCCAATAAAGGAATTAACTCGAGATCGTTTATTCTTAAAAGAAGATATTGAAAATCGAAAAGAAGCAGTTAAGGAGCTACAAATAAAATATAGACCATATGATAAATAAACATAAAAAACCCAGACTCAAAATTACTTGATATGCTCACTATTAGTTTGACCTGATAGTAATTGATATTCATGCGGGTATTGAAATCAGCAATCTCTATGAAATAAAAAAGAAGAAATGTTGCATGTTTTCAAACAACAATAGGATTCGTTTAGATTAGAAAGCTTTGGGCTATATTTGTAAAAAATTATAATTACATCAAAAGATTAGCATAAATTCTTTAGGAACTATGCTAATCTTTTTGTGGTGTTTATTTTCCTTTTTTGGCATATTTTTGTATACATGTTTCATTAGATTGTGAATAATTATGATGGTTAGGCAATCGTTCACTGATCACGAGTAGACACAAAAGAAGAAAAAATAACGAGGGAGAGAGTAACCAAACCCCTTGTTAATAAAAATAGAAATGAGGAGTTTACTATGGGTAAGGCATTTGAATCGAGTCCAGAGTTTAAAGCCATGATAAAAAAATCAGCTAGGGATAGATATATTTACTCTGTAAAACGTATTGCAGACTGGGAAGAGGCGTGGTCTTTGAAACTAAATGAAGGGTTTGTTACAACTTCAGATAAAGAGGGAAATCTGTCGATGCCTATTTGGCCATTTAAAGAGTATGCTATGAAATGTGTAGGAGATGAATGGGGAAACTGTAAAACCCAAAAAAAAGACTTACATACACTCATAGAAGAAATATTACCTAACCTATCAGAAGAAGGAACGCAAGTAGTTGTATTCAAAGTTCCGGAGAATTCAGAAGTTGTAAGAGTATCTGCTGATGACTTTAAGAATAATTTATTATATGAGTGTTCTCAATTAGAATAGAATATGAAGTAAAAATATGGATATCAAAACTTTTTAATAATATCCTCATAGAATAACTCGCAGGCTTGAGGATTTTTTTGCAAGCTTTCAGAATCAAGAAAATGACGAATTTACTGATAATGTTGACATAACACCACAGGATAGAACTGTTTATGAAAAGATATAATCAGAATCAGTTAATAATTTTGTTGAGTAGAGCTGCTGTAAAATCAAAAGAAGGATTAGTTCAAGGTCAAGTACCAACTTCAGCGATTACATAATATCAATAAAGGGGGAGAAGTCAATGAATAAAGATAAGGCACTTAATGTAGTTTATGATTATACAATTGGTGATAACTCAATATTGGTGGAGTTACGAGCAGGGGAAGGATTAAATCAAGAAAGCTACAAACTCTTAATTGAAGCAATGACAAAACTGATTGAAGAATATAAAGATCAATCTGAAGTTCCTAAAAAACTCGCATTATGCTTTGTAGATATAAGTAATTATTTTTATTTTCACGAGGGCAAGTACACTAAAGAAGAAGAAGAGCTATTTGAAGATGCAGTTCACGAAATATCTAGATTGGCTGAGATTTTGTTTGAATGAAGTTTAGAACTAAGTTTTAAAAAGGTTATCTATATATTAAATGGGGCAAAGTGAATGAATAAAGAATATGATAATAAAAAATTGAAAACTGACATTCACAATGGTTTATTAAATCATTGTGAATTATTTGACTTGCTTAAAATCCTTAAGGAATATAAAGATGCCGGTGGTAAGCGAAATGATGCATATGCAGTGTTAGAAAGTTTAAGAGCAGTCGTTAAGGATGATTCTTATGAAGATAGAATACTCGAATTATTAGATGTTGTAGTTGGATTTTGCTCACTGCATGTAAGGATATGGGATAATAATTAGCTTGCAGTGTCCGAATACCACTAGAAAATGAGAAGCTCGCTCTTTCTGGGAGGCTTGGGTTCGTATGGAGAGTAGGTATGCTAGCCTTGGTCAGTGAGTCAATCCTCAATAATGGCAATAGAGAGGGGGCTGTAAAAACAATGAAATACTTAGCTCATTCGATTTCTAAAAATGAAAACGGTAGTAAAATTAGATATCTAGGAGTATCAAAAGAAACGAAACGGGCGTTAAAAGAAAATTTTCAACTTCCCCTATTAAGTCAAGCCCTTTTGAAATGGTACAGTGATTTACCTAAATCTAATGACATAATGTTTGATTGGACCAATGATTTCTATATTATAGGTTTGGAAAATCTAATGGTTGCTTTAGAAGGTTACAGGTTTATTAGAGAAGATGGAGATTGGAAAGATTTCTCGGAGAAAATGAAATGGAATAAAAATTGGATTATGATTTCCAGTTGGAATGAGAATCCAGTGATTGCAGATATAAGTAAAGTTGAAACTCCAATATATTATGACTATGTTGGAGGAGGATTTTCCCCAAAACTCCTAGTAGAATCACTGGAAAAGTTCGACTATTTTTTAGCTGTGTGGCTTGATAAACATGATGATAGGTACTATAAAAGTGGAGAATATCAATTTAATTTTTATGAAGTAATGGAGAAGGAGTGGAAAATTAAATTAACGAATGATGAAATTAAAAATATTTGCGAATTCCTTCCTATTGCAAAATCAAAAGAAAATTTCCCTCCAATTGAGCAACGAATTAGAGAAAAAGTAAAAAAATATTATGTGTATCTTGATGATCCAGGTAAAAATAGATCAAAAGTGATTTTAGCAATAAAAAAAGAAATGGGTCTATCATTCGATGAAATACGAAACCGATTAAATAATAATGAGTTTCTTATAGCTGAGGGATATGGGGAAAATAATTTAATTTTAGCTGACTATTTTATGACGTTGGGTGCAAAAGTAAGAACTGAGACGAAATAAAATATTTTAATGAAAAGCGTGCTTTCCTTGACGAAAACAATTAATAAAAGTTTTGTAGTGGCAAGTAAGTGCAAGTGAGCTAGATGGAAGCAGTGATTTTTAAATACTGTGCAGAAATGGTTATAGTACTCTATTCTATTAGTACCTTCTGAGTTGAATCGATTCAATTCGATAAAAACACCTAGAACTTTCAATTGTTCTAGGTGTTTTTTTGCTATGCACGGATTGGAATAAAATCAAAGTAATAAACTAGTGGGATCAACAATTCCGATACTAATTAGCAATGCTGAAAGGAAGATACTAATAGGACATTATGGCTTTGGATAACACAAATTGTAGACTCAGAAGACCAGATCAAGTAGTGCTATCTACTAGACTATCTGGAAAACTTGTAAAAATCATGATAGGGATGGAAAAAGTGATTTTATTTGCAGAAAAATGGTAATATTAATTAAAGAAAAATCCAAATGGAGTATATTATGGGAAATTTTAATTTTGTTTTACCAGAAGAAATCAGTGACATTGTAAGCGATTGGTTTTGGGATATTATTAGGAATGCAAATCAAAATGCGGATACATTAAGAGAAATATTAAGAGAAATGGATCAAGCGAGTATTATAAAGTTTCAGGAACAATTTTTAGATGCGGCAGCTGTATTACAAGATGAACCATTTTTGAATTATATAGAAGAGTCAGAGGACGGAATTGAAGATGTAAGTTATTTGGTTGTAAGTAGGGGGAAGAAATACTATGCAGAGATACTTAATAATCCTGAGAAAATCCCTTTTACAGCTGAAAATTGTGAAATTCTATTCGGTATTGCAGATGAAATATGTATTGAAAAGTTCGGCGAGTCAACGGAGGTATATTAACATTTAATCAGTCAAATTAGATGACAATAAAATAAACCTTAAAAATCAATTTTTTCATTGTTGGATGGACATCAAAGGGGGTGGAAATATGCGCACCAACAAGTATTGGAAGTATTTTGATCGAGTAATGAAAGGTTACAAAAAAAGAGTAATTTCAGATGAAGAAGTAAAAGAATTACTAGATAATCGACTGAATGAAATGAAAGATTTAATTCAAAAAAATGAACGAAATCGTTTAGCTGATCGCTTAAAAATGGGAATAGGTGTTCATCTTGAAATGAATGCAAAAAATAGAATACTAAATGGGGAACCAACGGCATGGATTTTATTAGAGCAGCAACTTTTTTGGTTGATACAAATGATCAAAAGCAATCCTAGTAGAGGAAGTGTATCGGGCAGTCAAATAGGAGGACTGATTGGGCTTTCTTTATTATGGGGTTATGAAGATATTGCTGAGCTAACATACAAATATGCAACTAATATGTTCATGAAAGATCGAGATTTTTATTCTGAGAATAAGACTCATCATGTTTTTATGACATGCCTATATCATTATTGGAAAACTGGTGAAATGCCTGAATTGTTTAATATTTTACCAGAAGATCATGTCTACCGAAAATTAATGCGTAGTTGGAACGATACAAATAATTTTGGAGAGCATCTTTATGAGCTATGTGATTATCACATCTATAGTTTAAGCGACACGCCAGATAAATCAAGTGAAATTTTATCGTTCGACTGTATACCCTACGATTATTATTGTATTCAGTTAATAAGAGAAAAAGAGGGACTAGCCACACCTAATTTAGAGCATCCGTTGCTTCAAACACCTCTGGCTGAAATGCCAAAGGATAAACCAGGGTATAAACTTGATGAGGATGAGATATTGCAATTCGTCATTCAAAATGAAAAAGTGCCGGATGCACAACGCCTTATACGTTAAAGGCATTTGATTGGGAGATTTAAAAGAATAGGAGATACCTTCAACTATTAAGTGGAAAAGAGGAGTGAGTGTATGAATGCAATGCTGTTACTTGTGCAAAAGCTTTCATGTGATGCGGAAGAACAAATTTTTTCAGAGGTTTCATTAGCTATAGAAAAGCCAGAAGCCTATTTCGAGAAGTTCATAGATCGACTTGATGAAAGAGGAATAGATAGCCCGATTGAACAATTAGCATGGATTTCTTTAGTTGATGCACTTCTTGATCAAGATTTAGCATATGAAATCGATTGGAAAGAAACAGGGTTATACATTTGCGATGTTGTTGACGAATTATTGGATAGGAAAAAAATGGAGTGCGTAAGCTGGGGAGAGTTTGAAGATGGAGAATTTGATGAGCTGCCAACGTCTCAGTTTTTAAATGAAGTTTCCAAAAAATTAAAGGAAAGGGGAATATCGTTGGCATGTTTGGATATTGAAAGTGACTGTTACGTTTTAATCACTGTTCCATCATCTGACATCGATGAAATTAAGAAGTTGGCACAAGAAGCGGGATATAGAATTCAAGATTCATTTTGAAGTAGCGAACCTCTAGAATGAGTTTGGTGTAGATTCCTTTTTTTGACATTTGAAATACGATAAGTAGATGGAATGTGGTAAACCATTTGCAATAGTTGAAAATATGACACTTGCGGTGAAATCAAGAGTTCCCACTGGGACATCCAACTCCTTACAAAATACTCAAGAGTACTTTTCATGCTGAAGTATTAAAGCGCCATCAATATGACGAATTCAAGGTGAAAAAAGGGAAAATGTAGATGGATAAAGATTTAAAGTTATTAGTTGATGAAATAGCGCGCGCTACAGAAAAATCCTTTTTAAATTTATTTCAAAACAAAGAAATTTATTATTATTGTGCACTGGTGACCACAGGGGAGGCTGTTGCACCAGTTATTTCAGCATGGTCTTGGGAAGCATTGGAGAATGTCGCAAAAAAATATTCAAAGGAAGATGTAGAGTTAATAAAATGGTCCTATGCAGATTCTCCATATTGGAATTTTGGTTGCGAGAATTTTAAAACTGTAAGAACACTATTTAATGAGCGTTTACTTGACTATACTGATGAAAATAAATGGTTTAAAGAAATAGACTTTAGATTAGAAGCTATGGTTTTAGCTATGGAAAAAATAGATAAAAAGGAAATATTTGCTTTAAATCAACCGAGAAGTAAAGTGTATGTGAACGTTGAGGTGATGCCTCCTGATGAAACAAACACAAGCAGAGCATTACGTCTAAATAAAAGGGAAAATATTTTGGATTGGCTTAATGAAGCTGCAGAAGAATAGATTTTTTTGTATTTGATGTAGCTTTAAAATACAGTTTGATCAAAAAATATCACGAAAACCCAGATTTTACGATAAATAAAAAGAATCCATTTTGAAAAAAAGATTGATCAAAATGGATTCTTACCCAGCAGATTGAAGTTTAGTATAAAGTTTAATCACTTTCGAGGTGCCCATAGAGTTTATTTTCGGCTTGGCTTATAAATGATATAGTGATTTCTATTACGTAGCGTGAAGGTTAAGCATTTATCTTTTTTTAAATGGTGCAACTTTTTTTAAGAATCGCGATATTATTCAAAAAATCGCATCTTTTTTATAAAGTAACGGTAAGCTTATTAAAAGCATAATAATCCCTAGTGCTAAAAAATATAGTGGCATCGCAAGGACTGTTCCGTTATGGAAAACGCTCATACCATAGATTGTAGCGCTGACGAGTAGATAATAACCTAAGCTAAATATCGCACCCGCAGAACCAATGACGTCTTGAAAGTCAAGCAGCGCTAAGCTTAAACAGTTTGGTAAAGCGGTACCTGTACCAAATAAAATAATGAACACACTAACAATCATGGTTGGCATTTGTAATGAAACCTGTAAAAAATGTACCGATGTAGCGAGCAATATACCGATGAGCATAATGGCTAACCCGCGTACAATAATCAACTCAGGTTTTGTGTGGTTAACGAGTCGTTTAGATAGCATCGCACCTGCGATAGAAGCGAGCGCAACGATAATGCCTAAAAAACCATACATCGCACTTGATAGTGTAAAGTATTGCGTAAAAATAAATGGCGCTTCGGTATAATAGCTAAATAATACACCGTTAATACCGCCAATTAATACGCCGTAGCGCCATAGACGCTTATTTGTAATCATGCGCATCACTATTGGTAGTATAGGTTTCATTTCGATTGTAGTAAGGGCTGTTTCAGGTAAGCGTAAAAACGCATAGCAAAATACAATAACGCTCATAGCAACTAACACCAAAAAAACGACTTTAAAGCCAAAAAAATAATCGGTAAAGCCACCGATTAACGGGCCAATGGCAGGTGTGAAGGCAAGGGCAGCTGAAATTTGAGCAAACAATTTATGACGCTCAACACCAGAAAAACTTTCGCGTAAAATCGTTTGTGTTACGACAGATCCAACACTTGCACCAAACGCTTGAATAAAGCGTGCGACTAATAAAACCGCCATTTCATTTGCTACTAAACAAAGTAAGTTACCAACAAAATATAAAAACAGCCCATAAAGCATTGCCTTGCGACGACCGATTTTATCGGATAAACGACCAAAGAAAAATACTCCGAAGGCAAAAGCGATAAAGTACACACTCATGGTAAGCTGTGCATCACTCATAGAAGTTTCAAACGCTTTTGCGATAGAAGGTAATGATGGGCAAAAAATAGTTTCACTAATTTGTGGGAAGCCTACTAATACAATCAGTAATAATAAGCTAGGTGTTTTGTTTCCGATGTTTTTCTTCAAAATAATCCTCTCCTAGATAATTATAGGTTTGAAAGAAAAACATCGTAGCTTGGGAAATGGTGGCTTCACGAGTTTAATTTTTTCCAAATCACTCATGAATTCACTTCCTTCTAATAAAAAATATGTAGAAAATTATACCATCAAAAGGGATAAAACGGTGCAACTATTTTATAAACAGTTAATCTTTTTTACAAACGATCGAACTTTATTTTAAACCAACATTTGAGTCTGTATAACCTACAGAATAGAAATAATACGAAATAAGTTGGGGGAGTGCGTTAAATGGATTTTTCAATAGTTTCAGATACTGCAGGTGCAAGAGTTGATGAATTAGCTAGTGAATTAACAGACGCATTGGAAGCTAATATAAATTCAAAATATAGGAATGTCGATGTTTCGATCGGGATCGCCTTTAGATGCTTACCTGAATCCTATGGAAGAAAGTCGTTTATTCGATATACTAAAAAAGATAACTATCTGACAATCGATATGGCAGTTACGGTAGAAGAATATGAAAAAATGTATAAAATAGAGCAACGGTATCATTTGGGGAATCTATTTTTAGAGTTTCTAAACAGGGCGTTAGAAAAACACAACTTTGAAGGGCTTGAAAAAGAGATGTTCATAAGTGACATTAAAATGTGGGCAAGAGAAATCCCTTTGAAAATGGATAATGGTTCAACTAAATTGTGTAATTGGTTTAATGAAGAGGTTGATTGGTCTGTAGATCTTGATAAATAAAGATGGTTTTAAAATAGTAGAAGAAATGTGGTAATCTACTGATTACATCAACAACGAGGAGGAAACATTGTGAAGAAACTTGATTCTGAATTCAAATATTTAGTGGATATGTACGAAGATCCTTATTTTCCAACATTTTTAGTGGATAAACTTAAATTACATATTGTTAAAATAGTTCATTTTATTGAGGAGAACACTTATACAGTAGAAGAGGTTCAGGAAAAGTTAGATGAAATGACGCTAGCTATTAATGAACTACAAAATGAGTTTGATCAAAATGATAGTGAAATTGAAACGGTTGCACGTGATTCAATTGGTACAACTGTAGAAGAAATTTTGCAATATTTTGGGCTTGATATCGATATGGAAGAAGCTATTAGAGAACGCGAATGGTGAATTAAGTCCGAATATATAGTCCGAATATATTTTAACTTCCTTCAAAAGAAAAGCTGTAGCGTACGGTATCGCTACAGCTTAAAATTGGTTTTTGTCTTACATAGGTTAGTCAGTAAAGGAATTATATCATATATTAAGGCAAACTAAAAATAACAACAGCTATTTTGGATGAAAAAGTACAGGGAAAAAGAATCGATATTATGAAGAGTTAATTATGTCGAAATTACCTCGCATCTTTCCTTGTTAGATGTAACTTTGTAATAAAGTTTGAATAAATTAACGATATCAACCTTGATATGAGAAAAAAATCCAGAGAGCATGTTTTGAAAAAAGATTGATCAAAACATGTTCTTTTTTTATGTGGCAGATCAAATTCTTTACACTAAAGAACATACCTTATTCAGAAAAGGTAACAAGATGTATTGAAAAAATGATAACGTTAGCACAAGAAGCGATTGCTCTAGTTGAACGATCGCACCCGTTTAATAAGACAAAAAAGGATTTCCATTAACTTATGTAGAATTTTTACTATAATACTAAAAAAAGGTGGTATAAAATAATGAATCAAGTTTGTGTTATAAGCATTTATGTGCCAAATTTAAGCAAAGCAATTGATTTTTATACTAATACTTTAGGTTTTGAATTAAACAAGCAGTATGGTCCAAATATTGCATCACTTGTGCACGGAGAGTTACCAATTATTTTAGAGGAGAACGATAATACAACCTATAATCAAGATAATAAAATTACAGGCGTTGTATTAGGATTGCAAACTAAAGATATTTATGAAACAGTTAAATTCTTAAAAGAGAAAGAAGTAAATTTTATTGTAGATGAACCAACTAATTGTCCTCCAGGAAAATATATTAGTTTCAGAGACCCATTTGGAAATATTTTAGAATACCTCCAATTTGAAAATATGTAACGAGAGAGACAGCGATTAGGGGATAGAGTAAATCTATTCCCATTTTTTTGATTCGCACGTATGGAGTGAGATGAGATAAGTAAATTAAAAAGGGTCACTGGACCAGAGTGACCCTAGCCAACAAATCGGAAGGTGCAAAGCTAAATTGCTTTACACTACTATTATTATGTTTCGAATGCTATGTTTATATAGTGAATTGCCTGAGAAATAAAATTAAAATAAAAGGAAGTATAAAATAGATATTTATAATTTAGAAGTAAGCAAAAAAGGAGCAGGTACTCGATTAAATATGAGTATCTGCTCTTTTTTGTAAATGGAAAACTTTATTACATTGGGTGATCTATTCTGAGCGATGTCATTAGCAAAGAATGAAGTATTCTTTAAAAAAATAAATAAAATTAAATAAAAGTTGAATAAAGTTAAAGATAATGATAAAGTAAAGTTAAATAATATGAAGGAGGGGTAGTTTGAATAATAATGAAATCCCAAGTTGGCTTTTATCTTTAGAAAAGGAAGATGTGGAGTTTATTAAAAATTTTGTAATAAATTCAGGTTCATTAAAAGAGATAGCGAAATATTATAACGTTTCCTATCCGACTGTAAGAATTCGGTTAGATAAGCTGATAAATAAAATTAATGTGAATGAGAGTTCTGAAAATGAAGAATTCATAAGTTTTATAAAGAGGCTGTCAATTGATGATCGAATTAGCTTAGAGGACGCTAAATTAATAATTGAAAAATATAAAATGGAGGTACAAAAATAGTGAGCGATTGGTATAGACTACTTTTAATTTTAATTGTTTTTGCAGTGCAACATTTTTTATCTACTAGAAATAATATGTATTGGGGAGGCTTGTTACCAATTATATACATAGCAACGCTAATAAGTGTACAGTTTTACGGGATATTTGAATGGTCTATGATACAGTTCATTTTATTTGGGATTGTCGGTGAACTATTTTTAGTAGGATATTGGATGAGTGGCAGAAAAATTTTAGCTAGTAAAAGACAGAGAGAATTAGAAAAGATGAAGGCTTTTGACTTATAATCGGTAGTAATGACTAAGACCAAGATGCTAAACTGCCCCCTTTGTTAGATTTGTCTAGCAACGGGGGCAGTTCCGTATCTGGTCTTTTTTATTTTCATCTAGTTAGGTTGAATAACTAAAATTATACAATTGGATGATTGAAGTCCAAATGAAACATCAGGATTTTTTACCACCAGTCTGGCGACAGCAATAAGACAAAGCGGAGGAAGCGTTTCAACGCTCACCCGCTGCGAAAATCAGCGTCATCTAATGAATGGTTAATAAGCACATGTGAGTTTATAAAAATGAATCACCGAAAGATAGATACAAATCACTAAAACTCAAACGCTAATTCTGTTATTTGAGAGTTTAATAAAAAAATTCAGGCGTGTTGATTAGGGGAAAATAGGTTTATTATTGAGCGATGAAAAGATTTTTTTGTTACCACTTTGCCAATATATTACCATTTCAACTGATTGTAGTGTAGGGCTACTCGACTCTCGCAGGAAAGCGAGTAGCCCATAACGGAAATCAGCCTCTTCGAATGTATAAAAATGGTTAATCAACACATCTGAAAAAAATTATCATTTGTCCTTGAATCTCCAGTAACGTCACCTTTTATGATGAATTTGGTTACTTACTTTAAAAGGTAAACAATCAAATAATGATATTGGAGGAACAGCACTATGAAAAAAGAGCGTTTATTAAACCGAGGATTGGCAAGTTTAATGCATCTGTTCTCGCTAGTACTAACTTTTGTTTTACCTATATTGGTATACTTAGTAACAAGGAATAAGAATAAATATTTTGCTGATCATGCAAAAGAAGGGATGAATCTTCATTTTACTTTCTTCCCAGTATTTTTGTTTTTAACTTTTATTTCCGAAAAATGGAGTGCAGCTTCTACTCTTTCTTTTGTCCTTATTATACTTGAAACAATATTAATCGTAATTGCGGCAATTTATACTTTCAATGGAAAAAAGTTTTCTTATCCCGTTATCCGTTACTTTAAAGTCAATCATTAAGTGAATAGAGGAGAGAATAATTTGTTGGGAAAAGGTATATTTACAATAGGTGAACTTGTGCAAAAGTCTGGTGTTAGTATTAGGACACTTCGATATTATGACAGTATAGACCTACTTAAGCCAAGTGATTATACAGAGGGTGGACATAGACTTTATTCAAATGAGGATTTAACTATTCTACAAAACATTAAGTCATTACAGTTTCTCGGTTTGTCGCTAAAAGAAATTAAAGACATGCTTCAAAAAAATACTGTTAAAGGGGAAGTAATCTTAAAATCTTTAATCGATCAAAAACAGTTATTTGAAGCAAAAAAACTTGAAATTATGAATACATTATCTGATTTAAATCATCTTATTGAAACAGTAAAAGATGAGGAAGTTATCAATATCGCCATATTTTGTGCGATGCTACAAAAATTAATATTTGCTGAAAATACTGAAATATGGTTTAAAGAACACTTTTCAGAAGATATAACTGATGAATTATTTTATATAAATAAATCCGAAGAAATCGATTTAGATAAAAAATGGACAAAGGTTTTATTTGAAATTAAACATTTAACGCTCAATGAAGCTATACCTTCTTCTAAAGAATCCCAAGAAACTGTTGGAACACTTTTAGTACTTATGAATGAAACCTTGAAGGGAAAGTTAGATTTGATTGAAGAAAAACTACCATCCACAGAATCATTCAAATTTCCGAATCCTTTTACAGAAAAAGAGCAAATATTTTTAAAAGAAGCGATGAAAATATATCAAAATAATTGTAGCAACACCCAGGAAATGATGAAGAATTAAGATTTGAAAATCCAGCATGGAAAACACAAGTTGAAAAATTGCTAATATGAAAAGGTCACTCATTTGAAAAAATAATGAGTGACTTTCTTTAATTTATAAATATTTATCGTAGCTACCTGATTAAGGTACATCCCTGAGAGGATATATTTTATACCCGACTCCCCCAGTAAAAAATTATTCACACCCCATCTGTGCACCACATAAGATTAAGATTCAAAACATATAAATAAAGGTAGTAGAAAAATAAAAGCACGCAAACATTGATTGATTTAATCATAGTTAGCCTATTAAAAATACAAAAAAATTAAGAAATTTTTAAGTTTCTATAGAGGAAAAAATTAAGATTTGAATTATATACTTATAAAAAAAGGAAATTAACGAAACTATTTGAAGATTCAATCCGTATTGGTAGTAGTAAAGAATATTAAAGTAGGTGAAGAAATGGCATACACCATTTACATAGTATTAACAAAAACAGGAACATTATTATCAAAAGCTATTGGAATGTATACTGGGAAAGAGATGAATCATGCATCTATTGCGTTCGATGAGGAGCTTTTCGATATGTATAGCTTTGGACGTAAGCAGCTAAATAATCCTCTAAGCGGTGGTTTTTTGCGAGAAGATGCAGAAAGAGGATTGTTTGAGACCGCAGATTGTGTCATTTATCGTTGCAGAGTTTCACAGTATCAATTCTTAGAAATGATGAAATTCGTAACTTATATGTATTTGAATCGTGATCGCTATAAATATAATTTTATTGGACTCTTTGGAGTTGTCATGCAAAGAGAGGTTCGAAGAGAGCGTGCCTATTTTTGCTCACAATTTGTGGCGATGCTTTTAAAGGTGGGTGGTTTGAAAATTTATCAAAACCCAGCATTAATGACACCGCATTGTATCGCACAATTACCCTATTTAGAAAAAGTATACGCTGGGAAGCTTGCAGACTATTTACAAGGTGTTCGTGCACCAGCCATGTTATATGGATAAGGCTTATATCATTACCCTTATTTTTTACCTCGCTTTCAAAAAAGCCTCGGAGAGATTAGCAAAATGCTAACATCTACCGGGGCTTACCCCTTTATAATCTCACTAGTATTTTACCTCATATCGCTAAGTTAACACTTTTCCTTTAAGTGGTTATAACCTTGAATCGCACTTATTTACCAGATGTCCGCTAACGATTGTATGAAATTAAACCTATTCCGTTATAATATTGCGGTAATGGGATGGGTAATATTCTCTTTTATGTGTAAATCAATGTTTAATTAGTAGAATTCTAGGGGGGGACCATGCTTTAATTAATTGTATGTGAGATATACATAACGAGAAATCCTCCGTAGTTAAGCATTTATCATTTTTATAAAGGAGGTAATACATTTGTGTACAGGTGTTGCGCTTTACGACACTAGTGATAGTAGTCCATTGGCCGCTTTTTACATTGGAAAATCTTTTTTTGCTGCCATTGGAATGTCGATTACAGGAGCTAGTTATTACGAGTATTTAAGTGATGGGGATCATGATCTTTTTGAGGTGGCTATAGAGGAACTAGAAGAGCGAATTATAAATGGAAAGGTTACTTCTTACTGGATTTACAGTGATTTACGAGGTGGCTTACCTTGGGATGCCGCTTTTACCTATCAGACTGGCGAATATGGTAATTTTCCGCATATAGGAGCACATTGTGACGGGAACATTAAAGAGGTTTACGGGGCAATAACTGATTGGCTTAAGAATGTAGCAGAGCAATTTCATGTTCCATATGGCATTGTATATACAGCTGAAAAAATCACAGCTGCATTGCATTATGCAGCGGGAGAAAATTGCACATCTATGTTCCCGTTTGAGAATGGCTTTGCTTTTCAAAAAGAAGCGCCTGGAATGTATGCAGGTCTTGGGCGATATACGACAAGTATGCTGAGAATGGTGTATCCATACAATGTGTTAAATGGGAAGCATTTGCAAATCAAAGTAGTTCATCAAACATTGCTCGATTGGATCAATGATGACAAAGAGCGAGGAGTACTTCGTCTACTCGGCGAAGATCGCTGGATATGGGAAGTGAAGGACGAGCATCTGACGGCTGTTAATATGGCATTAGGCGAAATAGGAATTTTAGTAGCTTGGCAGCCTGAAAGATCAAAAAAACGAATTCGTAAATTACCTTAAAACAAAAAATTAAAAAAATACATAGGAGGCGTTATGGATGAGCGAAGAGGTAAAGGCAACTGGCTGGGATGCAATTGATAAGGAGTTATTAAAAATTTACGGGGAACAAGAGCCAAAGCATTATGGCACCATTCTTCCATATTCATTAGGAGGCGACGATCCACTGCAAGGAATTAGTGCCTATAAAAGTGAGACACCAGTTCCACACTGGCATTTTGTAACATATGGGTTTTCTGAGTTATATGAAAAAGAATCGGAGGATGCAGACTACAGTGGATATGGGTTTGAGCTAACATTTCGACTTGTCCGTAATAAGGATGAGGAGGAACCACCAGCTTGGGCGTTGAATTTGCTACAAAACATGGGAAGATATGTTTTTAATAGTGGCAATGTTTTTAAATCTGGTGATTATTTGGATGCAAACGGTCCAATCTGCTTAGGTGAAGATACGCTTTTAACGGCTCTTGCTTTTACGTTTGATCCTGAGTTGCCTGCTATGAATACACCAAATGGACAAGTGGAGTTTATTCAAATGGTAGGTATTACAGGGGATGAGCTTGAGGCGATGCAGACATGGAATACATTAGGTGTGCTAAATGCAGGTCTAGCGTATATTCCAAGCTACGTTACTGATTTAGACCGGGCATCTCTTTTACAGATTTCATCAATTGCAGAAGCGGTAGAAAAAGGAATGGAAGAAGAAGGCTCGAACACCGGCTTTTTATTCGTGGACCAATTGGCATGGGAACAGGGGAAAAAGGGATGGTTCAGCAAACATCCTGATAAAGTCATGCTGGGGGCAAAGCAGGCGGGAATCATCGGCAAACTACTGCGCGGCCGAATTTTAAAAGGAAAAAACCTCACTCTCGTTGGTCGGGAAATTCGAGTTGTATTTAAACCAGGGGAAAAATCCGAGTTCTGTGTAGAGGATCAGGATATTATCATTTCGTTGAATGAAAAGGCAGCCATGGAACTTGGCCAAAGCTTGCTACCGCAGGAAAAAGAATTCGAATTATCTACTATAACGGGGCTTTCGTTCCAAATAATGAAAACCTACATTAAAGATCAGGAAGGAAACGTTGTAGAAACAATCGGATAAATATGAAGAGAGTTGTCTCCCGCTAGTAGATTTAATTGATGCGGGAGATTTTTTCATCATGATTGATAGGTAAGGGGAGACAAATGGACTGGTTAGAAATTAGTCAATCTAAAGATATTGAAATTGTTCGTGCAGGCGTGAATCAGCTTGATCCGAATGAACAGGATGCAAGGGGAAGAACGCCTATAATGCTTTTTGTCACGAATCGAATGCCGCTTGAAGGAATTAAACTTCTCCTTGAGAGAAACGTAGAGTTAGAGGCGGTAGATAAGTTAGGAGATACGGTCCTAAAGAAAGCGGTCAAATTCAAGCAAGTAGAGGTAATTAAGCTACTACTTGAGTATGGAGTGGAGGTTATTTCCCCTAAAGGTATTTTGGCGACAGCTTGGAGCGCAGCAAGAATAAACAATGTCATTGCTGATTTATTGCTGAATACAAAAGGGGCTATCCACATTAGATTCGGAAGAACAACGCAAAGTAGATGATATTTTATATGAAGAATCTCTCGATAAGATGAGTAATATGATCAGAAAACTTTATTCTCCGGTACGACTACACGCAGTTGTTAACGGCTATAACTGGGATGACGGACCGGAGCCGATGATTGCAGCTCAGCTTGTGCAGAGATTACCCTACTTGATATGTATGAGCTGATGGATGGTGATTATTGGCTGGAACAAGATGAAGAAGAATTGACGAAGTCCTCTTGGAAATGTCCTTGGAGAAGACTAGCAGAGGAGCTAACGGAGAAAGTCAATCTGTTAAATAATCGCATTTAGTGTTCAAAAGGAGAAAGATTAGTATAGGAATAAATGGGGCGAGAGATTAATGCTATTAAATTGATTAAATGTAGGTGATTTGTGAATATGAGATTGGATGTTGAGCTTTTTGAGCAGTTAAAACTATTGAAGATTGTGAGTAAGCAACTTGTGGCGTGGATCGATGTTGAAATGTTTGATCCAGAATATATAGAACGTGAGCAGGTAGGATATAGCATTGATCTTGAAGGGAACTCTCTTATTCATGAAGAGGAGGGGGCATGGCAGGCTGATTGGCTTGTGATTGGGCATATGAAACTGACAGGCGATCCAATGATTATAGAGACGGCAGAACCTGGGCAACCAGTAGCTGTTCTCATGCATGGTATGGGTGACTGGCATGCAGGCAGTTATTTGGCTGGTTCAGTTTTAAAGCTTCAAGTAGCTCTACAGCGGTTTCTACAGCTAATTGCTCAGAAAAATGATAATCAATCGACATGGAAAATAACGTGTATGGAGCTTGAACGAATAATTGAAGAGATTGTAACAGCAGACGAATATGCCGACAAAGATTTATGGGAGTCTCTATTGAACCCTGCTTTTCAAGCGGCCCGAGGCATGGAAGTTGAATTGACTAAGCAAGTGCTGATAATGAGCAAGCGTGGAATGTCTATCAAAGAAATTGCTGACATGCTGCAGTTACCGCTGAAAGAAGCGTATGGTTATTTGAAAAAGGCTAAAGAGCTTCAGTGTTGAAGTTGTAAAAATGAGCAAATGAAAGATAATAGAGCGCTTTTTGAGTTTTGAACCAATGAAAAGAGGGATATGAATGGATCGCAAAGCAAAGAAAATTCTGTTTAATACATTTTGGCAATCAGGCGGTTGGAGGCGAGGTGGATATACGTTTACAGATGAAGATTTCCAGTATGCCAAAAATCATGGACTAATGTTTGATCCACTAACGCTGACACATGGTGAATGCGTAAAAAGACTTCGGCAACTTCATCAAGAGGTCATTACGAAGGAAATTGTAGTGCAAGCATTTTTACATAGTTTATCTACTCGTAAAGTGCATTTACGCAGTGCTCTGTCAAGTTGGGCCCTCACGCATAAATTGCCTGAACATACATACTATGAATGGTTAGCAGAACAGCCATCTTACAGTGCCTGTGGGTATTGCAATGACCACAAATTGATGTCAGATGAAACTTATATTGACGAAGATTTGAATGTACTGAATTTCGAGCGTGTAAAGTGGGGAGGCGTTCGTTTAAACTGGTTGGTTTATTGTCTGTTGGATCTTGAATGTCTTAGCAAAGAACAGACGTTTACAGTTAGTGAGGAAGATGTGGGCATATTGAAACGGATGATTGAGGCTATTGAATCTTGTGGAGATAAAGATGCAGCTCGACAGCTTGAGAAACGTTGGAAGGATATTTTACCGTCGAATCAGCATGAACGTGACGTAGTGCTGGAGATTTGGGGGTATATCGATTTACTAGAATCTAAGGATGATTACCGTAAGGAGCGTGGACGGGGTACCGATTTTATGTCAATGGCAACCTGGAGAGGTATAGACGGTTATTCGCAAGAAAAGATGAAATATTACTTTGGCACTTATTTGTAAGGGGAACTTTAAGGGTGAGGTATTTAAATGAAAAAACATACAAAAAGAGCATTGAAAATTGTTGATATTGCTAGGGAGCCTTTAGAGAAAATACCATACGTTACCGCAACATCAAAGGGAACAGGGATTTCTTCTGAATTGCTTCCTATTTATTGGGGAGAGATACTTGGATTGCCAGAGGAGCTAGATGCCCTGATTATTGCATCTGATTTACAAGGCATCGTGGATTATAAGCAAGAGCAGGTAGAACAAGCACCAAAGTTACTAGGTGAGGAACTTGCGGAAGTGCTTTCCCTTTTGTTCCAAATCCATATGTCAGATTTGGACCCAGCTAAGGTGATGGTGTGTTTATGTGGAGACTTGTATACGGACCTAACCAAAAGGGGGGCTAGTGGAAATCCTTTGCCTGTATGGAGTGCTTTTAGAAATTATTTTGGATTTGTAACGGGTGTAGTTGGAAATCACGATCTATTAACAAATGAGGAACAAGCTGAATTGGGTTCTACCACAGGTATTCATTACTTTTCGGATGGAGGGAAGATGATGTACCTAATCTTGCAGTAGCAGGACTCGGAGGAATTATTGGTAGAGTAGATAAACCAAATCGAATGGAAGAAGACGATTATTTAGCAAGACTTCGACACATTTTAAGGCAAGTTACTGACATCCTGCTACTTCATGAAAGTCCGAAGATTAGCTCACAAGGTCTACCTGGAAATCCACATATTTGGAAAGAACTACAGAACTCTGCTGAGCTTTTGGTCTGCTGTGGACATGTTCATTGGGATACACCATTGGTTGAAACGAATCACGGGCTACAGATTTTAAATGCGGATGGACGTGCTTTTATTTTTACAGCTGCACTCTAGTTTAGAAATAATTAACAATTGAGTGAGCAACTCCATAATGTATATGATCCTAGCAGTTTCTCTCATAGTTTTTAGAGAAGCAAAGATTAAGACACTTGTAGAATTGTTATATTTTAATAGGTATGTTGATTAGGAAAAAACAGGTTTATTATTGAGCAATAAAAATATTTTTTGTTAATATTTTGCTAATATATTCTCGTTTTTAACTGATTGTAGCCCGTAGCAGAAATCAGAGCATTTAAATTAATTAGGGTGAATAAAAATGGTTAATCAACACACCTGATATTTTAAATATGAGGAGTGACTGAATGTGAAGTATGAATTTTGGATTATGGCATCAATTACAGAACTTGTTGATTATCCTGATGAACAGAGTGATGATTACACCCCTCAAGAGAATTTCCAGGAAATTATGGATGCCCTTGATATTTGTGTACCTATTAATGAAATATACGAACATTATTTTAATCAATCTGTACATACTGGGCATGTTTTAGTATTTGCTAATAAGCTACAACCAGATACATGTATTGTCTTTGATACCTATCGGAATCCCACAGACCAGCATGCTATGATTCAATTTGGGTGGAGAGTTAGCGCAAAGAAAGCTAACCTATCAATAAGACAGTTATCACGGCGATTTTATGATGAATGCGAAGATGCTGTTCGCTACGAAGAAGGCCAATCCGTCCTCTATAAGGTGTTACAGGAAGAACGCTATCCGCGCAAACTATACTATGAAAAAGTGTTTGAGCAGCAAATCAAAAGGTACCTAGTATGATCACTGTCTATAAAAACCATACCCTGTGAGAGTATTTGTCAGCCAACTATGGTAGGTGTCTTGAGAATACCTACTATTTAAGAGGTAGAATGAATCAGTAATGTAAATAAACCTTTTCTGCTATAATTAACGACTATACAGATAGGGGTGAGACAAATGCATATCGTTACAATTGGAGGCGTACCATATGATTGGTTGAAGCAGTTGCAGGAAATTCATGCCCATGTATTTGATGGAACAAATCTACCACTAGAAAAACTTGAATGTAAAGAAGGGCTAATTTGTTTATTAGCTGTAGAGAATGAGAAAGTAATAGGCTTTAAATTAGGTTACACTCATCCTGATGGTGTTTTTTATAGCTGGTTAGGTGGTGTCCATGAAACGCAACGTGGTAAAGGGATTGCAAGTCAGTTAATGAGACAGCAGCATGAACATCTACAGACTCTTGGCTTTAAAAAAGTTCGTACATATGGTAGAAATGAGCGAAAGGCAATGCTTATCACAAATCTTAAACATGGATTTGACATTGTTTCAACATTTGTTGATCATAAAGGTCGACATAAAATAGTGTTTGAAAAAAATATTGGAGGAGTTTTAGCATGAAAGCATACTTAGCAAATGGATTATTTTCTTTAGGAGATCGTTTAGTCAACGAACAACTTGCTACGGCAATTAGAGAGGCAGTGCCGGGTATTGAATTATATGTACCACAGGAGAATGATGCGATCAATGATAAAACCGCATACGCAGATAGTTTGGCGATTGCACACGCGGATTTAGAGATGCTACAAAATAGTGATGTATTAGTAGCTGTTTTAGATGGTGTTGAGATTGATTCGGGTGTAGCAGCAGAGATAGGTGCATTTGCGATGCTGAATCGACCAATCGTTGGCGTATTTACAGATGTTCGTCAACAAGGTCGAGACAATATGATGAAAATTGAGGCACTTGTACGTGATGGAATGGAAAATCAATTTGTTTATCGGAATTTATTTGTTATAGGCTTGATTAAACGTAATGGAATCATTACATCTTCCATTGAAGAAGCTGTTCAAGCCGTTCAAAAATATAAAAAATAGAAGTTTTGTATGCTCAACAACAGATTTTGTGGCAGGCAAAGAAATTGTAGAAACAAACTCTATACAATCAAGAAACGATAGTCGTAATATCATAGTGAGGCTTTGCAATATGGTTGGAGGAGGGGGGAGGAGTATACAGAAATGCTCGTTCGCTTCCGAGAAATCGCTACCTAAGCTATGGAGGAAGAAGCAAGAGTTTTTTACTTCATCTGTACTGGATAGCACATTAGTAAGAGTAAAGGAATAATCTAGTTAGGACTTCAATCAATAAGATTGAAGTCCTTTTTATGTGTAAAGGCGCAATACATTGTAAAATTAAAGTTAATTATAACAAAAATATAGTATATTTAGTCTGTTTTATGATATTTTGTTGATAAATTAGTATAGTACCAATTATACCTATAATATAGAAATTCCGTAGTTAAAAGGACTAATAGTGTCCAACTCATTTTGTATAATGGGGAAGTAACTATGAAGAAAGAGTGGGATATATGGTAGATTCACAACAAAATAAAGGCTATCGCGTCATTTCAATGTTTGACAGACTGATGGATGGTCAAGGAATTAACAAAAAACAAGAAGCATTTACACATAATGTTGGGGAAAAAACCATACAACGGGACTTGAATGAAATTCGCGATTATATTGATAAAGCTAAATTAAATTGCCATTTAGAATATGTGCGAGTAGAAAAGGTGTACAGGCTGACGAATACAGGGAAAAGTATTTTATCAAAAGAGCAAGTGTTGGCGATTGTCAAAATTTTGATTGAATCTAGAGCCCTTCTAAAATCAGAAATGAGTGATATTATAGATAAACTTATTTCGATTGTTGCAGCCGATAAACAGGAATTTATTCACAATATTATTTTAAATGAAAAACATTTGTACGTAGATTTAAATCATAAAAAATCTTTATTACATTTAATTTGGGGGATTTCTGAGGCCATTCAAAAAAAGAAAATCATTAAAATTGATTATTTGCGTGAATGTGAAACAATTCCTAGAGAAAAGATTTTAAAACCGCTCGCCGTTATTTTCTCAGAATACTACTTTTATTTAATTGCTTATGATGATAATAAGCATGAAAAGGATTCGCCCATTGTCTATAGAGTCGACCGTATACAACATTTTCTTGAGCTCAATCAAAAGTTTCAAATACCTTATGCCGAGCGTTTTCAAGAAGGAGAGTTTCGTAAACGCATCCAGTTTATGCATGCTGGCGAGTTGATGCGTATAAAATTTGTCTTTAAAGGAGCATCTCCGCAGGCTGTATTAGATCGCTTGCCAACTGCAAAAATAGTATCCAAGAAAGATGGACAATGTTTATTTGAAGCAGAAGTTTTTGGACGCGGCATTAAAATGTGGCTGCTGAGCCAAGGAGCAAACATAGAGGTGTTAGAGCCAATTGAGCTTAGAGAAGAGATCATTGAAACGATTCAATCGATGCAGCAAAATTATCGCTATATATAAACATTCGGACAGTCCATAAGTATGCTAGAAGCTTCCTATGTAAATGGTAAAAATCCGCGTAGGCTTGAAGCGGATTTTTACCATTGGTATGGTATTTATAGTTCTTAAAAAAGTTCCTCAATAAAGGTCGTATTTAAATCCCCTAAAAGCTCATAATCTTTCATATAGTTTTCCTCATATAAATAAACAAATAGATGCTTTGCGTCATCCAAACGTAAGCCAATTTCACGATTATCGTTAATATGTAACGTTAACCAATAAGCCTCATCATAATCCGCATTAGCAAAATATACTTTGCGAAGTGGCTGGGTATCAAATTGTTGCATAATTTGATTGATTTTATTCGCATCTGTAATCGTGATTGTTTTTTCATCCGAAGCTCGAATTACTTCAATTTCCTTAATTTGCTTGATATCAAGTCGTTCAATAACCTCTTCATCAAAAGTTGAATCGCGAGTTAGTAGCATTGTTGAAACAAATAAAATGATAAGAGGTAATAGGATCGCAATTAATATTTTGTATCTTTTTTTCATGTTAAACTCCTTAAATTCTAAAAATTCGCACATATGCATTATTTTCCACGCTATAATTGAGCATATACTGAATTGATAAAGGATGGCAATCAAATGACACATAAATATGAAGAAAAAGAGATATTTTATCCAAATGGTACATTAATGTATCGTGGCAGTGTGAAGAAGAACGACTTTGGGCATGACATTTATGATGGAAAGGGGACGATATTTGACCAGGAAGGTGAATTATTATTCGAGGGTGAATTCGCCAATCACATGAAGCAAGGTAACGGGATCATGTATTTAAAAGGACAAATGATATATCAAGGCGAATTTATTCAAAATAAAAAACAAGGGAATGGAATTTTATATAGGGACGGTAAGGTCTATTACGAGGGGCATTTTCGTAATGATTTAATGGATGGTTACGGAATTTTGTATTTTGAGGAAGATGTTATTGCCCCATTTAAAGAGCTTCGTACACTGCATCCACATTTAAATCAGCCACTATTTGAGGGTGATTTTGTCCATGGCATGAAAAAAGGCAAGGGAAAACAATTCTATCCAAGTGGTTTTTTACAATATGAAGGTGATTTTATTTGGCACCATATGCAAGGAGCAGGAAAGCTTTACTATGCACCAGAGTCGCCAAGTGCAGAGGAGCTTGCAAATGGTGTAACAACGCTTCAGTATGAAGGCTATTTCTTTGAGGATATGAAACATGGAAAAGGAAAAATCTATTCTAGACTAGGTGAGCTCGAAGCGGAGGGTCAATTTAAAGAGGATGCTATGACAGGACATGGTACGCTTTATTATGCTAATGGACAGGCTTGTTATATCGGGGAACTTGCAAATGGTGAAAAGCATGGTCGGGGAGATTATTTTAATGAAGAGGGAAAGATTATTTATAGTGGTGAATTTATCAATGGTGAACGTTTACGAATTACACCAGAAATTGAGCGAGAGATTGAAAAATTACAGAAGCAGCTAGATGGGCTTGTAGGACTTCCTAATGCCAAGAAGGAATTACATAATTTAATTAACTTTATTAAAATTCAAAGCTTGCGTGTTGACCATGGTTTAACAAGCTTCCCGATAACATATCATCTTGTGTTCTCTGGGAATCCAGGCACAGGGAAAACAACTGTGGCGCGTATAATAGGCCAACTATATAAGTATCTTGGCGTGCTTTCAAGCGGGCATTTTGTGGAAACAGATCGTGCGGGCTTAGTGGCAGGGTATGTGGGTCAGACGGCATTAAAGGTGCAGGAAGTCGTGAGTAGAGCAAAAGGAGGCGTGCTTTTTATAGATGAGGCCTATTCACTAATCAATGATAAACAAGACGCATTTGGGAAAGAAGCGATTGATAGCCTATTAAAGGCGATGGAAGATTTACGTGATGATTTAGTGATCATCGTTGCTGGTTATACAGAGCTCATGGAGGAATTTTTGCTTGCCAATCCAGGGTTCAAATCGCGCTTCAATCATTTTGTCAAATTTGATAATTTTAGCACGGATGAGCTTTATGATATTTTCGCGATGCTATGTAAAAATAATGATTATCAATATGGTGAAGCATTTGCACACCATATGAAGGACCAATTACATCAAATTCCAGTTGAATCGATTCCAAATTTCTCAAACGGTCGTTATATCCGAAACTTATTTGAAAAGCTTGTAACCATTCAATCCAACCGCCTCATTCAACAGGAGAATATTACGAAAGAGAAATTAATGGAATTTACAGAGGAAGATATTTTACTAGGCATAACAGAAAATCTATTTGATAATACATTCTAGTTGTTGTGAACCATGGCCAAGGTAACTAAATAACCTTGGCTTTTCCCACAAAGAAATAAGAAAAGAGGATGAATAATGAAAAAACTTGTGTCAATAATTTTACTATGTGCATGTATTTTACCAAGGGTGATAACGATCAATGTTACGATTAACAACAACATTAAAGTTCATAAAAATAACCAGAATGAATAATTGACAAAAAATGAAAATAATTGTAATATAACGTAAAACATACACTACCGTATTTTATTGGAGAGATGACATGCAATTAACGAGGGAAGATTGGATAAAAGCAGGATTACAACAATTAGCTGATGAAGGAATACATAAAGTTCGTATTGAAGCACTTGCTCGATTGCTAAAAATAAGCAAAGGCAGCTTCTATCACTATTTTCGTGACCACCAAGAGCTGTTAGATTCCATGCTCGATTATTGGGAAATGCATGCAACAAAGCTAATTGTTCAAAGTATGGAGCAACAGGATGCCTCATTAGAACAGCTACTACAGATTAGTTTTAATCGAGATAAAAAAATGGAAATTGGCATTTATACTTGGGCTAAATATGACCCTGTTGTGGCAGCGCGATTAGTGGATATTGAAGAACAGAGAATTTCTTGTGTTGCAAAATTGTATCAAAAATTGGGCATAAACGAGACTGAATCAATTGATCGAGCGAGACTTGCCTATTTAACGTATGTAGGATGGATGACAAGGTTCGAAGCAAATCCTAATTTTGATATTGATAAAATGGTTGAGCTTTTAATACACGATAACAGGTGTATTGATTAACCATTTGGATCCATTGGAAATAATTTGAGGACACTAAATTTTGCTACAATAAAATAGGCATACATTGGCATAATATCAACGAAAAAATCCTTTTATGGGCCAATAATAAACCTACTAATCAACATACCTGACACGATAATAAACGTCCCTAATAGGGTTATAAAACCTGAAGGGACAAAATTTTTTACTATAACATACGGTAGTGTATGTTTTGCTTGAAATTACGACATGGGGGGCGAATAAATGAAATTACTATTAATATTAATAGCTGTAGGGCTTCTATGGTTGATCAGTTTGATGCATATTTATTGGGCTTTTGGAGGTCGTTGGGGCTCTGTTGTTGCTATTCCTGTAAAAAAGGGAGAGCAGAAACTGGCTTTTACTCCGAAGAAATGGGGAACATTAATCGTAGCTATTCTCATTCTACTAGCTAGTGTCATTATTATTGTGCAAGCAGGTTATTCGCAAGGGTTCCAAGCAAATAATTTATCTAAAATTGGAAGTATTGTTTGTGCTTTCGTTTTCATATTTAGGGCAATTGGTGATTTTAAGTATGTTGGGTTTTTCAAAAACATTAAACATTCGCAGTTTGCTAGATATGATACTTGGCTTTACAGTCCATTTTGTTTATTCTTAGGCTTTGTCTATATCATTTTGTTGTTTTAAAATGAATCCCTTAAAAATAAGTTTGCTGTCAGGACGAGGGTCGGGGCGGTAGCAAAGGGAATCGCTCCTAATATTATACTGTCAGTTTTGTAGGTGTAGGGGATTGACAGTGAAACCATTTATGTCATTCTACATCTTTATTTTTAAAGTATGCTCAAGTGACCGCCAGTTGTCACAATATGTGAAGCTGGCATTTTTTTTATGATCCTGACGGCTAAAATATTTCAGCTTAGAATACATTAAAGGATATGTGAAGGAGGATAGACTATGGCTAAAACGATACTGATCGTTGATGATGATCCTGATATTGTAGACTTGTTAAAGCTTTACTTACATGCGGAAGGATATATTACATTAGAAGCTTTCGACGGCAAAACAGCTTTCGATCAATTGAAAAGTCAGGCGATTGACCTTGCCATTCTAGATATTATGATGCCAATCATCGACGGTTATCAACTGTTGCAAATGATCCGTCAAGAATATAAAATCCCAGTTATTTTACTTTCTTCCAAAAGCCAGGACTACGATAAAATAGCAGGTTTGAAATTAGGAGCAGATGATTATATTTCGAAACCATTTAGTCCTTTAGAAGTGACAGCTAGAATTCAAGCCCAATTACGGAGGTTTTATGAGTTTAATGACTCATTATCAGTTCAACAACCCTCTCAGCTGAAGGTGGGGGATTTACGTTTGTCGCACCACGAATGTGTGCTATATATTAAAGACAAACCGATTCTGCTCAGTGCTCGAGAATATGAACTGTTAAAACTCTTGATGAGTGAACCGGGACGCGTTTTTACAAAAAAACAAATTTTTGAACGTGCATGGAATGAGTATTATATTGCTGATGACAATGCCATTATGGTCCAAATTAGCAGACTTCGTGAAAAAATTGAAGAGTGCCCTAGGAAACCAGTCTTTATAAAAACTATTCGCGGCCTCGGTTATCGGTTTGCCAAGAAAGATGAGCTACTTCCATGAAATCACCGAATCGACTCCAACGCTTATTAATTATTACATATATTTATTTCTTCTTTACAATTGCAATGATTGCTGCCTTTTCATTTTTTGTATTAAATGAGCAGATTCTTCATTATTTTGCAGACAAAGCTCATGAAAACGATACAGTCCTATCGTCTAATACGGATCACACTATGGATGGTCCGGGTAATGAAAATAACGAACAGATCTTTTACAAAATGCTCTTGCAAACTCTTCTTCTTTTTCTCTCTTTATTGACAGTTGCTGTTTATATTTTTGGGAAATGGACATCCTCTAGGCTCACCACCCCACTTCGTTCAATTGCAGATGGTATCCGAGATATTGCTCGTGGTCAATACAATAAACGACTAAACTTAAAAACAAGTTATGAGCTTGCCCAAATCCAAGAGGATTTTAACGTCATGGCGAAACAATTGGAACGAATGGAAAAGGAAAAGAAGTGCCTAGAAGAGAACAAGCAACGAATGCTTGTGGATCTCTCTCATGATCTAAAGACACCGATGACCACCATTAGAGGTTATATCGAAGCGATGGAATTAGGACTAATTAATGAAGAAGAGCGAAGGCAGCGAATTTTGCGCTTAATCTCTGATAAAGCTGAGCTTGTATCAGAACTCATTGACGACATTTTTGAATTGTCTAAACTGGATAGCCCTAATTATCCTTTTACCGTTCAAATAGCCGATATAGCAGAATTCATAAGAGAAATCGCTGCAGAATATTACGAAGTATTTGCAGAAAAAAATTTTATATTTCAATTTGAGATTCCTAAACGTGAAATCAATTTTTCATTCAACTATACATGGTTATACCGAGCTGTATCTAATATTCTTTCGAATGCATTAAAATATAATCCACCAGGAACAACCGTACGATTAAAGCTTTTCACAACAGAAAAAGGTGTTGAAATTCATATTCAAGATGACGGGGTCGGGATTCCACTAGCCATTAAAGAAAACATATTTGAAGCTTTTGTTCGTGGGGATCAATCGCGCAAGAGCGATGGAGGTACAGGGTTGGGACTTGCGATTGCTAAACAAGTTATCGAAAAACATGGTGGAAACATTACGCTGACAACAAATGGTGAGACGAGTTTCGTACTCTTCTTGCCAAAAAAATATCCTCCCATCTAACTAATGTATTGTTCTAAATATACACAAGGAGAATTGTAAGATTATTGAAAGGAAAATGAAAGCAAGAGGAAAGAGTCATCCTGTAACCTACAATAGAATATTTATGAAATAGATCGTAGGTAGGGGGCTTAAAAATTGGAAGTATTAAAAAGGAAACTTACTTATTTTGTTAGAAAGGTCTATGCAAAACGAAAGCGTTTAAAGCCATTATCATTAGGTTGGAAAGGTGCAGCTATCGCTTTAAGTACCGTCTCACTTCTATTGATTTTAATTCAAGGTAAGTTGTTACTAGGGCAGCGTAGTTTTTTAGATTTCACTATTGGAATACTCGTTTTTATTTTATCCGTAGTACTCATAAGTGGTTTTATCACACTTCTATTACATGGAGTGAAAAAAATTCCTGGTCGTTATATATGGGTCCTGTTTAGTTCACTTCTATTTCTATTGTTCTGCTTCCCTTTGGATGTAATAATCCCATTTATTCTATTAGTAGCGGTTGTCGTTTCCTTGTGGGGGGCGCTATTATCCAAATGGTTAAAAGGTAATTATAGAAAGGCAACCAAATATAAAAAAGTTAATGTCCTCACCTGTTTATTTATGATGACTATTGGAATTGGAACATGGAGTTATTGGCTGATTCATCCAGGGGAGGTGAACACGCCAGAAGTTGTATTAAAGCAGTTGAAAACATCGAAACGATATGACAATACCTTGCTTAAAAATCCAGCGAAACTGGGCAGCTATCCAGTTAAAAAGCTTACTTACGGCAGTCCGAATACTTATCGGGAAGAGTTTAACCAAGAAAATTCTTTGACAACTAAAACAGTAGACGCTGCCGATTTTGTAGAAAAGTGGTCTTCTGGTCGGACGAAAACACTTGGTTTTGGGCCTGATGCAATGCCGTTAAACGGTCAGGTGTGGTACCCAGAAGGGAAAGGAGACTTTCCGTTAGTAATGATTGTTCATGGAAACCATTTAATGGCGGAGTACTCTGATCCAGGTTACGAATATTTAGGTAACCTTCTTGCGAGTAGAGGTTATATAGTTGTATCCGTAGATGAAAACTTTCTTAATGCTTCTCCATATAATGATTTGTTTTTGGTCAGTCCGCTAAAGAATGAGAATCCAGCGAGAGGATTATTATTGCTGGAGCATTTACAGACATGGGAAGAATGGAACAGTACTAAAAACAATCCATTTTATCAAAAAGTAGATATGGAAAACATTGCGTTGGTCGGGCATTCCAGAGGTGGGGAAGCTATCGCGATTGCAGCTGCTTTTAACGAAATGCAACACCCACCTAGTAACGGAAATATTCAATTTGATTATAATTTCTCTATCCGCACGCTCATTTCTATTGCTGGAATTGATGGTCAATATATGCCAGCAGGGAAACCTCTTCCGTTAAAAAACGTAAACTATTTGGCACTACAAGGGGCGCATGATATGGACGTGAACAGCTTCGAAAGCTCTAATCAGCAATATCGGATTTCCTATACTAATAAGGAAGATTATATGAATGCGTCCGTCTATATATATGGAGCTAATCATGGGCAATTTAATGAAGAATGGGGACGAGGCGATGGAGCTGGCACAGCGAATCAAATTTTTAACCTAAAACAAATTATGCCGCGCAATCAGCAAGAAACTATCGCGAAAGTATTGATATCTGCTTTTTTAGATAGTACGTTGAAAGAAAAGAAACAATATAAAGAGATCTTTAAAGATTTAGGTTATGCTAAAGAGTGGCTTCCCGACACGCTGTATATCAATAATTACTATGATTCACAAACATCTTTTATTGCTACGTTTAATGAAGATATTGATCTAAATACGACCACTGTTCCAGGCGGCAAACTGGTCGGCAAGAATTTGAAAGAATGGAAAGAGGAAAAAGTCAAATTGAAATTAGACGAAGCGGATTATAGTGCCGTTCGTTTAGGGTGGAATTCAAATGACCCATCTTCTCCAGCATTTTACACGTTAACTCTTCCCGATAAAGGATTGGAGATTAGGCAGAACACTTCTATCGTATTTTCACTTGCAGATGATAGTAAGGAAAGTCAGGAGGAGCTGATTGATTTGACAGTCACCGTAGAAGACAGCAATGGCAACAAGGCAAGCTTGCCTCTTAGCTTTATTTCCGAATTGACACCTGCTGTAAAAGGGGAATTATTGAAAAAGCCCTTTTCCAATGCAGGTAATACGACAGAACCAGTGTTTCAATATTATGGATTTTCATTAAATGATTTTAAAGAAGTGAATCCACAGTTTGATTCATTGAAGCTAAATAAGATCCATTTCCAATTTGATATTACTAAACAAGGGACGATACTAATGAATAATATTGGGATTAGAAATGAAAATATTTGAAAATATAAAACTACTGTTGTGTTAATATTAATATCAACTCGGGAGAATTTATAAGGGGGAAGCAACATTGTATCAAACGTTATACTTACTTCGTCATGGTGAAACTGAATACAATACACAAGGACGATATCAGGGAGAGCTCGATTCTCCGTTAACAGAAGTTGGTATACAGCAAGTACAACAAAATGCTCTAATGCTGAAAAGTTTGATTGGCGATCCTAACGAATGGAAAATTGTGTCGAGTCCATTAGGAAGAGCAATGCAAAGTACTGAAATAATTTGTGAAACAATTGGATTTGATTTGAAGAATGTTGAAAAAGATGATCGTTTAACCGAGGTCGCTGTGGGGCAATGGGCTGGGTTAACAACGAAAGAAATAGAAAGTTCTTGGCCAAACCTTTTTCATAACACAGACGTGTATAACTGGTATTTTAATGCTCCTCAAGGAGAAGCCTATGACTCGGTAGTGAGCAGACTAAGTGCTTGGCTAGAAGACATTCAACATATACCGAAAGTTATTGCTATTTCACATGGTCTAACAGGTCGCATCTTACGTGGCGTATATGCTGATCTAAAAAAGGAAGATGCACTGAAGCTAGAAGTATCTCAGGATGTATTTTTTAAATTAGCAAATAAAACAATCACGAGAATTTGTTCAGATTTCGATGATTTTTATGAATGAAAAATCAATTCTTAAGAATTTCTTCATAAATCTCCTACAGGAATATTCAGAAATGCCTCCTATTATAATGTGTGGGAGGCGTTTTTTTATGAAAAAATTTATCTTATTTTGTTGTTTATGTGCGGCAGCAATCTTTTTTTATTATACAAATAACACAACGGAACAATCGCAAATAGACCTATCTTCGTTACATAGCAAAAATGCTTTGTTACTGAATAAAAATGGAGATGTATTATACGAAAAAGATGCAGATGCCATTATTTATCCTGCATCATTAACGAAAATTATGACAGCAATCGTTGCCATTGAGATGAGTCCTGATCTACAGAAGCAAACAATTGTAGAAGCACAAACGATTTCAAAATTTACTGCTCAAAATGCTTCTATGGCTGGGTTTAAGGCAGGGGATTTTGTGACGATAGAGGATTTATTATATGGGACATTGCTTGCCTCTGGGGCAGATGCTACAGGGACACTTGCCGATGCCATTGCAGGTAGTGAAGAGGCATTTGTGACGTTAATGAACAATAAAGCGCATGAACTCGGGATGGACGATACACATTTTGTAAATGCCAGCGGATTACATGATGACGCTCATGTCTCAAGTGTCCGTGATATTAGTAAGCTTTTTCGTTATGCGATGGAAAATCCTACATTTTATCAAATTTTGACTTCTAAAAGCTATATAACCCATGTACCAAATGAGCTAACAATATCAAGCTCACTTTTCACTAAAATTCCAAGTGGAGAAAGTGCAATATTGGGGGGGAAAACGGGCTACACACCTGAGGCTGGTCTTTGCTTAGCCACTATTATCGAAAAACATGATGAACAATATATTTTCGTTACGACTAATGCGGCAGGGCAAGCTTGGACACCACCACTTCATATTGAAGATGCACTTACAGCGTTTGATGCACTATAAGAGGAAAAAAATATGAAAAAATTAATAACTTTTTTAAGCCCTTCAATCGTCTTATCAATAGGGTGACTTCATGCACCCAAAAAGAGAAGGCATTTTGGGAGCCTTTGATTGGCACAAATGTTGGGAATCATTTGGATGTCGATAAAATAGCTAACAATGTATTCACGCTTGGGGATACAATCAACCATTTTAATTTAAGAGGGGAGGTGTTATATCAAAATAACAATGAAAGATTTTTTAGAAAAGCATCAGTAAACATTTCAACAACATGCCGTTGTTCCTAGCTACCAAAAAACGTTAATAGAGAAATTTTTAATCACAAAAACTAGTTGATTCCTACTATTTTCTGGAATAGTCTATTCATCTATAATAAGAGTCGAATCCTAGAATTTTTTAGAGAAAACATACGAAAAAAGACTTCAGTAATGATAAGGGCGGTGTTGAACAATGAAAAAGCTTTTACCCTATGCAATATTTTTGACATTTTTAATCAGTTTTGTGTTTGTAGATTTTACTTCAGCAAAGGCTGAGGGTACAACCGTTATTCAATCAGTAGCAAAAGACACAGCAGTTTATGCAGAAGCTTCCATAGATAGTGCCGTAATTGGGCAAGTAGCAAAGGGGAGTTATGTAACTGCTATACCTGTAAATCAGGAATGGACTTATATTAAAGTTCAAAAGCTTGAGGGATACGTAGAAACGGTAACATTAAAAGACCTGACGTCTGAAAAATATGTAGTGACGAAAAAAGGTGGTACAACTTTATTTACATATCCTAGTCCAAGTGCACAAAAAACAGGACAGCTTAATGAAAACACGCTAATTTTTGTTTATGGATCAGCACCTGGAGGTTGGTCTTTTGTCCAATATGGTCATGAAACAGGCTATGTTGCTACGAATTCAATAAAGAAACCAGTTGCAACAAAGAAACGAATAAATGCTGTAAATGGTGCTGTGCTTCATGCAACTGCTAGTCCAAGTGGCGAGATTGTTGGGACACTTGCCAATAAAACGGTCGTTCAGCACTATACAACGATTGCAGGATGGGCTTATGTAGAAGCAGGTGACCAAAAGGGTTATGTGAAAGCTTCAGAGCTAGCAAATATTCAAATACTTGATAACAAAGTATACAATAAAGGTGTACCAGTAGCGAAAGGGCAAAAGAAGCGTGTGGCTTTAACGTTTGATGATGGGCCGGATGCAAAAGTAACGCCTCAAGTTTTAGCGATTTTAAAGAAGTATGATGCAAAGGCCACATTTTTTATGGTTGGGACAAATGTATCGAAAAATCCGGCAATCGTAGAACAAGTTTATGAGGCTGGTCATGAGATAGGCAATCATACATGGAACCATCCGAAGTTAACAAGCTTATCGACAGCAGCTGCTAAACAAGAAGTTGATAAAACTAGCAATGCTATATATAACGCAATCGGTCAATATCCAACAGTTTTCCGTCCACCATATGGGGCAACGAATGATAAAGTTCGTTCAGTCATCACGATGCCATCTATTTTATGGTCAATCGATACACTAGATTGGAAACATCGCAATGCTGATAAAGTTTTATCGTATGTGAAAGCGTCAGCGAAAGATGGAAGCATTATTTTAATGCATGATATTCATCAATCGACAGCCAATGGTCTTGAAAATGTTATTCTTTATTTGCAAAAGCAAGGCTATGAATTTGTTACTGTTAGTGAAATATTACAATAATTTATAGGTTAATAGAAAAGCCGTGCAACTGTCACTACATGACAATTGCACGGCTTGCTTTTTGATTATTTAAATAAATTGATCGTCGTAATAATAATCGGAATACCGAATACGTCGATTAAAAACGCTCCTACGATTGGTACGACAAGAAATGCTTTTTTAGATGGACCGAAACGTTGGACAACCGCTGACATATTGGCCATTGCATTTGGTGTTGCCCCTAAACCGTGACCTGCAAAACCGGCCACCATAACCGCAGCATCGTAATTTTTCCCAAGTAATTTAAATAATACAAAGATACTAAATATGACAATAAAGAATACTTGTGCAAACACAATGATAAATAGTGGAAGTGCTAAATCGGCAATTTCCCATAATTTAACACTCATAAGTGCCATTGAAAGGAAGATCCCTAAAGTAACATCACCAATTAAAGAAATACTTTTCATGTTAATTGCTTCAGGTTTTACTTTATCCATAATATTGCGCACTAGCACAGCTACAAACATTGCACCGACATAGCTAGGTAATACGAAGCCAGTAGCTTCTGAGAATAATGTTCCAACATATGTACCTACTGCCATACAGAACGTAATTAATAATACTTGTGTAAAGAATGAATCAGATGTAATTTGTTCATGTTTATTTTCATATTCAATTTCTTCCGTTTCTTGTTCATCTGGCGTTAAATTATATTTACTAACTAAGTACTTCACGATAGGACCACCGATTAAGCCACCAGCGACTAAACCACATGTAGCTGCAGCCGCACCGATTGTCATGGCTGATGAAATACCTAGATCTTCTAAAGTTTGTCCAAATGCTGCTGCTGCACCATGACCACCTTCCATAGAAACAGCACCAGCCATCATCCCGATTAATGGATGAATGCCCATCAGCGATGCAAGTGAGACACCAATAACATTTTGCATTAAGGCAAGGAAACCACAAGCCAACCAATAAATAACTAATAATTTTCCACCAAGCTTAACAAGTTTAAAGCTTGCCCCTAAGCCAATTGTTGTGAAGAACGTAATCATAAATAAGCTTTGTAATGACGTATCAAGCGAAATTTCTAATACGCCAGTTGTCTTTAAAATAGTAGCCAAGGCGGCGAATAGTAAGCCACCAACAACAGGTGCTGGAATACAAAAGCGTTTTAAAAAACTTATTTTATTTATGAGCCAGCCGCCCAATGCGAATAGAGCGACTGCTAGAAATATTGTTGTGATTTGATTGAATTCGATCATTAACCTTGCCCCCTAAGTAAGTTGTTAAGTGCTTCATAGACAAAATAAGCACCTAATTTAACTGTGCGTCCGTTCTCATCAAGTGAAGGATTGACCTCACAAATATCAAAAGAATGTGTATTTGGGTGCGAAGTTACTTTTTGAAGTATCATGCGTACAGTCGTTGGATCTAGGCCGAACGGTGATGGGGCACTAACACCCGGTGCAAATGCAGCATTTAGCACATCCATACATAGTGTTAAAAGAACATAATCATGATTATCCATAAATTGCTGCAGCTCATCCATAATTTGCGCATTATTTTCTGGTGTCATATTTTCTTCTAACACATAATTCACTTGCCATTCATCGGCCTTTTCAAATAGCTCTTTTGTATTGCCGTATCGTTGTATGCCTAGAACAAAATAATCTGCATGTGGGTCCTGCTCTAAAATCTGACGGAACATTGTACCAGACGATGGTTGTTCATCATAAGGTCGTAAATCGAAATGAGCATCGATATTGACAATGCCGATTTTCGCGTCCTTTGGTAATGAGGCACGAACGCCTAAATAATGTCCGTATAGTGTTTCGTGTCCACCGCCGAGCACAACACATTGTAATTTATTATTTAGCAATGTTTCGACAATTCCGCCGAGCTCACGCTGCGCTTCTTCTAATGCATGGTTAAGACAAATAACGTTACCGACATCTATAATTTGCTGCTCATCATTAAATGTCCAAGGTAAGCTAGATAAAGCTTCACGCAGAGCATTAGGGCCACTCGCTGCCCCTATACGTCCTTGATTTCGACGTACACCTTCATCACATATAAAGCCAACAATTCCGGCATGCTGATGATTTGAAGCGCTTACATCATTAATAGGAATTCTCTTTACTTTTTGATGTAAACGAAAGCTACTCAAATTTGTCGTTGAATCTATACGACCTTTCCATTGTTTTTGTTCTGTCATTGTATACATAGTTATATCAACTCCGTTTTCAATATTATTGTAGTGTTAATATTGTTATAAATTTATTATATATTCGCATAATTATAATTACTAATATATAATTAATATTAATCTATAGCTTTTAACTATAAATAGGGGAGAAGGATGTTTTGGATTTTAAACAATTACAATATTTTATAGCAGTGACGGACCAAATGAATTTCTCAAAGGCAGCTGAAAAACTACATATTTCACAGCCTTCCTTAAGCAATGCTATAAAGAAGTTAGAGCATGAAGTTGGTTCACCATTACTTGAAAGAAATACGAGAAATCTGCAATTAACAGAAGCAGGTGAGCTTTTATATGAACGGGCAAAAGTTATATTGAAAAACATGGAAGTTTTAAAAATAGAAATGGATGAGGTAATTGTACATGGCACAAGTGAAATAACGATTGGCGCTATGGAATCGATTAAGCATTGGCTGCCAAAAGTCATTTCAGAATATAAAAAGGGATATCCACAAATGATGATTCATCTAGTGGACATTTTAGGAAGTAAGCGTGTCAAAAAATCGCTCAAAAGCTATAAAACACACTTAATTATTACCAACCAGATCATGAATGATGAAGAGCTCGAAGTGAAGAGCTTATATGAAGAGCGACTTGTAGCTGTTTTACCATTAAATCACCCTTTAGCGGAGAAAGATAAACTGACGATCGGTGATTTAAGTGATGAGCCTTTTATTATTGGTACAGAGGGCTTTCAAACGAGACGTGACATTTTAGATGCATTTGACAAGGCTGAAAAAAACATTAATATCCAATTTGAAATCGAACGTTTTGAGACGGCTGTGTCTCTCGTTCGTGAAAACTTAGGGATTACCATTCTACCTGAAAATTATTTAAAAGGCCCGACAGCTAAAACGATTGTACAAAAAGAAATAGACTGTCCAAATTTACGACGCAATGTGTATGTAGTGTACTTAAAAAATCGTCATCTACCTGTGGCTATTCGCCAATTACTTACGGATATTGTGCAGTTTTTTGAGCACTAGAAGATCAAGATAAAGCTATTGTATGAAAACAATTCCTTATACAAGAACTGTTGTTTGTGAATGAATTTTCTTTACAATACCATTTTTCATCCAATAAGGAGCTATAAACCTAAAATGGAAAAATACAGATTATCCGACAGTATATATTATACTTAAGTATATATACTCGCACCAAATTTATTTTTATAAAAAAACAAAATATTCCCGTGAAGAAATTAAAAGAGTGGGAATGTATGTTCTTATTATATCATATTATGATTCATGAAGAAAATGTTCACAACATAAATTGTGAGAAAATGAATTCTTCCAATAAGATTCACTTTCTTTACTCATTTTATCGAGAAACTCAAAGTATGTTCAAAAGACAAAAGATCAGGTTCACAAATAGGAGCCTGATCTTTTATGTTTTTGTGCTACTAATCCCACGTTTGATCTAGCTTATCACTGTAAAATTTAATAGCCGTACTGTAATCTTTAATCTTTTTATGATTTGTTGTAAGTAGTAAAGTATTCAATATAGTTTCCATCGCCTTTGAATGTTCACCAAGATTATAGAGCGTCATAGCATAAAAAACCTTTAAATGTTCAGCTTCTGGAAACTCGCTTATGGCTTGATCAAAAATATTTTTCGCCAGTTCATATTGTCCTAATGTACGATAGGTGCTACCTAATCCTAAATAAGCATCTACTAATATTTCGGGTTTAAGCCCTAATTGAATTGCTTTTTCATAGTGAGGAACTGCTTCTCTTTCTTTTCCTAATGAATCATAAGTCCATGCACATTGAAATTGATAGAATCCATTTTCAGGATCTTCTTTAACTAGAGCTACCATTAATTGATTTGCTTCTTCTAGTCGACCTGTTTCTCTTAATGTGATTATGTGTTGTAATCGCTTATCCATACCATTTATCCTTTGCTTTATTTTTAGTAAAAGTATCAATCTGTGTTTCTAGAATCTAATTTAAATAAGAGGCTGATTACCATTCAAAAAAATTTTCAACAATCATTTCCTCGAATGAATCAGCTAATAACTCGATTTCTCCCATATCGTTATAACAAATAAAAACTTGCCCTACCTGATTGGTAAAAATCGGATTGCCTGAACCTTCCAAAGAGATTACATAACTGGTATTTACAATCTTTGCAGGAAAATGATTTTTGAATTGCTCTCGGAATTCAAGCGTTAAATCACCAACCATTTCCTTTTCTAGACTTAAGCCATTGGAAAAACATGAACTGTTAGTCCTGCAAATGCCCCGCCAAATGTTTGAATAAAATGCACATAGTGCTTAAGAAAACATCCATTTAGCTGACTTTGTGCATCTCTTATTTCTTTTTTTGCTCGCTGGATGGCCCTCTAGAGTATGATTATCCTCACGATAAAATTGCCCTTCTAGTAATTAATCCAGCATTATAAGGTTTGTACTTAAACTAAGGGGACAGGTTAAATAAATTTCATAAAATACCATAAAATGATAAAATAAGAATATACATTCTATTTTGATTATATTGTCAATTTTAGGGGAGGGCAAATGAAAGACATGAAACATAGGATTGCTTTACTAGCAGATGTCCATGGGAATGCAAGTGCTTTAAAAGCAGTTATCGAAGATTCGATCAAAGAAGGTGTCACTGAATATTGGTTTTTAGGGGATTTAATCATGCCTGGGCCTGGGGCAAATGATTTATTTGAAATATTAGATAGTATTAAAGTTGCTACGTATGTTAAAGGAAATTGGGAGGACTGCTTCCTTGACGTACTGAATAAAGAGATTGACTTTGATAATGCTTCTGATATCTATGTTTCTAGGTTAGTCCAGTATCAGTGTGAAAATTTGGATGAAAACTATATTAATCTTATTAAGAATTTACCATTACATCTAACAAGACAAGTTAATAATCTATCTATCAGTATTAGCCATAATTTACAAAACAAAAATTATGGAGGGGATTTATGGCCCACGAATAATCAGAAAAATTTTGATCAGTTATTTGAGCATGATTACGATATTGCAATTTATGCTCATACCCATCACCAATTGTTACGCTATAGTAGCAAGGATCAATTGATTATTAACCCAGGAACTATAGGACAGCCCTTTTATAAATGGGACAAGTTGCATACTGACCTACGTGCTCAGTATGCAATTCTTGAAATTGATGAGACGGGGATTGCTGAGGTGAGATTTAAAAAAATTTCCTATGATGTAGAAAAGGAATTAAACAACGCTATTAATAATAAACTTCCTTATATTTACTTATATCGAGAAATGCTTGAGACAGGTAAAACTCATACCCATGATATTGAGTTATTACAAAAGCTCAATGATAAATTTAACTATAAAGATGAGATAATTAATTTTTTTGAAAAAAATTACTGGGAATATAAAGGGATAAAGTGAACTTTTTCAACTAACGACAGATTAATTGTATAAGACATGTACTTATGATCTTCCACAATCGGAGCGATTGTTTAATAAGCGTTGCTGTTCTCTTAAACTCCCATGAAAGAACTTAATCATCTTTCATTTTCTGTGGTGTGGCGCTGGTTTTTGCGCTAGATGGATGGCTAACGGGCAGTTTAATGTGATGAATATATACTTAAAATGGATTAATATGGAATAATAATGATGATGTAAGTTCATGAATGATTGTTGTAAAAACCAAAAAAAGGAGAAATGTAGCATGGGAGTTTCTGTTTATTACACTTGTATGAGAAACCTTAACCTTACCAACAGTGAGGAGCAAGAGATAACGGCCATCATTGATAAATACAATGCGGGTTTTGAAATGAAGGATATTGGAGAAACATTTTGTGTTTATGACTATGATCAGGATGAACCAACAGTGATTTTTGCAGGTTCAACAAAGCTACCCTTTTCAGATGATTTTGAAGATACATTGCATGCGCTGTTTTATTGGTTGACTTGTTTGACGGATATTAGAAGAAGACTTTCTAATGGGGATTGGCATGTGCATCTAGATGATACGGATGCCATTTGGGATGAGGAAACGGGTTGGCAAATGCCGGAAGATTAGTGTTCATATTCCAAACAAAGTGATGGAAGGTTCTTATTTAAGTGCATGTGCGAGGCAACACGAAAATGCGTCAATTATTAACTGAATTAAGAATGGGAGACATTCCGCTAAATTTACTGTTTTCTTCATACTGTCTGTTACTGAACTAAAGTAGACTATGTTATACAGATATAGAGAGATATTATAATTAATTTGCGGTAAGTTATGAATAGTTTGATTTGAAACTAAGTAGAAGAATAAAAAATGTATGTGATTTTTTGCAAATCCCATACGTCTTATTCTATGGAGGAAATATGTTTAAAGACAATTTTAAAATTAGTAATATTCCCGCAGTTTTATGGGGAGAAAAGAGTGAAAAAATTTTTATTGCAGTACATGGAAATATGTCAAATAAAGAAGATACAGTGATTCAAATAGTAGCTGAAGAAGCCAATAAAAAAGGTTATCAAGTATTAAGCTTTGATTTACCTGAGCATGGAGAAAGAAAAAATGATAATACTCCTTGTAAAGTACAGTTTTGTGTTAGTGAATTATCTATAATTATGAATTACGCAAAAGAACATTGGAAAGAAGTAAGCGTGTTTGCATGTAGTATGGGAGCTTATTTTAGCCTTTTAGCTTATCAAAACGATGTGTTAAAAAAGGCATTATTTTTATCACCGGTAATTAATATGGAACGAATGATCGAAAATATGATGAGATGGTTTAATGTAACACCAGAGCTTTTGCAAAAAGAAATGACTATAGAAACACCTATTGGTCAAAAGTTATATTGGGATTATTTATGCTATGTAAAAGAACATCCTATTAATACATGGAATACAAATACATATATTATGTATGGAGCCAAGGACGAACTGTGCGAATATGAAACTATTAACTATTTTACAAAAAAACACAGTTGTGAATTAGAAGTCATGGAAGCAGGTGAACATTACTTTCATACGGAAGAACAGTTGAAAGTATTTGAGCAGTGGGTACACAAGCACATCGATTAAAGTGAATAAAGAATAACTACCTTAAATTTTTATTCCTTCATGATTAGTTGTGGGAATTACTGTATTTAATAAAGTTTCCATAGCATTTGAATGTTCACCGAGATTATAGAGCGCCATAGTATAAAAACCTCTAAATGTTCAGCTGCTAGAAATTCGCTTATTACTTGTTCAAAAAAACGTTTTGCCTGACCATATTGCCCTAATTTACGACAGGTGCTAACCAATCCTAAATAAGCTTTTATTAAGCCCTAATCGAATCGCTTTTTCATATTGGGGAGCAGCTTCTTTTTCTTTTCCTAATGAATCATAAGTCCATGCACATTGATATTGATAGTATCCATTTTCAGGATCTTCTTTAACTAGTGCTACCATTAGTTCATTTGCTTCTTCTAGTCGGCTTTTTCTCTTAAAGTTTACTAAAAACGTATGTAAGGCTATAATTTATTATTGCATAATTAGGAAATAAGTGCTTATTTTAAAAATTCTATTTTGACTTTAAATATTACATAGAAAATTTTAATCGAGGTGAGTCGAATGCTAGAACGTTCTATGGAGAAAACGCGGGAATGTAAAAAAGAAAGGATGTGATAGAAAGAAGAGCACTTACGATCGCTCTTCTATATAAAAAGAAAAGAGGACTATTATTATGAATAATTATCAAAGCATCTTTAGTGAAGGATTTGATATAAAATATTGTGTGAAGGGGCAAGGTCAACCGATATTGGTAATTGGCAGCAGTGTGTATTACCCACGCTTGTTCTCGGAAAACTTATATAAACATTTTCAATTTATTTTCTTAGATCATCGAGGTTTTGTGAAGCCTCCTCGTTCTTTAAAGCAGGAAGATTATACTTTGGATAAAATTGTAGAGGATATCGAAACAGCAAGACAATTGCTCCAGCTTAAGGATTTTATCATTTTAGGACATTCCGGACATGCATTTATGGCCATGGAGTATGCAAAAAAATTTCCTCAGTATGTACAAAAGGTTATTTTATTAAATTCGGCACCAACAAACAGTCAAGACAGACAAAATCAAAGTTTTTCCTTTTTTACTGAGACGGCCAGTACGGAACGAAAAAAGCAATTTGAGCATGATATTGCAATCTTAGAAAATGATATACACAATGATCCGGAAAGACGCTTTGTGCATATGTGTATCCGGATGGGAGCCCATAGCTTTTATGATTATACGTTCAACGCTGCTTCTATGTGGGATGGTGTATATACCAATATGGAAGTTATTGATTACCTCTGGGGGATAGCATTTGCTGAACGAAATCTAATCCAATCAATGGCTCATTTCGATAAACCTATTTTTTTAGGTTTAGGTCGGTATGATTATTTAGTAGCTCCAGTTTCACTCTGGGATTCAATTGGTTATGCCTATGAAAATGTGAAGAAAGTCGTTTTTGAAAAAAGTGGCCATAATCCAATGTTTGAAGAACCAGATACTTTTGATCGAGAATTAATTGATTGGATGAATGAATCGTAGTTATACTTTATAGGTGATCATTATTTATCAGAAGGTCAAGTAACATTTATGTTTGTTGTACAAATAGACGACGTGTCGTTTTGTAGGCAGGCACCCTAAAAATAAAATCGCTAGAGAAGTAATATAATTCTCTAGCGATTTTCCATTTAAAGTTAATGACCCAATTCCTTAAGATGAGCACATTTCTTAATATTTCTTAGTTACAAGCAATTCCGTCTCGGTTTGCATCCAAACGATGGTCTCCGAAGCCAGCAGCCTTTGATTCTTTCATAAATTTAGTTGCTTCAGAAGCGTTACTAAAATCGGAACAATCCTTATCTTCTTTAAAATTGTAAATAGGAGTAGACGAGGCATTGGCTTTTTCATTTTGTTTAGATTCGTCTTCTTGTACCTTTCTTTTAGCAAGATCTTCCTGTGTTTCTTCATGAACTTTCTTCATATCTTCTTCCAATTCTTTTAAGTACTTTTCACCTTCAATTTCTTTTTGCTTTTCTTCTAACTCTGTTTTCTTCATTTCAGCAATATGTCGTTCGTAGACACAGGGGCCAATAAACCAAATGGCTAATAAAATTAATATTAAAAGTAAAAGGATTCCTTTGGCATATGTTTTTTCTGTTTTCTTTCTATAATAGCACCATACTACTGTAAGAATGATTGAAATAAATAACAAAATATTCAAAATGGAACCTACAATACATTCTAATACAAGCATTAGCATGTATAGGCACACGAGTATAAGCAATAATTTTAGTACGTATATAAAACCCTTGTCTTTCATTTTGTTCCCCCGTAAATTCTCAAATCAATTAGCACCAATACATTTTATTTGTAAACATCTGATAAGTAAATTAGAAATTTATACCAAGTTAGTTTGAAACATTTTTATTGATCATTTAATGACTAGTGAGCAGAAACAGATGATGAAGCGTGTGTTGGAAAATGGAAAAAATGAACGTGCAGTGTTGTCGCTTTGCTCGATTCTATAAGTAAAAAGGCTAGCTTAAATTAGAAAAAAACACCTTTCGTTGTTTTTTTAGGTTTTAAAAATTTGCTATACATATATGAAAATGAAAATTATAGTAAATTTTGGTATACTGATATTGTTAAAGGTTTTTCATTAGTATCAAAATTAGTAAGGAGTATTTAATAAATGGATATGAGGAAGAGTATGTTGCTTTTTATATCGCCACTATTTTTTTTAGTTTCTTGTAGTGGAGAGGAACAAGTTAAAAGTGATGAGAAAACGTATATATCATCAATTCAAGAAAAGGAAATATATGAAATTAAACAGCCCGCAAAGGTTAATGTTTCTAGAGGATTGATACTAGGTAATATGAACAATTCATTAAATATTAATGAAATTGAGAAAGGACTAATGAATTTATCAGTAAATTACTTTTCTACAAAAAAATTTTATATGCAGGAAGGTCAATATTTAGATGAAAAGATGTAAGCCCGAAATATAAAAAAAATAAGCGCACCTTCTCGGTACGCACGACTAATGGCCATCTACCCTGAATTTTTTCGGATAGATGGCTATTTTGCACATGTGGCTTGGATTTTTTTCGACCAAGGCATGTAATTATTTAAAATCTCTGGCTGCTGATGAATCGGTAAATTTGGCAATTCTGTCATTAACGTCACTAGGTATTGATAGAAATCGATGCCGTTTGCTTTTGCCGTTTCAGCCAAACTTAAACAGATGGCATTCGCTTTAGCGCCTGCTTCACTAACAGAGAAAAGCCAGTTCTTACGACCAATCACATTTGGACGAATCGCATTTTCAGCCGGATTATTATCGATTTCAATTCGACCATCGAATAGAAAAGCCTTTAATCCGTGTACACGATTTAATGTGTATTCTGCAGCTTTTGCGAGCGCATTTTTCCCAAAGAAAGGCGATTCGTCTACCCATTTTAGAAACTTCTCTACAATCGGCTTTGAATGTTTTTGCCGTGATTTTCGGCGTTTACCTGGTGAAAGATGCTTGAATTGACGTTCTAGGTGAAACAGTTGATCACAGTAATCCACGCCAATTTGCCCGTTTTTGCTATCAGCTTTCAGCCAATAGCGTCGCACATGCGCCCAACAGTTGGCGAACGTGACATCAGGTAGATTCCCGTATGCAGAATAACCATCACAAATCACAGTTCCTTGAAAACCAGCTATAAAGTCTGCTAATACAGAACGGCTTCTCGATAAAGCGCTTTGGAAAAGAACGATGATCGGCCCTTGACTTGGCACACTTTGGGACACCCAATTATAGGCGTTCGATTGACCGGATTTTCCGTCTGAACGATTGATTATTTGCGCATAGGTTTCATCCACATGTAGAACAGATTTTGCTGTTAATATCTGCTTCATCTGTTCATAAACCGGTAGAAGCCAATCTTCAGCTACACGGATCACCCAGTTTGATAAGTTCTTATCATTCGTAAGCAGGCCATATCGTTCCCACTCCTTTACCTGACGGTAAAGAGGTAAGTATTGGACGAACTTATTATAGATGAGTTTTGCTAGAACGGTAGGCCCCGCAATGCTTCGCTGAATGGCAGCTTGTGGGGCTTTCCCACGTTTCATTTGTGCTTTTTGTGTGGCATCCATTTTACAGTGCTTGCACTCGTAGGCATGTTCAATATGCTGGATGCGCATCATTTTTGCCGGAATGAATTTTGCTTCTTCACGCGCAATAGTTGTACCGGCTTCGGTCATTTGGCCAAGGCAACAGTCGCATTGTGTATTTGTGGGGTGATGATGAACTTCTTCTATTTCAATCCCTTCATGAAAAGAATCATTCCGTTTTTTCTTATGTAATTTACGCTCAACGGTATACGTAACAGTTGGCGTGCTTTGTTCTTCTGTCTGCTCAGAATCGCTAAAAGACGGATCGTCTTCGAATAAAGAACCTTGTCCGTCTGGTGCTTGGTACTTTGATTTTTCCGATTTTGAACCGTATAAAGCCTTGGTTAATTGGCGAACTTGTTCAGTCAATGCTTCAATTTGTCGATTTGACTGAGCTAATTGTTGCTCAAGCATTCGAATTAATTGTTCATTTTGATTTTCTCGCTTAGGAACGTTCGTCAAATCATTCACCACATTTCCGTTCAGTATAGTTGTGGATTATTATATCATCTTAATAGGTGGGTTTAAAAGACACCTTTTGCAGATTTCATAATCGCTTTTGGTTGCTGAAGCGATAAACCTTCTAAAAGCCAGCGAAGTTCCTTTTGTGAAAGGTTACGTACTTCCTTTTCATCTTTTGGCCATTGCAGTTTGCCATTATCTAATCGTTTATAAAGTATGGCGAAGCCATCTCCATCAAAATACAAACATTTATAACGGTCTTTACTCGTTCCAGAAAATAAGAAGATGGAATCACTATATGGATCGAGTTTAAAAGAATCCTGAATGAGTGCTGCGAGACCGTCGATACCTTTACGCATATCGGTCTTACCGCAAATAATGTAGATGTTCTGCACGCTCGTAAAATCTTGCTTCATTGATTATTCAACTCCTTCAGGATCGTTTGGATGATGCGCTCATCTACGCCATTAAAGAAGAAAATTTCAGCACTAGTTGTTTTAATGATGCAGCTCGGCTCAGGAGAGTTTTGTGGTGAAGTTGTTGATGAAGAGTTGTCAGTGATCGGATCTAGTGTCACAGGGACAATTGTTAGTTTGGTAGTTGACATAAAGAAGCACCTCCTCTAATTTTGATACATTTATCATCGTACCGGAGGTCCTGGTTATTTATATGCGTTATTTGATTACGGGCTTACCCGTTATTGACTTATTTAGTAATATTTTCATAATTATTCATAGTATCTAATCAACAAATAGCTTTGACGATTGATTTTTCATCATTCGTCAAAGCTATTTTAAATTCCCCAATATATAACTTATTAAATAATTAATACACTATAATACAATTTTCATTAAAAACATCATTAATGCATTCAAATGTAGCTTTCTCAAAACACTCTATAATATATTGAGTAGCAATAATTCGAGAAGAACTAAAATAATTATCTTGTGTGTATTGTAATAGATTTGAAAAGCGTTTGTGCTGCGTCATATAAATATCGCTATTTCTTGAGAATCCATTTTTATATGAATCATCCAATACCTTAGCTGCAAACTTTTTACCTATATCATTAGAAATTTTTCGATTAATAATTTCTTTAAGAAATGTAATTTCCTCGTCTCCACCTAACACTATTTCTGGATTTAAATTAATAGCATTTCGTGATAATTCCTTTGCATAATTTCCTATTTCAAGTACAAATTTTGTCTCAATATTTTCATAGCCATATTGATTGGCTAAAACTTTTGAAAAATGAGGTACACATATTTTCCATTTACGAATACATGCGGCCACAGTAGATGCGTACAACTTCTTATCTTTACACTCTGCTACTAAATTATAGAATAAAGCTGATACAGATATCCTTCTATCGGTATCTACCAATAATGAGTAAGCTTTATCCTCAATAACTTTAATGCGTATCTTATTACCATTATTTTTTTCAGCACGATTTAAAGCACAAATCAACTTTGAAATTGCATGTTCATAAACTACATTATTTTCTTCTAAACAAGTATCTAACTCATCATTTCCTGAAATAAGACCATACTTAAATATACCTTTAATAAGTGGCTTATTCTTACTACTATTATCAAACACACTAGACTCAAAAGATTGAATTAGTTCATCTTGTTCTTTGCTAGAAGTTGTAAATATCTCATTCCAACTAATTTCTATCTTTTTTCTACGCGTAAATCTATTTTGTCCTACATTTTCTGATACTTTAGACTGCATAAATGTATCCCATTTTGTGAACATTAAATAAACGCCAATATTCCCTTTAGCTTTAGTTAAAAACTCACGCATAGCTTGATACCCATTTTTAGCTGTTGCGTTAACATCCGAACTGATAACAAAAATAACTTTTTCTGAATGATATTGAGAAAGAATATCTAATATACGTTCATACTCATCTCCTGTCTCTTTACCTTGTTCATGGAATAGTCCCATAGTATCAATAAATCTAATAACATGTATTTTCATGTCATTATATTCTGAAACAACGAAGGCATCCATATCTATTTCAGGATCCTCAAAAACCCAATCAGCGCCTCTAAAAACAAATGAAAGCTTTGATAACAAATACTCTTTAGATCCATTTTCGCTTTTCAGCAAAATATCTCTAATTTTTTGTTCAGTATCATCTCCACTTAAAACTACAAAAAATTCATTTTCACCGTCATCTTCCACACCAACATATGTGATTTCTTGCATTTCATTTAGTATTTGCTTAAATTGTTCGACTCCAGAGTTTAAACATTCTATAACATAAGTCCAAAACTCATTAACATAACGTTCTAAGTTTTTGATTGTGCCAATTTTTTCAGAAAAAAGATTATTTGCATACTGGCCTTTTTTATTATTGGCCTTTTGTATCGCCATTACCTCTTCATACAGTTCAACCATATCGTTAATAGGAAAACCCGAAATGATTTCGACAACTCTCTTCTTTTCATCCGTACCGAAAGCTGCTATTTTATATGCCAAAGAATCATTAGATGGTGTTTTTAGAGCAATATTTAGAGTTTTCTCAATTTTATTTTCAAATGTATTATTGTCTATTCTTTTATTCTGTGAACACTCCTTTGCTGCAGAAAATAATACACTTCCAAGAAGTTTGTTATCGTCCCCAACATCGGCCACAGTCTTTTTACATATACGTCCATGTATATATAGCTTATTTTCATCTATTTCTGGATCATCAGTAATATTTATTTCAGCATTAACTAAGCTCCCTTTACCACTGGAAGCTCTTTCGCTTAATAATTCAGAAGGTTTCTCCCCTTTAGCCATACCAGCAAACAATGTGCTTTTTCCTGCTTCAGTCGCACCTACTATAGTATTAGCAGCTCCTTTGCCTTCATTGCGCATAATACTACTAATAACTTGATCTTCATGTAACATAATCCTGTTACCTCCTAGTATTCAAATTATTAAATTATACAACAAAAAAACCTTCTGAATTGTCAGAAAGGCTGATTTCTACCAATATTAAATGTAGGTAAACAATATGCATACCAAAACACTATAATACGAATCAGAATCTTCTTGACATCTCTTACATGAATCAAAATCTATGACTCATGCTGCTTAGAATTTTCATTATCAATAATTTAATTATTCATAATTTAAACCACAACGATATAATTGTCAATAATTAAACTTCTATTTTGACCAAATAATTCTGATATTTTGTATTAAACTCCTGCTTTTGTATACACTTTTTATACCTAAAATCAATTTAATAATTCGATTTTAAGTATAAAAAGGAGTTAATCATGTAAACCATAAAATTTCCTAAAAAAATAAAGCATAAACCTTCCAAACGGAAAATTTATGCTTTACGTCACATTGATTTGACTACGTTTGTGGTCATTTTTTTATGGAGACGGCGGGAGTCGAACCCGCGTCCAGAAACTCCAATACTTCAGCTTCTACGCGTGTAGTTTGCCTATTTACAATTCACGTAACATTATGCCGACCTTAGAGCCACAAGCATTTGAGAGCTGTCCACATTTCTATATTCAACAATTTTCTCCACTAGGGAGTATTACATATTTACGAACTTGGTTCAAAGACCTTACTTATTTCATTATATACCAATTAGTTATCATATGAAATCATTTCGTGAACAATTTCAAATTCGTACTAAAACTTGATTTTAAATCAGAATTTCAAGAATAATCAATTCAACAAATTAAGCAAGTAATTCACGCACTTCTTTTTCCAAGCCGTAACAAGTCACTCTTAAAGCCTCTAAAATTTTCGATAAATTCTTGTTACGTGTTATGTTGTAATATTTTCTTCTGTCAATTATTGCATCATGATATTGATTAATATCTAACAACTCTTCATTATTCCAAAGTGTATTTGATAAATCCATTTCTACAAATGGTGATGTAGCCAGCCCATTATTGTCAGTTATCATAGCCCTCATTTTTAAGGAATTAAAAATTCTCCAGCAGTTTTCATCCCCAGTAACAAATATCGGTACTTTCGTTCTGTCAAAAAACTTTTGTGTAACTAACACTGGAAATGTTAAATCTATTGCAGCATTCCAAATGGCATGAATTACTTCTTCTCTTTGTTTCCTCTTTTTCTTTTGAGGATGAATTAATTTTTGGGATTTATCTTCTCCACTTAATAGTAAATGACCAAATAAAATATTTGTTGCGCCTAAAAAATCTAAATCTTCTTCTAAAAAGTCTAGATATAATTTCATTTTATCAACATTTTCCCATTCACTTTTTTCTTCTACAAGCAAATATAATTTTAGTAAACATGCATAATTCAAAAATAGTTGATTCTGAAATACCCCACTTTGTTCCAATGCCTTCATTTTAGATGGCTGTTTTAAACTATTATCTTTAATAGGAGTGTCGAATTTAATCAATTTACTATGTTCTATCATTTGTAAGTAATCCATAGAAAATAAATTGCTTAATGCATTAAAAGCGTCAAAAAATTTATCTTCAATAATTTCAAAATTACTTTTACTTCTTGACGATTCTTCTAATCCTAAATAAAAATCTACTTCTAAATCATTGTATTCAATTAAATACAACAGTTTCTTTAGCTCGCCCCATATCTCTGTCCTAGCTGTTATTACACTAGGTTCTTTATAAAAATCCCTAAGAAATATACAAATATTTGAGTCTAAAATTAACTCCACTTTATCATTTCCAATATTATCAATAATTGATTCTATATCATTTATATCCTCATCAATAAACATTGAACTGTACAAGAACTTCATTTCATCACCTCTTCAATTATATAATTGTGACATTTATCCACATGAACATCCAATTTATAAAAGTATACCTACTTGATAGCTCTTAATTTTCTAAAAGAACGCTATACTTTTAATGCTATCCTCAATTGCTTCCTCTGTAATGCAAATATAACGCAATGTAGTCTTTTGTGAGGAGTGATTAAATATCTCCATCAACGTTGCTACATCTTTAGTAGCTTGATAGTACGTGTAGCCGAATGTTTTCCGCATCGTATGTGTGCCGATTGAATGGTTGCCTATCATATCGCCAGCTTTAGCAATAATACGATAAGCCTGTGTCGTTGTGATGTGACTATCACCTTTGCGACTAGGGAACAAATAAATAGCATTGGCTGGCAGTGTTTCAATATAATCTGCAATATCAGCCATAATATTGTTTAAATAAACCGTTCTTTCCTTCTTCGTTTTACCTTCACGAATCTTGAATGAAGATTTGCCTTTCACTTGTTCCACTTTCAAAGCCACTAAGTCACCACATCTTAATCCTGTTGAAATGCCTATTTTAAATAATAGCTGGTCACGCAATCCATTTTGCGACATTCCTAACGCTTCTATTAATTCATTAATTTCTTGTTTACTTTTTATGGGTTGTACATCTATCAACATGCCCATTTTCTCGTTCATATTTGCCATACTTTTACCGCCCCTTTTATGTATGCTAATTTAATTATTTTTACAATACCATACATTTAATGGAATAACAATTAAAGAATGGCTTTATATCAATATTTTATATGTATCCTTTTCATAAAAGCATACATTAATTTATTTTCTAAATATATTGTATTTGTTTTATTCAAACAAATTTTAAATCAGATTAATAGGGAGACAAACTCCTTACTATTTAAGCATTTCAAAAAAGTAAAGTATTTCTATCATTTTTTATCATAATATATAAAATTCGACATAATATACCCTAAATGGTAATATAGTTACAAAAGGAGGGAATATTATGAAAAACCATATTTATCAAGTTCACTATTTAAAACAGTCCAATTCACCTAAAGCTCGTTTTAAAGATTTAAAGTATCTAATAAGAGAATCTGATTTAGATAAATTAATAGGTGAAACATTCCCACTAACTGAATTTGATTTAGAATCTGAGATGTTAATAGAAGGTTCTAAAGAATTATTAACATTGTTTGAAAAAGTAGATGAAGAAAAGTTGGATATAATAGAAGAGCTTCGAAATATGGAGTATATCGGTTTATCTGATAACAATGAAATTATTTTAAGATTTAATAATAAAGATTTAGAAGAGGATTTTAATGCAATAGGAATATACGATTTCACATACGATTTTTTAGATGATATTTTTCATATGGGTAAATTTTCAAAATATTGTATCTCAAACTCTTATCGTGATTTGTTAAAAGAAAATATTATTCAATTATTCGAAAAAGAACCCTCCCTACAAAAACAATATAGATTAATTAAAAATAATGAAAAATGGTTTTTAAGGGGTCTTACTTCTACACGTTATAACAATTATGATAACCACCTTGCAATCTATTTAACATTAATTTTTCTTCAAAAATATTGCGAAAAGAATGGAACAACATTTGTTGTAGAAAAAGCATTCTTAACAGACTCTGCTATTAACATATTTTTCAATCAAGAAAACCCGATTACAATTGATAAAATAGGCGATATATACTTTGGTGTTTATATTTCCAACAACGAAATAAAAGAAGGGAAATTTTCCCTCGAACTGAGATATACCATTGTTAATGATAAGAACCAGAGCTTTAGTGGAATTTCTGATTTTGTTTTTAACATTAATCATTCAACTGGTGTTAATACTGTTAAAGATAAGTTGATTAATTCTAATAAAATAAACGATTTAAAATTACGTACTCTTGACCATATGAAAAATATAAAAGATAGTGAATTAACTCAAAATCAACTTTATATGATATTTAAAAAAATTCAAAACTCTAGACAAAAATTAAGCACAGCTTCTAGAGATAGCGCTAAAAAATTATATGATAAAAATCTAGTTACTAATACATTAACGATAATTGAAGCATTTGATAAAATAAATCAAATTACAACAGATGTTGAAGAGAAAATATATTTAGAGAGAATCTACAACGAAATAATTATAGAATTAGGGAAATCATAGCAAATAAAGACCTTCATATTTTTGGAGGTCTTTTTCGTTTATCAATTAATTAAAACCCTCACTTTAATGTAAGGGCTTTAAAATATTTGATTTAAATTGTGTTGGAAGTGCTATAAAATGTTCTATGTCACATGTCTTCAATTGATTAATTTCAATTGAAATAGTGGATCTACGTCAAGATTATAGACACACTCAAGTTAATTTTTTGTGTGTTGCGCAACGTCCATTTTTGGAGTGTTCCACATCCCGAGTAGCCCGTCAAAGTGAAAAGAGCCTTTGACCGCCTACTCGGGATGTAGAGCGGAAAATATATGGAAGTTGCGCCCGAAAAATGTGGAGGGGTAGATTTTTTTGTACCCCTTTTTTACGCTGCTGCTCGGCACATTTTCTCATACGCATCGGGTGTGAAATAATCAATGCTACCGTGGATTCGCTTGCGATTGTACCAGCCTTCGATGTACTTAAATAAAGCTACGCGTGCGGTTTCAAAGCGGTCGTAACGTGTTCGGTATACTTCTTCTTTTTTGAGTGTTGCGTGAAATGATTCGATGCATGCATTGTCATAAGGGCATCCTTTTCGACTAAATGATGGGATCATTTCGTATTTCTTTAAGCGTTCACCAAAAATTTCACTTGTATATTGAGAGCCTAAATCAGTGTGTACAATTAGTCCTGGTGCTGGATTTTGCGCTGCTACTGCGTTATCAAGGGCTTCTAAAACTAGGTCAACCGTCATTTTACGACCAAATTTATAC
>NZ_MDDN01000039.1 GCF_001708185.1 Lysinibacillus xylanilyticus | reverse complement strand
GGTTAAGTTATTAAGGGCGCACGGCGAATGCCTTGGCACTAGGAGCCGAAGAAGGACGGCACTAACACCGATATGCTTCGGGGAGCTGTAAGTGAGCTTTGATCCGGAGATTTCCGAATGGGGGAACCCACTACGTTTAATCGCGTAGTATCTTGACGTGAATACATAGCGTCTTGAAGGCAGACCCAGGGAACTGAAACATCTAAGTACCTGGAGGAAGAGAAAGAAAAATCGATTCCCTGAGTAGCGGCGAGCGAAACGGGAAGAGCCCAAACCAAGAGGCTTGCCTCTTGGGGTTGTAGGACACTCAATACGGAGTTACAAAAGAGCGAGTTAGATGAAGCGACTTGGAAAGGTCCGCCAGAGCAGGTAAAAGCCCTGTAGTCGAAAGTTCGTTCTCTCCTGAGTGGATCCTGAGTACGGCGGAACACGTGAAATTCCGTCGGAATCCGGGAGGACCATCTCCCAAGGCTAAATACTACCTAGTGACCGATAGTGAACCAGTACCGTGAGGGAAAGGTGAAAAGCACCCCGGAAGGGGAGTGAAAGAGATCCTGAAACCGTGTGCCTACAAGTAGTTAGAGCCCGTTAATGGGTGATAGCGTGCCTTTTGTAGAATGAACCGGCGAGTTACGATTACGTGCGAGGTTAAGCTTTAGAAGGCGGAGCCGCAGCGAAAGCGAGTCTGAATAGGGCGAATTAGTACGTGGTCGTAGACCCGAAACCAGGTGATCTACCCATGTCCAGGGTGAAGGTGAGGTAACACTTACTGGAGGCCCGAACCCACGCACGTTGAAAAGTGCGGGGATGAGGTGTGGGTAGCGGAGAAATTCCAATCGAACTTGGAGATAGCTGGTTCTCTCCGAAATAGCTTTAGGGCTAGCCTCGTGATGAGAATACTGGAGGTAGAGCACTGTTTGGACTAGGGGGCCATCCCGGTTTACCGAATTCAGACAAACTCCGAATGCCAGATATTTATACACGGGAGTCAGACTGCGAGTGATAAGATCCGTAGTCAAAAGGGAAACAGCCCAGACCACCAGCTAAGGTCCCAAAGTAATCGTTAAGTGGAAAAGGATGTGGCGTTGCACAGACAACCAGGATGTTGGCTTAGAAGCAGCCATCATTTAAAGAGTGCGTAATAGCTCACTGGTCGAGTGACGCTGCGCCGAAAATGTATCGGGGCTAAACGATTCACCGAAGCTGTGGATTGACATCTACGATGTCAGTGGTAGGAGAGCGTTCTAAGTGCGTTGAAGTCAGATCGGAAGGACTGGTGGAGCGCTTAGAAGTGAGAATGCCGGTATGAGTAGCGAAAGACGGGTGAGAATCCCGTCCACCGTATGACTAAGGTTTCCTGAGGAAGGCTCGTCCGCTCAGGGTTAGTCGGGACCTAAGCCGAGGCCGATAGGCGTAGGCGATGGACAACAGGTTGATATTCCTGTACCACCTCCTCACCGTTTGAGAAATGGGGGGACGCAGTAGGATAGGGTAAGCGCGCCGTTGGTTGTGCGCGTCCAAGCAGTAAGGCGTGTGTGTAGGCAAATCCGCACACTGTAACGTTGAGCTGTGATGGCGAGTCCGTATGGACGAAGTTCCTGATTTCACACTGCCAAGAAAAGCCTCTATCGAGGTGAGAGGTGCCCGTACCGCAAACCGACACAGGTAGTCGAGGAGAGAATCCTAAGGTGTGCGAGAGAACTCTCGTTAAGGAACTCGGCAAAATGACCCCGTAACTTCGGGAGAAGGGGTGCTCTTGAGCGTGCAAGCGCATGAGAGCCGCAGTGAATAGGCCCAGGCGACTGTTTAGCAAAAACACAGGTCTCTGCAAAACCGTAAGGTGACGTATAGGGGCTGACGCCTGCCCGGTGCTGGAAGGTTAAGAGGAGTGGTTAGCGCAAGCGAAGCTGCGAATTGAAGCCCCAGTAAACGGCGGCCGTAACTATAACGGTCCTAAGGTAGCGAAATTCCTTGTCGGGTAAGTTCCGACCCGCACGAAAGGCGTAACGATCTGGGCACTGTCTCAACGAGAGACTCGGTGAAATTATAGTACCTGTGAAGATGCAGGTTACCCGCGACAGGACGGAAAGACCCCGTGGAGCTTTACTGTAGCCTGATATTGAATTTTGGTACAACTTGTACAGGATAGGTAGGAGCCAGAGATCTCGGAGCGCCAGCTTCGAAGGAGGCGTCGGTGGGATACTACCCTGGTTGTATTGAAATTCTAACCCATGCCCCTTAGCGGGGCAGGAGACAGTGTCAGGCGGACAGTTTGACTGGGGCGGTCGCCTCCTAAAAGGTAACGGAGGCGCCCAAAGGTTCCCTCAGAATGGTTGGAAATCATTCGTAGAGTGTAAAGGCACAAGGGAGCTTGACTGCGAGACCTACAAGTCGAGCAGGGTCGAAAGACGGGCTTAGTGATCCGGTGGTTCCGCATGGAAGGGCCATCGCTCAACGGATAAAAGCTACCCCGGGGATAACAGGCTTATCTCCCCCAAGAGTCCACATCGACGGGGAGGTTTGGCACCTCGATGTCGGCTCATCGCATCCTGGGGCTGTAGTCGGTCCCAAGGGTTGGGCTGTTCGCCCATTAAAGCGGTACGCGAGCTGGGTTCAGAACGTCGTGAGACAGTTCGGTCCCTATCCGTCGTGGGCGTAGGAAATTTGAGAGGAGCTGTCCTTAGTACGAGAGGACCGGGATGGACACACCGCTGGTGTACCAGTTGTCTTGCCAAAGGCATCGCTGGGTAGCTATGTGTGGACGGGATAAGTGCTGAAAGCATCTAAGCATGAAGCCCCCCTCAAGATGAGATTTCCCATTACGCAAGTAAGTAAGATCCCTCAAAGACGATGAGGTAGATAGGTTCGAGGTGGAAGTGTGGTGACACATGGAGCTGACGAATACTAATCGATCGAGGACTTAACCA
>NZ_MDDN01000038.1 GCF_001708185.1 Lysinibacillus xylanilyticus | reverse complement strand
GTCTAGTGATGATGGCAAAGAGGTCACACCCGTTCCCATACCGAACACGGAAGTTAAGCTCTTTAGCGCCGATGGTAGTTGGGGGCTTCCCCCTGTGAGAGTAGGACGTCGCTAGGCAAAGAAAACAGTCAGCTGTGTGCTGGCTGTTTTTTTATGAAATTATAAAAAAATATACTAATAAAAAAATCAAGAAGCTAAAATAATTAGCTTTTTGATTTTTTTTAGTTATTTACTTTAGCAAAGATAATTTTTATATAGTTAAAAATACTTAGTGGTATATAGGTATTTAATTATACTTTTTATCAATCTAGATGTAATATCACCTATAATATAATGAGTTAAAATTATGGATTTTGTGGGTATTTAATATTAAGATAGGGAATGGTTATTTTTTCATACTTTTATAGATTGTTTTAGAATATAGATCTATTAAAAAATACATGAATAGGAGTATAAAAATTGATTATACTAGATAGACCTTATGTTTCAGATTTATTAGCGCAAACAGTTAGTAAGAATAAAATTCCGGTTATCAAATTAAATGAAGTTTTTATACCAAACGAATCTGCTATAAATTTAAAAAAGGTAGCTGATTTGTTGATTGAATTAGAGAAGGGGAATTCTCCAATTCTCTTTAACTCTGAAAATGGACTTAATATTTTATCAAAATATGCGCCTGATCACTATTTAACAACTGTTACAGATATTTTGAAAAATAAAGTTACTTTCAGGAAAACATTAAGTAGACATTATAAAGATTTCTTTTTCACAGAAGTTTCTCTAAAAGAATTAGAAGAACTAGATTCTAGTATACTACCTTTCCCTATTATTGTTAAACCTGCTATAGGATATTCCAGTATAGGTGTACATCGTATTGATAAAGTAGAGGAATATAATGAAACTATTAAACAACTTAAATTTGAAATGGAAGTTACGGGTTCAGAATATCCAATCGAAGTTATAAATAGTCAAACATTTATAATCGAGAAGTTAATTGAAGGTGATGAATACGCTGTTGACGCCTATTTTTCAGAAGATGGAGAACCAGTTATCCTAAATCTTTTTAAAAGAATGTTTAGGCATGAGAAAGACATGAGCGATAGAATTTACTATACGAGTAAGCAAGTAATAAATGAGTCTCTCCACAAAATTCAAGAATTTTTAAGAACTATTTCATCATTCTTCGCTTTAAAACTTGCCCCTCTACATATTGAAGTGCGCATTGATCGTGATGGACAAATTGTTCCTATTGAAGTAAATCCACTAAGATTTGCTGGTATAGGTACAAACGAACTTGGTGTTTATGCATATGGTGTAAACGCATGTGAATACTTTTTTAAACAACAAAAGCCCGATTGGGAAAATATAGTTAATCAAATGGATGATTCAATTTATAGTTTCTGTTGTGCTGAAATAGATGCATCTATTGATTGTAAGAAAGTTAAATCTATTAATCATGAAGCATTTAAACTAAATTTTGATGAAATTTTAGAATATCGACCAATAAAAATTAATGAAAGCTCTACTTTTGCTGTAATATTCCATAAATCACCGGATCTAAAAGAAAATATAAGGTTATTGAATTTAGATCTGGATCAATATATTACGTTAAAAGAATTGGTACTTGCTTAACATTGTTTAATTTTTTTATTACAGTTAGGAGCGTTAATGTTGTTAAAAGGAATGACAATTAGAAAGAAAATATTATTAAACGTCTAATGCCTATTGTTGTTATAAGTACAATTTTTAGTTTTGTCATTTTTTTGTAGCTGATCATTTAATTGATGGGTATACTATTCCTCAATTTGAAAAGAGCTTAACAATGCAAATGGAGGAATTTGATGAGCTGTTTGATAAAGAATTAATCAATAGTGCTAAAATAAACAAAAGTGCATATGAAGAATTATTGTCTAAAGGAAATGCTTTTCAAAAAAAGTATGATTTAGAAAATGTTTATATTATGAGTAAAGTAGATAATAAAGAAGTCATTCTATTTTTAGGTAAAGACGATAAGTATTTATCACCACTAGCGTTTACAGATGAACAAAAAGCTGCGTTAGGTACAACAAAAATGGTTACAAGTGATATTTATATAGATGATTACGGTGCTCATAAGAATTGCTTCGACAGTAGAACAAATATCAGCAAGCTCTGAACAAGTATTGGGGACTACTGAGACAACTGTGCAATCATTGGAGCAAACATCAGGAGGTACCCAACATATTGCTTCAACTATGCAAGAGCAATCTGCTTTTATGGAAGAGATGCTAGGAACAGCTAATCAAGTAAACGAGATGGTTGAAAATTTAAAAGGTCAAATTGCACATTTTAAAATCAAGTAATCAAAGCAATAATATGAACTAAGTTAAAAGGATTAGCTCTATACTGAACAGAGCTAGTCCTTTTAATATTTTTAGATCTGTATGACCGTATCAAAGTAGTTTAATAATTCGACAAAATACTCATCGAGTTTGTTCTATTTGTATATAACTCTTTATATAATGTAACGATTACCTTAAAAAAGGAGAGGGAATTTTGTGGATTGATGGTGTTTTTTCTGGTGGAGGTCTGAAGGGGTTTGCATTAGTTGGGGCGTATCAAGTATTAGAAGCTGAAAATTTTCGGTTTAAAAGGGTAGCAGGAACGAGTGCAGGGGCTATTTTAGCTGCTTTTATTGCTTCAGGATATAGCGGTAAAGAAATCCAAACTATACTAGAAGAGTTGGATGTACCTTCATTACTAGATCCAAGGAGAACAATATTACCATTTCCGTTTATGAAGTGGGTCAATGTTTATCACCATTTAGGTTTATATAAAGGAAAAGCTTTGGAAAAATGGTTTTTTCAGAAATTAGCTAAAAAGGGAGTTTATACTTTTGGGGATCTACCTAAAGATTCGTTAAAATTAGTTGCGTCCGATTTAACAAACGGCAGAATCATTGTTTTACCAGATGATTTACACAACTATCATATTGATGCAAGTAATTTCTCGGTGGCTTGTGCATTACGTATGAGTTGTGGGATTCCATTTTTCTTTGAACCGGTCACATTAAAAACAGGGAAAGGTGAATCTGTTATTGTAGATGGTGGTGTATTGAGTAATTTTCCATTATGGGTATTCGATGATAAAGAAGGGCGTAAAGTACGACCTATTATAGGGCTAAAATTAAGTAGACGTAGAGAAGAACAATGTCCACACGAAATTAAAAATGGATTAAATTTATTTGAAGCTTTATTTTCGACTATGAAAGATGCTCATGATGAAAGATATATCTCGAGACGACATGAGAGAGATATTATTTTCATTCCTGTCGATGATTATAGTGCTACACAATTTGATTTAGATGAAGAAACTAAAGAAACACTGCTAGAGATAGGCAGAAACCGTACTATTCAATTTTTAAAAACATGGCCAAGATATAAGTTATAAAACTTTTAAAAAAAACGATAGAAAACTATTGACGTTCTATAGGAGTAAGTGATATTATATAAAAGTTGCTGCTGAACAAACAGCTAGAACAATATAAAAATAAAATAACTGTTTGACATTATATACGAAACATGTTATTATATAAAAGTTAACTCTTAACAAAGAGATAACGAAATGAACCTTGAAAACTGAACAAGCAAAACGTAATCAATAAAGTTTTTAGTAGCTAACCTTGAGTTAGTGAACGAAACAAAATTTTGGACATCAAACATGATGCCAGCAAAACAATTTGAGCTAAT
>NZ_MDDN01000037.1 GCF_001708185.1 Lysinibacillus xylanilyticus | reverse complement strand
CCTTGGTCGAAAAAAATCCAAGCCACATGTGCAAAATAGCCATCTATCCGAAAAAATTCAGGGTAGATGGCCATTAGTCGTGCGTACCGAGAAGGTGCGCTTATTTTTTTTATATTTCGGGCTTACGATTCACCATCAATATCGATTGAATCTGATGAATTGTTATGATTATGCTTTAGATCACTAAGTTTGCTACCACATACAGTACAATTTTCAATTGAAAGGTTAGAAATAATGCCTCCACCCTCTAAAATAAATTCAAGCCTTTCCATATCAGAGTTAAACTGTTCTCTTAATAGATTAAATCTCTTTATAAGTTCATTATTCATTAAGATTTTTGATTTTGTTTTTTCCATGTCCTTAAATAGGTCATGTATTTTTTTAGTTTTTGAAGAGATTTCTGTAGTTATAAATTCAAATTCTTCATTATAAGTGATTTCATTAATTTTATTATATTCTTCTTCTAAATAGACAACTTCTTCTTTGGTTTTATAAATAATTTCTTTAATAGGGTTATTTTTACTTTTTCGATCTTCATCAACTCTTAGTACTTGTGGAACTGTCTTTTTATTCGATTCTTTTTTATCAGATAAGTAAGTCAAATAATTGTTAGAAGTACCAGAGATTAAATAATAGAAAAAGTTTAAATCAAATGTTTTTGAAACATATTGTCCTTCAAACAAAAGAGATTTATCATTAATTACTTGGATTTCATCAACTAAAGAAAAATGTAAAAAATTCCTAAAGTTTATATTTTGATATTTCTCTTCTCTAATAGTTCTTTTTATATTTTTATCAGTATATAGACCAGCATACTCCATTAATTCCTTACTAATTATTTTACTGCTACCTCGAGTGTTAAAAGAGTTACTAGGGGTATTTACTTCTATATTTTCAAACGAAGTACTATAGATATTAATTTTGTTTGTATCTAATATTCTATTTAAAGTAATGATTTCATTTCTTGAGTGAGATTGTATCTCCAAAAAGGCTGTATTAAAATTTTTATTCTCTGGTATTTTTTTTGGTACATCATTTGAACCAAGTAAATATTTTATTAATTGGTATATATAAGTTTTCCCAGTATCAGTTGGACCAGAAATAAAATTCAATCCTTTATAAAATTTAATTTCTCTTGTTTCAGTTGAATTTGATAAGACAAGTCTATTTAAAATAAAACCAAATTTATTGTTCATATGTACTCCTTACTAATGCTTCGTATTCAAATTCTCCACCCCAGAAATGAATATTCTCATTTACAAGTTTATTTAGCATAGATGTACTAACATTTCCATATTTAGAAAGAACCCATTCTACAACTAAAGTAAGTTTTGAGAAATAAGTACTTTTTAATAAATTCACAAATAATGATGTACTTTTATTGGCTGAATAAAATACGCCAGTATTTTTATATACAGGTGAAACAAGGCCTCTACTTATTAAAATATCTAAGCTCTCTTGAACTAATTTTCTTCTAACTATTATTTCTGAGCTTCTATGAGGTAAAGGGTGGGTGAAGACTTTCTTGATTCTTATCAATATCATTTCCATGTAAAATAAAATAATCGAAAATAACTAATCGATCTAAATCAAAATTATTTAATTCAGTACGATTAAGTAAAACTAATAATCTTAAAGCCACTTCTAACGGTGAATTAAATAAATATTTATCTGTTGTATTACTCATCTACATCCACCCAGTCAATTTTATTTTCATTGGCTAAATGATGACAAATACCGTGTTTATCATCGTCTTCCACTAAACTAGTTAATGCATTACCTGTAAGTTGTAAACTTCTAGCTACTTTTGTTGTTTCCTTAACTCTTGTAAATGCGCTATCGTAATCAGATTCAACAGTATCTATGATCCCATTAAATACAGATGTTTTTAATTTTTCAAAAGCTTCCATTCCTTCTGGCAAAGTATCTCTTTCAAATATAGCAAGTGACAGTGCTTTATGATAATGAATACGTTCTCTAGATAAATGCTTTTTATATTTGCTCTTTAAACTATCAATATTTTTAACTACCACATTACTATCATGATTATATGCCTTTAATAATTTTTCTATATAGGTAGCTTCTGAAACGTTAATTATTGAAGGGATTTCTGGTTCCTCTCTAAATTTTGTAAATCCACCACCAAATCTTGTAATATAATATGGTGTTTGACGGTGCTGTTCAATTAGCTCTAAAGGTTCAAGAAAACTAATAATACTAAAATCGAAGTCTTGAACATATTTTTTAAATTCACCTTCTAATATTACTTCTTCAGTATCTGTTATCTGTTTTCTACATTTTTTATCCCATACTTTAATTAATTCCGCTTTTAAATTCTCTGGTTTTTTAATTAGATCTTTTAATTTAGTACCAATGCCTTTGGAAGTAGCTAAAATATACTTTTGTGGAATGGTATAATCGCCTCTAAATGTGTAAAAGCATAGTTTTCCAAACTCTATCCATATTTCAGAAGGAGTTAATGGATTTTCATAATGTTTACATTGGTAACAATCCCATAGCACTTCTTTATCATCTAAGGTTGCTATAATATCTCTTCCTTTATCACCTGCGCCTCTATTTTTATATACTTTTTTGTAATTTGCTTTTTCAGCTAAATAAGAGCTAGACCATTCCTCAATAAAATCCTCAAATTCAGAATCAGAAAATAATTTAAGTATGTCTACTTGTGGTATACGAACAGCCATACCATATAAAATTTGTTGGTTTGTAATATCACTTACAATAGGTTTTGCAATTTGTTCTAATTTTTCTATTACCATTTTATTTTCCTCGTAAGGTTTTTGATAGTTATATTATACTATAAATTCTTTTAATGATTGTTTATAAAATGTAATTTATTTAATATTTGGAATTGAATTGAATTGAATTTATTTTGATCAAGTTTGTATAAAGAATATTGATAGTAAATTTTCTAGGAAAGAAAATTTAAAAATAAAAAAGCCCTAATACTAATAGAGGGCACTGAAAAACTAAAATAATTCACTTTTTTATAATGAAAATCTATCTTTTATTGGATTTAAAAACTCGAAAAAATCGATTTATATTACATTTTTTGTGGAAAATCGACTTTTCAGTGCCCTCTACTAACAAGAGGGCTTTTTAAGACTTTTTCAAATCGACTATTTGTTTAATGATCTCATATAATTTCTTCTGCTCATGTATATTTACATCTTGTAATAGTTCTTTGATAAATTGATACGGTAAATTTTCTTTATGTTTATGATTAGTTTCAATTACTGAGAAGAAATCGGTAAGATTAATTTCCAGTGCAGTTGTAATTTGATGAAGGCTAGAGATAGTTAGGTTTTTTTCACCACGTTCAACTTGTCCTATATATGTTGGATGCATTCCTGCTTTAAAAGCCAATTCTTCTTGACTTAAATTTTTGCTCTTTCGTAATAACCGAATTTGTAACCCTATAGAACTGATTAAACTATCCATAAGTTAACACCTCCCTAGAAACAACCCTAGTCGGAAGGTCTAACTCTATCCATATACTATTAATATTATTACCATTAGTTTATATACTATAAGTATTGATTGGTTAGAATTATTTTGTTAAAAAGGGGTAATCATAATGTTAAAAAAAATAGGGTTTATATTATTGATATCTGGAATATTGACGGGATGTTCTGATAATTCAGATGAAAAAACAAATGTTGGAGGTGAAGCTAAGGTAAAGGGTGAAGTAGAAAAAGTCTCAACTATTGGTAAGGATTTAGAGTACCCAAAACAGTTAGAGAAAGATTTTGAATTAGATATGGAATACCTTGACGAACATTTTAATCTAGTTCAATCTTCTATACAAACAATTGTTTCCGCAATATCTACGGGTGGAAATTTATCAGAAAGAGACTATCCATTGCTAATTACAAATTTAGAAACTACATTATTCTTTTTAGAAAATATGCAAGACTACTCTGAATTAGAAAAATATAAAAATTCATATTCATATTTAGAGGAAGGCTCCCAATATTTGAATAAAGCTTATACAACATTTAATAGTTTTTTTGAATCGCAAAATCAAGATGTAGATACGTTTATAGATATATTCTTTAAAGGTCTTGAAACTTATAATCAAGCTTTAAAAAAATTTGAATTGCTTGGCGAAACCTATGAGAAAGAATATATTGGTAATTCTGTAGACGCAAATATATCAGATAAAATTTCAATAACTAAGTCCGAAAAAGATGGGATTCATTACTGGAAAGGAGAACAAGAAATTGTAGATGGTGAGGATTGGAATATGTTGAATGAAGATGAGAAAATTCAACTTATTATGCTAGATATTGAACAAACTGAGGTTTCAGGAATTGTTGAAACAAAAAAATTAAGTGCAGACTATGTAGAATTATTGAATAATTATTTCAAAGAACAGACCAATTTGAAAGATAATATAAAGGATGTTTTTACAGAAATTTTAATAGACGAAATAAAAAATAATTAAGGATAATTAATAAATCTATATGATAACTGATATGATGGATGTATTATAGATGAGTGGACACACCTCGGTTAAATCAATAGAATTGAGTAAAGAGAGGGCGTGTCCGACCATGAGTCAAAAAAAGTACAATAAAGAATTCAAACAAACAGTAGTCGAGCTTTATCGCTCGGGTACACCGGTCAATCAATTAGCTAGCGAATATGGTGTGTCAGAAGTCACAATTTA
>NZ_MDDN01000036.1 GCF_001708185.1 Lysinibacillus xylanilyticus | reverse complement strand
ACTCTAGCAAATTTATTTGCCAAGAGTATAGCACGTTATACTCTTGTGACCAAGAGAACGTGCTCTGCGAGGCTAGTTGGCTACCGCCAAAGCATGCTTCAGCATGCAACAGACCTTGAGGGTTTCGCCCCTCAAACTCACGACCAAGGGAGCCCCTTGGATGGCATAAAAAAACCCCACCCCTCTCAAAGTTCGCTGTAGCACCGAGGAGAAAATCATTTCCTCCGTTGCCCTTTACAGCGAGCCTTTCGAGTCGTGTATCTTTCGAGCCAGCGCCACCTTGCTAAAAAGATCGGTGGCTCGAACCGAAATAGGTTAACACGACTCTGCTCACTGTAAAGGGTGAACTCGCTACGCTCGCAACTCCACAAATGATTTTCTTGCTTCGCTGAGGGCCAGTACTACCCCAGCACCAAATACACTCGAAAATTCACTGAGGTCTTGCGTGACTGGGTTTCTTGCAGTTTTCAATTTGCAAGTGACATGCAAAAAAATATTCCAGCAATACTGCCCATAATAGGTAGTATGAGCAGTAAGGTGACGGTGATTTCGTAATATATACCGAGCCAAAAAGAAAAAGAGCAGCACTCGCTACTCTTTGTTTTACAAACCAATCCTTTTATTATTCTAATACTTGTTCTGGCGGAGTTGGTTCAAGAAGTTCCTCTAAATCCATAGTTTCATCTTCCGGTGCAGCTTGAATCATACAAGGATATGCAGTACAACCACTAACTTGACCATTTGAACTTACTTGGATTGGTCTAGATAATACATCATTTTTGCTAAAATTTTTAATTTTTTGTTCAATACTCGAAAGACCCATCGCAATCCATTCAGAAGGTGCATGGCCAGTTTTGTAACTGATAACTCCATCCGTAATCCATGCTACAACGATTCCGCCAAAGAATATCGCTACTTGAGCACCTCGAGCTTGTACAGAATCTTCTTCATTCATTTCAATCGGTTGCTGTGCCGTTGCATGAATTGTAGGAGCTTGCATTAAAGATCCTGCTAGTAAAATAATTGTACTAATAATGATTGAAAATCTCAGTAACCTTTGCTTCATGTTTTACCTCCTATTTTTTAGAAAAAAAATCTGAAAATGGTTGATAAAATGAAAAACGTTACAAATCCTAGAAGAAAAATAAGTATGTTTTTTGTCATATTCTTTATATTCATCACCCTTTCATTCCCAATAATACCTAAATATTCAATAATGGTAAACTTAATTTTCTGAAATTTCCGAGATTACAATTATATTAAAAAGAGTAAAGGAGTAGCATTCACTACTCCTTTACTCTTTTTCCATTCGGTTTAACAATTCTCTTCGCAACAAAGCAATATAGTCTTGTTCTTCTGGTGACCGCTGATAGCTACGGTTGTAGTGACTAAAGGTTTCCAACAATTCTTTATTGACCATTCCGCTTGGATGTTTTAGTTCCACTTCTCCTTGGGACATATATTGATCACGTTCTTCACTCATACTCTTAGCCCTCGCGTTAATATTTTGTAGATTTTAATTATAATTTTCACAGATACTCTTCCTTATTTTACTTCGTCAAGTTTACTGGTGCTTTTTCAAAAACTGCTACGACTTTTTTATATCGTTTTCCTGTGTCTTCTACTTCTTCTCGAAAAACTTCTGTTACCAAAAAAGGTGACTTTATTTTCCCCACAGCAACAATATCACCTGGTTGAATGTTTGATTCACGTAAATATTTAGGAATATGCCACGTATATTTTTTTGGATATAGTTTCAACGGATCTCCCTTTTTGCTTCTGATATGAAATCCTGAAAGTGTATTATTCTCCATCTCCATTCTCTCCAATCATCAACTTTTATTGATTTTCCTAACGAATGAAATAATTCTGCATCTCCCAGTTCCACTGAGCCACAATCGAATACGCTTTTTCTTCAACGTCTGAATCCTCATCATCCACCCGTATTAAATCGCCCTCTTCGACGTCGTCCAAGTTCAATTGCTTATGTATTTCTTTCAGCAATCCGCCATATGAAACCATACGTTTTCGATACAATCCTTCTTCCAAATCTTTTACGACTTCTAAATCATTTTCTAAATTACCAGTCAGATAGTCAGAATCCTTAACCGAATATTTTGCGGTTTCTTGGACTGCTGCTTGAATCGCAGTAACCTCTTTTTCCTTGTTACGTTTTTTATTTTTTACAGCCTCAATATGAACGACTGGCACATAATCTAACTTCATGGCTTTTTGCCAAAGGTTTGTCCAATCTTTTTGCGCTAAATAATTTTCGCTGTCTCTAAAATATTTCGACTCAACACATAGTAAAACGTGCATGTGCTGATTATACGAACCGTCCTTTTTATTAACGGTAACTTCCGTTGATCGCATGAAACCAATCATGTTTTGTTTCACCTTTTTATATCCGATTAATCGGCGAAAACCTTCTGCCATTGCTTTCAAACTCTTATCCAATGTTTCACCATCAAATACGTTTTTCACTGTCAACGTTAAAAACAACCAACGGGCTTTAGGCTTTTGACGAATTACTTCTTCTACAACCTTTGTTGTCTGTAAACTTCGCTTCATCGTCTTCCTCCAATTACACATCGGACATAACGGTGATTTACAAAACCATGCATTCGCTAATTTCATACGCCCTTCATGCGTAATATCAAACTCTAGTATTTCACCACATGTCGATACACGTTCTGCTTTCTTGAACTGCAATACCTCTAACAACTCAAAATAACCAACATTCGCTGTCTTTTTTTCTTTCCAAGGTTGAGTTTTCCCGTTTGCCTTTTTATCACAAAGTACTGTTTTTTGGTCTAAATCCATGTTATCATGGGTACACATGTAAATATAAAAATCTCCTTTCAGGATTCCTGAAGGGTACAAAAATCCCTATGTTATTTGGTTTTGATTCGACACCTTAATCATAACACATTGGGATTTTTTTGTATATTTTTCTTTCAACACTTAAAACCTCAACAAACCCTGTCATATCAACGTCTAGACGCACTTTTGAAAAATGACGTTATTTCTATATGTATCAAGTAAAGAAGAAACCGATTTTTCACTACGTTCAAAATCAATAAAAACACGCCCCTGACAGGCGTGTTTTTTTATTCTAAATCACTTCGCTATTTCTTTGATATAGTTGTTCATGTTCTTCCAGTAACCCTCTAACACTTCTAATTCTTCAAACGACATTTTAAATAAATTCAAATCTATCATTTCAGCAAACTGGTTCAATAAGGTGCTATAAAAATTATTTTTCTCCTGCGGATCCATACCATTTTTCAAAACAAAGTTTAACAGGCGAGCGTGGACACCATTTGAAAACTCGTTGAGAACCTCAATTTTTAACGTTTTATCGTAATCGTATTTCATCGTCCCATCCCTTTATTTCTCTCTTTATTCAAATCCTTCTGGTGAGCCTTCTCAAATTCACCCCCAGGCGCTTTTTGTTTCACTTTGGTTACCAAGCTCTTAAAAGCGTCTTTAAAAGCCATAGCGTTGCTTGTACGCTCTTTAACAAATTCTTTGGCACTTTGATAAACCAATTTAATTTCAGCCTTTAAATCGCTTATACGCACTTTTAAATCCCAGTTTTCATTTTTGAGGGCTTTATTCTCCCTTTCCAAAACCCCATTTCGCTGTTGAGCAAACTCGAGGGCTTCATGAGTTGTATCAAGCGCTTCATGCAAATCTTGATTTTCCCTCACAAGATCCGTTGTCTGCAGACGCTCATAATCTTTTTTAACTTGATACGCAGCATTCATTATGTCTTCCATGTTTTTTAGTTCTTCAGGTGTCACAATAAAATTTTTGGTCTTCTTCTTGATAACCTCTGCATTCCCAATCATTTTCTGTTTTACTTCGATTTTGACCTCATTACCCTTCGTACGGATCTGCACATTTCCGTCATTAGGAATTTTTTCACTCAATGCTAAAAACTCTTTTTTCTTGTCTCCAATCTCTTTTTCTAGCAAAGTGTTCTCTTGTTGCAGATGCTCTAAATCATTTTCTTTCTCTGCAATTTTCTTCTGAACCTCTTTGTATTCATGAATGTTTTCAATGTTTTTATCTTTCGTTTTGCCACTAGCACGTACAACATCAAAGCCACGTTCTTGCAAAAATTTCGGCAAAGCATCATGGATGTAATTAATTTTTGCTTTATTCATTGCTACTCGTGCCTGTAATTTACCGTTCTCTATATTGACTGGCACAAAGTGCAAATGCATGTGAGGTGTTGTTTCGTCCTTATGTATTTTTCCACTCACCACATTTTCTTTTCCGAACTCTTTACAGAAAAATTCATAGCAAGCCTTAAAATAATCATCTGTTTTTTGCTCGCCCCATTTTTCAGCTTGCTCTTGAGGAACCGTCAAAATATTGGAGTACATCACGACTGAATTTTTTTGCACTCTTGAACCATTCTCTTTTAATTCATCCACTCGCTGCTTTACTCGCTGATACAAATTTTTCTCTGACTCTACTAAGTCATAATTATTTTTTGTACGCTCCAGATCAATGTCTTCATTCTTAATTTCGCCTATTCGCTCTTGCTCATTTTCTTTACCTTTAACATCTGTAATTTGATTTTTTTGTGCGTTCCAAGCCAACTCCATGTGACCGATGCACCCCCATACTCTAGCAAATTTATTTGCCAAGAGTATAGCACGTTATACTCTTGTGACCAAGAGAACGTGCTCTGCGAGGCTAGTTGGCTACCGCCAAAGCATGCTTCAGCATGCAACAGACCTTGAGGGTTTCG
>NZ_MDDN01000035.1 GCF_001708185.1 Lysinibacillus xylanilyticus | reverse complement strand
GGTTTTATAAGAAACCTGAAATATAGTAGCTAATTCTGAAATTGTCTTTTGTCCTTTGTGAAGAAGTCTTAGAACCGCTAATTTTTCATCTTTTGAGTGGTTACTTCGAGCCATAAAAAAATGCCCCTAGATAAACAGATTTTTATTTTTTAATCTGTCTACCTAAAGGGGAGCATATCACTAATTGGTGAGAGGAATTTTTTATTTCTTTACTGTAATACGAAGATAAATGCCTTGTTGAAGCTTTTTATCTGTTTCTTTTTGAATAGTTGGATGAACAAGAAGCATATACTCTTGTCCGCTGTTTAACGGTTTTGATGGGGTAACAAGCAATGATTGACCATCAACTTTTGTTGTAATTGGTACTTCGTTACCGCCTAAAGCGACGAGCTGAACACTACCTTCAGCGATCTGCGAAGAGAGTGCTTGAGATAATTTCACTGTAAATGTTTTAGTAGACGGTACATTTTTTAAGCTTGCTAGTTCTTTGTAATGTGTATATTGTTCTTTTATTGCATCGTAATGGGCCTGGAAAATAGGTGCAGTCTTTGTTTGGATGTTTGGTTTTACCCCAACTTCATTAATTGTTTTCCCAGATGGACCTGTAAATTTACCGACTGTTAGCTTTAAATAGCTACCGTCATGCAATTCAAAAAAGCCCTGCATAGCGCCTTTTCCATATGTAGTTTCCCCATATAAAATAGCAGATTGCTGATCTTGTAATGATGCTGCTAACATTTCAGAGGCGCTAGCACTATAGCGATTTACTAGAATACGTGTATTAGCCGGAAATTTTTCGTTTTGATGGGCTGCACGTACTTTATAAGAGGCATGTGCTTCTTCTAGTAAATAAGCAATTTTTGCTTGTGGGAATAGCCCTGTCATCTCCTCAGCTGTTGCCACATAGCCACCACCATTGTTTTGTAAATCTAATATAAAGGAAGTTGCACCACGCTGTTTTAATTGAACAAGCGCGTCCTTTACAAGCTTAGCACCGTCTTCTGAGAAGGATGACATGGCAATATAGCCAACATTCCCAAATAGTAATTCAGATTCCACATTTGGTAATGTGAATTTTTTTCGTGTAATGGTTGTAGTAGAAGTTTTACCATTTACATGTTGGAGTGTCACTTCTAGTTTAGTACCCTCATCACCGATTAATAGGGACGATGCTTCTTGTATGGAGCCTCCTACAACAGATTGCCCGTTAATTGCAGTAATAATGTCTCCAGCTACGATACCGGCATTAGCTGCACCGCTATTCTCAAATACTCGTAAAATATGAATGCCATCTTCATGCTCTTCGATGACTACACCAATCCCAATTGTTGATAGATTGATGCTATTGATAAATTCCTCAAATTCCTGTTTCGTAAAATATGTGGAATAAGGATCTAGCATATCAATAATTTCTGGAATTGTTTTGGCGTTTTGTAAATTCCCATTGATCGTCCCAACATATTTTTCCTCAATAATTTCCTTGATCTCCTTTACAAGCTGTTGTTCATTGCTTGCAGCAGAAGCGTTTGCAAATGGAAAGATGAAGAAACTTAGAATAAATACGAAAGACCACACTAATTTTTTCATAGGACACCTCTTTTCTAATTACTTGTATTATACATGAATTTCCATATAACCGCGAATAGAGATAGAGGGAATTTACTGAAAAAAAGAATCTGCAAGCATTTTGCGAAAACAGTCGCAAAAGCAAGCAGATTCTAGTTATTTAATAAATGTAGAAGGCTCATAGAGGTGATTTCCGTTCCAACTGGAAGCTTTGTTGCTGACGCTTCGCTTTCGCACAGAGCAGAGCTTGCGGAGGGAGTACGATGCGCTTCACTTGCGCTCCAGGGCCTCATCTTTAACTTGATTGCCAAGCCTCCAGTAATGTCATCCTGAACTTTTGGCTATGAGATTAAAACTCTTTTATCTTTTCATAAGTTTATGAATGATAAAGCCGATAAGTGCGCCGATAATCGCAGGTACAAGCCACCCTAAACTTTGCTCGTATAATGGTAAAGCATTTAAAATGTTCTCATAGGGTGCAATTCTAATATTCATTTCCTTTAAACCATCATATAGACTAACACAGAATGTTGGAATTAAAGCTAAAATGTAAACGATTTGTCCACCTTTAAAGAAATGATCGACAAGCGACAGTACCATTAGCACCATTGCTAGCGGATAGATCATTAATAATACAGGCAGTGATGCACTAATGATTGTAGATAGACCTACGTTCGTAATAGCCGCACTAAAAATTGTGAAAACTATTAAAAATGTTTTGTATGATATTTTTGGAAATAACTTATTAAAATACGTAGCATTAGCAGTTAATAATCCTACAGCAGTTGATATACACGCTAGTAAAATAGTAGTAGATAAAATAACACTTCCAAAATTACCAAATAGAACTTTAGCGGATTTTGCAATAATAACACCGCCATTATCAGAAGCGCCAATTGCATCTATACTAGTGTTACCAATTTGGCCAAGCGAGATGTAAACAAATGATAGACCAATAGCCGCAACAATTCCGGCGAAAATCGTCGTTTTGATTTGTTTTTTAGTATCTGACATCCCCATGTCACGCAATGCTTGTAAAATAACGATACCAAAAACAAGCGCACTTAGAACATCCATTGTTAAATAGCCTTGAACAAAGCCTTCAGTCAGAGGAGATACAGTATATTCTCCTACAGCTGTCCCTGGTTCACCCATTGGAGAAATAAAGCTTTTAACCGCTAGAATTAAAATAACGATCAATAAAGCAGGTGTTAAAATTTTACCTACACGATCGACAAGCTTTGTAGGGTTAATAGCTAAGTATAATATTAAGGCAAAAAACAATACAGACGTTATAAAAAGTGGTGCCCAATGATCTGCTACTGACTCAGGTAGAAATGGTGCAATCCCTATTTCATAGGACACCGAACCTGTACGAGGTACTGCAAAAAATGGACCAATCGCTAAATAAACGATTGATGTAAAGATCACACCAAAAGTAGGGCTGACACGATTAGCAAGCAGTTGTAAATCCCCACCTGCTTTCGCAACAGCAACGATTGCTAAGAGTGGTAAACCAACACCCGTTATTAAGAAACCAATCATAGCTAACGTAATATTTTCACCAGCTTGTTGACCTAATAATGGAGGGAAGATAATATTTCCAGCACCTAAAAATAAGGCAAATAATAATAAACCTACTGCTAAATTTTCTTTGATGAAAAGCACTATGTTTTTCATAAAAATAAAAACTCCTTTAAGATTGAAAAGATGAAACTTTCTAAAAATTTTAAATACAGAAGTGTATGTTACCATATGAATACTAATCTTGCAATGAATATCTTCTCGTAATTTGTCGGATTCTGTAGTATTCAATAAGATTGATAAAATGTTTGAAAAATAGTCAGTTTTTCCGATTTCTCATTACTTTAATATCTAGTATGATAGACTCACAAGGGAATATTCTAGCATGAACGGAGGCAATTTGATATGAAAAAATCAAAAAAATTGAGAATCCTTGCTTTAAGTACTATAGCTACTTCATTTTTAGCCCTACCTACCGCAGAAGCAGCTACATATACCGTGCAAAAAGGAGATACTTTATCTAAAATCGCTCAAAATCATCAAGTAACAGTTCAAGACATAAAAAGCTGGAACAAATTAAAGAATGATATGATTTATGTAGCGCAAAAGCTTGAGGTTTCAAAAACATCTACGAATGAAGCAGGGAAACCTTCAAATCCATCCACAACAAAACCAACAACACCAACAACACCACCGAAGCAAACAACTGCTTCCCATACAGTAGTTAAAGGAGATACATTATCAAAAATTGCTAAGCAATATAATGTGACACTAAAGGACATTAAAGAATGGAATGGACTTACGACAGATGCTATCTACGTTGGCCAGGTGTTAAAATTATCTTCAACAGCTACAATACCCGAGGGTGATAAGTCTTCAGGTGCAGGAACACCATCAAAAGAAACGTCTAAAGATCCCTCAGCTAATGGACAAGCTATTTATAAGAAAACAATAGACGTAGCTAATACTTTGGTAGGAACTCCGTATGTCTACGGTGGTAATACACCTGAAGGCCTTGACTGCAGTGGCTTTATTTACTACGCCTTTAATCAAGGTGGTTTAAAGATTGGAAGAGACAGCAGCGAAGGATATTTTTATGGTAATACAACACAAGTTACTAATCCAATAGCGGGGGATTTAGTATTTTTCGAGAATACGTATAAAGATGGAATATCTCATATGGGTATTTATCTTGGTAATAATAAATTTATCCATTCAGGGTCAGATGGTGTTGAAGTTTCAGATGTTACAAACTCCTACTGGTCTACAAAATTAGTAGGTTATAAACGCTTCGACGCGATCAAATAAGGTGAAAGCGATTTTTGCATATACGCAGAAATCGTTTTTTTTTTATGGAGTGAGAGAGAATCGCTCGGTTGAAGTCGACAGTTTTACTATAAAAAATGTGGCACCGCTGATAAAGGTGTCAGAATCGCTGATAAACCAGCGAACATCGCTGATAAAAGCCTCAGAATCGCTGATAAAATACCGAACATCGCTGATAAAAGCCTCGGAATCGCTGATAAAGGGTTGATCACCGCTCCATAAGAAAATGAACAAAAGAAAAAACCCTTCTTTCTATTGATATGCTCCCCTTTAGGTAGACAGATTAAAAAATAAAAATCTGTTTATCTAGGGGGCATTTTTTTATGGCTCGAAGTAACCACTCAAAAGATGAAAAATTAGCGGTTCTAAGACTTCTTCACAA
>NZ_MDDN01000034.1 GCF_001708185.1 Lysinibacillus xylanilyticus | reverse complement strand
TATAATGCCTAGCGACGTCCTACTCTCACAGGGGGAAGCCCCCAACTACCATCGGCGCTAAAGAGCTTAACTTCCGTGTTCGGTATGGGAACGGGTGTGACCTCTTTGCCATCATCACTAGACTATTAACAGTTTTCAATATACGTTGTATTTTGAAACTCTTATGTATTTTGTTTTGAAGTTTATTACCTGTCCTTCAAGACAAGAATTATTGTATAACGTTTTCTCGCATTGTGCAACACTTTTTTATAAAAAAAAGAAATTATTACTTTATGAAGATATTTTCGTTTCGAAAGAGAAATTATTACTCTACTATTTATTATAGCAATTGTTCAATTAAAAGAAAACAATTAATTTATCAATAGATTGATTCGCTATTTTTATTCCCTTTATTTAATAAAAGGATGCTGATTTTCACAATAAGCTAACTCCTTCCTGCGGGCAAACATCAAGCCTTGTTATTTTTTCCTTGGGAATCTTTGCTCTTCGACAGAAGTACTTGAGTAACCTTTCGCTCCAATCAGCTACAAAAATGAATACAAAAAATCTTTTATAAATCATGAACATGCCTGTTAATTTATAATTTCTATATTATTTTATTATAAAATTTCATTTTTAATCCTATCCTTTACTTTTTTATTCTGAAATGCACTAAATTATGGAAAGCGCCATTTGTAATCGATCAATTTCTTCAAATGTTGTTGCAGGACCAAAAGATATTCTAAAAAATTGGCGTGCCGCTTCCATAGAATAGCCCATTGATAAAATCGCCTTTGTACCAGATTCACTATGAATATCACAGGCACTTCCTGTGGAAATACATATTCCCGCTTCATTTAATTTTAGCAAAACATTTTGCCCCTCTACCCTTTTCATCAATACACCACAAATATTAGGCAATTGCTCCTTACACTCAATTATCTGACACGTCTCCGGTAAATTTTTCTGAAAATATTGACGTAATGCTTCATAGTGTTGACGCTCATATTGATAAACTTCAATGGCCGTAGCAAAAGCAACAATGGCTGGTGTATCCAAGGTACCTCCCCTTAACCCACGCTCATGTGTCAAACCCGGTGCTAATGCCGGAACACAGAGCTCAGGATTAATATAGATAGCTCCACACCCTTTTGGCCCACCTATTTTATGAGCTGATACAGTAATAGCATCTACTTTTTGTTTTAACGGAAGTTTACAGAAGGACTGTACACTATCGACATGCAAAAGAACGTTTGATTGTTTTGCAATCTCGGCTATTTCTTCAATAGGTTGAATAGAACCTATCTCTGAATTTACATGTTGGATCGTGATTAAAGCTGTATCTTCTTGTATTGCTGCTCGTAATTGCTCCACATGAATACAACCATCTTGCTGTAAAGGTAACTTCGTGACCACAAAACCCATTTTTTCAAGAGTATTTAACGCAGCATGTACGGATGTGTGTTCAGCTTGTGATGAAATAATATGCTTGCCTTTATTTGTTGCTAAAGCTAACGACAAAATCGAAATTAAATTGCCCTCCGTTCCGCTTCCAGTAAAAATCACACCATCACTGTTTACTCCAAGAGATTTTGCTACAACAGCTCTTGCCTGTTCAACAAAATAATGTGCTTGCCCTCCTAGATCATGTAAGCTTGCACTATTTCCATAATACTGCTTCGCTACTTCACAATATGCTTTAAGCGCTTTTGGAGACATTGGAGAGGTTGCAGCGTAATCCAAATAAATCATCTTATTCTTCCTTTCTAGTTCATCAGGTCTTGTTTTCTCCTTTATTTTATGTAAAGATATGTGTAAAGACAACTGTAAAGAAGGTATTTGAATGGATGTAATGACAGATGTACTTATTATTGGTAGCGGTGTTGCTGCACTTCAAACTGCTCGACTACTCGAAGGACATTTTCAAGTTCAGATAGTTACAAAATGTTCAATTAAAATGAGTAGTTCTTATCGTGCTCAAGGTGGTATTGCTACCGTTACAAGTCAAGAAGATCATCCAAAGTTTCATATCGCTGATACGTTGACTGCTGGTGAATATCATCATGAAAGAAGGAATGTTGAAGTACTAATAGAAAACGGCACAGAAATTATGCGTAATCTATTAAATGGGGACTTCCCTATCGATCGACAAGTTGATGGATCACCTGCTCTAGGCTTAGAAGGTGCACATAGTCATCACCGTATTTTACATGCAGGTGGTGATCGTATTGGCCAAGTAATGATAGATTATTTACTCAATCAACTTACATCTAATATCGTTGTGAATTGCTATGAAATGGCTTACGAGCTTTTATTGAATACAAATGGGGATTGTGTTGGCGTTCTTACAAAGGGAGCAGAGGGAACGAAGCGCTACCTTGCCCACCACGTCATTCTCGCAACAGGTGGTGCCGGCGCGCTTTATTCTTGTACGTCCAATTTTGCAACGAATACTGGAGATGGTATCGCTTTAGCATATCGTGCAGGAGCTGCCATCAGTGATATGGAATTTATGCAATTTCACCCTAGCTTACTTTGGTGTGAAGGTGAGGCCAAAGGATTAGTCTCTGAGGCTGTGCGTGGCGCCGGGGGAAAATTTGTCGATGCACAGCGTCATCCCATAATGAAAGGTATACATGAACAGTTGGATTTAGCACCACGCCATGTTACTGCACATGCATTATTTAATAAACGCGCTGCTGGACAGGAAACATTTATTGATATTTCAAGTATCGAGCACTTTGAAGAAAAATTCCCTACGATTGCTCAGCTTTGCTATGACAATCATGTTAATTTACACGATGGATTAATTCCTGTAGTACCAGGTAGCCATTTCTTAATGGGGGGTGTTGTTGCTGATGACAAAGGAAGAACAACTATTCCTAATCTATTTGCAATTGGAGAAGTTGCTTGTACTGGGGTACATGGTGCCAATCGTTTAGCTAGTAACTCTCTTTTAGAAGGAATTACGTTTGGACAAAGAACTGCCCAATACATTATTCAAAAAGGTTGTAAGCAAAATAATTTCTTAATTGATGACAAACATCACCAACAAACAATGCCATCATTATTTACAAAAGATCAACTACGACAAATGATGATGAACACATTAGGCATTGTGCGAAATCCAATCGATATGGAACAATTCGTACAACAATTGCCCTCAATACAAACACTTCTACAAGTTGATTTAGATGGCTTGAATCGACAGGAACTCGAACTTTACATGATGCATATTGTCGCTACATTAATGGTACACGCAGCCCTTACACGAACAGAAACTCGCGGAGCACATATTCGCATTGATAAAACAAACAATGATCATGAGTGGGCAAACCGCTGGATCATTTTTCAACAAGGACAGATGAAAGTGAGGAATTCATTATATGAATATCATCAAACTTGAGGAATTGCTAAAACATTTTTTTAATGAGGATATAGGCGATGGGGATTTATCGAGTGAATTTATTTTTTCTCCAGAACAGCAGGGATCTTTTTCTTTTTATGCGAAGGAAAGCGGCATTTTTTGTGGAGCCATCATCATTGAGCATGGATTTCTTCTACTGGACCGATCAATGGATATTATACTTTATAAAAAAGATGGTGATGAAGTAAATGCCGGTGATGTTCTCGCTGTTATTCAAGGTCCTCTTCAAAAATTATTAATTGGTGAACGGGTAATATTGAATCTAATCCAGCGCATGTCTGCTATCGCTACAGCTACGAATTTAGCAGTACGTGAAACAGTAGGTACGAATGCGAAAATATGCGATACTCGCAAAACCATGCCTGGCCTGCGTATGTTAGATAAATATGCTGTTAGAATCGGTGGCGCCTACAACCATCGTAATGGATTATATGATGCGATAATGCTAAAAGATAATCATATTGCGTTTGCAGGTAGTATAACCAAGGCCGTACAAACAGCCCGTGAGAAAATCGGTCACACCATTAAAATCGAAGTGGAAATCGAAACAAAAGCACAGCTAGTTGAAGCAATTGTAGCTGGTGCAGACATTATTATGTTTGATAATCGCAGCCCTGAAGAAATACATGAATGGCTTCTTGCCGTTCCCCCACATATCGTTACAGAAGCTTCAGGAAGCATTACGCTTCAAAACTTAAACACCTATGCTAAAACAGGCATTCAATGGATTTCGCTTGGAGCGTTAACACATTCAGTAAAAGCTTTTGATATTAGTGCACTTGTACAAACGAAAGGAGCTAATCCCCTTGTCCATCACTAGTTTATTACAACAAACGTCACTACTACCAAATCATTATCGTGCATTATCTAAAAATGAAATGGAAGGTCGCATTATCGCTATAAAAAAGAAATTAGGAAGGAAACTCTTCATCCCTGGGCATCATTATCAAAAAGATGAAGTAATTCAATTTGCAGATGTAACAGGGGATTCTTTACAGCTTGCTCAATTATCAGCTGCTAATAAAGAAGCTAAACATATAGTATTTTGTGGAGTACATTTTATGGCGGAAACGGCTGATATGCTTACAACAGAACAGCAGCATGTTTACTTACCTGATATGCGAGCAGGCTGTTCAATGGCCGATATGGCAGACATTTATCAAACAGAACAAGCATGGTCTATTTTACAACAGCTTTTCGGGGATACCATTATCCCGCTAACATATGTCAATTCTACTGCTGCCATTAAAGCATTTACGGGAAGGCATGGAGGGGCCTGTGTTACATCGTCCAATGCAAAAGAAATGGTTAAATGGGCATTTACACAAAAACAACGTATTTTCTTTTTACCTGATCAACATTTAGGTAGAAATACTGCGTATGATTTAGGAATACCGCTTGAAAATATGGCAGTTTGGAATCCTCATACAAATATACTTGAGACAGATCAGTCTCCAGAAAACATTCAAGTCATCTTATGGAAGGGACACTGCTCTGTACACGAAGGTTTTACAGTTCAACATACGGAGCTTGTGCGTAAAGTGTATCCAAATATGCGTATCATTGTTCATCCTGAATGTAGTCGCGAGGTTGTTGCCGCTGCAGATGATGCAGGTTCTACAAAATACATTATCGATACGATTAATAAGGCACCGAGTGGTTCAGCATGGGCAATCGGTACTGAAATGAATCTTGTTAATCGGATTATTAAGCAGCACCCTGATAAGCATATTATCTCTTTAAATGAGAATTTCTGTCCTTGTCTTACAATGAATCGAATTGACCTCCCCCATCTACTTTGGTCCTTAGAAAGTATAGAAAAGGGGCAACCACATAATCGTATTCGAGTAGATGCTCACACTGCTGAAGAAGCACGTAGCTCACTTGAAAGAATGCTGTTAAGCACTTAAATGGCAAAACGTCTACTCATTTCTGGTAGACGTTTGTTTATTATAGCTCTAGGTAAACATGTTGTGATGTTCAATATCGATTATGTCTCAGCATAATCGCCTCTGAAGACTTTAATTCATAATTGTTTAGAGGAAATTATTGAAATCTCAAAAACTATTCTTATACAAAAAAAAGCAGTAGATGTAAATTACATCTACTGCTTTTAGTATGACCCGTACGGGATTCGAACCCGTGTTACCGCCGTGAAAGGGCGGTGTCTTAACCACTTGACCAACGGGCCAATGGCGGAGAAGGAGGGATTTGAACCCTCGCGCCGGTTACCCGACCTACACCCTTAGCAGGGGCGCCTCTTCAGCCTCTTGAGTACTTCCCCACAAAAAAAAATGGCTCCGAAGGCAGGACTCGAACCTGCGACAACCTGATTAACAGTCAGGTGCTACTACCAACTGAGCTACTTCGGAATAATGGTGGGCCTAAATGGACTCGAACCATCGACCTCACGCTTATCAGG
>NZ_MDDN01000033.1 GCF_001708185.1 Lysinibacillus xylanilyticus | reverse complement strand
GATTGGAGTGGAGGCTGGGCGACTCCTTGGGGATTAGCGATAGAGGAACGAAGGCTAAGAGCATCACGTCCTGTGATAACGCCTTCGTGACCTACATCGTGTAGGCCCGAGACCCTGGAGCGAGCAAATAGAGGAACGAAGGCTAACAACATCACGTCCTGTGATAACGCCTTCGTGACCTACATCGTGTAGGCCCAAGCGGCTCATCGGACGCCCCCAGGAAGCTTTGCTCTGTGCGAAAGCGTAGTGCTAACGTAGCGGCAGCAACAAAGCGCCCAGTCGGAACGGAAATCAACTTCTCGTTTTGCAGAAGAGCCATACTTTTAATATGACACCTTAATTTCATTGACATAATAGTTTTTCGACAGCACAAATCCCCGCTCACTGTTGCGAGCGGGGATTTGTTGTTGTGCTTTAAGCGGACTTATCGTACGCCTAATGCCATTTTTGCATAGCGTGACATTCTATCTTTTGACCACGGTGGATTCCAAACAATATTAACATTTGTACTTTTTACTTCTGGAAGCTCACCTAATGCTGTATTTACTTGATCCACAATAACAGGTCCAAGCGGGCAGCCCATTGAAGTTAATGTCATTGTAACCGTTGCTAGACCTTCTTCATCTAAATCTACATCATATACTAAACCTAAGTTGACGATATCAATACCAAGCTCAGGGTCAATTACATTTTCTAATGCACCGAACATGCTGTCTTTCATATCTTGATCCATCTGTATTTCTCCTTCCATCACAGTGTTAACTTAATCATAGCAGATGCATCTTATTATGCCAAATGCTGTGCAAGCCATTCAGTTGCAGCTAACATACCGTCGCGTGACACAGCATGTCCTGCTTTTTTATTGGCTAAAAATTTCAAGTCTTCCGGATTTGTTTCATAGTATTTGCATAAAGTTAAATAAAAATGATAGGTATCTTTAAAAGGTACAATTTTATCTAATTCCCCATGCCAAAATAGTACAGGCCGTCCTGCAAATTTTTCTGGTGTTAGACTGATATCATATTTAGCTAGAAGCTCATTTATTTGCTGTACCTCTTCTTCGGACATTGACCAGTTAACACCATCATTCGCGAGTTGCTGTAATTGATATTCACCTAATTTAATAAAACCTGGTGCACCCATACATACTACTGCTGTTTTAATCCAATCATAAAGCTTTAAGCAGCCCGACGTCACAATTCCGCCCATTGATGTACCAGCTATGCCAATTTTATCATTCACTAATAATTGTTTATTCTTTAATTCATTATATAATTGTTCAACTTCATGAATAGAATTTAAAACAATATCCCAAAATTGCAAATTCATTTGCATCTCAGATAGGTCTTCACTACGGTCACCATGTAATTTTGCATCTGGTAATAGGACACGCACCCCTTTACCTACTAATTGATATGCATAATGTAAGTTATGTTCTTTCGCACTCATAAAGCCATGTAAGAAAATTACTACCGGGGTTTCTTCATTCATATTTTCAGTATGTATATGTAATAAAGGAATATTCCCCCACATTTCTTTCTCAACAATCATCTTTGTCACTCCCTACTTGTGTCTCAACTTAATGTTAGCAAACTTTTTCCATTGTGACAAAATTTTGACGAATGATTGACAAAGAGATACTATTCAAACTATAGGAAAGGGGCAATTAGTTATGAAACCACATTTAATCGTTTTAGACTTAGATGGTACGTTATTAACGGACCAACAACAAATTTCAACAAAAACTAAAAATACATTATTACAGGCAAAGGAACAAGGTCATCAAGTGATGATTGCAACAGGTCGTCCTTATCGTGCAAGCGATATATACTACAAGGAGCTTGACCTGACAACACCCATTGTAAATTTCAATGGAGCCTATGTGCATCACCCCAAAAATGCTTCTTGGCACCATAAGCACACACCTATAGATTTAAGTATTGTGCATGATGTCGTCGATTCCATTAATAGCTATGAATACGAAAATATTATTGCGGAGGTTAAGGATGATATTTACGTGCATACAGAGGATGAACGGATATTAAATATATTTAATATGGGGAATCCAAAAATTACCCTAGGGGACCTATATATCCATTTATTAGACAACCCCACTAGTTTACTGATTCAAGCGAATGAAATAAATTCAATGATTATTCGTGATCATTTACATGCTGTTCATGCAGAGGTCATTGAACATCGTCGCTGGGGTGCGCCATTTCACATTATTGAGATTGTTCGCCGTGGCTTAAATAAAGCAGTGGGAATCGCTCATGTAGCAAAGGATTTAGGTATCCCACGGGAACGTATCATTGCATTTGGTGATGAGGACAATGATTTAGAAATGATTGAATATGCTGGATTAGGTGTTGCAATGGGTAATGGTATCCCTACTTTAAAAAATATTGCCAATGAAATTACCACAACAAATAATGACGATGGAATCGCTAAAATACTCATCGATCGCTTGAAATTATCCTAGTTAAGTAGTAAGTTCAAATTAACATTCCATTTTTTACATTTAACTTTATTCAGTAGTACCCGTTATCCTGAGTACTTACTGAATAAAGTTATAAATTTTTACTGTTGCAAAAACGATACTGAAACTCGATAGGATTATTTATCTATATAACATTATTTTAAAGGAACATAGAATGGAAAGCTCGACACTCATTCACTTGTTATGTAGTATTAAGTATTTAAAAACTCCTTATACAGAGTTAAAAGAATGTTAAATTAGGGGGACAAATGATGAAGATTTTTACTGATAGTGGATGTGATCTACCGAAGTCTTACTACGAAGAACACAATATTGAACTTCTTCCTCTACGAGTGGGATTGAACAATAAAGACTATGATGATGTCATTGCAATTGATTCCAAACAAATTTACGATGCTATTCGTCAAGGTGCTCGCCCAAAAACATCCCAAGTATCACCAGAGCTTTTTCTCAAGCATTTTGAAAATCTAGCGAAAAATGAAGAGGAAGGCATCTATATTGCCCTTTCATCGGAATTATCAGGTACCTATAATACTGCGGTCATGATTCGCAATCAAGTACTAGAGCAATATCCATCACTAAAATTAGCGATCATCGATTCTAAATGTATTTCATTAGGTTTTGGTCTAGTAGTCGAGGAAGCTGTCCGACTTCGAAGTACAGGTACTTCGTTAGAGGAAATCGCAACAACAATTACTGCCCTTGCCCTACAAATGGAGCACATATTTACAGTTGAGGATTTAGATTACCTCGCTAAAGGCGGACGTTTATCAAAAACAAGCGCATTTCTTGGTGGGCTTCTAAGTATTAAACCTATTTTAAATGTAGAAGATGGTAAGCTTGTGCCCATCGAAAAGTCACGTGGACGTAAAAAAGCCATCGCTCGCATGTTAGAATTGATGCAGGAGCGCGGTGGTAACTTCTCAGAGAAAATTGTAGGTATTAGCCATAGCGATGATGTGGACCTTGCCAACGATGTAAAAGCTTCTATTCAAGAAAGGTTTTCTCCAAAAGCCATCCAAGTAACAATGATTGGTTCTGCGATCGGTTCCCACGTTGGGCCAGGTACAATTGCCATCTTTTTTACGAATAAAAGCTATCAAGCTTAACAAAAACCCCCTCCACACTTCAAGTTCAGTGTAGAGGGGGCTTTATCATTTATTTTAAGCATCTTGCTCCTGGCGTCGTACTTTACCTCGTTTAATAATAACAACTACAAATCCTATGAATATTAACCATACTAATCCTAATGCGACCATATATGGAACATTGAAACCTTCATCGTTTTTAACTTGATAAATTTCTACCATTTCGCGGTTCAAAATAACTGGATAAACGTCTTTTTCATTAATACGAACTTTTTCTTCTACTAAAATACCATTTAGCATTTTATCTTCACCAATCTGTTCTGGTGTTAAATCAAAGCGTTGTGTTTTACTAGTATTGTTAACCATGATGACCCATTTTTCTTCATCGGATGTACGTGTAAATACAAGTAGGCCATCTTCATTTTTGAGAACTTCAAAATCACCTTTGCGTAATGTAGCAGATTGATTACGTAAAGATTGGACATGTTTAATATATTTGATTAATTCTTCATCTGTTTTAAAGTTAAAGAATTGATGTGTATCTGGCTTTGCCTCTCCATTCATCGCAATTTCTGTACCATATTGCATAACTGGAATTCCCGGCATCATGAATAGTGCACCCATCGCCATTTTTATACGTGTCGGTGGGAACATATTTTCAGTTGCAGAATCAAATGTAAAACGATGCGTTTCTAACGAATCCACCATAATCTGAGTTGGTTTCTCATCTGTAAATGGCTCCATCAATTTTGAAGAATCCTTATCAACATTTTTAAATATATTACGGTAAATATCAGCTGTCGCTGGTGAGAAACTTGCATCAAAATCGGCGTCACTTTCTTCATTTGAAATGACATAGAGTGACTTTTTCGTATCCTTTAATGCCGCGATCATTGCATTAATAAACTCTGTATCGGCATCCGCAATATTTGTTAGACGAACCCCACCAATATCATATGTAGAGACAAAGTCCGTTGCTGATTTAATAAGTGCTTCTTGTACATCTTTGTTTTTTAAATCCCACTGTACTTGTCCATTTTTGCTTGAAGCAATCCAGTCCTTTTTCGCTGGATCCTTTGCCCACTCATGATTTGGACTTACATTGTTAAGTGGAAAATCCACCATGATTGACATATTTTTTGCTTTATAAGCCTCAACAACACTTTGAAACTCTTTACTTGTCCCAAAATGACGCTCGATCGTAGAGTAGCTAGTTGGCATCGAACCATCATATTTCTCAGTAGCAAAAACTGGTCCGATGGAAACAATTGTAAAGCCCATCTCTCCGATAAATTTCAGTTTATCTTTTAGACCTGCAAAATCGCCTCCAGCAAATTTCGTAGGGTCTTGCGTATTTGTATCAAAATCGTTAGTGCCCGAACCATTAAAGAAACGGTCAACGAGTAAATCATAGATGCTTTCTTCTGCAATCGTTCTTGTTGACACTTCATCAGCATGTGCAACTGGTATAGCACTCACTAAAGAAGTTGCCAGTAAAAGCGATGCAGCTGTCGCACTTATCCACTTCTTGAATTTCACTTTTATTCCCTCTCTTTCAAACCAATCCTTCGTCATTTTACCAAATAAAACAGTCACATCGCTATCATTTCAAAATATTTTCTGAAAATGCAAAATGAATTACGACAAAAAGGTGTCAACTTCTCCTTTTCATCGATTCATCGGCTACGTGAAGCGGTTGAACTCATCGCCTGGGAAGTCGTGCGCTTTGCATGAGTAGATTTTCCGGCTACCTGAGGGGTTATTCGGTCTACTCGAGCGGATTTCACCTTACTGTTCTCCTAATTACCCGAGCGTAATCCACCTTTTTAAAAAATAAAAGTCGTGAAGCGAAATCTTCACGACCTTTACGAGCAATTATGCTAAGAAACTTTGTCCCATTGGCAATTTGAAACCTAGGAACATTGTAATCAGTAAGAATACTGCAAATAAAATCCAAAACATGCCTGTTGGTTTATTTTTCTTTTGACGTACTAATACCATTTCCATCATACCAATGACTAAAATACCGCCTATGAATTTAAAGCCGTAGAGCATACCTTGACCATAATCCATGGCAGAAATAAAGAGCGCTCCACCAGTAATGATAATTAAAACGTAGAATAAACGTAACGTCATATGTAAGCCTTTTGACTGCTTGCCCATTAGCGCTGCAATTAAAAAGATTACGATACCTACTACCCAAGTAGTAATATGCAAATGCGTTTGGCTAGTTAAAAAACTCATTATTGTCCCACCTCATATTCTTTTTCTATCAAACTCTATCCTACCATGTGTTGGAAAGGGTTTCAAACATTACAATAGTGTTCACAGAATAAACTTAAAAATCCGCGGAGTGTTGACTTAGGGCACTGAAAAAGTCGATTTGCCACAAAAATTGTGATGCAAATCGACTTTTTTGAGTTTATAATTCCAACAAAAGTCAGATTTATAATTAAGAAATTTATTACTTTAGCTTTCCGTGCCCCCGTGTTGACTCACGCGGATTTAAAAAGTTATTCAAAATGATTCACTAATGTACCGATGCCTTGAATGGATACTTTCACAGTATCTCCAGCTTTTAAAAATTGTGGTGGATTCATGCCTTTTCCAACACCTGATGGAGTACCCGTTAAAATAACATCACCTGGCTCTAGTGTTACGTGTTGAGATAAAATCGATACTAATGATTCTACAGAGAACATCATATCTTTTGTAGAGCCGTTTTGACGTACTTCATCATTCACTTTTGTAACCACTGTTAAATCTTGTGGATTCGGAATTTCATCCTTTGTTACAAGATATGGCCCAAGTGGACAAGTTCCTTCTAAGCTTTTACCTAAGAAGAATTGCTTATGTTTTTCTTGTAAATCACGAGCTGTTATATCATTGGCAATTGTGTAGCCAAATACATAATCGTATGCTAAGTTTTTCGGAATATTTTTACCACGCTTACCAATGACAATTGCTAATTCGCCTTCATAATCCATTTTAGATGAAAGATCAGCATGGATCGAAAGTGTTTGTCCATCAGCAGCAATAGCAGTCGGAGATTTTGTAAATACCATTAATTCTGTTGGTGCTGCTTCTGCACCCATTTCTTTTGCATGCTCATCATAGTTTTTACCTATACACATAATATTTTTTGGTGTACGTGGAATTGGTGATAACCATTCAATCACTGTAAATTCACGTTTGAAGCTTTCAGCACGATCTGATTTTTCAGCGGCTTCTACTAATTTACGAATCTGTTCAACAAAATCAAAGCCTAAAGCAATGCCGTCTACGATTGAACTTGAAAAAGAAGGGAGAACTTGAAGTTCATTCTGAATAGCGAGTACATCCCATACCGCTTCTTCTTTTTTTACTTTTGGTCCAAAGCTTACATGTCCACCTAATTTAAACGATAAAATTTTCATGATTTTCAGAGCTCCTTCTTTTTTCTACATGATACAACAAAATAATAGAAATTGCCTTACTTTTGCGACAATATTTTTTATTCCTAATCAACCGCGGGCCATTCACCATAACGTGGGGTTGATTTCCGTTCCAGCTGGGCGCTTTCCTGGGGGCGTCCGATGAGCCGCTTCACTCGCGTTGCTCGCTCCAGGGTCTCGGGCCTACACGATGTAGGTCACGAAGGCGTTATCACAGGACGTGATGCTCTTAGCCTTCGTTCCTCTATCGCTAATCTCCAAGGAGTCGCCCAGCCTCCACTCCAATC
>NZ_MDDN01000032.1 GCF_001708185.1 Lysinibacillus xylanilyticus | reverse complement strand
TCTGTTCGCTCGACTTGCATGTATTAGGCACGCCGCCAGCGTTCGTCCTGAGCCAGGATCAAACTCTCCATAAAAAGAAATTTGATTAGCTCAAATTGTTTTGCTGGCATCATGTTTGATGTCCAAAATTTTGTTTCGTTCACTAACTCAAGGTTAGCTACTAAAAACTTTATTGATTACGTTTTGCTTGTTCAGTTTTCAAGGTTCATTTCGTTGCTGTTATCTCAGTAGCAACTCTTATATAATATCATGTCGTTCGCTAGATGTCAACAACTCTTTTTCATTTCATTGTTTTAAGTAGCTGTCTTAACGACTTGTATAATATTACACCCTTAATTTAAAAAGGTCAACACTTTTTCTAAAACAAATTCATAGTTTTTAACTTTATCGAGAAACTTCCTATTATAATGATTAAGAAATAATTTCATATTAAACTTACAATCTGAAGTTACTTTAATGTCTTATTGTTATCTAACATATCATTTCTTCATAATTTCTATTAAAAAATCAAATAATAAGAGCCCGGGACATAAAAAAAGATGACTCCGTCAAGCATACCGAAGTCAACTAATTGCCGCATAGTACGGCACTCCCTATCATCATCAAATACTAGTTCTGTAATTTTAACGCTGGGCGTTCTTCATTTGACTTCGTTCCAGAAATAGAGCGGTCCAAAATCTCCTAGTCTAACCTAAATACAAAAGCATGAGACTGTTTAAATGTGCAATCTCATGCTTTCTTTTTCTGAATTATTTAATTGTCAACTAATCCATGAAACACTTGTATATCATTTATTGGAAAGATTGGATTCCCATCACTCGGCATAACACACTTTAAATTTCTCTTTTTTAATGTAACCAAGCTTATCAACATATGACTACATCTATTCATTCACAGGTACATTCTGCAGTATCCATTGTACCGTTCCGTCATATGCATCAGCTTTAGCAGTTCCGGCTGGCACTTCTAAATAAAGCCCATCTCCTTCTGGCGTCCATTCATTAGAAATGTTGATTTCTTCTGTGCCAGTTGTTTTCTTTTTATAAACCAGTGCTGAAGCATCTTCAGTAAGAGTTGAAACATTTCCACCATAACGGTAATATAAGCCATCTAATGTAGAATCTTCATTCTTCTTTCCTGTTAGCGGCTTAACTAACTTAGCCGTCATCATCCAAGACGGATTTCTCGACAACGCACGACTATCTTTTACAGATAAAGACTCATCAAATTGGATGAGCTGATACGTTTTAGTTCTCGACGAAATCTTAAGCTTTTCTCCAAAGCCAATCACCCCAGGCGCAGAAACGAATTTCAACCCGCCAGAAATTTTAGTTTTCACTTCATTTGATGTCTGATTGACTTCATCACCTGTACTGTATTTCCCTGTAGCTGTCGCTTGACTTACAACAAAGTCTTCTTCTGCCACACCTTCTTTCACCTTCGCATTAAAGGTGAATTTTACTTTGGTAGAGCGTAGCACTTCAGGGTTAGTATCGAGGGTTGCCACAATCTCATTTACATTGTATGTTGCTGTACCGATTTCTTTACCATTTTCATCTGTTACTTTAAGGTCTGTTGGCGATTCTAAATGTGGATCATATTTTTGTGAAATCGTAAATTGACCATATGTCCCTTTATCATCCGGAATATAGCCGGAATCTACTAAAATCTCATACTTCAATGTTTCACCTGGTGCAACTTCTGTTGGCACTTTACCATCCACACCAAACACTCGTTCTTCAATAGTTAATTCAGGTCGGATTTTTATTGTTTCAATATTAGATTGGAGCTTCTCGTCGTCCGCCAAAAATACCGTCACCGCATATACACTAATATCGTGATCTAATCCCTTCTTCACTTCATCTACTGGAATCGTATACCCCCACGATTCATCTGTATTTACACTTGGATTTTCTTCATGTGCGAATTTCTGAGGCTCACCGTCATCTACCTTATAATAAAGTTCGACAGAATCAGCTTCTTTCTCTTGATTGTTCCACGTCCCTGTAATACGGTATCCTTCATCTGTATATTCCCCATCATTATCCAATTCAACCTCTACTGGAACATCCGGTCTGTTACTTACCGTAATCTCCAAATTAAATTCCCTTACTGTATCCGGCTCTTGTACTTGCGGTTCCCATCTTAATGCCCAGGCTGGATGATACGTGTAAGGATACATCACATCCTTGCCGGGATCAGGAATACTTGGCGCATTTAGTTCATAAAAAAAGAGATCTTTATGAGCAGAACCACTAGAATCGAATGGTCTAAGCTGCGGGTTATCAGTTGCTCGCATTGCAGCTGGATTATTCGCATAACCATTATAGAAGAAATAAAGATAATAATCTTGACCGTCCCTCATATTCATCTCATGAAAATATAGCCCTTTATTATTTCCTAAAGAATACATTCTACTGTCCGTATGTCGTCCGCCAATATCCATATGCGCGGAGTAACCGATATTTGTATAAGGGTATTGCGTAGTTAAGTTCAAATATTTCATACTGACCTTAATACGCCCTTTTCTCTCATTCGTCAGACTCATTTTAATTTTTAGATATCCCTCTACGTATCTCGGATTACTGCTATCTAGGACAGCTGCATAAGCAACCAACTCATGTGTCGTTTCATTTTTATATAATTTCAAAATTGGCATGACATCAGATTGCTTTTGTGCCGTATCGTTTTCTTGTCCCCCATAAGCAATCACAAGTCCATTACCCCTTTGGTGACCAGAACGACCAGGTCTTCCTCCGGGATAATAATATGTTACAACACCATTACGTGCATCAGGATTATAATCCTCAGATAGAACTGTTGCTACTGAGAAATTTTGTACCATTATATGTGCGTCAGACGCATACGCAAAATCGGAAAGTTTTGTATTCATAGAAGGCAATGGACGTCCCCAGTCATCATAATATTGATAATAAGAGTTCATCTCTTTTAAGGAGTTCCGTGGCCGATCATTGTTAATATCCCCAAATAACATGTAATAAGATCTGCCTTGGTGGCTCTCTCTTGTTGGAAGTTCAAGGCCTACATTTGTACTCATTTGTGTAAACCCATCTAATTCATTCGGAGAATCATCCAACATCGAAAAATCAATATTGCCGATTTTCCCAACTTGTGTTATAGGAATTCCATTATAACCCGCTCGAGGACTAGCAATTCTTTTACATTTAGGTGCTGATTTTTTTTCACTAGCTAATTCTTCTTGTTCTTCACCTTCAGTTACTAGTTCTTCTTCAATGTTAGACTCTAGCTGCTTCTCTTCTTCAATGTTAGACTCTAGCTGCTCCTCTTCTTCAATGTTAGACTCTAGCTGCTCCTCTTCTTCAGCCACTAGTTCTTCTCCTTCAATGTAAAACTCTTCCTCACAGTCAACTTCCAAATTTTCTTCAATTTTAGGCTCTTCCTCTTCTTCACAGTCAATTGCTAAATTTTCTTCATTATCAGTCTCTAGCTGTTCCTCTCCTTCAATTACCAAATTTTCTTCAGTTTCATACTCTTGCTGCCTCTCACACGCATTCGCAAGATTTTCTTCATCTCCAGATTCTCGCTGCTCCTCTTCCTCAGTTGTTGGAGCCTCGCCATTTTCAGTCTCTGATTCTTTCTCTCCCTCGGTTGTTGGTGCTTCGCCATTTTCAGTCTCTGGTTGTTCCTTATCTTCAGTTGTTGGCGCTTCATCACTTTCAGACTCCGGCTGTTTCTCTCCTTCAGTTGTTGGCTCTTCGCCATTTTCAGACTCCGGTTCCTTACATTCAGTTGCTAGATTTCCCTCGCCATCAGACTCTAGTTGTTCCTCACATTCAATTTCAGACTCTGTAGGATCACCCATAATTGTTTCTGCTATAGATACACTCAGCTCCGAAAAGACTAGTACAAAAACTAATAACGATATTACTATTTTCCGCATATTTCTTTTCACCGACCTTTTTACATGTTAAGCAGCTTCATAACGAACAATGAAGTTAACCGCATACTGATTACTTTGCTCATCTTCTCATTTTTTCAAATTAACTTTTTCTTTTTAATTTTTAACAAGTGATTCATCTGAATTATTGATTCACTTGTTAAAAAACCAATCGCTTGTCGTAGTCAGCGTTACTATATACGCCCCCATCCTGCATCTCAGAAACATAAATTGGTGCATAATTTTTCTAAAACGAAAAGTCAGCAAAGTAACCAGTACAGCTACTTCCAAAACAAAGGCGTATTTTTGTTCAATTAATTTATTTCTTGTTGTTTCTTCTGCTTCTTTTTGCTATAAAATATAAACAATAGTAACCCTGCTACTAGAAGAATTAGCAATCCTACCAAATATGCTAGATAATTCGGTCCTTCAATGGATACATCGGTTGCGTTAAATTGCTTTACCTCTTCCCCTTTAATGGTAAAATCCTTCTCAAATTCCCATGATTCTTCGCTCGACTTAGCCTTTACATGTAACGTATAGGTTCCAGATTTAAATTTTTCTCCATTTAGTGAAATCGGATATTCAAAATTTGAATTTGGCGCCATTTGCATGTCTTGTTTTTCCGATTTATAGAGCACCTCTGTTTTCCCTTTTTTCGTAACTTCCGCGTCCACTTCAAAACGGTTTAAATACGTTGCCGTTGGATTTTGAAGCGTAGCATTAATCACATTACGGGCATTCACTTGTCCAGGTTTAACATCGTGTAATTGCAAATCTTGCTTCACTGTTTCATCCGTTTCTTGTAGGGTAATTCCCACTACATAAGCATATTTATTTTCAATACTTAAACCTTTAGTTGTTTCCTTGGTATTTTTTGACTTTGTTTTCTTCTCTTCTAATGTAATACCGCCCGCTAAAATCCCATCGAATTCTTCTTCAGGCATTGTTACATTTAACTGTAAATCCTTACTTCCCTTAGCCGGAATCGTAATTTCCTTCTCAGTTTGAATTAAATCCCCTAATTCATATGGCAATGAAGAATCACGTTCAGCACTTGTAGGACCATACTCTACAACTCCATTAATATTCGTTGTAGCAGAATGAATGATCGGCTCAATGACGACATCCTCTTCCGTATCATTTTTCAATTGAATTGTTAGTGTCTGCTTTTGATTAGGCTCCATTTTCAGATTGAAATAAGATTTTTGTTTGTCAATTTGGTTGTCTGGAATGACGGTATACACACCAAAATTAAATTCAGATGCAGACGCAAATGGTGTTAACCATACTAGGCTTACAATCAATATTCCGAATAAGGTCCATAACGTATTTTTCCTCATATTTTCTACCATCCTTACTACTTAAAAGTCTTCAAAGATCTAAAATTATTGGTAAAAACCCGCAATGCTATCCTCTAACAATGGAGCAACAGGATGCTACGAAGTCTCGTACTCCTGTCGCTACACGTTAACTCGCACTTATTCGAATTAACAGGATTTACACGGGTTTTTACCTGTATCTCACAATATTGCACTGAAATGATAGAATACTATTTTTATACTTATAACAGTTCCCATCAGGAAATTTTTATATTTCTTGTTCTGTTTATTATTGTCCAGGTACGTCAGTCAGTGTCCATGTTAAGGACGTAGAATATTTATCTGCATATTTCGTAGTTGAACCGGGGATAGAAAGTTCAATACTATCCGCTGCTGTAGTGTCATCACCAAATACTAATACATAAGTACCGGACCCTTCTCCTGCTTTGGCAGACATAATGTTGTCAGCTACACCCATCCCATCCGGATTTAAACTAAATGAAGTTTTTACAATAGATGGCTTTGTAGATGAAGAGGCTGTATTCACCCATGCATTTTTAAAAGTAATTTCAGCACCCGTTAGTTCTTTATCTGTAGTGCTCTTAAATTGACCATTTTGTTTCACTTGCAATGACCAACCTTTTTCAGTACCACGACTATCTGTAACTTGAACATAGTTCGGGCCGTCGCCACGACCTCCAAATTTTTGCGGTTTTACTTTGTAAACTTGATTGGTTGAAGTAATTTTTTGCTTACCAAAATCTAAGCCAGAAGCATAGTCAATACTTAATGGACCTGGTGTTCCTGGTTTTGGACCGTTTGGATCAGTTGGATCTACTGGATCTACTGGATTTGGATTATCCGGATTAGTTGGATCAATTGGTGGAGTAATGATGTCAGTAGCTGAATTCAAATTCGATAATTGCATTCGTTTGATACTCGCCACCATCTGCCGCATAAGAAATGACACTTCCTCCTAATACCAAACCTGTTAACATTGTTGTTGCTACGCCTAGAGCTTTTAAATTAGTATTGATTTTCATGTTTCATCATCCTTTTTTATTATTTGTTACCTGGAACATCCGATAAATTCCATGTTAATTTTGTACTGTATGTAACAGCATCTTTTGGCGTTTTCCCTGGAATAGAAAGAGAAATCGCTTTGTTTTTTTGTACTTTCTCACCTTTAGCATTCGTCACCTCATCTACCTGTCCCCAACGGTTTACCCAAAGTCCAGCTCCTTCTGTTGGCTTTGCTGACATGACAAGTGACTCAGCTCCATTTGGATCTAACTTAATTTCTTTAGCTGCTGTTGGCGGTGTCACTTCTGTTTTACCTGTAACAGTCGGATTCTCAAATTTGATTTGTGCGCCTGTTAATTTTTTATTTTGCGCTGCAGCATTAGCAAACTGACCTTCTTGTTTAACGGTTAATTTCCATCCGGCATTTTTTCCGCGATTATCTGAGATTTGGGCATAGTTTGGTACATATTTATTTCCCTCACTAGAAGTTAACACCTGTGCATTCGCATAATAAATTTTTTCTTTGTTTGAGATTTCATTAATACCAAAATCGAGACTCGATACAAAATCAATACCTAGCGAGCTTCCAGTTCCTGAGTTTGGACCTCCTGGATCGGTCGGATCTACTGGATTTACTGGCTTCTCTGGATCTGGATCATTCGGATCTACCGGGCGTTGTGAATCTTCATTTGGAATAAATACCACCATCCCATTCGATCCGTAATTAACCTTTTTTTCTTTTTCTTCTGCTGAAGCAAATAATGGTGAAATCGCCGTACAACTTAGTAAAGTGGTAATTGCTGCAAGTTGCATAGCCTTATTCTTCATTGTTTAAATTCTCCTTTCATGTATTTTTTATATTTACGTATTAGATAAAATGCTAATACGGTAAATAACACTTACTACTTAATAGTTGAATTAAAATTAACTATTTTTAAATACTTTGTAATAAAATTACAGTTTTTAAGCAAAAAAGGACATCCTTTTCATTCAACCATCCTCTCATTTCTTATTGCATATTTATTTATATTTACGTATCAGATAAAATGCTGGTACGGTAAATAACAACACAGAAAATGTTATTCTTATAATAAGATACATCCCTCATTTGTGGATTTTTTCTTGGCCCATAAACGATGGAAGCTTTCCGATTCAAATGCTTACGATTTCGTATTAGATGAAAAAGAAATAGTTAGAAACATCACTATTATTATCACAAATACTAGTTTATTTACTTTTTACACTTAACATATACCTCAATTTGAACTTCTTTAAACATATTTTTTCTCTTTTATTTCTTTTTTTACTTTTCATCTCTTACAATTACCGATTGTAGCGTATTTTAAAAAAGAATTAAAATCAACTTTTGTTGCTTTCTTAGCATAATTTGATAATGCTGAATTTCTTTAAAAAATTCTTAAAATTCTAACTCCATTTGAATATTTTCTATTAGGTATCTCCAAAATCATTGTTACAATTGGGATGCTATTCAATAATTTTACATTCTAAATAGCAATGGTACACCTTCTGTATTGCTTGCAACAATTCAATTATCGATAACCATTCTCTAACTACTTTTTTAAAATTATTTCATCATTAAATCGAAACAAAATGAATTTCTTTTATCTTAAGAATTATACTTATTAAGGTTAAAACCTACAGGGAAAAGATGCAAATCAACTTTTTGGTCACTTTTGAACAAAAATTGATAAACTGCTTATTTGACTCATTATGATAATTATTTTCAACTTTATATTGGAGCTTGGATTGTGATGTTCCTTCTTAAAAATAGACTCTCTCATCCTTTTTCTATAAGTTCATACTCATACCGAGTTGCACATAGAAAAAGAGATGTATCGAATATACGATACATCTCTTACTCATATGCTATTGCATGCCTATAAACTTATACCATCTAGCAAATGTATACCTTTCTTTGTCAGTGCCGCTGGGGCTTGCAGCAATTCATATTCTAATATTCCCTTATAAGGTACTTCACTTCATTACTTCCGGACACAATTATGCCGAGGCATAATTGTGTCCGGAATTGGCTTTGTGCTTAGGCCTGCAGATGAGTTTTGTGCGAAAGCGTAGCAGCGGGTTTTGTGAAAGCGTAGCGACAGCGGCAAGATGTTGGTCACTCAGTTTAAGCGGATGTTTGGACAGCTGCTGTAAAGTAACTTAATACCGCATTAATCTTACCAGCTATAGTAGTGGGAGACTTCTATACCTGTCGCTACGATTTCGGTACAAAAGACATTTACTGAGAGAAATTAAACCTAAATTATCAGTTCGTTTTCCATAGTTCAAGGGATTATTTATTTTCACACAAAAAAAGCCGAGGAATAAATCCTCGACTTTTCTAGGTGCCTAGCGACGTCCTACTCTCACAGGGGGAAGCCCCCAACTACCATCGGCGCTAAAGAGCTTAACTTCCGTGTTCGGTATGGGAACGGGTGTGACCTCTTTGCCATCATCACTAGACTATTGTCGACCTCCAATACACGGCGTATTACTGCGTCAGCTTCTCTCGCTCAATCGGTCACGTACAGAGGTACGCTCCCTCATTCACTCGTTTGCTTCCTTGTACTACTTGTGTCTTGAAGCTCTCTTCGACTTTCAATATACATCGTATCTTGAAACCCTTATATGAAAGGTTTTGTTCTTTCAAAACTGGATAAACGTGCATTGAATGTTTCAAACATTATGGTTAAGTCCTCGATCGATTAGTATTCGTCAGCTCCATGTGTCACCACACTTCCACCTCGAACCTATCTACCTCATCGTCTTTGAGGGATCTTACTTACTTGCGTAATGGGAAATCTCATCTTGAG
>NZ_MDDN01000031.1 GCF_001708185.1 Lysinibacillus xylanilyticus | reverse complement strand
AAAGACGTGAATGCAGATGGTGAGGTTAAAAAACCGCATTGGCATGTATTGATGATGTACAACAGCAAAAAATCGTTTAACCAAATTAAGCGATTGACTGATGAATTAAATGCTCCGATCCCTCAACCTTGCAGAAATACAAAGGGCATGGTGAGATACTTTGTTCACTTGGACAACCCTGAAAAATATCAATATCGCAAAGAAGATATAAGAGTCTATGGCGGTGCTGATATTAAGCAACATCTGACATCTGCAAGCGAGCAGAAAAATGAACGATATGATGGGATTCGTGAGATGTGCAAGTTCGTAGACGAACATGGAATCATTGAATTTTCGGATTTGATGGCATACGCAATGGAAAATAGGGCTGATTGGTTCGAGTTGCTATGTGACAATTCAGCGTATGTAATCGGTCTTTATATTAAATCAAGACGGCATAAACAGAGTGATAACGTTGGAGCAAAGCAGCATTTGGATGAATAGGTGATTTTTTAACAGATGCATCATTAAGTCGATCCAGAATATAATCCAACTATAACCCCTTTAACAGATATATCATTAAGCTTAGCCAAATTTACAAAAATTTTGCTTTTTTTATTTTACTAGGCTACAAAGTAGCCTAGTTTTTGCATTTCTAATTTTTCATATCAGAAGCTAATTGGACAAGCATATGGCAAATGTGGCGAATACACATGCCCCTTACTCTTTTGATGTTTTGAATAGGATAAAGAAACAAAAAGGAGGTGAAGATTGTGTATTCAGGAACTTTTAATGATGGCGAATGTCATGACAATTGTGAACATATGAAAAACAACTGTTTTACGCGACCTATACTAGCGATTGATAAGAATTGTATACCATCAGAACCAAAACCACCTGAATCAATGATTGCTTTTTCATCTGGTCGTTACCCAGCGACGTTAAAAACAGCTATTACTGGGTTACCTTCACAAGTAAGTCAAGTTGGATTCGGAACAGCTATTGATACCAATGCAACAGATCCACTACATTTGGCGATACCAAACGAGGCTTTTACTGTATCCAAAAATGGTTTTATAACTTCTATTGCTGCAACTTTCGTTTTAGAAAATCAGGCGGACTTTCAAACTAGTCAAAGTATGGTTCGTGCAACAATTTATAAGGCAGCGAAAGGAAGCAACGATTTCTTTGCTACGGCCGCAACTGTAGCGTTAATTCCAACGTTTACGGGTTTACAACCTGCTGGTGCTATTGTTAGTGGATAAGCACAAGTTAATGTACCTATCGAAGTAGAAGAAAGATTAGTAATGGTATTTTCACTTAGCCAAACTAATCTTCCTCCTGGTTTTACGGGAGGTACTATTGTTGGTTTTGAAAGTGCAGGAATAACGATTACGTAATCGTTATTTAGAGTAGCAAAAGCTACTCTTTTTATTTTGGAAAAAAGAAAAAGCGACGATCTCTCGAGGGAATAGGCGATACGTGGCGGTTGTCAATCTAAATTTGTGGTACCGGACCGAAGGGAGGATAAGGAGCAAATTTGGATTGATGACCTCACAGCACCCGAACCCTCTTGGCATTGAACAAACCACTGTTTGTTCCTGCCTACCGGCGAGGGGGCCGGAAGTTTTGAAACCTGGGTTTCAAACCGCCGGAGGCTTATGCCATCCAAGGGGCTCCCTTGGTCGCAAGTTTGAGGGGCGAAACCCTCAAGGTCTGTTGCATGCTGCAGCATGCTTTGGCGGTAGCCAACAACCCTCGGAGAGCACGTTCTCTGGGTCACAAGAGTATAACGTGCTATACTCTTGGCAAATAAATTTGCTAGAGTATGGGGGTGCATCGGTCACATGGAGTTAGCTTGGAACGCACAAAAAAATCAAATCACAGATGTTAAAGGCAAGGAAAATGAGCAAGAGCGAAAAGGCGAAATTAAGAATGACGACATTGATCTGGAGCGTACAAAAAATAATTATGACTTAGTAGAGTCAGAGAAAAATTTGTATCAGCGGGTAAAGCAGCGAGTGGATGAATTAAAAGAAAATGGTTCGAGAGTGCAAAAAAATTCAGTTGTGATGTACTCCAATATTTTGACGGTTCCTCAAGAGCAAGCCGAAAAATGGGGCGAGCAAAAAACAGATGATTATTTTAAGGCTTGTTATGAATTTTTCTGTAAGGAGTTTGGAAAAGAAAATGTGGTGAGTGGAAAAATACATAAGGACGAAACGACACCTCACATGCATTTGCACTTTGTGCCAGTCAATATAGAGAACGGTAAATTGCAGGCACGAGTAGCAATGAACAAAGCAAAAATTAATTATATCCATGACGCCTTACCGAAATTTTTACAAGAGCGTGGCTTTGATGTTGTACGTGCCAGCGGTAAAACAAAAGAGAATAACATCGAAAATATCCATGAGTTCAAAGAAATTAAAAAACGTATCAGTGAGCAAGAACAGCAACTTGATTTTCTAGAAAAAAGGGTTAAGAACAAGCAAGCGTTGAGTGAAGTGATTCCAAATGATGAGTTGCAAGTGAAGGCGAAAAAAGAAATGAAAATCGAAGTTGTGAAAACGGGGCTTTTTAGCAAAGAGGAGAAAAAAGTTGAGACTGGGAACGTAGTGATCAGTCGGGAAGATTACAAAAAAATGAAGCAAGTTGCGACAGCTGCACTGCAAATCAAAGCTGATTATGAGCGTTTATTATCGACTGACCTTGTGCGAGAAAATAACAAGTTACGTGAAAGTGAATTGCTTTTGTTCAACCAACGAAATACAGCTCATAATCAAAGAGCGCAACTCCAACATGAAAATAAAGAGCTTAAAAGTGAGATTACCAGTTTAAACGCTCACATAAGCGATTTAAGAGCTGAAATTAGAAACCTATATAAAATTACCAAAGAATTTATAAAAGAGCGTACAAGCAACGCTATGGCCTTTAAAGACGCTTTTAAGAGTTTGATAGACAAGGTGAAACAAAAAGCACCTGGTGGCGAATTTGAACGCTTAGATAAGCGGGAAAAGGCTCGTGAGCGTGATAAAGGTATGGAGAGATAGAAAAGGGTTTTGATTTTTGGGTTTTTGATTTTTTGATTTTTCATTCGGGGGCGGGGGGATACTACGACATCCCCCCCTATGGTGGGTCATGGGTCATGACCCAAAAAAAGCTACGCTGAACCGTTGATATTACTGGGTTTTTGTATTATTCACCTTAAAGGCTTATGTAATAACACCAAGATGATATAGCCATTTAGGAAAGGTACATTGCAAGAAATAATAGTAAATCTTCAGTAAGCCATATGCCAAATTTGCTATTTACCTTTGGATCTAGTGGATTAAAGTTAATACCTGTATATGTTGTAATACAATTTCCTCCCATCATCCTTAATCTCCTTTTTAAAACTAATAAAGTTATTCAAAGGCGTTTAAAGGGTAATTTGAGGGTTTTAAATGGCTTCTTATGGTTTAACTCTAACAAACTACTAAAAGACTCTTTAAACGGGTTCTATGGCGTTATTAGATAGATTGTTTTAAATAGCCAAACTCTCTAGGGAGCATTTCTTTTTTCTAGTAAATTTTGAATCTGCTATTTATATATATATATTTATTTTTTAAAAGATTAATTGATTTAATTATATTTAGGACGAGTTTTAGCCTTAGAGTTACAAGGGATTCAGAAGATTATTGAAACTTTTTTATCCCTTTATTGAAACTTTTTTATCCCTTTATTGAATCTTTTTTATCCTTTTTATCGAAACTTCAACTTCGTTGGGTTATAATAAAGATCAATAAAAGAAACTTGGTTTTCTTTAAGGTTTCATAAAAGAGATATATTTGTTTCAATAAAAAAAGGGGAGAAATGTGTTGGCTAGAAAAAATGATAAAAAACAAATAATCAACTATGAAAACAGCATTAAAAAAAGCAACGAGTTATCTATGGCTAAATTAAATCATGGTTTGTCACTTAATCAAATGCAGTTATTAGCTTATGCGATTTATTCAACGCAACAGGAAGGGAAAACAGAGTTTCATAAGGCCGACTTTGAAAAAAAGTTTGAAATAGAAAAATTTCAGACGAATCATGCCAAAGAAGATGTTCCTAAGCTTAGTCGATTACAATTTAGTCTTATTGATTTAGAAAATGATGTAGTTGATTATTTGAATGTATTCCAGCGAATTAAATACGAAAAAGGTTTATTTACTTTTAAATGGTCAGAAGATATAGTGCCTCACATTTTAGATTTAAAGGAGAAATATAATTTAACGGATTTAGATGCAAAAGCAAAATTCAAGAGTAGTTTTTCATGGACGTTGTACGACTACATAAAGGCTCACTATGGCTACTGGCACAAACCTTTATCAAAAGAAGCTTTGATGAAATTGTTTAATGTAGAGAGTGTTAAAAGCTATCAAACGAACACATCTTTGCTAAAAAAGAAAGTTATTGATGTTGCAATAGAAGAGATTAACAAGTATACGGAATTAGAAGTTTGGTATGTAGAAGAAAAAGAAGGGCGCGCAATCGTCGGTTTTGACTTCCATTGGTCTGCAGGTGAAAAAATAGCTGGTGCTACTAAAAAACAAATTAAAGAATTAAAGGCAATTACAGACGCCATTCGTGAGGACATGTTCAAATATATTAATTTAAAAAATGATGAAAATAGGGAAAAGGCAATTGAATTAGTTAAAAAATCAGAAGAAATGAGCCTTAATACATTAGAGCCTATTTGTATCACAAAAGAACGTGCTGAAATGTTAATTTTAGATGCGAATTGGTGTTTGAAAGAGTTAGAACACATGCTAGAAGTAGATAGTAAAACTCGAATGCCATTTTATAATTGGCTTGAAGACAAATAGAATATAATCATCATTAAAACACCCTCAGACAAAGTGAAAATTGAGTGCATGGGTACTTCTTTGTTTCGATTTGTCTGAGGGTGCTTTTTTCTTTGGGAATTGAATATATTCAATGATTTTAACGTTAAAAATGTGGCTTTTAAATCAATTTTAAATTTCCCATAGTGAACAATCACAAAGGTTTTAATTGACCATTTATCGAATGATATAGTAAATGAGGTGATTAGCGCTATGGAAAACGATAATCATGAGGAAACACAGAAGTCTTATTGGGCAAAAGATATTGCTGAATTACTTGATATTTCAACTTCTAACCTAAGAAGATGGTCAATTGATTTAGAAAATGTAGGTTATCGCTTTTACCGAGATGAACATAATAGGCGTGCTTATTTAGAAAAAGATATTATGCCGTTAAAAAAGCTAAAAGAATTTCTAGGAAATAGCATGAGCAAAAATGACGCTGTGAATGCCGTTGTAGCAATGTTTCCACAAGATGGAAACAGCACGATCACGATACCCGTTACTAATGATTATGTGCGTATATCTAAGCGTGAACTACAGGAGATAGTCAAAGAAGCAATTGAGGAAGAACGCGAAATGATGTTAAAAGCATTTGAAGCAAAGATGGATGATGTTGTAGAGAAAAGAGATCGAATACTAACCAAGCAATTACGAAATACATTTGAGGAAAGTCAGAAATTGATTGCGGCCACACAGAGTGAAGAAAAAACATCATGGTGGAAAAAACTTTTCAGAAATAGAAAAGGGTAGCTTTTAGAATGTATTTTCGAAGTTTCCAAGTATCTAGTAAAGGATAGAACGATGAAATATGATTACGATAAAACGTTAAAAATTGAGGTTCTCAACGAGTTTTCAAATGGTGTCCATGGAGCACAGCGACAACAAATATAGCTGCTTATTTTGGAAAAATAACAGCTAAATATTTGTAAAGGTCGTAGGAATCTCCTACCAAGTCAAAAACAACGTTTTGGGGGTGTGGCATGCCATACCCATTGCTTGCCCCTCCATCCCTTCCTAGGGCAAACAGTTTGCCAAAAGACCATATTTTTGGGGCAAATCATTTGTCCTTTGTAAAATTTCTTGTACCCACGAAAACACTAGGCTTTGCCTAGTTCCACACTGAAAGTGGGGACAGTTTTCCCTTATGCTCTTTCTAACTCTTTTTTAGGATGTGGTGCTCTTTCTAAAAGTTTATTAATTCTTTTATATCGTTTACCTGTCTCTTCTAACTCTTCTCGAAAAACTGCTGTTACCAAAACAGGTGCAAACATTTTTCCAACAGCCACAATATCACCTGGTTGAATATTTGCCACAATATCACCTGGTTGAATATTTACATTAGTAGGATAATCATTTTAATTGATAATTCCATGTCCTACAATATCTACTTCAATTTCAGGTGTAATAGTAATGTTTGGATACTCTTCCTCCCACTCTATTTGTTCCCATGTTTTAGGGTGATACGCAATCAATTCTCTCCCTATTCCGAATAAATCAGAATTTGAAGCTTGAAGTTTTTTTACTAATTTTTCTGCTTTAGCAGTCAAGTCCTTTGATATTAAGCTATTGAGTTTCTGTATCTTCTCTTCATTGGATAACTTATCTTCCGGGAACTCTAAAATGGTTATGTCTACTTTCGCTTTAATTTCTACTTCAATATTTTCTGGGGAAGCTGATAGGACTTTTAGTTTGGAATTCACTTTGCTAAAGTTATACGAAATGTAGTTCTGAATTCTCATTTCCTTTTCTTCGCTTATTTTTGAAACGAATCGAGCAACCTTTTTTTTCTGGTTAGACATGATAAGAAATAAGGTAGACTCTTCCAAAGTGAGAGACCCTACTAATGCGTGTTTATGAAATAATCCTGTGCCGGCTAAGACCACCTCGTCATCTTTTAATGAAATTAAGGGTAATGCAAAGTCCTTCCCTGGATCAAGCATATTCGTCCAAATGGACTGAACGTCTTGCTTTGGAACTAGCGTTGAGTTCTCTGCACTTGATAACAGTTCAATTAGAAATTCTGCAATGAGTGTATTTTTTTGTGTCATTTTTTCCAATATATCTTCTCCATTTCCCTCCGTAACAACGATATTGGCTGATATAGAGCTACTAGGATCACGATAGAAGATGTCTAAAAATTGATAGATGTCTTTTTGAGCTAATTCCTCTCCCAATAAAAAAATTCGATTTTTAGATGGATCAAAATCACCTGATAGTTTATTATCCATATCCATCCTTGTTTCGCGAATAGTATTCCCTTCCCCTTGAATTAAGACATTTGTCGGAATACCGTTCTTCATATCTTGGACTATGGCAGTCGTTTTGATCTTTTCATCTTGTTGTAAATCAAAGGCGGAGGCGTAAACCAACCTTCCTTCTTTAAGGAGTCTTTGATCCCAACAACCTGCTAAGAAAAACACTATTACTACAACGATTACCCAAACCGTACATTTCCTTACCATTTTTCTACATCCTTCCACTCTCTCTAAATAAAATAGAGATTCCAAATAAAAATAAGGGAATAATGAGTAACGTGACATTGGACATTTGACTGACAGCCTTATTCATCAAATCAATTTCCGACTCTTTATTAGGAATCAGGGCAACTCCACTCGCTATGGCGCTTAGTAAAAGTATATATATTGTGCGTCCTTTATTTTTATATTTTGAAAAGGTGATTAAACACCCTTCTGTAGCTAAAAAAAGGTAACTTGTTAATGTAGTAATGACATTGATAATCCAAAGAGAAATGAAAAAAAGATCGATCCTCTCAACAATTTGAAGATATAATGATTTTACAAAATATAAAACGGGTTGAGGAATGGTTAACAACTCATCTGGACTAAAGGTCACCATTGTGACTACCATGAGGAAGGTGTATAACAATGTTACAAATAGATTAGCTATAGATACAGAAAATAAGACTTTTTTTTCTCCAATATGTTGAAAGTAAGGGTACAGGATGAGGATTAACTCAAATCCAAGCATTGAAAAGTAAGCTTCCTTTGCCCCTCTAAGAATATTTCCTATTCCAGAATGTCCAATAGGAAATAAAAACCTCCAATCTACTGGATAAGTAAACATAACGATAAAGGAAATAATAATCAATAAGACGATAAGGCCAGAAACTACAACAAAAAAACTGCTGATTTCTAAAACAGTTTCTTTCCCTATATAAACTGCGGTTAGGGTCAAAAGTGCTATTACAATCCATTTAGGGGTAAGAGGTAAAACCCACATTTTAATGATGGCAGATGAATACATCAATACTAGACTAGCAACCATTACTCCGTAAATAATATAAATAATGTTTATGCTTGTTCCTGCTACCTTTCCGATTAATTGGGTAGAATAGTGGAACAATGACATTGAAGGGAATCTCCTACCGATCCCCCACATCATGAGAATAATGACTTGTATTACTATTCCGGAAAACAAGATGGACATCCAACTGTCTTGCTTTGATGTAGAAAAAACGTTAGAAGGTAAACCTAGTATCCCTACTCCTATTTGTGTTTGAATAATGAAAAATGTTAACTGAATGGTAGTCAAATTAATCCGATTTTTCATCTTTTCTCCATCCTCTTGCGTTAGATGTCTTCCAACGGTATTGGGTATTCAAATCTTTCGGTCTTACCTTCATCAACCATACTGGAGCCCTAATCAAAGTATCTTTAAGTGCAGAAAAATCGAAAGGTGCCAAAGGGTATAGATAAGGAAGACTTAATGATTTTAATTTACACATATGAATCAATATGATTGTCAAGCCAATCACAATACCAAACACCCCAAACAGTGCAGCTCCTATCATGAGGGGGAATCCCAATATCCTACAGGAGGTACTTAATTCATTTGAAGGAATCACAAAGGAAGAAATTGCCGTGATGGCCACCACAATGACCATTGTGTTTGATACAAAATTAGCTTCTACAACAGCAGTTCCCATCACTAAACCTCCTACAATCCCTATAGTTTGTGAAATGGGGTTAGGAAGTCTAATGGCTGCTTCCCTAAGTAGCTCAAGCGTTAATTGCATAATCGCTGCCTCTATTAAGGGAGGGAAAGGGACGAATTCCAAAGAACTTTTAATTGAAAACACAATCTCTACTGGAATAATTTCGTAGTTGAAAGAAATTAAAGCAATGTAAAAAGCAGGTAGACATACCGTGATGATGAAACAGAATATTCTAATTATCCTAAAAAAAGAGCTGATAGTGGTTCGCGAATTATAGTCTTCGGCTGTTTGAAAAAAACTAAAAAATGTGACTGGAAAAATCAATGCCGTTGGACTACCATCCATAACAAGTGCAACCCTTCCCTCCATCAGATTAGAAACGACACGGTCAACTCGCTCGGTATTAAGAAATTGTGGAAAAGGAGAATAAGTATGGTCTTCAATCAATTCTTCAAATGCACCTGGTGCTTGAATGGAATCAGTCTGAATATAACTAATTCGATTTTCGATTTTTTTTAAAATTTCAGGATCCGTTATATCAGATAAGTAGATTAATGCATATTTTGATTTTGATGTTTCGCCAATTTTGGAGAGTGTAATCGTTAGCTTTGAACTAGAGATACGTTCTCGAATAAATTGAACGTTTTCTGAAATATTTTCTCCAAACCCTTGGTGTGAACCTCTAATAATTCTCTCATTTTCTGGTTCTGTTCTACTGGAATGCTCATTAGGAAAAGGAGCAAGCAATAGTTTTTCTGATAATTCTTCCATAATGACACAATAGCCTTCAGGGATCATTTCAATAGCAATGTCAAGATTTGTAGTCGTTATCAACTTTGCACTTGTGATCACATGTTTTACGTCATTTAGAGTTGAATCAATTAATGGTTTTATGATATTGGTTTCCAAGCTCGTTTTATCTGTAAGAGAATCTAAAAAAAAGATTTTGATTAATTTTCCATTCTTTTTTAACTCTCTTATAAATAAATCATCAGTGTGATTTAATCCATCTTGGATATACTTTTCTTTCTGAATGATAGTATAAATGACTCTTTGATCTTCTATTCCTTTTTTTTCATTTTGTATCTTTTGGGTATTTTGATTTTGATCATTCATTGCTAGAACACCTTCTAAAATTGTATATATAAAAGAATTCCCAATATAAATATTCTTATACATCCAGAAAGTAACTAACGAAACCTCAAACAATTCAGTAATGTAATGCTCAGCTAAAACAATGAGTAAGGAAAAAGAGTTTTGACCCAAATTTGCTTGGGTCAGAAAAAAATTGTTAAAATTTAGTAGAATGCTAGACTTGAAAATAAGGTTTTAAGCACAAAAAAAGCCAAGCTGGATTGCACTCCACTTGGCTCGACGGAAACTAACTCTACTAGTCCCGTAATCGAACTTAAGTATAGCTTCACTTCTCGTTATTTTCAAGAGATTTAGTCAACTTGGGCGATTTACGGTTACACACGGAAAAAGCCCGATTTGTCTTGATGCCTAGAAAAATAACGAGAGGTGTTTTTTTATGACCGCACAAAAGAAAGATGAACGCACTAAAACATGGACATTTGTAATTTATCCTGAATCAGCTCCCGAAAATTGGCGAGAAATTATAGGGGAGGAACATACTCCTTGGGTTGAAAGTCCGTTGCATGATAAAGACGTGAATGCAGATGGTGAGGTTAAAAAACCGCATTGGCATGTATTGATGATGTACAACAGCAAAAAATCGTTTAACCAAATTAAGCGATTGACTGATGAATTAAATGCTCCGATCCCTCAAC
>NZ_MDDN01000030.1 GCF_001708185.1 Lysinibacillus xylanilyticus | reverse complement strand
GTATAAATTTGGTCGTAAAATGACGGTTGACCTAGTTTTAGAAGCCCTTGATAACGCAGTAGCAGCGCAAAATCCAGCACCAGGACTAATTGTACACACTGATTTAGGCTCTCAATATACAAGTGAAGTTTTTGGTGAACGCTTAAAGAAATACGAAATGATCCCATCATTTAGTCAAAAAGGATGCCCGTATGACAATGCATGCATCGAATCATTTCACGCAACACTCAAAAAAGAAGAAGTATACCGAACACGTTACGACCGCTTTGAAACCGCACGCGTAGCTTTATTTAAGTACATCGAAGGCTGGCATAATCGCAAGCGAATCCACGGTAGCATTGATTATTTCACACCCGATGCGTATGAGAAAATGTGCCGAGCAGCAGTGTAAACAAGGGGTACAAAGAAATCTACCCCACCACATTTTTCGGGCGCAACTTCCATGCATTTTCCGCTCTACATCCCGAGTAGGCGGTCAAAGACTCTTTTCACGGGCTACTCGGGATGTGGAACACTCCAAAAATGGACGTTGCGCAACACACAAAAAATTAACTTGAGTGTGTCTATAATCTTGACGTAGATCCATCCTTTATTAGGATTTGTGTTCTATTTATGTTTTCACTTAAGGCTAATCAAAGATTTCATTTGTACGTTTTTACCTATAATAGATTATTTAATATATCTAGTTGTGGGAGCAATGCTTTATCAAATAGCTATCTTGACAAGATGCTCATATTGTCTTCTTGATAACAACCTCCGTAATGTCTTTCTATCAAAGAAATGTAATATGCACGAGTTATATGAATCTTTATAACTCATTCCTTTGAATACTACTTTGAATAAAGAATCCTCCTCTTTGTCACATTCAATATTCATTTTATAAATGTTAAGCTTTTTTCATATTAATTACCTTTCCATTCTCATCTCGTACAAAACGATTGCGTTCAATTATCTCTATAACTCCATTTTGTTCAAGTATGTTAATCAAATTTCGTGTTGTTTTTTCAGCTAAACCACTTGCTTCACTCATATGCCTATATACCATATAAAAATGACCATTCTTCATTGCATACCTTTTACTATACTAAATTTCCTAATGGTGGTTGTGTCAACTTTCCATACTTATTACAGAAAATTCATTTAACATTATGTCTCTGCTTGCCCAAGCTTCATCATCAACATCTTTAAAAATGAAAATCGATGTGATTCTGTAACAATGAAAAATTCAGAAATGCTTTTTTGTAATGGTACTACAACTTCATCGTACACCTCATAACATTTATGTTTAAATTCATCATCAATAGTCATTACATCAAGAAAATTAGAGTTTTCATTTCGAGTATCATAGTGAATCATATCTCTATATTTTTTTGTCCATAATATCATTTCTTTATTTTTAGCTAGTTCCTGTATTCTACATTTATTTTCCTCATCCATTGTATTTGTCCATTGTATAAACTCATCATTGCTATATTCAAATAAATTATTTATATTTTTTAAGATTGAATCTAATCCTCTTGTAAGAACCCTCATAAAAGTGTACTCATCACTAAACTTTTTTGTTGTATTTTCTATGAAAATTTTATAAATATGAATCATATAATTTAATTCCTGTAAGCAAATCAACAGCCGAAATTGTAGAGTCTGATATGTCAAAGAATTCTTTTCATCTTCAAAAAATTTCTCTGCCCTAACATCAAAACACCTAACTTCTCTTGAAATATCAGTTTTTAGAATAGGTATATTTTTATAAAATTCGATATTTTCGTCATTCAATATGTGTGGTTCAAGTTCCATTCTAGTTTCAAGCATAGTTTCCATGAAAAAAATTCGTAATTTCTCTTTGAATTCAGAATCATACATCGTTAAATAAGGATTTTCGAATTCTGAATCTAAAAAAATAAAAGTATTATATACTGTACTTCCTATTATTCTTTCACCATCTAAATATAATCCTATATTATTTTCATAACTAGCGAAGCTTTCTTCATGAACTTTTCTTATCTTTAGATAGATATCATCATTCTTTAAACTACCTCTTTTCCCAAATAATTTTATATTTTGTCTGATTTTCTTTACATTTTTATTCAATTGTATATGTGGTTCAAATGCATTTACAATTTCCTCAAAGACTAAACAATAATCCCTTAATAAAACAAAATTATATGCAGCAGTAAAGTTTTTACTATTACCACAGGAAAGTGCAATTCTATTCAAAATATATAAATCCATCATTGCAGTATTTTTCGCAGATTCCATTTTACCCCTCCTAGATTTTAGTGTATAACAAATTTCACTTTGTACCAAAAAAGTTTTTAAACCACTGTTATATTGTGCATTCATTTATTATCAATGCCTCTACCTCAGTTTCTATTATTCCTAAAATTTCTTCTCTTACCATAATGTTATATAGAAAGTAAGTAACATTACTAATATATTCATATAAATATGCGTTTTTTCTATGTCATAATCCACCTCCATATTGCAAGTGTTACTATGTACACTAATTTAGGAGGTCTACATTATGAAAATTAAAATCAATCCATATGTAGCAAAATTAACAGATAAACAGGTTTATCAAATTCTTTATTTGTACCATGAAAAGAATGTCTCACCATGTACCTTGCACCAACTTTTTATGTTGCCAAATCTACAATCCGAAATATCATGAATGATAAATCACGACAGGATTGTTATGAGGTTTTTATAAAGTATAGATATACTATGAAAGATCCGTTCGAGAAACTTGTTACTTCATATAAAGATAAGTTGTTTTAATAAATGATTATTTTCCATACAAAAAAACGCCTAGTTACGGCTAGACGGTTCTCTTATTGTTTATGTAAATATTTTATTAGTACAGTGATCATCACTTTTCTAGCACTCTTAAAAAGGTAATATTTAAACGGATTTAGTGAGTTTGGAATAACCCTATTTCTTAGAGTATTCCCTTAGCACTTTCTCCATACCATCTTTTCCACCACTAAAATAACCACCACTAAAATAACCATTACCGTAGGCTATTTTCATAACCAACAATTCATCTTCTGTGATACTATGTCAAGAAAATGGACAGGGAAAATTGAGATTTTGCTTTAAATCTAAGCGCGCTATCGCTTGCTCGCCTCACAAACAATTTAAGGGGCGTAACCCTTAAATTATTTGTAAGGTTAAAGGGGTTTAATTATATGACCTTAGTTTTCTGTGAAGTTTTGAAATATTGCTTTTCGTATGCAATGGGCGACATATAATTTGTAAAAGAATGGATACGCTTGTAGTTATAAAAACTAACGATGTATTCAATGATACTTTTCTTGGCTTGATCTCTCGTTTTATACTTTTCATGAAAAACTAACTCTCTTTTAATGACGCTATGAAATGACTCGATACATGCATTATCGTAACAGTTTCCTTTTCTGCTCATACTTGTAATCATTTTGTTAGTTCGTAATACTTGTTGGTATTCCTTCGACGCATATTGGCTCCCACGATCTGAATGATGAATGAGCTCAGGCGTTGGAGTCTGAGTTCTGATTGCTCGTTTTAAGGCGAGGATCACTAATTCCTTTGTCATTCTCTCATCCATTGCCCAACCGATGATTCGTCTTGAAAACAACTCCATAATCGTTGCTAGATAGAGCCAACCTTCACTGGTCCATATATACGTAATGTCAGCTACCCAAGCTTGTCCAGGGCGTTCTACTTTAAATTGTTGGTCTAATAGATTTGGATATACCGGTAGATTATGTTTTGAATTCGTCGTCGCTTTGTATTTTTCACTGTTTTTGAGCGAATGCCTTCTTCTTTCATAATTCGCGATACTGTTTTTTGCGATACAGAGACTCCTTCTGAATTCAATTGTTTTGTGATTTTCGGACTACCATAATTTCTTCTTGAGTCCAAATACAAATACACTCGTTTTATTTGGCTCGTTAACTTTTCTTTCCGTTCTTTTTGATTACTCTTTGGTCGGTTCAGCCACTCGTAGTAACCACTTCTTGAAACACCTAATACTTCGCACATCTTTGCCACACGGAATTCGTGTCGGTGCTGTTGAATAAAGTTGTAAACTACTTCCGGTCTTTTGCAAAGATGCCCATAGCCTTTTTTAAGATGGCATTTTCCTCTTCTAGGTCACGTATTCTTTTTTCTAATTCTTTATTTTCCTTATCCTCAGGCTTTAAATTCCCACTACCAACAAATGCAGCTTCGCCATCTTTACTAAATTTCTTTACCCAATTGTGTAATGTCTGTTCTGCAAGATCCAGCTCACGTGCAACCTCGGCAACCCTCTTGCCACTTTCAACTAATTGTACTGCCTCTAATTTAAATTCTTTGTCATAACTTTTTCGTTTTGTCATCTTAGACACTCCTAGTAAATTGTTAAGATTATTATACTTTATAAACTCCCAATTCTCAGTGTCCATTATTTAGACTAACATCACTGTTAAATCACGGTCTAAAGTATCCTCAATCTGATATTTCGTTGCTGAATCATAATCTTCTGTAAACCTTGAATCAAAATGGGTATGGAATAGGTATTCTAAAAATTTATTACGGTCAATATTCTCCATATTTTTAGTCAACGTTATCATTTGTTCAGCAGTCATAGTTTGATTATTTGTCATCGCAGCAATCACCCATATAAAACATGTTCAGATTCTAATTCTTTGGTTTCTACGTCTAAAAAATCAATTGTGATTTTTAACACTTCACCACTATTTAATTTTTTAGCCCCCCATATACGAACAATCTTATTAGCATGGTCATCTTGAAAAGTAACTTGTACGGTTCTTATTGCTTCCTCATCTTCTTTATATTCGTGGTGAATCCAGCACTCTTTAAATTCTATAGATTTTTCAGGTTGGTTTAATACATAGTCATACATTACGTTTTCTAGTTCACGAAAATCTAAACCTTTATTTTCCAAACAGATAAATTCAAATTCACCGAAATTAGTATAATGATGAATCACCTTAATTTCTATATTCACTAGATGAAATCCCCTTTTTATCTTCATTATAGCAATATCCACAAATTCTCACTATTGCTAAAATAGTTACAAAAATTCCCACAAAAAATTTTTTATGTAAATTGCCTTCACATTATAGCAAAATACCCCTTCCTGTGAGAGTAATCGAGGTGACACCTTACTATATTCCAATCCCTATCAGGTCAGTCTGACCATTGGTATTATTAGCTTTCTAGCTAATTGTGCATGAAAAGGTTCTAAAACTACTGGATAAATACATTACAGACTAGATGTCGTACATATACTAGGTCGCCCCCTATGGGTAGGCTTACCAGTTACAGCTGAGAATCCTTGCTGATATCCACTTTCCTATACAGCCACAGGGGACGTTATAAGGGTATCTCAGTTTATTCTTACTATTCTTCCTATTGGTAGTGTACGGTGATGGTTCACTGCTTCACTGGTGTTCTGAGTTCACTAGTGACGTTTACGGTGTTTAGCTGTGGTGTCGCTGTGTCTATCCTTCCTCTATCCTATCCTGTCTGTTGGTGGCTGTGTTGTTCCCTCACTGTCGTGCGTTTGTTTAGTTGCATTCCTTATGTAGCGTAGCTGTGATTTCCTGTTCGGGAGGAGGATAGGTGTTACCCATAACCATACTATCAATCGGCTATAGTTATCCATTTCCCTTCAAGGTCAGGCGTTGCAACATGTTCAATAAGTGCCATTTTCTAACGTTTTACAACTTTCTCCTCTTTCCATTATTCTTACTATCAATTATACCTTCCACTAATTAGTAGCTTCACCATTCAATTCTGTAACAAAAACCGCAAGTAAATACACCATTTTCTCGGAATTTTTAACTATACTTTTGACAGTCACTTTTGACAGTGGATGAATTCGTATTATTGCGTTGCTGTCATGCAACTGTTGAATGTCTTGACTTTTGATAGTGTACTGGGTGGGAGGTTCTGAAATTTATTAAATATAAGAGGATCGATAACTAAATGCAATAGTACGTCTGAAATGTTTTATTACCATTCTGCCTGCTTTTTCAGCATAAACAACTGTTATTGTTTCTAAAAAAGAAAAAAGCTAGGATTATCGCAATAATCCCAACTTAATTTTAATTATTTACTTCTAACGGTAGAATTTGTTGATGTACCACTAGTGTCGTTCTCAAATAATTCTCTCGTTCCCGGACCCGGTGGTGGCGGTGGCGGTGTTGATTGATTCCTTGTTTCATTTGTTTCAGAATTATTATTTCCATTAGTCATTTAATTCACCCCTTTCTATTATCTGGACCTTTTGAATTTCATCTTTGCTAACCACATCTGGCGTCATTAACACAAAAGTTAACAATAAGAAAAATGAACAAACAATCATCGATATATTTGCTAATGTTGTGAAATAAACTTTTTTATCACTCACATCTATCATGCTATCTGTACATTCAATATATTTTTTTATCATATAGTTATCAAATTCTATATCTGCTTGTTGTTCGTAACCTACGTATCCATTGTAATGATTCTTTAAAGTTAGGTAATGATTATTTATTTGATTTACCTTAGGCAAATACCTTATTTTTCTTCCCCACAAACCTATACAAAAAAACAATATTGCTACTAGCAAACAAATTGATGTTAAGGAGATAAATAATAATGCAGACCAATGATAATTATCCAGACTAAGGACTTTATTTAAGCAAAATAGATTAGCCCCTAATAGAATTACCCAAACACTAAGTGTCCATTGTAACCTTTGATGCACAACTTCTTTCCTAGCCAGTTCATTTTGATATAACTCTTTATAAAGTTCTAACTTCAAATAAATCCTACCTCTTCTACTATTATTTGTATTTTATATTATTATTTTAAACCTTAAATACTATAATTGAAATAGTGAATAATGGATATTATTATTAAATATCAATTTACTAAATCAGTACTTTCAATTGGCTATTTTTATAAAATATTTAAATGACACATAACAGAGTAGCGGAATTTAACGGAAAAACTGGAAAGTGGTATGACGCTAATACTATCCCTATTATTTGCGATATTTACATGGAAGCTGAAAAACAAGGATTAATTAAGTCTGGTCAGCAACATGTATTAGAAAAGGCAAAAATTTTATTAAGATCTTTAGCAAAGGTTGGAATTACAGCTTTAATTGATGAGGCAACCAATTACCAGGACATCAGAGGTAAAGATGAACTTCAGATTTTATTAGAAAAATTCATCTCAGAAGAATTACGTCCATACTCAAGAGAATTTAAAAGCGACTATTTTGAACAACTGTTTCGCCTTTATAAGCTCCCATACGATCCAACAACAACAAAAAGACCTCGTTATTTTGCTGGATTCACTAACAAATATGTATATGACATGTTACCTCCAAATGTATGGGAGAAATTAGATGAAAAAAATCCGCTTATATATAACAGTGAAAAGAATAGATCGGACAGAAAACATCGTTTGCATCAATATCTTTCTGAAGAGAACGGTCTTAAATTTTTGAGAAAACATTTAGAGGGTTTAGTTACCGTTATGAAACTCTCTCAAGGTATGGATGATTTTAAAGAGAAATTCGAACTTGTTTACGCCGATAAACTAAAAACGCTAGGAAGAATGAGATCACAATATCAATTAACTTTAGATATGATAGATTAGATGGATATCTTAATTTAATTGGTTATGATGATTATTATAAAATAGAAGATAACCTAATTATTCAACTAACGAATGGTTTAGTTGAATATTCGATTTCTGAAATATTCAATCTTTATTACAAAAAGCCCAATACTGAAATGAAAAATAGCCCCTATTTTGATCAATATTTGTTCAAAATAGGGGCTATTATTTTCTATAAGAAACATCATTAATAGCTGCGTTTTAATCAATCTTTATTCCAAGTCAACATGAAGAAGTTTATAGGTTGCATTCCATTCTTCTGCCGATAAATCAAATGCTTTCTCACTATGTATTTTAGGTACTGTGATGCATGCTCCTTCCAACTAAACACCATTTATAGGATTTATGCGTGCCAGATCTAATTATAGAAATATACTATACCCATTACTTAAGATGATATTTTTGTCTGTTCGAACTCTAAATTACATAACGAACAATTCTTCATAATACCCCTCTCTTCGAGTCTAAAATTTCCAATTATACAACATAGCTACCTAATTTAAATGTTCAGAAGTAAACAATTTTAATTATCTTAATCCTAGCTTCTGTCCGACTTAGAAAACTTATAAATAGCTGATTTGGTGTATCCGACACTTTTTTTGAATTATCTTTTCTGCAAATTTGTAGCATGGGGTATTAATGCTTCTGCTGGCTTAATTGCTTAATAACACTATTACGGAGGAACAAACAAATGGAACATACTATTGAAAAATCAATCGAAGAAAAAATGGAACACTTAATTACACAAAGCCTTGAGAAAATCCTTGAAAAAACATTGAATCAATCCTTGATACAAAGCTTGATTCTTACCTTGGAAAAAAGCTTGGATTTTTCCTGATAAAAACCTTGAACAAATCTTTGAAAAAAAACTTGATGAAACAATTGGACAACATAATGAGCATGCAGCTAAAGAATGGCTGAACGTTCAGGAAACTTGCGACTATATCGGAATTTCCTATAAAAGTTTACAAAAGCTTATTGATCAAGGGCTCAAAGGTAATTCAATTGGTCGCAGCAAGCGATTCTCCAAAACGGAAATCAATCACTTTTTAAAAAATGTACAAGCATAAAAAATAATGGAAAACACAAAAGGAGATCATTCTAATGACAACAATAGACAAAGCAGTTAAAGAATATATGAAAAGAGGCGTTCCTCATTATATGGTGAAGATGTATGGGGGTATCGATCCTTATACGAAAAAGCAAATCGACATTACAAAGCGTGGTTTTAAAACAAAAACTGAAGCAAAAGCTTTTTATACTCAAAAACAAGCAGAAATGCTACAACGAAATGATACTGACAATCCAAACCTTACATTTGAGCAATTCTATCATTCTTACTATGAAAAATACCTTCAAAATTGTTCCCTCGAAAAAAGTACTTTAGGAAAAATTAAAGGTATTTTCAAAAACCACATCCTTCCTTTTTACGGAGATTTAAAGCTTAAAAATATTTCTTACCAAGATACTTTGCGGTCTTTTGAAGTATGGAAAGAAAAATTAAAAAAACCGTCAAAGGTAGCAATCGAACTAAATAAATGCTTACAACAAGCTGTCTATAACGATTTCATTCCGAAAAATCCTGTTAATCTTGGTGGTTTACGATTATGGGAAAAAAAAGAAGAAAGGAAGAGAGACAATCCACAAAGTGAAAAACTGTTCTATACATCAGATGAAATAGATTTATTTATTCAAAAGCTGAAAACAACAGATGATATTTCAAAAATCGCAATTTTTCTCGTGTTTGTAAATTTAGGTTTACGCAAAGGGGAACTTCTTGCACTGCAATGGCAAGACATTGATTTTCAAAACAAAAAAATCCGTATTCATCAAGCAGTTGGTACGGACGAATCGAATAAGCCTTATATTAAAGATACGAAGAACTCGGATGAAAGAACACTTGATATTGATGAGGAAACTTTCCAAGCATTATTAAAATGGCAGGAAATTCAAACAGAGCAATTAAAATGGAAAAATCTTGAGCATCAAGGCGACAAGCAGTTTATCTTCCCAAACAATAAAAATACTTTTTATAATAACAGCAAGTTAAATGCCTGGTTAAAAAAGTTCCAAACCCAACATGGCTTAAAACTCGTTTCAGTTCATGGCTTACGTCACTCTTGTGCTACCAGTATCTATTATCAAACGAATGATGTAAAATTCATTCAACATTTCTTAGGTCACACAGGCATAACAACAACAATAGATACGTATATTCATTGCATTCCTGAATTAAGCAGTCTATTAGTAAAACGATTTAATCGTACTGCATAAATGATCATTAGTTGAATCTCAATTCGTGCCAAAGTACATTTGTATTTTGGCACTTGTTCTTTCTCTTTTTTTAACAGGTATTCGCAATATGTATAGAAATACTTAAAACTAACCCTTTTATTTATACATTAATTATAAAAAAAGCTTGGCAGAAACCTTATTAGATAAGGATCTGCCAGACTTTTTACATTTTTATTAATTGTCCCCACTTAATCGTTGCTGGTGGTTTAGAAATAATATCATACAGTACGCGGTTAATGCCTTGTACTTCGTTGACGATGCGTACTGAGATTCTTTCTAGGACGTCCCAAGGGATACGTGCCCAGTCAGATGTCATGCCGTCGATTGACGTTACGGCACGGATACCGATTGCGTAGTCATATGTACGACCATCACCCATAACACCTACTGATCGAATGTCTGGTAGTACACAGAAGTATTGCTAAATGTCTATGTTATGTTAAATTTAAAATTGAAATTTTTAGTAATTATAACATTTAAATAGTAGCACGAAAAAATCTCATTCACAATAAAAAATCAATAAATATAATGATTAATTTAAATTGAAAATCTCTCTGTTTCAACTAATACAATATCTCTAATTAGTTTATTCAGTATATATTTATTATCATCTTCTACATTTGGGACAATCAAAGCCCTAACTTCTTCTTCTGTGACAAATAAGTTACTAAAGTTATACATCAATTGTTTTCTATAAATATAATTATAAACATATGCTTTTCTTATTTGTTCTCGGACAAATTTCCTATGATATATATTATATAATTCTTCAACTTTAAATAATTTTATATTCCCATCAATCTTCTTAAAAATATTTGGAGGTGCTGAAGAATAATCCACCCTAATATTAAAATCATCATTTATACCTAATAGTGCTGATACGTAGTCTATCTCTGTTGCTTCTTCAATTTTTAGCTGTTCAATAATATTGGGTACAATTTTTTCATCTTCATTTTGGATTAGCATTTTACGAAATTTGATATAATCTATAACTCCTTTTTCATAAGGTGTATAGTGATTTTCTAAATCAACTGTGAGTGTTCTCTTAAAATCTGAATTACAAACTTTACAAGCTGGAATTAAATTATAAATAGACACTGCAAATATCGGATATTTCCCTTTATCAATGAAGTGATCTAAAGTACCTCTTGTTGATCCACTTTGCGATTCATATAAAAATATAAATTGAGTAGCACACAAAGGACAAATATTAATATCTAGTAACGATTGTAACTGATATGCGTTAAATACAGGATCGCTATAAAAGTATTTATATTCAGCATGAAACATTTTCTTAAGTTTATTATGTACCCTTTTCTTAGTAGATTCTGTAGATATTCTATTCAATACCTCTGTGTACTCTTCTTTAATTTCAAATAATGTTTCTAAATCACTTAATACTATTTCTTTAAAATGATCTATTACAAACTTAAATACATCCTTACCTAATTTACTTCTTTCACCACGATAAGCTGCCTCAAGTTTTTTATTAATTCTACCACTTTTATTTACATTTTCTTCTCCAAATAAAAATTCCGTATGTCTAGAAATAATTTTTTCTGTCACATTTAACTCAATCAATTCTATCACTTCGATTCTTAATTTTATTTAATTCAGATTCGAGATATTTAATACGGTATTCAATTGAATTATTTGAAGCTAGGACAACTTTTTCATTATAAATTTGTAATAACTTATTTTTTATTAGTGGTTCACCTATTAAATCTATGAACTGTTTATATTTCTCTTTATGAGCGTCTACTTCATTTGGAGTAGCGTTTAAAAATTCTTTGATAAAACCATTTATTTTATTCTTAGCAAATTTGCCCATTAATCCATCACTAATAAAAAATGAATTCGTAAACAATTCATTAATATTAGCACCAAAAGTTCTAATACTACCTTCTAGATCATTTTTTGTTAGTGAACTATTAGATAAGAATGTCACGTTGCTATTTGGAAAATCTGATAAAACAAAAGGTGAATGTGTAGTTAAAATTACTTGTACATTTCCTTTGAATAAAATTTCAATTAATCTCAAAAAATAATATAACCAATCTTTTTGCCATTGAGGGTGAAAATATAAGTCGCACTCATCAAGTAATAATAAATAGTTATAGTCTTTTAATTTTTCCGATACTGTGAATTTCTCTACATCATCTTCCATTTCAAAGTATTCTTCATTGAGATCCATTTCATTTAAATTCGATAATAAATCTTCCTCTACTTCGTGTAATGCATTATAGAATCTACCAAAAAGATTCAACAGCCCCAATTGTCCACTACTCATATCAGACCAATGTAAGCTAATTAATCCTTGTGAGTAAAAGTTTTCTCTATAATATTTAATGAATTTAGATGTAGCCTCATCATTAATTAAATAATGAGTTTCATTTAAACCTTCATAAATTTTTATCTCTCTGGTTAATTCTAAAAGCTTTGTATATTTCTCACCTATGCTATTTAGCTTTGATTTTATTTCCGATAAATTTTTTACTTGTAAAAGTTTTAATACTTTAAGTATTCCTTTGTAAATGATTTTTATTATATCCCTATCATTTGATCCGTAGAAAAATGCTTCCTCAACCATATCTTCATGTAAATCTGGATACTTTCTCAGAACCTTAGCTACTTCAATACAATAGGTTTTTACGATATCTAAAGTTAGGGTATCAATTAACTCATTATCTGGCTGAAAATTAAAATGCATATTAGCAACATCTTCAAACGAAAAATCATTTATATAGTTCTCAAATTTTTCAGATAGCATGGATAAATTTATATTTTGCTTACCATTTTTTATGTAAATTTTATTCGGTAGTTCTAAAATCTTACCTATTTCTAAAGTATCTAGATACTCATTAGAAAAGAATATTTGATTTGTAGAATCTGCATCTAATACCATTGCAGCATTGTCATATGTAGCTAATAGTTCATTTGTTGTTATATTCATAATACTCGGGAGATCCTTTAATCGAGGATTTCCAAAATCTTTTAATTCGTTTTCAAAAATCTCTATATTTCTATTCTTATTATCGAAATAACGTACATCAAACACATTAGAAAAAAATATAGTCACTAAATTCCCTAATATAGGATCTAGAGATTCATCTTTTAAAGAAACTATATTTGATTCATCTTCAATTCTGACATCAATATTAGTATCTATATAAAGTTTTCCCATATCTTCAAATATTGTAATAAAGCCTTTGTCAAAACTACCTTTTTGTATATATTCAAGAATAAAATCTAATAAAGTGGATTTCCCTGTACCATTCTCTCCAACTATCGCAGACATATGAATATTAATATCACTTTTATCTACCTCAAAAAAATCTTTAACAAAGTGGTTATTAGGTTTAATACTAATTTGCTTTTCATTAAATTCAATAATATACTTACTACCAAAATTAGTTTGAAAGTTTTTTATTTTTTTATATTCCTCTATCCAAACAAATATCAGATTCATAAACAACCTCCAAAATTATCTATTTTTAATAGATTATCATGATAAAGTGTTTGCTACAAAAAAATTTCAAACTAGCTTATATATACCATATGCTAGATAGCACTATATACACCTCCCCCATTCATACTTCATCATATTTCTTAATCCTTTTTCACTTATATTGATACTTTTCTTTTTATTATTCATCAACCTTTCAGCAGATTGATCGTAAGCCCGAAATATAAAAAATAAGCGCACCTTCTCGGTACGCACGACGAATAGCCATCTATCCTAATTTTTTTCGGATAGATGGCTATTTTGCACATGTGGCTTGGATTTTTTTCGACCAAGGCATGTAATTCTTTAAAATCTCTGGCTGCTGGTGAATCGGTAAATTTGGCAATTCTGTCATTAACGTCACTAGGTATTGATAGAAATCGATACCGTTTGCTTTTGCCGTTTCAGCCAAACTTAAACAGATGGCATTCGCTTTAGCGCCTGCTTCACTAACAGAGAAAAGCCAGTTCTTACGACCAATCACATTTGGACGAATCGCATTTTCAGCCGGATTATTATCAATTTCAATCCTACCGTCGAACAGAAAAGCTTTTAATCCATGTACACGATTTAATGTGTATTCCGCAGCTTTGGCTAAGGCATTTTTTCCGAAGAAAGGTGATTCATCCACCCATTTTAAGAATTTCTCTACAATCGGCTTTGAATGTTTTTGCCGTGATTTCCGGCGTTTACCTGGTGAAAGATGCTTGAATTGACGTTCTAGGTGATACAGTTGATCACAATAATCCACGCCAATTTGCCCGTTTTTGCTATCAGCTTTCAGCCAATAGCGTCGCACATGCGCCCAACAGTTGGCGAAAGTGACATCAGGTAGATTCCCGTATGCAGAATAACCATCACAAATCACAGTTCCTTGAAAGCCAGCTATAAAGTCTGCTAATACAGAACGGCTTCTCGATAAAGCGCTTTGGAAAAGAACGATGATCGGTCCTTGACTTGGCACACTTCGGGACACCCAATTATAGGCGTTCGATTGACCGGATTTTCCGTCTGAACGATTGATTATTTGCGCATAGGTTTCATCCACATGTAGAACAGATTTTGCTGTTAATGTCTGCTTCATCTGTTCATAAACCGGTAGAAGCCAATCTTCAGCTGCACGGATCACCCAATTTGATAAGTTCTTATCATTCGTAAGCAGGCCATATCGTTCCCACTCCTTTACCTGACGGTAAAGAGGCAAGTATTGGATGAACTTATCATAGATCAGTTTTGCTAGAACGGTAGGTCCCGCAATGCTTCGCTGAATGGCAGCTTGTGGGCTTTCCCACGTTTCATTTGTGCTTTTTGTGTGGCATCCATTTTACAGTGCTTGCACTCGTAGGCATGTTCAATATGCTGGATGCGCATCATTTTTGCCGGAATGAATTTTGCTTCTTCACGCGCAATAGTTGTACCGGCTTCGGTCATTTGGCCAAGGCAACAGTCGCATTGTGTATTTGTGGGGTGATGATGAACTTCTTCTATTTCAATCCCTTCATGAAAAGAATCATTCCGTTTTTTCTTATGTAATTTACGCTCAACGGTATACGTAACAGTTGGCGTGCTTTGTTCTTCTGTCTGCTCAGAATCGCTAAAAGACGGATCGTCTTCGAATAAAGAACCTTGTCCGTCTGGTGCTTGGTACTTTGATTTTTCCGATTTTGAACCGTATAAAGCCTTGGTTAATTGGCGAACTTGTTCAGTCAATGCTTCAATTTGTCGATTTGACTGAGCTAATTGTTGCTCAAGCATTCGAATTAATTGTTCATTTTGATTTTCTCGCTTAGGAACGTTCGTCAAATCATTCACCACATTTCCGTTCAGTATAGTTGTGGATTATTATATCATCTTAATAGGTGGGTTTAAAAGACACCTTTTGCAGATTTCATAATCGCTTTTGGTTGCTGAAGCGATAAACCTTCTAAAAGCCAGCGAAGTTCCTTTTGTGAAAGGTTACGTACTTCCTTTTCATCTTTTGGCCATTGCAGTTTGCCATTATCTAATCGTTTATAAAGTATGGCGAAGCCATCTCCATCAAAATACAAACATTTATAACGGTCTTTACTCGTTCCAGAAAATAAGAAGATGGAATCACTATATGGATCGAGTTTAAAAGAATCCTGAATGAGTGCTGCGAGACCGTCGATACCTTTACGCATATCGGTCTTACCGCAAATAATGTAGATGTTCTGCACGCTCGTAAAATCTTGCTTCATTGATTATTCAACTCCTTCAGGATCGTTTGGATGATGCGCTCATCTACGCCATTAAAGAAGAAAATTTCAGCACTAGTTGTTTTAATGATGCAGCTCGGCTCAGGAGAGTTTTGTGGTGAAGTTGTTGATGAAGAGTTGTCAGTGATCGGATCTAGTGTCACAGGGACAATTGTTAGTTTGGTAGTTGACATAAAGAAGCACCTCCTCTAATTTTGATACATTTATCATCGTACCGGAGGTCCTGGTTATTTATATGCGTTATTTGATTACGGGCTTACCCGTTATTGACTTATTTAGTAATATTTTCATAATTATTCATAGTATCTAATCAACAAATAGCTTTGACGATTGATTTTTCATCATTCGTCAAAGCTATTTTAAATTCCCCAATATATAACTTATTAAATAATTAATACACTATAATACAATTTTCATTAAAAACATCATTAATGCATTCAAATGTAGCTTTCTCAAAACACTCTATAATATATTGAGTAGCAATAATTCGAGAAGAACTAAAATAATTATCTTGTGTGTATTGTAATAGATTTGAAAAGCGTTTGTGCTGCGTCATATAAATATCGCTATTTCTTGAGAATCCATTTTTATATGAATCATCCAATACCTTAGCTGCAAACTTTTTACCTATATCATTAGAAATTTTTCGATTAATAATTTCTTTAAGAAATGTAATTTCCTCGTCTCCACCTAACACTATTTCTGGATTTAAATTAATAGCATTTCGTGATAATTCCTTTGCATAATTTCCTATTTCAAGTACAAATTTTGTCTCAATATTTTCATAGCCATATTGATTGGCTAAAACTTTTGAAAAATGAGGTACACATATTTTCCATTTACGAATACATGCGGCCACAGTAGATGCGTACAACTTCTTATCTTTACACTCTGCTACTAAATTATAGAATAAAGCTGATACAGATATCCTTCTATCGGTATCTACCAATAATGAGTAAGCTTTATCCTCAATAACTTTAATGCGTATCTTATTACCATTATTTTTTTCAGCACGATTTAAAGCACAAATCAACTTTGAAATTGCATGTTCATAAACTACATTATTTTCTTCTAAACAAGTATCTAACTCATCATTTCCTGAAATAAGACCATACTTAAATATACCTTTAATAAGTGGCTTATTCTTACTACTATTATCAAACACACTAGACTCAAAAGATTGAATTAGTTCATCTTGTTCTTTGCTAGAAGTTGTAAATATCTCATTCCAACTAATTTCTATCTTTTTTCTACGCGTAAATCTATTTTGTCCTACATTTTCTGATACTTTAGACTGCATAAATGTATCCCATTTTGTGAACATTAAATAAACGCCAATATTCCCTTTAGCTTTAGTTAAAAACTCACGCATAGCTTGATACCCATTTTTAGCTGTTGCGTTAACATCCGAACTGATAACAAAAATAACTTTTTCTGAATGATATTGAGAAAGAATATCTAATATACGTTCATACTCATCTCCTGTCTCTTTACCTTGTTCATGGAATAGTCCCATAGTATCAATAAATCTAATAACATGTATTTTCATGTCATTATATTCTGAAACAACGAAGGCATCCATATCTATTTCAGGATCCTCAAAAACCCAATCAGCGCCTCTAAAAACAAATGAAAGCTTTGATAACAAATACTCTTTAGATCCATTTTCGCTTTTCAGCAAAATATCTCTAATTTTTTGTTCAGTATCATCTCCACTTAAAACTACAAAAAATTCATTTTCACCGTCATCTTCCACACCAACATATGTGATTTCTTGCATTTCATTTAGTATTTGCTTAAATTGTTCGACTCCAGAGTTTAAACATTCTATAACATAAGTCCAAAACTCATTAACATAACGTTCTAAGTTTTTGATTGTGCCAATTTTTTCAGAAAAAAGATTATTTGCATACTGGCCTTTTTTATTATTGGCCTTTTGTATCGCCATTACCTCTTCATACAGTTCAACCATATCGTTAATAGGAAAACCCGAAATGATTTCGACAACTCTCTTCTTTTCATCCGTACCGAAAGCTGCTATTTTATATGCCAAAGAATCATTAGATGGTGTTTTTAGAGCAATATTTAGAGTTTTCTCAATTTTATTTTCAAATGTATTATTGTCTATTCTTTTATTCTGTGAACACTCCTTTGCTGCAGAAAATAATACACTTCCAAGAAGTTTGTTATCGTCCCCAACATCGGCCACAGTCTTTTTACATATACGTCCATGTATATATAGCTTATTTTCATCTATTTCTGGATCATCAGTAATATTTATTTCAGCATTAACTAAGCTCCCTTTACCACTGGAAGCTCTTTCGCTTAATAATTCAGAAGGTTTCTCCCCTTTAGCCATACCAGCAAACAATGTGCTTTTTCCTGCTTCAGTCGCACCTACTATAGTATTAGCAGCTCCTTTGCCTTCATTGCGCATAATACTACTAATAACTTGATCTTCATGTAACATAATCCTGTTACCTCCTAGTATTCAAATTATTAAATTATACAACAAAAAAACCTTCTGAATTGTCAGAAAGGCTGATTTCTACCAATATTAAATGTAGGTAAACAATATGCATACCAAAACACTATAATACGAATCAGAATCTTCTTGACATCTCTTACATGAATCAAAATCTATGACTCATGCTGCTTAGAATTTTCATTATCAATAATTTAATTATTCATAATTTAAACCACAACGATATAATTGTCAATAATTAAACTTCTATTTTGACCAAATAATTCTGATATTTTGTATTAAACTCCTGCTTTTGTATACACTTTTTATACCTAAAATCAATTTAATAATTCGATTTTAAGTATAAAAAGGAGTTAATCATGTAAACCATAAAATTTCCTAAAAAAATAAAGCATAAACCTTCCAAACGGAAAATTTATGCTTTACGTCACATTGATTTGACTACGTTTGTGGTCATTTTTTTATGGAGACGGCGGGAGTCGAACCCGCGTCCAGAAACTCCAATACTTCAGCTTCTACGCGTGTAGTTTGCCTATTTACAATTCACGTAACATTATGCCGACCTTAGAGCCACAAGCATTTGAGAGCTGTCCACATTTCTATATTCAACAATTTTCTCCACTAGGGAGTATTACATATTTACGAACTTGGTTCAAAGACCTTACTTATTTCATTATATACCAATTAGTTATCATATGAAATCATTTCGTGAACAATTTCAAATTCGTACTAAAACTTGATTTTAAATCAGAATTTCAAGAATAATCAATTCAACAAATTAAGCAAGTAATTCACGCACTTCTTTTTCCAAGCCGTAACAAGTCACTCTTAAAGCCTCTAAAATTTTCGATAAATTCTTGTTACGTGTTATGTTGTAATATTTTCTTCTGTCAATTATTGCATCATGATATTGATTAATATCTAACAACTCTTCATTATTCCAAAGTGTATTTGATAAATCCATTTCTACAAATGGTGATGTAGCCAGCCCATTATTGTCAGTTATCATAGCCCTCATTTTTAAGGAATTAAAAATTCTCCAGCAGTTTTCATCCCCAGTAACAAATATCGGTACTTTCGTTCTGTCAAAAAACTTTTGTGTAACTAACACTGGAAATGTTAAATCTATTGCAGCATTCCAAATGGCATGAATTACTTCTTCTCTTTGTTTCCTCTTTTTCTTTTGAGGATGAATTAATTTTTGGGATTTATCTTCTCCACTTAATAGTAAATGACCAAATAAAATATTTGTTGCGCCTAAAAAATCTAAATCTTCTTCTAAAAAGTCTAGATATAATTTCATTTTATCAACATTTTCCCATTCACTTTTTTCTTCTACAAGCAAATATAATTTTAGTAAACATGCATAATTCAAAAATAGTTGATTCTGAAATACCCCACTTTGTTCCAATGCCTTCATTTTAGATGGCTGTTTTAAACTATTATCTTTAATAGGAGTGTCGAATTTAATCAATTTACTATGTTCTATCATTTGTAAGTAATCCATAGAAAATAAATTGCTTAATGCATTAAAAGCGTCAAAAAATTTATCTTCAATAATTTCAAAATTACTTTTACTTCTTGACGATTCTTCTAATCCTAAATAAAAATCTACTTCTAAATCATTGTATTCAATTAAATACAACAGTTTCTTTAGCTCGCCCCATATCTCTGTCCTAGCTGTTATTACACTAGGTTCTTTATAAAAATCCCTAAGAAATATACAAATATTTGAGTCTAAAATTAACTCCACTTTATCATTTCCAATATTATCAATAATTGATTCTATATCATTTATATCCTCATCAATAAACATTGAACTGTACAAGAACTTCATTTCATCACCTCTTCAATTATATAATTGTGACATTTATCCACATGAACATCCAATTTATAAAAGTATACCTACTTGATAGCTCTTAATTTTCTAAAAGAACGCTATACTTTTAATGCTATCCTCAATTGCTTCCTCTGTAATGCAAATATAACGCAATGTAGTCTTTTGTGAGGAGTGATTAAATATCTCCATCAACGTTGCTACATCTTTAGTAGCTTGATAGTACGTGTAGCCGAATGTTTTCCGCATCGTATGTGTGCCGATTGAATGGTTGCCTATCATATCGCCAGCTTTAGCAATAATACGATAAGCCTGTGTCGTTGTGATGTGACTATCACCTTTGCGACTAGGGAACAAATAAATAGCATTGGCTGGCAGTGTTTCAATATAATCTGCAATATCAGCCATAATATTGTTTAAATAAACCGTTCTTTCCTTCTTCGTTTTACCTTCACGAATCTTGAATGAAGATTTGCCTTTCACTTGTTCCACTTTCAAAGCCACTAAGTCACCACATCTTAATCCTGTTGAAATGCCTATTTTAAATAATAGCTGGTCACGCAATCCATTTTGCGACATTCCTAACGCTTCTATTAATTCATTAATTTCTTGTTTACTTTTTATGGGTTGTACATCTATCAACATGCCCATTTTCTCGTTCATATTTGCCATACTTTTACCGCCCCTTTTATGTATGCTAATTTAATTATTTTTACAATACCATACATTTAATGGAATAACAATTAAAGAATGGCTTTATATCAATATTTTATATGTATCCTTTTCATAAAAGCATACATTAATTTATTTTCTAAATATATTGTATTTGTTTTATTCAAACAAATTTTAAATCAGATTAATAGGGAGACAAACTCCTTACTATTTAAGCATTTCAAAAAAGTAAAGTATTTCTATCATTTTTTATCATAATATATAAAATTCGACATAATATACCCTAAATGGTAATATAGTTACAAAAGGAGGGAATATTATGAAAAACCATATTTATCAAGTTCACTATTTAAAACAGTCCAATTCACCTAAAGCTCGTTTTAAAGATTTAAAGTATCTAATAAGAGAATCTGATTTAGATAAATTAATAGGTGAAACATTCCCACTAACTGAATTTGATTTAGAATCTGAGATGTTAATAGAAGGTTCTAAAGAATTATTAACATTGTTTGAAAAAGTAGATGAAGAAAAGTTGGATATAATAGAAGAGCTTCGAAATATGGAGTATATCGGTTTATCTGATAACAATGAAATTATTTTAAGATTTAATAATAAAGATTTAGAAGAGGATTTTAATGCAATAGGAATATACGATTTCACATACGATTTTTTAGATGATATTTTTCATATGGGTAAATTTTCAAAATATTGTATCTCAAACTCTTATCGTGATTTGTTAAAAGAAAATATTATTCAATTATTCGAAAAAGAACCCTCCCTACAAAAACAATATAGATTAATTAAAAATAATGAAAAATGGTTTTTAAGGGGTCTTACTTCTACACGTTATAACAATTATGATAACCACCTTGCAATCTATTTAACATTAATTTTTCTTCAAAAATATTGCGAAAAGAATGGAACAACATTTGTTGTAGAAAAAGCATTCTTAACAGACTCTGCTATTAACATATTTTTCAATCAAGAAAACCCGATTACAATTGATAAAATAGGCGATATATACTTTGGTGTTTATATTTCCAACAACGAAATAAAAGAAGGGAAATTTTCCCTCGAACTGAGATATACCATTGTTAATGATAAGAACCAGAGCTTTAGTGGAATTTCTGATTTTGTTTTTAACATTAATCATTCAACTGGTGTTAATACTGTTAAAGATAAGTTGATTAATTCTAATAAAATAAACGATTTAAAATTACGTACTCTTGACCATATGAAAAATATAAAAGATAGTGAATTAACTCAAAATCAACTTTATATGATATTTAAAAAAATTCAAAACTCTAGACAAAAATTAAGCACAGCTTCTAGAGATAGCGCTAAAAAATTATATGATAAAAATCTAGTTACTAATACATTAACGATAATTGAAGCATTTGATAAAATAAATCAAATTACAACAGATGTTGAAGAGAAAATATATTTAGAGAGAATCTACAACGAAATAATTATAGAATTAGGGAAATCATAGCAAATAAAGACCTTCATATTTTTGGAGGTCTTTTTCGTTTATCAATTAATTAAAACCCTCACTTTAATGTAAGGGCTTTAAAATATTTGATTTAAATTGTGTTGGAAGTGCTATAAAATGTTCTATGTCACATGTCTTCAATTGATTAATTTCAATTGAAATAGTGGATCTACGTCAAGATTATAGACACACTCAAGTTAATTTTTTGTGTGTTGCGCAACGTCCATTTTTGGAGTGTTCCACATCCCGAGTAGCCCGTCAAAGTGAAAAGAGCCTTTGACCGCCTACTCGGGATGTAGAGCGGAAAATATATGGAAGTTGCGCCCGAAAAATGTGGAGGGGTAGATTTTTTTGTACCCCTTTTTTACGCTGCTGCTCGGCACATTTTCTCATACGCATCGGGTGTGAAATAATCAATGCTACCGTGGATTCGCTTGCGATTGTACCAGCCTTCGATGTACTTAAATAAAGCTACGCGTGCGGTTTCAAAGCGGTCGTAACGTGTTCGGTATACTTCTTCTTTTTTGAGTGTTGCGTGAAATGATTCGATGCATGCATTGTCATAAGGGCATCCTTTTCGACTAAATGATGGGATCATTTCGTATTTCTTTAAGCGTTCACCAAAAATTTCACTTGTATATTGAGAGCCTAAATCAGTGTGTACAATTAGTCCTGGTGCTGGATTTTGCGCTGCTACTGCGTTATCAAGGGCTTCTAAAACTAGGTCAACCGTCATTTTACGACCAAATTTATAC
>NZ_MDDN01000003.1 GCF_001708185.1 Lysinibacillus xylanilyticus | reverse complement strand
GTAAGCCCGAAATATAAAAAAAATAAGCGCACCTTCTCGGTACGCACGACTAATGGCCATCTACCCTGAATTTTTTCGGATAGATGGCTATTTTGCACATGTGGCTTGGATTTTTTTCGACCAAGGCATGTAATTATTTAAAATCTCTGGCTGCTGATGAATCGGTAAATTTGGCAATTCTGTCATTAACGTCACTAGGTATTGATAGAAATCGATGCCGTTTGCTTTTGCCGTTTCAGCCAAACTTAAACAGATGGCATTCGCTTTAGCGCCTGCTTCACTAACAGAGAAAAGCCAGTTCTTACGACCAATCACATTTGGACGAATCGCATTTTCAGCCGGATTATTATCGATTTCAATTCGACCATCGAATAGAAAAGCCTTTAATCCGTGTACACGATTTAATGTGTATTCTGCAGCTTTTGCGAGCGCATTTTTCCCAAAGAAAGGCGATTCGTCTACCCATTTTAGAAACTTCTCTACAATCGGCTTTGAATGTTTTTGCCGTGATTTTCGGCGTTTACCTGGTGAAAGATGCTTGAATTGACGTTCTAGGTGAAACAGTTGATCACAGTAATCCACGCCAATTTGCCCGTTTTTGCTATCAGCTTTCAGCCAATAGCGTCGCACATGCGCCCAACAGTTGGCGAACGTGACATCAGGTAGATTCCCGTATGCAGAATAACCATCACAAATCACAGTTCCTTGAAAACCAGCTATAAAGTCTGCTAATACAGAACGGCTTCTCGATAAAGCGCTTTGGAAAAGAACGATGATCGGCCCTTGACTTGGCACACTTTGGGACACCCAATTATAGGCGTTCGATTGACCGGATTTTCCGTCTGAACGATTGATTATTTGCGCATAGGTTTCATCCACATGTAGAACAGATTTTGCTGTTAATATCTGCTTCATCTGTTCATAAACCGGTAGAAGCCAATCTTCAGCTACACGGATCACCCAGTTTGATAAGTTCTTATCATTCGTAAGCAGGCCATATCGTTCCCACTCCTTTACCTGACGGTAAAGAGGTAAGTATTGGACGAACTTATTATAGATGAGTTTTGCTAGAACGGTAGGCCCCGCAATGCTTCGCTGAATGGCAGCTTGTGGGGCTTTCCCACGTTTCATTTGTGCTTTTTGTGTGGCATCCATTTTACAGTGCTTGCACTCGTAGGCATGTTCAATATGCTGGATGCGCATCATTTTTGCCGGAATGAATTTTGCTTCTTCACGCGCAATAGTTGTACCGGCTTCGGTCATTTGGCCAAGGCAACAGTCGCATTGTGTATTGGTGGGGTGATGATGAATTTCTTCTATTTCAATCCCTTCATGAAAAGAATCATTCCGTTTTTTCTTATGTAGTTTACGGTTAACAGTGTAAGTAATCGTCGCTGTGCTTTGTTCTTCTGTGTGCTCAGATTCGTTAAAAGACGCATCGTCATCGAATAAAGAAGCTTGTCCGTCTGGTGCTTGATACTTTGATTTTTCCGATTTTGAACCGTATAAAGCCTTGGTTAATTGGCGAACTTGTTCTGTTAGCACTTCGATTTGTTTCAATGATTGATCCAACTTCTTTGTCAGTTCATTATTTTGCTGATTTGAATGAGCCAATTGTTGCTCAAGTAATTGAATGAATCGTTCATTTTGGTCAGAAGATACGTTACCCACTGTATTCACCACATTTCGTTCAGTATAAGTCATGGATGATTATACCACTTTGGTGAAAAGATTTAAAAGACACCTTTTGCAGATTTCATAATCGCTTTTGGTTGCTGAAGCGATAAACCTTCTAAAAGCCAGCGAAGTTCCTTTTGTGAAAGGTTACGTACTTCCTTTTCATCTTTTGGCCATTGCAGTTTGCCATTATCTAATCGTTTATAAAGTATGGCGAAGCCATCTCCATCAAAATACAAACATTTATAACGGTCTTTACTCGTTCCAGAAAATAAGAAGATGGAATCACTATATGGATCGAGTTTAAAAGAATCCTGAATGAGTGCTGCGAGACCGTCGATACCTTTACGCATATCGGTCTTACCGCAAATAATGTAGATGTTCTGCACGCTCGTAAAATCTTGCTTCATTGATTATTCAACTCCTTCAGGATCGTTTGGATGATGTGCTCATCTACGCCATTAAAGAAGGAAATTTCAGCACTAGTTGTTTTAATGATGCAGCTCGGCTCAGGAGAGTTTTGTGGTGAAGTTGTTGATGAAGAGTTGTCAGTGATCGGATCTAGTGTCACAGGGACAATTGTTAGTTTGGTAGTTGACATAAAGAAGCACCTCCTCTAATTTTGATACATATCAATCGTACCGGAGGTGCCTGGCTATTTATATGCGTTATTTGATTACGGGCTTACAAAAAGATTATTAATCAGTGGTTAGATCGAAAATCAAAAGACGGTTTTGGTTTAAACCCATCTATAAAAAATAGTACTGGAGATGTTTTAGAGGATGAAAAAAATAATCCTAAGATATTATCTCATGTATTAGAACAAAATTTTATTAACAAAGAAAATGGAGAAATAGAAGGGATGTCTTTAGCCATATCCTTAAATGAATTTTATGACATTAAGGTAGCGGATGATAAAGGTTTAATTTATACAGATCAAGTAAAAGTAGATACTAACGATGATAATGTAAACGATGTAGAAAAATATGGGAAGGAAATAGCCGAAATTATAATAAAAGATATTAGAAATAACAAAAAAATACCTAATGTTCCTATTTATATAACTTTGTATCAAGAATCGAATAAAAATGATATAATTCCAGGAATATTTTTAGCTGAAACATTTATTCCTGAAGAAGAGGATAAAATAGATAAATGGACTGATATAGATATAAAAAATTATACATTCCCTTCAGATTCATTATTTAGTTTAGACAAAGATACATATGAAAAATTATTAATTTTCAAAGAAGATATTCAAGAAGGTTTTAAACATTTAAATCCTAAAATAACTGGTCAACTTCGATATGAAAATGGGAAATTAATTGATTTAAAAATAGATGTTAATGTACCTTTAATAAATGATACCGAATTGATTGGTCTTTTACAGTTGGTTGGCACTAGAATAAATACTATTTTATCTGATTATATCCCGGTTACTATTCGTATTATAGATCAAAAACAAGATGTTGGGATTGTCATATGGGATCCAATAGAAAAACAGATTTATGCAACTCAAATTTAAAGCTGATTATAGGAACAGGATAGTTGAAGTAGGATCCCAAGTAAAATGCTTTGTATATTAATTAAAAATTAGAGATTCATGGAGGAAATGATGAACTACATACAAACAATTCGCCAGTTAATTGGAAATGACATGCTAATGACTGTAGGTTGTGGAATTATTATTGAACATGAGAATCAGATTTTACTACAACATCGAAAAGATCGAGATGTTTGGGGCATCCCAGGGGGCGTTATGGAGCCTGGAGAGACGTTTCTTGAAACTGCTGTACGAGAAACATTTGAGGAGACAGGATTGATAGTTGAACAATTAAAGTTGTTTGGTCTTTATTCAGGTAAAGAAGGATTTTCAGAATACCAGAATGGAGATAAGGTTTTTAGCGTTCAGATTATTTTCCATTCACGTTGTTTTTCAGGAGAATTAACTCATAACACAGAAGAAAGTCATGAACATCGATTCTTTCCTCGTAATAACCTACCTCATTTGAATTCGCATCAAGAGCGATTCATAAAGGATTGGGTAAATCAGATGACATTGCCCGTAATAAAATAATCTGACGAATTTTTATCACAAAAAAAGATAGGACAACCAATTTCCTTATTCAACTATAGGAGGCTATAGTTGAATAAGGATTAAAACGAAAATTACATTTTTTGTAAAAAACATATATCAATTCACAAGGAGCGGGTAGTCAGTGAAGTAATAATCCAAATATAAAGTGACTATAAAACCTAGTAAAATGATAATGTTAAAAAAGGTGAGTTGTTTTTTATATTCTAAAATTATATTGTTTATTTATCTTCGAAGAGTAAACCTAAGTACCACCTTATCTAATACAGTAGCGATTATTATCCCTGCTGTATATCGAATCAAATCCATTGTAAGAAAACCTTTGCCCAATACCAAAGCCCCGAGCAATGTCCCACGAATCTGATTAATCCAGTCTTCCTGATACAGCTGGCTAAATTCAATGCCGAAGCTAAACAAAAAGCTGAGCACAATGGCTGGGAGGGTGTTCTTACGCACTAGCAACAATCGAAATCCGAAATAGACCATCATAGCCCATAATATGTCCCCCGCGTTCTGCGCAACAAATGACAGAAGTAGATGGCTAAATTTTCTAGAAGCTAGGCCTAATAAAATGGTGATCACAATAGCGATCAAATAAGCTATTCGCATGTTACGATATTGGTGGTTAATAGGTTTTTGCTCTTTAGTCTATAGAATCACTCTTTCGGCGTGTGGATAGTATGTATTAATTTGACTCTTCACCATAACATATAGTTGATTTCCGTTCCGACTCGGCGCTTTCCAAGGACAAAATATTTTTTGTGCGAAAGCGAAGCGTCAGCGAACAGGTAACGAAGGCATTCTCACATGACGTGATGGTTTTATTTCATTCCAAAAAGGCTGCTTCTAGATTAGAAGAGCCTAGATTGTTACTTTTTTATCCTTTTTAGCCAGAAAGATATTAATTACGAATGGCTTCTATTTTTTCGCAGTCAATCATCAGTCGCATTGCAGTTTCTCCAATTTCTAGGAAGTGTGCGCTGCAGCTTTGGCTATCAAAATATAGGAAGAATAGGTTGATAAAACTACTGCCATTCGATAAGAAAACATCTACTAATGTTCCAGGTTCAACGCATTTTAAATGATTGCAAACGCAACCCTTACAATGATCGTTATTTTTCATTTTTTTTTTCTAGTTCTTGACTATATTTCTTATCAAGGTCCTTACGTTTTTGTTTGAGATCCTTATGATTGTAATATTTTATTTTATCATAATCATCTTCGACAGCTTCATAGTCGTCTACTTTGCTATGACATGGATCATAATAGCATTTCTCAAATTTATGGTAATTGTTAAAATCCCTATCCATCCGCTCTAAATATCGATTATCACCCATTTTTTCACCCTTTTTGTATGAAAGTAATGCTAGCGCCAGCCAGACATTATTAGTTTATGTTGAAAAACCTAGCTGAATTGGTAATATGTCTATCAGCAAAGGCCCAATACTATTGTGATAAGAGGGGGGATATTATAAATTTAGATTCAAGCCAATAAACTCTAAGAAAATTATCTATTTAATGATTTCCATTTTACTCTTCTTTAAGCAATCCGTATATTTCTAAATCCACTACGCCTTTACCAGACCAAAACGTTGCTTGTCTTAAAAGTCCTTCTTTTAAAAAGCCATTTTTCAGGAGAACCTTTTTGGATGTTTCATTCAAAGGCATAACCTCAGCCTGTATTCGGTTAATATTAACTTCCTCAAATAAAAATTTTATGAGAATTTTAACAGCTTCAGATGCAATGCCCTTACCCCAATAATCCTCTGCCAAAAAGTAACCAATCGTCACCATGTTCACTTTTTGATTAAAGTCCATTGCTTCGATTATGCCAACCAACGTATCGCATTGAGACTTTTGGAAAATGCCCCATTTTACTCTGTGTTTTTTCTGATAATCCCTGTCAAAATGACCAATCATTTTACTCACTGTTTGGATATTATGCTTAGGGATTATCCCACAATATTCAAAGATTTTGTCATTATCATAGGTTGCAAATACTTCCTGTAAATGTGCATCTTCAATTTTTTTCAGCACTAGATTTTCTGAGCTTAATAATGGGAAAGCTGCAAACACTTTTTCTACATTCATATGATTCTCTCCTTGCTTTTTTATCGTAAATAACTGGCAGTAAAAATTCCACTTCTAGTTGATGAAGTTGAATCAAAGCGATTAAACGGAGACTACTGCTAGTAAATGCTTGATTGGTTCGGGCAATATTTTTTTAATAATTTGTGTTAATTCGTACATTATATTGTAGAAATGATTGAAAATAAATCCTTTTTTAGAAGGAAGGTCTTCGAATTAATCAAATTTGAAATCATTCGCACATATAAAATAGGCATATTGTGTTATGCTGATTGAAAGTGTATAATTTTCCTATATTTTACTGAAAGTGAGTGATTTATAATGATAGTCAGCTCTTTTATTCCATCAACTAAAATTAAGGTGTGGAAGAACTAAGAATAATAGATTCTTCTGCGCGAAATCGGAGGAATTGACATGTATAGTTATTACGGTCCTTTATGTACAGAACTTTATGATTTGACAAAACCGGTAGGATATTCTATTGGTGGGGATATTGAATATTATCTTGAACGATTAAACGGAACAAAGGGAAGAGTACTTGAAGCGGGAGTAGGCTCTGGACGCTTCTTAATCCCTTTACTTGAAAACGGATATAATGTTGAGGGAATCGACTACTCGCCTGAAATGTTAGATTTATGCCGAAAACGCTGTAAAGAAAGAGGATTTAAACCAAATCTATATGAAGGTGACTTGAGCAATTTTTCATTAGGCTCGATATATGAAGCGATTGTAATGCCGACAGGTTCGTTTTGTTTAATAGAGAATTCAAAAGATGCGATGGATGCATTAAAATGTATGTATAATCATTTAATACCTGGAGGCCGCCTAATTGTAGACTTGCTTTTACCTACAGACTGGCGAACAGGGGAAATTGCTTCATCCTACTATGAGATTTCGAAAGAGCAAGGAATTGCATTAGAAAGAAAATCCGTTGAAATGAACTGGATCGACCAATATACGTTAACCATTTTAAAATATGAAAAATGGAGAAATGGTAAATTAATGGATACAGAATTACAAAGGTTTCCGATACGATGGTACGGAATAGAAGAATTCCAGCATATATTAACAAGCATAGGTTTTTCTGATATTACTTGCTCCGCTGAATATGTTTACAACAAGAAACCTTCAAAGGAACACTCATTACTTACATTTGAAGCTGTTCGTAAATAAATAAACCTGCTAGATTTTAGCTAAGTAAAACGCTAAAATCTAGCAGGTTTTTTCTAATAGTTTTTATCATATTCCATTTTTCTAAGTGTATAAACTTGTCCAATACTAAATTATCGGCTTTCTGCTACGGGTAGCTTAATGCTAAGTTCATTCCAGATTGAATCCTTTTCACCCAGCAATTCCTTTCCATTCCAAATGATGTCGTAGATGTCACCCTCATAAGCAATGCCTCGGCCAAATGCAAATGAAATAAAATAGTCCTTCCAAGATTGGAAGTAAGGACTAGCGGCATCAGCAGCTCTCTCTATATAGCTCCATGCCTGTTCTTCGGTTAAATAACCAAGTATGTAGCTCCATCTTGCAATATTTATGGCTCTATCAAAATCCCAGGCAGCAATAGTGTCAACCCGGTCAAAATCGGATTTCGTAAAGGAAAGCTTCTTTATCATCGCTTCTTGGGCTGATTCATAGCATTCCTGCGATTTACCCACTTCCTCCTCTGTAAAAGATTGGCCAGTTTTCAACGCCAGAAGAAGCTCATCATACTTCGTACGGTGCCCTTCCGAAAGCAGCCATTCCAGCGTTTGAACAGCCTCCTCCGGATTACTAATGTCCCAATATGAAGAAAGGCCTTCTTTCAAAGCTTCGTGATCTACCTTCATCTGCAGTACCCGTGGCGACTCAGAGCGGTAAAGGGCGAGATTAGCACCGTAGGCAAGCAAATGCTGTTTTTCCTTCGGCAAAGGGTTAGCCTTTTCCATTTCTGCTCGCATTTTTTTATTCTGTTTTTCAATTTTCTTGCTCGCTGAGATTAAACCGACGATAAGTAAAATTACAATTGCTACAATAATCCCTACAATAACTAAAAAAATCTTCAAACTGTCACATTCCTCTCCATGTTTTTATTTTGCGCCATTTAAATTAGAATCACTCACTTTTAGTAAAGTATAGTAAAATTATACAATTGTAGAAATAGTTTTACAATGTGACTATTTTATTACTTATTATCATTACTGAGGATGACATTTGTTGATTGGTGTAGAGGTGTTTGCACGATGGGTTAAAAGGAACTAAAGGGAGGGGCATGAAGAGGAAGTTAGCTAACAAAGTCACTAGTTTTGAATTTTTGCTTGCTATATTTCTTTACAATCCAATGGGAAGTAGGGTTTTCCATGCATAAAGATATGAACTATGGTAGCAACTTTAAATATATTCCCGGAACTTCAATTTTAAGTGGAGAAGGTATAGAAGTATTGTCTGATCAATACCAGCATACGTTTCAAATTGTTCATATTGTGCTTTATGTTGAACCTAATAAAAGTGAATTTGTATTAGTGGAGGCTGATATGCCAAAAAATGCATATAACATTATTTCAATAGTAGATAGGGGTTTGGATCAAAGAATCGATCTCAAGCATTAATTTTGACTAACGGTCACTTTTATTATGTTTGGGCGATAATTGATTTAATTGAACACAGGGGGATGCTGGTGGGTTAAACCCATCCTTTAACTGAGGTTTGGCGATTTTCCTTCATAAATGTAAAAAGCTGTAGCAAATAAATTTGCTACAGCTAAAATTGATTCATGCCCTTTGATGGTGCAATATCATTTATTATATCATAAAAATATTTATTGTGTTGTATTTTGTTTTTTCCGAAATTTTAACTTAACCTCTAAACCTCTAAAAACCTATTGACAAAAAAATGCAGAATCGTTATAGTCAATTTATTCAACGTTGAATATAAAAAGGTGATTATTATGACAAGGTTATTAGTTCTTGCTATGTTGGGTCTAAAACCAATGACTGGCTATGATATTAAAACAATGCTTGAATTAAGTGATGCTGAACGATGGGGTGGTGTACTAATCGGCTCTATCTACAATGCCCTAAAAAAGCTTGAAAAAGATGGCTATATAGAGGTGGCTAGTATTGAATCGACGGGTCATAGGCAAAAAGCAATTTACCAAATTACTGAAAAGGGAAGGGCACATGAGCAAGAGTTGATTATCGAGGCTCTTGAAAAATCTTCTGTAGTTTATCCCACAACTTTGTATTCTGGTGTATCATTTGCGTTTAAATTACCAAATGATAGAGCTATTGAAGCATTAGAAAAGCAGAAAAAGATTTTAGAACATGAAGAAAAGGCTATCAATGCTGGTTATGAGGCTAAACTGATTGCTATGCAAGGTGAAATGCCAGCGTTAACACAACTAGCATTTGATAATATGTTAGAAATTGTAAAAGTACAATCGAAGTTTGTTAATCAAGCGATTGACATTATGAAAAAAAATAACTCTCTCGAATGAGGGAGTTAAAAAATAGCCAAATAGTCAACGTTGAATATACAACATTAAATCATTTCTGCAGGTGTTTAGAAAGTTAAAGCTTGGCTGATTCTCGACGCAATTATGTCGAGGCAAAATTGATAGGAGGAGAGAAAACATGAAAAGGCTAATTAGTGCTAGACAATTAACGAAAAATTATAAGGCAAGGTGTGTCGTTGATCATATAAATATTGATATTCAAGAAGGTGAGATAGTTGCTTTAATTGGCTCAAATGGTGCAGGGAAAACAACAACTATCAGTATGCTTCTTGGTATTGTTCCTCAGGACAGTGGAACAATTGAATACTGGACATCCGATTATAAAAAGGAAATAGGCACGCAACTTCAATCAACACCATTTTTCGAAGGCTATTCCGTAGAAGATAATATGAAATTATTTGCTGCATTTTATGGAATGACATTAACGAATAAGAAGATTGATGACAAGCTCGCAGCCTTTGATCTACTGTATGTTAAAAAAACGCCTGCAATCAAACTGTCACTAGGACAGCAAAAACGCTTAGCCATTATCGTGACAACTTTGCATAATCCAAAGCTAGTCATTTTGGATGAACCTTCTGCAGGATTGGATCCAAGGGGGCAAAAGGAAATTCAACATATCATTAAGCGCTTAAAAGAAAGTGGCGTTGCCGTGTTATTTTCTTCCCATGATATGTTGGAGGTTATGAATGTAGCTGACAGAATTTTAATTATGCATCACGGTAAAATTATGGCAAATGGTTCACCTGATGGTTTAATAGTGCAATATCAAACTCAAAATTTAGAGGATTTATTTTTTGAATTAACAAAGTGAGGAGCGAGAGGATGAAAACTGTTTTTTTATTAAATTTAAAATCTAGCATGAAAGATATGTATTTACTATTTTGGTCAATTTTAATGCCGTTCGCGGCAATTATTGCGCTAAGGATTTTTTTACCGAACTATTCAGGAGGTTATATAGAAGGAATCATTGCTGTTAGTGTATTTTTTTATTCATTTATGACTACAGCTTTTATAGCGTTATCACAAAGAAAACGAGGCGTTTATAATTTACTGCACGCAACACCCTTGCCTTTATGGAAATATATCGTCAGTGTTTCGAGTTCATGGTCTGTCATAGCTATTATCCTATCATATATAGTGCTTTTATTCGCTTTAGTCGTCAATCAACTGAAATTTTCCTTTACAGTCCTCTTATATATGACGCCAATTATTCTAATAGCTTCGTTAAGTTTTGTATTTTTAAGCTTTTTTATTTCAAGTCTCGTGAAAAATGAGGGACATTTGAGTATGACAGCTAATGTTCTGATGATTCCAATGCTCCTTTGTAGTAATGCATTTTTTACAATGGAAAAGGCGCCAGACTTTATACAATATATTAGTCTAGTAAATCCATTTGAATGGTTTTTAAATGGCATTAAAGCTGCATTTCTAAATAATTTTAGTTTATGGGGGGAATCTTTGCTCCTCTTAATAGGATGCCTTACTTTGACACTAATTATTTCCTTAAAAACATTTAAGTATAGTGATCAATAATTGTAAAAGCAATAAATTAAATGACCAGAACTCAAAGTCTGGTCATTTTGTAATGTGCACCCGCATACTCAACAACTAAGTGGTGAAAGTCCACTACAGGCTTTATAGCTCAGGTTACTTCGTTTCGTTTTTTAAAATTTAGTCTACTTGACAGGGGTCACTTTAACTTCTTTCAATAGGAATCTAAACACCCGCTGAAAGAAGTCCTCTGGTGGATGTCACGGAATCGGAAAGGCGTTCTTAGGGGATGTTAGTCTAAAATCATCGCATCCATGCGATAACGGCTAACTGACCTGCATCGGTAAAAACGCCACGTCCTGTGGCATTACCGAAATGACCGACATCGTGTCGGCCCTCGTACAGGCCTAAGTACAAAGCCGATTCCGGAAGCAATTATGCCGTGGCATAATTGATATATTCAGGGCTCTTTTGAAAATCAACTTTATCTACAATTTTTTCTGTATCATTTTATTTGTTATATTTCTGAAGGAATACCTTGAGCTTCTCGTAAGTAATTTGGGTATTCAAACTTCCTAGTACTCCATCATAAACATGTTCAGCTTTCGGAAGATAATAGATTTCATGAGAAACATTATTCATTGAAAGTTCCCTGTCCAATATTATAGCTTGTTCTGTTGGGACAAGACTATCGCTCGTTCCTAAAAACATAATGGTAGGTGGTGTGTGTTCACCAATATAATTGACAGGAGAAAGCTTTTGATAACGATCAGGAAATTGTGAAGGTGTGCCCCTTATATACTCTTTCATAACCTTTTGCACATAGCCCGGACTAGGGTTATTCTGATAAAACTTTGTCATATCTGACGGTCCATAAAAGTTAATCACGGTATTAATAGGTACTGAAGGTACAACGGTGGACGGTGGTAAAGTTGTGTCACCCATACTATAAGCAGCAAGCATAGCTAGATTTCCACCTGCTGAATCACCCATTAAGTTTATTTTTTCAGGATCAATTTTGTAAGTATCCGCATGTTCTACTACCCATCCTATTGCAGATTTCACATCAGCTACCTCATCTTTCCATCCTGCTTGGGGAGGCATGCGATATTCTATATCAAAAACAGTAAATCCTAATTCACTTAACCATTGATTCCAATAAGGGGCACTCCCTTTACTACCTTCAACCCATCCGCCTCCATGTATCTTAATAACAGCGGGGGTACGTGTGTTTTTAAATTTTTCATTGGCGGGCCACATATCAAGCTTTAACTCAACGCCATCTGTAGTTTTTCCGTATACGATATCTTTTATAAACGTTGATGATATTTCTGATTTGTAAAAAAAGTGGGAGTAAAGTGAAACTTGAACATTTTCTTTTTTAGCATAGTTCTCCATTTCTATAATTGGCTCTATAATTAAAAATGTATTTATTAACAATAGTGGGATCGAAATAAATTGAGCGATTCTAGCTTTCTTCCAAGAAGCAAGTATTAATAGCACTATGATAAAAAATGTTAGCATTAATAAAAACCATGGAGTGTACAATGCAAGCGATCCAAGGAAACCAACTACACTAAGAATATTAGTTGTATTAAAAATGGCATATGTTATCATGGCAATAAGAAGTGTTAGTACTATTGAAAAGCCTGTAAGTAGCCACTGAAAAAAACCTTTAGGGCGCCATAAGGTTAATTGTTTTTGTTCCATATTTCAAAATTCCTCCATGCTAAAGAATATAGTTTATCTCCGACAGTACATATCCATCCTCCAAAAAATTTATGAATCAAATAACTCGGATATTAAAGTACCTTATACAATCCTCTCTCAATATTATATAGAATCAATTTTTTTATTAGTATAGTTAATCTACAAAAAAGAAATATAGATAAAAAAATAATAGATAGTGGATTTACGTATTAGACGCACACATAAATTATTTATGATTGAAAATGTTATAGATTCTTTAAAGTTTATGAGACCAGAACTCGGAATTGAGTCTGGTCATTTTAGACTGTAGTCAAACACTGTTTTCCAGACTAAACTTAGCATTTTGTGAGGATGAAATTGTAGCATTGACTTAAAAGGGATATAAAACCCGAAAATAGAATAATTCACTAAGGACATAGGAGAGGGTGATGGGATGAGTGAAACGTTAATAAAAATAGGAACTACTTATATTCCAGTTAACAATGTAGAACTGTCATGTGATTGGTATGTAAATAATCTGGGAGCAAAATGTAGTTATCAAGATAATGATAAAGCCATTCTAAATTTTGCCAATCAAAGTTTTTTTCTTGTTAGGTCAATGAGCAATCAAAGTTCAAATTTCATTGATTGCTATGGGGAAGAACATTTTTCGATAACATTTGAGGTGGATGGATTAAGTGCATTAACGACTATCCATAAAGATTTTATCGCTAAAGGTATTACAGTTGGAGAAGTTGAAAATAGGGGACATGCGGGAAGAAATTTTGATTTCTGGGATTTAAATGGAAATAAATTCGATGTGTGGAGTGAGCTGAGTCCTACTTTTAAAGAAAAATTCAAGGAGGAGAAGAATGAGTAAACCTATATTGAAAGGAGTAGAAGCCATTTTTATTCCGATTAAGGATCCTGAATTATCTGCTACATGGTATGAAGAGAAACTGGGATTTACACTTCTATATATAGAAGAAGGCGCGGCAGTTATGAAAATTGATGAAGAATCTCAAACGGTCGTATGTTTAGTAAAAGCAAAAAATCATACACCACTAAATTTCCAAGACAATTATTTTGGCGTCGGAAAATACTTTAATTTTATTTCGCAAAACATTGAAGAAACTTATCAATCATTAATTGAAAAGAATGTAAGAGTTAATGAAATAGATGGAGAAGGACAGACAAAATTTTTCACCTTTTATGATCCTGATGGAAATCCACTGGGAGTTTGTCAATTAACTATCTAGCAACTCTATTTCCTGAACAGTATATTTATAGAGGGTCACTTATTATTATAAGTGACCCATAGTAACGAAGCTTTGGAGGTGTAAGACTAAACCATCTTACATTACTAACATATGATACGATGTTATTCTTACATAGTTAATTGCCTGAGAAATATTTTGAAAATAAGTAACTCACTTTAAAGCCATAAAAGTTGTAAGATTCAATTGTTCAGATTCTATCACGATGGCAGTTAATCCTTTATGCGATTTTGTTTCAGTCCTTCTCCCCAAAAATTGCGTCACCTGTTTGGACTTTATCACCATCTAAAATTAAGAGAAGCTGGGGGACTACAGCTTGATGATAGCCTATAATACCGTTTTCTTCTAAATACATGCAACCGATACTAGCTGATGCATCGGTGTTTATAATCCGAGACATGATAAATTTTGAGTTAAACTGTGAGATGTTTTTACAAATACTTCATTAAATTCCTCCAAAAACTTCAATTTATTTTTTCACAGCATGCACGTAATGGATCGTTTCAAAAGCTGTTAGATAATCTTCTCGATTGTCAAAGTAAAGCTCATTGATGTTACTTGGAGATAAATGTTCATAAATAAGTAGTCCTGAATTTTCTAACATTTTTTCCATTTCTTCATAAGTAAAACACGATTTCATCGGTTCACCACTTGCTGCAGCCATTTTCACCATGTTGTCCACTCGATTAGAGAGTCCTTTTTCTTTAAATAAGTTTTCGTCTGCATAATCCATTACTATAGAGCTTCCAGATGGTAAATTGGCAAACAAATGCTCGATCAAACTTGAAGTTTCCTCTTTCGTTAAATAATAAGAAACACCTAGTAGACTAAAGAAAGTTTTATTGTTGTCAAAGCCGCTATTTATTAGATTTTGATGTAAAAATTTTTTTGTGAAGTCCATCGCAACAAAATGTACATTACTAGGAAGTTTAAAATGAGCTTCATTTAATCTTGTCTTTTTAAATTGCTGTGTTGCTGGATGGTCGATTTCAAAGATTTCCAAAATATGTTCAAGTTCTGGGTGTCTAAAACTAAAAGTATCTAATCCTGCTCCGAGAATGACATATTGTTGTAAGCCTAGCATTACTTCATTCAGTAAAACCTTTTCACAATATGCTGCACGTGCTAAGGGCGTAGGGGAGAGTTGAATTTGCACAATCCATTTCAATAGTTCTTTCGTATTTCCGTTTAGTTTTTCTGCGATTTCTTTGTTGAAAAACTGTATGCCTTGCACCATATTTGTTTGAATATCATTAAATTCTTTTTCTGTGATTAAATCTTTTGCTATATAGTCATCAAAAATTTTAAGGGTATCGAATTGGCTATGATAAGCTCTGCTAAAGGCTGAGATTAATGAAGTTAAACTGGATTCACCTTTGTTCATGCAAATACACTCCTTTAAAAAAAATAGGATTCCCCTGGCCAGGAGAATCCTATTATATAAATTTATTCTATAAAAGTAAATTATTACATAAAATGATTTTTTTGTCAAGTTTTCGGTCTTGGGATCATTGAAATTTTGGTTTCCTAATTCGTAAATTTCCAAAAAATCCATTCGCAAGGTCCATGTAAGCGAAAGTAAATACTAGAGCCACATAGATTTCAGTGACCCTAGTAACAAATTTCATAGGTGTAAGGGCTATATTAGTTGAAAGAACCATTTCTTTAAACTAGTCAGATTCAATTCGGATAGCTTGAATATCTTGGCAATCGACAATAATCGTTGAACCAGGTTCAGTGGTTGGATCTGTGAAAAACGCGCAACAATCTTTTTGATCGAAGTTAATAAATACAACATCTTCAATTATTTGACCCCCCAATAAGAAAAGATCTACTTCTGTCTGAACTGGTAATTTCCTTAATTGATTACAAACACAACCTCTACAACGATGAATAGTTTTTTGAACATGGTTTTCTTTTTCACCGCAAGATAAACACTTTTTCCGTGTATTACTATTAATATTTCTATTAATGCTCATATTCAATCCTCCTTACTAGTTTATTAAAGAAATAATAGCCTTACACTTGTAAGATATGGTTCTAAGATGAAGATTGATTGGCAATTTGTCTATGAACAATTAAATTAATTTTGCCAAAACAACAATAAAGTAATGTAATGACGGAAGTATTAGAAGGGCTTATAAAAAAAGGCCGTAACGGAGGATGCTGTATATCTTCTATTGATTACCTCATAGTGATCAATATTGAAATAGTAGGAAATCATCATTATTTCACATAACCTACTTAATAGAAATTTATTAAGCGTGTTGATTAGGGAAAATAGTTTATTATTGAGCGATAAAAGGATTTTTCCGCAATTTTTGCTAATATATTCTCATTTTTAACTGATTGTAGCGTAGGGCTACTCGAGTGCTCCTGTCGCTTCGCTTTCGTCGCAGAGCAAAGCTTCCCGCGAGAAAGTGAGACAGACGAGACCCTGTACGTAGCGGAAATCAGAGCCTTCAAATTAATCAGAGTGTATAAAAATGGTTAATCAACATACCTGTTATTTATGTTTCTTGTCATGGAAAATTATGATAAAATTTTATTGTCTGAAAATTTTTAAAAGACAATTTTGTTTAGGGGGTATGTATGATGACAAACAAAAATAATGTTAACTTAATAAATAAAAAGAGGAAAACGTCTAACTATTGATTATATAGTGTTTCCTCAAAATGAAAGGGGAAAATTGTGTGAATCAAGCATTACTCATTATTGATGCTCAACAAGAGTTAATTGACGGTAATCAGGAGGAAAGAGCTGTTTTTAATAAAGAACAGCTTGTTAGGAATATCAATTTAGTGATTGAGAAAGCAAAGGAATCCAATGTTCCGGTTGTGTTTGTAAGGGATCTCGATGTTGCAGAAGGGAAAGGTACTGGGTTTGATATTCATAATGGAATTAATGTACCTAAAGAAGCAAAGATTTTCGATAAAGCGGCAACAAATTGCTTTCATGGGACAGGGCTTCTAAATCATATACAGTCTCAATCGATTATACATGTTGTTGTGATGGGTTGTTCAACGCAACATTGTATTGATAGTGCAGTAAGAACCGCGACAATTAATGGTTTAGATGTTACCTTAGTGGGTGATGGGCATTCAACAGTGGACAGTGATGATTTAAGTGCGGAGCAAATTATCAAGCATCATAACAGAACTCTTCATGGTCATTACAATGTTGACCGTTTTTCTGTTGTTAGGAATGCAGAAGAAGACTTATTTCAACCTACACATGATTCGTATCGATAAAAATATCAAAGGGCACTCATATTTGATTACGGGTTCGGCTGATGGGGAGAAAAACACTAAAAGTAATGTGAAAAACAACTTAATTGACACTCATTTTAATAGTAAGTTAGTAGCATAAACGGCAGAAAAAAAGCGCTTAGTAATCTAAGCGTTTTTTTGTGTAATAATTTATTAACCTAATTGAACTAATGCCCCCGTTTGACTGACTAAGGTTATTAAGTATCACCGTAGTATTCTGCAAAATGTAAAAATCCAAATTTCCTTACAAGAAAGTTTTTTAATTCGCCCTGAGTAGCTTTTTCTATTGGAGGATTTGTTAGGGTGTATGCTTTGGCATTTAATTCAGCAAATTTATCTTTATCTATTTCATTATGTTCTTTATCTTCAATAATTCCTGAAGAAATTGCGGCTTTTGGATAACCCATAAAAAATATATGTGTTCTTAATGCCATACTTGGTGTTGAATGCATCAAGATAATTACAACCAAAAAAGAAACAATAATTATAACCTTTTTCTTCAAGTCATCCTCCCCACCAATTGACGTTAATAATCTATAAAATATTTTAACATAAATTTCCCATTACATTGAAAAATTAATTCTCTTAAAAAAGTTAAACACCTTAGATAAATTATATCTTTTAAATCGAATTTTTTATCAGCGATTCCTAATCGTTGTTCGGACGTTTCCATTTGTTTTGTTAGATTTATATGCGAAACAAAAATTATAATAGGTTCGACGGATTGCGATGGTTATTTATACTATTTTATTCAGTTTTGGCACATGTTTTAACAGAGGCTGGGACATAGTATATAATTAAAGTAAAAATAAAAAATTTCAAATTAAAAAAGCGCGAGAAATCAACGTTTCTAAAATTGATTTCTCGCGCTTTTTATGTTATCCTAGCCTACTTTAATTTGTATGCTAATTAGCGCATTAAAACTTTACTGTACATTATATCGCCTATTGCAAATTGCATTCATTGTGTTTAATATATATTAAACACAATGAATGTTAAGAGGTGGACGACATGAAAAACATACTATTAAACGATGAGCAGAAGGTATTAATAGAGGATTTTGGAACTTATATAGAATCCTCAGGTGGTGCAAGATCACTTGGCAAGATATGGGGCTACTTGTTGATATCGGGTATTCCGAAGTCACTCGATGACATGGTGAACGATTTGCGAATTAGCAAAGGGATGGCGTCATTGTCCGTTCGACAGGGTGTTCAAATCTCTTTATTTCGTAAAGTAGGGATTCCTGGTAGCAAACGAGATTTCTATCAACTGAATGCAGACGCATGGGCATCAACTTTGCATACGAGCATTGCTCAGGGTGTATTGATGGGACAATATTTGCGTCGAGCGAAAGAGTTAGTTCTTGAGGAACAGGCTGTATCAACCATCGATGAGAGTATCGAGTTTTTTGAATTTGTTATTCAACAGACCCAGCAAATTTTAGTTCAGTGGGAAGAACGAAAGGGTAGTAAGTAGGAGGAATCTTTATGCCAAAAGTTAATGCGAACGGTATCATGATCCATTACGAAATTAAAGGTCAAGGGACGCCTATATTGTTTTTGCACGGGAGCGGAGCATCATGGAAAATGTGGGAGCCTCAATTTGAAGCATTTTCTTCGCGCTATCAAATGCTTATGCCTGATTATAGAGGACATGGTGAAACGACAAAGGATTTCCCTAATAATAAATACGATCATCATATAATTGTGGAAGATATCAAATGTTTTCTAGATGTACTTGGAATTAGCAAAATTCATGTAGTCGGTGTATCGCAAGGCGGCCAATTGGCTACACTGCTCGCGATAAAATATCCAACATATGTAGATAAGCTCGTAGTCTCTAATAGTTATAGTGAGATGCCGACAATTGCAGCTAACTGGGTACTATCCATATCAAATTTTATATTCAGTCTACTTCCATACCGTACAATTATAAATCTCATGATGAAATTTTATAAGGACGACGCTTATACTCAGCGGATTTTAAGGGAGTCTTTTTCAATTGATAAGAAAATGCTTCTTGCAATGAAAAAAGCACCATTTCCAACGCATACTGATCAATTGCATCGAATAAAATCGCCTACGCTTGTAATGGGTGGTGAAGGAAAAATGATGACGGGCGTTGATGAAGGGAAAGGATCCCGAACTATTTTTAACCATATTCAACATGCACAACTAGCATTATTCAAAAATGCATTCGATCCATTAAGTACGATGCGCCGAGATATATTTAACGAGATGATTATTGACTTTCTAGAGAATCAACCTTTGAAGGAATATAAGGATGTAGAAATTTTTAGTAAATAAAATGGAGATAAAAAGGCGGGATCGTATGACCATTTATATCGCACTACTTAGAGGCATAAATGTAGGCGGACACAATAAAATAATCATGGCCGAATTAAGAAGTTCCATGGAGCAACTAGGATTACAAAATGTGAAGACATATATCCAAAGTGGAAACATCCTTTTTGAATCAAATGAACATGAGGACATTTTGCAAAAGAAAATTCACGATAAAATTAAAGAAGATTTTGGGGTATCTAGTGTTGTTGTCATTAGGACAGCAGAAGAATTACAGCAAATTGTTCGTCAATCTCCATTTTCAGAGGAAGAGGTTTCAGCAGCGAGTAATTCCTCTAATGGGGAATGTTTGCATGTTGCTTTGTTACCTGCAGCTCCAACTAAGGTCGATAGTGACAAGTTCTTATCTTTTACAAATGAAAGAGAACTCAGTGTCATAAATGGAAGAGATGTGTATCTTTTATTCTATGACAGCATTCGCAATGCCAAACTTATTAATAATCTAAAAAAGCTTGAGGTTCCAGCAACGGTCCGTAATTGGAAAACGCTTATGAAGCTTTCTAATATGGTCGTAGAACTCAAACAATCTAAAAATAAGTGATCTACAGTAAATAATTTCATGATCTGTTCAGAATCAATTGTGAATGATGTGGAAACCTATCAATGTCATGGTGAACAAATGAGCATGCATAAAACCAAAAGCCCGGGCAATCACCAAATTTTTGTGAGCCTGCCCTTTTTTCGTTTTGATAAATTGGGCTTTATAAAGTTGTATCTGGTGGCTAAGCAGAGCGGCTTATTAAGATGACCTGTATCTTAATAAGATAAACTTATGTGATTCTATAAATATTCATCACTTTTCTTTATGTTTTATATTTGATAACGTAAAAGAAAGGAGGCGGAAAGATGAAAATTTTTGATGCACACTTTCACATTATTGATTTTGATTTTCCTATTACTGAAAATCAAGGATATGTACCACCGAGTTATGTTGTAGAAGATTACCAAAAAGACACAGCTACTTATACTATTGGAGGGGGTGCCATTGTATCTGGTTCTTTCCAAGGTTTTGACCAAGGTTATTTAGTGAATGCTTTAGAGAAAATGGGTTCGGCATTTTGTGGTGTTACGCAACTACCATTTTCGGTGACCGATGATGAGATTATTGATTTACATAAAAAAGGGGTACGCGCACTACGATTCAATGTGAAGCGTGGGGGCTCCGAAGATTTATCGAAGCTCGATTACTTTGCGAGACGAGTTCATGATTTAGCCGGTTGGCATAGTGAACTATATATAGACGCAAAAGACTTGCCTGACATTGCCCCAACGATTGAAAAATTACCGGCTATTTCGATTGATCATTTAGGGTTATCCGAGGAAGGCTTACCTCATTTGTTAAAGCTCGTAGAAAAAGGTGTACGAGTAAAGGCGACGGGTTTTGGTCGTGTGGAGCTTGATGTAAAAAATGCTTTGAAATCCATTTATGCTACCAATCCTGAGGTGTTAATGTTCGGAACAGACTTGCCATCCACACGAGCAAAAAGACCTTTTGCTTATGAGGATGTTGAACTAATTCAAGAATTGTTTGATGCAATGGCTGCGGAAAAAATTCTTTATCAAAACGCGATGAATTTTTATTTCAAGTGAGTTTTTTCGCATCTAAATCGCTAATTGCCTTTCACATAATTGTGAAGGGTTTTTATTATGCGGTTTAAGAGAAAAAGAGGGCGTAATGATTTTCAAGCATTTTTAAAGTTAAATAGGGCAAACAGGTGTACATGTTCCAATCAAGCATCATCTACAAAGGTTAGAAAATGCCTCTTGAAAAATGACAACAGGTATGGAAATAATACCTGTTGTAATGATCAACGGAGCAATTATTCAAGTTAGTTTAAACTTTGAGCATTATTAACATCTTCTTTCTTTATGTTTGAAATAATTACACCTGCTAAAGTAATTAAGCCACCTGTTATGGCAGAAGAATGCGGAATTTCACCAAGCCAAATCCATGCAATAAGAAATGCAAAAACAGAAGTTAAATAAAGCGTACTTGTTGCTTCAGCTGCTCCTGTTCGTGAGGTAACATAGGCTAGCATAAAATAAGGAATGATTGTTGGGAAAATTCCAAGATACAAAGTGACTAATGTTGCATTTAACGGCGCATTCAAAATTGCTTCACCAAGGCCAGGTGAAAAAATTAACATAAAAATGGTACCTGACCAAATGGCGTACATTGTGAAGGGAATAGCTCCGTATTTTTCTAGAAAACGATGTTGAAAAACAAAGTAAATACTTTCTGAAAGAGATGCTACTAAAACAATAATAATCCCCGTATTAAAAGAAAAACCTTCTGTTGAACCTCCAACTGTAATAAATGCTACACCAGAAAAGCTAAGCAACGAACCTACCCATCCCCATAATCCAAGCTTCTCACGATAAAAGACTACTGCTAATAAAGCGGTGAATATAGGGGTAGTTGAAACAAGTAAACTTGCAACGCCAGCACTAATCGTTTGCTCTCCATAATTTAGCGCTACTTGATACACGGTGAAACCTAAAAAGCCAAGAAATAAAATAATGGGGATATCTTTTAACGCAGGTAAAGGAGTTTTTGTAATAATTGCTATGATTATTAATATGAATGAGCCGACTAATAATCGTAAAAGTGATATATGTTCAGGAGAATATGCTGTCAATGCCACCCGTATTCCTGGAAAAGCTGAAGCCCATAAAATGATTGTTATGAAATGAGCCGAAATAATCTTAATATCTAATGTTTTTAACATGAATACACCTCTTTATCCAACTAATTAAATTCATGTTTTCAATATTAATAGGATTTTGGTAAAATTTCTCCAACAGGTAAAAATGAAAAAAACCAACCAGTTTAACTTCTTTCAGCTGTTAGGTAAACATCCTCCGGAATAGAGGAACTCAGTCTAAGAACGCCACGTCCTGTGGCAATTTATCTGTGCGAAAGCGCAGCGACAGCAGCAACAACAACAACAACATACGACTGAGTGATCAACATCGTGCTGCTGCCGCTACGTTAGCACTACGCTTTCGCGCAAAAAACATCGTGCTGCTGACGCTACGTTAGCACTACGCTTTCGCGCAAAAAACATCGTGCTGCTGACGCTGCGTTAGCACTAGGCTTTCGCACAAAGAACATTTGCAGGCCTAAGCACATAGCAGATTCCGGACACACTTATGCCTAGGCAAAATTGATTTAAATGAGGGCATACATATGAAAAAACCAAAATATCAATTGATTATTGATTTTATTAAAGAAAAAATTGCTAAAGGGGAGTGGGCAATCGGCAGCCCCATACCAAGTCAACGTAATCTGGCAAAACAGTTTGATGTTAATCGCAGTACGGTTATTACAGCATTAGAGGAACTAATGGCAGACGGGCTACTGGAAGGTAAAGCAGGGAAGGAAACAATCGTCACTAATAATACTTGGACTTTGATGGGGTCAAAATCTTCAACTAACTGGAATGAAAATGTCACTGTAGGCATTCATAAGCCTAGTGTTTCTATGGTGCAGGAGATTAACGAAGCGGAATCGAATTCGAATCTTATTCAATTGAGTAAAGGGGAGCTATCACCTGAGATGTTCCCGTTAGAAGAGATGAAAGTCATCGTGCAGAAGGTATCGAATCAATTAACTTCATTTGGCTATGAAGAGCCAAAAGGAAATATAAAATTACGCCAAGCAATTAGTGACTATTTAAAGGTAAGAGGAATAGAGGCATCTCCGTTGTCCATTCTTGTAGTTTCTGGTGCGCTCCAAGCCTTACATCTAATTTCAATCGGACTCCTAAAAAGAGGTTCGACGGTATTGTTAGAAATGCCGTCCTATCTTTACTCGTTGACTGTTTTTGAGTCTGCAGGGATGGAGCTGCAAGGATTAACGATGGACAATGAGGGGATTATTATTGATTCCATTTATCCGACAAAGGAAAAAGGGAAGAATATTTTATATACGATTCCAACCTTCCATAATCCAACCGGCGCCTTAATGAAGGAAGACAGACGTGAAAAATTAATTGCATACTGTGAAAGAGAGCAGCTGCCAGTTATAGAAGATGATGTGTACCGTGATTTATGGATTGATAATCCACCACCTATACCATTGAAAGCAATGGACCATTTCGGAAATGTATTATATGTTGGGAGTTTATCAAAAACCCTTAGTCCGGGATTACGAATTGGCTGGATAGTTGGTTCGGAGTCAGTCATTAATCGATTAGCAGATTTAAAAATGCAATCCGATTATGGATCAAGTACGCTTTCTCAGCTAGTTGCAGCAGAGTGGTTATCTAGTAATTTCTATGATGATCACCTTCATAAAGTAAGAGAACAACTTAAGACTCGTAGAAAAGTTGCTCTAGACGCAATGGACAAATATTTGAGTCCTTACGCTACATGGGACATCCCAAAAGGTGGATTGTTCATATGGGTTAAAATAAAACCTGAATTTAAAGTAAAAAGACTATTCGAAAAAGCATTATCCAACAATATTCTTCTAAATCCCGGTAGTATTTATGCTGAAAAATCAGGACAGTTTATACGAATCTCTTATGGCTATGCTTCACTCGACGAAATTAACGAAGGGATTTTTCAATTAAGAGAAATTATTAAAAATCAATAGATTGTAAAGTTCTTGATTTAGATGGAGGGGTTAAATGAAATTACTATACAAATTGCCAAAAAGTAACCCAAATCTACATTTTGATTTAATTAAAAATGGTTGGATTCCTATGAAAGAACCTAAGAATTTAATAAGTGCTATATTGTTATCTATCCCTTTAATGATTGTCGCTTCAATGATCTCTATTGGGGTAATTAATATTTTTTCTAGTATTTCTTGGAGAGATTTTGGATTTACATCCGGTGGAATATCAATAAACATTAACTTAAGCGTTATTTTGGGGATAGTCTTTCTATTAATAATTCACGAATTACTTCATTTGATGTTCATCCCAAATTTTATGAAATCGGAAAAAACTTCTGTAGGGCTTACTCTATTCGGAGCTTTTGTAATGACGGAAGAAAAGATTTCAAAACCAAGATATATGTTCATTACTATTGCTCCTTTTACGATTATTTCAGTAATTTTCCCACTTATTTTAAGTATATGTGGACTATTAACTGCGACAATAAAATTCTTGATCATACTAAACTCAATGGGATCATCAGTGGATTTGCTAAATGTTCTACTAATAATGAAACAAGTACCGAAAAATGCAACTTTAACAAGTAATGGAGCAAACACTTATTGGAAAAACGCTCAGGCGGAACAAGAAGGGTAAAGAGAAAGTCATCTTAAAAGGAATAATATCGTTAATGTCGAGTCTCACTAATCGAATCCAAAAGCATCCATAATGCTACATTGCTAACAAAATGGAATGAAGATTGTATGGAAGAATAATTATTCTACGAAAAAAGGGGAGATTTATAGAGTAGAAAATAGTAAAATATACAAGCTGATAGCCAAAAGAGTATTTGTTTGGGAAATTTACGAGTGTTAATGAAAATGAACAAACACTTCGAGGTTCTTGTCAGAGGGATAATGAATTAAACGTAAAGGTGGGACTATTGGAATTGTTTATAGTGGCAATATTGATTACATTAATTTTTGGCAGTATTTCTTATATGCTGTTGAAGCATCCTGAGGGTGCAATACAGATGAGTTCCTTTTCAGATAAATTCAAAAAGAAACCATTTTTAAAGATGTTTATAAAGTTTATGGGTTGGTGGTTTTTATTACTTGTGATAGCAGCGTGGATTGTTGCAATCATCTCCTTATTCGAATAACTTCGTAATACGCTTCAGCTTAGCTTGGTTATGCCCTTCTATGGCTTGTTCGTCATAGGAGGGCATAACTATAGAAAAAATACAATTAAATGTATAGTTATTTTTTATTATTAAATTCATATTGGAATACACACATGCGAAAGGCGTCTCGATATTTGCCTTCCGTAAAAAATTCTTCTTGAAGTTCTCCCTCAATATGAAATCCTGCTTTTTTGTAAACGTAAATAGCTTTTTCGTTTTCCTTATCAACAATTAAATATAATTTGTGTAGGTTTAAAATATGAAAGGCGTATTTCATTGCCAAAGTAGTAGCAGTATAGGCATATCCTTTTCCTTGGCAATTAGGATCAATAATAATTTGAAATTCTGCATTGCGGTGAATCAGGTCAATTTCAACTAATTCGACTAATCCAAGAATTTCATTTTCTTTTTCAACTATAAAACGTCTTTCACTTTGTTTATGGATATGCTTTTCAAATAGGTCTTGGAGTTCTACAAAAGATTCATATGGTTCTTCAAACCAATAGGACATGATTCTAGAATCATTATTTAATTTATGAACATACTTTAAATCTTCTCTTTCTAACGGTCTTAACTTAATACTTTCTCCCATAATCAATGATCCTCCTAAAATGATAAAGTTGTATGTTTTACATACAATCAATTATGTTCGTTTCACACTTTAAGCTATATAGTAACTATATAGTCAAGGGGCAAAAAATTATAAGTGTTAATTTTTTTAAGCATATCATTTTGTTTTCTTATATGTAAAGATTTAGAATACATAGTAAATAACAATGAAAAGATAGAGGGCATTTATGGAGACATTCATATATATGGTTCGACACGGTGATTCGCCAAAATATGGGGACGAAAGAACAAGAGAATTATCTGAAAAAGGTAGATTAGACGCTCATCTAATAACTGACATATTACAGGAAGAGGGGATTGACACTGTTATCTCAAGCCCGTATCGTCGTTCAATCCTAACTGTTCAAAAAGTAGCTGAGCTAATTGAAAAAGAAGTAATTGTCTTTGAAGACCTTAAAGAGAGAATTTTTAATGCTGAAGACACGCGGATGTCTGACAAGGAATTATTTCCTTTAATACAAAAGTCATTTTCTGATTCAAACTTTGCTTTAAAGGGAGGAGAGTCCAATGCTGATTGCCAGGAACGAGCTATAACAGTTTTGAAAGATATATTAAACATATATCAAGGAAAGAGAGTAGTGATTGGCACGCATGGTGCTGTTATGACTTTGATGATGGGGTATTATGACAGTAAGTACGATTTGAACTTTTTACTTCAAACAACAAAACCGGACATATACAGAATGGAATTTGATGGGCAAGAATTGGTGGAGGTCAAAAGATTGTGGGAAATTTCTTAATTTTATACATAAGTCAGTGTAGTAGTGGAATTTGAATTAATGGCCCTTTATGGTGCAATTTATGCGAAAAGAAGGTAGATTAATGTTATGTTTTTAGGATTTGAATGGTTACCTAAAAAATGGGGAAAAAGAAAGGTTTCAGAAGAGTTTCAACAAGCAAAATTTACTGAAGAAGGTAAAGGGATAACGATTATTACGTATGCTATTGATTTATATGTACTATCTATTCCATTAGTTGTAAAAAAATATAATTCACTTTTATAAAACGAATTTAGCAAGAGGCTTTACCTTGAAGGACTTACAGAATAAAAACGCCCAGTCGGAACGGAAATATGATGAGGGGCCTTAAATTCCCTTGATTATGCTTATAATTAATATAATAGAAATATTTTAATATTAAAATAATGGAGGATTAGAGAATGAAAATTGCCATTGTTTGTTTCGATAACTTCACTGATATAGATGTTTTTTTACCATGGGATATATTAAATCGTGTACGTCTAGTTGGTGGTATGTCAGAATGGGATGTCCAATTATTGGGGACAGAAACAACACATATATCTATGTCAGGTTTGAGAATACCAATGACAGGAAACATATCCGATATTCCTATTGCTGACGCTGTAATATTTGCCAGTGGTAAGGGAATACAAGACTTATATAAAAATCAAGAATATCTCGATAAAATTCATATAGATCCTCAAAGACAATTAATAGGTTCTATGTGTTCAGGTGCTCTGCTACTAGGAGCTAAAAATTTGTTAACGGGTAAAAAAGCAACAACATATCCGACTGTAGTAGATCAACTTAAACAATTTGATGTAGATGTAATTGAACAAAGTTTCGTAAATGAAGGCAATGTCTCTACTGCAGCTGGCTGTTTTGCTGCACAAGATTTATCAGCATGGATAATAAAAACTCTTGTTAATGAAAAAATGGTTGACATTGTACTAGAAACTGTTCAACCAGTAGGACAAGGTTTATATTTCCAAAAAACGCAGATTTAATTCGCTTAAAAGACAAGTGGAAGAATTACTAGTCATCTAAATAAAAAGACTAGGTACTCATTAATATGAGTACCTAGTCTTTTTAAGTGTCACCCAACAGGAAGCTCTACTTTAAATCCTGGTTGATTTTTAGCGTGGTTTGGATTAATGAATACAGAACGGTCATTCTTTAGTACAATAACTTCAAAGAATGGTTTGAATCTTTCTTCAGAAATTCCGAAAGCATTTAAGAATTTGCCGAATAATTGTTGTTCTTCAATTTCAGCTTCGCCATCAGCAAATGAAGAATCAATAATATTAACTAAAATACACATTTTTTGAGCATCCGTTAAGACTGGTGAAGCTTCGCTTAAAAATTGTTCTACAGAATTAGTTCGCACATATTTTATAGCTTTGTCCATTAAATCACCATTATTACCACCGATATATACAGAGTTACCTTTTTTCGCCCCACCGAGAACTGCTAATAATTGACCTAACTCCTCGTTATCGTATTCTCCATCTGCACCCATCATATAAAGTAAAGATGTTGCGAATGCGAAGTGAGGGTTCATACCTTGTTCGTTGTGTTCTTTGTCACCTTTAAACATATCAAATAATCCCATAATAAAAGCCTCCTATGATTTTAAAAGAAATTTATAAAAAATTACATCGTTTTATACAAAAATGTAATAGTTTATCATATTATAATAGTATTTTTATGTACTAATATAACCCCTTAAATCTTACAAAATACGATCCCATTAGTATGAACTTGCTTATTAGAACGTAAAAGAATTCCGATTGGAAATAGCCAAGTACAGGGCGTCCAAGATTAAGCAAACCGAACATATTCATTTCCCTTTATATATTAAAGAACGAAAAGAATTGGAAAAGGTTTCTGCATCACTTTTGTAAAATAACGTTCGTACCATAAAAGCTGTTTAATCAGACATTGATGTCGCGAAACGTTTCAGAACAGCTTTATACTGAAAATAAAATTAACAATGTACATTATTAATATTCAATATTATTTAGTTTTGTAGGTATTAAAAAAATGTAAAAGAGGCTGGGACATAGGTACATATTCGAAAAATCCCATCAGAAAAGCGCGAGAAATCAACGTTTCTAAAATTGATTTCTCGCGCATTTTTAGGATTTGTTCAGCTTTGTCTCTACCTCTTGTTCTCATTCTGGCAATGTAAAAAAGCAAAGATCTTTGCAACTATAATGAGCCCAAAGTTGAAATCAGACTTTTGGTGCTGGAATACATGACTAGGTATCCAAACTATCGAATTATCATAGTAAGTAATAGTTTCGCGGTATGCGAGAGGTTAGAAAGCTTGTTATAGGTAATCTCCAATTAGTCCATTACTTATCTAGTTTATCCGCTATACGTTTTAGAATTTCAGTTTGTTCATTTTGTATGTTAATAATTTTAAATACAAACCAAACTATAAATACTAATGGTGCAAGATAGAAAAGTAATAGAAATAGAATAGGTATAAAACCGAGTAATAGTTCCATAATTGTATAAAAACCTCCTTATTGGATTATTGTAACTTAATATTTTTTGGTTTAGATGTCAACTTTATACTGGTGGTTGTTATTTCTAGTATTTGTGGATTTTGTTAATAAGTCTGTGAGTAAGTTCAGAATATTGTGATTACAGAGGGCGCAATGGAGTAGAAGCATCGTACGAGTAGAAAAAAATAAAGGCTATACAGTAAAGCTGGATATGCTCCTGACTATCAATATTACTGCACAATATGAGGATTTTGAGGAGTATTCATAATAAAAAAATGTAAAAAAAGCGCCATTTACTGGCACTTAAGATTTTCCTTTAATATCGTTTTCTTTTTTTTCAAAGCATAGATTTACTGTTCTTCCAGTTGAACGTGTTCTATGTTGGGTGAAAGCTGGTACTTTAAATATTTCACCTGGAAGTAAAGAAATAGTTTCGTTATTTTCTAGATCAATAAATAACTCTCCTTCAAGAACCATAAATAATTCATCTGTATCATGTTCATGCCAATGATACTCACCGTCTATAACGGCTATTCTTACAACATGATCATTTACTTCAGAGACTATAAAATTTGTATACTCTGAGATATCAGAAACTGTTTGTAGTAGATTCATTTTTTCAAGTATTGGATTCATTTAATTAACTCCTATCAATAATGGGTATTATTGGTATTTTATAAGATTAGTATTAAAAATACAATAATGAAGAAATGGCTAAAAAACAATTAAAAGAATTGGGGGAATGTGAAATATATGGATTGAGATACAACTACGAGTGTATGCAAGCAAGACAACGCATTAGTGAATATGAGTTTGTGGAAGAAACAGCAAATAGAGAACAACCAGTGCCGTTATATAACTGGCTTCATAACGTGATAGTCGTACACAAATAAATAGTAGATCAAATTTAGAAAATTGGTTTGAATGGTCGATAGATGAAGTTATGTTATGGAAAAACAATCAACTTTTTAGATTTTTGACATCCTTAATTTCTATTGGTAAAATATTAGCTTTACTGGTATATAGTACTAATAAATTATCCTTTCTAAAATAAAGGTGAGGGGGAGAATAATGAAAAAATTATTTATTGTGTTCCTAGCAGCATTTGTATTTGCGGTAGTAAATCCAATAAAATCAGAAGCAAAAGTGGTGTATAATGGAGCAGAAATTGTCAAAGGGCAAACAGGGAAAATGACGTTTTCAAAAGATGTGAAAGTGTACAAGAAAAACGTCAATGGACAGTTTGAATCGATGTTAGTTAAAAAGGGAAACTACTTCCGCGTATATAATATCGAAAAATACAATGGGCAAACGTATTATTGGATGAGCTCTGGATATCGTGTACAAGCCACAAATTTAACAGTATTTACGGCGATTCCATTTGAACAGCGTGTACAATTTTATGATAACCCAGCATATTTGTGGATAAATAGAGATAAACCATTTGAATCATTTTACATGGAAGATGATAGTTCGGGGACTCATACACATTCCTATTACACGTATTTAAATATTTGGGGAGATTTTGAAATTGAACAAGGAGAGCTTGTCCATACCTATAATATGGGTTTTGTAGGTGGCGGTATTGAAAGAAATAAAATTGATCCAACTGACATTCAAATAATAGAACCTGAACTTGTTAATACGGATAAATTATTTATTGTAACAAAGGATACAGTGCAGCATATAAAACCATATTTAATTAACAATAATGATTATTATCAAAGAATTGCTGGTAAATTGAAAGCAGGAACTGTTCTAAAAAGTGAAGGCTTTAAAATTGGCAACTATTACGCAGTGAATTTAACTGAACCACATCCAGAATTTTACACCAGAACATTTTTCATACCTCAAAGCTATGTAATTGAAAAAGCTACTTTAGAGAATTAAGGTGCCAATAGTATAGAAGGTTTATTAAAAGAACTAAAAAGATTTCCATGAGGAAGAGTCGTTTTCAATCGAGACAAAAGAAGCCATGAATAGCTTTATATGAAAAAAACCACCCATTATGAACTGCCACCCCCAATCGTTAGACTAAAAATCTAACGATTGGGGTGTTTTATTTTGAGTGACTTGTGATAAGCCTACCGCAATTGTCTGTGAAGAATGATATGCTATTTAACTTCTATTTCAAATACTGTGGCATCATCGAATGAAATAACAGGCTTATAATGAATTTCGATTTTTCCACCTTCCATTATACCAAAGTGTTGAACTCTTGAACTTTCTTACCACAGGCAACGGCTCCTATACTGTTATCTAAAGCATATGATTACTAAGTTTAGGTTTAGCTGGATGCGGAGAAACAGAAAAAGACACTACACAACCCGTACAAGCAGATGCAGAAAAGAACAAGGAACCAAAAGATGCTACCTAGCATTGTAAAAGCGAAACTAGGACATAAAAAACCTCATCGATGTGATAAGTGCGAATACTGTCGGCTACAAAGAAGTTAGAAAGTACATTCGAAATTGAGAATTTACTAGATTAGGTGGGGCAATTGGATGAATGATGTACAGACCAGAGATTTATTTCTGGCTTGGATTTTCAGAAATGCGGAGGGTGATGATAAAATCAGTCGCTTGTTGCTGGAATGTAAGACTAAACTTGTCATTTCTTGCGCTTACCCGGGAAATTATTTCTTATTTCTTTACCTGAGAAACCACTTTCCATATAGCTTTTGGTAAAACAGTTAAAAAATATTGCGTAGGTTGATGCTTCACACGTTAGGTGTAGTTGATGCTGATATATTCAAAATTACCGGTACCGCATCGGATCAAGATGCTAATCAAGTGTAAAAGTGACAAGACGCATTAATGCAGGAAATACTGTCGGAATTTACAGTGGCCAAGGTGGAGAGTGGGAGTTTGAAGTTTCGCTCACTGACTTATCATTGAGTCACAAAATCCACTTAATATCGGGGGCTGTTGAGTAATGGAATATAAAAAACGCACAGAAGATGGGACTCTTGGTGAGCCAATCAAAATTGGCACAGGATTGAAATTGGAGGAACGAGTGGCATCTCTAGGGGAGCAGCTTGCACAAGAAAAACTAAAGGGTATTCAGAAAGATTTGCTTATTAATAGTCTTGGTGAAACTAGTTACTAAGCTAAAGCTAGAAGTAATGGCCTTGAAAGGTGGTGGGCATAATGAAATTCTGGCAAATCGCTTTTATGTATAAATGGGTGACAGCAGCGCAATTGCGATTAGCAGTAAAAACGGAAGCTCATCCATTTGGAGAAATCTCACCTGAACAGTACAAAGAAATAACAAAACAACTAAAAGAAATACCTATTGAAAATTTAATTGAATCATTTGAGTTTCAAAACTCAAGTGAACCACCTAACATCAGGATTGGAACGGGAAATACTGTCGGCACCGTATCTTGAGTGAAAACCGCTGGAATAGCTTCGTGAAACGAATCGAACAGGCTATGGAGCCAGCAACAACTATTAAACCAAAGGAAGAAACATAGATGGCAAATTCATTAACATCAACAGGTAAAGAGGATTTAAAAGGATTACTGAAAGAAACTCATAAACGAGGTATTTTAAAGGTGGATCATAGTAATAGAGTAGGCTCTATGACGGATGGAGAAGCGTTAAGCTTACTAATTTCAGTAGTGAAACGAACGTTATAATAAAATTTACGATTAAAGCCCAGGTACTCAATTAATTTTGAGCCCTGGGCCTTTTTTGTTAAAAATTAAATTTCTTTTTAATTTCTTTAGGTAATTCATCTTCGTGAATGACTTTAATTTCTCCTGTGTATCCATCATAGCTTCTTGGAACTAGTAGAATTGTTCCTTCTTCGAACATTTCTTCAACGAAGAAAGAGACTATTTTCTCATTTCCATCTTTATCATATCCGTTTAAATTATATACATACTGTCCTTCGTTATTTGTTTTCTCTGCTTTTCCTTGGATTTGAACATAGTAATCTTTTTCAAGTGCTACATCGTTAGAACTACAGCCTACTAAAGTAAAAATAGTTAAACAGCTCAGTAAAGTTAATATTTTTATTAATTTCATTTTTCTTTCTCTCCTTGATATTGTAATTACTTTAACTATAACTAAACGGGTTAACGTTTAAAATTTCTATACATGACAGTAAGATGACAAAATTGACACAATAAAGCCCAGGTACTCAATTTAATTTTGAGCCTGGGCTTTTTGTGTTTTATTTACTTTATTTTTCTTCAATTTTAAATTTAGATTGAGTTAAATTAATAGGCTTTTTGGTTGGATCATTATCCGGGAATTGAACAGCTGTAATAGTATAGTCCCCAGCCTTTAAATTATCCTCTTTTAATTCCAATACAGATTGTGATAGTTCTCCAACTTGTTCTTTAGTATAAAATATTTCGTTAATATATATGTATGTTTCAACACTACTATCGAAGTTTTCATAATAGATACTAATTTCCTTTAGAACATCATCTTTTGATACAAATAGCACTGGTACATTCCCATCTAAGCTATCATCTTCAGGAGTGCTAATAATAAATGATGCGTCCCCAATTAATTCACTATTTGGGAAAGGGTATTTACTTTCTACCTTTTCTTCTTGCTTCGATGTTTCATTTGTTTTATTTTCAGAAATTGGCTTTTCAGCTTCATCGCCACAAGCTGTAAGTAGTAGTGTGGATAATGCCCCAATATAAAATAGTTTTTTCAACTCCCTACACTTCCTTTCAATCCCCATTTTAAGTGCGCGACTGAAAAATGTACATCATAAAATAGAGCAACATTTAAAAATTACCAAACAAACATCAAGTGGTAGATAATAACAACTTCTTGAAATCTTAGTCATTTTTAAGAGGACCAAGTGCTACGATATGCCAATCATGCTCTGAAAACACAGGTTGAGGAATTAATTTTAAGTTATATAAACAAATGACCAGGACTCACTTCAAAAATGAGTACCTGGTTATTTAGATTAGTATACATAAGGAGTTTCTCTGTGAAGTTGCCAATAAAGTTGAGCTAGTTGGATTTCATACTTAAAATGCTTTTCGTAAAAATACATATGTTTTTCTGGATCAATATGTTCATAGTAATTTGCCAAAGATATAAACTTACCTTTTGAAATAATTGTGCTAAACGTGGATCCATTAACTTCTGCCTTTCTTTGTCATGTAGACATAACATATGCTATTTAAATAAATTCTGTATAGGCAAGTGTAATAGAAAAAAGCAGAGGCCTTTTAACAAGTAGCAGAAATACGTTTAAGCAACTTATATTGTGAATTAATATTAGATATTAAAGAAGAATAGAATGGAAGGACGTAAAGAATAAAGGGGATGAGAATGGTTGTCAAATTATGTACAGCATGCATTATTTGAACATAGATTTTGGTTAGAAATAATGAAAGATCATGGTCAATTTATTCATGATTCTTTGTATCCTTCAGAGACGGAGGATATAAAAAGAGCAAATTCATTTATTCAGCAATTTTCCCAGCTACTTGCCTTTGTAAATTCACTTAATGCCCCTGATGTAGCAATTTCCTTTTCAATCACTGTCGATGAGACTGTTGAACAATTCAAGCAATTTAAGTTTCATATTCTTAGACACCAACTGACAGCTGATATTGGTATTCATTTAACACCTACTTTTGTGAATCATATGGTCAATGAATTAGAGGAATATCAAAATGTTCTTAGTTATCTAAAAAAAGGTGAAGTTCCACCGATCTTTCATGAACTACATCATCACTTAGTCTGGCTATTAGATGCATCAGGACATGCTGGCGCCATTAATGACGGGTTAGATGGTGTAGAAAAAAGACTGAAACAAAAGAGTAATGCTTTTACCCAACATTTTGAACACTTTTATTTAAAGGCAGTAGAGCTAACTGGTTATTTACGTTCCAATTTACAATCATTCCCGGCGTTAACGCGCTTTAATAAAGATGTAGAGATAGAAATGACTTTATTTAAGACCTTTTTACGAGAGTTAGAGGAAATGGAACTTAGCGCTGAAGTATTAGGAACTTTTACAGCGCCAATGGCAGATCATATGTGGAGGGAGGAACAGTATTATTTATCGAAGCTAGCACAAGCAAGTGGTGAAAAAGGATAAAGTTCATAAAACTGTTAAAGATGACATTAACTGCACCCCAATAGTTAGACTAAAAATCTAAATATTGGGGTACTACAATTTAAGCGATTTTATCATTTCAATCCCTCTGGACACTAATTTCCAATAGCGTTCTTTCCGCCTGTTATTTTCTACTACATTATTAACACCTAAGTCAGTCAAATGCTGCGTAAAAAGTCTGTACCCCAATTTGTACCCCAAATTCATCTAAATATGGCTTTTTTCTCGTTATCCACCTGTTGCAAACTGATTCATTAATTCAATTGATTTTATTTCGTCTTTTTCAAATGAGTGAACATATTCTTTTAGAATAGTATTAGGATCATCACCTAATACCTTTGCCACAGTGACAAGTGTTTCTCCACGTGAAAGTAAAACAGACGCAACTGTATGTCTTAATCCATGAGGAGAGATTCTTCTCAATTCGTATTTTTTACATATCATATCAATTGCATCCTCAACATAAGTCAATCCTATCGGACGGCAGCCCTGACGAGATATAAATACGTAGTCTGAATCTTCGTGTTTCAAACTCCGTTCCCATTTCATTTTAATACACCACGCTTTATACTTCTTTAATTGGGCAAATAATTCATCATTCATACTAATTTTCCGATAACCATTATCACTTTTTGGTGGCCCAAGTCCAGTGCGTGTGCGCGCTTTATTAATGTTTATAATCCTGTTTTTAAAATCAAGATCATTCCATGTTAATTCCATCATTTCTCCTTTACGCATCCCGGTCATTGCTAAAGTTAAAATAGATGAATATCGAGTAGTAGGGTCATTTTCTTTAACACGTAATAAGAAAACCTCTAACTCTTCTTCATTATAGTAGTTTTCTTTATCACTGGTAGGGGCAGCACTAAAGTCCATTTTTTTAAAACGATCACGAATAAGAATTTCTTCTTCAACAGCATAGGAACAGCTGATTTAAAAACTCGAAATACTCCTTGGACAGTAGGACGCATTAATCTATAAGAGACTAGCAGCACCTATCATGGAAGGTTGGAAACACCTGCTTACAAAATTGCTCGTGAAGCTTTAGGTGGTGAAGATCATGAATAACGAGAAGGACATCATAACTCAAATCGTCTTAAATCATCGAAATCATTACGTCTATGGTGATGAACATTACAGGTGATGAACATTACTTCAATGAGTTTAAAAAGTGGATGCTACGTCTTCAAGAATTCAAAGGGTTTAAAACGATCCACGAGGCTATGCTTATTACCAAGCTGGAGAAAGGGAGGTTGCTGCATGAGTAGAGAGATTAAGTTTCGTGCTTGGGTTGAAAATGAACACGTCAAAAATGGTCCATATCCGTTTATGAACCAACATATCGAATTTATGGGAGGGCTAATAAACGATATTTTTGCCACAAGTGGTAAAGAGCCATTAAATCAACTTCACAACAAAATTACTTACATCAATACACAGGCTTAAAGGACAAGAACGGCAAGGAGATTTATGAGGGGGATGTTATTTATTGGGAAATCGACAACGGCGTAGGAATCGAAAGTTACGCAGCTATTGTTAAATGGTCTGAAAACCTAGTTGAAGAAGGTTGGAACCAAACTTACAAATGGCTTGTTGGTTATACAGGAAATTACTACCGTGGTTCTTATGATGAATGATCTACACCTGCTGCATATAACGATGAATTGCAAGTAATCGGCAACATCTACGAAAACCCTGAATTACTGGAGGGAACAGCATGATCAACCGAGTTTGCCTAACTGGTCGGCTTACAAAAGACGTTGACCTTTCATATACACCACAAGGGTCTGCAAAGGCTCAATTTACATTAGCAGTTAACAGAGCATTTGCTAATCAGAGTGGTGACCGGAGGCTGACTTCATCCAAATACAAACTTGGAGAAAACAGGCGGAGAATGCAGCTAACTTTCTGAAGAAAGGATCACTGGTTGGGATTGATGGAAAGATACAATCTGGTTCGTATGAGAGAGACGGGCAAAGAATCTATTTTACGAACGTTGTAGCCGACAGCATTCAGTTTTTAGAGCCGAAAAACGGCACAGGAGGCTCACAGAACACTTCAAACTACGAATCTAGAACAAATACAGGTGGATCGTATCAAGGTAATCTACAGGGGCAAAATGGCGGTAATAATCAGCCGAGTTATACGAGAGCAGATGAAGATCCGTTTGCTAATAGCAAGGGACCGATTGAGGTATCTGAGGACGATCTCCCATTTTAAAAGAGGTGATACAAATATGAACACTTTAACATTTGAAATACCAGGGGTCATTCAACCGCAAGAGCGACCTCGATTTAGTAGGCGAGGTAAGAAAGTTGTCACACATGACGCACCAAAGAGCAAAGACTTCGTAAAGATCGTAGCATGGCAAAATAAGCCGTCTGAACTGATTACAGAGCCTATTAAACTAAAAGCTGATATTTTTTTCATGCCTCCAAAGAAATACCATACAGGTCCAAAGAGAAAGCTTATAGCAAGTGGTGAATTACGTCCAATGACAAAGCCTGATCTCGACAACTTGATTAAGGGTATCAAGGATGGGTGTAACAATTATTTGGCATGATGATTCTCAGATTGTAGATATGACCGTGAGAAAATTTTATTCAGAGCAGCCTAGAGCAGAGGTGACGATTGAATGGTAAATTTTGGGGATTAAAATCATAAACCGGCAGAAAAAATCTGCCGAATAAAAAATTAATTTAAGTTATTTCCAAAACCATAATTTGCTTTAGGGCCAGAAGCTCCTTGGAGGTACTCTGCTTCCACATTTTGAATTTGTTGTCTTACTTGGTTCGCATCAGTCTCAGTTCCGAATTCTACGTTGTTCGTTGATCTCATAAAATTTTGATTTGAAAAACGACCAGAAGCTTGATTTTTGTTAGCTTCAGCTTGCTGGATTCTTTGTCTAATTTGGTCAGCAGTTCGGTTCTTGTTTCGATTTTTTGACATGGATTTCACCTCCTCAAGTTAGTCTGTTCAGAAGAGGTTTTATTATCACTAGAAATTATTATGTAATACTCATTAAGTTACCAATATTTACCAATGACACTAGTAAGTGATCAAAAAAATCTAAAACCTATCAGGAGCCATTGAACAAGTTCGAAATTATTGGGGCTTAAAAGGATATGAACAAGAAGAAGTATTGGGATATGTGGCATCACATATTGGTACACAACATGTAAAGGGCTTAGAAACCGGAGAAATAGAAGGTATTCATTCTGATGAAGATGCACAGGTAATTATCCAAAGTGAACAAAATGTAGAAGTCGAAATTATAGAAATCAAAAGCAAATAGTTGTTGAACGATTGAAAGAAATTGTGCAGGAAGGGATAGGAGAAGTGATGTATTGGGAGCCGTAGTTAACAGCTCCTCATCATAATGAATTCTGTGTTCAACGTCTATAATTCAAAACGCATTCTATGGTTCATATCTTTGAACCCATGTTTTTCATATAAAGTTATAGCGCCAATATTTTCAGATAATACGTTTAACTCCAAGTATTCCAAATTGCGATTTTCTGCCCATTTTTTGGCTTCTAAAAGTAAAGCTGAACCAATTCCTTTACTTTGGTATTGGTTTCCAACAATTACATCGATAATAAAGGCATATTTGTGTTCAACCAGACATGAATATGGAGGTGTTATCGTTTCTTTAATAAGCAAAAAGCCTAATACTTGATTATCTTTTTCAGCAATTAAAATATCTGATTCGTTTTCATTTATTGAGTTCCTAATAAAGTTCACATCTTGTTTAGCAGGTTGCATATATTTTGGTTGTAAGATTGACATTTCTAAAAAAAGCTCTTGGTATAGAACCTCAATTTGTTGAACTTCATCTAGTGTTGCAATTTTTATTTCCATAGTATACCTCCGTTGTGTGTTTTTGTATCAGAAGACTGATAAATGGGATTAAGTAATATTTTACATTATTGGTTGATTAATAGATATATTTATAAATTAAACTACTGAACACTTTGAAGAAAGAAACTAAGAAAGGGTCACTCAAGATGGAAGTGACCCTGTAGAGGGATGATGTGACGGTCAACTAGCGTCACAACCTAGTAAGTGCGTGCTATACACTCAACGTTAATTTGTGCAAATTGAAGTTCCTTATACATTAAAAAAGCCGCAGCGTCGTCACACGCTACAGCTCAGAATTGGTAATGCCCTTTGAGGTTTCTCGAAATTATTATAACACACCGTAGGAGGGCAAAACCAAAGTGTCCTGAATGTAAAATTGAAGGTTTAGAACACATAGTATCTGAAGATAGTACTGAAGAATCAGAGAGCGGAAATCCATGGTTTAATGTTGCTTTTTGTGACAACTGTGGGCATGTATATGGTATTTTCAACAAATATACGCTTAACCCTCTTGATTTTATCGACGATTAACGTATTTAGCACTCTCAACCGAGGGTGCTTTTTATTTTGCAATCAAAAGGAGTGTACAGTATGGGAGGTTTAAATTTGGAGTATTTAGAAGTAGCACATTTATATTTATTTGGCGGGGTAAAGTTTTTACACCTATTACTATTGTTGATGGGTTTAGATATTTTAACTGGGATCATAAAGGCTATTAAAAACGATAATTTGTGGAGTCGAAAAAGTTTATTCGGATATGCACGTAAATTATTGGTTTTAATTGTTATTATCACAGCGAATATTATTGATCAAGTACTGTCGTTAAATGGAACGTTAACATTTGCAACAGTACTTTTTTATATCGCTAATGAGGCTTTATCTATAACTGAAAACATGGCTCAACTAGGTGTATTCGTACCTTAACATTTGGCTGAAAAGTTAAAAGTCATCGAGAGCCAATCAGAGGAACGTTTCACTAATGAAGTATTAAATGAGTTAGCAGGTAAAGACGTTGAAAAGGAATTGAAATCAAAAGAGGAGGCGAATAAGTAATGACAAGTGTAACTACTACATGTCGAGATTTGAGCGAATTAACATCAGGTGCACAATTAGCATGTCGGCTACTATTCCAGGAGTGTTATAAGGATGGTATATTCGATATTTTCATCACAGAAACTTATCGATCTCAAGGGCGCCAAAACTATTTATATGAGCAAGGGCGAACGACCAGGTTCCAAAGTTACATGGACAAAATCTAGTAATCATACGTCACGTAGAGCTTGGATATTGCTGTTGCACCTCCAAAAGATTTATATGACATTAAAACACTTTCTAGAGTAGGGGCAATCGCTAAAAAGTTGGGCATTTCTTGGGGAGGCTATTGGCCAGCGAATAATTATGACGCACATCATTTTGAGATTCCGAATAATTGGAAAGCACCTGTAGGTTATAAGTTAGAAGGTACTGTAATTGTACCATCCAACAGTAAAATGAAAGTACAACTGATTGTTAAAGATAAAGATCAGGCTGTTGAAGGTGTAAACGATGGAAAGCTGTACCGTGTACAATCAGGAACATTTAATACACAGTCTCAGGCAAATGCTGCAAGACAAGCACTTGGTAAGCATAATTTAGCGAAGCCTGAATGTGTACAGATCGTTCAAGATAGTGGCAAGTGGCGTTTTGTAACAGGCACGTACCCATCACAAGCTGTTGCAAATAATGCTATTGCTGAAATGAAACGTAGAAACATTTTAGTTTACGCTGAATCAATTCCAGCATAATTTTAAAGCCCAGGTCCTCATTTTTGAGCCTGGGCTTTTTTGTTCATTTATTATGCATATATTTGCAAATGTTCATCTAAGAGTGTTTTTGAAAAAGCTCCTTTTTTTAAAAATTAATTGGACTTAACTTAATAAAAATGCTTCCAAATAAAATTTTGATTAAGCCATCTATTACAAAAAAGACATCCAGACTTGTGTTTGTGAAGTTTAATCCAATGAATGCATTAATTATTAAACTGATTGATAGAAAAAACATTAATTTTCCATGCACTGGGATAAAAGGTAAGAAGTGAACACCTACAGCTAAAAGGATTAATAGCCAGCAAATTCTATAATCATTAGAAAATAAATTAATAACGAGAAAAACTAAAATAGATAGTAAAATAATTGAAAAATTAGACCACTTATTTTGTTTCGGTGTTCCAGAACTAATCGCTAATCTCTTTCTAGTTTTAGGGTTTAATTGCCAAATCATGCCTAATATATAAACGAAAATAAAAGGCCAAACATTTGGATATCCGTTATATTTTATTAAAAGTAAAAACATTGCTATGCCAGCAATTATTAGCCAAATTCCATTAATCTTTTGTCTTGGATATTTGTACGTTTGTGTTTCCATGTCTTATTCTCCTGCCTCGAACGTTTGAATCTGCTTTTTGTCTAAACCTCTACTAACATTTTCCTTCATCAAATGTTGGAAAATATTTAATTAATACAAAATTTCTTAAGATTACATCTTGTTGTCAACCTCGTTTCAAATAATAAAGATTTCTAGAACATTGGAACATTATAACATATTGAATACATCTTTTTGTCACAATTTTTCGGAGTGGGAAAAATATAGGGTTAAGGTGTTAAGAGGTTAATAAATTAAAGGTTTACCCTGTAAAACGGGTTAAAACAAATGAGCATTCAGTAAGCTAAGTATTAAAATTGCTGGGTAAGATGAAGTTCTCTGATATGCCAATCAAGCATTTAAGACATAGGTTGAGAAATTACTTTTAAGCCATATAAACAATGACCAAGTACTCGTTAAAAAGTGAGTACTTGGTCATTTTGTGTTTAATATTCTCTTACTTCAAATGAAGCAATCTTATCATGTACGATATATTCAGTTACCTTTTTATAAGGTGAAATTGTTTTTGAAAATTTGAATGTTGATTTACCTTGTGCACTATCAAACCATTTCAAATAGTCATTTAATACTTTATTAGTAACGTCATACTCTTTTGTTATACCGTTTACTAATGTAATGCTTAAAATAGCATTTGAAGAATCATTGATTGGTTTCTTAACAATTACTGTACTAGTGGCAGTAATATCTGTGTTTTCTATTTTTGCAGTAATTATTGCTTCACCTTCGCGAAGAGCCGTTACATTACCATCTTGATCTACAGTAGCAATTGATTCATCACTAGATGACCAAATTACTTTTGCTGTATCAGGTGTAACTGTTGCAATTAACTTATCTTGGCTACCTTCTAGAAGTTCTAATACATTTCTGTCTAATGTGATGGATTGAGTGTTAGGTTCAGATGGGTTTGAATTCTTTTCCATCATTTGAAGTTCGCATATTCCAACTCTGGCAGTACCAGATGCCCCATTAGCCTTGCTGATATTTATTCTATACTTGTTATAATAATTATTGTTATCAAAGGTAAAGCTTTGTTCGGGGTTCTTCGCCCAATCCTTTGTTGTAACATTATTTTGAGAATCTAATACTATCCATTCCGAACCATTCCAAGCTTCAAAAGTCCATGTGTTTGGGAATAATGTTGGAGAGGTACCACTATTATGCATTACGTATTTACTTATTGCTTTTGGAGTAGTAAATTCGTAGGCTAGCCAACCTGTTTCTTGGGTAGATGCCCAAGCAGTGTAATCCGTCTTATAATAACTTAGTTCACCATCGAATGCTAGCCAACTTGGTGTACTAATATAGTTATTCGAAGAGGATGCTTTACCAAATTCTGATTCAATTGAAGTCATTTTAGGTATTAAATTTTCTGAATAACCATCTTCAGCATGTGCATCTTCAATGTTATAGCTAATTAGTGCTAGCAGTATTAATGCTAGATAAATAAAACTTTTTTTGAATAACTTACTCATATATGTATCCTCCTTAAAGTTGTCAAAGGTAATTTCTTAAAAAAACCTCCAGAAACAACTTTAACCAAAAAGAGACTTCTTTACCATGATAAAAATCGTTTATTTTTGGTAAAAAAGTCACTCATTTAAAAAATAATGAGTGACTTTCCTTTATATATTATTCTAATCCCATTTGTGTTTTGTTCATCAATTTACCATCCTGAATGGTAATAGAAGCATTAGATAATGCTTTTTCGCCAGCGTAATTATACATTTTTAGATTACCTGATTCGGAAATTAAATCTCCTTCACCACCAAGAATTTCAAATACTTTAGCTTCTGGCATACCATTTTCAAGTTTATTAAACTCATCAATTGTTATTTTAACATCAGACGAACCCACACCAATTTGAGTTTTATTAATTAATTTACCACCTTGGAACATCATACTAGATGTTGAGAAAGTTCCATCAGTTTCAAATTCGTACATTACAGTATGATACGGATCACCAGCAACGCCTGTTTCTGAAATTACTTTACCTTCAGAACCGACAATTTTAACTACTTCCTCATATGTCATACCTTCTTTGATTTGTTTGAACTTTTCCTCTGTTAATTTATCTGATTTAGTTTCTTCTTTAGTAGCAGGTGCAGTAGTTTTTTGTTTAGTTGTATCTTCTTTTTTAGATTCTTCAACAGGTTTATCTGAAGTATCCTTTGTAGTATCTTCTCCACATCCAGCTAGTCCAAGAGATAGTACTAGTGCTGCACTAAAAATTAATTTTTTCTTCATTTGTAAAGTATTCTCCTCTATTGTATATATTTGTATCATTAAAATTATATCAATATTGGTAAGTGTTGTCAGTATTGTTTTTAAGGTACCCACTAATTTAATGGATAGTTCGTTGTTCTCAGATAATAGAAATGGACATAAAAATCACTCATTCGAAAAAAATGAGTGATTTTTTAATGATTATATATTTATAGTATTGTACCTGCTCAATGCTGTTGTATTTTATGTTTAAAATAATGGTACCCCACGGTACCCCAGAAAGTACCCCAATTAAAAGATTTTATACGAGTTTATATGGAATAGAGATAAACATATAATAAATTTGTTTTTTCATTAATCATCACACTTAATCGAACCATTGTTTTTCACCTCACAAAATTCAATAGAGCAAAAACCCGCCAAATCAATATTTTTACGCTATAATGAAGGACGAGGTGAAGAAAATGTTTGTTAGTGAGAAACAAATTGAAATTCGATATGCTGAGACTGACCAAATGGGCGTGGTGTATCATGCCAACTACATCATTTGGATGGAGATTGGTCGTTCACAGTTAGTAAATGATGCAGGCTTTGAGTATGCAGCATTAGAAAAAGATGGTTATGTATCACCAGTGATGGATTTATCCATTTCTTATAAGGCAGCTATGCATTATGGTCAAGTAGCAACTGTGCGTACATGGGTGGAAAAACATGATCGTTTACGTACAACATATGGCTATGAAATTTTACATGAAGATGGCACAATAGCTGCGACTGCTCAGTCCGTACATATTTTAGCGCATAAAGATACGTTACGTCCGGTATCCCTGAGTAAAATTGATCCAGCATGGGATGCGAAATATAAAGAAATCGCATGTGAGACGAAATAGGAGACGTATATATGGAAATGTTATTAGTTTTAGGGGCTATTATGGCTTGTCTTGGTGTTGTGCTAGGTGCTTTTGGGGCACATGCACTTAAAGATAAATTTGCGTCACCACATTATGCGGCCATTTGGGAAACTGCGGTACAATATCATATGTATCACTCATTAGGTTTATTGGGACTTGGTATTTTATCTAGTGACGCCCTTTTAGGAGCATCTAGTATGCTTTCGTGGGCAGGTTATTTAATGTTTGCTGGTATTGTGTTTTTCTCTGGAAGTTTATATGTTTTAGCCGTTACAGGCGTGAAAAAGCTTGGAGCGATTACACCAATCGGCGGTATGTTATTTATCGTTGCCTGGGTGCTAGTTGCTATTTCAGCATTTGCTTAAGAAACAATTAAATATCGATCTAAACAAAATTAAACGAGGTATACTAGCAGATGGTATGACCTCGTTTTTTTGCATGTTGTTTGAAAAATATGAAACATGTGGAGATCCCTTCATTTCACCGCTTCGTGTTAGAATGGCTATCATTTTATCATTGTGAGGGATTTTACTTTTTTAACATGAAAAGAAGGTAATGCGACAATAGCTCAATTACTCTGAATAAATGGGTGAACGACCGAAAATATAAGTAAATTGGATGAATAACTCTAATTATCACGGCATTCGTGGCGGTTAGTTGCATAAGTTATAGTGATAAAGAAATTTTTACATTCTTTACTCAGCAGTACAAGAAAAACAGTGATCCTTATTTAAAGTGATGGTGAATTTAGCAAATTTAATGTATTAGAAACTTAATAAAGTTTTAGGATCCCTTATTGTGAAAATGAATTGGTAGCTACCTCGTTCTAAAAAGAGTTTGGTAATTTTTATCTGAAAATTCAGAACTGTTATTCCCATCAAATTTTGCCAAGTGAAGTTGCGAATTTACCATAAACGAATTATTATACAGTCAGAGAGCTTTTTTTATGAAATGAGCTGTGAATGTAATGCTATTCTTGAGTAACAGTTTTGGCGTTATTCATGTATGGGGGTTTCGACAATGGACGCAATTGAAGTGTTAACAAATTTAGATCAAATACATGGGTATTTTCAACCTATATTTAGCGCAGATGCGCATACGGTGATTGCCTACGAAATTTCCGGACAGTTACAAATTGAGGGTCAACAAATTAATTTAAAAGATTTTTTAAATAATGAAGATATTCCAGAAGAGTACCGTATTGACATGGAACATAAAATTCTACATGCTGCTTTAGCCAGAATAGAAGAAATTGCACCGGAATTTGATATTTATATTCCAAGTAATCCGAACGTACTGATGCAGGATTTTGGCGAAAGTCACTTTAATATTATTCAACAATATATAAGTGAAGAAGAGTTACATCGTATTGTGTTAGTTGTTTCTGAACACCGTTTTTTAGGTGACATTAATAAGTTGCATCATGCACTACGTTATTTTACGACTTTTGGTGTGAAAATTGCTGTGCAAGAAGTGGGAGCGGAGAGTCATTTAGAACATATTGCTCTATTATCCCCACAAATTTTAAAGGTTAATATTCGAGATTTAAATTATGATTCTTGGTCTGCGCAGTCGGATATGATATCAGCAATAGGTAGTCTAGCTTATAAAATTGGCGCAAACCTCTTATTTGAAGGAATCGAAACTGTTTATCAATTACAGTTTGCCTGGAAAAATGGGGGGCGCTTCTATCAAGGGCGATACTTAGCAAATCCTGCACTAACATTTGTTGAGAAGGATATCTTAAAGGAGCGGTTTAAAGAGGAGTGTCAGCAATTTATTACTACTGAAAAGAAAATATTAAATGCGCAATATTTTCAACTGAAAAAACTGCGGGAGGAGCTAGAGGCAATTGTTCATCGTATTAAACCTTCTAGTGATAACATCTCACATTTAGAGCATTTAGCTAAGTTGTTGGATAGTTATTCATTCAGATTATATATTTGTAATGAAGATGGCTTCCAGCTATCTCCAAACGTAATGCGTATAGATGGACAGTGGGAATTGCAGCCTAGTGCTATTAAGAAAAACTGGAGTTGGCGTCCATATTTCCTACAAACCATCATTAAAATGCGCAACGATCAAAGCGGGGAAATTTCAGAGCTTTATCGAGATATTGAGACAGGGGAAATTACGAGAACGTTTTCGATTGCTATCAACGAGCATGAGTATTTGTTCGTCGATCTTTCCTATGATTACCTTTATGAACACAATATATTTAGATAGCCTTATAAATGCTTATATATCAATGTTTCAGGGGTACAAATTAAATTTGTACCCCTGAATTTGAGTGAAAATAAGTAATTTACTCAAGTTTTATTAATGATGTAAGAATTTTAGTGGCTTTTAATTCTTCATCATCAAGCGAATGTGCATATGCTTTCATTGCCATTTCAGGTGTATCTCCCAGCATACGGTAGATGCGACTAGAGCTAAGTTCGGTCCGTCTTTCTCTTTTAAGAGCTATGTCTTTTACTGATGCTGGAACAGCGCTTAAAAGTCATTTAGCTTAGTTGATAGTTAATAAATTTGCTTTTACACTATACAAATATGTTTTTTTAACATATAGTTGATGTAATAGAATCGTTTACAAAGGAACAATGAATTCACATATTACAAAGAGTAATCGTGTTTTGTTAGATACTTTTTGTAATATGTGAATTTTTTCTTTTGAAGTAGTATGATTTTATTTAATACAATTAATGGAGGTCATTTAAATGGCACAAGGTACAGTGAAATGGTTTAACGCAGACAAAGGTTTTGGTTTCATCGAAATGGAAGGCGGGAATGATGTATTCGCTCACTTCTCAGCTATCCAAGGTGACGGATTCAAATCACTTGAAGAAGGTCAAAAAGTTGAATTCTCAGTAGAAGAAGGCCAACGTGGACCACAAGCTGCAAACATCGTAAAACTTTAATTTTTAATGAAGAAAACCACTCTTAGTTGAAGTGACCCCTAAAAGTTAGACACGGTTATTTCATTAAGCAGCGGTTTGGGCATGAGTTCGATATTGTATCGGGCTCATGCCTTTTTATCTTGCCTTAATTCTTTTTGTATTGTAATACGTTATATATGTTTGTACCCCATTTTGCACCCCAAATTTGGGTAATTAAAGTGATTCATTAATGGCTGATGACGCGAACCTTTTTGAACATTTCAACTTTCACTTTGGATGTGTTCTTCTTCCGACCATTCTTCTCATAAAATCTCAAAGTTCTGATTTAGTAGTTGAATAAAATTTTACCGTTGTAATTATTGTGCTCAACCCACATAATAACCAATCGAATCAGTATGAATCATGCTGTAATATTTAATCGGACTGGTTCGATATTGTTTCAAAATAGTCCAGAACGACCTCGTGGAATTCCAAAGAAGCTTGCGTCATGTACCGACTTTTATGCCATAGTAAAGCGATATCGCGTACAAGTTCGTGATTCTCAACTTGAAGATATTTAATTTTTTCCCATGGCATCTTTGCTGTGCTTGGTATGAAAGCAAGTCCTATTCCAGCTTCTACAAGATTGATCAGCCGTGTAGGTTCATCGCCCTCATACACATATTTAAGGTCAATTCCGGCCGATTTACATACAGAGTCCACTAAATCGCGAGTGCCGTAGCCTCTCTTCACACCGACAAAGCATTCATCCTTTAGTTCTGTCAAAGTTACGCTACTTCGGTCTGCTAGCCGATGCCCAATAGGAACAGCTACAAGAATGGGATCAACGAAGACAACTTGACATTCGATGTCTTCCCCTTGGATAGGAGGGGACGATAAGCAAAAATCGACTTCACCTCGATGTAAAAGCGTGACCATTTCCAGCGTGGTGAGCATTTGCACATGAAATTGGATATTAGGCCGTTTTTTACGAAACTCTCGCAGAATCTGGGGCAATGTGCTTGCTGTGGTTACTGCCAGCTTGAGTGTGCCAAATTCTGCGCTGGACAAATCGCTAATCTCCTGCTTCCCTTGTTCCAACTCGAACAAAGCCCTTTCCACGCGACAAAGGAATTTGTTGCCAAACTCATTCAATCGCAGTTTCCTCCCTGTTCGATCAAATAATGGTACCCCTAAATCTTCTTCCAGGCGTTGAATCGTTTTACTTAGCGATGATTGCGTAACGTGGAGACTTCGTGCAGCTTCGGTTACATGCTCTAATCGAGCTACCGCTAGAAAATATTGTAGTTGAAGAAGTTCCATTTTTTTCTCTCCATTCATTCCTTTTGATCAATGATAACATAACTTGAAATGCGTTGGAGTGAATGTTGAATTTCAAGTAAGATATCAATATAACAAATATACGAGGGGGGATAAAAATGAATTCTTGCAGTAGGTGGTTAATGATATCCGTTGGACTAGGAATATTATTAAACCCTTTAAATTCATCGATGATTTCTGTTGCTATTGCTAGGTTGCAACATGTGTATCGCATTGATTTTACCACTGTTTCTTGGATTGTATTTTCTTTTTATATTGCTAGTGCTATCGCGCAACCTGTAATGGGGAAGGCTAGCGATTTATTTGGTCGAAGGAAGATATTTCTGGCTGGTCTTGTTGTATCCTTGGTTTCTTCTATTCTGGCCCCGTTTTCTCCGAATTTTGGATGGCTTATCGTATCCCGAATCGTGCAATCAATCGGAACTAGTATGCTGATCGCAGTTGGAACAGCAATTGTACGCATTCATATTACAGATAAGCAAGCAGATGCGTTGGCAGGATTATCGATTTTTCTATCCGGTGCGGCAGCTATAGGACCTTTTGTAGGAGGAGTACTTATTCAGTGGTGGGACTGGCCAGCGATCTTCATCGTCAATATTCCGTTTGTAGTGGCGAGCTTTCTTTTAGCTTGGAAAATGATTCCTAAAGACGAGCCGGTAGCATCGGTTTCACGTGACATGTCGCTTCGAAAATTATGGAGTGTAATTGATGTGTCAGGAATTCTGCTCTTTGCGGTGGGACTGATTGCCCTTCTAGTTGGCTTGCTGTCAGCGAAATCATCCGGGCATTTCTCTATGTGGAATATCGTTGTTGGGATAATCGGCCTCGTTGCGTTGGGGATATTCGTACGACATGAGTTAAGAACGGTGTCGCCCTTTATTCCTTTGCACACCTTCGCCAAATATCCTGCGATGACTTGGGTCAATATACAATACATGCTCGTTAACTTGCTTTATTATGCACTCTTTTTCGGGATCCCATCATACCTGCAAATGGTGCGGCATGTCAGCGAATTTCAGACAGGTATTCTTATGTTAACCTTGGGCTTGAGCTCGATCGTAGCTTCGCCGATAGCTGGAAAATGGGTCGGTAAATCGGGACCCAGACCTGCATTGATCGTATCCTCATTATTGATGGTAGTTGGTTCAGTGTGGATCGTGACATGGACGCAAAATTCACCGGTCATCAGTGTGTGCCTGGCGTTAGCTGCATTCGGTTTTAGCAACGGGCTAAACGCTGTTGGTATGCAGGCGGCTTTGTTTAATAGCTCTCCAAAAGAAATTGTTGGTGTAGCATCTGGCCTATTTAATACCTCGAGATACTTGGGAACAATTTTATCTTCACTGTTGACAGGCATCATCATGGGAGGGGAGTTCAACTTTACAGGATTTCGTTTGCTTGGAGTTTTCCTAACGGTCATTGCATTGTTCTTAGTATTTATAAGTCTGCGGCTCAGATATTCAGAGCAATTGGACGAACTGAGTACAAGTAAGTAAAATAAAAATAGGAGTATAGTGACAACTGTTGATATCAAGGATTGGTCCACATGGAATCGAGCTTGGCAGGAAATGCAAAAGGATCAACAACCCCAAGGAGAGAAAGTCATCCAGTAGTGCAAGGCGAGAGCGCAAAATTTCGCCGCGAATACCCTTGGAAATGTAGGTCAAAAACGGACGGAACACGTAAATTCAAAGGATAGCGTCTGGAAAATGCGTATTTACAACTCTAAGCCTATTTCACTGATGATTTTACCAAAGTATTCAAGGTGTTGATGGCATTGATGATTATCTTGAAAGCACTCGCTCTTTGAAGCTGATGTAAAAGTTGCGATTGCTAGATATTATGGAATGTAGTTTATACGGAGGAAATATAAAGTGAAGAAAGAACTTATGAATTTAGAATTACCAGAGCGATACATTGAAAATCTTTTTGAATATCAACATACGCTCGATGGTGTTCCAGAATGGATTGATTTTGCAGGAGAAGGTTATTCGATGCAAAAGTACCGTAAATTTTTGAAATTATATACGATTGAGAGAATGAAATACATCTTGAACGAAGCTATTCAAGATGATGAAATGGTTGAAGTGAATAAACTGATTCAGGAAGCCATTCAAGAATATAATGAAATGAGCACTTAGCCACTTATTAAGAGAGCTGAGTGTTTTTTATTTTCATGTAAAGTATGTCATAATCAAATGCTTAGAAAAAGTGTGACTCAATATCTGGGAAGAAAGCTTTCGCTTTGATGTTTTTTTATGGCATTGAACATTATCACAATGTAACTCTACTTATTGGTTTTAGATTTGCGGTAGTAATACGTAATCTGTCCTCTTCTAATTCACTATCATATTCTTTCTTATGTTTCCGCACACCAATATTTATATCGTTTTTGAGATGCTTAAGCTTCAGCCTTTTGATTTAATTCGGCTAATATAACGGTTGTTGCATATGACAAGATGGGAACCCGTTAACATCGCTAATCATCCGAAAGTCGTATTGTTTTAATGCAAATTGACTTTGATATAAGTATTCCATCACTTGTAATTTCCCACCAGAAACCCCACACAATACTCCAGAAGTTCCTTGACCATTTGTAAAGGAAACACCAACTGGCTGACCTAATAAAAATCTAATCTTATATTGCCAAGGCATGTTTGCCACTCCTTTCAATTGCATTATATGTTTTTGGAAAGTATTGGTGCTTGTTTGATAAAGATTCGAAATAACGGAAAAACAATGTGCAGGAGGACAAATTTGAAAACTAGTTTATTGGTAATGGTTAACAAAGTTAAAGAACGGCTCATTATCATAACGTGTGATTGATTTCCGTTAGGACTTATAGCAAAGGCATATATCTAAACAAATGTCATCAGCAACTTTTGGTGAAGAGACTAAAGAACATAAAGAAAAGCCGATTGCAAAATGCTTTTGAAGCAATTGCGCAGTAAATAGATGAAGTTTTCTAAGGAACAGTATTGGAAGGGAAATCAAGAAATTACTCGATATTAAGCCATAAGACGAAGTTCTTGATCCATCCACTCCAAAAGAAATGTGGGTAGTACTTATCTTTTAGAAAATATTGAAAAAGGGCGAGAAGAGACGGAATAGAGCCAGGTGGCAGTAACATTACATTGTGATTAATACAGATGAGCCATTAATCGATGTGATTGTAGAAGTGATGAAAAAACATGGACGTTGTGATTAATCGAAAGAAAATGTGCAGTAGTGGGATAGCGTTGTACAAAACATTCTGGAGCGATGAATAAGGTAATAAAAAGGAAAAAACCCCAGTTTATACTGGGGAGACGGTTTGTCAGGTAAATAAATATTATTTTTCTGGATAATCTACGTGTAATGGTGGTGGAACTAACCAACCTTTACTTTTATTAAGACGTAGTAGTTTAGCGCCAATTTGAGCTTTTGCTACATGGAATTGACCATACATTAATGCGATATCTTCTCGAGTAGAAGTGCCCATCGCTTGACTGCATGCAACTAATCCAGCAGCTAGATCGGCAGTAAGCGCTGCGCTTATTTCTGGATCATTAAACTTTGCTCCTGGAGGGATATCTTCCAGTCTGGCTACAGGTCGTTCAGGTGGAGCAGGAGGTAAACCAATACCATTAGTTTTTAGGATTTTTTCAAATTGTTTTACTTCTTCCCTGCAAAGTTCGATTATATCTTCAATAATTTTTTTTAGATCTTCGTCACCTGCGTGATTATAAAATGTTTGATATCCAGCAATCATACCATAGTCTGCAACTAAGCCTGACCAAACACTAAACACTTCACCATAATGCAATGGTTCATCTTTTGGATTTCCGCTAAGTATTCCCATCCTACACTTCCTTTTCTGGTTTTTCGCCATTTTTTTTAACAAGGATAGTATGGTTGAAATGAAAAAATTTATTCTTATAAAAAAACAAGGTTACTGAACAATTTCTTTCTTATCAAGACCTCATTTAAAAAAGATAGGAAATTTAAAGGGTTCTATATATTAGATAGGACTAATATGTAGAACCCTTTCTTTTTTTACTAAAGCACCCGTTGAATAAGAAAAGATAATCTTACTAAAGAAACGTATTTACTTATGATATAATTCTCCACCCTTGTTTTAAGTGCATTTTTAAAAATTTGTTCAAAGAATTATCTATATGGGGGTTCTGTCACACTAATATCTGTTAAGAAAAGCTAATCCTCCAAAACGAGAAAATTGGCATCTCCATGTGAAATTAAGTTAATGAGAATGTAGTGCTCCCCTTATAAAGGTACACTCACTAATAATTCTACTCTTACAAAGTATTTATTTATATTAGCTATCACTTTATTTTTACAATAACTTTCCCCTTAGCTCTACCGGACTCGGAATATTCAAAAGCTTTTTGAATGTCATCCATTAATACTACTCGATCAATAATAGGTACAATTTTTTTTGCTTCAATAAATTCCCGGATAATTTCTAGTTGTGTTCCACTCGGCTTCATAAATAAGAAATGATATTCTACTTCATACTGTTTTTCCAGATCAGTCAGTTTTCTAGTAGCAAATTTAAGCAGTAATGATTTCCATAAATTTAAACCATACGCTTTGGCAAAGCGATAGTTAGGTGTACCTGAAAGAGATACAATTTTCCCACCAGGCTTAAGAATTTTAAACGAATTTTGTAATGCTTCCCCGCCTAATGTATCGTAAACATAATCATAATCAGACAATATATCTTCAAAATTCTCGTTTTTATAATTGATGACTTTATCCGCACCTAAACGTTTAACTAGTGCTTCATTTCTACTACTCGTAGTGGTTGCTACGTATGCTCCCATTAACTTTGCTAATTGAATAGCAAATGTTCCTACACCACCTGAACCAGCCTGAATAAGTACTTTATCATTCGGTTTTATTTGCATAATATCATAAAATGCTTGATAAGTGGTCAAGCCGATTAATGGAATAGCGGCAGCTTCTTCAAAACTTAAATTTTTTGGTTTTATAGCAATATCATCTTTATGAATGGCAATGTATTCTGCAAATGTTCCAATTCTAGACTTTCTTGGTCGGCCATATACCTCATCACCTACTTGAAATTCAGTTACACTTTTCCCAACTTTTACAATAACCCCTGAAAAATCATTACCTAAAACTAGTGGCATTTTATAGCTTAACAGCATCTTTACTTTACCATCACGTACTTTATAATCAATGGGATTTATACTTGCTGCATGGATCTCTACTAATAAATCATCAGAAGAAATCTTCGGAATTTCTATTTTTGTTAATTCTAAATTTTTTTGACCATAGCGATGGATTACTGCGGCATTCATATATTTATTCATTGTTGTAACCTCCATTTTCAGTTTAATGGTTTAATCATTTAAACTAATGAACATATTACGGTGGAATATTTAAATTGTCAACCATAGCAGCATCTACTGATTTTTTGACAAAAATAAAGACCGATGGTTTAATGGTTTAAAAATACAAACTAAGGAGAGGGCTTATGGAAAGATTAGAACAATTAAAAAAAGAATTTAACGATATTAGCGACTTTCTCATTGCTTTAGGTGATGAGAAACGTCAATCTATTATCATTACGCTTTTACAAAATAATTCATGTAAAGGGCTACGTGTCAACGATTTAACTGATGCGACTCAATTATCACGGCCAGCAGTGTCACATCATTTGAAAATTTTAAAACAAGTTGGGCTTATCGAAATGCGTAGTGAAGGAACTAAAAATTATTATTTTCTATCGCATACAACTACCGAAATTGATAAGTTAAAAAATTTATTAAATCACGTTACAACTATTATTGAAAAAAGTGAGGGGAAATAATGAAGAAAATTTTAGTAGTTTTAACTAACATAACAAGATACGCAAATACAACTGAGGCTACAGGATTATGGATTGGTGAAGCTACTGAATTTGTTGAGGAAGTTACCAAAAGTGGACTTGAAGTAGATTATGTCAGTCCTAAGGGAGGATTTGTACCTGTTGATCCACGTAGTATGAAATATGCTGATGAATCCACATTTTCTATCTATGAAAGTGAAGATTTTCAAAATCGAGCATTAAGAAATTCTATGCACCCTTCAGAGGTTAATCCCAATGATTATATTGCGATTTATTATACAGGTGGCCATGGTGTTATGTGGGATTTTCCTAATAATCCTGAATTACAACAAATTAGCTTAACCATTTATAATAACGGTGGTTATATTGCATCAGTTTGTCATGGTATAGCAGGTTTATTAAATATTAAAGATAAGAATGGTGATTATCTTATTAGAAATAAGAAGATTACAGGCTTTACTACAACTGAGGAAATTTTAAGTACTAAAAAATCTATTGTACCATTTTTAAACAAAGATATAGCTATTAAGCATGGGGCAATTTTCCAGAAAGCTAGAGCCTTTCGTTCTTTTGTGGTGCAAGATGGCAACCTAATAACTGGTCAAAATCCATTTTCAACTAGAGAAGTTGCTAAAAAGTTGCTAACTAATTTATAAATTAATTAAAGTAATAGCGACTTTAAAAAGATGGTAGGAGTAAGAGAACACAGACTCGATTTGCACTCTAGTAGGAGGCAGGCACCATACATCCACCATCACTATCAAACTAAGGTTTTTACACTTTCCATAAAGCCCAAAAAACGTTATTCTTTCTGTAGGAATTATAAGAAAGGATGGCGTTTTTTTTATGAATTTAACTAACCTGCACCGTTAGTTGAATAAGAAGGGGAGAATCCTCCCTCATAACTTCTTATAAACTTCTGCGTAAGCAACTTTCAGTGTTCAGCAGGTGAAAACAAAAAACCGGCAAAAAGGGTTGCCGGTTTAGGATCAATCAACTTAATTTGTATTGTTATCGTAACCATTATTTGCATTGCTACCAGAAGCTTGGTATTTGTTAGCTTCTGCTTGTTGGATTTGTTGTCTGACTTGGTTAACATCAGTCTCAGTCCCGAATTCTTCGTTCATTGAGTTCATTGCATTCGGAGTTGCGAATCGACCGGATGCTTGATTTTTGTTAGCTTCTGCTTGTTGGATTTGTTGTTTGATTTGGTTAACGTATTGGTTGTTGTTATTATTTGGCATGGATTTCACCTCCCGAATTTAGTCTGTTCAGAAAATGTTTTATTATCCTTAGATTTTTTCTGATTTGAAAAATTACTGAATCAACAAACTATATTTAATAACCAAAAATCCATAGATATTCACAGAATAAAATATGGCAATGTTGCTCACGATAAGCTGAATATTTTCTCAAGGAGATGGATTTAATGTTCAATCGTTTATCAGCACATAATGGCGTATTTAGATTACCACCAATACAGCGGAAAAACGACACAGAGTTAGATATTGCTATTGCTGATCTTGAAGCAAGAGGGTTTCGTTTAGTAAGGCGTGGTACTCAAAACGAACGATTCAAAACGCTTAATCGAAATAAATGTGATACAACATGCAATAAAGTCTGGGCCGTTATGGAAAAACTTATGTTTTGAACGTTTTGAGAAAAGTTAGTTAAAAAATAAAAAAAGCAACAGCGAAGGGAAAAGCTGTTGCTTTAAATCAAGAGAAAACTTCATGACAATATAAATACACAGTTTGTTTATTTATACATAAAAAAAGCCACGGCGGTCAACCAACGCCACAGCCTTTCTAAATGCGTGCGATACACTCAATATTAGTGTATGCAAATTAAAGTTACTGATACATTTAAAATAGCCACAGCTTGATCAGACGCTACAGCTCGAATTGGTTTATGCCCTTTATGGATAGCATCTAATATGGAATGAAGACATACACATATTACTGTAGAGAAAATATTTAAAGACAGAATCTACCATCAGTTCTTTATTTTTGTTAAATGTTGTATAATTTTCTGGAGGTTGGAATTTTAACTTTTCATTATTTGGGGAGGATAAAAATGTTTGTCACAACATTAAAATTAGAAGATTTAAGTGATAATAAGATTTTAATCAAGTTACCTCGTAATAATTTGTTTAAAATACATAATTTTTATCTACTAAGTGAATGGAGTACTAATCGTTCAGGTTCTATAAATACTTTATCTATTTATGTAGATGTAGAAGATAAAGAAAAAGCGAATAAAGATATACGTTTTATGATAGAATTATTAAATTTTATGTACAATATAGATTTAACTATTACTACCAGTTATATGATCTCAGAAACGAAAAATTTACCAATGACCAAATGGATCCATTCTAACGAAACTAAAAACAAAAAAAACTTATCAAAAAATCTCTACATTATTATTCTCGCTCTTTAAAGTTATCAGAACTTGAGTTGTATGAAGAAGCATTTTTATCTGTATACAAACCTATTAAATTAATTTCTAATAATGTTTACAAAAATCATCATCAAAAAGATTTTAATGATGCCATATCTTCAGTAGTGCCTAATTTACTCAAGGAATTATTTGATGAAGAATTTAAAGAGGAAGGAAAAGATAATGATATTAATAACTTGATAGTTCCGAGAAGGAATATTAACGCAACGTAGAAAAATTAAAAATACCCTCCTTTTTTTAAAATTGGAGAGGGAGGTTGATTATTGCGGTAAATTAGTTAGACTTCGGAATAACGCTGCTTCACATGGGAATTCAAGAAATGCTAATATAGGGATCTATGAATATGTAAACTGTATGATTCTAAGTAAGGAAATTATCACAGCATATCTTTTAGGTGAAAAATCTGATTTAACACAGTTAGATGTAAAAAGAAAAGATTGGTTTAAAAACGCTGCAATATTCAATGATAGGAGGGAGAGGACCAGATGAGTATATACAAAACACAATCGGGAAGAGAAATGTCTTTAAAGCTTTATGAAGCTCAATTGAATAAATTGGATTATTCATGTAAGGATGTTTACGTTCATACTCGTTTTGGAAGAACCCATATCATTGAAACTGGCAATCTATCAGGTGAACCATTGCTTGTATTTCATGGCGGGAATAGTACGACTGCCTATAATTTACTAATGTATAGATTCTTGCTTAAGGATTTTCACATCTATGGCGTTGATATTATTGGTCACCCTGGAAAAAGCGATGAAGTGAGCCTCTCTCCTAGAAATTATGATTATGGAAAGTGGGCAAATGACGTTATAATAGGACTTGGATTTGATAAAATAGCTTGTTTTGGGGTTTCGTTTGGAGGTGGAGTTTTGGCAAAACTGATGTGTTTCGCACCGGAAAAGATAGAAAAATCCGTATTAATTGTGCCATCAGGTATTAATAATGCCTTTCCAATCAGTACCGTGAAAATGATGATACCACTACTTAAATATAAACTAACAAAGATGGAAAAATATATAAAAGAAACAGCTTTATTTATGGCTCTTAAAGAAGAAGTTCTTGATAAAGATACTTTGGATATGGTGAAAGATAGTTTTGATCATGTAAAAACAAAAGTAGGGATGCCATCCAATGTGAATGAGAGATTAATGCAACAGTGTAAAGCACCGACACTTATTATGGCAGGAGAAAAAGATTGTTTATTTCCCGCGAGAAAAGTATTACCAAGAGCAAAAAGAATCATACCAAATAACACAGTTCATATGCTAAAAGGGTGCGGACACATGCATATGTTGCCAAAGCGTGAAAAGAAAATGATCGTTGATTTTCTTAAGAAGTAACTAATGAAGTACACCAGCTGAACAAACTATATAGATGACTGTAAAATAAAATTCGATTCTATTAATTCATCATTTTGGGTAACCATTAATGTAAAGTAAGAAACAATATTTTAGTTCAGATGATGAAGTAGCCAAAAGGTTGCTTCTTTTTAGTCTGTTTTCTTCCTAACATTTAAGTTTAGTTGAACAAGGGGATTATGGGTTTTGTAAATGATTAAAAATAATCTTCTTTATTGTTTTTTCAAATTCAGTAACAAATTAGATAGGAGTGAATACATTGCACTTTGAAAACGATGGTGAAATATATCCTCATTGTCCATTTATCACCAGAATAGTGGAAGTTGGCGGACTTACTAAATCACAGCTTATTCAGAAATTGCAACAGTACTCTATTTTGATGAATGAGTATGGAGAGAAGTTATTTGCTGATGATAAATTTACGACTTCTAATAAGAAGTACAGCCTGCAGACTGTTGAACTAACTGTTGGAAATCTTGGCTTTCCTGATGGAGCTAATACGAATCGAATCTTTAAAAAAGCTGATGAACTTGGGTTGAAATTGTGTCCACTTGAGCTGGGACCGCACCTAAGGATGGAGTATCTGGATCAGCTTGAGGGTAATTCAGGAAATCCTTTAAAGCAACAACAAGCTCCATCAGGCTCCATCACAATAGCATCAGAGATACTAACTGAAGATGATGAGTTTCCGAAAGGCTTCTACCTAAGACGAATTAACGGTGTTTTGTGGCTTCGAGGATATTGTGCTGATCATCTACACGTTTGGAACCCTAATGATCATTTTATCTTTTGTAAAAAAACGCTACAGGACAAGTAATGCGTTGTTGCAGCAAAAGGAACAAATGCAAAACCTAAAACAAACTTACTACTAGACCCGATTGTGTAGAACTTTCTGAACTAACGGATACATTTACTTGAAGATCAAAGAGTTGCATATGCAGCTCTTTTTTTATTGAAATAACGGGGGAGGTTAGTGAGAGGTGGAATTGATATACTATCAAATATAATAAACAAAATAGTTAGGTGAATATGGTGAAGGATAAAAAGGAACGTTTAAAAGAGTTGCTAGACAAGCAAAAACAAAAAGGAATTAAAGAACAGGAAAAAAGAGAATACGAAACTGTTTTAGAGGAAGTTAAAGAGTTATTTCCGAATACTGGTTCTGAAGAGAAAGTAGAAATATTATCAAAAGAGGATTCAAAAAAAATTACTGATGAATTATTCAAAGAATTTCCATTTTACAGAAGTGGAATTGAATGGACACTGATGTTTTATAAAACTATATTTTCTAACTTAGTTGACTATGAAGGTGCATTAGCAGAACTAGTCATTAAAAATCATAATGTAAATAATGAAATATGCTATATTATTGACCTTAACTATCAACATGTTATTAAAACAAAACTGATTAGAATTATACACAGAATTGAAGAAGTTAGAAATTGGGGCAGATATATTTATTCACCTCAAATTAAATTGGTTATTGAATTCCCCTCTAATGATATAGCGGTAGGATGGAAGAAATAAGAGTCTTTTTTCCGAGATTGGCTTTGGAATAACGTTTCTTTTTCTTACATCATTGACGAGGATTAACGCAAAAGGACAGACCTACTCTGTAACCTTAAGAGGAATTTCCTAATTCAACAAACGGGCGCGATTGCAATAAGAGCAATCGCTTTTGAGCTAACGATGGAGGTTGTTCAATATGGAAGCGGTGGAAAGTAACGACTATTTATTATAGAACCACGTGACGTAAACACTCGTGGACAAAATGATTTATTTGTCACTGATTGGTGCCAGATATTGTTAGGCTCACTGGTCGAATATTTGTCATTCGTCAAGACATCCTATTAAATGGAGATGTGATTAATGGCAATTAGGGTATTATTATTAATACTATTTGTTAGTTTTAACTTTTTAACAGGTGCTTCTGCTGAAGTTCCACTTAAAGCTGCTTTTATACGAGACCACCAGCTTTAATGACGAAGATGGCAAAATTGTTGATCAAATTGGTTACGCGGAACACTGTTTGAGATGAAGATGGTGAGCTAGATTCTTTTAAAGTTGAATGGATAAGATTATAAAATAAAAAGCCGTAGCGTCGTCACACGCTACAGCTCAGGGTTGAGGTTCTCAAAAATATTAGCAGCCTATGTTAAAAGGTGGAATGTCAAGACCAAAACAAGGTAACGTAAGAAAATTTACTTCAACGATATTGTTTTTTAAATTCTGTAACAAATTTGATAGGAGTGACTACAATTGCGCTTCATGTATGGCTAACGGGAAGGTTAGTTCAAGAAGGAGTACAATGAATTAGGAGAATTTAGTTCATCAAATGGAAAACAGGGGGAACTGTGATTTATGGATAAAACTGAAGAACTTTTAAAAAATTTTGGTTTAGTACCTAAGATAGATTTTGTTGATAGAATCAGAAATTTATTAAAAGAAGAAATAGAGAATGAATCATCTGAAGATAATGAATACTTAAAAACACTATGTATTCAATTATTTGCTTTAGGATGTGTTGACGATACGCTGTTAATTTGGAGAGCAAAGGAAAAGGACTTTGATACACATGGCTATGTTGATGTTCAACTATTATGTGGTGCAGGATTGGAAAAGACAATGGGTTTTCTCAAAAAAATGAATACTTTAGAGGCAAAGGAAGAATTAAGCTATTTACGGAAATGTAAAGAAGATTTTGAGGATTATAATGTAGAAGAAGTCCTGAATTTTTATAAAAAGTATTACGGAATATAGGGATTTTTGTAAAAGATCATTATAATTCATTGTTGAACTAACAGGCAGAATAATTGAAGATATTGGCTAAATTACTTGAAGGTTAGGAATGAAAAACCCAAAAAATGGGAAGTGAATCCAAAAATTCTAATCATTAATCATTTACTTTTTCTTTATGATATTTTGTAAATGCGGTGGAAGTCCAAAATTTTCCATGTGTTTAAAATCTTTAAGCTTGATTTCATTTGGATTTATAGAAAACGTTAGTTGATCTCTTCCTACTGAGTTATGTGCACCTAAAACTGGAGTGACTTCGAGGGTTACTAAAAACATAAAACTTGTTCCTATTATTTCCAAATTTATAATTTTTATTTCTTATAGATACACCAAAGGACTGCTTCTTGGATATTGGGTAATAGTAGTGAAAAAAATAAGGAACTATAATAATTTTTTTCATTTTTGCATCTCCTTTTTTATGTTTATTTTGTTCGTAAAAGATTAATTTATCTCAACCAAATATTTCATTTTTATTCAATATAAGCTATCGGACGATTTAGGTTAATAATAAGTTAGAGATATCCATCATTTTAGGTAGTTAATAGGGTCAACTAACTGCGCAGGCTTGTTTACTATTGCATATTTAAGTTTTTTAAACGATGGACATAACATATCAAAAACCTCACACAATAAAGAAAAAGGAGGTTCGATATTGAAGTCTATTTTTAAAGGATTACTTCTTTTCTTTACCTTAGCTTTATTTTATTCATTAGTAGTCCATGCGGAAAAAAATGAACAAGAACAAGGGAAAAGTGTCGAAGGAACTATAGTTTACCATGTCAAATACGATTATGATGCAATATCTAAATTTTTGGGAATAAGTCTTGATCAATATAAAAAATATTGGAAAAAGGGACTTTCTATTTCGGATATGGCAAAGAAACAGGGAGTATCGAGACATGATTTGGTGGGTTATTTTTATGATTTCCACTATAAAGAAATGCAAAAGTGGAGAGTTGAAGGTCCAATGACAGAAAAAGATTATTTTCACCTTGTTTTTATGTTATCGGATGAAATCGATGAGTTTATTGACCGTAATCCCAATCGTTAATTCAACTCCCATGAAAGAAATTGAATTATCTTTACGACGAAGCAGGTTAGCTTACTAATTTGTTCGTATGATATTATCAAATTCAGCATTTAATGATTAGATTTCTTATAGTGATTAAAAGTAAATATTGGACAGAAACGAGAATGATCATGAATTTATGGTGACAAAAGTAATGATTTTATACGGTGATGTATTACCTCCATCTAAACATATTTTGAAAATCCTAAATAAGTATGGTCAATACTATTTAAGGGATATGAACAGGGAAGGCTTTCAAGAAGATAGATATTGTGATGTAAGGATAGAGGAACAGTATACTGGTCTCACATATAGAGAGCCTATTTACGCTTGTCCTGTCATCCCAGTGAAGAAAGAATATTTATCTAAATTCTTAAACATCTTCAAAGCTTTAAACGGAAATGTGTCCTTATGTAAAGAAAAACACGAGCATCCATATGCTTGGGTTCTAGGGGTATATTATGAAGGTTATTGTTATTATTTAGATAATGAAGATAAAAAGATACTTTTCTTACAAGAATACAGTGACAATGGAAAACAACATTTTAACGTTAAAGAACTAAGTTGGTACAGTCGAATACCAAAAGATAAACGATGGATTCAGATAGACGTCAATGAAAATACAGAGGAAGTATTTTTACAATGGTTGGAGAATCTCATACCGTCAGAGTAATACCAAAAACAAAAAGGTTAGAATAAGTCTTAAAGAACTAATCGAATACTTTACTGAAGGTCATTGAGCTGCTTAGGTAGCTCTTTTTCTTATTATTCTAACGGAGCAGCATTCCTGTCCTGTTTGAAGGATATTCAAGGTCTTGAAAAGAAAAGGAGCTCTCTAGTATGATGCATGAGTGTCAACGACCATTGACCCATCATCAAACAAGGAGGACTCCTTTATGCATTTTAAATGGAATAATAAATTTAATCAAGTTACTGAAAATACACTCGTTGTCGGTATAGATATTGCAAAGCGTATTCATTACGCATGCTTTGTCGATGAACGCGGGTGAATAATAGAAAAAGCCTTTGCCGTACATCAATCGAAAGAAGGCTTCGAAAACTTGTATGAAAAGATTCTTCAAACGATGAAGGAACTAAGAGAACTGAAGAAATAATAGGGATTGAGCCTATAGGTCACTACTGGATGGGGAGGGTACGTCGTCATAAGTAACGCAGAGATCCATTGTACATCACATAGTGGATTAAAAAGCTAATGATTTCCATTAGTTTTAGCGAAGCGTACACTCAGAATGTAAATTATAACTATAAATTAAAAATACGATTAATAAATCAAGTGGAAAAATATAATATTTTTTCTTCATCACTGAGTGGTGGAAACCGTTGATACATCAATGTTTATAGAGGGAGGATAGTTAAAGAACATTTAGGGTACGTTACTTTTAAAAAGGGAGTAACCTATATGAAAAATCCATTCTTAATTAGTTTGTCTACGTTTATATTTTCGTGCAGTCTTTCCATGTTAATAGGAAATTCTGTTTATTCACAATCTACACCTTCAGATAAAATTGAATATTTATATCCTGTAAATAAGGAAAAAGTTTTTGATGAAACTGTAGATGAATTTTACCAGGCATTAAGGGACTTAAAGTATCCTGTACATCAGGAGGTTTATCAAAGATATAAGCAACGGTCAAAGGAACAGCAAATCCATTTGGATACGGTTCTTTTTAAAGAAATGCCTGATGCATCTGTAAGTATTAGAAAAAAGTTATTGTTTAAAGAGGTAGAAAGATTAAATTATATAACTTTGGATGGAAATATTCTTCGCTCCTACCCTGATATAGATATTAACTACCATCAGACTGTTAGCCCTGATAGGCAAGTTTATTTCTTTTATTCCTTTAAAGACACAGAAAAAGAATTTAGAGGAAGATATGCAATTTATGATGTTGAAACAAAAGAAACGGTAGCAGGTGGAGGTACTTATATGCCAAAGCTCAATCTTACAAGAAACACTTACGATAAATAAGGATAAATTTAGGTGAAGTAACAAAAAGGTTAGGCTCGTTTTGTTCTACTATCGAAGGCAAGAGTTTAAGATCAAGCTGCCGAAGTCAAAGGCAGCTTTTCTTATTGAGCTAATTAAGCAGGTTAGTTAGTTTCGGTGAACCGTATCATATGTAAGTGAGGTTTATAATAGAGAGCCTTAGTAAATGCATTTTGAATGAGGCTCTCTTAGTGAATACTTGAAAGAACATGTGCAGCAAGGGAGGAAAAATTTTGCTGCACATTTCTTTAAATATGTTGAATAATAATTTTACTAATCCAAGCAGCAAAGATAATCCAGATAATTATAAAAAGTATTCCAACAAACCAATTCTTTGGTTTTGCAGATAGTTTCAACCTCTCAGCAGCTTCTTTATTATCCTCAATTACATGTGGAGGAATTAATTTTAAAGCGAGGATAATTCCAAAAGGTACAATTATTAAATCATCTAGATATCCTAGAACTGGAATGAAATCTGGAATTAAATCTATTGGGCTAAAAGCATATGCAACTACGAACATTGCCACAAGCTTAGCATACCAGGGTGTTCTGGGATCTTTATAGGACAGATAAAGTACAAATAAATTTTGTTTTAATTTTTTTGCAAAGGCTTTTAATTTTGATATTAAACTGTTGTTCATTGAAAATCTTCCCTTTCGTTACTATGAAGTATAAGTTATCTTAGTAAAAAGGGAAATAAAAACTAATGAACAAGTATGAGGGAAAAGGGTCACTCGGCTGAAAGTGACCATAATAAACTGATTATTTGAATTTTTTGGGCTTAGCAACTTTGATTGAAGTTACTTCCCCACAATTTTTGCAAAATGACAAAATGAGGGGGGAACCAGAAGCAATTAAAGATCCTATAGGCCTAATATTACTATCTGTAGTAAAACTACCATGACCAAGTTGACCAGTTGCAAAAGAGTCGTAACCACAAGCCTTGCAGACTAATTTATTACTCTCCATAATATCACCTCATAATGAATTTCGTGAAAATTGTAACACATATTGATGGAACTAATTAATAAATTTGCCGTTACAATATTTTGTATTCGTAGAGGTAAAAAATAATGCTTATTATGTGCAATGGGAAATAAAACAAATAAAGAATCTGGGACAGATAAAATAACAAAAGATGGCGAAGTGGAAATGGTGGAAGTACAAATTGAGTAATAAGTTAGAATAAGATAAGTATACGCAGGATTGAAGTACAGATCGTTAAAGCTTGATGATTAATTATTCGCTGCTGATAGAAAGGAATTAGGGTGTTTATCAGTAATTTACTTTTCTATATTAAGGAAAATTACTGATCCCGTATCATTCTTTATTTGGAAATAATTATTATTTTTTTTGAGTTCCAAAGATTCGATAACCTATATAACAAATGAAATTTAAAAACAGTAAAATTAGACACTGTATTATTGAGATGGCAAGAATCATTATCAAATCTGCCCCTAATACGATTTCGCCTGGAGGTAGTTCTTGAGCAGGTCCTATGATTACTAATTTCAATATAGAAGATACAATGACGTAAACAAAGAAGGCTAGATAGGCAAATAATGTGTGTTCATAAAATTCTAGTTTGAATTGGCTAAACCAAAGAAAAAAATTGATAAGTACAAAAAGTAAAGGGAAAATCAAAAATTCAAAAATTGCAATATTTATTGATTCTTCAAGTAGTGTCTGGTAAAAAATTTGGGCTAAACAAACAATAATTATATTTGTTATAGCAACTATGTAGTAGGAACGGTTATTTCTGTACATTTTTTCACTCCGTTTACGAATATAGGTTTCTTTTTTAATACGATGTACAATTATAGTTAAAATATTTAAGAGAATCGTACCGATGAGCAGGATGGTTACAGCAACAACTGTACTTCCTGATGTATCCATAAGAGCAGTCCAATCCTCAATTTTCACTAGTTGGTCATAATAAAATAACTGGAAACTTATCGATGTCGTACAAGCACTGTAGCTCAACATACAAATTATTATCCCATTATTATGAACTTGCATATTAGAATGCAAAAGATTTCCGATTGGTAATAGTCAAGCGATTATTCCAAGAACAAGACTTCCTAGATTAAGTAAACTGAACTTTTTCATATCTCCTTTACAAAGTAATAAACGATTAAAATTGGAAAATGTTTCTGCCTTTTAGGCTCATCATCATAACGTGTGGTTAATTTCCGTTCCGACTTAACGCTTTGGTGCTGACGCTTTGCTTTCGCACAGAGCAGAGCTTCCTAGGGGCGTCTGATGAGCCGCTTGGGCAACAGAAAGAAAATGTGCAGTAGAGAAGAGTATGTTGTTCTTACAATGCAAAACAACCGTCATTTTATACGGTTGTTTTGCATTGCTATTTACTTACTTTAATGATAGTACCTTGATTGATTCTTAATAAGTCTTGAACACTTATTTTAACTAATGAGTTCTCAGAACCACCACCGGTATATATGTAATCCATATTTATTACTTTGGGGTCAACTAAAAACTTTGCTTGAAAACCAAACGAAGGAACTCCACCTGGGGGGAAACCTGTATGTTCAATAATTTCATTTCCGTTAGCAAGTCTTGGTTTTTCTATGTTTAATGATTTGGCAACACGAGTTGTACTAGCTCTATTGTTTCCTTTTACAATAGCAACTATTAATTCATTATTTGAGTCAATCATGCAAATATTTTTTACAAAATCGTCTTCCGAACCATTAACTGCTTCAGCAGCCTCTTTTACGGAGTGGCATGATTGATTAAATACGAAGTGTTCAGCTTTTACATTATTAGAGTCTAAAAATTCTTTAACTCTAGTTTCATATGAATTCATAAAGGTCTCCTTTTAATATTCTTATTTGTGTAAATATTAGCACAATAACGCGAACTTTAATACCTCTATTACTAAACAATATGAGGATTAAATGAAAGGGGATTGGACGTAACTGGTCAAAACCTTAAAAAGCACGAGAAATCAATTTTAACGTTGATTTCTCGCGCTTTTCTGATGTGACTTTTTTATTTTGCTGAGAAAGGATACTTATGTCCCAGCTTCAATCCCCATAGGTAGTTGTTTTTCAAAAATCTTACCGATCTAAGGAATTAACAAAAGTGGTGGGATAGCAAAATGCGATTACAGCTTGGGGCGATGTAAAGAAGCTATCCCGAAACTAATATATGTAAAGGGATCTAATAACATGACAATTATAGAATAAAGGGCAATTGTAAAGTGGAGAAAGCGTCCAAAATACTTGAGCGTGACTGTGTGTCAGGCTTATCATTCCATAGTTATATACTATATTTCTCCACATAAAAATTGCACCTCCTAGTGTCCTAGGGTTAGTTATGTCCGACAATTGAAGGGCAGTTTAATTTTGAATCTCATATAAATTATTATTTTAAAGGAATTCCAAGTCCTAAGGCAGAAGCAATAGTTATAAGAGAGGTAATTACACCAAGTATTTCAGTCAATTTCTCTAATGGTTTTTTAGCTTTCTCTTTATCTCCATTGTTTATATGAGTTTGAAGGAGTTCAAAATGCGCTTCTGCAATTTCTCGTTGTTCATCTGATAGGCATTGAATATCTTCGTGAAGTTGTTTTAACGCAAGAATAATATCATCAGATCGGCTAGCTATTCCTTGATTCAGTGTACCGTTGTTCTCAATCGTTATATTACCTTTGTTTTCTCCGAAAGTTAAACCACCATATTTACTAGATTCACCCATATAACCATCTCCTAAAATAATAGTGACTTGCCCGAGTTTCGATACTGTATCTAATAATTGACCAGAATTTTCTTTTGCTAAAATATCAATAATTTCTCTTAAACTCTCAGGTTTATTTTCTTTACTTAACCCGACATTAGCCCTTTTGTTATTATTTTTTTTTTAGAAAAACTTTGTTTGAAATCTTCACTTAATTTGATGATTGGAATAGCGTTTAAAGGATCAAAACAATTTTCGGCCCCACAATACTTACAAGTAAGTGAATCCATATTTTCCAATTCATGTTTATTGGCGGTTAAAATACTTCTACTACATTCCTCACAGTGGAATTCTAATTCTATAACGAGCGCTTCTTGTTTTTCTAATTCAGATAATTTATCAATAACTACTCCAAGAGGTAAGCCAGTTATTTCTGCAATATAACTATGGTAAAATTTATCAACTTTACTTATAGCAATTGCTTCGAGTGCATTATCTATTTTTTGAGAAATTTCCCATGGTTTTAAATTGCTCAAAACTTTTACCTCGCAGAATCAATTTTTCTCTAATATAATCCAATACATGTTCAGACGCAAATACATTGAACTTAAATGTCTTTGTAGTTACGCCAATTCGAATAGAATATTCTTGTACCACACCACCAACACTATGTTCAAATAGTATTGATCCTTTTTGTTTGGATAAATAAGGCTCTAAATAATTATACAATGGTAAGCCTCTTAACTCTCTAATGCTACCTAATCCAATTGTTTCAAGACCACTTAAAAGTAACAAAGTAAAAGGTGTTGTTTCTAAAATACTGGTAATATCTTCGCTATTTAAGTTTTGCTCAAGAGCTGATAATTCACCATTAGTATAGTATTCATCAATTGCGGAAAGTATTCTTACAATAGATTTACCTTGCGTTTCTTCAAATGTATTTACTAATCCTGCTGGTCTTCCTGTAGCATCAATAAGCCTTCCTTGAAGAATATCAGCTAAAGGCTCAAGAGTTCCGCCATACTTCTGTAAGAAATCATATTGTTTGAATTCATATTCATCATCTACAATTTTAGCTAATCCAGCAATAATTTTCTTTGCAACTGCTGAACTTGCTCGTACTTCAATTATTCCCTTAACTTCATCAATATAAACTGTCGTAATTTCATGTTTAATGTATTCTCTTCGATGAGTTAAAAAGTAATCTACATTTACCCCGGTTCTATGAATAAACCTTAAATAATAAGCTTGTGAACCATCGATTTCAGTAGCAGCAATAATGGCAGGTTCAATGGGAACATTTTCGCAATTTGGTGTAATTACTGTTTCGAAAGGGTTAAATGGCATTTTATTAATAATACTTTGTTTAAGCCCAGTTAAACCAGCTGGATTTGTAGTTCGATACCAAACTAAAGAAACGGCCCCAGTAAAAATATTATTGCTTATCGTTGTAAGAACATCTCCTTCAATACGTTCAAAAGCGTTCCATACTCTACTTGCTAGTTCATTTACATTACCTGTTGCTTCTAAAGTCATATCACTACAAACCTCTTTAAGTAGAGTTTTGGTCAATCTATTCAAGTCTTGGGGGAAAATTAAAGATTTAATTGTATTCATTTAACACCCTCCAGAATTATATTCTTCATTCAATGAATGTATGCCGTTTATATTAATTAATATTATATGCATTGCATACCCAAAAAATTACAAAATAATACTAATAGAAAGAAGTCGAGATGACTTGAAACTTGTATACGTAAAAATGAATAAAAATTAGACGTAATGACTTGAGCGTCAAGATGATCCACGTAATTAGGAATATTTAGATATGCAAGCAAGATTGAAAAGAAACCTTATAAGAACTATAAAAAGTCACTCATTTAAAAAATAAGTGACTTTCTTCTATTAATATATAAATTTTGAGTGGGTACAAGTGAGGGGTTTTCACAAAAAGAAGAAATGACTTGAGCGTAAAGATGATCCAAGCAATTCGGGATATTTAGATAAGCAAGCAAGGTTGAAAAGAAATCTTCTTAGAACAATAAGAAGTCACTCATTTAAAAATAAAAATAAGTGACTTTCTTCTATTATATTTAAAAATTTCGAGTGGGTACAAAGGGAAGTGTTGAATTAACTTTAACCTTTAAATGAAAAATCCTGTTCTAACACTTAAAGAATTTGTGTTAATTCTGAGTTAACAAATCTTTGGGCAGTAATGATAACACCTGAAGCTGTTAGCCCGTAAACACTAAATAATCCGCCAGTTTGATTTGGAGAAATTTCTACTTCATATTGTGCTGAGAGTCCTAAACCTCGAGTGAAAAAAGTAGAAGCATTTGCACCTACGCTAAAGGAAGTTGTTGACAGTAGTTGTCTTGTGCCATTCAGTCTGAAAACTCTGATTGTTCCAGTGAGCGTACCTCCAGTGAGATTAAGAATTTTAATACGAACGCTATTTGCATTTGCTGGTTGATTCCCTGTATTTTCAACTGGACCTGTAGTCAAAGGCATTTGAAATTCACCTCCTTGCGAAATAAAAGTTTTATAATCTGCAGATTACATAATCATAATATTCAAACTCTATTGTAATGCTTTAGACATATGAATCAATTTGCTATAAATAAAAAGAAAACATATGAAAGCAAACCTATTCTGGATCCATGTATTTTAGTAACTATACATAAGTAATGATATGTCTTTATTAGCATGTCAGGAGTAACTCCTATTTATGAGATTTACCATGCCAGTTCTAGGGCAAGGGGACTCATACAATTCAACGCTCGTTTATTGATAGAAATTTCTATTCTGTTATAATTAACTGCGAGAGAGGATGATAAATTTGAGCAAAAATATCGTTGTTATAACAGGCGCTGGCAGTGGATTAGGTGCTGCACTGGCAAAAAAATATTCAGGTTTAGGCTATTACATTTGTTTGCTTGGTAGAACGAAATCAAAGCTTGAGGAAACGGCTAAAACTTTAAGCAATGGTTATTCTATTTATGAGGTTGATGTTTCTTCAAAACAAATGGTCGCTCAGATCATTCAAACTATACAAGATGAATTTGGATCAATTCAATTACTCATTAATAATGCTGGTGTTGGGTATTTTGATAATGCTGAAAACTTGAGTGAAGATTCAGTGCATCAAATGATTGATATTAATCTAAAAGGAACAATTTTTTGTACACAAGAAGTGTTAAAAGGTATGAAAGAACGTAATGAAGGAACGATCGTCAATATAGTTTCCACAGCTGGTAAAGAAGGGAAAGTAACGGAATCTGTTTATTGTGCAAGTAAATTTGGAGTTAAAGGATTTACAGAGAGCCTAGCATTGGAATTAAACGAAACAGCCATTAATGTATGTGCTGTATACATGGGTGGCATGAGAACAGAGTTTTGGGACGGGATATTTTCGGAGGAACGTACAAAGAACTTAATGGATCCTAATGATATCGCGGATATTATCATGGATAATATTAAACCAAGAAAATTACTAACTGTAACAGAAGTTGTGATTAAAAATAAACGATAACACAGCAATTTGCTGCGTAAAAGATGATGACCATGCATCAATTAATTTTGAGCTTGGTCTTTTTTGTTTACGTAAGATCTCTTTCTAATATGTGGTCGTCTATACAGATTTGTAGCAAAAAACCTGTACGTTACAAAATTGTCATGTAGTGTCGTTTTTAGTCATGTTGAACGATGGTTCCGCTACTAATTGCCTGTTATAGTAAACAATGTTGTTAGCTAATACCTAGCGATACTTTTTGAAAGTATAGATCCAAAGGAGAAATGAAAATGAAATCATCCAAAATCTATCTGTTTATGATAGCCATGATAGTAGCGTTTTATAGTTTTTCGCCAATAATCGTTAATGCAAACTCAGATGAAAAAATTCAAAAAATTGAACAATTTGTCGAAGAGCAGATGGCGATTAGTAAAATTCCAGGGATATCGTTAGTAATTGTAGAAAAGGGGAAGACGGTCTATGAAAAAGGCTTCGGATATGCCGATGTTAAGTCCAAAACACCAGTTACTTCTGATACATTATTTGAACTTGGATCGACATCGAAAGCATTTACAGGACTAGCCATTCTACAATTGGAAAGGGAAGGATTGTTAAAACGATCTGATGATGTCCAAAAGTATATCCCATGGTTGAAGTTAAAATATAATGGGGAGCAACAGTCGATTACGATTAATCAGTTACTATATCATACAAGTGGGATTCCAACTATCACTATAGCTAATATCCCTGAAAGTAATGAAAGTGATGCCCTTGAGTTGACTGTGAGAAAATTACTTGATCAGCCATTAGATCGAAAACCAGGTAGCTCATTTGAATACGCAACGCTCAATTATGATGTTTTGGGACTCATTGTGGAAAAGGTATCAAGACAGCCCTTTGATGTGTATATCAAACATCATATATTAGAGCCACTCAATATGAATGATTCATTTGTTGGTCTTCATCAAGTTAATTCTAATGAGATGGCGTCTGGTTATAAAATCGGACTTATGAGAGAGCAGCCTTACACACCGCCTATCTATCGTGGAAATGTACCTGCTGGATATATGATAAGCAACACGAATGATATAGCGAAATGGTTAAAACTACAGTTAGAAAGTAGCCAAATTTATTCTATTGATAAAAAATTAATTCAAGAATCGCATATTCCTGATCAGTCTGTAGAGCCTTTTGATAAGGATACATACTACGCTAGTGGATGGGGAGTAATGGAAAGCGACAAAAAACAATATATCCTCCATGCAGGTGAAAATCCAACATTTACATCTTATTTCATCATGCAGCCTGATGAACAATTAGGAGTGGCCGTCCTGTCCAATATGAACTCGAGCTATACAACAGCTATTGGTCAAGGTGTGATGGATCTGTGGGAAGGGAAAAATGTTAACAATAATCATTCTGACAACTTACAAAGGATAGATAAAATCATGACGCTTTTGTGTGTGATTGTCGTTGGACTGGTGATGTTTTTAAGTATTTTATTGCTAACAACGGTGAGGAAGATTGTTAAAAAACAGCGAATTAGAGTATCGTTCAATGCACAAAGGACGTTCTTCCTAATTATACATTCTTTAGTTGTAGCAATATTTTTAACACTTTTATTGATGTTCCCTAAAATTGTAATAGGGGTAAATTGGGAATTTATTAAAGTATGGGGTCCAACTTCAATTTCTATGTTATTTTATAATGCGATCGTGACAAGTGTTATATTTTATTTGTTAGGGTTATTGCGCATTTTTACCAAAAAGGAAAATAAGTAAGAGATTTGATTGTTTATGAAAGATATGGTAATGTAAAAGCTACTTTAGGTGGAAGGGGAGAGTCCAAATGAAAAAAAGATCATTGTGTTTTTTAAGTATGGGTATTGGATTCTCAACTGCTGTTTTTTTCTAAAATTGAGTTTATAGGGAGAAGTCTGCCCTTTTTTAGAAAAATAAAAACCTAGAGGAGATTGAACATGAAAAATAGAATTACACGTAAAAATCCAATCCAAGCACCTAGTCCTGTTGGCAATTACAGCCATCTGACCATCATCCCTAAAGATGCAACAATGTACGCATTATCCGGACAGATTGGGGTAGGGCAAACCGGGGAATTACCATCACTACTAACTGAGCAGGTTAAGAATACATTAAAAAACATCCAAATTATATTAGAAACAGAAGGACTAAACGCAGACAATGTGGTGAAAGCTAATATTTGGGCAACAGAAGAAATTGATTGGGATGATTTCTATCAACACTGGGAAACCATGTTTGGCAATCCTTATCCTTCTATGACAATCGCTTATATTACTGCATTAGGACTTCCTGATATTAAAATAGAAATTGATATTTGGGCCGCTAAATAAAAAGTAAAAATCGACAAAAACCACAAAGGTTTTGTCGATTTTTTAATATAATCAACTTCATAAGCATTGGACAACAAAAAAGGTCACTACCTAAGTAGAAATGCCCAAAATAATGAGGTTTGTTTTTGTCGAAGGTTTGAGTAAAGATTGGATTAAATTAGGTTCACTACCATTATGTTTATATGAAAAACTTGCTGTTAGGTCTCTGCCATTCTTCATTCTATTTTTTTGAACTATTACGTAATGATGGTATTGTCAAGTACGTGCCCATTCGCCACAGCCATTCAAATGGACCAAATCTAAAGAATTTCAGCCAAATTTCGCTAAATAATAATTGAAAAATGTAAATGCCTATGCAAATCCAAAGAGATTGGATAAAACGAATGTTGCCTATCAGGTGAAAAGCATTGCCGATTAGTAAGATTAGCGCTGTTTGTCCTAAATAATTTGTTAATGCCATTCGGCCATAGTTTTTTAACGGTGAAAGCAAAGTCTGACATACAGGGTGTTGCAGTAAAAGTATTAATAATCCCACATAAAATGCAGATACAAATGGGCTAAATTGAAGCCCGATTAATGAAAATTTCTCAATGTTTGTCATATGTTCTGTAAATTCAACTTTTGTCAAATTGTCAACGTTCACCATTGCCTCTGGGACATAATGCCATTGATACAGCAAGCCCCCTATGCTAATAAAGAACATTATAATTGTAAAGATAAATATGCTTTTACGATTGTCGTTGATCTTTTCAAAAATTCGATACTGTCCCGCAGCTAATCCCAGTAAAATAAGTGGAAGTGGCATAGCAATTTTGATGCCATAAAAAGCTGTCACAGCTAACAATATAAGTCCTATAGTTACGTTTATTTCTTTACGAACTTTGTAAAATGGTAACGCTATTAAGCCAAAAATTGCATAGACGGTTAATGCTTCTCCAGGTTGGAAATAAAAATGTACAAGCCCGATTAACAATAAGATAATCATTCTTCTAATAAATAAAAGATTTGCGTTATTATTTTTAGCCATTGCACGAGATATAAAAATATAAAAACCTACACCAAATAAAAATGAAAAAATGGAGAAAAACTTTCCTTCCACAAAAAGTGTTAAAAATCTATTGTATGCAATATCTATAGATGTTTCTGGTGGATTAATCCACAATAATGCTGGGATATTTACTAAAATAATTCCTAATAAAGCAAATCCCCTTAAATAATCTAATGTATCAATTCGTTTATTTAATTCAATTGGTTGCATGTTATCTCCTCCTCACTTACAAAGTATAAGGAAATTATCCATAAAGTAGTAACGATGAATGTTACGCCAATCTTACAAAATCGTCATATAACATTAATCATTTTCTTGATAGAGAGATAGAATGTCTTTTGCCTGCTGTCGTAAAATATTGATTAATTCTTTAGGTTCTACAATTTGAGCATGCACACCAAGTCGGTAAAAGAGGGGGCTGATAAAATTAAGCTCACCTTTGTCTATAATGGAATCAATATAGCCTGTGCCGTCTTGTGTTATGACGACAAAATCCCCCAGGCTTGGATCGCTTTTACATTGTCTTACACCTTCCCTTGATAATAAAACGTGTAAACGAATGGGTTGTTTAGTTTCATATGGACTGCCAAACCACTCCTCCAAATTTAAGAATTTTTCTTTGTTTTCTTCACTTTCTACGATAGAAAGAATACGATCTACACGAAATAGTAATATTTTTTGTTTAGTGAAATCAAAGGCAGGCATATACCATAACGCATCATGTGCATAAACACCTAGTGGATGAATATGTTTCGTAGTAGTACCTGATTTGGATTCATATTGAATATAAAGATTATTATTTTCTATGGCTGCCTCTAAAGCATCTTTCAATAAAGGTGTTTCAATTGCCCTTTTAGGATTCCAAAAGGCGATATAGGATTGAAGTTTATCTACTTTACGCTTCGCTTCCTCTTGAAGTGAGCTATAAAGCTTATGAGAAGCGGATTTAATTTCCGTATTAAAAGGTAAATCGCGGTAATAGTGCAGTGATTGAAACGCAAAGAAAATCGAAACTACCTCATCTTCTGTAAATAAAATAGGGGGAAGAAGTCTGCTCGTTAGGACAGTATAGCCACCGTTTCGTCCTTGTTCTGCGTAAATAGGCAAGCCCATATCGCTTAAATCTAAAATATATCGATGAACAGTGCGAATCGATATATTGAATTCATCAGCAACTTCCTGTGCAGTAAATTTCTTTTTTGCGCTAACAAATAGAAGAATATCTAATAAACGTTTTGCTTTTGACATTTTCTCACCTTTTTTCATTTAATCATGCCAGTAATTGTCATGTTTTAGGTTTATTATAGATAGTGTTCATGAGTTTTTCAAAAGAGAAAGGGAGATGACGATATGTCTCGAGAAATCATTTTATATGTTGCGACTAGTGTGGATGGATTTATTGCGAAAGAAAATGATGATTTACAATAGCTGGAAGAGGCAGAGGTGGAAGGGGATGCTGGCTATTCCGACATGTATCAAGCCATCGATACCATTATTATGGGGAAAAGAACGTATGATTACGTTATAGAGCACTCGGAGACTTTTCCATATCCCGATAAGAAATGTTATGTTTTCTCGACTTCATTAAGAGGTAAAAACGAACATGTTGAGTTTGTGAATGAGGATGTCGTAGCGTTTTCGAAAAAATTAAGGGAACAGGAAGGCTCGAAAATTTGGATGGTTGGTGGAGCTGACATACTTGATGCATTTATGAAGGAACAGTTAATAGATGAACTGATAATTACAATCACACCACATCTATTAGGTACTGGCATTCCGCTGTTTAAGTATAATAATCCATTTCAAGATTTGAAGTTAATCCATACGACTCGCTATGGACAAATGGTGCAAATGCATTATATGGTCATGAAAGAGGCTTGATGATTTATATAAGGTATGGAATAGATAGATCTCCTCAAAGTCCATTCTTTTCACCTCCCTCACATATATAACTTCTAGAATTTAATTATGTTACAGAATTTAGAGCTTTTTTACACGTAGAGCTATATATATTTTCTCAATCACCAATCTCTAACTAATTAGGTTCATCATAATGTAGTTATTTCTCATCAAAAAATAAGCATTTTCGAAAGAATAAACTTTATCATTTATTTACAATAACACTAATAGCTTTTGATATGATTCATCACAACCTATTAACTGGCGATTTTTTTAATAATCGCCAGTTATTTTAATTTCCCGGATCACATACTAAATCGATTCACCTCCAATCACGCCTCTTACTACCCTTCTAATTTTCTATCAGCAACTACACCGGCGATTGCACCTACAACTCTTGCCTTGATAGGATTAATTGAAAAAATTAATGAATTACTGTAAGTCATTTCTCATATGAAAGTTCTACTTTTTTATTAAATTACTAGGAAGATAGATTTAATCTATATTTGATAAACTGATACTAATTATCAATATTTTAAAATGTTTAAATATTCCGATATTAGTATTGGTAATTTTGTGATAAATTTGAAATATCGCACTATACTGAAAAGTGCGACAACTAAAAGCAGAAGGGGGAAATGAGATTTGAAAAAGTTTAAGTTTACGAAGTTCTTAAGTAGTATTCTAGCTTTCGTTATGGTGCTTTCTCTATTGGTTCCATTGTCGAGCGCTAGTGCTGAAGAATCGAAACCATTTAAGCAGGATAGTCAAAGTGAAAGTATAATTCAACTAAAGGCGGCTATCGCTGAACAGCTAAGCTTGTCTAAAGATGGTCCAACTCTTCACGAAAGCTTACAAAATGTATCAGGCAATCAAGATGTTGCAGTCATCGTTCATTTATCTGAAATGCCTGTGGCACTAGAGCAAGGAATGAGCCAAGTCAAAGGCAAAAAATTCTCTAATGCTCGAGCAAATGAAGTTCGTTCAAATGTAAAAGCACAACAAGCAGAGGTTAAACAAGAGTTAGCTGCTAAAAAAGTTCAGATGACTCAAGGATACACATTTGATACTGTTTTAAACGGTTTTGCGGCAACTGTGAAAGCAAATGATCTCCCGAAACTGCTTACAGTAGAAGGAATTACATTAATCGAACCTGATGCAATTGTTTACGCATCAGAAGATAATACAAAGAAATCATCGGAACTTATTAAAGAAGATCAATTAGAAGCTCAAATGAATACAAGTAATTCTTTCCTTGGCATCGAACAGCTTTGGAAGGAAGGACTTGAAGGACAAGGAATAAAAGTAGCAGTATTAGATACGGGTATTGATGTAGATCACCCTGAGTTTGCCGGAATTTATAAAGGTGGAAAGAACTTCATTCCGAATTCAGCAACTTACACGAAGCCTCGGGCAGATGATGATGCATCGGAAACATTGCCTTCGGAGCGTCCAGTCGGGACACCTGAATTTAATGAAAAGGGAAGCGCGTTCTATACTTCTCACGGTACACATGTTGCTGGAACAATTGCAGCAATCGGAGCTAACGAATTTGGTATTAAAGGAATTGCTCCAAAGGTAGACCTTTATGCTTACCGTGTTCTTGGAGCATACGGAAGTGGATCTACATCTGGTATTGTGAAAGCAATTGAAACTGCTGTAATCGAAAAAATGGACATTATCAACCTTTCACTTGGCGGGGGAGCTAACTCTGAAACGGATGCTGGTTCATTTGCTATTAATAATGCAATGATGGCTGGAACAATCGGAGTACTTGCAACAGGGAACGATGGTCCAAATCGCGGAACAATGGGCACGCCTGCAACCGCTCGTTTAGGAATTGCTGTTGGTAACACAACAAACCCTGAAACAATGTATAACGGTGAAGTGAATGTTACAGTTGGCAACTACAACTTAAAAAAGCAGCTTCCATTAATGGGAACGACCTTTGCGAAAAATTTAGCAACACAGCTTCAAGGAGAATTTGACCTAGTTGCTGTTCCTGGAAACGGAGAAGTAAAAGACTATGAAGGAATTGATGTACGAGGTAAAGTGGCATTGATTTCTCGTGGCAGTATCGCATTCGTTGATAAAATTGCGAATGCAAAGGCAAATGGAGCAGTCGCAACAATTATTCATAACTTTGCCGGTGGAACGAATGCACCGAACATTTCAGGTACATTCCTTGGTGATTCTTTTGAATTTCTGCCAACATTTGATATGTCCCAAACGGATGGCGATGCAATTCGCGCTGCATTAGCAGGCGGAACCGGAAAAGTAAGCTTTAGTAAATTTGCTTCCACAAAGACACTAGGGGATGATGTAAACTCTTCAAGTTCACGTGGACCATCTACACCAAACTTTGATATTAAACCAGATGTAAGTGCACCTGGAACAAATATTATGTCAACGATTCCAATGTATAAAAAAGATTTCCCTAATGCAGATTATGGGGAAGCATATGGTCGTAAAACAGGAACTTCTATGGCAACACCGCATATTGCAGGTATTGCAGCATTAGTTAAACAAGCAAATCCGGATTGGAATGCGTTCGATGTAAAAGTGGCGCTTTCTAATACAGCAAAGGTTATAGATAAAACCAAATACGATGTGTTTTCTCAAGGTGCAGGTCGTGTAGATCCTTATGCAGCAGCTCATCCAGAAATTCTTGCCTATGCACTTGATAGCGCAATTTTAGATGGAACTGGTGTAGTTACAGAAAACTTGAAAGGTACAGTTACTTTCGGTCCACAATCGCTTAAAGACCGAGATATTTCTGTAACAAAACAAGTTTTAGTAAAAGATATTAAAGGGAACGGCGGCAATTATAACGTATCAATAGATGTAACAAAAACTTTTGGTGATGCAACTGTTACAGTAGATCAGCCGACATTTAATCTAGATGGTGAGCAACTTTTAAATATTACATTAACGGCTTCACAAGCTACAGCACCAAACGGCTCTGAAATACTGGGATATATTGACATCAGCGGTGGAGATACAGAAATTTCATTGCCATTCGCAGCAGACTTTGGCGGCGCGGCAGCAACTGAAATTAAAGATTTCAAGATTACAGAAACAGACCTATCCTTTAACGGAGATGGAGTAAAAGACTCAGCTGTACTTTCATTTACATTAACTGGAGATGTAACAACTAACTATATCGAGCTTTGGGATATTATGAATCCTAAAGGTGGAGAATACGGAGACGGCTACATTGGTTATCTACATGCAGGTACTTCACTAGGAAAAGGCTCTTATACGCTGAAGGTTGGTGGGCAGTACAAACCATGGGGGACAGCATCTGCCACAAAGATTCCAGATGGTCTGTATACAATTGACTTCACCGGTCTTGCAGCATCAGGAGTAGTTTCCGATTATGTTGGACCAATTATCGTGAAAACGACGAAACCAGAAATTACTGGTTCAGTAGCTAAAGGTGTCGCTACAGGACAGGTAACAGATAAGTATATCGACTACAATGAAGAGTTATATTCATATGGTTTAAATTACAATTTAAATGATAAATTAAAAGCTTCCTATATTTCGACGGTAAATGGCGAAGTACAAGCTCCAGTTGCTTTTGAATTAAATCAAGATGGTAGCTTCACATTCCCAGTAACAGCAGAAACTAATGCTGTATCAGTAATAATTAAAGACGCTGCCGGGAATGTTGGTGAAGCGAAGATATATGAAAAAGAAGTAGTAGAACCAGTAGTAACACTTTCAGTAAATCCAACTGAGCTAAACCTAACAGCTGGAGAAACTGCACAACTTACGGTAACAGAAACGACAACGCCTGCAGAAGGTGATGCAACAAAGCAAGACGTAACTTCAAAAGCTACTTATGTTGTTGGAAATGAAAATGTTGCAACAATAGTAAATGGATTAGTAACTGCAGTAGGTGAGGGCACAACTACAATTACTATTTCATACGGTGATAATAAAGTTACTTTAAATGTTACAGTTAAAGCACCTGTTATAGAAAAACCAATAGTAACACTAGAAATTGATCAAGCTCAGGTTGAAACTAGAATAGGTAAAGAAGTTCCAGTTAAGATTACTGAAGTAACTACTTTTGATGGTAAAACAACAGAAAAAGATGTTACAAATCTTGCAACCTACGAAGTAGCGAATGATAAAATAGCTACTGTAAAAGCAGGGGCTGTAAAAGGAAAAGGTCAAGGTAATACGACGGTTACGGTAACGTATGGTGAGCATACACTAACATTTGATGTGTTGGTTGTAAAGCCAGGGAATGACAACGGAAATGGAAATGGCAACGGCAATGGAAACGGCAATGGTAATGGCAATGGTAATGGAAATGGTAATGGAAATGGTAATAAAAATAATAATGAAGTTACCGAGGATGAGTTATAATTATTTTCAGTTCAAGCAAAAAAGAGAAATTGCACAGCGCAATTTCTCTTTTTTGTATTTATTGTGAAGCAATCGATTTAAAAAGATTATCCCTTACTAAACTAACTGTGACATATTCTTTCTGATTTTCTCGCCCTATTTGATACAAATCAGTTCCTCTTTAACTCTCCCAAATCAACGTTATTTGTTGTAGAGGCTCTTCCCATGTTTGCTTTTTTTCTTTCGTTACTTTGTCATGATCAAATTCTTCATAATAGATAGAGTCCGTGTATTGACTGTCTGGCAAAGTAAATTGATCTTTATATATTATGTTGAATCAATCGCTAATTCTTCAACTAGAAATAACTTAATAAAATCGGACAGTAAGGTTTCCAAAGCTTCTGATCTCCATCTATTTCAATTTCTAAAGGATGTATCATATGTGAACCTGCATGACTTTCTCCAAAATAATTAAAGATAAGCGTTCCATCTGCTGTTTCTTCAATTATAACTAAATCTGCTTAGTAAGAAATTCCTCATTCAACTAAACTATTCCGTGAGTTGTTGTCACCATAAGATAAATCATCCAGCTTTTTTTCGGTTATTTGTAAAGCGAATGATAGATTTCTCCCATAATTCCCTTCATTTGATGCACCCCTGTATCAGCATTCGTCATCATAACAAGTCCTTGTTCGAGATGTGGATAGGCTACGAGCATACATTGAAACCCAACACCCCAGCCAAGAGATGAAAATTCGAGTTTCTTGTCAGCCCCATCCAGAAATACACCAAGGCCTGACCATTCCTTACATCCTTGAGGTTGAAACAATTCATTTACTTGTTTTGTCGTAATACCAATTTTACTTCGTCCTTTGACACCATTCATATTATCCAGTAATAATTTTGCTAAATCGTTTGGAGTAGTCCATATACCACAAGCTGCAAGATATGGATAAATAGAATATTTCCCTAAAATTAACGCACCATTTAGATCATGACCGCAAGCTAAATAGGCCGTATTGAATGTTGGAATATTGGTAGAAAATATACTGTTTGTCATGTTTAACGGTTTGAAAATAAGTTCGTCCATAAGAATTGAAAATGGTTTGCTCATTGTGTCTTCAATAAGTAAATGAATGACGCAAAAGCCTGCATCCGAATAGTGAAATTCACTTTCGGGTTCATACGTTACCTCAATAGGGGTATTGCAATAAGGAGTTTTACCATTCAGTATTTCAACCATGGATGGCATGTCATTGAAAGTTTCTACCGTCGTAAAACTGCCTTCCGGGTCTACAATACCGGATTGATGACAGAGTAAGTTGCGTAATGTAACTTTTTTATGCTTTGTAAATGCATTGTCAGGTACCTTCCATGAAACTAGCTTCTGATTGACATCTTCATCTAAGTCTACTAGCCCTTGTTCTACTAATTTCAGCACTAAAATACTAGTTAAAAACTTGCTAATCGAACAAGCATTGAAAATTGTGTGCTCATTAATTTTATGATCGGTACCTGCTTCAGAAACACCAAAATAATCTGCCTTACTGATTTTTCCTTTTTCGATCGCTACAAGGCTAAGACCTGCTATTCGATAATGCTCCATGCGTTCAAGAATGTTTATCATCTATTTAGCTCCTGGTTTTTTCTTTATTATAACAGAAAAGCAGAACGAATGTTTGTGTTATGGGTTTTGTTTTGTTAATCGCGCATGTACAATCATAGAAGGACTATCCTTCGTAAATTCACTTTTTTTCCATGAACCGTATAGATGTAATAATTCAAACCCATTTTGTTCTAATAGCCTTTTCAATTCCATTGGATATGTATAGCGAAGTAGAATTGAATCTTCGAAAGTTGAATGTTCTAGCTTATTTATAGAACGACAAGTTAAGATTTGTGTGACAGGATTATATTCTTCCTTATGCTGAATGGTTAGTTTTTCTCCTTTACTATTGACTGAACTTTCTTCGTATTCATCCACGATAGACAGTTCATTTAGAAGAGCATTTCTCGTATCAAATACAAATTCTCCACCTGGATGTAAGTGCTTTTTTACGGATTGGAATAAAGCATTTTGGCTTTCATTACTTAAAAAATGTTGAAATGCATTTCCTGTCATATAGACAAAATTTGATGTGATTGGTAGTTGAAGTTGCGTGCAATCTTGCACAGTAAAATGCACATGTACATTTTGTTTTTTCGCTTTTTCAATTGCCAATTGAAGCATCCCTTCATGGATATCTACTGCATAAACATTGAAGCCTTGCTTGGCTAGTGGAATAGCTAACCGACCAGTGCCACAGGCTAATTCAATTATCGTATCGTTATTCTTGCTAAGAAGATTTTCAATAAAAAGTAAATCCTCGTTGTAATTTTCATGAAGTGCATCATATTCAATAGGATTTTTATATTTTTCTAAATTTCTACTAAATTCATTTTGATACATACCTCTAACTCCTTCACCGTTAACTTTATTTAATAGATATTGTATAATAAATCCAATATTCACACAAATTAGATTTGCACCATAAATGTAGGGTTGATTTCCTTTCTAGCTTGGACGCGTCGGTGAGCCGCTTCACTTGTGCTCCAGGGTCTCATCTTAACTAATCCAAGGAGTCGTCTAGCCGGACCTTAGATCAACGTATATAGTGAATCTTTTTACTAAATTGCCATCCTAACTTTTGGTGATGAGCTACAAAATAATAAACTATAAAGGATAGGAGGGTTCGTTTGAACAAGAAATTTCCGAGCAAAATACATATCATTGGCTCTGTTGGGAGTGGGAAAACAACTTTAGCGAAAGAATTATCCGCGAAATTAAATATCCCTTATTATGAACTAGATAATGTTGTTTGGTTAAGGCAAAATTCCGGTGACATTAGAAGAACCGAACAACAAAAAGTTGCATATTTAAATAATATCATTCTTACAAATGCGTGGATTATTGAGGGTGTTCATAATGAAGACTGGGTAACACAAAGCTTTTCGAATGCCGACTTAATTATTTTCTTAGATACAAAGTATTTCATCAGAATCTATCGAATAATAAAGAGATTTACGTTACAAAAACTAGGTTTGGAAAAGTCGAATTACAAACCTACTTTTGCAATATTCATTAACTTGCTTAAATGGAATCGCCGTTTTGAAGAGATTGTCAAGCCCAATTTTTATCATAAATTTGAAATGTATTGTGACAAGCTATTGGTCGTATCTAGTAAGAGGCAAATTCTTTAAAAAAGCATATCCAAAAACAATGGATACGCTTCTTAAATGTACATTTTAAGCATTTTTCTTCGTTTTGGTTGCTCGTTTTCTTGTTGCTGGCTTTTTCGTTTTCTCTAATGAGGCTTGGAGTGCTGTCATTAAGTCCGTTACATTATCAGGTACTGGACGTTTATCACTAGTCGATATTGTATTCGTAGCTTTTTTCTCTTCTATAAGCTCCATTAAAGCATTGCGATAATCATCTGTATATTTTTCAGGATTAAATTCTGTTGTTAATTGATCGACAAGCATCAGTGCGGTTTCTAGCTCTTTTGGAACAATGTTTGGTTCGCTTGGAACATTTGGTACATCACCAACACTTCTAACTTCATCAGGGTAATGAATCGTTTCCATTACTAAAGCGTTTTGATAAACGCGTACAATTGCTAGTTGCTCTTTTGAACGGATCATAATTTTAGCAACGCCTATTTTTCCGGATTGCTCTAATGTTTGACGTAATAGGGAGTAAGCCTTCCCGCCAGTCGAATCAGGGGATAAAAAATAAGTGCGTTCAAAATAAATAGGATCGATTTCGGTTAATTTCACAAAATCAATGATTTCAACGGCCTTATCTTCATTTTCCTTCCGTAAGTTCTCTAACTCTTCTTGATCTAATACGACAAACTTATTTTTGGCATATTCATATGCTTTAACAATATCCTCATCTTTTACTTCTTGGTTACAGCCTTCACAAACCTTTTTATAGCTAATAGGTGTATGACATTCTTTATGGAGCTGTCGCAATTTAATGTCTTTATTTTCTGTAGCGGCATGTAGTTTTACCGGTATATTGACAAGACCAAATGAGATACTGCCTTTCCAAACTGTATGCATTTGTATCACCTCGTTTTTCTTACTATGATATATTTTACTTATTTTTATGTATCTTAAAGTGAAATCGTCAAAAACTGAAGGTAAAAAGCAAAGTAGGTATTCAAATGAAACCAATGCTATTAACAGAAGTACTCGAAACGCCTATTGGTGAGGAATGGTTGTACGAAACAAAATATGATGGATTTAGATGTATGTTAGTTTGGGACGAACAGCCATTGTTAATAAGCAGAAATGGCAACAACTTAAATCACTTGTTTCCGGAGATACTCGATTTTTGTAAAAGTATACTAAATAAAATTAAAAAGTATTTACCATTAACATTTGATGGTGAGTTAGTTTATTTAACGAATGATTTTAACAGTGATTTTTCGTTAGTTCAAAAAAGAGGGAGGATGCAAAATAGAGAAGTGATTGCTGCGCATGCAAGCTCCTTTCCGTTTCATTATATTGCTTTTGATTTACTAAGCTTTAAAGGCGAGTCACTGACAAATAAATATTTAAAAACACGTAAACAGCAACTTTCAAAGCTCTTTACGATCTTAAAGCTCCCTGTGACTGTCAATTATGAGGATCAACGCCCTTTGCAAGCGATTAGCAGTGTGGAGCATAGTGAAACACTTTGGCATGCTATAAAGGTTTACAATGGGGAGGGAATAGTTGCAAAGAAGAAAACGAGTAAATGGATGGAGAATTCTCGCTCTACACATTGGGTGAAAATTAAAAATTGGCGCTATGTAACGGTCATAGTTACTAAATATGATCATGGAAATGGTTATTTTCACGGCTCTGTTTATCAACATGACGAGCTAGTAGAAATAGTAAGTTTTAAACATGGAATGTCAGAGGAAGAGCGTAAAACACTCATTGCATTTTTTCAAGCAAATGGACAGAGGAATAATGAAACATGGGAACTGGAGCCATCCATTTGTGTTGATATAGCATGTATTGATTTTGATGGAAGCAAACTTCGAGAACCACGTTTCCATGCATTTCGCCTGGAGATGTTGCCAGAGGATTGTCAATGGCAGCACATGCAGCGTCAACTTTTTCCGATTCCAGATACTGTTCAGATTACGCATCCTGATAAGCCTGTTTGGCCAGAAATCGGTATTTCGAAGGATGGGTATTTGCATTATTTACAAATGATTTCTCCGTATTTATTACCTTTCCTGAGAAATCGGCCACTTACATTAATTCGGTTTCCACATGGGATTCCGGGTGAAAGCTTTTATCAAAAAAGTAGTCCCGAGAAAATACCTGCATTTGTATCAACGGGAAGGGTAGAAGACATTAATTATCTTGTATGTAACAATCTAGAAACATTATTGTGGCTAGGCAATCAGCTTGCGTTAGAGCTACATATCCCATTCCAAACGTTGCAAACAGAGCATCCGACTGAGATTGTTTTCGATCTAGACCCTCCATCCGTAGAGCAATTTTCACTGGCCATTCGTGGGGCGCTAGATTTAAAGGAAATTATCGATTATTTTAAGCTACAATCTTTTGTTAAAACATCGGGAGGTAAAGGGTTGCAGCTATATATACCGTTACCTGAAAATGTATTTTCCTATGAAGAAGTACGAGTATTTACTGAATTTATTTGTCGATTTTTATGTGAGCAAAAACCGGACTTGTATACAATTGAGCGTTTAAAGAAGAATAGGCATAAAAAATTATATTTAGATTATGTACAGCATGCAGAAGGTAAGACGATTATTGCTCCATATTCAACTAGAGGTAATGAAATGGGTTTAGTGGCAACCCCATTACACTGGGAGGAGGTCAATGAACAGTTAACGCCAGATCTCTTTACAATTCCAGCTGTACTTGATCGAATGAAAAAGATGGAGAATCCATTTCGGAATTTTCGAGAAATAGGGGAGGAGCAGGATTTTCGATCTGTCTTGGATCATTTAAATGAATAAAAGAGGAGGCCAAATTATAAGCCTTCTCTTTTACTAAACTTGAATATTGTAAATGCAATACTACAAAAACTAAAGTTTTGACAACTCTCTTATTCGTTTTATATTTTGTAGGTAAAACTCCGGTGAACTCCATTTTTTAAAGATTTCAGGGATTTCAATATTCTCATTTGAGCTGCTCTTTTCTGCAATGGAAGTTAATTTAGAAATATAATTGATTATTTTTGAGATATCTTCTTTTGTACCCGTTGGACCGTGTCCGGGTACCGCCACATCAATTTCTAGTCTTTCAACCTCTTTTAAAATTTTGCTCCATTTCACAGGGTCAGACTCTTCGAAAAACGTTGGGTGACAATTCACAGATAATAAGTCCCCCATAAATATTACTTTCTCATCCGGAATATAAAGCATAGCATCACAAAAAGAATGACCTCCTCCTAATGTGAAAAGTTTTGCACAGCGTTTGGTTCCTTGTAAGGTTATTTCATTGTTAAATGTTCGGTTCGGTAATACTAATTCCAAAGTAGGTATAGAATCTTTTAACTCACTCAGTGAATTTATCTGATATTGTATTTTGATATCGTTGGTTTGATTTAGCTGGTCTTTTAAGGATTGAATATAGTCTTTTAAGCCTTGAATATCATTTTTCTGTTTACTGAATCTAGAAGGATGCATGTCTCTTATTTTTGAGTGTGTAATTTTGCTTGAAATAATAATACTATCTTTAAATGTTTGGTTGCCTCGAATATGGTCGCCGTGCCAATGACTGTTAAAAACCCATGTAACGGTTTGATTAGTAATTTTTTCTGCTATGAGTTTTAAGTCTTCAGATGCTTGTTGTGTGTTAAATGTATCAAAAATGATAATTTTATCTCCTAGATCCACAAAACCTGCATTTGCCACAGCCCCGCTACCTTCTTTGGCTATTGCTGCAAAGATACTTTTACTAATTTGCTCTAGCGTAAAGTGTTTACTATAAAATGCATCGTTCATTTAACTCACCCCGTATTTATTTAAATTACCTATATTTTCTATATTCGATCATGATTAAAACAATACCTTTTAGATATTAACAAAGCTGTTCTGCATCTTAATAAAAAGATTGTATGCATATTCGTCTTGCACTTTAATGAATGGCGTTTTTGTATGGTAAAATATGAGAAGTTATTAAATAGAGTGTAATCTATGCTTATTTATAGGTGAGGGAGGGAAGCTTACTCTAGTTTTGAATATTTAAAGCTCGCTGTTAATGGATATATTCACTACTACAACGGTAAGCGTATCAAGAATAAACTCAAATGTAGTCCAGTTCAATATCGAGAAAAGATGGCTATATAGAGTGATAATGCTAACATTTGAAAGGCAGGGATTTAGATGGATAAACAAAAGCAAGACATTACATTCCCGACTAAAGATGGTGTATTCAATATGAGGGTGGGCGCAATAATTCTCCGTGATGGTAACGTGCTGATGGTTAAAAATAGTCGTGACCTTTACTACTATTCTGTCGGGGGAAGAGTAAAATTACAGGAAACGATGGAAGAAGCCATCATCCGCGAATGCTTTGAAGAAACGAAAGTGCATTTTGAAGTTGAGCGTTTAGTGTTTCTTCATGAAAACTTTTTCCCCGTTCAAAGTGGTCCATATGGAGAAACGCAATTTCATGAAATATCATTCTTTTATTTGATGAAATCAAGTGAAGTCGAAGTAAAAAGTGAAAGCTACACCAGTGAAGGTATGGAAGAAAGATTAGAATGGTTACCTATTTCGAATCTTAAGGATGCCTTTCTATTCCCAGAGTTCTTTAAATCAGAACTTACTTGCATGCCTACTGAAATTAAACATATCGTAACAATTCAAGAAAAAAGAACATAAAAAAACAGAGAGGAATACTCCTCTCCAAGTAAGTCTAAAATACAACACTGCCGATGCTTTAATTTTTGGAATTCTTTTTCTCTAAGTAACCGAGAATCCCCATTGCCGAAACATTTGTATCGAGTGGGATGTTTTGATAAACGGGATGACTTTCTTCAATGCCATTTTCCTGTAAGTAGTTGTGTAAAAGCTTCTTTAAACGAGTATCTAAAAATTGTACTTGTTCTTTCAAATCACTTGAGACAGTTAGTGCCTTTTCCCCTTCTGCTAGAAAGAACGGTGTCCAGTAGCGCACTTGTCTATAAGCTTCAGCTGGATTTTTATACGCTCCGTAATGACCGAAATACAATTCTGTAGCATGGAGCTTCTCATAAAGCTGAATAGATTGTTCCATTGTATCTGGGTCGTACTGATTTGGTGAAGCGGACGGAATGATTAAATCAATGGCCTCTCCGTCCATCTCTGGGTAACGTACACCTGTTGTATCTCCAACAAACAAACCATTTGTCGCAGAATAAAGCATGGAAACATGATGCTTTGCATGTCCTTCCGTATGATAAAACGTTAGCTGATGTTGACCTAACGACAGTACTTCCTCATGTCCAATTTCTATAATACGTTCAGCATCGATAGGAACAATTGGATCAAATAGACGTTCGAATTCGGCAGTATAAACACTTTTTGCACTTTCGATTAGACGACTAGGATCAACCATATGAGAGACACCTCGTGGATGTACAACGAATGAAGCATTTGGACAACTTTGTAAAAATAATCCCGCACCTCCAGCATGGTCTAAATGGATATGCGTAACAATTACATATTGAATATCCTCTAGAGAAATATGTAATTCCTCTAAACCCTCTATTATATAGGGTATAGACGGACTAGCAGAAGTCTCAATTAATGCAATTTTTTCATCGATTAGCAAATAGGAGCTTGTACGTTGTTCCCGATTTAAATCATGTGTATCAATACAATAAAAGTTTGATGCAAGTTGTTGGACTCTCCCCATTTAAATAATCTCCCCTCGAATGTGTATGAAATATTCTCTAAGGTGCAATTTTTATCTCGAAAATTAGTTGTTATCTTTTATAATAATAGAAAAACAATCTGAGTGTCTATTCATTTTTTCAGGGGGAATCAGTCGTAGAATACAAACAAAGATAGAAAGCTGAATAACATGACTGAGCAAAATGTAACTTCCACAAACATTTGACTAAAGTCTTTTCAGAGGAGGGTTTTAATTGCAGCCAATACAGATAGGTGAAATACCAGATGAAATAGGAGAATATCTAAAAATCATTAACTCAATTAAGTTTCCAAGACAAGGATACACCTCGGATGTTGGGATTATTCACAATCATCAAGGCTCTTATGTCCTCAAAAGAACAACAGGTGAATGTTTTTGTTCTTTGTTAAAAAGAGAGGTTTCAGTACTAAACTGCTTGGCCAAGGAAACAAAACTACTTATTCCGAAAGTAAAGCTATTTGTTGAACAAAAGCAAAATAGTCAAAGTTGGGCACTTTTTGAGTACTTACAGGGTGATACGATCCGACTTGCTTTAAAAGATGAGAAAAATAAGGAAACTAGGCAAGAAATAATATTTAACTTTGGCAAACTCTTAGCTGATATTCATTCAACGCCTTGCCCGAAGGAACTAATTTCTAATAAAAACTGGCTTGAGCAAATGATAAGTCAAGCACACAATCATCTTATGAATAATGAAGTAGATGGAACGAAGGAGTTATTGGAACAGGTTATAAAGAATAGACCAGATCATTATATGCAGACGTTCATTCACGGAGACTTTACAATTGATAACGTATTGGTTTCCAACGGGAAAATCAAAGGTGTGATTGATTGGGGGAGTGGAGCATATGGAGATCCAAGATATGATGTCTCACTAGCGATTCGACCAAAGCCAAATGTCTTTGAAAACGAAATCGAAAAACAAATCTTTTTTGAAGGGTATGGTGAAAATATTATTGATGACAAAATATATGATTATTTTGTTAATGGATTATATGAGTTCTTTTGACGCTAAATTTTGGAGGTCGTTTGTTTAATTATGGATATATCTATAGCTGGATTTTTTTTATTTTTAATTTTTTTAATTAATGGTGTGTTTTTATATTTCTATAAATTAAAAAATATTTCATTGATACGTATTGGATTATTCGGTGCAATTTTGATACCAGTTGTTTTCCTATCTTTCGTTAAATTAATCTCAAGTATTTTTAGTATCGGTGACGATTTTACTTATATTAGTATGTTTTTCACTATTATAGTTTTTTTCAATAGTTTGATTTATGTATTAGTTGGCATTTTTTCTGTTTTAATAGGATTTTTAAAGGTTCAGACTAAAGATTGATGTAAATGGAAAGTGTTTTTAATATATTTATTTCATTAATAGAGATGAAATAGGAGAATATAGAAAATGATTAAAGGTTTATATGAAGCACATCTACCAGTTAGTAATCTAGAAAACTCGATTGTATTTTATAAAAAGTTAGGGTTAGAACTTGCATATGAAAAAGGAAAAGTTGCATTCTTTTGGATAGTTAAAGGTGAAAGCTGGTTAGGTTTATGGGAAAGTGATCGTGTCCAATTAAAATACCATCCATCAATCCGACATATAGCGTTTAAAATTGATGAAGAAGATCTTGAGCGTGTAGCAGGGTGGTTAAATTCAATTGGAATTGAAATTCGAACAGAATTTGGTTTTACTTCCGAACATCAACCTCTAGTACTACCAAACAATCCTCATGCGCATGCTGCGATCTATTTCTCAGACCCAGATGGGAATTCATTAGAATTAATTACACCATTGAGATTAGATGTTGATGAAGAATTTAAAATGATGTCTTTTGGAGAGTGGAGAAAGCGTTAAAGCCATTTAACAGCATCCTGAAGTAACTGTAGGTAGCAAGTATTTCTACTAAAGTAAAAGAGCCTTATACCAATGAACAGTAAGGCTCTTATTTGTACTTGAAAGTAAGCATTGTGGTGACATCCTTGACATCTCGAAAAGTGAACAAATTATTGGTGTTAGAGAGACAAAAGAATTCAATTCATAATCTATATTCTTTTTTGAATTTTCATTTCATTGCTGTCATTTGTATATTTAAATGTGATCGCAAAAATTATGGCTAAAACGAACGTATAGGCTCCGAAAAATAACCAAATATTTTGCCAATTCCTTACTCCGTCAACTGTGAAATAGTCAACTACTGTTCCGCTAAAGATAGCCCCCACATAGGCGCCGATTCCATTGACCATTGTGCTGAATAATCCTTGAGCGCTTGCCCGCATTCGAGGATCGGCTTCTTTTTCTACAAAAATGGCCCCCGAAATATTAAAGAAATCAAATGCACATCCGTAAACGATCATCGATAACAATAACAAGAAGAATCCTACACCGACTGGACTTCCGTATCCAAATAATGCAAAGCGTAATGTCCATGCAACCATGCTAATAAGTATTACTTTCTTAATACCAAATCTACGTAAGAAAAAAGGAATAGTCAGAATAAAGAATACTTCTGAAATTTGTGACACTGATAATAAAATAGCTGGGTATTTAACAGCAAAGCTATCCTTATATTCTGGGTTCAATGCGAAGTCGTGTAAAAAAGGATCACCAAATGTATTTGCAATTTGAAGTGCAACACCTAATAGCATTGAAAAAAGGAAAAACAATGCCATTTTTTTTTGTTTAAAAAGAATAAAAGCGTCAAGTCCCAAAAGGCTTACCAACGACTTATCCTTTATTGCATTGGAAGTTGGACAATTTGGAAGAGAAAATGAGTATAGTGCAAGTAACATCGACGCTCCACTAGCTATGAAAAGCTGAATATTACTTAATTCAAGTTTAGCAAGACTGATAATCCACATTGCAAGTATAAAACCAATTGTCCCGTAGACACGAATAGGTGGGAAGTCCTTTACAATATCAAACCCTTCTTTTTCTAGGCTAACATAAGAAATTGTGTTCGATAAGGCAAGTGTTGGCATATAAACGATTGAGTTAAAGAACATGATCCAAAACATGAAAGTTGGATCTGAAATTTGAGCAGCGACAAATAAGGTAATCGCACCGAGAAAATGTAATATTCCATATAAAATATTTGCTTTTACCCAACGATCGGCAATAATGCCTATAAGACTTGGCATAAAAATGGCAGCAAGACCAATTGAACTATACACAATTCCAACTTGTGAGCCAGTAAAATTCAACGTATTGATCATATAAGAGCCGAGTGTAACAAGCCACGATCCCCAAATAAAAAACTGCAGAAAAATCATTATTTTTAGACGTAATTTTATGTTCATTTTTTCCTCCTATAGAAGGTGATGAAGTGCTTTTTTTTTTGCGTAAAAATGGCACTAGCGCTATCCTGAGATATTTCCTTTTATAATTTGAGCTAATACTGTTGTTTTTATGAATTTTTTCATGCATTATTCGATCATCAATAATTTCTTTGTTCTTATTTGACCACGGACTCTACAACTGTGGACATACCTACAGCCTTTACTACTAATCAGATTCATACGAATTACTGTCCATTCGATGTACATGGTCTGTTGCTTGATATTCAATAGTAGGATTCCAAAGTTTTCATTTTTCCAGGGTGAAGTATTCTTTTAGCCCAACTATGATTTTTAAGTGTGATGCATAACAATAATAATTTATTGTTTTTCGATAAAAAAGTATTGACTAAGGATTAGAGTTTGGATATTATGTTTATAGAAAGTTGAGAAAGCGGTGGGGCATGAAACAGTAAGAATTGTCAAATTGGTTGAAATTTATAATTGTGTTTTGCACATTAGTATGATTTTTCGATTCAAAATTAAAACAGGATAAAACAAATAAGTCGTTAGAAAATAAACTAACTTTAATGGAGGAATATATTATGAAAATAAAATATGTAATTGCATCTACACCAATTCTTTTAGGAGTAATCTGCTTGCTTGCAAAGGCAATCATTGGAGGTAATGTAGCTGCTGATGGCACTTTAGAAGAACCTTTCTTCTTGATTCCAATTGGATATTTATTAGTTTTCTTAGGGATTGTGTCATTAGGAGGAGTGGCGATGATTTCAATGTTTAAGAAAACACAAGTTTTAAACTAATATAATGAATTCTTCTATAGCAGGCTACCAACTATAAAATATCTTTAAATTGAAATGATCAGGATTCTCTAAATGAGATCCTGGTCTTTTTTATGTATTCATCTTTAAAATTAATAAATTTGTAAGGAATGAGTAAGAAAAAAGAGAAAATAGATTCGTACTATTAAAGTACATAATGAAAGGAGAGCGAATCCGTGCTTAAACTAATGGTTGTAGTCATTTCCCTTGCATCCAGCTTTATGGCATTAGGATCTACAGTTGGGATGGGACTGAAGGTTACAAAATATTTAGCATTCATGAATATACTCTTGAAATTCGCATTTATCATTTTTTTAGCTGTTATGTTTTTCCATATATTATTGGGTGAATACAAGCATAGTGATGGTTTACCAATACTTACTTTAATGACCGTGCAGTGAGATGACTATATGGAAGAGGAGAGACATGTTACAGCAACTAAAGCAGGGATTGAAGAAATTTTGATTTTGGTTGGTATGTAAAAGGTCGATTATCGCATTCGTACTATTGAAAAAGAGGGTGCGATTTAACTTGAAGTACGGACAATCAAAGGAAGGTGCAAATGGGCAGTCATTTATCAAATCTAACTTTAAGGAGAGATTGTGATGCAATTAGAAAGTATTTTTTTCAATCCATCATTTAGTACTCCGTTTTTTATAATTTTATCAATAGTATCTATAATGATTGGATTAAGCTTGATCATTTTTGGTCTTGTAAAGCAAAAAAATGATAAAAAGAGTACGGTAGCAACAGGTTGTATTGTTTTAGGTTGTTTAATTATTATTTCACATATAATTCAAATCATTGTGAGAATAGTCTAATTTAAAAAAGGGCTGTCCTAAAAGAGGATTTTTGCTAAGGAACAGTAAATAGGGAAAGGCAGAAACGTTGATTTAACAACATTTCTGCCTTTTTAATGTCACACAAATTATTTTAAAAGAGACTTGTTGGACGATCTTAACCGTTAAGATCTGCTTTTAAAGTTAAAGAATCTGTGTTAACTCTGAGTTCACTACTCTTTGGGCAGTAATGATAACACCTGAAGCTGTTAATCCGTAAACGCTATATAATCCGCCAGGTTGATTTGGAGCAATTTCAACTTCATATTGAGCCGCGTTTCCTACGCTTGCATTTATAAAAGTAGAAGAATTAGCACCTACATTAAAAGCAGTCGTTGATAGTAATTGTCTAGTACCGTTCAGTCTAAAAACTCTGATGAATCCGGAAAGTAAGCCTCCAGTGAGATTGAGGACTTTAATACGAACGCTAGCAGCATCAGCTGGTAGATTTCCTGTGTTTTCAATTGGACCAGTAGTTAAAGGCATTTGAAATTCACCTCCTTGCCAAATCAAAGTTTTATAATCTGCAGATTACATTTTTATAGTATTCAAACTCTATTGAATTGCTTTAGTCATATTAATCAATTTGTTATAAATTAAAGGGAAATGTGAGTGGTTTAAAGGAAGAATAATTTAAGATAAATCTGGAGTCCGTGAGAAGAAACATATACTAAGCCTAGTTTCTAATTGAAAACAACCGATATTTTTTTATCATCAAATATACAAAAGGTATATTAACCTAGTGACATTCTGAAATCATTGATTCGTGTTTTTTGATAATATGTGTAACGAGCGGCGCTGGTTATGTGGGTATTCAAAATAAATCTTGCTAGGATGGAATTTTAATGATCGTCGTAGTAAAATAATTAACAAAGAACCCGTAAAATAGACGGTCCATTCAGAAACTCCAGTTAAAAACATTCACATTCAAATGTATAAAAATATCCTTTCAGCAAAACCTTCATATTATGCACAACTAAAAATCAAATGCATTAGATTAGAAATTAAGGTCATAAGAATTACTTATTGAAAAAGATAATATTAATGTAATTTACTTATGAATATTAATGCGTTATCATGGGTATTGGAGAAAAGATGCTTTAATTTTTTTAAATAGGCCTTTTCAAAAAGATATTTAGGGGGATCCGCAAATGGCACAAGGTAATTTACACAACAGCCGCGCATCATTCGAAGTTAATGGTAAAACTTATAATTATTATGACTTAGCTGCGATTGAAAAAGCTGGCGTTGCAAAAGTTTCAAACCTTCCTTACTCAATCAAAGTATTATTAGAATCTGTTTTACGTCAATATGATGCATATGTTATCAAAGAAGAGCACGTAAACGAATTAGCAAAATGGGGTAACGGTGCAGATCCAGAAGCAGAAGTACCATTCAAACCTTCTCGCGTTGTATTACAAGACTTTACTGGTGTACCAGTAGTAGTTGACCTTGCATCTCTTCGTTCAGCAATGAAAGAAATGGGCGGCGACCCAAGCAAAATCAACCCTGCTATTCCAGTTGACCTTGTAATTGACCACTCAGTACAAGTTGACAAATACGGTAATGCATCTGCATTAGCAGCAAACATGGACCTTGAATTCGAACGTAACGCTGAGCGTTATAACTTCTTAAAATGGGCTCAAACTGCTTACAACAACTTCCGTGCTGTACCACCAGCAACTGGTATCGTTCACCAAGTAAACTTAGAGTATTTAGCTCCAGTTGTACACGTAAACGAAAATACAGACGGTACATTCGAAACATTCCCAGACTCAGTAGTAGGTACTGACTCACATACAACAATGATCAACGGTATCGGCGTTCTTGGATGGGGCGTTGGTGGTATCGAAGCTGAAGCAGGTATGCTTGGTCAACCTTCATACTTCCCAATCCCAGAAGTTATCGGTGTTAAATTAGTTGGCGATCTTCCAAACGGAACTACTGCTACTGACTTAGCATTAAAAGTAACTCAAGTATTACGTCAACGTGGCGTAGTTGGTAAATTCGTTGAGTTCTTCGGACCTGGCGTAACTAAATTACCACTAGCTGACCGTGCGACAATCTCTAACATGGCTCCTGAATATGGTGCTACATGTGGTTTCTTCGCAATTGACGAAGAATCATTAAACTACATGCGTTTAACTGGTCGTGACGAAGAGCACATCGCGGTTGTAGAATCTTACTTAAAAGCTAACCACATGTTCTTCGATCCAACTTTAGAGCCAGTTTACACTGACGTATTAGAAGTAAACTTATCTGAAATCGAACCAAACCTTTCTGGTCCAAAACGTCCACAAGACTTAATTCCACTATCTCAAATGCGTACTCGTTACAAAGAAGCAGTAGTGGCACCACAAGGTACACAAGGTTTCGGTTTAACTGATGCTGAATTCGCTAAAACATCTGTAGCTAAATTTGCTGAAGGTGATGTAGAAATCCCAACAGGTGCTGTAGCAATCGCTGCCATCACTTCTTGTACAAATACATCTAACCCATACGTATTAATCGCTGCTGGTTTAGTTGCGAAAAAAGCTGTAGAAAAAGGCCTAACAGTGCCTAAATGGGTAAAAACTTCTTTAGCACCAGGTTCTAAAGTAGTAACTGGTTACCTTGAAGATTCAGGTTTACAAACATACCTTGACCAAATCGGCTTCAACACTGTAGGTTACGGTTGTACAACATGTATCGGTAACTCAGGTCCATTACTTCCTGAAATCGAAGAAGCTATCAAAGATAACGACTTATTCGTAACATCAGTTCTTTCTGGTAACCGTAACTTCGAAGGTCGCGTACACCCACTTGTAAAAGCTAACTACTTAGCTTCACCACCACTTGTTGTTGCTTATGCACTTGCTGGTACTGTGGATGTTGACCTACAAAAAGATTCATTCGGTAAAGACAAAGATGGCAACGAAGTATTCTTCGCTGATATCTGGCCTACAACTGAAGAAGTTAACGCTGTATTAGGTACTGTAGTTAACCGTGAATTATTCCAAAAAGAATACGAAACTGTATTCACAGCGAACGAAAAATGGAATGCAATTGAAACATCAACGGAGTCTCTATACACATTTGATGATAAATCAACTTACATCCAAAACCCACCATTCTTCCAAGGTCTTGCGAAAGAGCCAGAAGCTATTAAAGGCTTAGACGGCTTACGCATTATGGCGAAGTTCGGTGACTCAATTACAACTGACCATATTTCTCCAGCTGGTGCAATCGGTAAAGATACACCTGCAGGTAAATATTTAATCGAAAACGGTGTTGCAATCCGTGACTTCAACTCATACGGTTCTCGTCGTGGTAACCACGAAGTTATGATGCGTGGTACATTTGCAAACATCCGTATCCGTAACCAAGTTGCTCCTGGTACAGAGGGTGGATTCACTACTTACTGGCCAACAGGCGAAGTAGAGTACATCTATGACGCATGTATGAAATACCAAGAGCAAGGTACTGGCTTAGTAGTACTTGCTGGTAACGACTACGGTATGGGTTCTTCTCGTGACTGGGCTGCGAAAGGTACATTCCTACTTGGCGTGAAAACTGTTATCGCACAATCTTACGAGCGTATCCACCGTTCTAACTTAGTAATGATGGGTGTTCTTCCACTTCAATTCATGCCAGGTGAATCAGCTGAAACTTTAGGCTTAACTGGTAAAGAAGAAATCTCTGTTAACATTACTGACAGCGTAAAACCACGTGAAATCTTAACAGTTACTGCTAAATCTGAAGACGGTTCAGTTAAAACTTTCCAAGCTTTAGCTCGTTTCGACTCAGAGGTAGAAGTAGACTACTACCGTCATGGTGGTATCCTTCAAATGGTACTTCGCGCAAAAGCTGCTGAGTAATCATTTAAATATAAAAACCGATCTCTTAGGAGGTCGGTTTTTGTCTATACATAGAAAAAAATTCGTATTGGGGGGCTTTGTTTTGCACAAAGGTGAACTAAAAGAACGGGCTTTATCAATGGTTCCATTAACAAGTCATTATAAACTAATGATAGAAGAGTATTCTGAAGATAAAATTGTGATGTTTTCGTGGGTAAATGAACAACAAGATGAAAGTATGACTGTAGAATTAGATTGCACTGGAAACCTCATATACTTATCAATTGAAAAAAATGATTCTGTTTCTGAGGCTGATCCTTTATCTATTGATGAAAAAAGAAAAAGTGCCGAACAATTTTTACTTAGTCATTATCCATCTGCACTGGAAGATTTAACGTTTTCAAAAGCTAAAGAACTATCTGGAGTGGAACGTTTTTATTTTGAACAGATTGTTATGGATTTACCGTTAGAACATGCTGGTTGTTTTATAGATGTTGATGCAATGGGTAATATTGTCAGATTTAAATACAACGGAGTGAAAACGAGTCCTGAAATCCCTTCAAAGCTAGTTTCTAAGGAAGCTTTAATGGAGCATGTACGAAATACATTAATGCTACAACTAGAAATTACAAATCTAAGTCATGGTGTTTACAATGTGAAGAAAGACGGACTTTATCTAGTTTATGAAGTAAATTCAATTTTTAAGTATCATGCAGATTCTCTAGAACCATCATTAACGATTGTTCATGATGAAAATGAGCCTGAAAGTTATGCTGCTCTTCCTCCTTTGCCAACTAACTTAATTGCCAAAGAATTTACGAAGGAAGCAATCATTGGCATAACAGATGAACTGGAGCTGATTCGAGAAGTAGACATGGGACCAGAGATAGGGATTGTGTGGCGTAAGTGGGATTGGGAGATGAGCGATAAAGATTTATCGATAAATAGCTTTTTTAAAATGCGGTCAGAAGATACAGTAAAAGCTATGATTTCAAAGAAAACTGGTAAAATACGAAGCTTTGGTTGGCTGCATGAACGTTTAGGAAATCTACAGCTTAGTCAAGAAGTATGTTATCAAATAGCAATAGACTTTTTACTGAAAATAATTCCTGATTACTATCCGTATCTTCAACGATTAATTCAAGAAGATGAGGAAGAGGATGAAAGAAAATCAAAATCATTTATATTCCATGCCCATAATCAAGGTATAGCTACTCTTGATATGGTTATCGTCGTTGTGAATCGTACAACAGGTCAGATTGATTATTATAGTGGACCAAATTTTGATATGGATGAACTTAGCCAAATTCCTACAGTTCCAGCTATTTCTATGGAAGAAGCGTATCGTCAATTTCTAGAAAATGTCGATTTTCAATTGGCTTGGGACAAAAATTACGATGATGACAAAGAGTCCTATCACCTTGTCTATCAAGCTTGTGATCGGCATACTAGATCACCTATCCGGTATATTGACGCGACTACTGGCGAAATTATTGTCAGTAACGTTTAACTTTTTTCGGTGGATTGTTTTTTGTTGGCTGATGAGTAATCATATAAAATATAAAACCGATTTCCTGGGAAGTCGGTTTTTTTATCCATTCCTTGGTCAGTATAGAAATCAATTAAGTAGCGAATAGAACTTCTGAAATGGCGAATAGAACTATGAGTGATGGATAGAACCTCCGAAATCGTGGATAGAACTGCTGAAATGATGGATAGAACCTCCGAAATCGTGGATAGAAACGCCAAAGTGACGGATAGGGTCTTTAAAGTGTGGCTGAAGTGGTAGAAAGAATCATCAGAGCGACGGATGGAACCATCGAAACGACGGAAAGAACGGCTAAACCGACGAAAGAATCTCCAACGACGGAAGGTTCCTTCGAAGTGACGGAAAGAATCATCAGAGCGACGGATGGAACCATCGAAACGACGGAAAGAACGGCTAAACCGACGGAAAGAATCTCCAACGACGGAAGATCCCATCGAAGTGACCGAAAGAATCGTCAGAGCGACGGATGGAACCATCAAAACGACGGAAAGAACGGCTAAACCGACGGAAAGAAATGCAAAACGACGGAAAGCCTCACCTTGAAAAGAAGGATAGAAACACAAAATAGCGATTCTAACCATCAAAGTGACGAATAGGATCATCAAATCCATAGTTAGAACCGCAATTATTAAATAAGTTTAAACGCGAAATTTGCCCTTCAAACTATAAAACTGTAAACAAATTGCGAATGACATAGAAATAACGGCGAAATAAATCAATGTTATAGTTCCCATCTGTAAGGACAATACAATTCCACCTAAGCTTGCACCAATTGCGCTTCCTAAATAATTTACAGAACTGTTTAATGCCACTGCCGAACTCCCGTTGTTCGGCTGATATGATAGTAAAATATGTTGTTGAGGTGCTACACATGCCCAACCCATTGCTCCCCAGACAAAGAACGGTAAGTACTTTAATATAGGTAAGTTAATCATTAATGGTAAACAAATTATGGATAAAGTTAAAGTAAATAAAATGATTGTAACCAAAGTTTTTGGTTTTCCGAAATAGTCGATTAAGTAACCGATCATTATACTTCCAACCAGCCCACCTAATCCCCATGCCCAAAGATATATCGTTAAGTTACTTGAGCTTGCTATTTCTTCTAATAGGGGAGATAGATATGTATACAATCCTAGGCTTGCAACACTGGCGAAAAATGTTATACCTACAGTTATAGTTACTCTTCTATCGAGGAACATCTTTAATCGTTCGTTAAGTGCAGGGGGAGGCATTGTTGGAAAATCGGGCAGGAAAATATACATACATAAAACAGCAATGACACCGATCATAACTAATAGCCAAAGTGTTACTTTCCAATCAAATAAGTTTGATATATAGATGCCTAAGGGAACGCCAAGCACTGTTCCCATACTCATTCCTCCAATAGTCAACCCTAGAGCGCTCCCTCTCTTTTCACTAGAAACGAACTTTGAAGAGGCCGCAACAGCTAATGGTGAAAATAAACCAGCACCTGTCCCTGCAATTGCTCTCGATAGTAGAAGAATAGAAAAGGTCGGTGCTAAAGCTGTAATGCTATTCGCTATTGTGAAGATAAGCATTGACCATATTAAGATTTTTTTTATTGGTTTTCCCGCGAGTAAAGAAGAAAATAACGGCGCTGAGATAGCGTAAAATAATGTAAAAATGCTCACAGCCTGGCCGACTTGTGATGTGCTTTTTTGATACGTATCGCTAATTCCTGGAAGAAGACCTGCAATTACATAGGCATCAAAGCCAAGTGCAAACATACCGAAAGATAATAATAAAACATTTTTCATATATTGAACCTCCATAAAATATTAAAGATGTTAAGTATAGACGACCTATAACGTTATGTTATAATCGAAGCACCTTTTATATTTAATAGGTTACTAGAAAAACAAGAATATGGAACAATCACTATTTTATAAGGGTATAACAAATCGTTATAGGATGTGGAGGAATATAATGAATGTAGAATGGTTACACAGTTTTATTGCTGCAGCCAATCAGAAAAGTTTTTCAAAAGCTGCTCAAATCACTAATCTTTCTCAACCGGCACTAAGTAAACATATACGAAACCTAGAGAATAATCTTGGCATCGAGCTATTTCTTAGGACATCCATTGGTATTGAATTAACTGAGGCTGGCGAACGTTTTTACACTCGCATTACACCAGTTTTGACTGAAATAACAGCTATTCGTGAAGAATTACAGCAATTTAGTCAGAGCAACCCAATTGCAATTGGTGGTCTGCCTAGCTTAGCAACTTACTATTTGCCAAACAAGATGAATGAACTTAAGCAACTAGATCGGCCTATAACATTAATGATTCAAAATACTTCAAATGAACTGTTGCAATCTTTACAAAAAGGTAGACTTGATGCAGTCTTTGTGGATGTGAAATATTCCGAAGAATCTTTGTGGAGTTGCGAGTTGTTTACGGAGCCTTACTATGCTGTGTTTCCGTTGAATCATCGTTTTAATTCAAGAACAGCAGTGGATCTGGAAGAATTGTGTGAGGAGCCGCTTATTGTTCATCAAGCTCCTTGTGATTCAAGGAAGGATATAGTAGAACAAATACAAGCGCTTGGCTATAAGCCTAATATCAAAAGTGAAGTGAACTTTGGCGATTTTATTTTTGGGGCTATAACGTCAGGTATGGGGATTACAATTGTACCAGAGTTACTGGCTAAAAATATCGGTCATCTTCAGCTTTTTGCCTTACCGATCAATAATTTTGGGAGAACTAGAACAATTTCATTGGTTACGAAAAATAAAGAATTTGGAGCGAAATTATATCAATTAATATCAAATTAAATAGAATGAAGCTGTCTCAACTAAACGCCTTAAGACAGCTTCAATTTTTTATGAGTTAAACCCCATTAAATCCTTTACCTTTTTTGTATTTTCCGCGGAGGTCAGCATTTCCAGTAAGCGGAATGCAACGTCGAATGCAGTGCCAGGATTTGAAGATGTAATAATATGCCCAGTTTGAACAATCCGTTCATTCTCGATATCTGCACCATAAGATTGTAGCTGACCTAATCGTTTACTAGTTGGATGATTATAAGTTGTAGCTTTTCGATTATGTAGTATTCCGCTATGACCTAGAATTAGGGAAGCTACACAAATCGTAGCAATAGGTTTTTTATGTTCATCAAAATGACGAACAATTGCCTGAAATTCCTCACTAAAGGCATCATCATAAAAGCCAGCTTCCTCAAACCCTCCAGGAATCGCTAGAGCATCAAAGTCCTCTAATGAAATTTCGTGAAGTAATTTTTCTGGGGTAACGTTAAAGTTCCATGTACATTGCAATTGCTGATGCAATCCTACTGTCACGACCTCTGTTGTGCCGTCACCTTCCCACTTATTCCAGCCAAGTACATCTGTAAAAACACTCGCTTCTACAGCTTCAAATCCATTTGCTAATAGTAATAAAATTTTTTTCATATTGTTTTGCCTCCTTTTGTACGTTTAATTGTAGTGAATAAAGCTTTACATTTACAGAAGCTGTATAATGTAATTTGAATGATTTGCTTTATAATAAAAGGAATTTTAATTAATCTAATTTATAAAAAAAGGTGGATACATATGGACCAAATAGATACTGAAATTTTACAGCAATTACAGCAAAATGCGAAAATCTCGATGAAGGAATTAGCGGCGACGGTTCATTTATCATCTCCAGCTGTTATTGAACGTGTAAGAAAACTGGAAGAGCAGGGGATTATTGAAGGTTATAGAGCAAAAGTAAATTTAAAAAAGATCAATCGTGATATTCAAGCTATTATTTTATTTAAATCAATTGATTGTAAAAGTCTTTCGGATTTTTGTAACGCACATCCCGATGTCCTTGAATGCTATCGGGTAGCGGGGGAAATTAGTTATATTGTAAAAATTGCAACTAATTCAGTGGAAACATTAGAGCAATTTATCGATGATGCGATGCCTTATGGAACGCCTTCAACGAATATTGTGCTGTCTTCAACTGAAAAAACGGTCATTACGCCTTTTTCCGATAAAAATTTAGAAGAATGAGTCTGGAATTGCTCGGGTAGCAAAGGGATACGCTCAGGAAAAGCCCTTATTTGCTCGGATAAGGAAGGAGAACAGCATAGCACATCGATTCATACATTCTCGGAAACCTAAAATCAAGAATTTTTTTTAAAAAAATACAGAAAAAGCAAACCTCTATACTGTGAGCACCGTTTATAGGGCAGAGAGGGGGAGAGATGTTGCTTGAAATTAAAGAACTCGAAGAAATAATGCAGCAGCATACAGAAAGGCTCATCCGACTAGCCTTTTATTACGTCAAGGATTTACAAAGTGCCGAAGATATCGTGCAAGATGTATTTATTAAATTTTACGATAATCAGCAAAACTATGAAGAAAGAGGAGAATTACGGGCCTATTTATCGAAGCTCGTCATTAACAAAAGTAAAGACTATTTACGCAGTTGGACATACCGTAAAATACAAGTGCAACAGAAGATTTTTGCCAAGCAGGCTGTCACGAAAAGGGACATGCTAGTGCAGCAAGACGAACAAACTTTAATCGAAAACGCCATCTTAGTACTACCATTAAAACAGCGCGAGGTCCTCATTTATTTTTATTTTGAGGAAATGCCTGTTATTGAAATTGCCGAGCTTTTAAGTATTCCGGAGAGTACGGTGAAAACAAGGCTACGTCGTGGACGAAAGCTATTAAAGCCAAAGCTTCAGCATATTGAATGGGAGGTCCTACTGCATGAGTAAAGTCGATGTGAGGGTATTAAAGGATTTAACTGAAAGCAAAAAACGTGTTATGACCAATGTTGTACAGCATTTAGAACAGCGTGAGATGAAAAAAAGGTCTTGGCGTTGGCAATATAGTGTAATGTCTATAATATTGACAGTTTGTATTGGTATATTTCTGTATACCCAATTCAGTGGAAGTCAGGAGCAATCAGCAAGTATACCAATTGTTTTTGATGAAAAGTTATTAAAATTCTCTCTGGGAATAGATCCTGAGGAAAAGGATCCAATAGTAACGTCTGATGAAAAACTAGAATTTGAATCCTATTTACAGTTGGAATCTTTATATGCTTACGCACAATCAAAGGGGATAGTACCTACTCAAGAAAAAATAGATAAAGAGCTTGAAACATTGATTGAACTTAGTATAAATGAGAACAATGCGAAATTCACTGAACAATTGGAGAAGGTGAATCTTACAAAAGAAGAATATATTGAACAATACACTAAACCAATGAATTATAAATATACTACTATCAATTCACTATTAGATCAGGAAAAAAATCAATACAAAGACGTAGAAAGAATGATGCTACTTTTCCTAGTGGAAAGAGATGCTTTGAACTATTTTGAAGAACATTATAGTCAAGAAATAGCATACCTACGTGAAAAATATGATATTCCAGTGGGCGAAAAAGGAATCCATTCAAAACGTGGGGCAGTCGTAGCAATCAAAGAACATGAATTTTTAGTCGTTTCACATGCTGATGAATCAAATATTGGGAAATTATCAATAGATGAAATCGTACAAAAACATGGTAATGGTACGTGGTTCCCATTAATTGATGTTCCTAAAACATTGTCACCTGGCGATTATGTAGAAGTTAAATATAGCATGGATCTCAGGAAAAATGATAATTCTATAATAAGGATTGGGGATTTAGATAGCATGGAAATACTGGAAGAATACCCATGAATCAAGGCTAGACATTCAAAAGCTTCAAGAATGTCTAGCTTTTTTTAGAAAGCTGTTTTTACATGTGCATTATGGTACAATTATTGTAAGTATTTGTATAATCAGGGGGGAGTAGTAAAGGATGAATATGCAAGTTCTTACCAAAACTAATAGGTATGGGGAGAAAGATCGAATATGATACTAAATAAAAACTTACTGAAGGAAATTGAATTAAAAAAAATATTAACAGATATAAGCAGTGGAAATAAAACGTGGCAACAAGAAGACCAAACACATCTCGTACAATCAATGCTGCTACATATCGGCTCACTAGATAGTGAACTACGAGATAACTTAATTTATGGATCGTTTTATGAATTGATCCATGAAAAAAACTTACTAGAGCATTCGCTTTTAACGGAGCTTTTAGAGGATTCTTTGAATAATTTATTATGTAAGGGTATTGAAGAAAGTGAATCAGATTTAGTTTTTACCCGTACATTTACGTCGCTATTAATCGCCCTAATATTATTTAGAGATAACGCAGACGATTTTTTATCCCAACAGAAAATCGCTGATTGTAAAGATAAAGTACTAGCTTATTTAGCGGCAGAAAAGGATGTAAGAGGCTACGTGCCGGTGAAAGGGTGGGCTCATAGTGTTGCCCATATGGCTGATGCAATCGATGAATTGGTGAAAAATCCGAAATTAAATAAAGCCTCTTATAGTGAAATTGTAAGCGCATTATACAACGTCGTTTTGCAAGAAAATCATGCTTTCATACATAATGAAGATGAACGGATTTTAGTACCTATTTTCACAATGCTTGAGCATGGTTTAGAGGAGCAAGAGATCATTAGATTACTGCAAGAATTACCTGCAACTTTAAAAGTAAAAAAAGAACAGCTCGATGTACAGCATCACAGAATTTTAGTTTTTAACTGTAAATCCTTTGTGAAAAGCTTTTATATTAAAACAAATGGGAAGCCTAAGTTCGCTACTCTTCATAAATGCATCGAAGCATGTCTCGATGAATTATAGGGAAATTACTACCAATATTAGTACTTTGAAATTATTGACAGACAAATGTTAGTTTGTTAAGATGAGTGACAATAAAAGCATACAAATTCGTTGATGAGAAAGAGTAGTGTTTCATTTTGTTCTACAGAGAGCCGACATAATGGTGGAAGTCGGTGTGCACATGATACATGAAGATCCTCTCTGAGAAGATTGGCTGAACATAGTAAGCTAATCCGGGTGTCTACCGTTAAAAAGAACACGTATGATTGTACGTTGCTGAGTGCTATTGAACGTTGATTCAATAGAATTAGGGTGGTATTCGCGGTTAACCCCGTCCCTTGCTTGGGACGGGGTTTTTGTATGCCTTTTATACATTTGTATAGGAGGGAATTACATGCAAGGTGAAAAGAAAAAAGAAACGGCTGTAGAGAGGGAAACGAGGATTCGCCAGTTGTGGGAACAAGAAAAAACGTTCCAAGCATCTGTTGCGAATCGTGCTGGTCATAAGCCCTTTGTATTTTACGAAGGCCCACCAACAGCAAATGGATTACCACATGTAGGTCACGCATTTGGCAGAACAATTAAGGATGTCGTGGCTCGTTATAAAACGATGCAAGGGTATTTAGTTGAACGGAAAGCTGGCTGGGATACACATGGTTTGCCTGTGGAACTCGGTGTGGAAAAAAAACTAGGTATCTCTGGGAAGCAAGAGATTGAAGAATATGGTGTTGAACAATTCATTCAGGAGTGTAAAGGAAGTGTCTTTACCTATGAGAAAAAGTGGCGTTCCTTTACAGAAGAGCTTGGCTATTGGATTGACATGGATGACCCATATTTAACGCTAAGTAATGACTACATCGAATCTGTTTGGCATATTTTAAGTCACGTGCACAAGGAAAAGCTTTTATATAAGGGGCACCGTGTCTCACCATATTGCCCTAGCTGTCAAACTTCCTTAAGTTCTCATGAAGTAGCGCAAGGATACAAGGATGTAAAGGATTTATCTGTCACGGCAATGTTTAAGCTGAAGGATCGAGATGAATATTTTCTAGGCTGGACAACGACTCCATGGACATTACCTGCCAATGTTGCATTAGCCATGAATCCTAAGCTCATGTATGTTCGAGTGAAGCAGCACGATAAAGTCTATATTTTAGCAAAATCACTAGTGAATAAAGTTTTTGCTGATTCTGTTGAAGTGTTAAGTGAACATGAAGGGCGTGAATTTGAAGGTGTATCGTACACCCCACCATTTTCCTATGTAACAGTTGAGAAGGGGCATGTCGTTTTACTAGCGGATTATGTTACAGAGCATAGTGGAACTGGAATCGTCCATATCGCACCTGCATACGGGTAGGACGATTATAAAACGGTTCAGCAAAATGGGCTATCGTTTGTCAATGTTGTTGATTTAAAGGGCTGCTATACAGAAGAGGTTCCGGAGCTTGCAGGTAAATTTGTGAAAGATTGTGATGTCGATATTATAAAAATACTCGCTAAAAAGGAGCTATTGTTTGATAAGGAGAAATATGAACATAGCTATCCTCATTGCTGGCGCTGTGATTCACCATTGCTTTATTATGCAACTGACAGCTGGTTTATCAACATGTCTGCATTAAAAGACCAGCTTTTACAAAATAATGACCAAGTAACGTGGTATCCTGAGCACATTAAATATGGTCGATTTGGAAACTTTTTAGAAAACTTAGTGGACTGGAATATTAGTCGTCATCGCTATTGGGGTACGCCACTTAATGTGTGGGTTTGTCAGGATTGTCATCATGAAGAGGCACCAAATAGTCTAGCTGCCTTAAAAGAATTAGCAAAGGGTACTTTACAGGATATTGAACTTCATAAGCCGTATATCGACGAGGTTGTGTGTACTTGTCCTAATTGTAGTGGTGAAATGGAACGTACACCAGAAGTGATTGATGTATGGTTTGACAGTGGTTCCATGCCGTTTGCTCAGCAACATTATCCTTTTGGAAATCTTAAAACTTTTAATAGTCAATTCCCTGCTGATGTTGTTATCGAAGGCATCGACCAGACACGAGGCTTTTTCTATAGTTTATTAGCTGTATCGACATTATTTACTGGAAAGGCACCTTATAAAAATATCCTTTCATTAGGGCATGTATTAGATGAACATGGACAGAAAATGTCGAAAAGTAAAGGAAATGCATTAGAGCCAGTTGAATTAATTCAACAGTATGGGGCAGATGCTCTAAGATGGGCGTTTTTAGTAGACAGTTCTCCTTGGAATCCTAAACGCTTCTCAAAGAAAATTGTGATGGATGCGAAGTCAAAGCTAGTCGATACGCTAGATCATACGTTCAAGTTTTATCAGCTTTATGCAGAAATAGATGGCTTCCAGTACGATGCTACCAATACTGGCACACGCACAAAGTTAGATGATTGGATCGTGTCACGCTTACATCATACCATTCAGCTTGTGACAACTTGTATGGATGCTTATCAATTCACACAGGCAACACGTGAAATTGGCAAGCTTGTGGAAGAGCTAAGTAACTGGTACATTCGACGCTCAAGAGCAAGATTTTGGGCAAATGGGCTGTCAGAGGATAAACGAGGAGCCTTTAGTACGCTGTATGAATTACTCACAGCAATTTGTCAATTATTAGCTCCATTTACACCGTTTATTGCCGAGGATTTATATCGACAATTATCCGGAAAAAGTGTGCATTTACAAGACTACCCGCACTACAACGAAGCACTCGTGAATGCTAAGCTTGAAAAAGAAATGGCCAATATTTTAACAATTGTAGAACTAGGCCGAAGCATACGTAATAGTCAAAGCATTAAGGTGAAGCAGCCTTTAAGTGCAATCATTGTTTCTGTTGATGGGGAGCTAACTGATTATCAACCGTATAGCGAGCTCATTCAAGATGAATTAAATATGAAAGAATGCATTTGGACAAATGATTTCTCAGCATACAAAACCGTTCAATATAAGCTTAATTTTAAAACAGCAGGTGCGACATTTGGAGCTAAAGTGAACAAAGTAAAAGATTACGTAATGAATTTAAGTGAAGAGGAGAAAAATTTATTACAGCAAACGGGATCAGTTATGTTAACAATTGATGGAGAATTGGTAACATTATTAAAAGCGCATGTGTTAACTGAATCTATTGTGAAAGAACATTACATCTTAGCAGAAGATGCTGCATGTCGAGTCCTTTTGAATATACAGCTGACAACTAGCTTACTTGATGAGGGGCAAATTAGAGAGCTAATTCGCACAATTCAAGATACACGGAAAAAATGGAAACTTCCTGTTGAACAGTATGTATCGATTTCGATTGATGGAAGTTCCAAAGTAACAACGATCATTCAGCGGCACGAATCGTTATTGAAAGCAAATGTATTGTTAAAAGATATTCACTATGTAAGTGATTGCAATGGTGAACGGTATTTGCAAACTGAAGTGTTTGGTGAAAAGGTAACCGTATATTTTAAGCTGTGAAAACAATATTACTCAGGTCAGCAGAAGAAGTGATCAGGTAATCTCGGGAACGGATCGGTTCAGTAGGAGAAGTGATCGGGTAATCCCCCTCAAACGCTCTTTAAACGAAGGCAACGCTCAGGTACCCAAAGATTTGGGTATCCTGAGCGGTTTTTATGTAAAGAAAATTTACAGTAAGCCAGTGAAAAGATAAATAGCGGTTGCCCAGATAAAGATAGCGGAACATTTATTAAAAATAATCATTAGCTTTCCAGAGTTATCAAGTTTTTTAAATGCTGCTCCTACGACTGCAAGACCTAAAAACCATAACCAAGAAATCACAACGCATGCAGTAGTAAACAGAATTTGATCGGTGCCGCTATATTTTAAAGCACTCGTCCCAATAACGCCAATTGTATCCAAAATGGCATGTGGATTTAAGAGTGATACAGAGAGTGCGAATAAAATTTGTTTTTTGACAGGGAGTGCTTCGTTTTGATCGGTAGTTGCCGGTTTTGAACGCCAAATTGAATAGCCCATATAAAGTAAAAAAAGTATACCAACAGTCATTAAGGTAATACGTAACCACTCAAATTGTAGCACGATCAGAGATAATCCAAAAACAGCTAGTATGATAAGTAGCGTATCACAGATGGCAGCTGTTATGCTGGCCGGCAAGGCTCGGGCTAGATGTGGCTGTGTAGCACCCTGTGAAAAAATAAAGACATTTTGTACGCCTAAGGGCAAAATAAGGCCAAATGCTAAAATCATTCCATGAAGAAATGCTTCCAATGAAATTCCTCCTTTCATTACATTAATCATTCTATTTGTGTTATAACAAAAAGAAAACAACCAATTGGATGGTTTTTTATCCACCCAATTTGAGGTGATACGAATGAACTGGCAACCAAGCAGACAGGAAGAAATTACATTACAGCAACAAATCGAGACGTGGATTACGGAGCAAATAGAACGAGGAGATTGGTAGCAGGAACAAAGCTGCCAACACAAAGACAGCTTGCTATGCAGCTTGGGGTAAATCGTAGTACGGTTCAGCTGGCATTAGAGGAGTTAAAGGCAGCTGGAATATTGGAAGCAAAGGTAGGATCTGGTATTTATGTAGCACATAATTCTTGGCATTCGCTCATTAAACAAACACAGCCAAATTGGCAAACCTATATTGACACAAGTCTCCATAAGCCGAATTATCTTACGATACAATTAATTAATGAATACGAGCAGCGCGATGATGTCATTCGATTAGGTACAGGTGAGCTCGCACCAAGTCTATTGCCAACTACTGAAATTGAGGCATCGTTAAAGGAGCTCTCCTTACAGCCAAAAGCTTTAGGTTATTCCTCACCACAAGGCAGCAAACAACTTCGAGAAGCGATTTGCGAATATGTGAAAAAAAGAGGAATCCATGCAAAGCCGCAAAATGTTTGCATTGTATCTGGTGCACTTCAGGCATTGCAACTTATTGCTGTTGGATTGCTTGAGCAGGGTTCCATTGTGTTCCAGGAACATACGTCTTATATAAATTCAGTCCATCCATTTCAATCAGTCGGGATGCAAATGATGCCGATTAATCGTGATGAACAGCTTGCAAAAACCTTAGTACAAAGGAAAAGAAAAAGACAGGCTGTGTATTATGCAGTTCCTACGTTAAACAATCCGACTGGAGAAGTGTGGACAGAGCTTGAAAAAAAACAGCTTTATGAAGCGTGTAAACAATCTCGCATTCCCATTATTGAGGATGACGTCTATCACGAATTGCTCTTTGAAGCGACAACTTCTCCCATAAAATCAATTGATGATAGCGGGCAAGTCCTTTACATTGGAAGTGTCTCAAAAACATTAAGTCCAGGACTCCGCATTGGCTGGTTAATCGGTCCAACAACTGTGATTGAGCGGTTAGCAGATATAAAAATGCAAACAGATTATGGTTCAAGCGCGATCTCACAGGAAATTGTACTGCATTGGCTGCAAACTGGAAAGTACGAAAAGCATATCAGGAGTTTACGAAAAGAATTAGTACGAAGAGCTAATTTTGTTGAGGGGATATTGCAAGAGAGGTTTACGGAAATTGCTAGTTGGAGTCAGTCCAAAGGGGGCTTTTATATTTGGCTAAAGTTTGATGAACCAATCGTTGATAAAGAATTGTTTACCAAACTATTGCAGCGACAAATCCTCATTAACCCTGGCTATATTTACGATCCGCAAGATACCCAGCATATTCGATTATCATATGCTTATGCAACAGATGAAGAGTTGAAGATTGGCTTGCAAATAGTACACGAATGCGTGGTTGAAGCGGTTGTAAAACGACATAAAGAATAAAGCATCTGTGAAATAAAAATATCGTTTGTTGACAATAAAATTGTGTAAAGCATGTGAGTCATTCTATATTGTTTAGTAAAAAATTTAAAAGTGAAATGGAATTCTCTTAAAATGGAACCAATTTACAGCTCATTCGTAATATTAGATAGTAGGATATATCAAAAAAATAGTTGGCTCACATATATAAGGGGAGGGTTTCGAATTGAAGAATACTACGAAAGTAATTGAATGTCCAAAATGTGGTGGGAAGGAACTAGGGAAAGGCAAGCATAGTGGATATGGAGTTATGTACCCAGAAAATAAAATGAGTTTAGGCTCAGATGTTGCATACATTATTTGCACAGAATGTGGATTTATAATCGAAAGCTATGTAAAAAAGCCAGAGAAATTTAAAGATACATTTTTTTGAGGTAATATTTATAAATTAGACTAAACACATAAAGGACTATCTTTAAATTAGCATAGAAATTATTCAAGTAACGTGCGCTATTGTTATATTTTGTAGTGTAGTTAAATATCTTATTTCAAAAATTAGACAAGCATCAGCCTATCCTAAATTTAGAACGGGGTAATGCTTGTTTGGCTTTTAAAATTAAATAACTTTATCCCCATTTTACAACACGACCTCAAACGGGATGTTTTAAATAGTAGATAATTACCTTTTAGTACTTAGTAAATTGTACTTGAATAATAGTGTTATTCCTAAATTCATCAAAAAGTGTGCAAGCATTGGTACTAAAATATTGTTTGTTTCAAAATATATCCAGCCTAAAATCAAACTTGGAACGGTTATATTTATTAGCATTATTGGTTTTTTGAAGTATTGAATATGAATCCCTAAGAACAGTAAAGTTGTTAATATAATTGCAGTCCACTGATGTTCTATAAATACAAAAAGCAAATTTTGAATAATTCCTCTAAATAAAACTTCTTCAAATAACGCCCCCGTAAACATAAAGGCAAAAATGCCTAACAACGAATAGTGTTGATAGCTTTTGTTCGTTTCATCAATATATTTCGAGGGAATAAACAATGTTAAAATTATCCCAAACATAAGCAAACCAAATGAAGCGAGAACTACGCCCATTACCATTCTGAATGGCTGATCGATTGATAGGAAATTTTGTATTGTGAATACATCATAAACTATTAAAGCGAAAATGATAGCTACACAAACGAATGTGAAAGAAGAGAATACAAATGCAGCGTCTTTCGGGCTAAAATCCTTCTTAGTCTTTTTTTGTATTTCTTTGTTATGCGCCATATCTTTCCTTCTTTCTAAATGGTTATAGAGTAAAGAGATATTTTACCATAATATTTTAGTGAAAAATATTGCAATTATTAAAAATGATTTCTAGAATAGGAATTGTATTAGCGTGGTAAAATTTACAAGCAAAAAAGGAGAGGCTTGAATGAAAGTTAAAGGTGTTTTAAAAGGAATTTCTATAGGAATTTTTTGTTCAATTTTCATTCCATACCTTTTTAATAGTGTAGGGGATACTTTAGCAGGAGGTCGTATAAACTACTGGGGAGCAAGTTGGGTATATATAGCATTTTCTATTCCTATGATTCTATCCATGGTCATAATGGGGTATTATCTATCTACTCAAAAGAATATCCCAAATAAAAAAATGTGGTTGATTAGTTTCTTTGTAACTTTAATTGTCAGCTTATTAACCGGCACATTGGGTATTTTAATTAGTGAAATGATATTGCGCGGTAATTTAAATACTTTTAATCTAGAAGATTCAATGATATGGGGCGTCATTTACAGTATTATACTCCTTCCAATAACTGTACCTTCAGGAAAGCTTATTTTAAATTCTTTGCATTATTGGATTCATAAACCTGCAATTTAAATACGAGGCCAAGATGAAATGAATCATTTTGGTCTTTGTCTGAACAAAAGAGCATTTAGTCTTCCGCAACTTTTAGTGTCGAGCCCTAAAATGAATTAATTTCTAATTTTCATGCGGATTACCATATGCTCTTGTATAATTAGATATTTTCAATAAACATTCGTTTTTTCTTAATTTTCAGAAGAAATCAACAAAAAAGTTTGTTAGAATAAATTGGAAATTGAATTGATTTTTTCAGAAGGGAGCTTTTAAATGTTTAGTAAACTATCCATTATTTTTGCAGTAATTGGTGCTGTTGTATTAAGTTCCTCTTACATTTATTCAACCAACTTTGAGATTCTTATGATATATGGATTCAGTTTATTATTTATCAGTTTATTGTTAAGTTTTGGTGCTGTGTTCAAAAGAGAACAAGGAAAAATAAAGTTTTTACCTGTTCTAACAGTTTTCCTTTTTAGTTTCATCATTACTTTGTACGACCCATTTCAAATTGTGAGATTACTTACTTGGATGAAAAATTAAGCGTTGGACTCACTCATGTTTTATTTTTTAAATGAGTGACTTTTTACTTTTGTTAAAACGTATGCCATGTAAATATGTTGATTGCTAAGGGTTTTAGAAAGTGAGGTTTATCATGTTAGAAACTAAAAGATTGAAACTTAGAGATTATAACGAAGCGGATTTTGATTTTTTACAATCACTTTTATCAAATGCACAGGTGATGCAGTACATTGGAAGCGGCGAAACTCGTAACGAAGAACAAGCTAGAATTTTTTTTAATTGGATTTTTGAGTCTTATGAAAAGAATGAAGCATATGGATTGAAAATAATTGAATTAAAAGCAACCAACGAACGAATCGGACATGCCGGTCTTGTGCCTCAAAGAGTCATTGAGGAAGAACAAATCGAAATAGGCTATTGGATTGCACCCAATTTTTTGGGGATGGGTTATGCAACAGAGGTGGCGAAAGCATTGAGAGCTTATGGTGAAAAAGAATTATCATTAAATAAGTTAATATCCCTTATTCAAATTGGCAATTCAGCATCTCAAAAAGTAGCAATTAGTATGGGCATGAAAAAGGAAAGAGAGATTGAACTAAAAGGGAAACAAGTCATTATTTTTTCAACACTGGGTGGTTTTATTTCGTGAACCACGTAAAGAATAATTCAAGTAATGAATCCATACTTTTTTTAATAACGATTTCTTTATGAAGGGGTGGATCATTGGAGAACAGGGCCAAGAAGGTGAGCATACAGAAAAGCAGGTGAAGGTACAATGTCTTCACCTGCTTGTTTTTTAATATTGATATTTATTTCTAGTAGTAAGTAAAATAACGATTGCTGGAATCGTACAAATAAGCATTGCGCCAAATGATAGTCCAGGCGAAATTTCGTATAAATAGCCGCCTAAAAATGTAAGGATCGCTGTACTTAATCCCATTGCTAATGCTGAGTAAAGACCTTGAGCATTTGGAATTTGTTCCTTCGGCAATGTTTTTGTTAAATAGCCAATAAAAGCGAAATGTGCGAGTGCAAATGATAACGCATGCAAGGTTTGAGAAGCGATAAATACCCAGACATTAGGGAACAGGTAAATCAGTAACCAACGTAATGAGGAACCACATGCTGCTAAAAGTAATAAAGAAGATGAGCGCCATTTTTTAAATAGTGTATCAGCCTTCAGAAAATATAAAATTTCGCAAATAACGGCGATATTAATAATCATTCCCATATAGAATGGATCGACATGGAGATCACCTAAATAGATATAGCCGTAGCTGTAATAAGAAGCATGTGCGCCCTGCAATAGGATCACGATTACTAAAACAATTGGGAAGCCTTTAATACTCCATAATGATTTCATCGACAATGATTTTGCACGTTGTTCTTTTGTTGGGACAACAAGTAACTCTTTTGGTGTAGCCAATTGTTGCATGAACAGCATACCAAGAAGGCTAATGACCAAACTCCAATAGATAACGTTCTGACCAAATACACCAGTTAGCATACTAATAATTAATACCGCAATGACAAAACCAATAGAGCCATATGAGCGACTTTTACCATAGTGTACATGTCCATGCTGGATTAGTGTTGCAGCACTACTTTCTACAGCAGGTAACAAAGCTGGATAAAAAATGTTAAATAAAAGGGTAACGATAAGTAGCGAGATAAAGTTTGTGCTTGGTATGTAAAGTAAAGTTGTAATTAGGGCACCTATTGCTAGGATGCTACTGAGTCGTTTATTATGCACATATTTAGCAAGAGTCGGGAAGAAAAAAAGATTTGAAATGGCTCGTGCTAAAAGACCACAGCCCATCACGACACTTGCCTGTGATACTGTAAGGTGTTTAACATCTACAAGCCAACCTGTCCAATAAGGTAAGAAAATACCCCATGTAATAAAAAATGCAAAGAAATTTTGAGAAAGCCATCGTTGATTGTTCATTTATTACGTACCTCCATTAACTATGTTGAATAATAGCACGTTCAACGCTACAATAATGTGAGATATCTCACATTTTATTATAGGAGAGAGTAATAAATGCAAATACTGACAGCTGAAGCACGTTCCTATTATCTAGAAAAATATCCAATTGATGATTTTTTCTCCTTTGATATTGATCCATTTCTGGAAGTGTGTAAATTTGAAAAAGGCGAATGGATTTTTAAGGAAGGATCATTTCCAGATACGCTGTACTACATGATCGAAGGAAAAGCGAAACTATATATGACGCATAAAAACGGTAAAGTTTCGCTTATTGAGTATCTTGAGGCTCCGCTTTTTATGGGTGAAATTGAGTTGCTTAATGAAGCGAGATATACAAAGGGGATTCAGACCGTGACCGAAACGATCTGTCTTTCTATTTCTCAGGCCTGTAAAGAAAAGTTACTTACTGATGTGCTCTTTTTACGTAAACTCTGTGTGTTTTTAGGGGAAAAGGCGACAATTATGACTTCTAAATATACACAAAATCAGGCATATCCACTTGAAAATCGGCTAGCTGCATTTATCCAATTATCGTCTGATCAAGGGATTTATAAGGAAAAGCATACTGAAATCTGTGAATATTTAGGGGTTTCCTATCGACATTTATTATATGTACTTGCACAATTTTGTGACGAAAAAATTTTAGAGAAGAGAAAGAATGGCTATCACATTATTAATGAGAAGCGTCTTGCGCACTTGGCACAGGAAATTCAGTGAGGAATACTAAAGCTTATTGTATTCACTTTTTTTAACTAACCAGCGTGCAATCTCCTTACCGCTATGGTAGAAGTTTATTTCATGGACTCTTTGTTTTTGTGTGGAGGTGTCTAAGGTTTCTTCCATAACGCCAAAAGGTATAACCCCAATACATTGGTATTGATCGGTTGAAAATCTTTTACGCATTTCCTTATTTTCGATGTTTGTACAATGAGTTTTAGCAGATTTTTGTGCATTTTGGAATGGACAAGCAAGTAATTCTCCTTGTTTCAATGTTGTGCTTGGTGAGTAACAATTACTTTTCATTCATCATGCCCCCTTTTGTCGTTAGTTTTATTGTACAAGACATGTGGTGGGAAAAGTCTTTATTTACAAGGCTTTTACGAAAACTTAAAGGTTAGTTTATCAATTATGCCGAGGCCTAATAGCGTCCGGAATCGGCTTTGTGCTTAGGCCAGCAAATGTTTTATGTGCGAAAGCGCAGTGTTAACGTAGCGACAGCATGATGTTGGTCACTCAGTCGTTGCCACAGGACGTGGTCATTCTTAGACTGAGTTCCTTTATTTCAGCTGATGTTTGTACACCCGGTGTAAGAAGTTGTAACCGTATTCATGTCATGAATGGATAGATATCATAGAAAATTTGCATAATTTACTAGACAAAAATACGTACTCAAACTATTGTGAATTTTCCTAACACGACGTATTATTGTAAGTAGATTTAACGTGAAGGGCTTCACATAGTCACGTAATCGTGAGGAGGAATTTTAATGAGTGCAATTCGAGTAGGTATTGTAGGGTATGGAAATTTAGGGCGCGGAGTAGAATATGCTATTTCACAAAATCCAGATATGGAATTAGTAGCGGTATTTACACGTCGTGATCCTTCAACTGTAAACGTTGCAAGTAATGCCAACGTATATTTAGTGGACGATGCTGAAAAATTCCAAGATGACATTGATGTAATGATTTTATGTGGTGGCTCTGCAACAGATTTACCAGAGCAAGGACCACACTTTGCACAATGGTTTAATACAATAGATAGCTTTGATACACATGCGAAAATTCCTGAATTTTTTGAAGCGGTAGATGCAGCAGCACAAAAATCTGGTAAAGTATCAGTCATTTCTGTTGGTTGGGATCCAGGTTTATTCTCATTAAATCGTTTGCTTGGTGAGTCCGTTTTACCAGTAGGTACAACATATACATTCTGGGGAGATGGCTTAAGTCAAGGTCACTCAGATGCTGTGCGTCGTATTGAGGGCGTTAAAAACGCTGTACAATACACTTTACCAATTAAAGATGCTGTAGAACGCGTTCGAAATGGTGAAAATCCTGAGCTGTCGACACGTGAAAAACATGCTCGTGAATGCTGGGTTGTTCTTGAAGAAGGTGCGGATGCAGCAAAAATTGAGCAAGAAATTGTGTCAATGCCAAACTATTTCGACGAATATAACACAACGGTTAACTTTATTTCTGAAGAGGAATTTAAAGCGAATCACACAGGTATGCCACATGGTGGTTTCGTTATTCGCAGTGGCGAAAGCGGCGCTAACGATAAACAAATTCTTGAATTTTCATTAAAACTTGATAGCAATCCAAACTTCACGTCCAGTGTTCTAGTTGCTTATGCTCGTGCGGCGCATCGTCTAAGCAAAGCTGGAGATAAAGGTGCAAAAACAGTATTCGATATTCCATTCGGTCTGTTATCACCAAAATCTGCTGCTGAATTACGTAAAGAACTTTTATAATAGTAAACTATTTCTACCCGATTATCATGTTATTTGATAATCGGGATTTTTCATTTTAAGTAAATCACTCAACTTTGGGAGTGAAATAAAGGATTCTAAAACTGGATATACCAGCATGCCTACAACAAATGATACGTTAAACAAACTGAGTTAAAAGCTCAAAGGTAAAAGTCGGAAGTCCTAAGTTTACGTTTCAAAGTTCTTTTGATTAAAGTTAAAAACTTAAAGAAAAAAATCTTTTAAATCCTGGTTATTGGTTAAAGTGCTGATTTTTCTGGACCGTCCGTCATCCACTAGGCAGTAAGAATAATTATTGTAAATCTAACGATGAATCCAGATGGAATGTTTCATATTGGCGATAGGGTAAAAGTAGGCTATGATGGTAAAATAAAGGATAAAGTACCGATTGGAAATATTACACTTTCTAGAATTAATTTAGTAAGATCTACTAATTTGGTTGTGCCATGTAACGTTGCTGCTTTGTAAAAAAGGGGAGATTTGGGGGAGTTTTATATGGAGAAAGTAAATTTTTTTAATAGTGAACTATTTCATAAAAATGCTGAGAAAGCTTTTTTGATACACAAAAATAAAATAACAGAATTACTACCAGCGGCTGATATCCAGCATGTAGGTAGTTCGGCAATTCCTAATAGTGTTACTAAAGGTGATTTAGACATCCAAGTACGTGTTAGTGCTGAACAATTTTCGAAAGCAATAGAACTTCTATCAATTTTATATGAAAGAAATGATGAAAGTGTCAAAACAGATACATTTAGGGCCTTTAAGGATGATACAAGTAATCTTCCTTTAGGAGTTCAATTAACTGTAATTGATTCTGAGTTTGATTTCTTTTGGAAATTTAGAGAAGTTTTACTGGCAAATAAAAAATATCGAGATGCATATGATAATTTGAAGAAGGAATACGAAGCCAAATCAATGGATGCTTACAGGGAAGCCAAAGATATCTTTTTCCAAAGACTAATGGAAACGCCTGAGTTTAAGGATTACGAGAAGTAATTTTTGAATGGAACAATTCCACGTTATGGTGATGGGCTCATAATTTTAAACTTTGAAGATTTGTAACCTTACATAACCAGTTGAATGGGGAGGTTATCACAAAATGACCACAGACATTATTATCCAATCGAAATGTATTCCACCGCGGCCGTCCAATCATTGTATTAGTAGAGCTACATTAATGAGAACATTAAAAAAAAGCCTAGACCATTCTTGCACACTTATTCATAGTGGTGCTGGATATGGCAAAACAACCATCCTTACACAATTTCTACACACTGAAGCTAGCAGATTTTCTTGGTATAGTGTATCGGAAGAAGATGATAATATCTTGCCGTTTTTAAGGCATTTGTTTTTTAGTATTAAACGAGTCGTTCCGGGTTTCGGTCAAGGATTTGATGCATGGAATCTATTATCACGTTTTCCGAAAATAGAAGAACTCAATCGCTTATATAAATTATTTGTTAATAATTTATGTGAAATTGAAGAGCCAATTTTAATCGTCATTGACGACTACCATCTCGTTGACCATGAATTTCATATTAATTATGTGATGGAAAAAATTATTGAATTTTCACCACCGAATGTACATTTTATAATAGCGTCTAGAACACTGCCAAATTGGGATATTACAAGAAAATTAAAGCTGCAAAAAAAATTACTCGTTATTTCTGAAGCAGAATTAGCATTTTCTTCAGAGGAGATTGCTGTTTTTTTTGAGGATTATGTAGCTGTGCGTTTAACAGAAGATGAAATTGCTAAGGTTTTGGAAATTACAGAGGGATGGGCAATTAGTATTTCTTTATTAGCTGAGCAATGGAACAACGAGACATTAGATCATTGGTTAAATATCTCTACAAATGATCTTTTCACCTATTTATCGGAGGAAGTTTATCTTAAGATGTCTACATTCGAGCAAGAGACATTATTAAAGTTGGCGATTTTCCCCACTTTTTCAGAGGAGTTTATTACACAATTTTATGGTATTGAAATAGCGGAGGCGCTCAGTCAATTTGTACAACGGCACTTATTTATTCAAACTATAACAACAGATGGTTTATATCGTTTCCATGCCTTGTTCAGTCGATTTTTAGAGTTGAAATGGCAACAACATGCTTTACAGTATATTGCATTACATAAACAAGCAGCATTGTATTATGTAGAGCAAAACAATATACAAGCTGTTCTTCATCATGCATTTAAAACGAATGATCAGAACTTTTGTGGTGAGCTATTACAAAATCATGCTGAAAGTCTTGTCCGTGCTGGACAATTTGAGTGGTTATTAGAAAAAATAAATCGATTTACAGCTGCCGAAAAATCGGAATATTACAAAATATATTATTTTGAAGGTGAGTGCCATCGCTACCGTGCGTATTATGAAAAAGCGAAGCAATCCTATGAAAATTGTGCAATGTTCGCGAAAAGTAAGAATGATTATCTCTTTATGACAAAAGCACAGGCAGGTTTAGCGCATATTTATCTCGATACAATCCAGCCAGCATTGGCAGAGCCGCATTTAAAAAAGGCATTAGAGTTAGCGAATCATACACCGTTAAATAAAGAGGAACTTTTAGAATTACAGCGTCAATATGCAGAAAATTTAGTTAATTTAGGGAAAGCAAAACATGCACATATATTTACAGAGGAGGTTGCCTTGACGGAGGATGTGCTGCAAAGAGCGAATGTCGATGTTCGAATACTGTTAAGAACTGGGCAGTTATTGGAAGCTAGAACTTTGCTGGCGAAGAGATTGGAATTACCACCACAGCTAGTGGCGACACATAGAGAGAGTGAGCTGTTAGCGTCATTTGTCTATGCACTATTAGGGTTGGGCAAGGATGCTTGGTATGCCGCTCAGCATGGGATTCGTAGGGGGCAACGTGAAAAGTCTATTTTTATTGAGGCGGTTGGCTATATTCGCAAAGCACATGCTTTACTATTAGTAGATTTTCCTGACTATCAAGGAGCCTGTAACGCTTATGAGAAGGCCCTAACATTGATGAATACCATTAATATTTCTCGGGTTAAGGCTGAACCATTTATGGGGCTAGCAATTGTCAAGCATGCACAAGGAGATATGATCTCTGCTAAAAAATATTTAGCACTTGGTCTACAGGAAACGGAGCAAGTACAAGATGCATGGATGACTGCCCTTATATTAATTGCTGAGGTGAAAATCATTCTTTCTCAACATGAATTTGCTCGAGCAGGGCAATTATTAATAAAAGCACAGCGACTTTTCCATAATTGTGGCGACCAGAACGGTGAGATGCATGTACTATTCTATCAATCTGTGATTGCCTATAAAGAAAATGATGTTCAACAATTCAATCTTTCTTTTCAGCAATTTGCACAACTGTGTATCACCAATGGCTATGACTATTTTTTACAAAGAAAAACCATTCTCGGTCCGCCTAATAGAATGATTTTTTATGAGCTTTTACAATTTAGTAGAAATAGTGGTGGTGAAAATGCGGCTATTTCGGCAATGTGTCGTTATTTTCAAGTAGATGAAAGTGTCGTTTATCCACATGAAGAGGTGCAAGTAAATTTTTTAGGAAGTTTAGACTTAATCAGAAAGAATCGAAAGCTAGAGGATAAAGAATGGCAGCGCGATAAATCGAAGGAGCTCTTCGTTTATTTATATTGTCATCGCAATCGATTTACGCCAAAGGAAGAGATTGCGCAGGCTTTATGGCCAGAGCGGAATGTTGATTCACTAGATCGGGATTTTAAAGTGGTATTGAATGCGTTATTAAAGGTTCTAGAGCCAACTAGAAGTGCTCGTCAAGATAGCTTTTTTATTCAGCGAAAAAATAATATGTATCAATTACAGCATATTCAATTTTTGCAGATTGATGTTGAACGTTTTCTCTATTTTTATGAATTAGGGATGGAGGAGTTCGATCCACAATTGTCAAATGACTGGCTGCATCTTGCTGAGATTAGTTATACCGATGCACTCTATGCTGAAAAAAAGCAGTTAGATTGGCTCATGCAGGATCGTGAAAAGCTGCAATCGTTATATATTGAAGTACTTGAGAGATTAGCGCAAAATGCGACAAGGCAACAGAATTATAAGCAAGCTATTTTATATGCAGAAAAAATGCTTCGTGAGGATGCGTTATGGGAAGAAGGCTATCGATTGTTGATGTATAGTTACTATCAATTACAAAACCGTTCCCTTGCGTTGAAATGGTATGAAAAATGTATAAGGTTATTAAAAAAAGAGTTAAATACAACACCAATGGAATCGACGATGGTTGTTTATGATTTAATTATGGGTTAGTGTATATTTGGAGTAAATACCGTTTTTTAGGCTCATCACCGAAAGTCGTGGGTGACATTTGTTAAAACATATACTATGTAAATTAGTTGATTGGAGTGGAGGCTGGGTGACTCCTTGGGGATCAGCGATAGAGGAACGAAGGCTAAGAGCATCACGTCCTGTGATAACGCCTTCGTGACCAACATCGTGTAGGCCCGAGACCCTGGAGCGAGCAACGCGAGTGAAGCGGCTCATCGGACGCTCTGCTCTGCGCGAAAGCGAAGCGTCAGCGGCAAATGTTTTATCTGTGCGAAAGCGAAGCGACAGCAACAAAGCGCCCAGTCGGAACGGAAATCAACCACACGTTTTGGTGATGAACCATTTTTTATAATAATATTTGGAGGAACTACTATGGCATTTTGTAAGGTAAGGAAGGCGAATATTTACTATGAAATCATTGGGACTGGAACACCAATCGTGATGCTTCACGGCTATTCGCCTGATCATAGATTAATGAAGGGTTGTATGGAGCCTGTTTTTGTAGAAAGAGAAGGCTGGAAGCGAATTTATATTGATCTTCCGGGGATGGGCAAGACAACAGACTATGAAACAATCAATAACTCGGATGAAATGCTAGTGGCCGTAGTAGAACTAATACACTCTTTAATCCCAAATGAACGTTATCTATTGGTGGGGGAATCTTATGGTGGATATTTAGTGCGAGGGATTCTGAGGGAGTTTCATGAACAAATATTAGGGGCTGCATTTATTTGTCCATTGATTATTCCTGATAAACCAAGTCGAACAGTAGCAGAACAAAGTATTGTCTCGGCAGATAAGGAATTTTTATCAACATTGACAAAACAGGAACTTGATGATTTGAGCTCACATCTAGTTGTTTTAAATGAAAATAATTGTCATCGATACACAAATGAAGTGTTAGCAGGTCAGAAAATGGCGGATGTGGAATTTTTAGAAAGAATCCAAAAAAGCTATGGTTTTTCTTTTGCTGTTGACGAAATGATTTTTGACAAACCTAGCATTTTCTTGCTTGGCAAACAGGACTCTATGGTTGGTTATAAAGATGCTTTTGATATTATCGATAAGTTCCCAAGAGCGGCCTTCACAATTTTAGATAAGGCTGGACATAATTTGCAAATTGAACAAGCAGATCTATTTAATAGCCATATGCATGAATGGTTAGATAGGGTAGAGGGATATAATGTTTAATCTTTATGCCAAGCTAAAAGGATTCACTGAATTAGGTGAGTCCTTTTTTTTATGCCCCATCATGAACGAAATTTATAGAGGATAATCCCGGAAGCACGAAGACTGTAGAAGGGCGGGTTTTACTGGTGAGCGCAAAGTAGATCAGGAATGACAAGAAATCTATTTTGGGGATGCGCATTATTTAGTACATGATGTTCAGCTTCAATCTGAGAGTGCTAGTGTATCAACATATCAAAAGTTTGAAGTGTCTAGTAAAAACAACAACAGGAAATATACAATACCTGCTAAATTGTTAAATTAAATGTAGGCGACGCAAACTTCAGTGCGGTCAGATATACTGTATTTTCTAAAATGTTCCGATAAGTTGATAAAACATTCCGATAAAACCTGAAATTGTTCCGATAAACCTCAAGATTGTTCCGATAAAACACAAATTTATTACGATAAAATTCTCAACCCCGGAATTGATGATAAAAGGGTGCTACTGAAAAAGCGGAAAGTAAATGACTTTAGAAATATCCCTTTGATTAAGTGAAGCACCGCAAACTATCAGTGCGGTCAGATAGCGTACATGAAGGTAGATATCGATATTTTTCAAAAGTTGGGTGATAAATTGATAAAGTTGGTCGATAAACAATCAACAGTTCTCGATAAATCTCAAACCTGTTTCGATAAACCCTCCTCCCCGGAAAAACCACTCTTTCGTCGCAGAAAAATGAGGCTGGGACAGAACTCGATTATTTTGAAAAATAGCGAAAACAGATAATAACTTTTTCGCTTCAATGAGTAGAGTGTTCCTTCCTAAATCAAAAAAATGTTAGACATTTCAATCGGTCTAACATTTTTTCTTTTTGTCCCATCCGATGCGCTCCGCTGTACTTTCGTGACGGAGAACACTTGCGACTGCCGTTGCGCACCGCAGCACTTTCGTCGCAGAAAAATGAGCTCCCTTAAGGGCAGCTCATTAAAAGATTTTGCAGCTGTCGTTGCGCTAAAGCTTCACTTTCGCTGCAGAGATAGTTGACTCAGTAAACTGACCCAACTATCTTGTAACTAATTTGTAACTACAGTTTTATATAGTGGATTTAGCAACGAAAGCGCTTTCTTTTTAACTTATTATGAAAGGGGTTATGGGATGAAGAAGCATTGGTTATTTGTGCTTTTATTGATGTTGGCGATGTTGATGGTGGCTTGTAATTCAGATGGGTCGAAGGATAGTTCTACAGATGGTAAGGCATCGGAGGATGATACAAAGGGGACTGCTGAGGAAGGGGCTACTATTAAAATCGGTGTACTGGCGTCATTGACGGGAGCTCTTGAGTCGTATGGAAAACAAACGCAGCGTGGCTTTGAATTAGGGATTGATTATGCTACTGGCGGTACGATGGAGGTTAACGGTAAGAAAATTGAAGTTGTCTATGAAGATACAGAAACAAAGCCTGAGGTTGCGGTACAAAAAGCGACAAAGCTATTGGAAGATGACAAGGTGGATTTCTTAGTAGGTTCCTCTAGCTCAGGTGATACGCTCGCTGTATTACCATTAGCTGAAGAATACGAAAAGATTATGGTTGTGGAGCCTGCGGTAGCGGATAGTATTACGGGCGCAGAATTTAATGAATATATTTTCCGTACAGGTCGAAATTCTTCTCAGGATGCCTATGCAGCTGCCGCGGCAATTGCTGGGAAGGGTGTTAAGATTGCCACTTTCGCACCGGATTATTCTTTTGGTTGGGACGGGGTGAATGCATTTAAAAGAGCGGCGGAAAAACTAGGCGCAGAAATTGTCTTAGAGGAATATGCTGATCCTGCAGCAACGGATTTTACATCGAATTTGCAAAAAGTAATTGATGCAAAACCAGATTATTTATTTGTTGTATGGGCAGGAGCAAACTCACCTTGGAATCAAATCGCGGATCTAAAAATTCAAGAGAAGGGTATTAAAATTTCTACAGGTGCACCTGATATTATCGCACTTAAATTTATGAATCCGTTAATAGGTATGGAAGGCTTCTCAGTTTATTATCATACGTTACCACAAAATGATGTGAATAAATGGCTAGTAGAAGAACATCAAAAACGCTTTAATGAGGTTCCTGATTTATTTACACCAGGAGGGATGTCAGCTGCAATCTCTATTGTAGAGGCTCTGAAAAAATCAGAGGGGGATGCAGATGCGAAAAAACTGATTGGCATTATGGAAGGAATGTCATTTGAAACGCCAAAAGGCAAGATGACTTTCCGAGAAGAAGACCACCAAGCATTACAGTCGATGTATTCGATCCGTCTTGAAAAGCAAGAGGGGGTAGATTATCCGGTACCAGTTCTAATTCGCGAGCTGAGTCCTGAAGAAACGGCACCTCCAGTTATGAATTAGTGAAGGTGGAGACAGAGAAAATTCTGTCTCTCTTCATCTAATCTCAATGAGAATGGATGAAGAGTGATAGAAGTGCTAGAAAGGAGAATATGATGGAGCCTATTTTACGAACAGAAAATTTAACGATTCGTTTTGGCGGACACACAGCTGTCGACCATGTGAATTTTAATATGCCAGAAAAGCATTTGAAATCAATTATCGGACCGAATGGTGCTGGTAAAACAACCTTTTTTAATTTAATCAGTGGGGAATTAATGCCGTCTGCTGGGGATGTCTATTTTAAAGGACAATCACTTGCGCAAAAATCGGCTATAGAAAGAACTCGTATGGGGCTAGGGCGATCGTTTCAAATCACCAATGTTTTTCCGAACTTGACGGTTTTAGAAAATGTCCGTTTGGCTGTGCAATCTAAGGAGAAAGTGCGTTACCAATTATTTCGCCATTATAAAAGCTATAAGGCGATTACAGAAAAAGCAGAGGAGCTATTAACGCTTGTATTACTCGACAATAAAAGAGATGCCCTAACAACCATGCTGTCTCATGGAGAAAAGAGAAAGCTTGAAATTGCGATGTTATTAGCACTGGATACAGAAATCCTATTGCTTGATGAACCAACGGCCGGCATGTCCTTAGAGGAAGTACCAACGATTTTAGAGATCATTCGCACGATAAAAAAACAGGGGGATAAAACCATTCTCCTTATTGAACACAAGATGGATATGATTCTAGATTTGTCGGATTCGATTATGGTGTTGTTTAATGGCCAGCTTCTTGCGGATGGAACCCTGGAGGACATCATGAAAAACGAAACCGTACAAAATGCATATTTAGGGGGTCTTTACGATGAACACCTTACTGAAATTAAATGATGTCCACACATATATCGGCCAATACCATATTTTGCAGGGAGTCAATTTTGAGGCAAAGGAGGGGCAGGTAAGCGTACTTCTTGGAAGGAATGGCGCAGGGAAAACGACTACTTTAAAAACGATTATGGGATTAACGCCTGCCTCAAAGGGAGAGGTAAACTTCCACTCACACTCTATTAAAAAAAGCCCGACTTATAAAGTGGCAAAATTAGGTATAGGTTATGTGCCTGAAAACCAAGGAATCTTTGCAGATTTAACCGTTGAGGAAAATATGAAAGTGGCGATGCGTAAAGAGGATGCGGTTACCTTAGAGCGACAAAATTATGTGCTAGAGCTGTTTCCAGATTTAAAGAAATTTTGGAAAAAGGCTGGTGGACATCTTTCAGGTGGTCAAAAGCAAATGCTGTCCATGGCAAGAGCATTTATAAATGATAGTAAGTTAATTTTGATTGATGAGCCTTCAAAAGGACTGGCGCCAATAGTGGTGGAGAAAGTAATGGAGGCTATTGTTGAAATGAAGAAACAAACGTCCATTGTCCTTGTTGAGCAAAACTTTATTATGGCGAGTCGAATTGGCGATACGTACACATTGATTGATGATGGGAGAACGGTTCACTCAGGTAAAATGCAGGATCTTATCCATAATGAAGAACTAAAAAGAAAATACCTAGGAATAGGATAAGGGTGGTGTACTTCATTGGAGCTATTCGTAAATTTAGTCGTTAATGGCCTAGCGACGGGCATGTTAATTTTTTTATTGGCAGCCGGTCTTACGTTAATTTTTGGATTAATGGATGTTTTGAACTTTGCACATGGTGGATTATTTGTCTGGGGGGCTTATGCTGGAATATTTACGTATATGTTCACAGAGAGCTTTTTAATCGGCATTATAGGGGCCGTTGTCACAGGTGCACTTTTAGGACTTATTACAGAGAAATTAATTATTACCCCTGTTTATGGCAATCATATTCAACAAATTTTAATTACTTTAGGGCTCATGCTTGTGTTACAGGAGATGATTAAAGTTGTCTTTGGACCTAATGGTGTGGCAGTGAAAACGCCAAGTTATTTAGCAGGTAGTTGGGAAATTGGAGACGTTATTATCATTAAATATCGATTATTTATTATTGTTGTAGGTTTTGTGATTTTCGGTATTTTCCAGTACATGTTGAAGCGCACAAAGATTGGGCTAATCGTTCGGGCCGGTGTACAGGATAAAGAAATGGCACAGGCACTCGGGATTCATATAAAAAGAGTATTTTTATATGTCTTCATGGTTGGTGCATCATTAGCGGCACTTAGCGGCATGTTAATGGCTCCGTATTCTGGTGTTATCTATGCAGAAATGGGCATGGAATATGCGATTTTGGGCTTTATCGTTGTCGTTATTGGAGGAATGGGTAGCTTTTCGGGCTCTCTACTTGCGGCAATATTAGTCGGTTTAGCAGGTAGCTTTATGGCTTATTATGTTCCCGTATTATCGCTTGCGGTCAATATGATTTTAATGGCTATCGTCTTAATTTTCCGACCACAAGGCTTATTTGCAATGCGAAAGGAGCGATCCACATGAAAAATAAGCTGTCATTAAAGTATGTAGGCTTTTTCCTCATGCTGGCCATTTTAGTGCTCCTTCCTTTCGTCAATGATTCAAGAACACTCATGATTTTATTAACACAGATTTTTATTTTCGGCATTTTAGCGATGAGTTATGACATTCTATTAGGCTACACAGGCATTGTGTCATTTGGTCACGCCATGTTTTTTGGTATAGGAGCGTACACAACATCTGTCATGCTGAAACAAATGGATAACACGCTGTCGATCTTTCTATTGTCAATCGTTGTCGGCATATTGATCGCAGGGTTCATTAGCTTCTTAGTGGGGTTACTAACACTTCGGTTAAAAAGTCATTTCTTTGCAATGTTGACGCTAGCCTTTTCGGGACTATTTTTAGTAGTGGCGGAAAAATGGCGCTCTATCACATACGGAAATGATGGCTTTACATTTAGAGCACCAGACATATTTAGAGACAGAATAACGTTTTATTTCTTTGTATTAGCATGCTTAGTCTTTATTTTTATCGCACTATATCGCTTCGTTAACTCACCAACAGGGCGGATTTTAATCGCTGTTCGAGAAAACGAACAACGCACAAAATCATTAGGCTACAACACCTTGCATTATAAAGTGATTGCATCCGTTGTTGCAGGTACCGTTGCCAGCTTAGCGGGCGCCTTATATGCTATATCACTTCGCTTCGTTAATACGAGTGTGATGACAATGGATATCACATTAGATGCATTGCTAATGACAATTATTGGTGGTGTTGGCACATTGGTTGGACCATTGCTCGGAGCGGCTGTAATTGAATATGCACAACATACACTCTCAGGGTTAGCCCGTGATTATCCAATATTTGAGCGTTGGATTATTTTCTTTGGGATTCTATATATTTTAGCTGTTATCTTTTTCCCGAAAGGAATTATTGGGTCACTGCGCATGATGTATTGGAAATGGCGATTAAAGCTAAAGGAAAAAGACAAAACATCAGTTGCCCAGCCGCAGGAAAAGGAGCGATTTGAATGACTGTAGGTATTGTAAGTACCGGAATTTATATTCCACAAACAAAAATGACATCTAAAGAAATAGCAGCCCGTTCTACTATTCCAGAAGATATTATTCGACAAAAAATGGGCATCCATGAAAAGCCTATTCCGGGTGAGCATGATCATACAGTGCAAATGGGTGTGTGGGCAGCTCAGGAGGCAATACGCAAGGCTAATATCGAGCCGAAGGACATTGATGTTGTTATTTATATGGGAGAGGAGCATAAGGAGTATCCTCTGTGGACGGCCTCTATCAAGATGCAGGAGGAGCTTGGGGCCGTCAATGCTTGGGCATTTGATGTGCAATTAAGATGTGGCACGACGATTATGGCTCTTAAACTAGCAAAAAGTTTAATGGCATCAGACGATTCTATTCAAACCATTCTATTAGCAGGTGGCTATCGAAATGTTGATTTTATCGACTATAGCAATCCGAGAACACGGTTTATGTATAATTTAGCGGCTGGTGGAGGCGCCATCCTTTTACAAAAGAACTATGACAAAAATCATTTATTAGAGGCAGCTATTATGACGGATGGCTCGTTCTCGGAAGATGTTGTCGTGCCCGTTGGTGGTACTAAGAAACCGTTGACGTCTTTTGATTTAGAGAATAATTTATATCAACTTGATGTCATTGACCCAATAGGGATGAAGGAACGTTTAGAACAAAAATCTTTAAGCAATTTTTTGAAGGTCATTCGAACATCTTTAGCGAAAAGTGGATTGAACGAGGGAAATATAAGCTATTTAGCGATGCTTCATATGAAAAGATCTGCTCATGATTATATTTTATCTGAACTTGGTCTAAAGCAGGAGCAGTCCATCTATTTACAGGAGTATGGTCATATCGGACAGATTGATCAAATATTATCATTGCAGCTGGCGCTAGAAGAAGGTCGTATTCACGCTGGGGACATCATCACACTTGTGAGTGCTGGTATTGGTTATGTATGGGGAGCTATGACAATTCGATGGGGATAAGGGGGCAATGCGATGTTAAAAACGGTTCAACTATCAAATGGAGAAACGATTGCATATCGTAAACGTCAAGGGGGCGAACATGTTTTATTACTTATTCATGGCAATATGACATCCTCTAAGCATTGGGATGTTTTAATAGATTCATTGGATGAGAAATATACAATTTACGCGATGGATTTACGAGGATTTGGTAGTTCATCTTATCATAAACCAATTTCTGCGATAAAAGATTTTAGCGATGATGTAAAGCTATTTGTGGATGCCATTGAATTGCAACACTTTGACATGATTGGCTGGTCAACGGGCGGAGCAGTATGTATGCAGTTTGTCGCAAATTATCCAGGCTATTGTCAGCAGCTTATTTTACTAGCAACTGCATCTACGAGAGGCTATCCATTTTACACAGATTCAGGTACTGGCCATCAAACATCATTGAAGAGAGCATTTACCTATGAAGAGGTGCTCGTTGATACATCTAAAACAAAATTAGTACAAGGTTTCTATGATTCGAAAAATGTGCAAGGCTTACAGTCGATTTGGAACGCACTTATTTACACACATCAGCAACCTAGCGCGGAACACTATCAGGAATATGTGGAGGATATGCTGACGCAAAGAAATTTAGCTGAAGTTTATCATGCATTAAACGGCTTTAATATTAGTGCAGTTGATAATGAGGTCGCAAAAGGAACTCAAGAGGTACAACAGATTACCATTCCGGTCTTAGTGTTAAGAGGGGATCGCGATTATGTCATAACGGAAGAAATGAATGATGAAACAATGCTCGATTTAGGTACTAATGTACAGTTTGTCAGCTTAAAAGGCTGCGGTCACTCCCCATTAATAGATGATTTACCACAGCTTACATCTGAAATCGAAGCTTTTTTAGAAATTGGAGGAAAGAATTATGCGTTTAAACAATAAGGTTGCCATTATTACAGGAGCTGCGAATGGGATTGGTTATGCTGCTGCTGAACGATTTATAGAAGAGGGGGCATTCGTTGTCATTGCAGATTTTAATGAAGAAGCTGGCGTTTCAGCGACACAGCAATTAGGGGATCAGGCATTATTTGTGCAAGTAAACGTTGCGGATAGAGAGAGCGTCAAGAAGCTAGTGGCAACGGTTATAGAGCGAGAAGGCCGAATCGATATTTTAATAAACAATGCAGGTATTACACGTGACGCGATGCTAACAAAAATGACAGAAGATCAGTTTCAACAAGTGCTTGATGTTAATTTGACTGGCGTGTTTCATTGTACACAAGAGGTAATTCCACATATGGTGGCTGCCGGCGGGGGCAAAATTATTAATACTTCTTCTGTCAGTGGTGTCTATGGAAATGTTGGTCAAACGAATTACGCTGCCACAAAGGCTGCTATCGTCGGCATGACCAAAACATGGGCGAAGGAATTAGGGCGTAAGGGCATCAACGTTAATGCAGTGGCACCTGGCTTTACAGAAACAGACATGGTGAAAAAAATGCCAGAAAATGTGCTGGCACAAATGCGCTCTATCGTGCCACTGCAAAGATTAGGCACACCTAGAGATATTGCCAACGCTTATTTATTTTTAGCATCTGATGAGGCATCCTATGTCCACGGTCACACGCTTCATGTGGATGGAGCAATTATGATGTGATAAGGAGGCTTTCAAGATGTTTGTAGAGCAAGCCTGGATTTTAAAACGAGCATCGTTAACACCTAAGCGTATAGCATTGGTGAATTTAGAAACACAGGAACAGTGGACTTATCAGCAATTAACAGAGGAAATTACAAAATGGAGTTGTTTTTTTGAGCGTCAAAATTTACAGGCAGGGAGTCGTGTAACTGTATTTTCGAAAAATCACATCCAGCTTTTAGCGATCGTATTCGCCTGCGGATTACGAGGTCTTATCTACGTACCATTAAATTGGCGTATGAGTACGAAGGAATTAAATGATATTTTAACGGATGCTACGCCTTCCTTACTGCTTTACGATGATGAAATGAATTGCCCTTTATTTTTAGAAAACATGCATCCCCTTCGTTTAGCTAATGAAGTAGGTGCGCTCAACATTAAAGAAGTAGACCTTAATGATCCTTGGTTTATGATTTATACAGGGGGCACAACTGGCAAGGCAAAGGGAGTTGTCCTTTCCTTTAATTCTATTAATTGGAATGCCATCAATACAATTATTAGCTGGGGCTTAAATGATACTGATTGCACGTTAAATTATATGCCGTTGTTTCATACTGGAGGTTTGAATGCCCTATGTATTCCGCTGCTAATGGCTGGAGGTACGGTTGTTATTGGTGATAAGTTCGACGCAGAAACCGCACTTAAAGCAACTAATCAGTATAAGGCGACGATTTCGCTTTTTGTGCCAACGATGTACCAAGCGATGATTGCGACGGATTACTTTAAGGAGAGTAATTTTCCTTCCGTGAAAGTATTTTTATCAGGAGGGGCACCATGTCCGTATCCGATTTATGATGAATTTTATAAAAAAGGGCTATTTTTTAAAGAGGGCTACGGCTTAACGGAAGCAGGTCCAAATAATTTTTATATTTCTCGGGAAGATGCTTATTTGAAAAAAGGTGCTGTGGGGAAGAGCATGCAATTCAATGAAGCTAAAATTATCAATAGTGCAGGAGAAAGCTGTGCGCCAAATGAAGTGGGAGAGCTATTGGTCAGAGGAAAGCATATGTTTCGCTTTTACTGGAATAATCAGCAGGAAACTGAAAAAATCATGCATGATGGTTGGTTAAAAACGGGTGATTTAGCCATGATGGATGAGGATGGCGATTTTTATATTGTCGGTCGCAGTAAGGAGATGATTATTTCTGGTGGTGAGAACGTTTATCCTCAAGAAGTAGAACAATGTATTTTGCGCCATCAGCAAGTGCAAGAAGTTGCAGTGATTGGAGTGGCTGATGATTATTGGGGAGAAATCGTGACGGCAATTATTGCTTGCAAGGATCAGGGAGATTCGATAATAGAGGAAATTAAAGAAATCTGTGGTAAGCATCTAGGTCGCTACAAAATTCCAAAAAAGATTATTTTCATCGACGAATTGCCAAAAACAAGTGTCGGGAAAATTGATAAAAAAGCATTACAAATGTATGCGAAAGCATCTTCTTGAGTAAAAACGCTTGGGTCTCCAGGCGTTTTTCGCTTTTATAAATGAAATGCTTCCTTAATGCTCAAGGCAACTTCTTCCTAGATTCATCCTTTGAGAATCCTTTTTGTATTTATGTTAAAATATTGCGAGTGAAATCAGGTTCTTAATGTTTTTATCTAGTATCAAGGAATAAAATTCGGAAACGAAGAAAAGGTAGTGCTACTATGGAAAACGTATCAAATGTAGAAAAATTGGAATCAATAAAATCTTTACAATCGACAATTAGAAAACTCGAAAACGCTTTGTCCCAAATGACTCAGAAAGGTGCAAATACTACCTTGGTAAAGAAGCGACTTAAAGCTGTTTGCATTGGCTTAGCAATGTTAGAATACGTTTGGAATCAAAGCCCCCATCATTATACCCAGGAAGATTTAGTAGAAGCTCGCCAAGTTCTTACTGGTTTATTTCCATCAATTGAGAACATATATAGTAAGTCAAAGGTTGGTAGTCCCCAAAAAACGCTTTTAGAAAGAAGAATGAAAGCGTTGAAACTAGCTGTTCAAGCGATTGATGAACGTTATTTATCTAACTAAATAGAGTATCGGGAGCTTTCATAAGAAAACATATTACTTCTTTTAAAGTTGAAGAACATACAAATGAAGAACTAAATATATCGTCGAAGGCTACGGAAAAGTTTTAAACCGGTTATTTTAGCTATTTCCTGACCAAGAGTCATTTTCCTCATTGCTTCAAATATTGAAAAAACCCTCTCCCTTATTGCTGCATTTTTACCACTAACAGTCCATATCGATTAATAATAGTAATTTATTGATAAAGTGTTGAAACTATAGTCAGAATCATGTTTAATAAAATTGGTTTACATTTTATACATAATATTCCTGGAAAATATGAAAAAGGAGAGAGGGGTTTTTTGCGCACTTTTAAAATTAGTACAAAATTTAATTTGCTTTTAGTGGGAGTCATCATATTTTTAAGCATGATGATTGGAATTGTCTCTTATATGCAAGTGAAACAAATTATGCATAACAATTTCGAGCAGAGTATAACCTATGTTTCGAAGGTTGGTTATATGTTACTAGAGGAACGATTTAAGGGAGATTGGGCGATAAAAGACGGGGAACTATACAAAGGGAATACGAAAATAGTTGACCAGAAGGCCTTTGTTGATGAGGTAGGAGAAAGCATCGAAGGTGGTGTAACTATTTTCCAAGGTCGAAAGGGCTTATTACCAATTTACAGCTAAATGGGGAACGTTTAGTTGGTAAAGAGGCAGATTCAAATGTCGTTGAAAATGTGATGAATAAAGGGGAAACTTTCATAGGTGAAGCCGATGTAGTAGGAACAAAATACTTAACACTCTATGCACCAATTAAAGATGCAAATGGAGACATTATTGGGATGTGGTTTGTCGGTGAACCTATAGACGAGATGAATGCTATTATTTTTGCATTTATTGGCAAGTTGCTCATAGTGTTATTCATAGGAGCTATTATTGCTATATCAGGTAGTTTACAAGTATCGCCGATCAAACGAATTTACTTGCTTTAAACGCTGCTATAGAAGCGGCTCGTGCTGGTGAACAAGGAAAAGGCTTTGCTGTCGTTGCAAATGAGGTTCGTAAATTAGCAGAACAATCAAAGGAATCTGCAGATCAAATAGCATCACTTATTCATTCTATTCAACATAATACGGCGAATGTTATTACGGCCATTTCGAGTAACTCGAAAGAAACAGCAGCAGGTAGGAATATTGTTGATGAGACAAAGCAGGTCTTCCACAAAATCATGCAGTCGATTAAGAGAGTTAGTACACAGTTACATGACGTCTCTACTGTAACAGAGCAAATGTCCGCGGGTGTTGAAGAAGTAACTGCCTCAACAGAAGCAATGGCACGCATTGCAAGCAAGGCAACTGAAAATACGGAGCATGTTACGTTAACAGCGAAGGAGCAATTAGCTTTCATAGATAATATGGCGTCTTCAGCCAAAGAGATGGCACAACAAGCACACGAGCTTCAAGGCTTACTAAAAAAATTCCAATATTAAAAATGTCTAAAAAACGCTTGGATTTCCAGGCGTTTTTTATATTTAAGATGCGTAGTAGGATAAGGAGAGATATTTATTTGCTAACTGTCATTTATTTTTTTCATAAAGGTTCCCATAATACGAACATACAAGTAAAATAGTGTAGGTTAGGGGGATTTTATTTTGAAAGATCAACGCTTTAAAATTGCGCATCGAGAGGCGCTTATCGGCATCGGACTTGTCATTGTCAACTTTGCCATTTGGTTTGGCTTTGCTTACGGACTAGGCTCTGGTGATCCGACAAACTATACGTATGTATTCGGTTTCCCTGCATGGTTTTTCTATAGCTGTATCGCAGGGACAGGCTTCATGATTATTTTAATCTGGGTTGTCATGAAACTCTTTTTCAAAGAGGTACCATTTGACGATGAGGAGGTGGATCAATAATGCATTGGCAAGTTATTTTTCCACTGTTATTATTTTTAGTCATCATCTTTGGTATTGGTATCTGGTCAAATAAGCATATACGCGCTTCCAATTCATTTTTACAGGAGTACTTTCTAGGTGGTCGTGAAATGGGTGGCTTCATTTTGGCCATGACCATGATTGCCACGTACGGTAGTGCAAGTAGCTTTATTGGTGGTCCAGGTGTTGCTTACACGAAAGGGCTTGGCTGGGTATTGTTGGCGATGGCGCAGCTTCCTGCAGGTTATTTTGTTTTAATGATTTTAGGGAAGAAATTTGCTATTATCGCAAGACGTTATCAAGCCATCACATTAATTGATTTTTTACGAGAACGTTATAAGAGTCATGTCATTGTTATTCTATCAGCCATTAGTATTATCATCTTTTTATTTTCAGCGATGATGGCACAATGGGTAGGTGGTGCTCGTCTAATCGAATCATTAACTGGCTTAAACTACACAACTGCACTCTTTATTTTTGCCATTTCCGTATTAGTTTATGTTATCATTGGGGGCTTCCGTGCTGTTGCATTAACGGATACAGTACAAGGCTCGATTATGGTCATTGGAACAATTATTTTATTAATTGGGACAATCATTGCTGGTGGGGGAATCGATAATATTATGGCCTCCCTTGTTGCGGAAAATCCAAATCTTGTGTCTCCTTTTGGAGCAGAAGGTGAATTAACGCCATTATACGTTTCTACATTTTGGATTTTAATAGGGGTTGGCGTTGTAGGCCTTCCACAAATTGCAGTTCGTGCCATGAGCTATAAAGATTCAAAAAGTATGCATTTAGCCATTATCATTGGCACTATTGCCATAGGGACAATTATGTTTGGGATGCATTTAATTGGTGTATTTGCGCGACCAGTTTTACCGGGCATAGAAATTGGTGATAAAGTTATGCCACTGCTGACATTGGAGGTTTTACCGCCGTTTTTAGCGGGCATTGTCTTAGCAGCACCGATGGCAGCTACAATGTCTACCGTCAACGCGCTACTGATGCTTGTAAGCTCCACTGTAGTAAAAGATATTTACTTAAATTATATTAAGCCGACAGCAAACGATACGGAAATTAAGCGTGCAAGTTTTATTGTCACAACAGTTATTGGTTTAGCCGTTGTCGTTTTTGCACTAAATCCACCAGATTTATTAGTATGGCTGAATTTATTTGCTTTCGGTGGACTTGAGGCTGTCTTTATTTGGTCCGTTGTATTAGGACTATACTGGAAAAAGGCCAATAAATATGGTGCAATTGCGTCGATGATTTCGGGTATGACCTTATATATTATTATTGATCGTTTTTACCCATCCGTCTTTGGTATGCATACCGTAACAATTCCAATTGTCGCTTCTTTATTCATATTTGTTTTAGTTAGCTTATTAACTAGTCATAAATTTAAAGATGAAAAGCTATTTATTTAACTAAGAAAACGTCGTAGAGATAGAATATCTACGGCGTTTTCTATTGGAGATGAATAGAACGTTCAAAGTCGTGGATAGAACCTTCGAAATGATGGATAGACCGTCCAAAGTTGTGGATAGAACCTTTGAAATGATGGATAGCCCCTGGAGCGACGGAAAGAATCTCCGGAATGACGGAAAGAACCACTGGAGCGACGGATGAAACCTTTCAAGTGACGGAAAGAACCATTGAAGTGACGGAAAGAATCATTGAAGTGACGGATAGAACCTTCGAAATGATGGATAGACCGTCCAAAGTTGTGGATAGAACCTTTGAAATGATGGATAGAACCTCTGAAATGACGGATAGCCCCTGAAGCGAGGGAAAGAATCTCCGAACTGACGGAAAGAATCATTGAAGTGACGGATAGAACCTTCGAAATGATGGATAGACCGTCCAAAGTTGTGGATAGAACCTTTGAAATGATGGATAGAACCTCTGAAATGACGGATAGCCCCTGGAGCGACGGAAAGAATCTCCGAACTGACGGAAAGAACCACTGGAGCGACGGAAAGAACCTTCGAAATGAAGGGGAGAACGCCCCGAAAGTTTGTTGACATGCAAAAACGCCGTAGATAACATATCTACAGCGTTTTTTTAATGAACTATTATGTAATCATAAGCATTTTTAGTTAGCAATGTAATCGTTACGATAATAAACAGCACACGTACAAAGCCGCTCCCTTTTTTTATCGCTACGCGCGAGCCTACCATTGCACCACCAATTTGAGCTACGCCCATCAATAATCCATAAACATAATGAATGTGCCCTAAGTAGGCGAACATCAAAAGACCTGCAACATTACTTGCTAAATTTAAAAACTTTGCATTTCCCGCCGCTTTTAAAAAATCAAACCCGATGAGTAAAAAGCTAAAGATTAAAAAAGAGCCAGTTCCAGGACCAAGAAACCCATCATAAAATCCAATGCTAAATAACAAAATCATAAATAAAAATAAATGAGTATGTGATAAATGTTTAACTGCAGATACAGAGCCCCAATCTTTTTTAAAGATTGTATAGATTGCAACAGCAGCAAGCATGATGAGCATGAGTGGTTTTAATAATTCAGGATTGATTAAATGAACTGTCCATGCCCCAAGTAGCGATCCGACAAAAGCTAGTGGAAAGTATTTGAGTACGGGACGGATTTCTAGCTGTCCAGAACGATAAAAGGAAATAGTTGATGTTAAAGCGCCCATTGTACCGGCAAGTTTATTGGTCGCAACTGCTGCAGCCGGATTTAAACCAGCAAACATGAGGGCAGGCAAGGCAATTAAGCCACCCCCTCCAACAACTGCGTCTACAAATGCAGCTAGAAATCCGAAAGATATTAATAAGATTACTAAATTTAAATCTAATTCAAATGCCATGTTTGCACCTCTATATTTAGTTACTACTGAAATAGTAACTAAATTTCAAGTCGCTGTAAAGACTTTTTCGTAAGTAAATGATCTACAAAATTTAGATTCATGTAAACAGATTGAGGGTATTATTATTTTAAAAACGATACTATTAAATTAAGTCTAGACTGTATTTGTATCTAAGTTGAATTAAAGAGATTCCCATCACTTGAAGTAAAGGGAAAAGAGGATAGGGTTAAAAAGGCATATATTGTGAAGTAGCCTTTGAATAAAAGGAAGAATAAAAAATATGGAGTGAAATTAGATTTCGCTCCATACTTTATATAAAAATAATAGTGTTGATACTGCCATAAAGAGTGATAGTTTTGACTAATTAAAAAATACTTGCAACTTTAACAGCCTTTTCAAGTCCTGTTGCAATAATTTCTTCCGCTTTATCAGGGAATTGATTGTGACCTTCAATCACTATTTTCTCTAGATTTTTTACACCGAAAAAGTTCATCATGCTTGCTACATATTTAACAGCCATTTCTAACTCTGCTTTTGGTCCTTCAGAATAGACACCGCCACTCGCGTTTAATAATACAATTTTCGTATCTCCAATTAGACCTACTGGACCGTCTGGTGTATATTTAAATGTTTTGCCCGCGCGGTTTAAATAATCAATATAAGTGTGTAATACAGCTGGAATTGTTAAGTTCCATAATGGGAAACCAAACACAACTTTATCAGCTGCAAGGAATTGATCTAAATATTTATCAGCGACAGCAACAGCTTTTGCTTCTAGTACTGTTAAATCTAATCCTCTACTAGCCTTGAATGTACCATTAATCATATCTACTCCTACATATGGCAATTCTTCATTGTATAAATCAAGTTCTACCACTGTATCATTTGGATGTGATTCTTTATAGCTTGCTAAAAATGTTTCATATAATTTCACACTCACCGCTTGGTCTGCGGGACGATTGTTCGCTTTTACAAATAAAACTGTTGTCATTTTCTTTTCCTCCTGGTGCTACTCTTATGTTGTTTTAAATAGGGAACCATATATCTTTACAATTTCTTTGTGAAACTATACTCCATGTCTCCACCTAGAGCTTCAGCAGTATCACCAGTTTCTCTGAAGTCATGTGTATGAATTTTCTCAAACGGACCAAAATTTACTTGCTTATAAAATTCAAAACAAGGGAATCCGTCATGTTCACCGTGAATATCGACAGTACCATCTTTTTTGACATGTACAGTTAATAGATAATCAACGGGAGGTGCATATACATTTAATGGGTTGCTGGCACTAGCACTCATTTGAAATTTGACGTCATCTGATCCCCATTTAATATCAGTACACAAAATACCGTCAGTACTAGCTTTTCCAGTTTTTTTAATAACGGATCCATCGGGAGTTATAATTCTTTCCGTTGTTATGCCTGTATTTGCATATGTGAATATGTCTTTTTTATAAAAATCTACAACCACTTCTTGTTCAATTCTGGAACGCATTGCGTTTACAGCATATGGTGTAAATTCACGTGAGTCACCTTCAAATTGAATCACGTTTCCTGTTTGAGTATCCTTCTTAGGTTCAGTCCAAGACATTGGTATAAATACACTTGCTCTAACTTTAACGATAGTATTCATGGAAACCTCCATAATTTATTTGATTAATTTGCTAAATTTGTTTGGGTGTATCCTATTTCTTTTGTAATCGAATTATAGTCAACTTGATTGACTACATTGTGTATAGTACAATGTGTTTCAAATAAAGTCAACCTAATTGACTTTGTTTGAGGAGGGTTTAAGTATGAATCATGAAGGATTTAATGAGTTGGATCTTACATCACTTTTATCATTATCCTTTAGCACATCAATTAATGAACTGCATGACAGATTGAGTGTATTGGGATTTGAGGATATTAGACCTGTACATGGCTTTATGTTTAAAAGCATCATTCCCAATGGAGCTACAGGTATAGAAATAGCCGAATATTTAGGCATTACTAAGCAAGCTGTGAGCAAAATGGTGGATTATCTTGAGCAACGTGATTATGTAATGCGCAAAGCTCATCCCACTGATAAGAGAGGGAAAATTATTGTTTTGACCGAACGAGGTTGGTTAGTAGTTAATGCAAAAAAGAAGATACTGGATGAGATTGAGCAACAGTGGATTAAAAAAATAGGTGTGGAACGACTACAAATGCTCAAAGAAGATTTAAGTAAATTAGTTTATGAAATAAATGAAGGTGAATTACCAACGAAAATAAGACCTGTCTGGTAATTATTATAGAGCTTATTACAGGAACTATTTGTACACCCGAAAATAAGCGTTTTTTTCATAATCTGGACGCAATTACGCCAAAGCGAAATTGATATAGGTTGATTGGTGTGGAGACTGGGTGACTTCTTAGGGATCATCGATAGAGGAACGAAGGTTAAGAGCATCACATCCCGTGATAATGCTTTCTTGACCTACATTGTGTAGGCCCAAGTGGCTCATCGGACGCCCCTATGAAAGCGCCCAGTGGGAATGGAAATCAACCACACTTATGGTGAGGAGCCCGAAATATAGTTATGGAGGAATTGGATGGATGCATTAATCGCCCAATTAAAAGAACTGGGATTTACAGAATATGAAGCAAAGGCCTATACAGCACTCGTACAAAATAGTCATGTAAGTGCCTATCAAGTGAGCAAAAACTCAGGTATTCCACGGGCTAGAATATATGACATACTTGGTGTACTTGTTGAAAAAGGGCTAGTACTGAAAGAAGAAACGACAGATCAAACGACTTACTCTTCCATTCCTGTCGCTGTGTTTTTACAGCAAATTCAGCAACGTTGGCAATCGAGTTTTACGTCGATTAGTACTCAATTAGAAAAATTAGAAACGAAAGAGCAAGAAGTGGAACATAAGGTTGTCATGCTAAAAGGGAAACAGGCAATCGTCAATTACTGTCAATCATTAATCAAAAAAGCGAAAAAAAAGGTTATTTTATCGATGTGGGAAGATATGTACGATGCGTTACGGGAAGACATTCATCAGGTGGCAAAGCATATTCCTGTTCATGGGATTACCTTATATGTGGAGGATAATGAAGCTTCCATTGACCAGCACCGTATTACGCAATATACGAGGAAAGCTTCCACGCCCCATTGGTTTATTTTATCTGTAGATGGTCAGGAAATGATTTACGGCCATTCACCGTCCAATCAAGAAATGGCATTTATTACAAATGATCCAGTTCATATTTATTTATTAGAGGATTATATATGGCATGACGTCCTTGTCAATCGTTTGTTAAAGCGTGATGATAAGGGGCTTGAGGAATGGATTACAAAAGAACGTAAAGCCTTTTTCGTAGAGTAAATAAAATGGTATTAAAAAAGAATCTGTAAGACATCTGAGATATTTATTTAGATGGTGCGCAGATTCTTTTATTTTTATGTGAAAAATGGCTAATCACCAAAAGTTGTGGATGACATTTGTTGCTTTGAAATAAAGTTTGATCAAAATGGATTCCTTATCAGCAAATATTAGTTTCGTTTTTTTAAAAGTTTGATCATTTCGTCATGGTGTTGCTCAACAATCGCGCCCGATTGCTTAACAAGCACTTTACATTCTCCTCGTGGAAATTCATTTCCACATTAGAAGTCTTCAAAAAAATACTACAAAAAGGGTAGCGCCAGAAAAATACAGACTTACAATGTTTAGAAATAACGTGTAAGCCCTAAACGTGTAAATATTGATGTATCCAGTGTTTGCTCTTCTTGCATAAAAAGCTGTATAAATAATGTTCATAGGAAAAGCCACGAAACGTTGATATCACAACATTCGTGGCATTTTGGTGTATGTCCAAACTTTCATTTGGGAACGTATTAACGTTTACTAGTGTATAAAAATTATTAATCTTGAGATAGATGTAACCAATCGAGTTAACCAAAAGGATTTTTTAATATATGTCTTCGTTAAAGAAGTATCAGTTAAATGAAATGATTAAACTACTTTTTAACATTCATTACTTTGTATCCTACAAATAAGATTAAAAACCAAACAGGTGCGACGGTTAGAGCAACACGCATATCTGGAATAAACGCCATTAACACAATAACCATTAATAAGAATGCAATGGCAATATACGTAGAAAGTGGATAAAGCGGAATTTTGAATTTCAGTTCGGCTACTTCCTCTTTCGTTTTTGACTTTCTAAATTTTAATTGTGCTAATAAAATAATCATCCAGCTTGTAATGACTGCAACAGTCGCAACAGCAGAAATATAGATGAACACTTTTTCAGGTACTACATAGTTTAAGACAACCGCAATTAATAACACCGCTGAAGAAAATAAAATCCCTCTGCGCGGACTACCATTTTTGCTTACTGTTTTAAAATATTTTGGAGCATTTTTTTGTACCGATAAGTTGTGTAGCATACGTCCTGAACCGTATAAACCACTATTAAACGCAGACATTGCTGCTGTAATTACAACAAAGTTAATAATGTGAGCCGCAGCAGGGATGCCGACGTAATCGAAAATTTGAACGAACGGGCTACCTTCTGAACCAACTTCGTTCCAAGGATAAATAACCATCATAACGCCTAATGCACCAATGTAGAAAATTAAAATACGCCAAACGATGTTGTTAATAGCTGAAGGAATTGACTTGCTAGGGTTTTTTGCTTCTCCTGCAGAAATACCAACTAATTCAACCCCACCGAACGAGAACATAACTAATACTAGTGACATTAAAATACCATGGAAACCGTTTGGCATGAAGCCACCGTGTGCCCATAAATTATCGAAGCCAATTGCTTCACCGTGGTTGCCCACACCGAAGAAAATAATGGCTAATCCTAGAACGATCATACCGATAATCGCAACAACTTTAATCATCGCAAACCAGAATTCGAATTCTCCGTAAGCTTTTACATTTGCTAAGTTTACAAGCGTCATAATAATAAGTACTACAAGGGCAGATACCCATTGTGGAATATCAGGGAACCAGTAGTTAATGTATACACCGACTACTGTTAATTCTGCCATGCCAACGACAATCCACATGAACCAATACGTCCAACCAGATAAGAACCCAGCAAAGCGTCCTAAATATTTATTCGCGTACGTACTGAACGAGCCTGATACAGGTTCCTCTACTGCCATTTCGCCTAATGCACGCATAATTGTGAAAATAACTAATCCGCCAATTAAATAAGCAAGTAAAATAGATGGCCCAGCCATTTGAATCGTTGAACTAGAACCATAAAATAAACCGACCCCAATGGATCCGCCAAGTGCAATTAATTGCATGTGACGAGTACTTAATCCGCGCTTTAGCTGTGAATCTTGATGATTGTCTTTCATAATGTCTTACTCCTCATACGTTTAGATTTTCAAATACTTTGCTCAAAAAAGGAATAAAAAAAACGCCCTTTTGGATTTACCAAAAGGACGATTCAACTCGTGTTACCACCTTTAATTTATAAGCAATTCACATTACTTACCTTAAGAAGTACGGTCATTTGACGATACTCTCGCACATGATTACGGGTGCTTGCCGGCGTAGCCTACTTAGAATGATCCTTTCGGTACACAGCTCCAAGATGAATTCTCAATCGTTTTACATGCACCTCTCATCAACCGGTAACTTTCTGTTCGTAAAAATAATTGATACTATTTCTTTTCATAGCCTTTGTTCTATACAAATATTTTTGAATTGTTTTTCATTTTACAGAAAAAAATTATTTTGTCAATATATTTTTTTGAATTTCTTCATAACCCGCTTAAATTTTACTATATAGATACAACTCAAATGATCAATCTTTTTTATAAAACTACCTCATTTGTAAAGACGTATGTTTTGTATATAAGTCGGAACAGCAATCAACCATACGTTATGGTATGAGCCTGAAATATAATAAATAAGTATAATTATGGATGTTATAAGAAGGCGGGGATACATAGTGAAAAAAATCATCATTTTATTCATGTTTACCTTAACTATTTTAGGGGCATGTAATACTTCCACATTAAGTATTAGTGAAATTGCTGTTGTTCCAGATGAAGTGCGAAAGAAAATAATTTCCGATGATAAGCTCCAATTAATCAGTGATGGAAAAGATACTTTTTACATTGATTTTTATTTGAAAGGAATGGCACATGCTGATTTGGAGGTACAGGGAGACACATTAAAAATAAAAATAGAAGAAACGAATCCATCCGATGATGTTGCTGAACAATATGTTTATAAAATTATAAAAGACCCTGAACAGGAAATTATCGAGGTGTACATAAACGGTAAGTCCACACATTTTAATCATGTAATAACAGGTTTATAGGAAGAATACACCTAAAGAAAAACCGAAACCCCTTAAAGGAGATTTCGGTTTTTTTGCTAAAGATTAATAAAATACTTTATCGACATTGTATTTAGCACGGAATGAATTAATCGCGTATGTCTCGTAAATTTCACGTTCCATTGGATCTTCCACTTCGTACACTTCAATTTTGAAAATTTCATTACGATGATTTTTCATCGGTGACACATTGTCCTCAAAATGCTTTTTAATTCGTTGACGAATTTTACGTGCTTTACCTACAAATAATAGCTCGTTTTCTTCGTTGTAGAATAAGAAAATGCCACCTTTTTCACGTGTGATTTTATGGAAATCAATAAAACCATGGTACGGTGTGATTGGTACATCACCTGGCTTTAAATCTTGTTCGCGTTGGCGAATCACTAAATCTGGTTTTGGAAATTCAATTTTAATCAAACTTTTCACGTTCCTCTCTATTACTAAAGATATATGGTAACATAATTACGGCTTGTTTACCATAATATTTCATAGCGTCAACATGATTTACATCAAGATTAGTGTTCATCAATTTAGAGAAGAACATGCATGCTAATAACAAAATATTCTATGTATTATTGATATTCTTAATTGTTCATGTTACAATTCTTTTTAATTAAATAATCTTATCAAGAGAAGCTGAGGGATTTGGCCCGATGACGCTTCAGCAACCTCTAACAAATGTTAGAAAGGTGCTAATTCCAGCAAAGGATTTGTCCTTTGAGAGATAAGAGTGAACGTGGTTAAAATCCCTCTCATTCTATCTCAAATGGAATGAGGGGGATTTTTTTAATTTAGATCGACTACTAAAATTTTTTATATGTAGAGAAATTCAAGAGAGGGGAATGCAAGATGCCAATTAATATTCCAAAAAATTTACCAGCTGGAGAACATTTACGTGAGGAAAAAATCTTCGTCATGGAAGAGGATAGAGCGAAAACTCAACAAATCCGTCCGTTAAATATATTAATTTTAAATTTGATGCCAGAAAAAGAAAAAACGGAGCTACAATTACTGCGATTACTCGGTAATACACCGCTACAAGTTAATATTACATTTTTAAACACAGCCACACATGAATCGAAAAATGTGAGCAAATCACATTTACAGCTATTTTACACGACCTTTCATCAAATTCGCCATCGTCGCTATGATGGCATGATTATTACGGGTGCGCCAGTTGAAAAAATGGCTTTTGAGGACGTGAACTATTGGCAGGAAATTGCAGAAATTATGGATTGGTCCAAGGAAAACGTGACATCGGTCCTTCATATATGTTGGGGTGCACAAGCAGCGTTATACCATCATTACGGTATCGGCAAAATTGAGCTTCCCGCTAAATGTTCAGGAGTTTATTCCCATGTCATTACGGATTTAACAGTGGACTTAGTACGTGGCTTCAGTGATTTATTTACGGCTCCACATTCACGATATACTTCTGTTTCTATTGACGAAGTACGCAACCATCCTGATTTACGATTACTATCTTACTCAGAAGATGCTGGTGTCTTTATTGTGCAATCAAAGGATAATAAAAACATTATGATTACAGGACATCTTGAATATGATGCGACTACATTAGCAGATGAATATAGTCGTGATGTCGCAAAAGGATTGGATATTGAGGTTCCAGTGAATTACTTCCCAAGTGATGATCCATTAAATGAACCGATTAATACGTGGCGTGCTCATACTCATTTATTATTTTCAAACTGGTTGAACTATTACGTTTACCAAGAAACACCATATGAATGGGATTTCGTTGATGAACTTGAATATCATATTTAGTTCATGGGTTCTGTAAACTCTCGATGGCAAGTAAAGTAAAAAGATGACCTTGATCATTTCATGGTCATCTTTTTTTATCCTAATATGTTGTTAATTTTCTGACGGATTTTCATTGATTGAATCATTTAGACTGTTTGTATTACTTTTGTTCTTTGCAGTATTTTGGCTGTTACTATTACTAGCATTAGTAGAAGCATTTTGGCTGTTGCTATTGCTAGCGTTATTAGAAGCATTTTGGCTGTTGCTATTGCTAGCGTTATTAGAAGCATTTTGGCTGTTGCTATTGCTAGCGTTATTAGAAGCATTTTGGCTGTTGCTATTACTTGCGTTATTAGAAGCATTTTGGATGCTGCTATTGCTAGCGTTATTAGAAACATTACCGCAATTGCAATTACTTCCATTCTGTACAGCATTTTGGCTGTTGCTATTGCTTTCGTTATTAGAAGCATTATGGCTGTTGCTATTGCTTTCGTTATTAGAAGCATTTTGGCTGTTGTTATTGTTTGCATTAGTAGAAGCATTATGGCTGTTGCTATTGCTAGCATTAGTAGAAGCATTTTGGATGCTGCTATTGCTAGCGTTATTAGAAACATTACCGCAATTGCAATTACTTCCATTCTGTACAGCATTTTGGCTGTTGCTATTGCTTGCATTAGTAGAAGTATCTTGGCTGTTGCTATTACTTGCATTAGTAGAAGTATTTTGGCTGTTGCTATTACTTGCATTATTAGAAGCATTTTGGCTGTTGTTATTGTTTGTATTAGTAGCAGCATTTTGGCTGTTGTTATTGTTTGCATTAGTAGCAGCGTTTTGATTGTTGTTATTGTTTGCATTAGTAGCCGCATTTTGGCTGTTGCTATTGCTTGAATTAGTAGCCGCATTTTGACTGTTGTTATTGCTTGTATTTGTAGCCGCATTTTGGCTGTTGTTATTGTTTGCATTAGTAGTAGCGTTTTGGCTGTTGCTCTTGTTTGTATTAGTAGCAGCGTTTTGGCTGTTGCTATTGCTAGCATTATCAGGAGCATTTTGGCTGTTGTTATCATTTGCATTATTAGTAGCATTACCGCTATTGCAATTACTTCCACTCTGTACAGCGTTTTGACCGTTGCTATCGTTTGGATTATTAGTAGCACTTCCACTATTGCTATTAGTTTCATTCTGTGTAGCATTTTGGCTGTTGCTATTACTAGCATTATTAGAAGCATTACCGCAATTGCAATTACTTCCATTCTGTACAGCATTTTGGCAGTTGTTATTACTAGCGTTATTAGAAGTATTACCGTTATTACTACCACTTGCATTCTGTGGACAACAATTACAGTTTGTAACATTTTCATTCCCTTGACTACCATTAATATTGCGAATTTTCGCGGCGATTAGTAGAATAATCGGTAACAAAATTGCAATAGTACCAGAAAACAAAGGAAAAATTTCTTTATTATAAATATTTGAATGAACGATATTAGGATGAATAATTTGCGAAAGGCCAATAATAGTCATTCCGATTGGCACAATGAGCGGACGATGATCTTTGATTTCACATATTTGCGCTATGCCGATAACGGAGGCATAAAAATACATAAACGTTTTAATAAAAATAGATAAGATCCACATGGCTGCCATAATCACTTCAACACGCTGTAAAAAATTCCCAATTGAAACTCTTTGCGCTAATGCATAGCTAGGAAATGTCCGATTAGAGGTAAGTTCTGGACCTAGGACAAGGATACATAGTGTGACGATGATAATTAAAACAATGCCTCCAATAGCTGTGCCAATATAAAATCCTTTTTGTGCTGATTTATGAACATTGACAGCGGAAGGGAACAGTATTAATAGCACGACAAGGGGGAATGAACAAATACTCATAAATCGAATAACACTTATAAATAATGATTTTTTTGAAGTTTCCAAAATGGGCTGTACATTTTCAAAATTGATTAATGGTGATATACAAACTACAAAAATTATAAAAACCAAGATAAACACCGGAAAAAGTATTTCTGCTAAACGCGCAAAGACTTCGATTCCTTGGTATGCAGCATAAATGATGATAATGCCAAATAGCAATGAAAAAGCCATAGAAGGCGTCTCTGGCATCACTTCTGTAGACATAAAAGTCCCAATAAAATATAATAATTCGCCTGCAGCAAAAAAACTAAGAAGGATAAAGCCAATTGCGGTCAGTTTTCCAAAAAAACGACCTAGTATTTTTTCATTCGCCTCTGTAAATGTAAGTGTGGGAGTCTGATTTCCTAAAGTAACGAGTAGCTTCACTAAGAGGAAACTTAAACCGACACCGATGATTGTTGCGATCCATGCATCTTGCTTTGCTGCACTTGTTACACTTGAAGGGATAATTAATATGGCTGTACCAACTGTAAAAAGAAGGGTAATGATTGTAAATTGTCTTGAATTAATGATTTCTTTTTCCATCATGAACTACCCCTTCTTTTTAAAGTTACTTCATTTATTTTGACAGTGAAACGATGAACTCTCTAATTGGAGTAAAGATAAAGGTAATCAAGTCTGTTGGGCTTGGAATTTTGAGATTTAAAGCAATGCCAATATTTAATGCAGTACCGATGAATAAAAAAATCGAAAAAATAACAAGCGTTTTCGTTTCGTTATTTTTTTGAAGTTTAGGAATAAAAGCAAAGGCAATAACAATTGAAATAATGAGTATGAAAATTGTTATTAACATAGCTTATTCCTTCTTTTTTTTGTTCAATATTGAATTTTGCATTGTTCCTAGTCCTTTTGTTTTGACATGTACTTCAACGTTAACCGCTAGATCTTGGAACATGGTTGGCCAATCATTTTTGATTTTTTTCCATTTTTTAGGGTCTGCGCGATGTAGTTCCTCACCAAATCCCAAAATATCGGATCGATAAGTTTGCTGAATTGTACTGATGGATTTTTCGATTTGTTTTTTGATAAGTTCTTCAGTTTTTTTATTTACGTAATCAATCGATTTTTGGGAAGTAAGGTTAATAGTACATTCAACTTCTCCGACATTTTGCTCAACATCTATATGAACATTAATTTTTGGCGTACCTTTTTCAAACTTTCCCTTTATTTTTGTCTTGGATTTTGTAATTTCTGTTGCTAATGTACCTCCCTTAGGACAAGCAATAATTTCAATCGTACTTTTTATTTTGTCACTTAAAAAACTTACGCTTTTACTTTCTTCTTCTGTTAAAAGCCCAATGTATTTATCTTTTTTGAATACTGCTAATCCGGCATACTTTAATACCACTGGCGTTTTTACTTTATCAACATTGGTTGCACCCATTCCTAATGTCGCATCTCCTTTTATTTCAATGGCAGAAAGGATTGGACTTGTTTCAGAACTACTTAAAGTACTTACTAATTCATCAATATTAATGGCAATCGTTGAACCCCAAGCTTTTTCAGATGTATTAAGTGAATTGATCAATTTATTGGCAGGCACTTTTTCAATAGGTGTTAATATATTTAAGACTTCTTTTGCAGTTGTCTCGTGAGCGATAATAACATTGAAATCATTTCTGAATTCATGATCTCTAGAGATTAAATCTAATGCCTCACTAATGCCTTCTTTCGCTAATTCTTCTCCAAGAATAACTACTTGTGTATGGGCGAAATAAATCTTCCTAGTCGATAATGTTGTCATTTTTCGAATAGCTTCGAAGATCGTTTTGCCCTTTGCGTAATTGGTAATAACAGGTGATCGACCGCTAGTAGGGGCTTTTGATGAAATTTCACCAGGAACCACAATTTGAACAGTGACTTCAAATTCATCGTCTACTTTATCTATTCCTAGTGCAGAGACAATTGCTAATTCATTGAGTTCACGTTTACTCCAGCAACCACTTAAAAATAAGGTAACCATCAAAAGTAAGCATATCGTTTTATATTTTGACATGGTCCATTCCTCGCTTGTATATCATTGTTAATTCCTTTTTTTAACACTAAAAAATTTATGCCCTCTAACATTGTTTTTTTGACTGATTAAACTAGGTCGAGTTAATAGGGCTCTACGAGGAAACAATACTAAAGCATCTTTTTGATCCTTTAAGATTAATGGCCCAAATGGACTTAAATAAGGAACACCAAAAGTTCGAATGCTACATAAGTGAATAATGATCATCATCATCCCAAACATCACGCCGAATAAACCTAACATCGCTGCTAATATCATTAATGGGAAACGTAAAAGACGAATGGTATTCGATAAGCCATAAGCAGGGAACAAGAAACTACAAATCGCTGTTAATGCAACAATAATGACCATTACAGCTGAGACAATCCCTGCTTCTACAGCGGCTTGACCGATGACTAAAGTTCCTACAATAGATACCGCTGGACCAATAGTTCTTGGCATTCGAAGACCCGCTTCTCGTAGTATTTCAAAGGCAAGCTCCATCATGAGTGCTTCGACAACTGCAGGGAAGGGGACTCCTTCTCGTTGAGATGCGATACTGATGAGCATCGGTGTTGGTAGCATTTCTTGATGGAAAGTTGTGATGGCCACATAGAGTGAAGGTGCCACTAATGCAAGACTAATACCAAAAAATCTTAATATGCGTACTAAAGAACTAATGATCCAATGCTGATAGTAATCTTCAGCAGAGTGTAAAAAGGACGTAAAAAGAGCAGGTACAATTAACACAAAGGGTGTACCGTCCACTAAAATAGCAATTTTACCATCTAATAGTTCTCCCGCAATGACATCAGGTCGTTCAGAATTATAGACAGTTGGGAATATAGTGAATTTAGAATCTTGAATAAAATCTTCGATATAGCCACCTTCCAAAATTCCGTCAATATTAATACGATCTAATCGCGCAAGAACCTCTGCTACTATTTTGTCATTGGCAATGCCGTTTAAATACATAACCGCAACATCCGTTTTAGTAACCTCACCGATAACACGAGACTTTATCCAAAGATTTGGACTTTTAATTTTTCGACGGATGAGGGCGGTGTTGGTACGTAATGTTTCTGTAAAGGACTCGCGCGGACCTCTAATAACCGATTCAGTTGATGGATCAGTAATAGCTCTATCTTTTGCGCTTTTTGTACTTGTCACGATGCCTGCCGAAACACCATCTAATAAGATGACTGTATCTCCATTCAAAATAGAATTGTAAAGTGTTGAGAAATTCGAAATTTCATTGACATCGCCGACTGTTAAACAAGTTTCTTTTACATATTGTTTTATAGTCTCTACGTCTGGGTTTTGAGCTTCTTCAACTTCTTGTATCAGTTTATCAATCACAGAATCAGAAATGGTTGTTTTATCGGATAAACCATCAATACTGATCATCACCATCGCATGTTTTTCAGCTTTACCAATTGTAATTTCACTTGTTACTGTATTTTTTTCAGCTTTACCAATCGAAATTTCTCGTATGATAATATCATTACTATTCCCAAGTGTATGTTTAATCACCTTCATATTTTGAGATAATGAGCTATACAGTAGGTCATTGTTTGAATTTGATTGGGAGGTATTCGTAACTTTAGAAATGGACATTTTTCTTGCCTCCTCAAGTTTGCGTTCACTACCTATAGAATGTACAACTTTCAGAAGAGATAAACTAAGTATGGGATGGAATAAACATAAATCATAGGAAAAAGAAAAGCAGTATTTCCCTCGTATAAACGAAGGAAACACTGCTTTATTTGCGATAATCATACTTTAATTCATCTATTGTAGCATCTACATCTACATGTAAATTGTGATCATTGAAAAACCATAAATCTTTTTCATCGATGTAGTAGGTGACATCGTCAAAAACTGTCTTAACACCAATTTCGATTGGTTCTTCACGAGTCATTCCAAGTGAAAAGCCTTCGTGAAAGGGACTGGAACCACCATATCTTGCATAAAAACGAATCGTATCTCCGGATTCTACTTCCATCTCTCGTTTAAACCATTGTAGGGCTTCATCTGTTAGTGCAATATTCAATAGAATGCTCCTTTCTTCGTTACAGCCATTTCACCTTTGGCTCTGTCCCATTTTTAATGCGGACAATATTTGCTCGGTGACGATAAATGATAAAGCTAAATAAACATGCTACTAAAAAACCTAAAGCAATATCACCTGTAACAAAATAATAAACGATTGAATAAATTAGTGCTACTAAAGCGGCAATCATAGAAGTTAAGCTGACAATTTTCGTTAGTTTTAATGTAACGAAAAAAGTAATAAATAGTAAAACAAATAGAGGCCATGAATAGCCTAAGAGAACTCCTGCTGATGTTGCCACAGCTTTCCCTCCGCGGAAACTCGCAAAGACAGGGAACATATGACCAACAACCGCTATAAGTCCAAGAATTAATGCGTGAATGGATACTTCAGAAAAAACAGGAAGAGATACGAGTAATACTGCAGCTGTTCCTTTTAAAACATCCATAATTGTGACAACTATTCCTGCTTTTTTTCCTAAAATACGGAATGTATTCGTCGCCCCTAAATTCCCACTACCATGTTCACGAATATCTGTTTTATAAAAAATTTTGCCTATCCATAATCCCGAAGGTATAGAGCCGATTAGATAAGCACATAAAATAATAAGTCCATTAAGCATAGCTGGACTCCTTTCATTTATAACTTGGTACTAATAATATGTAACAAGTATTTTACACTTTTTCTCTCTAATCTACAATGCAATGAAGGAGATTTCCTAGTGTATCTTGAATTCAATACAAAAGATAAATGTATTTTAAAGATTTCTATCTGTTTATTCGAACATAAGTTAGGTTTTTTGACATGAGTATTTCCAGTAGGCCGAGCGTCTAAAATATAGGTAAAATGGCAATTTTGTCATTCACCCGTTCCTTTGGTAGAATAGAAGTCTATCTTTAATTTCGCGGAATGGAAGAAGTACATTGTTATTAACATACCTGAATATTTTACAGTGGGTATTGAAAAGCTTCTGTATGAAGATATTAAAACCATTATGCGGTTGACAGTTAGCAATTAGTCATCAGTATTTATGCAACTAAAACTTATTGCCTGCGTCAAGGAAATTGGACAGCTGAAGCAATAATGGCAAATGATTCTATAAAAAAGTAAAAGTTGTGAAGGATTTTTAAAAATTTTTTGGACCTGCCACTAGCTATTGACAAGAAATGCTATTATTATTAGGAAGAGAACATAAATAGAACATGCGTTTGTTTTTTGGAGGGGAAATATTTGGCGAATAAACAGTCACCAAGCGTCTATAATGATGACGCCATTCAAGTATTAGAAGGATTAGAAGCGGTACGAAAGCGACCTGGCATGTATATCGGTTCTACAGATGGCCGTGGACTTCATCACCTTGTATATGAAATCGTAGATAATGCGGTGGATGAAGCACTGGCTGGCTTTGGTTCTCATATCATCGTCACTATTCATAAAGACCAAAGTATTAGCGTTCGAGACTTCGGCCGTGGAATGCCCACTGGGATGCATAAGATGGGTAAACCAACTCCTGAAATTATCTTTACCGTCCTACACGCTGGTGGTAAATTCGGACAAGGCGGCTATAAAACGAGCGGTGGCTTACATGGTGTAGGTTCTTCAGTTGTTAATGCTTTATCTTCCTTTTTAGTAGTGACGATTCACCGCGACGGTAAAAAGTATCGACAACGTTTTGAAAACGGTGGACATCCTGTGACGACACTTGAAGAAATCGGACAAACAAAACAGACAGGAACACAGGTCCATTTTCTACCGGATGACACGATTTTCTCGGTGACAAAATATAATTATGATACGCTTGCAGAACGTTTACGCGAGTCAGCATTTTTATTAAAAGGCTTAAAAATTGAGTTAATCGATGAACGCGAGGAAGGCAAAGGTGATGTTTTCTTTTATGAGAACGGCATTGAAGCTTTCGTTGCGTATTTGAATGAGGAGAAAGATGTACTTCATCCTGTAAAGTATGTGGAAGGGATTCAAGATGAAATTGAAGTAGAGTTCGCCTTCCAGTACAACGACGGCTATTCAGAAACAATTCTTTCATTCGTTAACAATGTTCGTACGCGAGATGGCGGGACACATGAAACGGGTGCCAAAGCAGCGTTGACGCGTGTTTTTAATGAATATGCACGAAAAATTGGTCTGTTAAAAGATAAGGATAAGAATCTTGAAGGGACAGACATTCGAGAGGGCTTAGCAGCGATTGTTTCTGTTCGCATTCCCGAGCACTTACTACAATTCGAGGGCCAAACAAAGGGTAAGCTTGGGACGAGTGAGGCCCGTTCGGCGGTAGATAGTGTTGTCTCAGAGCAAATTTTATATGTACTTGAAGAAAACGCTGAATTGTCTGCATCGCTTGTACGAAAAGCTATTCGTGCGCAACAAGTACGTGAAGCGGCTCGTAAAGCGCGTGAAGATGCACGAAATGGCAAGAAAAGCAAAAAAGGCAGTACGATTCTTTCTGGAAAACTAACACCTGCACAATCTCGAAATGCTGCAAAAAACGAGCTGTATTTAGTCGAAGGTGATTCTGCAGGAGGTTCTGCTAAACAAGGGCGAGATCGTACGTTCCAAGCGATTTTACCATTGCGTGGTAAAGTTATTAATACGGAAAAGGCGAAGCTTCAGGACATTATGAAAAATGAAGAAATTTCAACGATCATTCATGCCATTGGTGCAGGCGTTGGAACAGATTTCTCAGTTGAGGACTCATCCTATGATAAAGTCGTGATTATGACCGATGCGGATACTGATGGAGCGCATATTCAAGTGCTGCTACTTACGTTCTTCTATCGTTATATGCGACCATTAATTGAAGCAGGAAAGGTATTTATCGCATTACCGCCGCTTTATAAAGTGTCAAAAGGTACTGGTAAAAAAGAAGTGATTGAATATGCTTGGACCGAAAGTGATTTACAAACAGCCATTAAAAAAGTTGGAAAGGGTTACATATTACAGCGTTATAAAGGTCTTGGAGAGATGAATGCTGACCAGCTATGGGATACGACGATGAACCCTGAAACGCGGACATTAATTCGCGTAACAATTGAAGATGGTGCACGTGCTGAAAGACGTGTCACAACATTAATGGGCGACAAAGTTGAACCACGCCGAAAATGGATCGAAGCCAATGTCAACTTCGGTATGGAGGATGATTCTAATATTTTAGACAATGAATTCATCCAACAAGAGGAGGGCCAAGCATGAGTAGTACGGAAAAGTTTCAAGATTTACCTTTAGAAGAAGTAATGGGTGACCGCTTTGGTCGCTATAGTAAATATATTATTCAAGACCGCGCGTTGCCTGATGCACGTGACGGTCTTAAGCCTGTACAACGTCGTATTTTATATGCGATGTTTACAGAGGGGAATACGAATGATAAACCATTCCGTAAATCAGCCAAAACAGTCGGTAATGTTATTGGTAACTACCATCCACACGGTGATAGCTCCGTATACGAAGCGATGGTACGTATGAGTCAGGATTGGAAGGCACGTCATATGCTCATTGAAATGCATGGTAATAATGGTTCTGTTGATGGTGACCCACCTGCAGCGATGCGTTATACAGAGGCAAGACTTTCTGCCATTGCAGCCGAGATGCTACGTGATATTGGCAAGAAAACCGTTGAATTTGTGCCGAACTTTGATGATCAAGATATGGAGCCAACTGTTTTACCAGCGCGTTTCCCTAATTTACTGGTTAACGGCTCGACAGGTATTTCTGCCGGCTATGCGACAGATATCCCGCCTCACGCGTTAGATGAAGTGCTAGACGGCGTTCTAATGCGCTTGGATAACCCGAATGCTACGATTGATGAATTAATGACCGTCATCAAAGGGCCTGATTTCCCAACAGGTGGTATCATCCAAGGTGTCGATGGCATTAAGAAAGCGTATGAGACAGGCCGCGGCAAAATTATTGTGCGTGCTCAAGCAGCTGTTGAACCAATCAAGGGTGGCAAAGAGCAAATCGTTATTACAGAATTGCCGTATGATGTTAATAAAGCAAACCTTGTGAAGAAAATTGATGAACAGCGTGTGGATAAGCGACTTGAAGGAATTGCGGAAATTCGTGATGAATCAGATCGTACAGGCTTACGCGTTGTGATTGAGCTGAAAAAAGATGTACCTGGACAAGGTATTTTAAATTACTTATTCAAAACAACTGACTTACAAGTAGCTTATAATTTTAATATGATTGCTATCCATAATCGTCGTCCGACAATGATGACATTGCCATTGTTACTGGACGCGTATATTGCCCATCAAAAGGAAGTCGTGACAAACCGCTCCATTTATGATTTGCAAAGAGCTAAAGATCGCTCACATATTGTTGATGGATTAATTAAGGCGCTATCTATTTTAGATGAAGTCATTGCAACGATTCGTTCTTCCAACGATAAACGAGATGCGAAAACGAATTTACAGGTGAAGTTTGACTTTACAGAAGTGCAATCAGAGGCAATTGTAAGCTTACAACTATACCGTTTAACGAATACGGATATTACAGAGCTTCGCCATGAACAAGATGAGTTAAATAAACTCATTGCCAAGCTTGAAGGCATTCTGAATAGCGAAGCAAAACTTGTACGTGTCATTAAACAAGAATTGCTTGATATTAAAAAACGTTTTACAGAGCCACGTCGTTCGAAAATTGAACGAGAAATTGAAGAAATCAAAATTACATTAGATGTTCTTGTACCAAGTGAGGAAGTCGTTGTTACAGTTACAAAGGATGGCTATATTAAACGTACATCTACACGCTCACACGCAGCATCGAATGGCCAGGATTTTGCGATGAAAGATTCCGATTATTTATTATATGAGGAAAACTTAAATACGCAGCATCATTTACTGCTGTTCACAAATCGAGGGAATTACATTTATCAGCCTGTCCATGAGCTACCAGATATTCGTTGGAAGGATCTTGGTCAGCATATTTCAAGTATTGTGCCGACTGGCGAAGACGAATCTATTCTTGCTGTATACGGTTTTGAGACATTCGAACAAGCCAATACGTATATTTTAACAGCTACGAAAGATGGACAAATTAAACGCTCACCTCTAGCAGATTATGCTGTAACTCGTTATTCGAAGCCGATTAAAACGATGAATGTCAAAGCAGGAGATGAAATGATTTTTGCGGATTTCGTCACAGATGAAGCGGAATTATTATTAACGACAGATACAGCTTATGCGATTCGCTTCCCAATTGAGGAGTTACCAGTAACAGGCGTCAAAACAGGCGGTGTAAAAGGGATTACGCTAAAAGAGGGAGAAGCTTTAATCGGGGTCAATATCTTGCAGCCAAATAACACTGAATATGTTGTCATTGTGACGCAACGTGGTGCTGTGAAGAAAATGAATGTAGCTGAAGTAGAGATGACAAGTCGTGCGAAACGCGGCTTAAAAGTGTTAACAGAATTAAAAGCGAATCCTCACCGTATCGTCTCTGTTGTAAAGGCGACTGAAGAGGAACAAGTAATAATTGAAACAGAAAAAGGTGTGCAAGAGATTCTCGATGTTCAAGCATTGACTCGAGCAGATCGTCATTCAAACGGCTCCTTTAAAGTAGATATTGCTACAGACGGTGCCATTTCACATGTGTTAACAGTAAAAAAAGAAGAGAAATAATACCAATTGATTTTAATTTGAGATAACATCACCATACTTGGTGGTGTTTTTTCATGGAGGGAAAAATATTTAGAAAATTGTGCAAATGCAACGTTTTTTATATTATAATTCTATAACTACCAAAAAAAGGGGGATTATTCATATGAATGACTGTTTTATTTGCAATAAACACGTTGGAAATATTGAAACTTCTGGAGTTATGATTTATGAAGACGAATATGTATATGTAGGACACATTGATCGAAATGGAAAACCTAACTATTTAGGTCATATTATGATTGACCTAAAAAGACACGTACCGACACTTGCTGAAATGACAGTAGAAGAAGCAAAAGCATTCGGTGTCATAATGGCTAGAGTCAGCAAAGCTCTAAAGGAAGCCGAAAACGCAGAGCATATTTACTCACTTGTTTCAGGAAATTCTGTTCCGCATCTTCATATGCACCTAGTTGCTCGTTATCCTAATACACCAAAAGAACATTGGGGACCGATAGAAGTTTACGATTGGGAAGATGCACCTATGGGTGACAACAATGATGTTATTGAACTTTGTAATCGAATTAAAACATATTTAGAGAACAATCAATATGAATGATCACTTCAAAGATTTTAGTTGGGTTGGAAGTCAAGAAAACTTTGTAGATCAAGTAAACATTCAGCATATAGAACATATAATTGTGGGTCGATATGGCGGCAATTCGAATGCAGGACAATATAAGAACGAAGATGGATGCCTAGTATGGTTTAACGAAAGAGAAGATTGGGAATTCGTTATTGTTTTAGATGCACATAACACAGCCGAGAGTGCCGAAAGAGTAGTAGCATTGTTCGAAAATGAAAAACCTCAAATAAGGCATTTATTGTCTATGTCGACAACTCAAAAAACTTTTAAGATGGTAGAAGAAAAGGTATTAAGTATGTTTCAATCTAAGGAATTCTTATCTACTTGTCGAAATGTTAAAGGAGAAACCGCTTGTTTGATTGTTGTTAGAAAAGATAAATATATTTGGTGGTTTTCTGTTGGGGATTGTGTCCTTTATGTATTTCACCCAGAACTATCTGCACTAGGTCAATATCAAATCAATCAAAGACAATTCTATGAATGGATAGGACAAGTTAATACTTTTGAACAAGAGGTACCTTGTTACAGTGTGGGAATAAAAGAATTGAGACAAGGGGAAAACCGCTTATTTCTGACCACAGATGGCCTAATTGAATGCCCTAATGAACCATATTCAAACCCAACAACAATTGATCATGCTTTCTTTCATTCTAAAGATGAAGAAAGCATTAAATCAATGTTGACAAACATCCAAGAAAATAATGTCAGAGATAGTACTACCATAATTTCTTGGAAAGTAAATATTCTAAAAGAAGCTACTCTACCAAGTAATCAACAGGTGAACAAATACTGATTAATATGCTAAGTAATATAAGTTTTCTCCCTGTATCGAACCTGTTAATAGTAAGTTGCGACACTTTTGGAGAACAATAGAGACCTTTCCCAAAATCAGAAAGGTCTCTATTTTATAGTTGTTTTCAAAAAATCTACTATGTCAGTTTGATGATGTTGTACAAAATATTTTTAAGAAATGAAGGGAAGTGTTTCATCACATTCCTACAGAAATAACATATACGTTAGCATTATAAGACGCCAGATAAAAGAAAAAGATACTTTCCTCTTTCCGTAGTTCAATATCATCTTCTAAATGCTGAATAAACTTTAACGTTATCATACTATAACAGTAAAATTTTCACTCTAGATTTATTTTAGAATAATCTAGGGATCGATCAGACCTTTGATATCTGGTCTTTTTACTTTATTTTTCTGGCTTAATATAAGGAACGATTGGTGCAGTGGCGCCTACTGAAGCACCACGGATAAAATCTTGATTCTCTAAGGCTTTAAAATTATTTGTTTTGCCAGTGAGCATGACCCCTAAAATTTTCACTTCCTCAAACCGTTTATCTTTATTTGAATTTAAAAACTCTTGGATGGTTTCGTCATTTTTATTCGCATCATATTCTTGAAGTGTATCAATAAAGTCATCGTAGGCCTCTTTCGGTGAATCGGCTGGATCAAAGCCATAAACCTCTAAACCAGCAGGTCCATTACTTTCATCCGTAATTCGGGAAGTCATATATAACCATACGATGTTTAAATTGCTAGGAATTTTCTCTTGTATTTCTTGTAATGTATAAGGTTTGTTGAAAGAAACGGCAACTTCTGCAACGTGATTCTCCAGTTGCGAAATTTCGCCTAGTTCGTTTGGTACATCGTTAAAGTATTTTTGAATGGATGGATGATAAAATGTCGCTGATTTAGTTTTTGTCTGTTTATCGTACTCATAGTATTCTGTATCAGACCAATAAAACCCTGGTACTAACTCGTTCGTATCAATATTGAGGCGAAGCCAACCGTATGAACTTGTAAGCGTGCTCCATGGAACGACATAACCATTAATATTCTTCGAACGGTTTGTGATAATGTTTCCACCAAACATGGAAGAATTACTAGTTACTTGAGAGTCGATTTGTATATTAGGTTCAGCAATAGCATTATGTAAAAAAAGCTGTTCGTGCAGTGTGTTAGAACTTTTTGCTGCAAAGTAGTTACCGGTTTTATAAAAGATAGGGCAGAGAAGTAGTACTACAATAATTGAAGTGATGATAATTTTTAATAATTGTTTTCGCTTAGCTTTTTTTAAAGCGACATTTAACGAAGTTTTCATTAATAGGTACCTCCTATTTTTGAGTGAATGCATTTACGTGCGCGATATAATTTTTGCTTGACGCTATCTACTTGAATATCTAACAAATTAGCAATTTCTTCATATGAAAAATCATAGTAATACTTTAAAAAGAATATTTCTTTATATTCTTTTTTTATGTCTTTTAATAAATAGAAAATTTCATCCTTATTTAGCAACGTATCAAAGTGATCATCGATGTGTTGGAGCTTTGAATATATTTCCTTGGTGATGTAAATGTTCTTATGCTCCTTTTTCCTTTTCAAGTCAATATACTGATTGAGTGCTACTCTAAAAAACCATGGACGCAGATTAGTCTCAGTTAGGTCATCCAATAGTGTGTAAACTTTGTAAAAGGTGTTTTGAATGATATCTTCTGCATCTTCTTTGTTAGCTCCTTTCATTCGTAATAGTTTGAACACTTCCTCTCCTAAATGGATTAGATAGGAGGTCAGTTCGTTTTCTTTTCTCATTGTTGGTCCTCCTTACACTTATACAACGAATGAGTACTCACAAATGTATACACTTACATATAAAGTTATTATAGAATAAATGCTGTGTTTCACATTGCCTTCTGAAATGACCTTACATTAAATATGAAATAGAGCCTTGTCTTTTAAAGATAGGTATGGTTATAATAATCACGAAAAGTTCATATGGAAAGAATGTAGGGGGGCTGGTAGTTGCCAGCTGAGATTGTGTCCGATAGATGCTGACCCTTTGAACCTGATTTGGCTCGTACCAGCGTAGGGAACATCTATTCAAAAAAAGAAAGTTTTTGATACTGATTGTAAAACGTCTGGGGGAATCCTAGGCGTTTTTTTTATGTTTTTGTTATACGCGATAACCTTGGGTGCATACTGACTGTGGATACGCTTTCTTCTGGTTAAAACATTCGTTCATGAACACTTTCAAATTACTTTCTAGGAGGATTCAGCATGAAAAAATGGTTATTGATCCTAATGGCTGCGCTTTTAACACTTGTGGGCTGTAGCGAAAAAGAGGAGACAAAAGATACTAAGGATAAAAACGATGCGAATGCATTAAAAAAAGTATCGGTCGTGCTAGATTGGACACCGAACACAAATCACACGGGGTTATATGTAGCAGAGAAACTTGGTTACTTTAAGGAACAGGGCTTAGATGTTGAGATTTTATTACCTGGCGAAACGGGTGCTGATCAGCTAGTGGCGTCTGGTAAGGCACAGTTTGGTGTAAGCTATCAGGAAGGAATTACACAGGCACGTGTGCAGGATGTACCTTTAGTATCAATTGCAGCGATTATTCAACATAATACTTCTGGCTTTGCGTCAATTGCATCTAAAGGGATTAAGTCACCTAAAGATTTTGAAGGGAAAACATATGGTGGTTGGGGTGCACCGGTTGAACAGGCTGTCCTACAATCACTTATGCAAACAGAAAATGCGGATATTAATAAGCTAGATATTGTTAATGCAGGCGATTTAGATTTCTTCACAATGATGCAAAAGGATATTGATTTTGCGTGGATTTATTATGCATGGACAGGCATTGAAGCAGAACTTCGTGGTGAAAAGCTGAACATGCTTTATTTAACAGATTATAGCGATCAGCTTGATTATTATACGCCTGTACTTGCTACGAATGAAAAAATGATTAAGGATGATCCAGATACGGTAAAAGCCTTTGTCGCTGCTACTACAAAGGGCTATGAATATGCGATAAGTCATCCAAGTGAGGCAGCTGATATTTTATTAGAAGCGGTACCTGACTTAGATAAAGAGCTTGTGCATAAAAGTCAGGAATGGCTAGCAGATAAATATCAAGACGATGCCACTCAATGGGGTGAGCAAAAGCTGACTGTTTGGGAAAACTACGCAAAATGGATGGCTAGCAACAAAGTTTTAGAGGGCGAATTTAACGCAGAACAAGCATTTACAAACGACTTTTTACCGAAAAAGGAGACAAAATAGTATGGCGAATTCATTAGTAAGCGTACAAATTATCCCGAAAACTGAAAAATATGAAGATGTGATTCCTTATGTCGATGCGGCAATTGCTATTATTGACGCATCAGGAGTGAAATATGAAGTACACCCGCTCGAAACGACGATGGAGGGTGAGCTATCGTCGTTGCTACAAATCATTGAAAAAATGAATGTTAAAATGATTGAACTTGGTGCGATCAATGTTATTACACAAGTGAAAATTTTATATCAGCCATCAGGTATTACAATGGAGAAGTTAACGGAGAAATACCATTGATGAAGTCGGCAATAAAACAAGGAAGGACGATAATTTTTATCGCCTTCCTCTTATCTATATGGGAACTAATTGTCCGTTTTGCAGACGTTCCGCATTGGTTATTGCCAGCACCGAGTGCCATTTTGAAAGAAGGCTTTCAATCGTATGATACGTTCTTGCCGCATGTATTAGCAACTGTTCAATTAGCAATTCTAGGTCTTGCCATCGGGATATTGTGCGGGCTAACGGTTGCTGTGATATTACATCGTTTTACGTTTATTCGGGAGCTATTTTATCCTATTCTCATTATGTCGCAGAATGTTCCTGTGCTCGTCCTAGCACCGTTATTAATCATTTGGTTTGGGTTTGGTTTATTGCCAAAGCTTATTATTATTTGTCTCGTGTGCTTTTTCCCCATTGTGATCTCGGCAATGGATGGCTTCCGTCAAACCTCGCCAGAGCTGAAGTATTATTTTGAGATGATTGGTGCGACGAAAGCACAAACCTTTTGGAAGCTTGAATGGCCGTACGCGTATCCAGCGATTTTTTCAGGCATTAAGATTGCGGCAACCTATAGCGTTATGGGAGCTGTTATTGCCGAATGGCTAGGGGCGAAAAAGGGGATTGGTGTCTATATGACATTGGCACAGTCTTCATTTCGAACAGACCGCGTATTTGTTGCGATTTTTGCCATTGTTTTTTTAAGTTTACTATTATTTAGTGTTATTCGATTAATAGAAAAGCTTGTTGTGAAGGGGAGAGGATTACATGCTCAGTATTCAAAACATTGATAAATCATTTGATTCTCTTCAAGTTATTCGTAATTTATCTTTTGAAGTGAAGGATGGGGAATTTGTTGCGATTATTGGTCCGTCAGGGAGTGGAAAAAGCACACTCTTTCAACTAATTGGTGGTGTGTCTTCTATTGATAAAGGAGCTATCTTATTAAACGGTACAGATATCCAGCAAAAAAGAGGAACGATTGGCTATATGCCTCAGCAACCATGCTTACTGCCGTGGCGTACGATAGTAGAAAATGTCACGATTGTTGAGGAGCTCCAGCAAAAACCGAATATTGAACGTGCCAAGGAATGGTTAGAGAAAGTGGGACTTGCATCGTTTGAAAATGCGTATCCAAATGAGCTATCTGGCGGTATGCAACAACGGGTATCATTTATTCGTGCCATCATCAGTGATAAGCCCATATTATGCCTAGATGAGCCGTTCTCTGCACTTGATGAATTTACAAGGCTTGAAATGCAGGCGTGGCTTTTATCGATATGGGAGGAATACCGAAAATCAATTCTATTTGTGACGCATAGTATCGAGGAAGCGCTTTTTTTAGCCGATCGCATCATTGTCTTAACGAAACGACCAGCTACGGTTAAAAATGAGATACTCGTTCCTTTTGCTAGACCGCGAACAGAGGAAATTCGCCATTCAGCGACGTTTACTGCTTTAAAGCAACAGTTATTTATGTATTTAAAAGAAGAAAAGGATGACGTAAATGTTGATTGATGCGCATATTCATTTAGAGCAGTATAAGGAAAGTGCTATACTGGCTTTGCTAGAGGAAGCTGACTATGTGATTGCCGTGAGTATGAACCTTCCATCGTGTGAAAGAACGTTGAAGTTGTCGAAAACCTATGCGAAGATCAAGGCTGCATTTGGTTTTCATCCTGAACAAGCGTTACCAAGTGCTGAGGAGGAAGAGGCATTATTTACTTGGATACGCCAGCATGCTAAAGATATGGTTGCGATTGGTGAGGTCGGGTTACCTTATTATTTGAAACAAGAGAAGGCTATTGATGATCGTCCTTATGTGGCATTGTTAGAACGTTTTATTATGCTGGCAAAGGACTTACATAAACCAGTTGTTTTACATGCTGTTTATGAGCATGAGGCTATTGCTTGTGATTTGCTGGAAAAGCATCATGTAACGAAAGCACATTTTCATTGGTTTAAAGGCGATGACAAAGTGATTGAACGGATGATTTCTAATGGGTATTTTATTTCTGTCACGCCTGATTGTACGTATGAAGCGGAGATTCAACAGCTTATCAAAAAATACCCAATTGAGCTGATGATGGTAGAAACCGATGGACCATGGCCGTTTGAAGGCCCTTTTAACAATAAACGAACGTCTCCTTGGATGATGGATCATTCTATTGAGGTTATTGCTTCTATCAAAGGGATTACAACGCGGGAAGCGGCACACATCGTAACAAATAATACGACAATATTTTATAATTTATAGCAAAAAACACAGCTGTTCTCTTTTAAAGAGTAGCTGTGTTTTTTTAAAAGTAATAGAATCGCTGATAAAAGTGCCAGCATCGCTGATAAATCTCAAACATCGCTGATAAAAGTGCTAGAATCGCTGATAAATCTCTAACATCGCTGATAAAAGTGCCAGAATCGATGATAAAGCATCAAACATCGCTGATAAAAATATTAGATTCACGATAGTCTGTATACGGTAACGAAGGTGTTTAAAGGAACGTTCACTATTAAGCGAAAGTTTAAAAAGGGATCTATTTATTAACTCAACTAATGATCAGATGCAAAAAGTAATTTCATATTAAAATTCTAGAACCTTCTTCAGCTATTAATTTATTTAGGGATGACTTTATCATTATGATCAGCCACATCAGGATAGCTCTTTTAAAGCAAAACCCAACCACTAATAATCTTCAGAGTGGTTGGGTTTTCTATGCTTTGTATAATTTTGGTCGATGCTTTCTTTTTTCGTTTTTGTTAGTCGTTCATGTGTGCTGAAAGGAGAGAACTGACGATTTTTTTCAACGTCCTTACCTTTCGTCCGTTTTACATGCATGCGTTTCTTTTTTGCTTTTGATTGTGTCATGATCGTTACCTCCAACTGGTTTTGTAAATATAGTACCTAATACGGAAGAAAAAGTAAAACCTCGTAAGTATATAACTTACGAGGCAGTTGTCATATGATTAGTGAGATACGTCCTGTACAGAAATACCTGTGTTTGCTTTAACTTCCACTTCACGATATTTTTTGGCATCTGTTTCTTTAGAAAGTAATGTTCCGATGAAACCTCCAAGGAAACCAAGTGGTACAGAGATTAAAGCTGGGTTCGTTAACATAATTAACGGTTCACCTACGAAAATGGCTTTTCCTTCAACTGGATTCCAGATGTTTGGTGAAACTGCCACAAGTACTAATGCAGAGATTAAACCTGTTAACATTGCCGTTACAGCACCAGCTGTATTAAAGCGTTTCCAGTAAATTGTATAGATGATTACAGGTAGGTTAGCTGAACCAGCAATACAGAATGCAAGTGATACTAAGAACGCTACGTTTAATGTTTGTGCACCAAGCGCTAATAAGATAGAAACAATAGCGATTGTAATAGAACCAATACGTGCTGCAAGTACTTGCTCTTTTTCTGTAACTTTGCCTTTTTTAATGATTTGACCATAAATATCATGCGATAGGGCAGATGCGCCAGAAAGTACAAGACCAGCTACTACCGCTAAGATTGTTGCGAATGCTACCGCACATACGAATGAGAATAGAATGTCGCCACCAAGTGCTTCCGCAAGAAGTGGAGCCGCCATGTTACCAGCAGCGTTTGCAGCAATGATATCTTCTTTACCAACGAAATAAGCTGCACCGAAGCCTAAGAAGATTGTAAGAATGTAGAAGATACCTACAATCCAAGTAGCCCAGATAACTGATGAACGAGCTGTTTTCGCATCTTTTACTGTAAAGAAGCGCATTAGGATATGTGGAAGACCAGCTGTACCTAATACTAAAGCGACTAACATTGAAATAGTATCAATACCATTTGTGTATTTAAGACCAGGATTCAAATAAGCTGCACCGCTATCAGTAGCAGTTCCCATTTCTTTGAACATTGACGTAATACTAAAGCCGAACTCTTTTAATACTAAGAATGAAATAATGACAGTACCCAACATTAAAAGACAAGCTTTAATAATTTGTACCCAAGATGTTGCCGTCATACCGCCGAATAATACATAAGTTGTCATCATCACACCTACGATTAAAACTGCGATCCAATAGTCGATTCCTAAAAGTAATTGAATAAGTGCTCCTGCACCAACTAGTTGTGCAATCATGTAGAATAAAACAATTGTAATAGTGCTTAAAGCTGCTGTACCACGAACTTTAGAGCTGTCGAAACGCGCAGTGATCATGTCAGCTAATGTGAATTTACCAAGGTTACGTAATGGCTCAGCAACGATGTATAATACCACTAAGTAAGCTACTAAATAACCAATAGAGAAGAAGAATCCATCAAATCCAAATAATGCAACTGCTCCGGCAATCCCTAAGAAAGAAGCTGCTGATAAGTAGTCACCAGCAATGGCTAGTCCATTTTGCCAGCCTGTTAATCCACCACCTGCAGTGTAGAAATCACTTGCAGAAGAAGTGCGTTTAGATGCCCACCATGTAATAACTAATGTTAAACCAACAATAGCTACGAAGAAGAAGATCGCTGTAAAGCTCATTCCGTTAGTCATCGGCGGCCACCTCCGTTTTCATATTCTTCGATAATCGCCTTTGCCTCTTTATCAAAGTTATTCGCTTTTGCTACATATAAGTGACATAAACTCCAAGTCATGATGAATAATCCTGCTGAATATACCCACACCCAAGTAATTTCCCCAAATGCCTTTTGGTGTAGGATCGTCGTGTACGAAGTAAGAATTGGAAGTAACATGTAAGCTGCTAAAAAAATTACAGTTATTGACCAAAGAAATGAATTCTTTTTTCGTACAAGTGATTTAAATGATTCTTGATGTGCAATTGCATCATAGTCAATCACGACGGCCTTGTTTGTTTGATTGTTCGCCATTAACATTCCCCATTTTGTGTTTATTTTTACTGCTTAAATACTAAAATATGCTAGTTTAGTGAATTCACATCTTCATTTTATGAGAGAGTTCACAAAATTGCAATACATTTCAGAAAAATTATGAAAAAATAATTTTCAGAAAAAAAGTCTTGAAAGAGAAAATATACAACAAAGCCTAGAAATTAAAGGGTTATAGAAAATTCAGATAACTAAACAAGTTAGGTCAATTCTAGATTTTAAAGCAAAAAATAGGGTTGCATTTTGAAAAAAAGAATGATTTTTTCTTAAAAAATAAACACTATTTACTTTGTGAGAATTGTTTTTTCTTCGTTTTTTTTAAAAGTGAATAGTATTGTTCAATAAGTTAATTGGTAAATTTTTTGTAATAAAAAAATAAAAAACTCGACCGAAAATCGAGTTTTTTAATATGATATTTTTATTAAATGGATAAGAAAAACGATAGTTATAATTGTAATAATATGGTTTTTAGTGAGAAACGTCAGAAACAGATACACCTGTATTTGCTTTAACGCGAATTTCTTTATAAATGCGATCTGCTTCTTCCTGTGGTATTTTGTTTGAAGATAGAACAGAGCCTAAGTAACCCGCGATAAAGCCAAGTGGAATCGTAATGACTGCTGGTACTGCTAAAGGCACGATCGGGTTACCAACAAAGATTGCTGCACCTTCAACAGGACTCCATACGTTCGGTCCCATAGCACCTAAAACTAAGCATGATACTAAACCAGTTACCATTGCTGTAATAGCACCAGTTGAATTGAATTTCTTCCAATAAATTGTGTAAAGAATAACTGGTAAATTTGCAGAAGCGCCAATACAAAATGCAAAGGATACTAAAAACGATACATTCAAGTTTTGCGCAAATAACGCTAAGATAATAGAAACAATGGCAATAGAGATAGAGCCAGTACGTGCTGCTACAACCTGTTGCTTTTCCGTTAATTTACCACCTTTAATAATTTCACCATAAATATCATGAGAAATGGCAGAAGCACCTGTTAAAACTAAGCCTGAAACAACAGCTAGAATAGTTGCGAACGCTACTGCACCGATAAATGCCATTAGCACATCACCACCCAAATAGTGGGCAAGAAGTGGGGCAGCCGTGTTACCTGCCTTACTTTCAGCAAGAATTTTATCTAATCCTACAAAGTTTAATGCTCCAAAACCTAAGAAGATAGTTAATGAGAAGAAAATAGCTGTAATCCAAGTTGTCCATGAAATAGAAGAACGAGCAGTTTTGGCATCTTTCACTGTAAAGAAGCGCATTAAAATATGTGGTAAACCAGATGTTCCTAAAACAAGCGCCATCATCATCGAAACAGAGTCAATTGTACTTGTATATTTAATACCGGGTACAAGGAATTCTTCACCATGTTCCACAGCAACCGTATCAAACATTTTCATAAGAGAGAAATCGAATTTAGCTAATACTAATGCAGCTAATAAACCTGTTCCGAATAATAGAAGACTAGCTTTAATAATTTGCACCCAAGAAGTAGCTGTCATCCCACCAAATAATACATAAGTAGTCATCATAACACCTACGATTAAAACCGCAATCCAGTATTCAATACCAAATAATAGTTTAATAAGGGCACCTGCACCTACTAATTGCGCAATCATATAAAGGATAACGATGATAATTGTTCCTGACGCAGCAACACCACGAATACGTTTTTCGTTGAATCGTGATGTAAGCATATCAGCTAAAGTATAACGGCCTAAATTACGCATTGGCTCTGCAATTACATAAAGAAGCACTAAGTTAGCTACTACATAGCCTACAGAGAAGAAGAAACCATCAAAACCAGTTAAAGCAATCGCGCCAGACACCCCAAGGAATGCGGCAGCGGATAAATAATCACCAGCGATCGCAAAGCCGTTTTGCCAACCTTTAAGGCCTCCGCCAGCAGTATAGAAATCAGCGGCAGAAGACGTACGCTTTGCTGCGATATATGTAACAACAAGTGTTAAACTAACGATTGCTAAAAAGAAACCAACGGATACTAAGTTCATTTATTTTCCACCTTTCGCGTGATACTCTGCAAGCACCGCCGCTGCAGCTTTATCGAATGAAGAAGCTTTTTTCACATAGACTGTACAAAGAACAATTGTCATAATGAATAATCCTGCTGAATAAATCCAAACCCCCGTAATATTTCCGAAGACTTTTTGTTGTAGTACAGGTTGGAAAGCAAGGATTGGTAGCAAAATATAAAGTATTAAAAACCCTGCTGTAATCGAGAAAAGGAAGGTATTCTTCTTTTTCACGAACTTGTTGAACGATTCCATAGCTTCAATTGCATGATAATCAACTGATTCTATATGTTTGTTCCCAGAAACGTTAGCCATTATTATTCCCCCTAAAGTGTTATATTTCTGTTTTAAACGACATATTTCTTTTTAAGTCGTCGTTATATTCACTTATTTTATGGGGTAGTTTCTTATAATGCAATACTAAATTTTGAGTTTTTATAATTTTTAATCTCTTTTGGAATGTGGAAATAATATAGAAATATTAAGGATTTAATAGAAATAATCCGTATGAAAGAGAACGTAATTATCTATAAGAATAATATTATTAAAATAGTTTAATAATGATAATTTCGAATGGTGGAGAAAAAATGTACATAAAAGAGAATTTTGTGGAAATTGTTATTGTGTCATTAAATAACGGAAGATAGTAAATTGTAAAAAACTTTGTTATATAACAAAGGGTGTGATGTCTCGGGAAATAATTGAAATAGTAAAAAAAGCTTCGAAAAAATTTTTAAAAAAACATAAATTCTTATGCCAAAATCATACAATGAACAAAGTTTTGACATAAATAAATGAAAGGATATGGTCATAATCTTGTATTTGATTACTATAATTTATACAATTAACAACGATGGTAAATTGAAGGGAAGTGAGTAAATTAATGAAAAAGAAAAGTGTCATGCTTGTTTTGATACTAGCATTAAGTAGCGTGTTAACTGCTTGTGGTAGTTATAAATTTGAACCAGAAATGAATATAGAAGTACAAGACTTTTCGGTAACAAATCAAAAAAATGAACAGGTTAGTCTTGATACTTTTAAAGGTAAGCCATGGTTAGCCATGTTTATTTTTACTAATTGTAATACGATTTGTCCACCAATGACGTTTAACATGACAGAGGTACAAAAGGCACTTCAGGATGAAGGCGTAGAAGACTATCAAATCGTAGCTTTTAGTGTGGATCCTGAGGTTGATAAACCAGATGTGTTAACAAATTACTTAAAATCATATTCAGTGCCTGATGCAAGTAAATGGCAGCTCTTAACTGGCTATGATCAAAAGTTCATTGAACAGTTTGCAATGAAATCGTTTAATTCACACGTAAAAAATGATCCGAATTCTGACCAAGTTATACATATGGGAAGTTATTACTTAGTCAATGCTGATGGGATTGTTGTGAAGGATTATAGCGGTAACACAGAAGTACCAGTTGAGACGATTGTGGCAGATATGAAGGCGTTAACTAAGTAAAAAGTGATAACTCAGAGGTTTGAAGGGCCTCTGAGTTATTTTTTTTGCTGTAATTGATAAAACAAAAATTGAACATTCTATTACTACCATACATAACACAGTCAAAGGCCATCAGGAGCAAATTAATGAATGTAGATAAATAAAGTTGCTTAAAGTGTCTTTTCTAATTTAAGGGCATACACCAGTAGTTGTTACAGGTAATGAAAAAGACATCAAAGAAGTATTAATCCAAGACTTATTGTGACATGAACATTCGTATTCTTTCATTCAAACCAGGTACTCACATGGTTACATTGAAACACACGTTCAAGAACATGGTCTTGCGTTTTAAGAGGGCGAGGTATATATAACGGTGTTGATAAAGGTGACTACATCTTTATGGACGCTTATGCACCGCAATCAACTTACTTGCAAAATTAGATAATGAGGCATAAACATCAGATACTAATGTGACAATTAAGTCAATTTGGAATGGATAGGCTTTTGGTCAATTGTATTCCATAAAAAAATTTGGTAAGATAAAAATACAATTTATGAGAGGACTGATGGATGGACAATGATTAACTAATCTATATTTTAATTGAAATGAATAACTTCAAACTACAAAATATAGGATTAGTCTATCCATTTTTATAAATCAGTTTATACTTTTTTGTCATGATTCCAATGGCAAAAAAAACTTATTTAATATAAGTGAAAGTCTAATCCTTCCAATGACAAATTGGGGGGATTTTTTATTCTCTCATAGTCACTAAAATCTAATAAATAAAGGAGCTAGAGAAATGAGCGAATCAGACACGATTGTTACGCATGTAATACTCCGTATAAGTCGTTAATATCCATCAAACTTATACGGAGAAATTTAGAATAGATGGATGTGCCGACTTTGTATAAAGAGTAAAAAGTGTTGATATACAAAGGAGGAATTATCATGTCAATGATTAAAGTTCAAGATTTAACTTTTTCTTATCCAGGTAGCTTTGATAATATTTTTGAAGGAGTAAACTTTCAAATAGATACGGATTGGAAACTCGGATTTATTGGTAGAAACGGACGAGGTAAAACAACATTCTTTCATTTATTATTAGGGAATTATGAGTATAGCGGGAAAATCATTTCTTCTGTAGAATTTAATTATTTTCCTTATCCAGTTTCGGATAAAAACAAATATACTTATGAAATCTTTGAAGAAATTTGTCCTCAAGCAGAAGATTGGGAATATCTTCGTGAAATATCCTATCTAAATGTTGATGCTGAGATCATGTACAGACCATTTAAAACATTATCAAATGGAGAGCAAACAAAGGTGTTACTTGCTGCACTTTTTTTGACTGAGGGTCAATTTCTATTAATTGATGAGCCAACCAATCATCTAGACACGGATGCACGAAAGACGGTCTCTGATTATCTAAGGAAGAAAAAAGGGTTTATTTTAATTTCACATGACAGAATCTTTTTAGATGGATGCGTTGACCATATTTTATCTATCAATAGGGCAAATATTGAAGTGCAAAGTGGTAACTATTCTTCTTGGAAGTTAAATTTTGATAGACAGCAGGAACACGAAGCGGCAACAAATCAGCGTCTACAAAAAGACATTGGGAGATTAACACAGTCTTCGAAGCGTTCAGCAGGATGGTCTAATCAAGTGGAAGCTTCCAAGAATGGGACGACGAATTCGGGTTCTAAGTTGGATAAGGGTTTTGTAGGACATAAAGCGGCAAAGATGATGAAAAGAGCAAAGAATCTTCAATCAAGGCAACAAAAAGCTATTGAGGAAAAGTCACAATTGCTAAAAAATGTGGAAAAATCGGAGTCATTAAAAATAGAACCATTGGAATTACATTCAAATGAATTGATTGTTTTGGCGGATGTGTCTGTTAAGTACGATGATCAAATCGTAAATAAGCCAATTAGCTTTAAAGTTGAACAAGGTGATCGAATTGTACTGGATGGAAAGAATGGAAGCGGTAAAAGTAGTATCCTCAAACTAATTCTAGGAAATCCGATACAGCATTCAGGCTCAATACATTTAGGTTCAGGCCTCATTATTTCCTATGTCCAACAAGATACTTCTCATTTGAAGGGACTGTTATCGGACTTTATTGAAGAACATGAGATTGATGAAACGTTGTTTAAATCCATCCTACGTAAGATGGATTTTGACCGAATTCAATTTGAGAAAGATATAGCTCATTATTCTGGTGGACAAAAGAAAAAGCTGCTTATAGCCAAAAGTTTATGTGAAAAAGCTCATTTATATATTTGGGATGAACCATTAAATTTCGTTGATATTTATTCTCGCATGCAGATTGAAGAGCTTATTCAAAGATTTAATCCGACAATGGTTATTGTTGAGCATGATCAGGCATTTCAACAAACAGTTGCAACAAAAACTATAAACATTTGTTAAATGGATAAAGCATCGGTGTAAAAACCGATGCTTTTTTGGTGCCAGAACGTTAGAGATGAAGTATTTGAAATAAATATTAAAAACGAAGAAGCGAACACGAATCATTTCATTTCATATGAGCTGCGCTTGGAAATTAACAACGTGTACAGGCGTTATCTGCATTCAAATGAGCTACTGATGTATTTGTATGAGAGGATTCGGTGGAACCACGGATAATCAACGTATGCTCGTCTTTCAGTAATGGAAGCTATGTGGAAATTCTGGAAGCGGCAATTGAAAAGAAGGAGATTGAAGCTATGAATTGTTAGAGACGAGTCTTCGTAATCAATCCTGAAAAGATAATTAACGAATTATTTAGCGATAAATAATTAATAATATTCGTATTTTGTTCGTGAAAATGCGAATTGTCCACCAGCTGGAGACTTCACTGATTGAATAAAACACGAACATTATATATAAAAGTAATTTCTTTACTGATTAAGGAAGTAACGCCTGAATAATGAAACACAATTTATTATAAAAACTGCTTTAAATCACTAAATGTTAAGATCTTCTAGAGAATTGAAACAGCTTGGTATGACACCAAGATTTTACTGAAACAGTTCTTGAGACTGCATTAGACATGGAAGATAAACTTGGTGTGTGCTAATGGATTTGAAACAATCTATATAAGTCAGAGATTAAATAAAATAAAAAGCGAAAGTTCAACTTGAGATGAACATTGATATTTCAACGAATTGCCATGAAAATATGCAGTCGAATGAGGACTTATCGATGGACCAATATATATAGTATATTTAATGGAGTCGATTCATCGATTGACATGCTGTTAAAATCCGAGATCCAAAACTGTTAAAATTCCACCAATTTTTATCATTCTGTCTCAATATTATTAGTATACTTTTCATTGAAACACAACTTCCTATAATTTATATTATGTAAACTAAAATTATTTGGCGTGGAGGAGGGCCTGGATTCAACTACCCATAATATCTGTACTTTTCGACTTGTAATTCTTAAGTTCCTTATAATTTTCATGTGAACGATAACTCTCCTTTTTTACGATAATGGGATGATTTTGTACGGATAATAATTATTGTTTAATACGATATCTGGAGGTTTTATACTTGCAACTACACGCTGCCATTGACGAATTTGTATTGTATATTGAGATTGAAAAAAATTACTCGGAAAATACGGTTACGAGTTATGAATACGATTTACAGCTCTTCTTAACCTTTTTAACGGACCATGGCTGTTCAACTTGTTTAAATGAGATTACCAAGACCCAAGTACGTCGCTTTATCCAATATCTATTAGGATCTTTAAAACAAAAACCTCGTTCGGTGAACCGAAAAATTTCTTCCTTAAAATCGTTCGCCAAATATTGTTTAATAGAACGATACCTTGCTAATGATTTTACGCACGGGATTGAATCGCCAAAGACCGATGATAAACTTCCTGTGTATATGACATTAACGGATCTAAAGCAGCTATTTGACTATTTAGAACGCGCCCAATCACGTTTTTCGAAGCGAAATGAGCTAATGTTTAAATTATTAGCAACAACAGGTATAAGACGTTCTGAACTTGTTTCATTAACATGGGAACAAGTTGATCTGGTAAATGAAACGATTCGAATTGATGGAAAAGGAAAAAAAGAACGGATATTGCCCCTTCATCCACACTTAATACCGCTTCTGGCATCTTATAAAGCTTCTTTAAGATCATATCAAATTTATCCAACAGAACCTGTTTTTCTAAATAAAAATCGTAAAGCATTAGATCCGCGGGGTTTACATGTCATCTTTAAAGATGTATTGAAAAAGGCAGGCCTCCCGCCTACCCGCTTCTCGCTACATCACTTACGGCATACTTTTGCAACATTGATGTTACAGCAAAATAAAGAAAACGTTGATTTACGAACACTGCAAGAATTACTTGGCCATGAAAGTATTACATCAACTCAAGTCTATACACATGTTGAATATGAGCAGAAGAAGAAAGCAATTGATTCTTTTCGAATTTTTTGATCCCTTGCTAGGAAAGAAAACACCCGTAATTGGGTAGTTATCTTTTATTAAATATTTCGTAACCGTTTAAATGCGTTGGATAATTAGGTTGATAATGATTAGTCATCGACTGCGGTTGATATGGATAATTCATATTTGTTGAGGGTATTGAAAATCCTTCTGATTGAAACCCGACTTGTTGATGATAAGAATTAGGGTTTACTTCAGCAAACTGAAATGGTGATTTTTCAATATTACCTTCGTTTGAACTAGTAAAATAATTAGTAGAGTAAGTACTTGGATTCGATAACATTGCGTGTTCCATTTTCGAAAAAGTAAGGCGAATTAGCTGATCTTTAAATACAATAATATAGGATGAATTTTTTAATAGGTTTTCATATGCAGTTGGTAGTTGTTCGTAGATAGATTCTAAATCCATTGGTACACCAAATCTATCTTCCATTTCTAACGCAGTCTCTAGAACTGTTTCCAGTAAAATCTGTGCTGCACGAAGTTGTTTATATTCTCGAGAATATCTAAAAATATAGCGACTCAAAGGATCTAAAGACTGTTTCTTTGAATGCAATAGTAGCATCGGAATAGAATTATCTTCGACGCCCATATCGTGGAATATGCCTGCTATTGAATAACGTAATCCATGTGGTGTGAAATACTTTTTGGTCTTAATTTTCTTTTTCTTGTCACTTCCATCAGAGACCGGCATTTCTACAATCCATCCTAGATGCTCGCAGATCTTTTTAACAATGTAATTCATCTGTTTGTTGGCAAAGGCTTTTCCTTTTAACCCATAAAGCAATGAATCTTCTGGTGACTTATCTTTAGCATATTCACAAAGTATAGTCATGCTTTTGGTGGTAATGGAAGTACGCCTTCCCTATTCTTTGAATTAATAATGGGTGTTTCTCTATCCTCTTGATTATCTTTGATATCTTCTTTATCAAGGATAATATTAATTGAACATTCTTCCTTTTCTAGCGAATTGACCTTTAATTTAATTAAATTAGTTGAACGTAATCCAGTATAAATATTCAGCAGCATTGGCGCGAGAATATTTACTCCAACTGCTTGTAATTCATGCGCTGCTTTGTACACTTAGTACAGTTCCATAATATCTAAGTCTGATAAATGCGTATCCCCTGAAAAAACTTCAATGCTTACGTTTAAAAACGGATTATTATTTACAATTCCCTCATTATTTAAATGTCTAAAAAGAGAAGTCATTGTACTTTTTGTTGGTTAAGTGTACTTGGCTGGTAGTTTCCATAATGATCTTTTAACCATTTGTTACAGTATCGACTTGTTACATTCTCGATTGTAGGTTATAATCCAAGGCCCTTCATATGTTCCGAAATCTTTTTAATATTTCTTCGATAGACATTCTTAGAATTTTGTGACCATACACTATCCAGTTTTTGATCTAGATATGCTTCTTCTAATGTGCTTTTTTCAGTAATCGTGTTATTCATAATAAATCCCTCTTCCCTTAAAATTACACGAAAAACCCCCAAGTTAAATACAAATTAACATTTAGAAATAACGTTAATTTGTACATCTTGGGGGTTTCCCTTGTTTATATTAGATTTTTGTAATCATAACATATATGGATTATTTGTCAATTAAAAATGGATATTTTCTCATTGATTGTTATTATAAGCTATTGTTTATTGTCTCATGTCTCCTGACCTTCCAGTTAAATACAGAACAACGCTCAGATAATTCGAGAATCATTTAGACGGGTACTTGTTTACATGAATTACTCTCAGGTCAGTTTGAATAATATAAAAAAAGCACTCGAACGTTCCTATTTTTTAGATGATTTCTCCTTTTTTGCATTGATATTAATTTTTGAGTAGAAATTCCAATTTTGAAAACCAACCAAAATATAATGACTACCAAAAGAGAATAGTGTCTATATTCGTCGGGGAGAAACACAGTTAGTAATGTGTAATTATAAAAAATGGTGACATAAACTACTATTCCCTCCGTTTCATTGAGGTTATGGACAGGTCATAAAAATTCCATTCGTGAAACCGTCTTTATTATTAACGTTTAAATAACTTTTAAATCTATTATTCCTGTTTTATCAAAAGGTTAAGTGTTCAGCCGGTGAACGAATAGCACTTTCACAAATTAAACACGAATGTTATAAAAGATTTCAAATAAAATAGTTCGTTAATTATCTTTTATCTGGATTTTTAAAAAATCGTCTCTAACTATATATATTAATATATAAAAACCTAAAGAATTAATTAAAGTATGATACATTTATTAAGCAAAAAAATCACATCTTTTTATCATTATTTTATTATCAATTACTTTTTCAAAATAACCAAACTTGATTTGTACGATCCTTACATTATTTGAATTACGATTTAGATCTCGACATGATTCCTTTTTTAGTAATAACATAATTCTCTGGTAAGCAATTTATGCCTGGATGATTTTCGCAACGTGAAAAAAGCTCTTTTAAATCTCGTTGAAAATCACTACGTGGACGCTTTGGTTCTGCAATTCCCCATTTATCCATGCACTCTAGAATCAGAGCTTGAGCCTCCGGGTATATCCTTGCAGTTTCAAGAAGACAGCCGACCGCCACTGAGCGGGTAGGTTCCTCGTATCTTTTCTTCAGTTTACCAACACAGCTTGTAGTCATATGCCAAAGCCAAACGTGGTAAGTTAGATTACTATCAGGGATAGGTGTATTAAAGAATCCCCTGCGAATGCAAGCCCATAAAGCTAGTATACTATTATTAGTGAGAGTAGAAGATTCGTGGTTATCAACATTGATGACAAGTGAACTTATATGATTAGATATATTAATGCCTCTTTCAGCCAATCTCCACCATATACTGCAAATGAACTCTTTTGTCGGTATATCCTTTCTATAATAATCCGATAACATCAGCTCTACTACCTCCGGTGGCAACGAAACGTTTAAGGAAAATAATTCATCCAACATCGCAGCTGTTCTGTACTGAACATATTGTTCAGAATCTAATGTGTCTCGTTCCTCTTTGTCAATATACAATAATCTAGCGATTGGCGTAAAGTATGGTTGCAAATCAGCGTCCCTACTCAGACTTTCATAAGCCACTTCTAATAAATCAGCAATTAATTCCGGGTTGTTCATTTGAGTGTAAACACCCTTATCATACTTGTAATGACATAAGCTCTCGATATAGCTAACTATCCATTTTGCAGCTTTCGAAGTTTCACCAGATGACAGAATAAAATCAGCAAGGCTAGTCTTCATACTTTGACGTTGAATAGAGTCCCCAGAAACAAATTGCTGCAGCTTATCCGAAATAATATCATCTTTTAACATATCGAATACAGATCCCCTTCATTGACCAGTAAAATTAGTTTTTTCTGATACTAAGCTTATCGCTAGTCCCTACATTTCTAAACATTTTACCGTATTTTAGTAATTATTAATGGAACAACTAAATAGTAACACATACCGAACAGCCCTGCCCAAAAAAACACGAGGAATAGCACATCACCCAATGTTTATTTACGACACTCCCTGCTGAAACGTCCGTTCTTTTTCGCCAACAATCTGAAAAGATACCATTTTTCTTCCAAACTTTGGTTGATGAGGTTTTTGATGTTTTTTTTACATTAAATGTATGTAGATTTAGCCGAAGACTAGTTTGACAAACAGTGACAGCAATCAATTGTTCGACTTTCACTCTGATGATTACAAAGTCATGGATACACAGTTTTGTTGCAAGAACCTAAAGGATTTTGCCTTTTAATAACACAAAAATCCCCGAATAGATCCACTATTCGGGGTTCCGTTCAAAGTAAGGTTCACCTTGATAATTTAATAGGTATAAATCACGTGATTTTTATACTTACAAACTGGCGTATAGGCGTATTCAGCATACTATCATTTAATAATCTATACTCGATTTAGTTCCACAAAATTTTCTTTGGAATAGATAATTTCACCATCGATCATAGTTTTTTCTACTTTTAAATCTTTAATTTGGTCTGGGCTGACATTTAAAATGCTTTCATTAAGAACTACTAAATCGGCTAACTTACCAACCTCGATGCTCCCTTTTATATCTTCTTCAAAACTCGCATAAGCACCATTCCATGTATATAATTTTATAGCCTCCATAACACTTATGCATTGACTGGAACCAATATCCATACCCGACTGGCTTTTTCTATTAACAGCAACATGAATTCCTAATAAAGGGTTAATATCAGTAACTGGCGCATCTGATCCACCTGCTGCTATGATCCCCTGATCAATATAATCACGGGCAGCGTACATATGTTGAACGCGATCACCGTAATGCCTTACATAAATCTCTCCGAATTCATACGGAAATGGAGGATTTGGTATCGGTATAATTCCAAGTTTTTTCATTCTTTCTTGTAAATCTGGCGATGAGATTCCTGCATGCTCAATTCGATGGCGATGGTTTGTTCTTGGTGATTCCTCAATCGCCTTTTCCACACAATTTAAATACATTTCAATGGCTTTATCACCTTGTGCATGTACAGTGAGTTGATATCCTTTTTTATGTGCTTCTCCTAAAACTTCGTAAATTTCTTCCTCACTTTGATATAGAATGCCATAATTGTTTGGGTCACTGTCGTATGGCTTACGGGTCGCAATGGTAGGCCCAGTGCTACTTCCATCTGTAAACATTTTTGCCGGCCCTACTTTAAATCTTTCATCTCCCGTACCAGTTACTACACCAGATTCCATCATTTTATCGACAAATTCTTGGGAGTTATTTATCTGACATATCATTGCGTATACTCTGACACGAATATCCCTGCTTTTCACAGCCTGTTGCAGTATGCGGAAACTATCAGGTCCTTGTCCTCCTGCATCATGTACACTTGTTAAGCCCGAAGCAATGAAATGATCTGAAGCAATTTTTACAGCCTGTCTTTGTTCATCTTCTGTATGTCTTGCAACATCGTTCATTTCCATATTTGCTGCTTCAATTAATTTTCCTGTCAATTTCCCTTCAAGATCTCTTTCAATAACTCCCCCGTCAGGATCTGGTGTATTTTCGTTTATTTGCGCTAGTTCAAGTGCTTTACTATTTAAAACACTGATATGGTTACAAGTACGCGATATCATAATGGGATGTTCTACTGAAATTGCATTCAGTTCATCGATTGTTGGATACCTCATTTCCTTTACAGCGGTTTCATTGAATCCAAAAGCCCGTATCCATTCACCTTTAGGCGTCTCTAAGGATTTCTTTTTCAAATCATCTAATAAAACCTCAATGGAATCGATATGCTCAGCTTTGCAATTTATCGCCAACTGATTCAATCCATAATATGTTAAGTGAATATGAGAATCTATAAATCCAGGAAGAAGTGTTTTTCCTTGCAAATCGATGACACTCGTTTTGTCTCCTATAAAACGATTAACCTCACTATTTAAACCTACAAAGATAATGCGATTATCTTTAACAGCTACAGCCTCTGTTACTGTATTCTTTTGATCTACTGTGATTACTTCTCCATTAATAAATACAACTTCAGCTTCCACTTTTGTTTCACCCATAGTACACCTCCAATATTTATTTCAAATCAATTTCTTGGTTTAATATAAAATTCTTTTTTACAAGGACAGGACAATCCCATTCACAGACAAGATCTTTAGCTAAAGAAACTACCCATCCCTTCGTAAGATGATATTTTTTTTCGTCAACGGTAATGAACACTTCTCCATCTGTTACATAGAAAACCTCTTGTTCTTCTAGGTGCCACATTCCTTTATCCGTTTCACCTACCCATGGTTCCCACGTATCAACACGTAGTTGTTTAGCTTCTTCCTCTGTTACTTCTTTCGCAAAAAACATTTTTAACATCCCTCTTTCGTTTGATAGATTAGCAGGGTTCTATAAACTTAGCTTATTCGTATTCATTTCATTTAAATATTTGAATTCTTTATTCGCACTCATGCCATTTAAATATTTAAATTCTTTTCTAATAAAATAAAGGGCGATGAGTACACCAGGTATTTCTGCAACAGGAGCTGAGTACCAAACACCTTCAACACCCCAGAATTTCGGAAGTATAAACATTAACGGGATCATAAACACTAGCATTTTACTTGCTACAATAAATGTTGCCGTCCAGTTTCGCTCCTGTGCTTCGTAATAGCCAGAAATAAGCGTATTAATCGCATTAAATGTAAACAATAAATTAAAGACGATAGTTGTCCAAACACCTAGTTGATGTAATTCTGGATCTCCGCTGGCGAAAAACGCCACGATTGGATCCGCAAAAATGATAAGCATAGTAGTAGAAATTACAAAGAATATTGTCGTAAAAATGAGTCCGAACTTGATGGCCTCTTTAACACGATCAAAATTACCAGCCCCGTAATTATAACTAATGATTGGTTGAAGTCCTGTCATTCCACCGAGCGCCGCTAAGGCAAGCAGGTTTGTAATATAGCCGTTTTGAATAGTGAAAGCGGCTACGTGCAACCCACCACCGTGTTCTTGAAGTAAATTATTCGTGAATATTATGGCAAAAAACATCATAACTAGACCCGAGAAAGAGGCAAATCCCGTCCAAGCCACTTCACCGATTTTTTTTAGTTGAATCTTAATATCTTTCATTTTTGGCTTTAGTTTTGTTTTACCAAACCAAAAATATAATATTAGTAGGGCGGGAATTGATTGAGCAATTGTGTTGCCCCACGATGACCCCATCATTCCCATGTCAAGTTTCGTAACCATTACCCATTCTACAACTACGGCAACAACAGCAGCCACTAACCAACTGTTCATGGATAATATAGGTTTTTCATCGATAGTAGTTAGAATACTAAGTACAACAGCTAATATCGTTAATGGCAGTGAAATCCATAATAGGCGGCTGTATTCTATCGCATAAGGAAGAGACTCACTGCTCGCACCAAATAATAGCATCAATTCTTTTTCAAAGATCAATCCTAATACAGCTATCAAAGTAGAGACGAATAGTGTGAACCATAGGGTTTGACCCATTATTGATCTACCTTCTTCTACCTTCCCTTTACCTAGTCGGAGAGAAATAACTGCTCCTGCTCCTACTCCAAAAAGAATCCCTACCATACGAGTAATAACCATGACTGTGAAACCAATTCCGATCCCTTCAATTTCTAAAACTGAAAAATAGCCGACGAAATGACCATCAATAAGGGCAAAAACCCCCAGAATCAAGTTAGCCATGATTCCTGCTAAAGCAAACCGAAAATACAGTGAAGGAATACTTTTTGTTCCTAGTATTGAATCCTTCTCCAAGTTATTTAATACTTCTCCTTGATCTTTCTTTAGAGAAGGGCGATTTTCTTTATCCCCCATAGGCATATCCCCCTATATATTCAATTTTATTAGCAAGTTAACTCTAATTTTCATACCAACCTACAGGCTTAGCTTTCTGATGAATATTAATCTGCTTCAATTCCATAAAGTGTTCTAGTCCAGCAACACCCAATGATCTGCCAATTCCACTTTGCTTATACCCTCCCCAAGGGCTATCAATATAAGCTAAGTGATAACTATTTATCCAAGTAATTCCTGCCCGCAATTTACTAACCACACGTCTTGCGCGATCCATATCTTCCGTAAATACAGCAGCCGCTAATCCATAAATGGAATCATTCGCTTTTTGGACTGCTTCTTCCTCATCTTTAAATTTCTCTACTACAAGAACTGGACCAAAAATTTCCTCCTTAACAATACGCATGTTCGAATTTACATCTGCAAAGATCGTTGGAGCGACAAAAAATCCTTTATCAAGCCCATTTTCCGTTATGCGATTACCACCACATACTAATCTTGCGCCTTCTTCAATTCCAACTTTAATGTATTGTAAAACCTCATTCATATGGGACTCACTTGTAAGTGCCCCCATTTCAATGACCTCACTTTCCCCATTGCCAATTACAATTTTGTTTGCACGTTCTGCCAATCTCTCTACAAACCTACCATAAATACTCTCATGTACTAGTAAACGTGAAGCGGCTGTACAAACTTGACCCGCATTGTGGAAAATGCCGAACATTGCATTTTCGACTGCCGTTTCAAAATCCACATCATCAAATACTATCAGTGGTGATTTCCCCCCCAGCTCAAGCGTGACATTTTTCATATTGCCAGCAGCAGCTCGCAATATGCTTTGTCCAGCTGTTGTTCCGCCGGTAAGGGTTACCTGGTCAACTTCAAAACTCTCAGCAAGCTCGTTCCCCATTTTGGATCCAGGTCCTAAAATCAAATTGGCCACACCTGCTGGAAGACCGACCTCTTCGAAAATTTCAAATAATTTGTATGCGCTTACAGGAGTGACTTCAGCAGGCTTAAGTACAACTGTATTTCCTGCAGCAAGAGCCGGAGCAATAGACTGAGCAGCTATCATAAGTGGAAAATTCCATGGGACAATTAAACCACAAACACCGATCGGCTCCTGAGTAATAATCGTTTCCGAAGAATCCTCGCGGTTATAGGATGTCTCTTTAATAAGTTTGATCTGGTCTCCATAATAGCGGAAGATTTGAATAGTAGCGGGAATATCCACATTTGTCGTTGCACGGATAACCTTACCGTTATTTTCCGTTTCCAAGAGTGCTATTTCTGCCGCCTTTTCTTCAAGACGATCTGCTATCTTATAAAGATAATTCGCTCTTTCATCTGCTGATAAATTTGACCAGATGCCACTATCAAACGCTACACGAGCTGCCTTGATTGCCAATTTTGTATCTTCTACTGTTCCACTAGCAGCCGAAGCCATTACCTCTCCAGTTGCTGGATTTAAAATGTCTTTTCTTCCACCTGATAACGATTCTCTCCATTGCCCATCAATAAACATATCAATTTTCATTTGTATCTCTCCCTTATCTAATTTTATCTAGCACTTTGAATCCGATATGTGCGAGGTTTACTAACATCGTTTTTTGATTATAAAATGGGATTGTTTTTAAACGTTCCTTTTCAAAACGATATCCTCCTGCATCTCCCGTAACAATCCATTGAGCCAATAACTTACCGAACAAAGTGCTAAGCGATGCTCCGTGTCCAGAATAACCTGTTGCAAAATAGGCACCTTCTTTAGATCTACCTATAACCGGAAAAGTGTCCATAGTTACTCCAATAAATCCACCCCATTGGTAATCGATCTTGCTTCCAGCCAATTTTGGCATAGTTGTAACCATAGCATTATAAACACTCTGGTAGACGCTATCTCCTAAGTTGGGTCGGATATCCCCCCCTCCAAAAATCATTCGATTATCAGGTGTACGACGGAAATAGTATAAAAAATTGCTTGTATCGAAAACCATACGATCTTTAGGAATAACGGCATTTAACAGTGCTTCCGGAAGCTGTTCTGTAGCAATAATACGTGCTGAAATAGGGAGTACACCTTTGTTTAACTCATTTACGATTTTCCCGGAGTATCCATCTGTAGCCACAATAATATCCCTCGCCGTAACAACCCCATTTGCTGTTACAACTTTCACACTTGATTGGTCATATTCAATTGATAGCGCTTTCGAAAACTCAAAGATTTTTGCACCAACTGATTTAGCGGCTTCTGCCAAACCAATTGCATAGTTCAACGGATGGAATGAGTAGCTTGAATTGTCAACTAAGCAACCATGATAAATTGGAGAATCAATCTCTTCATGTAACTGACTTTTATCAAGTACACTTGATTCATATCCGAAATTTTTATTTAAGTATTCGCTTTCAGCTTTCAATCCTTCAAAATGTTTCGCCTTGAAAGCTGTTACAATATGACCTGTCCTTCTAAAATCACAGTTAATTTGATGCTCTTCTATAATTTCTTTTACTAGCTCAACACTAAGTAATGAAAGATTATTTAGTTGTTCCGCCTCGACAGACCCATATTTTTTAGAAAGTTCCTGCATTGTTGGTTTATAGCCTGGTAAGACCATTCCACCGTTACGACCGCTAGCACCATATCCAATCGATTCTTGTTCAAGCACAATAACGCTTCGCCCTAATTTTTGTAAATGATACGCAGAAGAAAGACCTGTAAATCCTGCGCCAATAATAACGACATCTGCCTCTTGATTTCCTTCAAGAGAATTCTCTTTTTTATAGCTGTTTTCAGTCGCTTTCCACAACGAAAGCGTATCCATTCGATCCATTTTATTCATATTGTAATTCTCCTTTGTTGACTAATATGTTAAAATTACCCTAACAATATTCTGATTATTTAAACTTATTAGATTTATCATAATATTTGGAGCTGACTCAAGGTCAATAGTCTTTTTTCACTTTTTAGACACATTTCAAAAAAAAAAGTGGAGTAACTCCACTTTTTTACTGGGGGGAATTTATGAAAATCGGTACATTTGCAAAGATTTACAATGTTTCAATCGATACTGTTCGTTATTACATCGAACTTGGTTTGTTACTTCCAGACAAAAAAAACACTCAATATCAAATGAATCAATCGAGCCACGATGATATGATTTTTATTGCTAAGCTAAAAAAGCTCCATTTTTCACTGCTAGAAATACAACAAATTCTATCGTATCAGCGTGTTACAAATTTCATGGACCCTGAAGATCTCGTCTACTACAATACCTTGCTAATCGATAAAAAGGACCAGTTAATCCAGAAAAAGGACGAGTTATCAAAGGCAATCCAACTAATTGATAAATCGATTCACACTAAAAATTCTACGTCCGAAAAGGAATATTTAAAAGGTGTCCCGCTATCCTTTGTAAATATTCTCTATTGTCCAAAGTGCCACATCCCACTTGAAATGAAAGATGTTTCGATTAGTAATAATTCCATTCAAAAAGGTTATTTAACTTGTACTTGTGATTACGAAGCAGTTATTGAAGAAGGTATTATCATCACCGCTAACTTGTATGAGATTTCTCCATACCCGTCCTATTTTTACGACATACAAACAATTAAAGAGATGAATCACGGGATGATAAATTTGTTTGAAAAAAGTAACTTTTGGTTTCAAAAAACACTACAAAATATAGATTTGAAAAACAAATTAATTGTGGAAACCAACATCGATGCTTTTGTGACACTACCCAAATATAGTGATAATTTTGACTTGAGTGCATCCTATGTATTCAGTGGTTACTCACTTGAGATGCTCAAGAAGGTTAGAAAAAGGATTGAATGTATCAATCCTTTACTTAACGTACTTTATATTTCTAATTCCGATTTAAACCTGCCATTAAAACCGCTTAGTATCGATGTTTTTGTGGACAGTTTTACAACAAATGATTTTTCATTACTCAATCCACAGTTTCCTATACCTATTCTAAAAGACCGTTTCCACAGCGATTCAATTATCGTTGGGGGTTACTCTTATTACGAAAGTTCGTCCAATTCATTGAAAAATATTTCATCCATCTATCCAGATTCTCACCAACACATTTTATATCCAAATTACATAGAGGAGAATTTATTAGTCAATAGCTTTCAAATAACACAAAGCGATAATATCGGTTATTGTACAGATCCTGGACCTTTTTTTGATTATCATGTTAAGGATGAAAAGTTCCACATGTTAATGTATTTAGCCCGTTCGGTAATGTAGAAGATTAAAAGGACACATCTCGCCAATTTTTGAGCGAAATGATGTCCTTTCTTCCTTTCTTATCTACTGAAAAAGTCCTGAAATGACTGCCCAGACTTTTAGTAGAAGTTGTGTTGTATTTAGCGCTTACTTTTAAATAATACAAAATCTTATTGCATTCTTCTCCACTTTCACAAGGTGATTACATGCCATGCGTAAGGAGCAATACTTTGTTCAATTCGCATTTTACTACCTCAGGATACTGATATGTACGCTGTAATTGATTAGCTGTTAGATTCTTAAGTAAATATATCCAGCGTTCAAGTAGACAATCTTTTTTTCAAACAGTACGACTTTATTTCAAAGACACAACGATCTTACTACACGCTTTTTATTTATCCTACACTCTCATCTGCTAGTACTACTATTTTTTATTATCAAATTAGCCGTTTCACTTGGATGGTTAAGAGGAAAATGATGACCATATGGAACAAAATCAACCTTACCCAGATGCGAAGGAGCAGAATAGCCTCTGTCATAATCCCCCCAAATAATGCGAAGATTATACTTTGTTACTTCATTGAAATCACCTTGAACGTTTTTCAATAGTAAACTGTTAAGCTGAACCGTAGTATTTAAAATTCTAGGAGAAGTAAAACTGTTACTTATTTTTTCAATATAATGTTCAGGGATGCTCTCCGTACTTTCAAATAAACCATTACTTAATAAAAAACGCTCGATCAAATGAGTAGTTGCCAATTTCAATGTCCATTTGTTCATAAATTGAGGAACATTTATCGATTTAGCATTTTTTTTAGCAACTGGTGGCTGAAGTAAAGTAATTGTAAACTTCTCATCTATATACTTTTGTACTAATGCTTCCAAAAGAATATACGCACCAAATGAATGGCCAATTAGATGGGCACCGTTAGTAGCTTTCTCCAATAAATTTTTCACTACATTCAAATAGATATTTAAAAGATTTTTCTCTCGTTTAAAAGGAGAACGTCCCAAACCTGGAAGGTCCATGATCCATACAGGTCGACCCGTTTTTTCATGAAGCTCTTTCCCTAAAGGAAATAAATCCTCTCCATCACTTAATAAACCATGTAATAGAATAAACGGTTTACCCTTTCCTTCTGTTTGATAAATGGTCGTATTATTACATAATGTTCGTTTATATAAATGACTGTGCTGGCCATTTTGATACATCATGCGATAATCCAGATCAGCTACTACGGCTGGGAAAAATTTCATAACATTTGTCTCCTTAAACCAATCTTCTCCCATAATTTTTTTCACTGAACTATTTGAAAATGTTCGTTTTGTAATAAAGTTCAGCCCATCAGCAGGAATTTGGGTTATTTTGCTTACGCCACTATTCATAAGTGCTTTCATAAATGGCAATGGGGCAGAAATTTTAGGTGCAGTCATATTCATACTTTCTGACATAGCATCTAATAATTCTGAAATATTCTGATCATGTTGTTTATCTTCAACAAGTGTATATGTTTGTATAGTTGGTTGCTCCAATCTGAAAACCTGCACAATAAACTTTGCTAGTTCATCGTTTTCAATAAGTGGTAATCTATATTTCTTACCTCCAGGGATCACTGGCAAGAGCCCTTTTCGCATACTCATCACAAGCAATCCTAAGTTTTCTGTTTGCTCCGTACTCCCTGTTTTACTACTACCAACTACAGTTGGTGGATTAATTACTGAAAGCGGATAACCTACTGTTGATGCCTGCTGACGGATATAAAGATCTGCTAAAAACTTTGTTCTCTCATAGGGATTTTTTATTTTCAAAAAATTGTTTCCTTCTTTAAACACATCTATCGCAATCTTGCTATTTTTATCATCAAAGGGACTCATATAGCCTACAACATGAATAAATTGTTGCAATCCCTTCAATTGGTGAATATTTTTAGCGAATTCACTAATATGTTGGGCACCATTCAAAAATACAGAAGCTGCCTCTTTGCTAGTCGCTTGAATATCCATGGGGCCTCCTGCGTGAATAATCACATCCGTTTTCAATACCAACTCCTTATCTTCAGCACTTAGACCTAAGTCTATTTTCGTTAAATCACCTTCAATAAAGTGCATATCTGTCTCTTTTAAGATGCCTCTTTCTTGATAAATGCGTGTTGCTTTACTTTTCGATCTCACTAAAAGAAGAATTGTAACATGCTCTTTGGCTAATTCCTTCACTAATTGCTTTCCGATAAAACCTGTTCCACCAGTTAAAAATACTGTTCTCATAAAAAATCCTCCTTGTAGTACTGTTTAGTACTAATTTGATGTAAAAAAAATGCTTCTTTTATCGAAGCAAGTTAAACAAATGATCTGCTGTTTTCATGATTACAGTTGCATCCTCCAGTGTTTCTGAAATAAATAGCGCTCCTTCAAGATTTGTAATAAAAAGAGATGCAACCTCGTCAATATTTATTGTCTTTCTAAATTCACCATTCTCTACCCCTTGTTTAAGTAATAGAGAAACTTTCGTTTGTAATCCTTGAAAAAAAAGAGCTATTTTTTCTTTTACTTTTGTGGCATTTATAGGGCTTTGAATATAAAGCGTAATAAATGGACAGCTCCCCTTATATTCTCTCGTCTGAACTCCTTGTGATAATTGCTTTAAAAACAGTTGGATACGATCTTCAACTAATAATTGGTTTTGAGATAGTAAGTCATCAATTGCAGATTGATACATTTCAATCCAATAATCAACGACCCCTTCCAACAATTCTTCCTTATTAGAGAAGTGATAATACACATTAGACTTTGAAACTTTGCTTACACGAACTAATTCATCCATGCTTGTATAAGCAAACCCTTTTTCTAAAAATAATGTTGCAGCTACTTCAATCACACGTTTTTGATTCATTAATTTTCTCCTTGTTATAATTAGTACTGTACAGTACTATAATAGGCGTTGCAAGTATTTTTGTTAGTTTAATAAAAAAGTTGATCAAAAAAGCTATACTTTAATTGATTTTACTGCTAAAAATGAATCTCATTTTGAACAAAGTTGAACTGAACCCCAAAACTGCTTTGGATGGCTTGCCATTTTTCACATGTGTTTTAACGCTAGGTTCATATATTTTTGAAAGAAAAAAATATGTTTTTTTGGAAGATACATACGAATTTACTTTTGTAGTTACTAAATTGTTTAGAGGAGATGCTTTTATGCCCATTCAGTACAGCATATTCGACATGTTACATCAATTATCTCAATAAATGGAAAATGATTACTGATTGATCCGATGTTGAGTGAAGCTGGTAAACTTTCACCAGTCCCTTTCACTAGAAATTATCGCAGAAATTCATTGACTTCATTGACTTCATTGACTGTTTTACTTCACATTTTCGAAGATGTAAATGCTAACCTTCTAACACATCCCTACACGCTTCACGTTGCATCACTTACGGCATACTATCCACTTATCTTAGCCGTTAAGTGCTTAGAAAAGTGGATAGTATTGTTTATAAAATTGTTTATTGGATTCGTTAAATATGTTAGCGCTTATATTCGGGCTGTTCTAAAATAATCGGATTCGGATTGCTAAGTACCCATTGCACTGCCAACTCGCATAGTCTCGCAGGTTCCTCATCTCCATTGCCTTTGTGAAGTTCTTTCGCTAAAGTGATAGACTCCTGAAGTACAGCGGGATGTAATGGTGTACCTAAGCTAAAGTAATGGTTCAAACTTTTGAGCATTTTACGAAAATCATTATCCCAGTTGATGCCGCCGTTATCTAAAATTTCGTATGAGACTTTACCAGTAATACGAATAACCTCTCCTTGTACAGTTTGCGCATGTCCTTGCGAAGGAATTAATAAATTCCATAGTTCATTATGTTGCGCCTCCCAGCCCTTTGTAGATACTGTTATTGGAGACGTACCATCATGCGTTTTTCGCTTCTCTACTGGTGGAACATCAAATAGCTCATAAAGACGGGAAAGTGCCTCATCCGTTTCGTTCAAATATTCTTTATTAAAACCTTCTCTGTGAAATTCGAAGTCTTTTCCAATTCGCTTAATAGAATTTTTCATTTTCGGCGTTACAGCTATACCCGCGCTCAGAAAAATCTCAGAAACTTCTACTAGATCAACAATATTTATATTTCTACATACTGCTAAAGCTTTGTCCAAAGGCGTCTCATTCATCATATTTACCGCGCTAATATTTGCGCCTTTAGAAATCAATGTGCGCACCGCATTTGGTTTAAAAAAAGCAGCCGCAGCAAATAAAGGTGTTTCGTTTTGATAATCCAAGGCTTCTATATCTGCACCTAACTCAAGAAGCAATTCAATATTCCCCCGCCGACTTATTGCCTGATTATGTAAAGCCGAACTTTTGTAATTGTCTCTCGCATTTATATTTGCCCCCTGTTCCACGAGCCAGCGAACCAATTCATCCGGTACATTGAAAAAACTTAATGCTGTTGTTTTACTATAACCACCATATGCATCTAGCTCGCACTTTGTAAATACCTCTTGTAATGCCGCAATATCACCTGCTTCAATTAGTTCATTAAAATTTTTCGGTAACGTTTTTCTCTTCCTCGCCATATGTATTTTTGCTCCTTACATTAGATTATTGAATTATAGTTCATTACGTCATTTACCATATATATCAATCTATATTCTAACATGTTATAATTTCTTTGCTAAGAGAGATACTGAAAAGAAGTTACACTTATGCAACCGTTTTGGGAAAATGACTATAAAGAAGATGGGTACTACGCTTTTGGTAATCCAAGATAAAGTAAAAGGTCGTTTAATCATTCGTGTTTTTTTCCTCCTCTCGGCGAGAAAGCTTTAGAGTAATTACGCTTATAATAGTATCCTTGACTCCAATTAGGAATATGATTTATATAACTCTAACGGGCAGTATAACGTGGTATAATTTGTACGTAATAGTGACGAGGTGATCATTTACATGGGAAACACAATAACTTTATGTGACAATTGCGATGAAAAAATTGTTGAGTCACTCTCTATGTCCAATGGCGCCACTAATGTGTTTCTCGATGTACTAGCATTAAGTGGGTCAGACTTAGCAGTAACAGCCAGAGAGAAAGAGTTTATCGTTTGGTTGAATCAAAGAGATCAATCAGTTGTAGGTATTGGAACTGTGGGTTTTAGCATTAGTGAGATGCCTTGGACGAAAAGGGATTTTATCGAGCTAAAAAGATTTTTGTTGTCTGTTATTGATGGTGCAATTAATAAATGCAGATGGGAAGATTTAAATTACACCCCAAATGAGTACATGGTAGTAAGGAATTTAAATCATTTATGTTTATTAATAACTAATTTTCATGAAGAATTTGTAGATGAGAGTTATTACACTTACTGGGTTACAGACGAGTCAGATGAGGAATCTACAATACCTATTGGTTTCCCAAAATGTTCGAACCATAAAGTTCTTCTATCTTGTCATGGTTGCCTATTATGTAATAATGGCATGTAGTCTTACGCTAACAGGCACGATAGTTCATCAGGTAAAAGAATCTTTACTAATGCATCTCAACTTTTAAACTTTCTTTACCAACAGTGAGCAACACATTGGTGTTGGTGGGCCTGGTTCAGTACGCCGCGTTACATCATTAATATGATGGTCGAATTAATGATGCCAACACCAGAAGATACCATCATCGATCCAATAAAATGTTCAGCAGATTTTTTTCCTCATTACCACCTCGTTAATCCATATAGCGACTATTATGTTGTTAGTTCTCAATTATTATTTTTGTATTTTCAATTGTTACGTTTTCTGTTTCAGAAACATTCCTAATAGAATCATCAACTATATGTTGAATCAAAGTATCATCAATTTTTACATTCTTCGGTAAACCTACTGAACACGTTAATTCAGTAGTGCCGCCATCTAATATCATAACAGCGCTCAATTTTTGCATCAATTGTAATGTTAGGATATATTTCTTGTAAGCTTGAAGTAATAGCTATCATTAAAGAATCACCAATAGCTAGCATACCATCACTTGTTTCAATCTCGCATTGATTATCTACTCTAGGAGATTCTTTCTCAGCTATTTCCAAATCCTTAACAGGTTCTATACTTTACTGTTCTTTAACGCTGTGAAACGTATCGAGATTCAGTAACACGTACCGTTGCCCATCTCGATCGCTCTCACAGCGCACAATAAAAGTATTTAGCGTTTCCTTATTTTACATAATCCAGGGTGAACACCTCAATGATTATCTACAACTATAGACTACAGCTTTTCCTTATTCCTTCAATATTTGTATGTATTAAATAACTCATAAGCAATATATAATACTATCCGTATCTCGGTTTCAACTTTGTTATTTGTTCACTCTTATGAATATTGGGCAAATCTACATTAAACGATAATTAGCATTATTTAAACGAATAATCCCCTTTTGTACGATAAATTATAAGAAGTATCCGATTATTAATAAGTTGTGATTAAGGTATTTATATTATGTAAACTAAAATTATTTGGCGTGGAGGGGGGCTTGGATATTTCATTTCCCCATAGAACTTTTCAACTTGCACTTGTGAAGATCCATATGCTTTTACTTTTCATGTAAACGATAACGTTCCTCTTTTACGATTCGATAATAGAATGATTTTGTACAGATCCTAATTATTGAGAGGTTTTATACTTGCATTTACAACGCAGCCCATCGATGAATTTGTATTGTATGTCGAGATTGAAAAAAACTTCTCGGTTAATAAAGTCACTAGTTATGAATACGATTTACAACATTTCTTAACTTTTTAACGGATCATGGCTGTTCAACCTGTTTAAACGATACCACCAAGACCCTAATACGTTGCTTTATCCAATATCCATTAGGATCATTAAAAGAAAAACCTCGCTCGGTGAACTGAAAAATTGCTTCCTAAAATCATTTACTAAATAATATCTAAAAGAACACTGCCTTGCTAATGATTTTACGCACGGGATTGAATCATCAAAGACTGATGATAAATTCCCAGTTTATATGACATTAACGGATCTACATTAGCTATTTTGCTATTTAGAACGCGACCAATCTCGTTTTTCTATCTGAACATTTATGAAAATCATGAAGCATTTGATTCACCCTGATATAGTTAGCGACGATTGTTTGCTAAAATCCTATCAGAGGATTAAAAACGAACTTTCCAAAAGAAATAAATACAGATGTTCGTTTTTTTACTATTGAAAGTGCTATTTGTCCATCGTCTGGATCATGCATAAATCGAATAAAACACGAATGTTATTATGGGAAGTCATCTAAAAGAAAATAATAAAGGTAGTAGTGTATGTAAAATTTTGTATTTTTCTATATGGATAAGCAATAAACAATTGTCTAAATTTATTTTTCAATATATGCCTACGTTCCCTACTTTTATATGCTAGTGTAATATCTTGAAGTAGGATAAATGTCTGTTTCACTCCCCCCATACAACATGTGCGGAGTGTATGGGGCAACACAATGGATGTTGATTGGTTTATGTAATTGACTAGGTCCTACCAGCGTAGAACCCAGTTTTTTCATTTAACTTCAAACAGTATTTCCGTTATGCTTTCACTTTAGATCCAACGAATTGATTCAAAAATGAGAGGATTTTTTGATAGACAGCAATTTCATTTTCTTTTTTAGAGAACCCATGTCCTTCGTCTTCAAGAAGCATGTACTCGACATCACGACCTTTATCTTTTAAAGCTTGCACGATTTGATCAGATTCCTCTTTCACAACACGTGGGTCATTCGTCCCTTGGATAACTAGCATTGGTTTGACCATGGTTTCTAGATACGTTAATGGTGAGTATTCAATGAGTTTTTGCTTGTCTCTTTCAGGGTTTCCTACCCATTGATCCATAATTGGCTTCCAGTCTTCAGGAACCGAGTTGATAAATGAGAACAAATCAGATGGACCAAATATATCCACTACGGCTTTGAAATAATCAGCATGTTTACCGTGAAGCAATAAGGCCATGTATCCTCCATAACTTCCGCCCATCAATAAAATATTGCCTTGTTCCGCGTAGTTGTTATCAATGAGCCATTCGAGACCAGCTACATTGTCAAGGCGTGGACCGTGTCCCCAATCTCCTTCTACCATTTTCGTGAATGCCAATCCATATCCTGTCGAACCTCGGAAATTCGGAGCAAAGATGCTATACCCATGATTTAAAAAGAATTGGAAGGAAGCTCTAAAAAATTTACGCTCTGCAGCTTGCGGACCACCATGCGGCCAAAAGATGATTTCACCATTATCATTTTCCTTTTTAGCTTTGAAAAATAAGGACTCAATTTCAAGTCCGTCAAAAGAAGAATAAGTAATCACATCCGGCTCAACTAATTCGCTTTGATCTACACCTGGAACTGTGTATTCCGTTAAAGATGTCCATCCATTTTCCTTAAATTGATAAATATTAATCGGCTTCGTAGCACTTCTTCCTAATAAATATAAACTACCGGATTTTGTGACTATAAGCTTTTCGATGACACTGCACGGTGAATCTAGTTCTTCCCAATTATTCGATAGCAAATCAAGCATGTATAAATGATCTTCTACACCTTTTTCACTAATTACATACAAGCACTGCTTTTCTTTGTTATATTTCAACGTAGTAAAGCTTTCATTCTCTAAATCTTTCAATTTTACAAACTCATTTGTCTCTAAATTATACGAAGCCAAATACGTAAAATCAGCATCGTAATTCGTTAATAAATAGATGAGCTCGTCGGATACAAAAACTGCGTCACTGACCGTATGTTGCTGATCTGTTGGTGGTGTCAGAAGAATATGTTCCTCTCCTCGTTTGGCGTATAGGAGTGTATACGTATTAGCAAAATGTTTATAGTAGAGGGCTACCTCTTCATTTGGGCTAAAATCGATTAAAAAAGTTGGCGCATCTTTTCCCTCAAGAACTGTTTCTTCCTCACCAGTCACCAAGTCATAGGCATATGCATTTAAATACGTTGGATTTCCTTTCGAAGATGTATAATAAAGCTTGTTCCCATCTTCGGATAAAATTGGCCCGGAATTGCGAGTTCCTTCTTCATAAATAATTTTCTTCATTGTCCCACCTTGAAGTGGAAGTCCATAAAATTGCGTATTTTCGTTCCCGTTTTGGTCAAAACCGGCAATGATGAACCGTCCTTGTTTATCATAGAGAAGACCTTGACAGCTCTGGTCAATAAAAGTAAGCGGCGTCGGGAACGTATTTGGTAAATTCATGGCCCATAAATTATACTTGCCACTTAAATTTGTACTGAAAACTAGTTGTTTTTCATCTGGACTAACCGCAAAATCACCAATCGAAAATGTTCGTAAAAACTGTTCTACATCTGGTTTAGAAAAAGATAACATAATGAAAACTCCTTCCTTTTTAAAATTGAGAGAAAAGTCTATCTTTTTATACAATACCATTATTAAACTTTAATGTATAACATATGGTAATTTAATGTACTACATGTTTAAACCTTTGTTTATCATAAAAATAATAATGAGTACTCCTGTTTGAAACGTTTTCGATGATTTAAAATAATATCTCAGTCGTGTTGATTAGGGAAAAAATGGGTTTATTATTGAGCGATGAAAAGAATTTTTTGTTACCACTTTGCCAATGTTTTACCATTTTAACTGATTGTAGTGTAGGGCTACTCGACGAAAAGCGTATTCGAAAAAATCCCGAATACGCTTCATTTAATCTCCCATCGTTTCTAAATAACCTTGCTGTAAACATGTATCCGTCAAAAACTGCCTAATCCCCGTAGCAAATGACAATTCAATCGTACTACTCGTAACGGCTAATATTTTCCCTTCTATATTGGGATCTGCAGTTAATTAAACCCTCTATTTAAAACCTTGAATAATAGTTATTCACGGATAAAATTCTTTGGAATTATTTTTCGTTTCAATTGAGATATTTGTAAAGCTTGCATCTTTTATAAGTACTATCTTTCCCATAAATATTTAGGATTTTATTATATGCACCTATACTATTTCCTTAGAAAATGGATTAATAAAACTGATTCTATTAATACATTCTTTGAACTTTTAATTAGAAAATCACTTATTAAATTAATACTATAAAGCATAATATAACAAGAATATTTGATATGAATCATACATATATTGTTTTTAGTATTTCATTAAAACAGAAGTCTATAGTTATCCTAATGATGGAATGATAATATAAGCGAAAATTTTCTATTAAGATAGGATGATGACAATTATTGAAAAATCGGTTCTTGCTATGGTTATATTACGGGTATTGTCTGGAAGTATTGAAGTAAGTGCTGGATTGTTGATGCTAAAGTTGAATAATTTAGAAAAAGCATTCTATATTAATACAATGCTTGCATTGGTTGGTCCTACAGTTTTAATCGTAACGACAGCAATTGCATTATTTGGACTAGCTGATAAAATTCCTGTGGCGAGAATCATTTGCCTATTTACGGGAATAACACTTATTCTTATTAGCTCACATATTAAGTAATAACAAAGAAATCCTAAAATTATGATTTTCCTACTAATGTTTTTTTACAGTTACTAGAAATTCTACATTGCTGTAGCGTTTGACGACGCTGCGTTTTTTTATGTATAAGTAACCTCTCTGTACATGCTGCCATTGATGAATTTGTTTTGTAGAACACCCCCAATCACGTTTTTCGATGCGGAATGAGCTAATGTTTAAATTGTTAGCAACAACAAATAATAGAGCCTTGCTACATTTTATTGTAGTAAGGCTCTTTAAAGTTGTTTAATTCCCATCAAATAATGTATTTGCGCTCAATATCAATCTTTCTTGAACAAACACTCCCGTTAGCCATCCATGTAGTGCAAAAACAAGCGCTACATCACAGAAGATGAAAGATGATTAAGTTCTTTCATAGGAGTATAGGAAGAACATAGAAGCTAATTAAACAATGAGTCCGATAGTTAAAATGATTAAACAGTTCTGTTTCCCATTATTATGTAGAAAGACAATTTTGAAACGATAGATCCCATAAACCATCTTCTAATATTCTCGTACTTATACTATATACTTATTTAATATTTCTTCTGGAATATGACAATAATCATTTGGACATCTAGCTAACCTATCTTGATGTTCTTCTGCACTTCTTACATAGTTTGTAAGAGGTAAGACTTCAACCACTATAAGGTCATAATCATTTCTCTCACTAAGAAATGTCTTCGCCTCCTTTAAGTGTTTAGGATTATCACTATATACGCCTGTTCTGTATTTCTTGCCCACATCCTGTCCTTGTTTATTCAAACTGTAGGGATCAATGATTTCAAATAAATATCCCATTAATTCACTGATTGTTACAACTGTCGGATCAAATCCTGTTTTTACACATTCGGCGTACCCATCATAATCGCCCTCAAGTGTATGACTTGTTCCATTAGCTCTACCTGCTTCTGTAAACGTAACTCCAGGTAGAGTTTTTATAAAAGCTTGTACTCCCCATAAACATCCACCTGCCAAATATACTACTTCCATATTGACACTCCTCTGTTCAAAAAATAAGATCTTGTTATTGTGTTGCAGAAAGTGTGTTTAATGCCTATATATAATACAACTATTAATACAGTCACTAGTTATGAATACGATTTACAACTCTTCTTAACCTTTTTATCGGATCATGGCTGTTCAACCTGTTTAAGCAACAACAGGTCTAAGACGCTCTGAACTTGTTTCATTAACATGGGAGCAAATTGATTTGATTAATGAAACGATTTGAATAGATGGAAAAGGAAAAAAGAACAGATATTGCCCCTTCATCCACACTTAATCCCGCTTCTGGCATCCTATAAAGCTTCTTTAAGGTCATATCAAATTTATCCATCAGAACCTGTTTTTCTAAATAAAAATCGTAAAGCATTAGAGCCGGGGAGGTTTACATTTCATCTTTAAAGATGTGTTGAAAAATGTATTTCTTCATTTTCACTCATCGTACCCCTTATATTTAATAATTAGTATTTAACAAATCTCAAAATAGCAACAGCTTGTCACCTTTTATGCGCTGAAATTATATATTCTCCAAAAAAGAAAATTTAACATTCTAATTGCTAGTTTAATAAGACACCCCAAAATAAGATAGACCTCAAAGGAATTAATAATAAATCTATGCTAAACTTTAATAAGACAATAGAAGCTGTCCATAGTATCTATGCATAAAATGGACTTTTGTTGTAAAGATTAAAGTAATTCATTGATATGTTTATTCTATTTGCATACAATGAAGATAGTAAGATTCATGCGTGATGGATCTACAGCAGTACGCGGCGATTGGGTGGCTCCCAATCGCTTTTTTTGATTATTTTTCTAAAAACAACGGGTTGGCTAGACAAAGCGGTGAAACGTAAGTTTTTTACAGCATCATCCGAAAAAGACGATACACAGTATCGATAAAACGGAATAAATCCGTAACTTGGCGAAAATGGCTAATCTTTTTTCACGTTTCTTTTTCGTTTCAGCCTTGGCCTTTTTAACGCGTGATGGATAAGACACAGCAGCACACCTCCTTCCTAAAAAGGAGTCAGTTGGATGCTGTGAATCTATTGTAACACGAAATAGAATTGCATTTATTTAATGATTGAAAAACGAAAATGAAGGAGTCAATTATCTTGCCCACTTCAAAAGTACTAGCTTTATACCTGTAATATATGTTTCTTCATACGTTGAACAATGACAAAGCAGTCGCCCTCGAATCACTTAACAAGGAATTGCAGCTTGTCGAGCAGTGGCTGCTATCCTCTTAAATAAACTATTTAGGTCATACGTCCAACCCAAACTCAGATATTAGGCATAAACTGGTTATATGTATACTTTTAGAAAGGGGGAATCTGACTTATGCGATATATGGAAGAAATGCCTTTCTATGGCCAGAATACAAGGGGTCTTCAAAATTGTATATTTCGTTTCACGTATATGTGGCTGAGAAATGGTGACAATTTCTGGTTCTTTCTGACTGCTGTTGGACACGAAAGAGCTTATGGCTACAGGTTTTTCGGTGGAAGATGGAATCAATATTCGATTCCTTTAAGAGACATTGACTCCTTCCGTTGTTCTCCTCCGACTCCGACTCCATATTAGAAAACCGCTCCTGACCTTTGTAAGCATTCAGATTTACTTTAGAAACGTGCGGACTTTCATAATTAGAGATTGTTTTTTGAATCAAATACAGTAAACACCAGATACACTTGCGTGATCCCTACCATCATGTATAAAACGTTAATCTTTCGGTTAGCGTTTTTTTATATTGAAATTAGAATGAATGCCAAAACGAACATAAGTTTAATTCTTCACAACTTCAATTGAATTATAAAAATATGCTTTTACTTTCCTCAACATAATTAAAGGACAAGTCATGTTAGACGTGTGCCTTGCAATTTCAATTAAATTTAAATAGCTTTAAAAAAATTTACTATAAAAATCTTGTTTTAATTTTCCGCTTTGAGGAGAGGATAAAAAAAATCAATAAATATCAAAAAGCATAAGCTTTTATGCTTACGCTTTTTCAAAAATTAATGTTCAGACATCGTTATTCTTTTACAAGCTATTTTTGCTGCTGGCATTTCAACACCAGCACCAAGTGCTGCTTCTACTGATTCTCCCCAAGAACCACTGTTAGCCTTTATTTCGTTCCCTGCTGTTAAAACTCCCTCTGCTACAATTGTAACGCAATCATAATAGTCTGGATTAGGATTACTTTCAAGATACTGTGCAGCTAATTCGTCTGCTTTCTTTTGTATTGAAAGTCGACCTTGTTCAGCCAATGAACTAAAAACACTCTCGGCTTGCCCACCAAAATGTACTATTTCGTCGTTAATGTCTTGACCAGTACGATGCATTTCTCCCATTTCAGATGACATATATAGTCCTCACAATCCTTGAAATTTGAACTTTTCACGTTCACAAATATTTTGTCCAACTGAGATTGATCTATCCATCAACACTTATTTCTTATTGGTTTAAATAAAAAATTTAACATGTTTGTCTGGATATTTTATACATGTAACTACATGCTGCCATTGACGTATTTGTTTTATATTAGTGATTAAGTTAATACAATATCTATTAGGATCATTAAAACAAAAATCTCGTTCAGTGAACCGAAAAATTTCTGCCTTAAAATCGTTCACCAAATATTGTTTAAAAGAACACTTACATGACGTATGATTTTTCGCATGGACTTGAATCACCAAAGACCGATGATAAACTTACTGTCGATATGACTTTAACAGATCTAAAACAGCTATTAGCTTTTTTAGAACGCAACCAATCACGTTTTTCGATAGTTAAGTAGCATTTTTCACCTTAGCAATACATAATCCGTTATTCTATTATTTATTTCGATTATCTTCATACCATTCCAGTGCCTTTAGTTCTATATTTTTAACAAAATAATCTTTCCCATTTATGTACGATTTCTTATTAAGAGGAAATTGTTGTGCCAATTTTTCTTTTAATTCTCCATAATTCTTCATTTCATCTGGGTGCGATTTTAAATAATCTCGAAAAGCCAGGTGTCTATTTATTTCACAACTCCCGATCTGATAGATGTGAACGTGATGAGTGCGATTGTCCCCACCTTTTTGAAAGTATCTACGTTTAACTATCCCGTTTTCACCTTTAGGGACATATCCAATTTCTTGCATCCCTATATTATATTTCTCAACATTATTAATATCTTTCACAACAGGCATGATGTCTATTATTGGTTTAGCTTTTAACCCTGGAACAGAGGTACTACCTATGTGATATATGTCTACGAGTTCGTTCCCAAAAATAAGATTCAGTTTTTCAGCCTCTTCTATAAACATTTGGATCCATTTCCCATTGTATGAACTTACTTCCACCTTTCGCAAACTATCTCCCCCCATATCATTTCATTAACCTGCATCGTTTGTGTAAAAACATCTTTTCACAAACTTATCATGGGTTTTGTTAAAACTCTTTAGCAATGCTACGAATTATTCTAACTCAAAATAGGCAACATCCGATAACTTGAAAGTTGTGGCTAAGGTATTTTTTTTATTTAAACTAAAATTATTTGGCGTGGAGGACGGCTTGGATACGTACGTCAATTCCCCATAACTGTACTAGGATGTATATGGACAAGAATCTTTAGACAAATTATTAAAGATTGCTTATCTAATACCATTTTGAATGTCCAGACGTTCTTGACCATGAATTGGTATGGAGAAAACTTCTCCAATCATAGCTAGACTAAAAATATTAAAACAGATGTTCAAAAAGGCGCTGCTTTTTGAACATCTTTACTTTATCGCATTGGAATATTCAGTTCAATATTTTCTCCAATAGGATTGAAGAAATAGTTGATATATAATTTTGCTTTGCCATCATAATTTTCAAAGTTCTCCGTCTCAAATAGGTACTGCTCATCATCTGAGAACGAGCTACCTTTATATTCTAACGTCGTGCCATCTGCTTTTACAGCACTATTTAGAAACGAATGTGACCTTCTATCATCCCATTTCTTTGCAGCAATTGATACACTTTGCTGCGTTACAGAAATATCCCAATCCAAATAATCGGGCTTCGTGAGTACTTTTTTTGTACCAAAATCAACTTCGATAAAATCCTCGCCCTTTGGAACGGCATGAACAGCTCCAATTAACATTTTGAGTGAATCTGAATCATGGAAATAATTACTTTGCAAATACATCGTGAATTTGCCGTCGCGAATATCACCACCTAATGACAAGCCATATTTAATGCCTTCTCTTCGCTCCCCATTTTCCGTCTCGACCGTAATATCATCAAGCGCTAAAATTTGCATCGTATTCGCTTCATCTACTTCAATATCAATTGCCGTTTTTAAAGGAGATCGGCGAATTTGTGTAATCGTAAATTTCTGACCACCGACTTCTACAGTTTGATTCGCAGTAATAATTTTTTCCTTTGCGATTTCATTTTGTAGTGAAAACGGTATCGTAATTTCAATATTCCCCTTATCTTTGTCATTAAAACGAAAAACCACTTTAAAATCCTTTGAAGTGTAAGCAAAAGACTCTGAAAAATTATATTCTACTGAAGAAGAGATGTGTGTTTGATGTGATTGATTGCTTGTAAATGACCCCCCTTTAATTTCTTCGTCCCCTTGGAACAAATGAACTTCCTCCAAGTGTAATTCTGAAATATCAAATGAGGCATCTGCGTCATAGTAAAGTACTAATCCCGAATTATCTGCAATCACGCCTTGCAATGTAAGCGATAGGCCATTTTTAGACTGCGTCACATTGATATCTTCATAGTAGTCATTATCCACAATATCTTTTATCCCTTTATCTCTTACAACCGCAGATACAATTGCTTGAAAGCCTGGTATTTTTTCAACATAGCTAGCAATCGTAGGAGAAACACGAATTGAAAATAAAAGGCTTAAGCAAAACAAAAAGACTATTGCAGCCGAAAAAATGCGCTTCTTTGTTCGTTTTTCTCGCTGTACTTTACGCAACATATCCATCCGAACTTGTTGAAGTTTCTCCTTTGGGACGTCAATCGGTAGTTTACTCATAGCCAGTCCTCCTTTTCTCCAGCGAAGTTTCTAAGCTTCTTTAGTATGTGATGAAGCTTAGACTTTACAGTACCTTCAGGTATTTGATTTAGCTCAGCAATTTCTTTGTTTTTTAGTTGCTGAAAATATTTCATATAGACGAGTTGCTGCTCCGACAAGGATAAATGTTCCAATAACCGCTCCATATCAGAGTAAATGACCCATTCAATTAGGTGATGTTCCTCAATTGAAACGGTTGGTTGGCGTTTTCGTAAATGGTCTTTACAACAATTGATTAAGACGCGCACGAGCCATGTTCTGACATATTCGTGCTGTTGAACGGTATGCATTTTTTTCAGGGCCTTGTAAACCAGGTCCTGCATCACGTCTAAAGCGTCTTGCTCATTTTTCATGTATGTAAAAGCCATGCGATATAAAATTTCTTCATCCATTTCAATTAGTGAAAGTATCGCTTGATGATCCCCACGAATAGCACGCTGCACGATTTCAAATTCCATCCTTTTCGCCTCCTTCCCTAATTAGACTCATCGATGCTTCATTTCGTTCAAAAATTTTAAAATTATTTAGGGAACCGTTATTAAAAATATAAAAATCTGGAAACATATGACGCGTAGCTGTATATCTTTGATAGTATCATCAGATATACAGCTACTGATTTTCCACAGGTCGATTGGCTAGATGTTGACCCAGGTATGAACTTATCTGAAATATTCATGTCCTGATGGAATGGTACATTCGGCCACTTAGTGAGCTGTTTTTCTATGTATCGATAAAAATCTTGGTCCGGACTATAATTTCACCTAGAACAAATGGTTGTCCTAATAATATTGGGGGATAAATAGAGTAGAAACAATGATGACAATAATCAAAAGGAATATTAGTGGTTTGCGGGACAATACATAGGCATTTGGCTTTAATTTTTTCATTAAAAGATGTTCCTTTGCAAACATAAGTTTTTAATTCCTTTTTCCACTAAACTACCCCGTTAATACAAGAAGCGATTGCTCTAATTGAACAATCACCTCTTAAGCTTACTTGTATTGTCCTTTTTCTTGACATAGTCCAGTCATGTGCTACATTCTTTTTTAAATTCTTTTAAAAGAAGGTTTCCATTCTGACAAATCCTGATAAACAAACGTTATATTGTCACAAATTTTATCTGCAACTTCGTACATATGTTTTATATCATTGGCCGTAAATAATATATATCCTTTTCGCCCAGTACTGTCTACAATAGTTTGTATGGTGTCGCCCTCTTTTACTAATAGATCAATTAATACGATCTCGGATATGTTAGCTAACCCTTCATACTTGATTTCTTTTAAGCAACCTGGTTTTGGAATCAAACTTAAAGACATCGCTTGACATTTTGAAGGTACACATCTAAATTCATCTATAGTTTTAGCAGCTAACGCATCATAGTAATATCCGAACTGAGATATGCCGGTTGTTAATTCTACCATTTTCCAAATGTTACCCCCACCTATCCTGACTTGAGACTCTATGATTATTGGTTTATTTTGTTTGTTAATCTTTACTTCTGTATGAGTAATGCCGTCTTCCAGTTGCATATCGTCCAAAAATAGCATTACTTTCTCAATGATTACCTTTTTTTGAGATTCATCTATAGGTGCCGGCATAATAGTATAGTTTATTAAAAACGAACCTTCTTTAAATATTTCAGCTGATATAGCTAGTATAGAATGTTTTTTATTATAAGAAACGGCTTCGACCGTATAAACTACGTCTCCTTCAACGTACTCTTCCACTAAAATAGGTAGTTGAATCCCGTTATCTTTAATAAATGCCTCTACGTTATCTCCTATGTCTAGCTTAGATACTCCTTTACCACCTGCGCCAATCGGGGGCTTTATTATAATACTATCTTTTTTGTTCAAAAATTCATCTATGTCTTGTATGTTGTTGCAAACGATCGAATCTATCGAAAAGTCTTTGCCTGCTAGAATTTCACGCATCATGTCTTTATTGCGGGTGATCATATTTGCGTTGTAAGAAAATCCTTTAACATTAAAAATCTTTGCAATTATAGAAGCTGTATCTAAGGCTACTTCGTTGAAAGATACAACCACATCAAACGCTTTCTCCTTGTACAATTCTTCAGCATAGTATATACACACGGGTATGTTTGTTGTATCTATTTCTTTTTTATAAAAACACTTTTCTAAGACAGTTCCATCGAAATATATGTGTTTAGTGTAAGACCCCATATACGAGACAGTGTACCCCCTGTCTAAAGCATCCTGTATAGGCTTTGTCCAACCCCCTATAAATAAAACATGTGGTTTATTTTCTATGTCAGCAGTTCCTTTTGATAACTTATTCATCATAATCATCTCCTCTAAATTGAACTCGTATTTTCAATGTTGGTTCCTTTTATTACGCCTCGCCTTAACAACACTATTAAACACAATGTTGTTCCGAAACCCCCTATAAATAACGTAGTTTGAAGCCCAACTATAGAAACTAAAAATGCACTAGCAAAACTTCCTAATGCCCAAGCTCCCCAATTAAGCGTACGCTGTACAGCATTTACTCTGCCTAGCATGTGACTTGGTGAGGCAAGTTGTCGTATGGTTGCAGCGTAAGGGCCAAATACACCTTCTCCCATACCATGTATGATACTTGCAGCTACTATTCCGTAAATGGTTCCGAAATAGCCCATTATCGGTATGAAGGACAGTCCAATAACTGATACAGTAGCGCTATAAATTAGCATTTTTGTATTATTAATTTGTTGACTTTTTTTTACGAGTATCGTATTACCTATTAAAAACCCTACTGCCGCCGAACCTACAACAAAGCCTATTTCAAGTTCAGATAGACCCATTACCTTATAAAGGAAGATTACTAAAATGCTATTTAGTATGTATTTAAAAAAACCATAAACAGCGCCACAGCTTACAATTGGTTCCAATACAGGGTGGCTTTTAAAATAGATCAAACCTTCATATATGTTTATATAGATTGATTTTATATTTACGTTTTTTAAAGAGCCTTCTGTATGCGGTTTAAACCTTGAAATAAATAATACACACACAAAACAAACAAAATACGTTACTGCGTCAACAGTGAATAAGCCTGTTAATCCAACTAGAGTAATAACGATTCCTGCTAACATAGGTCCGATTACTATAGAAAGAGACTCCGAAAGGGCTAGCTGAGCATTTCCTTTTTTTAAGTTGTCTTTATCTGTTATTATTTCCGGTAAGAAAGAAGGAATTGTAATATTGTAAAACGTGGTAAATATTCCGTTTAAAAACATGAGTAACACCAATAAAGGGAAGGTTATTTTATTTGTTACAGTCAATATGAATACTGATAAAAATAGAACGCCTTGACATATACTACAAATTAGCAAAACCTTTTTTCTATGTAGGATGTCTATCAAAGCACCGGCTACTAATCCGAAAAGTAGGTAGGGTATGAATATAATTCCGCGAAGCAAGGCCGCATTCGCCTCACTTGTTTCTAGCACCTGTAATGCAAAAAGAGGCAAAGCTACTACTGTAAACTGTGTACCTAACAAACTTATAGACTGCCCTAGCCAAAGCTTGTGAAAATTAAACTGTTTGTTATTTTTCATAATACACCCCTATTATTTCATCTAATGTTTGTCCCACAGAAAAAATCAAAACCTGTTATAAAAGTGATTTTAGTTCCAAAATGACCTGATGATTACTATTTATAACGCTAGGGTTCGAAACCCTTCTGGCTAATGAAAAGTTCTTCTTCCGAAAAATACTGCTGCATTCGTTTATATACCATTTGATAGATGGATGGATCATACCATTCTTCCATTTCCAAATTTCTATATAACGCTTGTATGCCCATCTTGTGTGTTCGTTTACCACCACTGCCGTCCCCCATAAAATAATCATCAATACATATTCGGTTAACCAAGGGACGCAATATTTCTGCAAATCGCTCGCTACTTGGTAATACAGGTGCGATGGCAACCTGTGCAGGAATACCGGATTCAGCAAGCAGTTGGAGTGTTTTAAGCCTTGCTGGAATAGGAGGAGCATAGGGTGTAAAATGCTTGCGAATATCTTCCCTATCAGTCTCTACTGTCATACTTACCCGAACTTTATCTTTAAAATGTTGCAGCAAATCGATATCTCGACTTACAAGTGGGCTTCTAGTTTGTACAAATAGGAAGTCAGGGGGATCTTCTACCATCACTTCTAGTAAAGATCGCGTCACTTTTTCCTTATGCTCTATTGGTTGATACGGGTCTGTACTTGATGACATGAAAATGGTGACATTTCCTTTGGTTTTGGCGCGATGGAGCTCCTTTTTTAGTAAATTCGCAGCTCCGTTTTTAACATCGACCCAATTTCCCCATTCTCCTTCTCGAAAAAGAGATACAGGCATTTCGCGTACATAACAATAGGAACACCCAAATGAACAGCCTGTATAAGGATTTAGTGAATGAGTATATCCAGAAAGAAAGCCAGTCCCTTTATTTAGAATGGTTTTCGGACTTTTATAGAATAATTCACTTTTCATGACGCTACCTCCATTCATAGTACGGTAATAATTACTCATTGCTAGATGAAGCTCGCTTTTCTAGATCCAGTAGCAGTGTCTTCATTTCTAATCCTCCCCGATAGCCAGTTAATGAGCCATTCTTTCCTATTACACGATGGCAGGGTACAGTAATTAATACCGGATTAGCCCCAATAGCCGCTCCTATAGCACGAACAGCTGCTGGTTTATTTATATCATTTGCAATGTCGGAATAGGATTTCGTCTGTCCATAAGGAATTTCACAAAGTGCATTCCAGACTGCTAACTGAAATTGCGTTCCTACGTACTCAAATGCAACAGTAAAGGTTTTCCGCTTTCCTTCTAGATACTGAGCGATTTCAACGACATAGGGTTCAAGCTTTTCATCATCTTCAACAAGAGGACTTCCTGGAAAGCGTTTCTTAGCCCAGTTGAACAATTCCTCGAAGGGTTTGTTCTGTGAACCTACAAATACTAGCCCCTTGGAAGTTGAAGCAATATAAAAATTCCAATCATTAAACTTTAGTAAAGACCAATAAAGGGTAGGTTTATTCTTTGTTTCCATTGTGCTTTTCCTCCATTTTACTCAATTGACGAAATTGTGCTGGTGTCTGTCCAGTTTTCTTTTTAAATAAAGTAATAAAATAAGCCGCGTTAGCCATACCCACACATATGGCGATATCTCCAATCGCTTTATTTGTCCGAATCAAATACTTTTTAGCCGCGTGTACTCTCACTTGTTGTATATACTCAACCGGCGTGATACCTTTAATTTTTTTAAATGTTCGATGCAGATGATACGGACTCCCATGACAAATATTTGCTAACAATTCCAGCGTTAATTTTTCTGTGAAATTTTTATCAATGTATTCCGTAATTAAATCCACCCACTCGCTATCTGGCAGATTTTCATTAGTGGGCTTGCAACGTTTACAAGGGCGAAAATTTGCGCGGAGTGCTTGTTCTGCGTTTGAAAAAATGCATACATTTTCTTTTTTCGGAACGCGAGATTTACAGGATGGTTTACAGAATATCCCTGTCGACTTGACAGCGTAGAAAAATTGATTATTGTACGCTGTATCATTATTTATAATTGCTTGCCACTTTTCATCTGTTATCATTTCTACATCATTCGAAATTCGATGATCATGGCTCTCTTTATGTCCGTCATTAATACTATCCGGCATATATCTCACCTCTCCTTACAATATACTCCCTATAAATTCAGAATGTACAATTCTGGGAATGGAATAGCAAGATATTGAAGTTTATTTTTTATCCCGCATTAACGGACTGTAAGACTCCAACCTCAAAACATAAAGAAATCAAAGAAGTTTAAGTGGGAGATGAACAGCCCGTAAAAGCCCGATTGGTTTAACCAATGATCAGTGGGGGATGAAGAAAATCCCCACTGATCAAAATTTCACTTTATTTAGAATCGTGAAAAATGATCCCCAGACCGTATCGTTCTCCAGCAGTAACCGTGCTTACTCCGTGACGAACCGTATTTTTGTAATATCCTTTTTTACCTTGAACAGGTCTATGGTTAGTAGGAAAGATCAGCGCACTGCCTTGTTCTAAAGTAATGACATGTCCCCTACTTTGAGCACGAGGAATTTGTTCCACTAATAGAGATTCTCCACCGCAAAAGTCTTTCTCTCGTTGGTTTAATACAAATACTACTTGAAACGGGAAAAATATATCGCCATATAAATCTTGATGCAAACAATTAAACCCGCCTGTTTCATACTTTAATAGTAAAGGTGTCGGTCTAGTTTGTTCATTTTCTTCACAGGTGTTCAAAAAATCTTGAAGTTGATCTGGAAACTGTTCTGCTTTCTTTAAATAACCTAACCATCGATTGGCTGTTTTGGCCAATTCTGGATAAAAGGACTCTCTTAAACTTTGGATGATATCAGGTAATGGATAGGAAAAATATTTGTACTCTCCATTCCCGAAGCGATATCTCGTCATATTGATTGTCGTTCTGTAGGACTCTTCCTCATAATACAATGCTATGAAAAATTCACATTCCTCTTTTGTTAAAATCACTGGAAGCTTTGCAAATCCTTGCGTATCTAATTCATGTTGGATGAAATCCCAATTTAAGTTTTCGACACGCGTTTTTATATCTTGGACCATTTTTATCCACTCCCTCTATTTAGCATTCTTGATAACTAACACTATAACCTCATAATTAGAAAAAAATAAGGTATTTAGAATGTAATAGCAAGATAACAAAATTAGTAAAGATTATTTTGTGATAAAGTAAAATTACAGTCAGTGTGAGTTTTAAATAGTATAGAAAATCGTAATAAGATGAGGAGAATGAAAAAGTGACATGGCATGAAGAGAATGATGTTATTGTAATTACATTACCTGAAAATTTCGATATAAATGCAAATCTTGGCTATCTAACAAGGGAAAAAAATGAATGCATGTATGAAATAGAGAACGATATCATTACAAAAGTTATAGCTATTGGGGGCATTCGGTCCTTAGTACAGCTAAGCGTAATCAATAATAAACAAATGCATGTTCAATTCCTAAATGAGTCTAGACCTATTGAAAAGTGGAAACGGGAAGTGATTGTAAAATATATTCATGAATGGTTTGATCTTGATAACGATTTAACGCCATTTTATGAAATGGCAAAAGCAGACCCATTACTTAACATGCCTGCTCGAAAATTCTATGGATTGCGAGTTATTGGCATTCCCGATTTATTTGAAGCTTTATGCTGGGGAGTTTTAGGGCAACAAATTAACTTAGCCTTTGCATACTCCTTAAAGAAGCAATTTGTAGAAGGATTTGGCGATTCTATCGAATGGAATGGTAAAAAGTATTGGGTGTTCCCAACGTACGAACGAATTGCACAGTTAACACCTACTGACCTAGCAGATATTAAAATGACGGTAAAAAAAAGTGAATATATTATTGGAATTGCGAGATTAATGGCAAGTGGAGAATTATCAAGGGAAAAATTAATGAACATGAACTTTAAAGATGCTGAAAAAAACTTAATTAAAATACGAGGAATCGGTCCTTGGACAGCCAATTATGTGCTGATGCGCTGCCTTAGGTTCCAGACAGCCTTTCCAATCGATGATGTGGGTCTTATTAATTCGATAAAACGATTACGTAATATGAACCGAAAGCCTACGAAAGATGAAATTTTAGAAATATCGTTTCCATGGAAAAACTGGGAATCATACGCTACCTTTTATTTATGGCGTGTCCTTTACTGAAAAATGACAACTTAATCCGGAATGTTCTCAATAAAAAGAGAGTGAATTTTTACCGAATCCCTGTAGTTTTGTAGTAAAGTTTGATTAAATTAATGATATTAACCTTGATATAAACAAATCTAAAGAGCCTGTTTTGAAAAAGATTGATCAAAACTCTCAACTATTTATTCTCTTTCAAATTACGATCCATCTTTAAAATAGAAGTTCCATTTGGTGGTAAGACAAAGATGAGCAATGACGTTTATTTTTCCAGCAAGGTACCGCTACATAATAGCATAATAAAAGCGTATTCGAAAAAATCTCGAATACGCTTCATTTAATCTTCCATCGTTTCTAAATAGCCTTGCTGTAAACATGTATCCGTCAGAAACTGCTTAATCCCGCTAGCAAATGATAATTCAATCGTGCTACTCGTAACGGCTAATATTTCCCCTTCTCCCAAAATCACATGCTTTACTTTTGAGCCAACAATTAACGCCGACTCGGTTGTAATCGTCCGCTCATTACGGTATTGCTTTAGTGCTTTCTTCGGACTTTTCGGCGCTTTCTTTGGCAATTCCTGCGGTGAGACGATTTGTTTTAACGCCTTCATGAAAATCGATGGCACCACACTTGTTTTAAAGCGTTTACTATACGAGATTAATTCCAAATGGCGGATCGCACGCGTGATACCGACATAAAAGAGTCGTGTTTCTTCCTCGATTTCTTCTTCCACCTCACTAGGTAAAATCCCCTCAATCAAGTCAATCAAATACACACGGTCAAATTCCAAGCCTTTTGAACTGTGCAATGTTGTCAGTGTAATTGCATTCAATTCATTATCCATATGAGACGAACGTGCTAAATTTTCAAGTTGCTTCAAACGACCCGCAAATTCGGTCATCGTCGGCGTATGACGAGCAATTAAACCAAGTACATCCACAATATCTAGTAAATTTTCATAATTAAAACCGAGTGTCTCACTCATTTTCTTTAAGGTACGCTCATAACCAAAGTCAAAACGGATATGCTCTAGCATGGCTGTTGGCGTTGTTTTATCAAATTGAATGCTATCATACGTTTTGCGAATCCGCTTAATATATTCAGGCTGATAATCTTTTAACTCAACATGCTCTAACAACTGTGTGAATACACAGCCATCCTCCGGCAAATTCTGTAGCGCCTTCATTTGCGTTGGTGTAATATAAGCATTCATTTTTCTATAAACTTTTTCAAATATCGTAATATTTTTTGTGTTGTACGCTAGCCTCATGAAGTTCATAATATCCTCCACGACCCAATGCGTGAAAAAGCGAATCGTGGAATCTTTCATATAGAAAGGCAAACCTGCTCTGTCAAATGCGTCCATAAGCGGAATGGCTGACGTATTATTTCGATATAAAATAGCCGTTGAGCCACGCTTAGACAGATTTTTCAACTGATCCACTATATATTTGGCCTGTAAATTGTAATTCTCTAAGATTTTAAACGAGATTGGCTCTGCTGCAGGATTTTCTGTAAACATTTGTTTGTTATAACGCTTTTTATTTCGCTGAATGAATATATTGGCTGGCTCTACAATCGTCGCTGATGAACGATAGTTTTGCGTCATAAGTAAAACCTGCGCCTCCGGATATATCTTTCGGAAATTTAACAAATAATCTGGCTCTGCACCGCGCCAGCTGTATATGGCCTGGTCCTCATCTGCAACGACGCATAAATTTTGATGGACTGCGACGAGCTTCGCGATGAGCGCATGTTGAACGGGCGATGTATCTTGACTTTCATCCGTTAAATAATAATCGTAGCGGCGTCGGTATTGCGCCAGCACCTCTCGATTTTTCGTAAAAATATCGTTCGCCATTAATAGCATATCGTCAAAATCAATTAACAAACGGTCACTACCTGTGCGTTTATATTCTTCATAACGCTGTAAAATCTCGACTTTTTTTGGCACCTTTACTTCTGCAATTGCCCATTCTTGTTCTGGCAACATTTTATTTTTGATAAACGTTATGTACGTCAGTAGCTCGTCTAACTGATCTTCGGTAATTTTTGAGCCATTTAATTGTTCATAAATCTCGCGAAGTACTCTTTTTTTTGAAACAACACCAGGCTTGTCCGATTCTTCAATGATACCGTACGAAATGCCCTGACGTTCAAGTGTCTGCCGTACAACTTGAAATGCTAAACTATGAATCGTCGAAAAATCAACTGGTGGCAAATGCGGGAAAAACTTTGCAAAACGGGCCTTCATATCACCGGCTGAAGCCTTACTAAACGTGACAGCCTTTATGCGAGAAGGATTCACACCAAGTGCCTCAATCATATAGCCAATACGCATAATAATCGTAGTCGTTTTTCCTGAACCGGGAGATGCCAATAGTAACAGCGGGCCATTCGTTTGCAACACCGCCTGCGTCTGCACATCATTTAGACGAACGCCAAGTGAACGCTCTTTTTCTTCAAAAAACGCTTTTTGCGTTCCATTCATATCAATCGCTCCGTTCCAAAAAATCTATACTTTATTATACCAAAAGATGATTAAGTGCCTCAATTTCTAGAATGGCATTTGGTGGCACTTACATTTACGCCATGTGCTTCAATACCAGCACTTTTAACTGCCCAATCAGTGACGGCAAGAAATCCCTGTACATAAGAAATAAAGTGTATTTATCATGAAAAGTACTCCCTATAATTTAGTGGTTTTAAAATATTTCTTCTCCCAGCGTAAGGCAACCCATACAAGTCCAATAAGTACTGGTACTTCGACAAGTGGACCAATAACAGCAGCAAAAGCTACGCCACTATGAAGTCCAAAAACACCTACAGCTACAGCAATTGCTAACTCAAAATTGTTACTAGCGGCTGTAAAAGAAAGGGCTGCTGTGACAGGATAAGATGCTCCTACTTTACGAGAAGAAAAGAATGAAACAGCGAACATCACAACAAAGTAAATAAATAATGGAATTGCGATTCGAACTACATCAAGTGGTAATTCCACTAATTTCTCACCCTTTAATGCAAACATCATCACGATAGTGAACAGCAGTGCAATTAGTGTGAGTGGTGAAATCTTCGGTAAGAACTTTTCCTCATACCACTGTTTCCCTTTTGTTTTAATACCGATCGATCGAGTGAGGAACCCTGCAGCAAATGGTATTCCTAAGTAAATAAGGACGCTTTTCGTAATTTCCCACATGGAAATCGATACATTAAAATTCTCTAAGCCAAACCAACCAGGTAATACATTTAAGAAAAAGTAAGCAAAAATTGAGTACGTTAAGATTTGAAAGATAGAATTAAATGCGACTAGACCAGCTACATATTCACGGTCACCACGTGCTAGATCATTCCAAACAATCACCATTGCAATACATCGAGCTAAGCCAATCATAATGAGTCCAGCCATGTACTCTGGATAGTCATGCAAGAAGATAATGGCTAAGAAGAACATTAGAAATGGACCAAGTAACCAGTTTTGGAATAGTGACAGTACAAGAACTTTCCAATCCTTGAACACACGCCACATTTCCTCATACTTTACTTTTGCCAAAGGTGGATACATCATCACAATTAGCCCTATAGCAATAGGTATCGATGTTGTACCAACCGACATGGATTCTAATGCTTCACCAATATTGGGCATTGTGATACTTAATAGAACGCCAGTACCCATTGCAACAAAAATCCAAAGAGTAAGGTAGCGATCTAAAAAGGAAAGCTGTTTTGTTAAAGATTCATTACCCATTAATTTTCCTCCCCTATATTTGTACAAACAGAGCTACAATTGCATCCCGTTACAGGCTTAATTTGTTCTAAAATACCTTTCATAAGTGGCGTTTGATCCTCCACTAAACGATAATGTTTCCATGTACCAACCTTCCGCTCAGTAATTATGCCTGCCTCCTTTAATTTTCGAAGATGCTGACTAACTGCTGGCTGTGAAATCCCTAGAACATCCACAAAATCACATACACATACCTCCCCATTTTTCATACATGCAAGTAATTTAATGCGGTTCAAGTCAGCTGCCGCCTTTAATTGTTTTTCAATTAGTGTGTTTTCCATTTATCTGCTCTCCTTATATAATCATTCTCTTATATAGTATCTAAAATAAAATCACCGATAAAGACAGATGACTTAATTAGTATATAACTATAAGCTTATGTTATGCTTCCATTCCTTTATTTGCAATAGTTGAATGGAAATAAATTTTTCTTTAGTTTAGTAGAAGCTACCTTTTCAATGATGCCTAACTAATCCAATTTCATAACGCTTCAATCAATTGTCTTTGTATTGCCTATACAATTGTGGAAGCCTTAAAAAAATAAACGTTCCTAATGTAAAGTAACTCAAAAGGAGAAAAAATATTGATGAGGTTCTCAATGAATTAATGATTAGATAGCTGTGGGAATTACGTAGCTCTTTTGCAAAAGACTAAAACAGGCTGGGACATAAGTATATTTTCCAAGCAAAATGAAATAAATTTCACATAAGAAAAGCGCGAGAAATCACCGTTTCTAAAATTGATTTCCCTCGCTTTTTAAGGATTTAAGTGGTTGGTGTATTCTATTATTAATTATAGTTTAACCTTAACCTCAGTGCCGTCCTTAGCTTTGACATCTACTAGCACGATTCCCTTATAATTTTTAAGTTCCTTGACGATAGGCTTTAGTGTTTCTTTGTCTATTAGCGGAAAGGTAAAGTCCAGTTTTTTTCTTTCGAAGTGCACTTTCGTCCACTTGTTTACATTTTGCTGAATAAATTTTGAAGACAAAATTGAAATCACGATATTTAAAATAGCATATGGAATTGGGATGGTAAACCGAACATCTTTTGCTTTCACTTTTACATGCATCATAAGCAAATCACTACTCAATGATGACCGAAACGGTATCCCCGTTCGCTGATTTAATATCAACAATTTGGCCATCTAATTCGTTTTCGATTGCTTCAATAAGAAGGTTTATGTCAATATCTTTCACGTATTTTTCCGATTGAGGAATACTCGCTGCGATGCTATGTCCAGCCATTAATACTGCCTTGACAAGTTTTATCGGCAAATTGACCATGACGTTATCATTTTCGGTTGATACCACACGGATTTTTAATGTTTTATCTAAATATTTGGGCTTGTTAGTTGTTTCTTCTTTCTCTTTTAACACTTGAATCAGTTCGGATCCCTGATCGGCATCAATCTTCCCATCTTGTATCATTGTTAACACTTTAGTAATTTCCTCGTTCATGATAAATTCCTCCCTATTCCTCTTTTAAGAGCTTAATGGCTTCTTCTGGTGTGATTTCGCCATTTTCCAACATGGTAACAACTTTTTTCTCGTCTACTTCATTTTTCTTCTTCTGCACATATCCAAGAGATGAAATGATGTCTGTTAGCTTGCCTCGAACCGTTGGATACGAGATTCCCAGTTCCTTTTCAACATCTTTAATATTCCCTCTGCATGTTAAAAATACTTCCACAAAATGAAGCTGTTCCTTTGATAACGATGCCAGTTTAGATAATTCAAACTCATTTTCAATCGTAGTGTGACAATGAGAGCACTGCAATTTTGTGATTTTCAATGTTTTACTGCAAACAGGACAATTTGTGATTACTTGATAAGCCATAATGAAATCCCTTCCTTCTAGTTAACTTGATTATACAACAAGGAATAGAAAATACAAATAATAAAATTTAAATTTTTTAATTAAAAAAATCAATAATATTAATTCGAGAATTGATATTATTAATTATTCATTTTCATTACTCATTCGAGTATTCTATTTACCATGATCGTTAAATTGTAGACATTCCATAATTCCTTAGACTGTCACTTTAGGGATTATTTTGCACCATAAATAAATATAAAAAGCCCAATTTCTCCATATTAAAGGAAATTGGACTTTTATTAGTACTTCTGAATAGTACCCTATTCCGAAACTGTTTTAAGCCGTTAAAATCACCAGAACCCTCCATCTGAATGAATAATTTGTCCCGTAATCCATTCAGATTCATTACTTGCTAAAAAGACGACTAACTTTGCAGCATCTCTAGGTTCACCGAGTCGTCCCATCGGAAATTTCGATAATAAGAAAGAATACCTAATAGGCATTCGCTCGGTGAGTTTATAGTACATGAACCCAGCAATCCTAAAATGGTGTAAATTAAAATGGAAAATTACCCCTCTTTTAATGAAGGGGGAATCAATAACTCCATACAAATACTAAGCCATTAAAGAATATCTCCCATTAAAGTCCATGCTCCTTTCGTACATCTCCATGCTTATATGGTATCGCAATTACCAATTTTAGTAAAGAAATCCCAAAGAATTACTTTGCAAATTACTTGCCGTTTGTTCACTGGGCCTTCCTTCATTTATTGCTGAACAAAGTGAACAGAGCTGTTCGAAAGTTTCTCCATAGTAGAAGTAACTTTTGAGACAGCTCCAGGTACTCTCTATATGTTACTTATTTTTTTCTGCTTGCATAGATTCTGTTACTTTTTCAGCTTTTGTCAGTTTGCCTTCTTTTTCAAGCTGAGCAATCAATTCGTCTACTGTGATTCCTTTTTCTTTCGCCATCTCTTCTAAGTTGACAGGTTCGCTAGAATTTGTGACTTCACTAGTTTTGCTGGCCGTATCTGACTCAATTGTGCCTTCAGCTTTCGTAGATTCAGTTACATTAGCCGCTTTTGTTAGTTTGCCTTCTTTTTCAAGTTGAGCAATCAATTCGTCTACTGTGATTCCTTTTTCTTTCGCCATCTCTTCTAAGTTGACAGGTTCGCTGGATTTAGTAGTTGCCCACATGTCGTTGTTGCTAGCAGCATATGCAGATCCTGCAACAATCGATAATCCTAGCACCAATGTCGTAATTGTTAATTTTTTCTTCATCATAAATTCCTCCTAGAATGTTTTTAGTTACTACCCAAGATGTGTAACTATGTTAACCGTTCTGATTTTCGAAATTACTCTTAAAATGTTCATTGTAACCTTAGAGTTGGTTCACCTGTAATTTTTACTATCCCCCTATCTGATTTAGTCATCTATTTTCTTCACAAGAGAAAGTCTGCCATCGTTTGTACCACAGACTTCATCGGCATAGCTTGCAACCTTTCTACTTGATATCACCAGTTTATAATAATTCATGTTAAATCCATGTTAAGAGGAATAGTTTTTATAAATTCACAAAAAAAGGCTTTAAATAAACAGTTTTAGCTGCCATTCAAAGCCTTTTCTTTTTCTTATTTTATTTTGCCAAGCGTAATTTCGAAACAAGTACCGCCGTTTTCATGATCCGTAATTAAGATGTTTCCGTTATGCTTTTGTATAATACTATGCACAATAGAAAGTCCTAATCCTGAACCGCCCATTTCACGAGAACGTGATTTATCCACTCTATAAAACGGCTCAAATATATTCTTTTTTTCCTCATCAGGGATCCCGATTCCCGTATCTTTAATTTCAACGACTACCTGCTTTTTATCCGTTTTAACAGTAATGATTACCATACCACCGTCAATATTGTATTTAATACCATTTTCAACAATATTATAAAGCGCTTGATATAGTAAGTCGGTATTACCGTAAACAACGCTTTCATCGCAATCCAAATATAATGTAACATCTTTTTCTTCAGCAATATGAGAAAGCTCAGAAACAATATCTTCTAAAACATCCTTCAAGCAAATCGTTTCATTCGCAAGTTCATCATTCATATTTGTCATATTCAAAAGGCTACTAACAAGCTCAGAAAGTCGCTGTATTTGCTTTTCAAAAACATAAATCAGCGCATTATATTCTTCTGCAGAATGTGTATGTTTCTTTTTAAATACATCCACCTTTGTTTTTAAAACCGCAAGTGGCGTTCGAAGTTCATGAGCTGCATTTGCAGAAAAGCGACTTTGCATCATAAAAGTATCGTTTAGCTTATTCGTCATTTCATTAAAGGACTGTGTTAGTTCAGCTATTTCATCATTGGTTGAAGGAATGTCCATCGTTTCCGATAAATTATGTACAGTCCTATTTTTAATTTGACTATTTAGTATATCAAGTGGTTTTAACACTTTGCCCGATATATAGTATGTCAATACGCCACCACCGACTATAACTATAAGCAGATAAACAATACTATTCATCTTAAAGTCCGTTCTTGCTTGTTGTGATTCTTCAGATGGTGTAAGCATCATGACATCTGGTGGCGTTTGGAGACTGTCCATATTATTGTTATCTTCACCAACCACTTGTGCAGGTAGTAAAGTGGCTGCATCAATTCTTGTAGCCATTATACCAGCAGAAAAATTCAGTATTAATGTAAGTCCTATACAACAAATCGTTAATAAAATGATCATCATTACAGTAAATCGCAGCCGAATTGGCATTTTTTTGAACATCAAGCGTCACCATCATTTTTAGTTATAAAATACCCTTCACCAATCTTTGTACGTATTGGATCATAATCTAAAAGAACTTTCATTTTTTTTCGTAATGTAGCGATATGAACGCGAATAGCACCACTAAAGCTATCGGCATTTCCATCCCAAACGTGTTCAATCAACTCTTCTTGACTGACTACTTTTTCTTGATTTAGCAGAAAGTATTCAAGCAATGCGAATTCTTTTTTTGTGAGTATCAGCTCTTTTTCATCCACAAATGCGGTGCGTTTAGATAAATCAACATTTATGTTACCGCAAGATAAAAGGCTATTTTCCTGCACAAATTTTCGCCTTAATAAATTTCTTATTCTTGCTTCCAATTCTGCAAATTCAAATGGCTTAGTTAAATAATCATTCGCACCAATATCTAAGCCTTTAACTTTGTCGTTTACGCTACTTCTTGCACTAAGGATTAAGACTTTTAATTCGTTATTTTCTTCTCGTATCTTTTCTAAAACCTTTAATCCGTCCATTTTCGGAAGATTTAAGTCAAGTATTATTAAGTCATAGTTTTCAACGTACGCCAGTTCATAAGCATCTTCTCCATTACTACATGTATCAACTGCATACCCTTCAATTCTAAGTCCCTCTGAGATAGCTTCCTGTAAATCTATCTCATCTTCAACAACTAGAATTCTCATATCGTCATCACCTCATTTTCTTATTATAAAAAGGTTTGTGTTAAATCTATGTTAAGCAATTATTATCAAATAATATTTTATTTCTGTAAAGCAAGATTGTGGATAATTATATGTAAATCATAAAATGACAAAGACACCAAAGCAGAATCCTTGGTGTCTAAATCGTTATTCTTTCGTTGCTAAATGAGCTATTGCTGATCGCTACTTATTTGAAATTCCCGACTGCATTTCGTAATTTCTTACGAGCATTCCGTTTGATTTTATCATGCCAAAATTCTCGTAATAAGGAATTAAGTCATCATCACAACACAAATCAATCATATATATATCATCAAGTTCTTTTAATATTTGTTTTACTAATTCCTTGCCAATACCTTTCTTTTTATACGCTGGCAACACTTCAAGGAACGGAATGTAGGCAGATAGAACGCCATCGCTAATTGCTGTTATAAATCCTACTACTTGATTAGTGTGATCATCTATAGCAATAACCACTTTACTACTGTTTTTTAACAACTTTAAATGAGTTTGTGGATTTGGCGGATTTGGCCAATCAACAAAAAAGCCATTCAACATATCAGAAGAAATTCCATCTATAGATTTTTTATAAATCATCATATATCAACTCCTAAATTATTTAATAATTTTTTAGGGAGATGATCGATCAATTATAAAGTAACATCATTGCTACCTCCAAACATTTCCTGGGATACTATAAAATATTCTACTCAAATTCTAAAAATCCTTCTTTTTGTTTAATAAAATACTAGTATGATTAACCATTGTTTTACGAGATGAAAAGTATGAAACTGCAAACATCACAACAAAGTATATTCATGTTGTGATTTATGATAAATTCAAAGCACAACATCATTTTTTGAAATAGACTTCAACTGATAATGAAAGTATAGCAAATAATGGGAAAATTAAAAACAAAGATTTTAGATCGTTATTTTTCAATACCCACACGTTAAGACACACGATCAACACTAAACCGATGCTATTGAATAGGATAAAGTATAGTATTTTGTTTTTTAACCTATTCATTAAATAAAGATCAATAGGTGCTGCAACGATTATTGTAAATAAATAGAGACCTAAAAAAATGAATGCAGATACATGAGATTTTCAAACATTGTGAATCCGATTAATTCCGATTCTGGCTTCTCTTCAATGAATTGAATAATGAATGTAGTAACTAACGCCACTATCAAGGGTGAAAACAGGAGATTGTATTTTCTTTTCATTTAGTTACCTCGAATAATTATTATAAACAAGCCCTTACCAGAAATTTGTTTCTGTAGATAATTATAGGTTATATGTAAATATTTCCAAAGTTTCGCTATTGATCCCGTTTACTTTTGCCGTTTCAGCCAAACTTAAACAGATGCATTCGCTTTAGCACCAGCTTCACTAACAGAGAAAAGCAAGTTTGAATAATTAAAGCTTAAACTGGAATGTACGCAATAAAAAGAGCGAGAATTTTAAAACCTAATCCTTGTAGTTTTGCTTGAACCATCTTAATGTATATGGACAAGAATCTACAGATTTCAATTTCAAATATCCCTACTTTAATGTCTCGAAGTAAAGAAAGGCCTAATTTTATTGTCCAAATACAAGGGCGTAAAAGTTAGGACTTTCTTTTTTTAAATCCCTATATTAAGCTGATTTTTAGTCCTCATAATTAAAGTGGTTGTTCTTTTTTAACTGGCTGTCTCCAATGCTATCTTCATGATAATACATCGAATACAAATCATTTAATGTAACTTTCCCAAATGCAAAATCCACCACATTTCTCTCAACTAAAAAAGATGTAAGCGAACTTAATAAACTTGCTTCAGAACTTGGTAAATGAATTAGTGTCATTCCATTTGTAAGTGTTTGAAGTTCTAGATTTGGAAATAGCTCGAGAAGTTGTTTTATAGTATTACCTTCCATGTTTTTTACTCGAATAGTTTTAATATGCGATTGACTAAATCCTTCTATTACTTGATTGGTATTAACTAGCTTTCCATTATTAAATAAGTAAATTCGGTCTGCATATTTCTCTAAATTATCAAGTAAATGGGAGGCAATAATAATAATCTTACCTTCCTCCTTTTTCTTTACTAATATTTTCGAAATTATTTCTACATTATTTGGATCAAGTCCGTTCATTACTTCGTCCATCATCATAATTTCCGTATTTGAGACGATTTGCATTGCAAAGCATAAACGTTGGCGCATACCAAGGGAATACGTGCCGGTTTTTTTATTCACATAATGCCCCATATTTAATGCTTCGATTGTTTCATCAATCAGTTTTATATCGGATTGCCACATGGTTGCAAACATTTTTAAATGCTCGCGCCCACTTAAGTGATTATACAAGTCACTTTGATCTGGCATCATCGACACGAATTGATGAATTTTCACTTCATTTGATTTATTCGAGTAGCTTAGACCATCTTTGAAAACTACCTTTCCTTTCATAGGTTTCACATAATTCATTAATACATTCATAAATGTGGATTTTCCCGTTCCATTTGGTGCAACAAGCCCGATCATTTCTCCTTGCTCAAATGTCATTGAAATATCATTTAACACTTTATTTCCCCCAAATTGCACGGTTATATTTTGAACTTCAAGCATCTTTACGCCTCCTATTTAATTAGCTTATATCGCCTATTCAATGCAATCAGTATCATTAAAAAAATGATCACCCCTGCAAGTCCAAGTAACAGCTGTAATCCTAAAGTAAAATCTAACTGATCGTTCATATAATAAAAATTTCGCCTTTTTGAAATAATTTGTCCGACTTGAATGTAAGATGTCGGATAGTTTTGAACGTCCCAAAAATAGCCGACGTAACGGCTGGAATAAAAATTCTCGCCGAAAATAAGGAGCAAGCCAACAGCGAAATTTACCATCTCGTTGCGGAAGATAATACTGCATAATAGCACAACGTTGATCATGACGATAAACCAGGTAAAAAGCAAAATGAAAGATTGTCCTAAAAACGTACCTAATGTCATCATTTCAAATTTACCGTCCACACGCCAATCAAGATGAGCTGCATACACAGGAGATGGTAAATTGAAATTCCCAAAACCGGATTGTAAGCCTATGATAAAGACGCCAACTATAAGCGGTACAAATAATACCATGCTACCTAGTAGTGCAACGAACATTTTCACAAGTAGCTTTTTCCAATCACTAATCGGAAATCCCTTTAAAATAGATGGATGACGTTGATCTTTTTTAACAATATCAATTGATAAAAGAAGGACACAGACAATTAAAATAATAGGAAGTACACCCTTTAATAGGCGTTCGAACGTTTGAAGCGCTGTACGTTGTTCAAAAATTTCCAATGATAACTCATAATCTGCTTTCGAATAAGCATCATAACGGACAGCCTGCTCTAAATAGGCGTAAAAGGCATCATCTTCTGCATACTTGTTATTTTTTATAAAATACTTTGAGTTATATGAAAATACCTCATTTCTATATGTAATCGAATTCGTAAAGTAGTACCAATCGCTAGTTAAATCTGCATATTTTTTAAAATTGCCCTCATCTAATGCATCTAATCTTCCTTTATCTATAGGGTTAATTTCCTTAAATATTTCAATAGCATAAATAACGGAAGGATGTACATTATTTAAATCTTGTCCTTCCATATGATCTAAAAATTCCTGACGTGTTAAATAGCGCGCCTCAATTTCATCATAGTCAACTCTTTCTATCGGATTGTAAGTTGGCGCTATTTTAAATACATAAAAAAAGGTTGCAAAAGCAAGTAAAAAATAGATGGCTACGTTTTTCTTATTCGTAAAAAACTGCTTGAATTCAAATTTAAAATAACTCCACATGCTTAATACCCCCTATACCCTATTGATTTTTCCTGTTGAGAAAAATGTTTTAATAACGAATAACATTAAAATAATACTTATACATATAATGATTAAGCCTAAATTCATAGTAATATCTACAGGCTTCGCTAAATCTACTGGTACGCCTAGTAAAATATCATTGAAATTCATGAAATTAAAAGGATTATAGGGTAATAAACTAATAAGAGATGGAAAAATCATCGGTAAAAAGAATAAAATAAAGTGTACAAATAATGTTAAATACATATTTTTCAGTAACACATTTAAAATAATCGACAATAGCATTACAAAAATTGAAATTAATAGCATATAACCAACGCTCATTGCAATATATTGAATCGTAGATATTAATGTGGCATTTCCTACATAGATCCCAACAGGCTCTGATGGGTTTCCAAGTCCATTTATGATCCACAATGGAATTGCACAAATAAAAATGAGTAAAATACTTGTAACTATGGTTAAAAAAGCAATGATGCATTTAGATAAAATATAGTGATCGAATCGGACAGGAAAGCCCTGAATTATACTAGAATGCTCAAAATCATCAAGCAAAATAGAACTTGTATGGAAGCTAATAAATATGTACCAGCCTGCTCCAACGTGTAAAAAGAAAAATAATAAAAACGGCATGTACTGAAATAAATTGGATATTGTATCCTTTCCCTCATCAACCATCCTCTTAAAATAAAGATAGTCCATCGAATTTTGCAATTTAGAAGGTAATAATTCTGCAACATTTTCATATCCTTCTAATTCGAATGCTTCTTGTCTTAATTCTGCAAGTTTAAGTGAAGTCTCATAATATATAGATTGTTTGTCCATCGTTAATGATGCTATTTGTAAAGCAATAGTGCTTTTTTGTTTAACTAAATTTTTATATAAGTCGCTTCCGTCACCTGTTTCTGAGGCATCTTTAATTTGAAACTTTGATAGTATAGCTTGTGCTGAATAATAATCACCCTTTTTCTCGACAATTTGATTACCAACGGCTTGTGCATTTATATAAAACATAAAGCCAAAAACGATCATAACAACAGCTAATAGTGCGACTAAATTTTTCCGATTCGCTCGCTCAATAACTAGACCTACTCTTAATGCTCTTAACACTGTCATCCTCCTCACTTATCAATGAAAGCATTTACAGTACTATAATAAGATATTATGAATATTTTTACAATTCTTACATTTTAGACGTTTCGAAGGAAAAGATATTCATTGTGGTCTCAATTAACTTATTAACCGCCTGTTTTGCGAGGAAAACTCACAAGTTTGTGGTACAAGAAAAAATCCTGCATTTATCAACACAGGATTTTTAATCAAACTTTTTTATAAATGTCGAGTATCTCTTGCCATTTGAGCAGAAGGATATTCCCAAGCAACTTAGAAACAGCTCCTTTTCTTGAGCAGAAACACCACCTATTACTAAGGAATTTCCTCCTCTTTTAACACACTTACTGCACTAAAAGTCGGTATCGAATAATCCGATATAATGCAGTCCATTATAAAGCTTGTTAACATCAGTAATTTCTATTTCCGGATCAAAATAATAAAACATTGTGTTTACTTTCTCTATTCCTTTGTGAATACAGATCTTTTTTATTTCAACCATCTTCTCACCCTCTACTGATAGTTCCTCAATAAATTCATCCACGTCTGTTAATTTATCTTGCCAGTAGACACCAATCCAATCCTCGTCATAAAATTTTTCATTAATATCCCTACAAAATTCACATATTTTATATTTTGGATCATCAATATCCATGTCTGGATCACTATAATCGATTTTAAAATACGCATTAAAAGTATCGTTATCTACGTTGCTAATTCCCATCCAAACATGAACCTTACTCATTATCTCCACTATTATTTGCAACTCACTTTCGTATGATTTATTATTCTGGCTTCCCTGTTAGAATTCGCCCCACTTAAAGCCTGAGACAATTGACTATGAAAACTACTCGATTGCATTCATAATTATTTTCCCTAGAAAACAAAAATTTACTTTTTTGTTTTCTGAGGAGGATATCCTTTCATTCTAAACAGGTATTTTCCTTTCATTTTCCTCACTTATTTTAGATTCTAGTGTTTTTGTTATTATGTAGAACAAAAATGTACCCGTTAATCCTAGTACAAGAAGCAATCCTCCCATATATACTGGAGGAATCCACTCCCCAACGATGATCAGCAGCGAAGAAACAACTATTGCTCCATAGATCGTCATACTATTAAAAGCCATATAGGTGCTACGAGCGTTTGGTGGTGCAATTTCCCCTATCATCGCTTGTTTAATAGGAACATACATCAGTTCACCAATTGTTCCAATAAACATAGCAATAAAAAGAATCAACACGCTATTTGTAAAGGCAAAAACACTAAAACAGATCGAAAATATTAACATCCCTGTAACTAAAGTCCAACGATCACGCCACTTTTTAAATACGAATAATACGACACCGGATAGGAGGACTACAAGAATTGTATTCTCCGTTCGAAGAAAACCTAGCATCTTTGTGCCATCAAGTATGAAATCTATTCCAAACAATGAAGCTGACTGATGAGGTATATCTTTTTCGAGACGAATCCCAATATAGTTAGTTAATGACTGTTCCAAAGAAAAAATAAAAATTGCTCCCAAAATATACAACATAAACAGCTTATCTTTTAACACGGTAGAAAAGTTTTTAAACATCGCTTTTAATGCAAATTTTTGTGTTTGATTTGAAGTCTTAGAAGAAGGTTCGGGTGTGTAGGTTTCCGTAATAAAAAATAAGGTTATTAATACAGATAATAAAGAGATGAGTGATATCCCAATAAATAATTCGAATAAGTAATTTTTGAAAAGAAATGCGCCAATAATTCCTCCAATAGCAGTTGCTAAATTAGCTAACCAATAGCAAATTGTAAATACAACCTTACGCGATTCGGAATTAGTAATATCAATAATCATGGCCTGTGCTGCTGGTTGAAACATTCCACCCCAGAACATATTGATGATAAAAAATGCTGCAGATAAATATGGTAAGTCAAACCAAGGGGAATTACAAAATGCTATAAACAGATATGAAAGCAATAGACCCAGTTCAGAATAAATCATTATTTTTTTTCGACCTATTCTGTCTGAGACATGACCTCCGATTAATCCACCAATGACCCCACTTATCACAATGATAATAAGAATAATACCTGTTTTTGTAGCGCCGATTTTTTGAGAAAAATAGATTGCTAGAAAAGGTATGACAGCCATCGAAATAAGGCCGCCTAGAAATTGCATAGCTAGACGAAGTTTGACATTTGGATGGATCTCTCTCAAATTCATATCAATCACCCCTCATTAATGATAGGACCAAATAATCTTAGTGCTTGTCGCGTTATATCCTTCCATATCAAGCTTGTAGATTCATCTACAAACGTTAAGCGCATCCCATTTAAGATGGATAAGTATGACTTAGCAATTAATGACGTTGGTTCTTCATAAAAGTAACCAAGCTTTTGCCCGACTTCAATAACTGGATGAATACTGACGATAAAGCCATTTACGAAATCGTTTAGTTCATTAAAAAGTTTTGGAAATCGATCAGGTCTCGCAAGAACCTGCTGAATTATACGAAGGTATTCATTTCTCTTTGAAAACAGTTGTACATGGCAATCTATCATTTCCTTCACGACTTCAAGAGGCTCACCTTTAAAGTGTTTTTCTATCTCGATAAAATATGTTTTGATTTCCTCCAATGGCTCTAAAAACGCTGATTCATAAAGAGCTTCTTTTGAATCAAAGTACGTAAATACAGTACCAAAACTAACGCCTGCCTCCTTCGCTATTTCGGCAACTTTTGTCTCTGCAAAACCATTCTCGCTATATAATTTGATTGCGGCGTTTAGAATAGTAGATCTTTTTATTTTCTTTTTTTCATCAATAGTAAGTTTAGGCTCCATTTAGAAACTCCTTTCAGAAAATGATTGACGAATCAATCAGATTATATTGTAATTTGTTTCCATTGTCAATTTAATTTCCAGAATTATTTTTATATTTTCAGTTCGATAAATCATGAAAGAAATAGTCTGCGCACAATTTCAAACAAATAAAAACGGGTGTTGCTTGAGGTAAGCATCACCCGTTTTCTAGCTTAATTATTGCTCATTAACAGTTTCTAAATGTTCCCCATCCGTCTTAACCTCGTGAGGAGGTTTAACTCTTTTAATAAAGAATGCAAGAATAAGGGCGATAACTGCAATTAATGTTGAAATGAAAAAGGTAAAATTAATACCATGTAACATCGCTTCATTCATGATGTGTTGTTGCATTTCAGCTGCAGCCTGTGCTGATGGTTGAACTGCATTTGCACTCATGTTTGCCATTGCGTCAGCAGCTAGTTCCTCTGCTTTTGCAGTCGTTTGATGGTTCATTACGGTAATCAACACCGCGGAACCAATTGCACCAGATACTTGTTGTAGTGTATTATTCATAGCTGTTCCGTGAGGATTATTATGCGCTGGCAATTGATTCAAACCATTTGTCATGACTGGCATCATGACCATTGACATCCCAAACATACGTAAAGTATACAGCAAAACAAGTGTAGAATAAGCTGTATCCATACTAATTTTACTAAAGTAATAAGTTGTCACAATGGTAATGGTCAAACCGATCACAGCCAAAATTCTTGCTCCATACTTATCAAAGAGTTTCCCTGTAATTGGCGACATAATCCCCATAACAATAGCTCCAGGAAGCATTAGTAGGCCAGAATCCATTGGTGAAATCCCACGAATTGTTTGTACATAAATGGGCATCAAGATCATGGCCGAGAACATTGCGACAGCAATGACAATTGAAATGGCCGAAGATAAGGCAAACATTGGATATTTAAAGATACGAAACTCAAGCATAGGCTCATCCAATCGAAGTTGACGAAGTGTAAAGGTAATTAAAGCAAGTGTACCAATAATAATCGTGCCGTAAACAAGTGGACTATCCCATCCTTTTTCCCCCGCGGAACTAAAGCCATAAAGCAAGCCACCAAATCCTATGCTAGATAAAACAAGAGAAAAAACATCAAGTTTAATAGCACGTTGTGGTGTTATATCTTTTAATTTAAAGGCTGCAAAAATTAAGGTTAAAATGGCAATTGGCAGAACAAGATCAAATAACATTCTCCAATTGTAATGCTCAATCAACCATCCTGAAAGAGTCGGACCAATCGCTGGAGCTGTAATCATAACAAGTCCAAACATCCCCATCGCTGCCCCTCTTTTTTCGACTGGAAAAGCAGTAAGCATGACATTCATTAATAACGGCATCATAATGGCGGATCCTGCAGCTTGAATCATTCGAGCCCCTAATAACACACCAAACGCAGGTGCGATACTAGCTAGGAACGTTCCTAAAGTAAACAATGACATGGCTGTTATAAATAACTTTTTATCAGAAAAGCGCTGAATAAAGAACGCACTCGCGGGTATCAAAATACCGTTAATTAGCATATAGCCCGTTGAGAGCCATTGCACTGCCGTGGCTTTCACTTCGAATTCTTCCATAATAGATGGAAGGGCAATGTTTAGTAATGTTTCATTTAAAATAGCAACAAAGGCACCAATAAATAAAATGGCAATCATGCCGTATGGCGCTTTTTTCTCTAAAGAATGGGTTTTCTCCGACAATAAAATCATTCCTACTTTCTATATAATTTCTATGTTTTTCATCACAATTACTTCTTTGTGAAGTCTCTCTAATTTGTTATCTCCATCCAACGTCCTTCAGAATTCTGGATGCAAACTACATAGGTCCTCCAATCTGTTTGCTGTTTTCTCCTGCTCAATTTTCGAATTCATAGCAACCACTCCTTAAAAAAATAAATATAAGAGTTGACGAAAGGATAGATTTCATTATATAATTAAAATAGGGATATCCCGCTGAATTTCATTTGTATAATGTCTATCTATCTAAATTTAACACAAAAGATTATTTGTTTCAATGTGTTATACATAATTTTTTTGACTGTGGATTCTTTTAATTTCTATACATCTAACAAAGTCGGTTCCTTTTCGTACAGGAATTCGACTTTTTTTTAAACATTTTCTTAGTGCGTTTCCTAGTTTGAACTATTTGGTTTCTAATCTCCTTCAATCCATTTTAGATTTGGAGCTTCATATAATGATGCTTCCCCCATTAATTTGTCTTGTCCCCTATCTCAGCTTTTGACCGAGTCCTTTCATCCATTCTTCATGAAAGTGCACACGATTATTATACGGTAAGGTAAAGCTATAGCGAAGATCGTTTTTATCTAAAGGTTGTCGTTATTATATTAAACAAAGTTGACCTGGAAACATTCAAGAGTACATAAAACTCATTTGCAAGTTATCATTGAAAATGAGTTTTCTGAATCTAGCTCTATGTTTATTTATTTCCCTCAAGGAATTGGTAAATCGCCATCATGTTAGCTTCGTCACAAATGATTAGCCGTGAAAAACCGTGTGGGACACAAACACATAATAATGGTGTTAAAGGAGACAATTAAGAGAAAAACATAAAGTGAAAAAGGACGTGTAGGAGTGGATTTCTTAAATGGACAAGAAACATTTACTATGGTGTTTCTCTGTTTTAAATAAACTAAAAATATTTCTGATAAATTTCTTCCTATTGTGTTTTTAGGAATCAAGATCGATTGTACCTTAGCGTACGAAATTCGCGTTTTGTTGGTGCTGTCGTTGTAATTCTTCAGCAATCGGTTGAAGTTCGTCAAGAATCGAAAGATCCATAAAAAACGCCATCCTTTCTTATGATTCTACAGGAAGGATAACGTCTTTTTTGCTTTATGGGTAGTGTAAAACCTTAGCCTGATAGTGATGTGGTGCTACCCATATATAGTCTTTATCTAAATTTATTCTTATAATGAAGCTGAAACTTTTTGTTTTCTTTTCAAACGTAAGAATCCAGAAGCTGTTAGAACTCCTAAAATAACTAAACATGTACCTACTATTTGAGGTAATGAAATAGTAGCACCAGTTATGATAGAAAGAATCATCGTGACTACTGGAACTAAGTTGAAAAATAAAGACGTGTTACTTGCACCAATAGTGGCCATACCTTTATTCCACCAAAGGTAGCCTAATACGCTCGTAAATAGAGCCATGAATAAAATAGCACCCCAAGCTGAGAACGTAACGTAAGATAAAGGGTGAGGACTTGGTAAAAAGACCGCTAGTATCGTAAGGCAAAGAGCCCCAATTACCATCGTATACGTGGTTGTCTCCATTGAAGAACTACCATTTAAATATTTTCTTCCTAATACACCGTATAAAGCCCAACATATATTCCCTGCTAAGATAAGTAAATCACCTTTAGAAATAGATAAAGTTCGAATAATTTCTAATGAACCTTGAGTAAGCACTAATATAACACCTACTAAAGCAAAAGCCATGCCAAGCATTTGCTGTTTTGTAATCGGATTTTTTAAAATAAAATATGAAAAAAGTGCAGTTACTAAAGGATTAGTTCCCATAATCAATGCCCCATTTAAAGGTGAAGTATACTTCATCCCTAAAAAGAAAAAAGCGTTGAATCCAAAGATGCCTATAATACCAAGTAAGATATACATTTTCCAATGAGTCTTAATGATTCTTATCTTTATTTGTTTTTGAAATCCCAAGATAAGTACCATAACCAATGCAGCTATACCAAATCGCCATGCTGCAGCACTTGCAGCTGAGAAATAGTGAACAGAATACTTAGCCAGGTTGAAAGTAGCCCCTGTAAATACAGCAAAGCCTATTAACATAAGATATATCTTACTCTTCACCTTTTAAGTCTCCTATCATCGTTTCATATGTCTCTAATTTCACCTTCGCCACATTCATAACCGTTTCAATCTCTTGTCTCTGCTCTTCTAAAAGGAGTAGGTGTTTCTTTAAAATATCTACTCGGATTTGAATCTTTTTTAACTGGATGTCATTAGAATCAATATTTTCTAGAAGACAACCATCCTTTAAAAATTCTTGGATATCTTCTAAAGACATCCCTGTTTGCTTTAACATTTTCATGAATTTAAGTAATCTAATTTCACCTTCTGTATATCTTCTTTTCCCACCTTTTCTTAATGGAGAAGACAGTAGACCAATCTTTTCATAATAGCGCAAAGTATGAGCCGTGAATCCTGTTTTTATAGCCGCTTCTGATATACTATACATTTTCATTTCCTCCTTTCTTTACATGCTACTACTTAGACTTAACTCTAAGTCAAGGATTAAATGACAACTAGAGGAAGAAATAATAAAAAGGCACGGAATTTTTCCGAACCTTTTCGTTTAATTTACATAAATCTCATTATCAGTAGTCAATAATGAATAAAATTTTCGTTATGTGGGGATTTTGATTCTTTAGCTTGATGGCGATGTAGTGCTACCCCATACCCATGAAGTTAAGTGATACTATGTCAAGAAAATGGACAGGGAAAATTGAGATTTTGCTTTAAATCTAAGCGCGCTATCGCTTGCTGATCGACGACAATCCGACGAACGGACGATAGTTCCAGCCCCTTATGTCCAATTGGTACAAGGGGGCTGCTGTTCGAAAACAACGAGCCTCCGCTTCGTACCGAACGTTACCCGATCCGACGTACGGAACGCTTGTTTAGCTGTCTGCCATTTGCGTACCTTCTCCGCATTGCGCTCCCGGTTGCAGTCTAGCAAGTAATTCGCCACAACCACCTCACGCGCATAGTCTTCCAAATCGAGCCGGTATATCCCTTTGGCAGTGCGTACATCGTATACGGACATCCACGAAGTGATCAAGTTATTGCGGCGGTAGTATTCCTGATCCTTCATTGAGATGTGATACTGCAAAGTCCCCCAGTTCTTTCGCCTGCTATTCTTCATTCTGTTCACCTCTGCCGACTGAATGATTGCTACACCATGACGTAATAAATCGTTGAAGTTAATATACCATAAGTGGTACTGTTAGGGAAATGTGGTAGCAAATGAGTTCATTTAGAGGTCTAATAAACAAAAAAGTACACCACTTTTTATGAGTGATGTACTAAAATTATTTAATATAATGTGTGACATTAAAGACAACCCCTTGATACTACTGTTTTGTAATACATTCACTTGTCTTTAATTTTACAGAGTAAGGTAGCTTTTCAATATCAAAGGTGATCACTTTTATATTTTTTAGATAATTGTTCAACTTGATAAACAAAAGTTGTGCTTGTCAGTAATGGAGGATGAATAAAGAAAATGGGCTTCCCCTCACCCTTTACATGATTGTATAAGCTACTACCTTCTACAACTAACATTGGCACGACTAATCAGCCCAGATAATCAAATACTTTTAGCATGCTGATTGGTAGTATGTATTTTAAAGAATAATACTATTCGTTTTGTTGTGTTAATTTGGGTTTTCAGTCCTAAATCCTTGAACTACTCCCACTCATAGAGGTGAGTGTAGTTCAAAGATTCTATTTTGCATTTACATCAGGTTGATGAATGCCAAAAATATTGCCTTCGGTATCATGATAGTATCCTTGCCACGCCATTCCAGGTAGTGCATACTTTGGCATTGCGACCGTGCCGCCATTCTCGATAATTTTAGCTTCCGTACTGTCGTAATTTTCCACACCCATGGTACAAGCAAATCCATTCAAAGCTTGATTTGTTTCAGGAGGAGAACTTTGACGTTGCATTAAAGCACCATTGATTCCAAGTTCATCGTCATTACCAGTCACTGCACCAAAGTAAGGCATTCCGGCGTAATCACTCCAATCTTGAAAGGTCCATCCGAAAACCTCTCCATAAAATGCTTTTGCGCGTTCCATGTCACTTACATGAATTTCAAAATGAACTAATCTTCCCATAATTTCCTCCTAAATATCCGACTACATTGACTATAAATTATTTTAAGGAGAAAAGGAAAGAAATAACTTGCGAAAGAAGAAAAATACTTCAAAGGCTACGATATTGATGGGCTTAGTAAATCGCCTATTTGACAACTTATTTCGTGAAGCGGCCTATTTTGCCATTTCACCTTAAAAAGCTAATATATGAGCTGAGGCAAAAGGGTTTAGTTCATCCTCTCGCTCTGCCTTCGTTCTAAACTAGCTCTAAAGGCAAAAAAGCATATTCCCCGTCTTTAATAATATCCCCTTTACGAACTGGAATCGGATTTTTAAAAATTGGCCCATTTAATACGGTAGTATGGAACTCTCCGCCTTCTCCGCAAGGGTCAATACCACGAGCTTCAAGCTCCTTCACGTATTCATGGGTTAACGTCCGCCCTAAATCTTCCTCTCGCATTCCCAATGATAAATTTACCGTTACAAGGATCGTTACAAATCCTAAATTTATGAATTCTTCAACAGCTTCCCGATGGTTCATTTCCCATAAAGGCATGCCAAGCTTTAATCCAGCATTGTTTGTAACCTTTTCATGCCAACAGCCATGTGCAGGCATATCTAAGTCGCCAGTTACTAACACCTCTGCACCTTGATTTTTAGCATTTTCTAAAAGGCGCATAAATTCTTTTTCATAATCTGTCCAGCTTGAAGCGGCAGTATAAACAGGCAACCCGATAGACTTTGCTTGGGCACATATAAGCTCTGGAGGCATTCCATGAGATCTAGAACGTTTCCCTTCTTCCTCCAGCATGACGATCAGTCCAATCGCTTCCCCAACCTTCGCTGCTTTATATAGAGCTAAGACACTATCCTTCCCTCCGCTAAAAGAAGCTATAAATCTATGCCCTCGAGCATTGTTTTTCCAATCTATACATTCTGTCATAATATCTTTCTCCTTTATTCTAATTCCTTGTTCTCGCTCCCTACTAATAGCACCACTAATGAATCTAATAAGTTATTACTAGATTCATTTATTTTACCGTGTACATCAGCAAGCATGTCTTCACCTCAATGTCTTTAATTATGGTTATAGCCAAATGGAATGGTTTGTAGCTTACGTTTAAAACTGTTTTCAATTTCAATCGCTTCTAATGCTGTGATATCTTTTGGCAGCACTTTTAAAATTGTATATTGGAACTGTAAATGCGTTTTGGGATTGTTGGCATGTAGCTGCTTAAAAGCTAGATTGCCTCCATGAAACGTTGTCGCATAATCTGACCACCGACCGAGTAAACCGTTTTTATTGTAGGAAGAACCGATATATATTTTTCCGTTAGAGCAATCCGTGATAGCGTAAATCGCATTAATCGAGCTTAAAGCAATATGCCAGTCCGCATATGTTTGAGGATCATCAACGATTTCTTGTAGCTTATCAAAAGTTAATAGAACATTTTCATATCCTGGAAAGACAAATTGACTCGTATTAACTAGCTGGGTGATGATTTTTTCGTTCGTTCCTTTTTGATACCATTTTACAGCAGCTTTGCCCCATTCAATAAATAATTTATTTTCATATGGACGTAATGGATCAGTTGGGATTTCAAATAAAGGGTGCATGATTTCATCTTTATAAGGCTCTAGCAAAAATGGCGAACAATCTTCGGAAACATTTGGTACCTCTCCATGTCTCACTTCATACGATGTTAAATACTTAGCAGTTGTACGATCATCTGCTGAAAAGACAATCACATAATCATAAGCATCAAAAAAATGAAGCGGTTGTTTTTGCGTATATTCACGTAAAAAGCCGTCGCGATACGCTTTGATAAATCGCTCGTGTTTTAATGAATGACGAATAAGTAATGTTTTATTCATGTTATAGTTGCAACGCTGTAATAAATCAGATAAATAGAAATGAGCCATTTTCTTATCCCCTTTTTAAAAGTTTATCACTTTGTAAATGCTATGCTAATTCGTGCTTTATTTTCGATCCTCTCATTAGTTTACATAATATATTTATTGTTTTATGAACAACTAGACAAGATCAAGCCTCTGGATGATGTCACGAATTTACAGTTTTAACACAAAGGTTTTCTCAGTCATCGAAACCAATTCACCTATTAAATTTCCCATTTCTTTTATGCATATTGACGGTTCATCAACAGCAGGTTGATTTGCTAGTTCTAAATAAAATATGGTGTTTTCTTCATCCATTTTTTTAATTACAATTGGTTGATTTATTGTCATGACATCATCTTTTACTTGTAGCTTTACAAATGTTTTATGGAATGTCAGCTCATTCATTACAACCATATTCATTGGATCAAATCCTACAACTTTGATAGAACCGATTGCTACGATTTTTGAGACATTTTTCTTTGTAAAATTTTCGATTTCCTTTTGTTTACGTATATCCATTTCTTTCGATAACTGAAATGCTTTTTCACTGATTTCAATGGATGGGACCGGAATGGTACTAACATACTGTAAAAGGATTTCAAATAATGGCTTGGATGTACAGAAAAAATCTTTCTTCCAATTTGGTTCAAATATATCAAGCAATAGGCAGCACGTTAATCCAGATGAATAACAACTTTGTCGAATATTCAGTGTCGAAGCTTCAATATCGTGCAGATCATGGATAAAATCACTCAGTATATCATCAGGCATGACGTTTTGATAAGCCTGATATTCTATATAAAATGCTGTGCCTTCAATTGTTTCAAGAAAATTTTCATACGCTACATATTCTGGGAATTTCTCTTGTCTACTTTTTCTAAATGATACAAATTGTTGAGTATAGTATTCTTTTTCATATATTTCTTGGACGTTAAGTGCATTCCATAGTGCGATCCTTTCTTGATTTCTTATTTCAATATTTTCTGGGTGATTTGTATATGTAGCGCCCACTACTTCATTGGCAAACCTTGATTCCTCATTAAGATATTGAAAACCATGAAATAATTCATGCACTAAAATTGAATATAATAATTCATCTGTATCGTAATATGAAATATCGATAATAGCAGTAGGTATTTTCTCAAATAAGATAAGTGTACACCCGTTGAAATCATCCGTTTTTTCAAGAACTACATATGATTTAGGATTATGATCTGTATAATTAGGATGATTAAATAAATAGACAATCCTGTCATTAAAAATTGCAAAAGGTATCATTTTAAACCCTACCCAATAATCATGTAAATCGAATGCTTTTAAATACTTTTCTAAAGTGCTAATTCTTTTAACAATATGCATTTTTATCTCCTAGTATTTATGTCGTATTCAACCTTTATCAATTCATACCCTTTAGCTTTTTTAGTAATTTTGAGCAGCTATTAATCTTTCAATAACTCGCTGTATAGTAGAAGTTATATCCTCTGTAAAAAATCAATAAATTTCTTTAGACTTTGCGATTGCTGTTTTCTATGTTTGATAATGAAGTCTATCTTGATTGTTTCAGAAAGCTCCTTATATTGAATTGATTTTTTTCGACTATTTGCGACGTCTGCAGGTATTATACTGATCCCAAGTCCATCGTGAACTGCTTGAAGAATAGATTCTAGTGAATCAAACTCTAGTATGGATTGATTCTCTTTGAAAAGATCCAATGTTTTATTTCTATATAGGCAATTTTTATCACTATTTACAATTAAAGTTTGACGATGTTGCTTTTCACAATCTTTATTTTTAGGTGAAATAAGTGCGAGCTTCTCAAAATAGCTATAAACGGTTTCAAACCGTGCGTGATTACATGGACCCTTTATAAAAACACCATCGAGCTCTCCAAAAGTAAGCATGTCTTGTAACTTTTCCTGATCATTCGTTTTTACTTTTACATCAATATTTGTTTGTTCACTCAAAAAAGAAGAAAATAATTGTGGTATTTTAACTGCAGAAATCGTTTGAGAAGCACCTATTGCTAGAGATTCTCTCCATTTTTTAGGATTAACTAATGACTTGGCTTCATCCATTAAAAGCATTATTTGAATTGTATACTCTAGTAAGACTTCTCCCTCCTCCGTTAATGTTACTCCTCTATTATTACGCTTAAATAATCTTACCCCCAGTTCTTCTTCCAACGCTTTAATACGCTGACTAACATTAGGTTGTACATAACCCAATTTTTCAGCAGCTTTTGATACTGACTGTAGTTCTGCAACATGTTTAAAAATCCACAAATCATGACTTTCCAAGAATTATATTCCTCTCATTGATATCATTTAAAATGATACCTTCTTCATTATTCAGTATTATACACTTCATATTCATAAAAATATAATAGAAACATGATTCATCACCAAAAGTTGTGGGAGACATCATTTGTTAGCCCGAGACCTTGCAGCGAAACTGCTTATCGGACGCCCCTAGGAAAGCGTACGGTTGGAACGGAGATCAACCACACGTCATAGTGATGAGCTAGAAACATATTAAAAATCCAAATAAAGTAAGGATGTTTTAGCATGGAATTAAAAGATAAAGTAATTTTAATAACGGGTGGCGGCACTGGTGTTGGAAGAGCAACAGCTGTAAAGTTAGCAGCTGCAGGTGCAAAAGTTGTCATTAATTATAGCCGTTCTGAAAAAGAAGCTTTCGAAGTTGTAAATGAAATTACACAGCTAGGAGGAACTGCTGTCGCTTATAAAGCAAATGTGGCGAATGCAAAAGAGGTGAATGATTTAGTATCCTATATTGCAGAAACTTTCGGGACGATTGATGCATTAATAAATAATGCGAGTATTACTGCTCAAATAGCTTTAGATGATTTAGATGCTGTAACAGATGAAATATGGGATTCCCTTTTCAGTGTAAATGTGAAAGGAATGTTTCATTGCGTAAAAGCTGTTGTTCCTTATATGAAGAAGCAACAATCGGGTGTGATTGTAAATATGGGGAGCGTAGCGGGAATGACCGGAATAGGCTCATCAATCCCCTATGCAGCAACAAAATCTGCCATTCACACAATGACTAGATCGTTAGCTATTGCATTAGCGCCTTCTATTAGAGTAAATTGTATATCTCCTGGTGCAATTGAAACGAGATGGTGGTCTGGTAATGAAGATAAAATGTATCAACTTGCAGGTAACTTACCACTGAAAAGAATTTCAACACCAGATGATATTGCAGAGGCTATACTATTTCAATTGACTCAAAAATCAGTGACAGGACAAGTTTTTACAATTGATAATGGTCAAACACTTTGAAATGTTAAACACCCTCTTATTCGATTGGTAAGAGGGTGTTTGGATAGTAGTATGCCTGAGCAAACCAAACTGTATGTTTCGCTTCATTTCCACAGCAAATACACTAAATATCTGCTCCGAAATGGTATTTTGATGAACAAATAGTCTTCAAAAAGCGCATCAACTGTTTCTTGGTCGTATGCTTGCTTCAATTCCTGTAATAACGCTGGCACATTCTCTCCAGAGCCCTTTGGTTCTGTCAGATTTCCCCATACTGCACTCGTCAATTCAAGCAAAACATACACTTCTCTTTAATTACCACTCACGCCAATCATCTGTTAACTCATAACGCCCCAGATTCTGGCTTTTAGCAAGGTCATCAACATCAAGTCCACAATGAATCAGCACTTGGTCAAAATAGTCGCAAAGCTCCTCTCGTTCTTCAGTTTCAATTAATCCGCCTCCACCCACCTCATTAATCTCATTTAGGGCAAGTACCGCCGTTTCAATAGATTTCATAATTGCAGGATAGCTATCTGGGTGATTTGGTAGTTTCGCAATGGATGCTGCATACTGCTCTAGCACCATTTCTGTCTGATGAATAAAACTATCTGGAAACAATTCCGCGTAAATACAGTCATCTTTCTCAATCAATCCAGCAGTAAATTCTTCCTCTTCTTCTCTTTTAGCATTGCGCCAGCGTGATGTTGGTCGAATATCTTGCATAGTCCATTCCCCTTTATCTTGAGTTTCTAATTAGTAAAAAATCCCTCTATAAAAGCCTTTATAATATAGAGTATTGCGTAGATCGTAACAGTTATTTTAAACATGACACACTACCATTCACGTTCCTTAATGCGTGTCTTCAATATCCATTTACATATGATGTTGATAAAAAAACCTTATCGTTTCGTCGATTTTGCCTATAAAACTACCAGTACAGTGGTTGTTGATGATCCCAGAAGATCCAGCGGTACGATTCACGTATTGAGCTTGTGCTAATCTCATACGGACTTGGCTCTGTACTAGTCAAATCAAGTACATGTAGCGTTCCATTGTATGTACCGACAAGCAATATTGTCTTCTCAGAGTTTAATGCCATACCACTAATTGTCCCAGATACGAAGTAACGCCAAAGTTCATTCCCCTCCAAATCAATCATTCGTAAATAACCATATGCGTCACCCATAATGTTGCCCCCTTGCACTGCAACACCGGCATATACACGCATACTATTATCTATTGAAGGGGGTTCTTGATTATTGTACTGTTCTAGATCATGGAGTGAAATACCTAGCGTACATCCATTGTAAAAATGACATGCATTGAACAAAACATGCTCATCATTGGCACTGAACAAGCTGTAATGCGGATAACTCGACATCGGTTCAAACGAGTGGGTAACATACTTTTCCATATCCAGCAACATATGCTCGCTGTCTTGACTTCCATAAGCCAGCCATCTGCCGCTTCGCGAAACAGTTCCATGTGGCATCGCTAAACTTGCTGTCAAGTCATCATCTTCCCTTGCCCACTCCCGTATATTTTCCACTGTCGGGTGTAACAAGAGGGCACCTGTTTCCTCAATCAAATAGATGCCGTCATGCGACACCATCAACAACTTCGTGCCATCAGCGAATGGAATGACATCTGCGCTTCGATAGCTTTCTGGCTGTAAGGTCTCAATGTTGGGGTATTTTTCGCGCAATTGGTCGATGATTGTCGCCCATGTGTATGTAGCCAGCAGAGCACCGTTCAACTCTCGATCAGGCTCGCGTACGATACGAACTCCTTGGTCATCCATCAAAGCAATGTCGCGCCCATCCGCAGAACAACTTGCCGCTTGTACATGCTCGATACGGTTTGCTTCCTGTTTATCCATCACATAGACAGTGCGTGATAAATCTTCATTTTGCGCTGCAACAAGGAATGCACCATCACGTAGAAGCGCAATTGGATAAACAGCTCGCATTAGTTGGCCGTGCGTTTCCTGAAAAGGCCAAGAAGCAGCTGGAAACTGTTCACGGAGCGTTTCTAGTTCCTTTGTTCTATTCGCTTCTTTAATAAATTTATACACTTGCGAAGCTAATTGTCTTCGTGAATCTTCAGATGGCTCCTCTCCAGGTGTCTCCCAGTTGCTTTCTAATCCTCTGCGCACGTAGGCATTAATCTCACTTGCATAACGTAACCCCTCATCTCGCCATTTCTGGGATAATTGTAAAGTATCATTTGTCATTGTAGTAGTCTCCTTGTTAATTAACTGACCTAATCATGTTTTACGCTTTTCTCATTATTCTGAACGCATCCTAACCGAAGCCAACTATCCGGCATAAGACCATCACATTGAAATCGGATTGAGGCTCCTTTTCTAACAGATAGAAGATACCATTTCGCGTCCATCCTCAGGTAAAAGCCCATAGTCGCCATGCAGCAAACGCTACACCCCAACCATCACTGACAAGCACACATTCTTTTTCTAAATCAAGCAACAAACTATGCCTAGATTGCCGGGTATCACTGTGCGACAGCGGATTAAAACATCAGCAGGTACGGTTTTTCTCATGAAAAAGGACTCTCTTCAACATTGGGTAAATCGCCGCGTTCGTAACTTTCCTTCATTTCAAGAACAAAACTGTTAACTCGGCCCGTCACAAGGAAGCCAACAATCAGCCTTACATCATCGGATGCATAGGCGGCTAGATCAGAGTGACTAGTCTGTCCAATGATTGTTTCGTAAATTTGTTTACTGGCGCGATCCTGAAGCATCTCTATCTCCTTTCGATCCGCCACCAATATACTGTCAATGATAGCTGTCAGGTCGCCATGTGCAGCAATCCATTGTGAATCAAACGGATCGGCATCCCGCTGATCCAGGTACTGATCAATTACATCAGGATTGCCATATTTCGGATTAACTTCATAAGTGGACAACAACTCGATCCAAGCAGTAGTATGATTAATATCTAACAATAGAATCCTCCTCTTTCTTGATTTTTCACCAACTCGAAGGTCGTGAAAAAATTTGATTTTTTAGCAAAAGCAACTGCGATTTTAACTATCTTGCAGCTCTTTTACTCTCGATGCTAAAAATGACATTTTGCTAGCATCTCCTCAACATTGCACTTCCTACTCTACAGAGATGTCCTGCCTTTTAAAGTACTAAGGAAAGCTAACCCATTAATAATCTTCCATCCAACCTAGTAATTTTTCTAGCATTTCTTGGATTGGCGCTGATTCTTTTTTAATGCGCTGTGCTAGATCCTCCATACTACCAAAAATTTGATATAACACATAGCTACGTTGGTAATCTTCTTTGTTCTCCAGTTGATGTATCAATTCAGCTAGCAATTCCAGTTCATCAACGTGAATTCCTTTTAACTGCTCGAGCTCCCCCTCATTTGCGCTAAGTAAAATGTCAATCAGTACAGGCATCCGTTCTACTGATAGTGCGTGCATGTTAAGAAAAGCTTCTGCATAGTTATTTTGTACAAGCTGGTGCTCTGAATCAACAAGTGACATATAGCTTTGCACAAGGGGAAAATAAGCATCGCTAAAAAGCCCTAAACCAAATACAGCATATGTCCCAGGCATAGCGGATAGCTCGCTAGGCTCCACGTCCTCATACCATGCATATTCCTCCATTGCCACTTTTGCATAGTCGGCAATCAATGGGAACAGGTTTGGATACGCAAGGCAATTTGCAAAAAATTGATGCAGCTCAGTTTTCGCAAGGCCTTGAATCGGTAAATAATTTTCTTCCTGACTCTCTAACTGTAAGCTATAGCTTTTGATAAAGCCCGCTTGTAACAAATCGATGATGTATTGCAACGCTTCACGATAGGCTTCTTCTTCCTCAACAATGATGTGAATTGAAATGATTTTTCGAATATCATTGGCTGTTCCTTGAAAGCACGCACTTTTCCTACTATGTTCAAAATGATTACTGCCATTTTGTAAATAATCCTCCGCCTCTTGTGACCCAAGTTGCTGCGCCAATTCAAGATATTGCATACGTGTATCAGGTTCTTTAGATCCGATTTGTAAGGCAATATAAACGAAGAACTCTAGCTCCTTCTGTTTAGGTCTAGCCTCTGAGTTTAGTATCCATTTCGTTGCATATTCTCCTGTTTCCTCAAAATAAACCGATAAAATATACTCCTCTGCCCAAGCTTTAAATGCCAATGTATAATCATATATCCACTGTTTTAAGCGTTCTTCATTCCCGCTATACTTCTCCAATAACTTTTGCATTAATGGTTCGATATCAGCTACGTGCTGATGGAAAAAATGAGGATTGACTAGGAAACGAGCAAAGAAAAATCCATCTTTCTTAGCAGGATATACAGGTAAATCAGCCATCACTTTTGTTTCAATAAAAGTAGCTAACGTTTGTTTCGCTAATGTGAATTTGTCGTTATTTAGTAGCTCTTTTTGATAGCAAATCGCACGCCCCTCATGCTCAAATTCCAATATAAGTTGAAGGCGATAATCAAAAAGCCTCGCATGATATTCATCGGATTGGAAAACCGCATCCATTTTGGCACATAAAGCGGAAAATAATTCTTCTATTTGGTTGATGTCTGTTATTTCTTGCATGTAATCGCCCGCTGCTACTTTATAAGCATCATCACGCCAACTAAATGGCTCGTATGTATAAATCGAAATCGTTCCATAATGAGGGGTTCCCCATTGTAATTTATTCAATTTTTCTGATGTCCATTTAACCTTTACAAAATCCGTAACCCCTATATGGAGCCGGCTCCAGTCCTTCGTTTTACTAATTCGCTCGTTTTCCTGCTGATAAAAGCGCTCTAACTGTTGCCACACATCCGCCAAAAACTGTTCTATATACTGTGACAAATTCATTTCCCCCATTCGATTGTTTGGATATAAAGTTACGTAATTATTATTTTGTCAGTATTTATCTTCACTTCACAAAAAAAGGACAATCGTGATTTCTTAATTATCAAACTACAAGTACCTAATTTTTGCACCAAAACCACGACTATCCTTGTATTACATTTCAAAATCCATCAATTAAGCTTGTACCAAAAAGAAGTCAATGTACTTTTACTCACCATTCTTTTACATAGAGTTATTACACTAGTTCGTCTTGAACAGCCAATTGACGAGGATTATCGCAAGGATGAAATCGATGCCTTACCGACTATCCAGATGCTTGAAAAAGACTTCTTCCAATCTATAAAACAAGTGAATTTCGCTAAAATGAAACAAATAGTCTCCATGAAATTCATCTATTGTTTCTTGGTCATTTCTCCACACTAACTAGTTAGTAACTCTGGTAGATTTTCTCCAGAGCCATGGTCAACTTCCCCATACTTCACCTATGTAACCTAGATTTAATCAAAGTCGGAATACAGAATGTATTGCTGACATTCTAAGCATTGAAATAAATAACCTTGATGCGAACCATTATTACGCAAAGTAGCGGCTAGCTCATCTTTGGTATGACCATTAAAATGTTCAAACTCCTCCGTAATGCCCATCTCCACTAGCTCTTGCCAGCCAACATAACCAATAAATGCGCAATAATCCGTGCAATGGGCTACCCAGTCATTTCCTTGCCAACTAATATAGCCAGGTGTTCGATGCAACACTTCATCTGTATAGTCATCATTCTTCACAAGCTCGGCATTTAATAAATCTTGCTGAAATTGACCGTCAAATTTTTGTGCAGCAAGCCCACTATGAATACAGCTTGGACAAAGATATTCCACCTCTTCAATTGCATAAATGCCTATAGTACAATAAATGTCCACTTCTTGCGCACAGCAGTCGCAAACAACTAATTCACCCGTTTTAAAAATATTCGCTTGTATTGGATTCGGCATATATTTAAATGTTGGTAATGGTATTTTCATCTCCGCTTGCTCCTGAATGACACGTGGCAATAGTGGCTTTACAGTTTGTGGATTGTCAATCCAATATTTAATCGCGCCGTATTTTTTCTGATCTTTTTTATTACGTAAATCCATGACGGATGTAAAAATTTTGTATGCCTCGTCATACATTTTCAACATGCAGAAAATTTCGACGAGCATGCGCAAATTTACCTCTGTTCGCTCCGCTTTTTGAACTTGCTCCCTTAGCGTATGCATGGCGTTAATTGCTTTGTCATTCTTTGCATCAAATGTCTTTCTTTGCTCTTGCCATTGCGCAATAAGATTTTCTGTCATTTCTTATCCACCTCTCGACATACGATTTAAAGATTTAGAAAATCTCCCCCTCACCACTCACATTAAAAAAACCGACTCCATGCTTTTTGGCAAGCTCCTTCATCGTACTATATGCTTCATCCGCTACAGACCAGGCAAAAGCTGTGTAAATCACGGCATAACCAATACTATATTCAGTCAAACGAATCTCTAACTCGTCATCTTCATCCTCATCCAATAATTCCTCATCCACCAGATTCATATTGGGGAATTGTTCCACCATATCCTGATACCATTTTTGTAATGCTGGTGTTGTAACTCTTATTGTTGCGTAATCATGTGGTTCAGCCCATTTTGTTTGTTCATCATACCATTGCAAAAATGTTTCTTTATTGTTTGGAGCTTGCTCTTTATCAAAGACCATTAAATCATAACTCATTGTTTTCACCCTCCGCGAAAAAAAAGAATATATGTTCTGTTTTTATTTTAGCATACAAGTATTTTTTTGAAAACACAGAAAAAACATTGTAGAATCAAGATAAAAACACACCCTGCATTTCCAGATGGAAATGCAGGGGAAAACGAGTCGTAAACAAACAAAAACAAAATTGAAAGAATGTCCCTACTGATATGACCACCGTCATTAAGGAATAATAAACAGTCTATCGTTCAGACGAAATCTAAACAATTAGAACAATTTTACAAGACTAAACAACAAGATTTAGAAAAAATAACAGCCGTCACAGATAATCTGTATATGGATTGGAAATATGAAGATATTACAAAAGCTGAGTACTTGCGTGTGAGCAAATTTGACCTTAATATGCCTGAGCAAACCAAACTGTATGTTTCGCTTCATTTCCACAGCAAATACACGTTGTTTTAGTAGTTGGTGGATGAAACGGTATATTACGAGAAGTATACTTAGTCTCTTCTTTCACTTTTTCTTCGCACGCATCATTTCCACACCATCCAGCAAGCACCCAGCCTGAAATAGATCCATTTTCCTTGGAAGTATTAATATGCTGCTGTAATTGAGGTAGCGTATCAATATGTGTATGAGCATTTGCATCACGGAATTGGCGCGCTTTGTCAAATAAACGAGTTTGCATCGTTGTTAGTTCTTCTTCAATTGCAGAAACAATGTTGTTAAGATCAATTGCTTGTTTCTCATCTTCATCGCGTGCTTTTAACATGGCTTGATTGTTTTCTAAGTCACGAGGTCCTAATTCAATTCGAACCGGTACACCTTTTAACTCCCATTCATTAAATTTGAAGCCTGGTGATTGGTCGGTGTCATCAAGACGTACTCGAATTCCCTTCCTCTTAAGGACTGCATAAATGTCATCTAGTTTCTCCATAATTTCAGGGGTCTTTTTCCATGGACCTACAGGTATTAAGACAACTTGGGTTGGTGCGATTCGTGGCGGTAAAATAAGCCCCTGCTCATCACCGTGAACCATAATTACTGAACCTATTAAACGTGTGGAAGTCCCCCAAGATGTTGTGTGTACATATTCATGCTGATTGGCTTTATTTAAATATTTTATATCAAAGGCTTCAGCAAATTTTGTCCCTAAATAATGAGAGGTACCGGCTTGTACGGCCTTCCCATTTTTCATCATTGCTTCGATAGAATAAGTATCTACAGCCCCTGCAAAACGCTCTGAAGGTGTTTTTTGTCCATCATAGACTGGGATTGCCAGCAACTCCTCTACAACTTCCTTATAGATAGTTAACATTTGCATTGTTTCTTGACGCGCATCTTCTTCATCAACATGCGCTGTATGGCCCTCTTGCCACAAAAATTCAGATGTTCGAATGAACGGAAGTGTTTTTTTCTCCCAACGAAAGACATTTGCCCATTGATTAATCAAGACAGGTAAATCACGGTAACTTTTGATCCAATTTGAATAAAGGTGTCCAATCATCGTTTCAGATGTCGGACGAAGGGCTAAACGTTCTTCTAATTTCTCGCCAGCTGCCTCCGTGACCCAAGGAAGCTCAGGTGAGAAACCTTCGATATGATCCTTTTCTTTTTGGAAGAAGGATTCAGGAATTAACATAGGGAAATAAGCGTTGCGGTGACCTGTCTCTTTAAAACGACGATCCATTTCTTCCTGAATATGTTCCCAAATTTCATAGCCGTCTGGTTTAAATGCGATACAGCCACGGACCGGTGTATAATCCATTAAATCGGCCTTTTGGATTGTTTCAATGTACCATTTTGAAAAATCATTTTGTTGTGTTGTCATATTCTCTCCTCCATTTCTGTAACTTTACATACTGAAAAAATAAAAAGCACAAAGCTGTCCTCCAAATAAGGACGTCTTTGTGCCAAATAAACGTGGTACCACCTTGAATTTAGTTTTAAGAAAAATCTTAAAACCCTCTAACGTTTTGTAACGAAAACGACTCGGTTATGTTTGCATAACATCTCCGTGGTAGGTTTCAGATAAGAAGTGGTGATATAGCTCTCAGCAATTGCTATATTTTCTGTTTCACATTTCTTACTTACTTGGCCACATCATCGATTGATATTTCATATAACTTTAGCAAAACTGTTAAATAATATCAATTATTTTTCGGGAAATATCAGAAAATTATTTCTATTGCTTGTAAACAGAATTGCTTTTAACTAATTCATAAATATTTCAAAGCATTCTTAATTAACAAAAAAGGGTTCCACAACAATAAAAAATGAGTGTCAAATACATCTGCAATTTGACACTCATTTTAATTGACATTTTCTGTATTCGCGATAGCAAGTGGATCCAGTGAAAGAAAAATAGCGTTCTATTTTATTGCTAATCTTAGAGTTATTCCACAAAGTGGTTTATCACCAAAGTTAGGGTGATGAGCCACAAAATACTCATGACTGGAATAATGCTCCCTTCGAATGCTTACTTCATCATGAAGACTTATTTTTTAACTTCCATAATAGAAAGAGAATCAAGATAACAACAATGCTTACATATTTCCACTTAGAATCAATTTGCATAAAACCATATATTGCGCCTGCTTCAATAATAAGTGAAGGGATTTTCCCTAACGTACTAGCAACTGTAAATATACCAAGTGAAACTTTTGAAAATGCACTTCCTAACGTTATAACACCAGATGGAGTAAATGGGAGAATTCTTAAGCATAAAATAACCCAAAATGCATTAAATCCCTCAAGCTGCTTTAATTTTAAAATAACAGGATGTTGGGTATCTGTATGTCTCCATTTCTTTAACCCTTTTCGATATAAAATAAAGCTAATGAATGCGCCTAACCCCTCACCAATAATAGAAACGATTAAGCCATTATATAGACCAAAAATTGTTAGGTTTCCTGCTGTAATAAATACACTTGGTAATATACCTATAATGCTCACTAATATATTAATGAATAAACTTAAAAAGACTGCAAACAGACCAGCCTGTTCTAATAATTGAAAAAAAGTTTCTTGCATAGTATATCTCTTTCTTATTTTTATATTAATCATAAAATAAAATTACAACATAAACAAATCTGGTTGATTTCTAATTAGTGACTATGACAAAAAAATCATCCATGTCAAAATTGACTATTTAAAATCTATAAATATTATTGAATCAGTTATTTTATCACGCGTGTTGATTATCTAATTTCCTCCAATAAAAAATGAACAAAAGAGAGATTCTCAGTGTAAAATGTTAGTTACGACACAAACAATTACGAAATGAGGAATCTCTCTTGAACAAGAATAACACGATTTTTACGCTCATTCAAAACTTACTTTCAGAAGCAGAATGTTAATCAATCTTAAATTTCAAACAAAATCTCTATTATTCACAGGTTTCACATGCCTGTTTCTTTGTTTTGGCCAGACACTAGAAAGACGAATTAGGGAGAAAGAAATCCTAAATTTTCATTGGGACATAAACTATTCAACAACTGTAAAATTTTGCTTAATAAATATGTTTGTTATTTTATCTTAATAATCTATGAACACTTAGAGGATCTTGTCCAAAACTAAAGACAAGATCCTCCGTACTACCTACATACAACTATCTACAATCAACTGAGTAAAATCCTCTACGGGTAATGGCTTACTGAAGTAATAGCCTTGGACGAATTCACAGCCATACTCACGCAGCACGTTTAATTCTGCTTCTTCTTCGACCCCTTCAGCTACTACTTGAAGATTTAAGGCATGCGCTAGAGAAATCATGGCTGAAATCATGGCAATTCCTGATTTTTCAGGCACAATATCTCGGACAAATGCACGATCTATTTTTAAGACATCGACCGGGAATGTCTTTAAATAATTTAGCGACGAATAGCCAGTTCCGAAATCATCTATTGAAATTGTAATACCAAGTGCTCTTAATTGGTTAATTGTATTGAGCAAGTCTTCCGTATAGTCCAGCATACTCATTTCTGTAATTTCAATTTCTAAAAAGTGCGGATTAATTTTTGTTTCTGCAATCACTTCTTGTACCATATCGACAAATCCTGATGTACTAATATGAATCGGAGAAATGTTTACAGCTACTCGTAAATTTGAATTATGTATCGCATTCCAAGTACGTGCCTGGGCAGATGCTTTTCTTAATACCCATACACCTATGTCATTTATAAGCCCACATTCCTCAGCAAATGGAATAAAACGATCTGGTGACATATGGCCTAGTTCAGGATCATACCAGCGAAGTAATGCCTCCATGCCAGTCATTTTATTCGTTTTTAAATTGATTTTTGGCTGATAATGTAACTCAAAACTATCTTTTTTTAACGCTTGATGTAATTTTGTTTCAAGTAAGAGCCATTTATCATTGATTTCATCCATATTCTGACGGTATAAGTGATATTGATTACCACGTGAAGATTTCGCAGCATTCATGGCTATATAGGCATTCTTAAATAATACCTCTATGGAGTTTGCATGATCTGGGAAAATACTAATCCCCATACTAATGCTTGCATAGAATTCATGTGTATCTACAATTAAACTTTCATTAAAGATGTCGATTATTTCCTTGGCCTTTTCCTCAATACGGTCAACATCGTTTAGTATAATAACAAATTCATCACTGTTATGGCGGTAAATAGAATTGGATGTAAAATCAACGTTGCGTAAAAGATTCGCCATTTCCACTAAGAACATATCCCCGATGATATAGCCAAGTCCATCGTTTATGTTTTTAAAACGATTTACATCAATGAAAAATAACGCAAACTTTTCGCCAGTGCATCGAGATTGATGGAATTCATATTCTAAACGTTGGTCTAATTTACGACGATTGGGTAGCCCTGTTAATTCATCGTGAAAAGCAATATGGGTAACCTTTTTTATATCCTTTTGTGCAGTAATATCGACCCCTATAGCAATATATTGATACGGTTTACCAAAGTCATCAAGAAAAGGAAAGATCGTTGTCTTCACCCAATAAAGACCGCCGTCCTTTGCGCGATTGCATACTTCGCCATTCCACGTTGCACCCTTACCTATAGTTTTCCACATCTCTCTATAGAAAGATTTTGGATGGAATCCTGAATTGAGTAATCGGTGATCCTGCGCTAATAATTCTTCACGAGTATATTTAGAAATTTTGCAAAAATGATCATTAACAAACGTGATTTTCCCGGTTCGATCTGTAATCGCTACGATGATTGAACTATTCATTGCTGAAAAGATATCTTGTTTTTCTTTTAGACTGTAGGTAACTTGATTGATATTACTAGGCGTGATATTCATAATTTTCATTCTCCGTTCATTAAAATAAGAAGGGTTTGGTACTTTTGATTTATATTAAAGTGAGGTACATAGTTTTGTAGTTCTATTATAATCTGAGAAAAGCAGTTAATTCAACCCAAATATTAAACCTATTCTATGTATTATATTTAGCCTATATTTATGAATTTTCTGTAATTTTTCGATGTTTTGCAATTTCTTAATTTATGATTTGCACATAAAATGCCTTACTGTCAATACGGCAGTAAGGCATTTTATAAGTTAAGAGACTTCATATTCTATTGGACCTCCCAATGATTTGGCTCGTTCATTGTAAGCATTTAGTTGCTCATGAGATAAGTTTAAAATATAATAGTGAAAATTTATTGGCTCTAGATCGTGTGTCTCACATACTTGTCGATAAAATTCATAGCCTTCACGATAATCTGTCATTCTAATAACTTCCTTTCATTTGTGCAGCTTCGTTATAATACTCTAATTGTTCTTGCGATAATTGATTGACATAATAATAGAAATTAATCGGTTCTAAATCAAATTGTTCGCATTTCTCTAAATAAAATTGATATCCAGCTTTATAATGTGACATATACATCCCTCCTTTTTGTTATATAACAGTGTTAATATTTTTTAATAATATATAACAGATTGTTTATTATGTCAACGAATTATCTGATATTTCTTTTAAATATACGAAAGCCCAGTCCATTTTAGTTAGTATGGCTGGGCTTTTCATAAAATATTCACATCGGCTTCCGTCATAACCACATCCTTTATTAACGATAACTATTAAATACCTAATTGTTTTGCTTGCATATTATAAGCTGAAAGTTGCTGCTGTGATAACTGTAATACATAATAGCGGAATGAAATTGGCTCCAATCCATAACGCTCACACATTTCACAATAAAAATCATAACCAACACGATACTTTGACATTAGAATTCCTCCCTGATTCAAACTGTTTTATAACAGTCTATGTTATTTTTATTTAATATATAACAGTTTATTTCTTTCGTCAAGTGGCTGATTCAATAAAAAAGGCCAATTTCTCAATAGTAATACTGAGAAATCGGCCCCTTCACCATCTATTACTCCATTTTTGAAAAAAACATCAACATATTCCAGACAAGTTCTATTACGATTGAATTTTTGCTTGCTAGTATCATTTCTTTAACGAACCGGCTTATATTGCTTGTATTCCGTCTCCTGTGAATTCATTAATGCTCAACCTCTAAACACATTTTGATTTCTAATATTTGCACGATATGTCGTTGCTCATGTAAATAAATTTGTTCAACCCATTGATCAAGAGGTAGTTCACCAAGTGCAGGATGATTCACGGATTTTTCGGCTAAGATGGATTTATCTTCAATTGTATCAAGGAAAGTTGTTAATTTTATTCTCGAATCGTTCAGCATCTCAATGATTTGTTGAACTGTAAAGAAGTCTTCAGCAGGTTCAACAATTTTTGGAGCTGTTATTTTCTTTGTTCGATCTACGATAAGCTGAACATTTTTGCGCTCCGTTTGCTTACTCTCTACTTGTGTTAATCCCCATGTAATCGCCTTTACTGAAGACTCTTCCACTAAGGCTAGGTGATGGCAAATTTGGGCGATACTCCAACTTTTTAAATCAGGCTTATCATTCAATTGACGATCACTTAATAACTCAATTTCCTTCACTAAAGTATTTCTCGTTTCACGCAGATGATCATTTATTAATGGATTCATAAACTACTCCCCTCACCAAAAGTTATTAGTTCAGTATAAAATCTATACAATGTAAAGTATTCTCTTCGATTACTTTGATTTCCTTTAAAATTTTGGAGATTAGTTTCGAAAATTATCATTCTCGCACAATATTGAACGGATTATTTTCGAGTACATGTTGCAGTTCTTCATCTTCAATATGTGTGTAGATTTGTGTCGTCGCAACACTTGAATGGCCAAGTATATGCTGAAGACTTCGAATATCTGCCCCTGATTTATACATCATCGTTGCGGATGTATGACGTAACTTATGTGGTGTCAGTCGTTCTTTTTGTAGCCCGGATTGCTGATTGATTCGTTTAACGATTTTAGCAACGGTTTGACGTGTAAAGCGTGTGCCCTTTTGTGAGACGAAAAGTGGCTCTTCTCCCTCACCTTTATACGATGCCTTTCCACTATTTTCATAGTCTTCAAGTGCCTGCATACAGCTATCATTCAAGTATACGGTCCGTTCCTTATTCCCTTTACCAACAACAGTTAAGTAGCGCCCTTGTATAGATGACCTATGTAGCTGACATAGCTCGGTTACACGAATCCCTAAATTTAAGAAAAACATCATCATACAATAATTTCTTGGAGATGCGCTATTTGGCTGGATGCCATCAATAAATTGAGTGGCTTCTTCAAGATTCATATAAATAGGTCTTTTTCGTCCAATCTTTGGTGTTTCTAATTCATCAGCGGGATTTTCCTCAAGAAGCCGGCGTTTCCCTTTAAGGTATTTAAAAAATGATTTTAACGTTGCCACCTTACGTGCTCTCGCGGATGCAGAATTTCCGCGCTGTACTTCGCAATACTCCATAAATAAATAAAGATCCTCCAGTGTAATCTCTCGGATTTCTTCTATTGTAATAGTAGAAATATCTATTTTCGTTATATCTGTTATATCCAGATCATTCTGGATTGCTATGTAGAAACGGAAGAATAATGTCAAATCATATTCGTATTCTTTTCTTGTGCGCGGAGACTTCCCTTTAATCGTCGTTAAATAGACAAGGAAGTCCCTCATTATTTTAGGGAGCTTTGTCTTTTCCATAAAATCACCTCTATTTTCTCTATTTTACCACGAAAAAACGTTCCCAAATATAAATTTGGGAACTTTATGGTGAAAAAAGTGCCTTTTTTTCGCAAAACGGAACGTATGTTTGTTTAATTGTGCGTAAAAAAAGATGATTCTCTTTATAAAGAAAATCACCTTTTTGAAAGATTTTTTGAAAGATCTACTTTTTCATGCATAAAGTGCAACGAAAATGAATATTTAAATCTAGTGTACTAAAATGCTGTGAGACGATTCGAAAAAAGAAAAGCTGGGTAACTATATGTGTCGATTTATCTCACAATGCGCATGGAATTATCTGGTTTTGTTGATTCCGAATGCAATGTTTTCTGTGTGGAAGTGAATTACTTAACAAAAACACTATACGTCCCATCTACTTGTTTTGCTAGAGACCAGTTTGTTGATAGCATATGTTGAAGCTTCACGATAGTTTCCTCATTACAAGTTAAATGTTGGATTCCTGTTTCTAATAAATGATAATCCTTATCTTCTTCTAATGAAAAACGAAGATGCAGCAAACGCTGAATGCCTGGCAAAGTTACATATTTGATACGATAGTTACCATGCAGAGCATCTAAGAACAATTGTTCCCCTTCTTTAAAAAGTGCCATTGTTTCGGAAAATTCATAGTTTGGTACTTTTTCTTGCCAGACTGATACTTCCCCTGTATGCAATGTGCCTACAATCTCCTCATCAGTTAAACCTAATTTTGAAAGCTTGTCTAGCTCATAAGCTTGCATTAAATTAATGATTGTCATTTTTTCTAGCTCCTTTTATGTATTTATCTTCATTCCTCTAAAAGTGGAGAATGAATGCAGTTGTGGTTCCTTTTCAATTAGTGCTCTAACACCAACTGAATGAAGATAAAGCCTCCGGCGGATATTACGGATTTTGTATTGTGCACACACAATTCAAAATCTGAACGCATTGTTTATCTGTGCGAAAGCGAAGCGACAGCAACAATTGTTTATCTGTGCGAAAGCGAAGCGACAGCAACAATTGTTTATCTGTGCGAAAGCGAAGCGACAGCAACAATTACGCCAAGGCGAAATTGATTCTTATTTAGTGTAACACGTTTTCTCTACTACTTAAATTCGGAGGGCGATCCATATGATGAAGTTCTATGAATCTGGTATGTTTTTTGATGAAATGTTTGATGGCAATCAACCGAAGCCTCATTATCGGTCTTTCCATCATAAGCTTAATGCTTTTCCAAAGGAACAGTTAGATGAAAAATACCAACAAGCACAATCAAGCTTCCTTAGACAAGGCATTACATTTACCGTATATGGAGCACAAGGTGGTACAGAACGGACAATGCCCTTTGATTTTATCCCTATTATTATTCCACATGAACAGTGGGAAGTAATTGAAGCTGGTATGAAGCAACGTGTCAAAGCCTTAAATTGCTTTTTGCATGATGTCTATCATGAACAGTCCATTTTTGAGGATGGGCTTATTCCGAAAAGGCTTATTGAAAACAATCCATACTACTATAAAGAAATGCTTGGTGTAAAAGTACCAATCGATAATCATATTTTTTTAGCAGGCATTGATTTGATTCGTGATGAAAACGGTATTTACTACGTGTTAGAGGATAATTTACGAAATCCTTCAGGTATCTCCTATGTTTTTCAAAATCGATATGTCATGAAGGAAGTCTATCCTGAGTTTTTCTCTAAGCATTCCATTCAGTCACTCGACAAACAAATGGCCTTTATGAAAAAGGCACTACTTGCTCATCGACCAGCTTGTATGAAGCCAGGTGTAGAACCTAAGGCTGTTCTATTAACAGCGGGCATGTATAATTCAGCTTATTATGATCATGTTTTCCTAGCTCAGCAACTCAATATTCAGCTTGTAGAAGGGCATGATTTAGTCGTTCAAGATAATAAGGTGTATAGGAAGACAATTTATGGCCTAGAACAAATCGATATTATTTATCGTCGAATTGATGATGATTTCTTAGATCCTGTTGTTTTTCGAAAGGATTCTTTACTTGGAGTCCCTCATATCATGGATGCTTATAAAGCTGGAAATATTGCTATTTTAAATGCTGTTGGTAACGGTGTGGCCGATGATAAAGCGATGTATGCCTATGTGCCAGATATGATTCGCTACTATTTAAATGAGGAACCTATTTTACGAAATGTGAAGACCTATCATTTAGATGATGACAAGCAGCGAGCTTGGGTACTTGAACATATGAGAGAGCTTGTCATAAAAAATGTTAGTGCCTCTGGTGGCTATGATATGCTAATTGGTCCGCATGCGAGTGATGAAGAAATTACTAAATTTAAAGAAAAAATTATAGAAAACCCGTTTCAATATATTGCACAACCGACGATTAACTTGTCTAGAGCACCTGCTTTTCAGGATGGGAAATTCTACCCTTGCCATGTCGATTTGCGTGTATATGTCATGAAGGGTGATGATATTTATGTACTCCCTGGTGGGTTATCCCGTGTGGCACTGAAAGAAGGGTCTTTAGTCGTGAATTCGTCACAGGGCGGAGGAGCAAAAGATACATGGATATTAAAGGAGGAATTACAGTATGCTAAGTCGAGTAGCCGATGCACTGTATTGGATGGCAAGATATAGTGAACGAACACAAACGAATGCACATATATTACAAGTACAGCTGTTGAATATGTTGGAGCAATCAGGTAAAGAAAATGAATACATCGACCATTGGGAAGCGGTGTTAGATATTTGTGCCTCGAAGGAAGAGTATTTGACTTTTTATGAATCCATTCGAGTTAATCTACTGATCGAATATCTTCTATTTTCTGATAAAAACTGTAACGCCCTTCATGCTACTTTACGTGCGGTTAGGGAAAATGCGCGGGTAACCCGAGATAGCATCCCGATTGAGCTTTGGGAATTGCAAAATGCCTTTTATTTATCTTTACAGCAAGAAATAATCGGACGCGAAAGACCTATTCCACTTATCGTTCTGAATTCTTTTTTGCAAAATGTTCGAAAGACTTCATTAACGGTTACTGGGCTTATCGAAGGCTCGATGGATCGAGATTTACCTTATTATTTCATGCACGTTGGGAAATGGTTAGAACGAGCTGAAAAGACGATTCGTATGGCTTTAATTATACTGGAGCAACATAAGGAGGTAGCTATCTCCTTATTTGAAGTGGACGGAACGTTTTTACTTGATTTATCGGAGGCGACGGAGTCTTATTTGCGGAAGCATCGCCAAACAAATTTACTTTGTGTCATTCAATATTTATTACAGGATAAGCACTTCCCACGTTCAGTGATGTTTTGCTTACAAAAATTAGAGGAATCGTTAAGTTGTTTAGAAAATGATCCTATTTCAGCAAGATATATAGAGCTTCATACCCCATTAAAGAATTTATTATTTGCCATGATGAATGTGGACTTATGGAATATTACCTTAGAGGAAACGATTCTGTTAATGGAGGAAAGATTGTGTCAATGTATTGATTTTGGAAATACATTTGCAACAATTTATCATTTATATGAACCCAGCGTACAACCTTGAAAGGAATCACCCACAGCTCCCTTTCAACAAGCAAGTCAGTAATCAAAAGGAAGCGGACACCATGAAATTTGAAATTCAACATACTAATATTTTTCAATATGAGTCTGAAGTCGATCAAAGCTTAAATACTATCCGCTTGAAACCAAGAGGCGATGAGCGTCAGCGCTTATTATCCTATCGAATTGCCATTACACCTTCATCTTTAACGCGTGAGCATACAGATATTTGGGGCAATACGGTTGGCACTTTTTATATACCTGAGCAGCATCAAGAGCTAGAAATTCAAACGACCTCTATTGTCAGCATTCAACGTGCACCCTTTATTCATCGCATTCAATATTCACATGAGATGCAAACAATTTTTCATTCTCAGCTGTTTTATGAACATTATTTGCCCTATTTAAAGTCTACACATTTTACGTATATGACAGAAAATCAGTTAGAGGAAGTTTATCATGCGATTGGTCATGCAGAAAATCCCGTGTTATTTTCGCTGAATTTAATGCAATATTTATACTCGACATTTGAATATGATCCTGGTGCGACTGATGTTACGACAACTGCAAGTCAAGCCTTCGCCCTTAAGCGAGGTGTTTGTCAGGATTTCACCCATGTCATGCTTGCGGTATTAAGAGCAAAAGGAATTCCAGCTCGCTATGTTAGTGGTTATTTATATGTTGATGAAAACTCTGCTTTGGTCGGTGATATTGCAACCCACGCTTGGGTAGAAGTCATGATACCAGGAATCGGCTGGATTGGCTTAGATCCAACTAATAATGTGGAAGTATTAGAAAATCACATTATTTTGTGCATTGGCCGTGATTATTCCGATATTAGTCCGGTTGAAGGTGTTTATTCAGGTGGAAAACATGATTTAACAGTTAAAGTGAGCGTCAAAGCAGTGAATCATTTGTAGTAAAACATACAATGGTATAAATTAAACCCCTGATTTTTCTATGTTAAGCAGAAGAATCAGGGGTTTATTAAGATCTATTGTTTCAGATTTTAATCTTCAATTTTACAATTGTCCAACAGCAATTTAGCGATTAAACATCTTTTTAATATTATTAAGTTCTATTAAAAAGGTAAAATAACTATAATAATCTTTCAAAAGAGTTGACATTCTTTATTATATAAGGATTATACAATACCCATTTCTTTTCCTATTTTTTTGATTTTATCTATGACTGTATTGAGCTGCTCCTTTGTATGTGTGGCCATCACTGTAATCCGCAACCGGCTTGACCCTTTTGGCACAGTTGGTGGTCGAATTGCTGGAATAAAGACACCTTCATCCATAAGTTTCTCAGAAAATTGAATAGCTTCATGGGAATCACCAATAAGAAGAGATATAATGGGCGTTTCCCCTTCCTTAACTACAAAACCCGATTCCTGCAATTTCAAACGTAAATATTTAGCATTATTCAGCAATTGTTCCCTTCGTTCGGGCTCATTTTGAATAATGGAAATTCCTTCTCGCGCTGCTTCAATCGCACTTGGAGATAAACCTGTTTGGAAAATAAATGATCTGGCGCTATTGAGTAAATAGTTCCTTGCAATTGACGACGTCGACACAAAACCACCTTCTGCACCAATCGCTTTACTCAACGTGCCTACTGTAAAATCTATCGCATCTTTCAGTCCAAAATAATCAGCCGTACCACGACCGTCATTTCCTAAGACACCTGTCGCATGCGCATCATCAATCATTATGTAAGCATTGTATTTCTTTGCTAGCGCAACGATTTCGGGAAGTGGAGCAATATCACCATCCATACTAAAGACGCCATCCGTCACAATTAACTTCTTTCCATCTCCATGTGATTGCCTTAATTTATACTCTAAATCCACCATATCCGCATGTTCATAAACAATTGTTTTTGCTTGACTAAGTCGACAACCATCTATAATACTCGCATGATTCCACGCATCAGAAAATATCATATCCCCTGCCTTCATCACACTCGAAATCACACCAATGTTTGCTAGATAACCACTGCTGAAAACAATGGCAGCTTCCGTTTTTTTTAAATCGGCAATTTCAGATTCAAGCTGTTCATGAATGACGAAATTTCCGGTTGTTAATCTCGAACCACCAGCTCCTGTACCGTATTTACTAATACCTTCAGATGCCTTCTTTATTAATCGAAAATCTGTTGCAAGACCTAAATAGTTATTAGATGAAAAAAGCAAAAATTTCTTACCATTTATGATTACCTCGCTTTCATTTCCAGTTGAAAACGAACGTAACTTCCTTGTCAATCCTTTCTCTTCTATTAATTGTAGTTCCTGTTGAAACCAATGATCCATTTTTTAATCCCTCCTGATGAGAACCGGTACGCTTTCTAAATAGTTTATAAAAGATTCTAGGTCAATTTCATCTGACACAAAAAAAGCACGCCCTCCACTCTCGCAGCCTTCCCTTTTTAACGGTGTAATTCTGACATAACCAATATCACGACTACTTACATATCCAGTCACATATTCTGGATCATCAGACCAACATAATTCTGCAATAGTAAACGGAGAATTTGCCACTTTCGACGCCAGAGCCAACGCTTCACGGACACGCTCATTTAAGTCCTCATTAGCATCTTGCCAATCGATTCGTGATACACGAACCCCTTGTTGTCCCCGGTCGTCAAGCCGTAAGCCGGTTTTACTATTTAAGATGATGGCCCCACGGAGATTTTGATTACTACTAAGTTGATGAAAAGCAACATTCAATGCCTCTTCTGAAACACCTAAGGAGGTTAGTATTTTTCTTGCTTCACTATGGGCCTTTTCAATTGAAGCCGCCTCAACTGTCGTTATTTCTAAGGGTGGTATATACTGTATTTGATCACGCGCAATTTTTTCAATGGTAATTTGAATAAAGTCAGCATCTCCACGTGAATGATTACTTGCTTTGTTCAATAACTGTTTTACAATTGGTTCTATCTGAGATTTACTACCTATCCGTTCACCACCAGATATATGCTTTTCCCCTAGTTCAGGACTTCTTTCAGCCGCACGCATTCGTATGCTATAACACGTTTTTAACATGATTATTACCTGCTACTTTCCTATTAATTGTCTGTAACATTTTCGTTATTGGATAAACACTAACAGCTGTGATTATCATGCCTGGTATAGCCAAAACGAATAATGGTAAAAATGGAGTCCCTAACGTAAAGGCCAAACCAAATCTAGCAATCGTTGTTCCAATTGGGCCTGCCAAAACAAGTACCGGAATAGAAGTCCCAAATACAACAATGAGTAGACCTACAGTCAATCGAAAAATTAATGAGATCTCCACATTTAAGATTGAGTGTATACCGAGTAAAAATAAAATTAAACTTGCTATGATGCCCGCTAGAAAATATCGCTTAAATCCAAACACGGCTGCAATCGCAACTGCAATGGGTGCTGATAATTGAAACTCAGAGCCAGGTATACCTGTTGGAATTTTAAACATGCCTGAAACGATAATAAGACAAGCTAGCAATGAAATCTGGGCAAGATCATATGTAGAAAATTTTCGAATCATTTTATTCCTCCACCTTAAATAATTTGCACATAATTAACTTGTAATAACTTTATGTTATTTCCTCCTATTCTCCTTGAATTTGTGTTAACTTAATTTAATAATAAGTTAACACAAATGTGGGTTGGATAGTAGATAAAATGGTAGGATTTTTTATTATTTGTGTAAATAGATTTTGTTTCTTATCAAATGTGTAAATAAAAACCCCTGATTTTTCTACACTAAGCAGAAGAATCAGGGGTTTTTATTGAAATCTATTGCTTTTTAATTTTCTTGAGAGAATCTATACAAAAAATATCTTCGTTCTTGTCTACTTAAAAGCTTATTTTGCGTTTATAAAGTAAACTAGATGATCAGTCCATTTGTCATCCTCGTATATGAATCCTTTCCTCGTGCATTCATACACCATTCCAACACCTTCTGCTAGCTTTATAGATGCAATATTATCAAGGTTTATGTGAGCTTCTATTCGATGATAATTTAATTTTTCAAACGCTAGATCAAAGGCAGCCTTTACAGCCTCTTTTCCATTACCTTTTCTCCAAAAGTGGTTATGAATTGTATATCCGAACCTGGTCCATTGAAATTCTTCCCTCATAATTGTTGAAAAGTCTATAAAGCCAATATGAGTATTATCTACTTTTCTAAACACTCCAAATACATATACCTTGTCATCCTCAGCCATCTGATGATGTTTAGTAAATAAATCACGAAACCATTCTTTCGTGCAGATGCTCATATCTAATTTACCTTCATCGTATTTATGTTGAGATGGTAAACGATTTTCATACTGGGTAAGCCAAGAAGTATAATCTCCCTCTTCAAGAAATCGAATGACTAATCTTTCTGTTTCAGTTCTTATTTTCTTCAATCGAACACCTCATCTAGAATTACTTCCTATTCTTAAATAGTATATTAGATATAAGGGAATTATCTCCTTCTTATTAAAGTAGTATCTAATTCAAATAGCAGATGTCCATTTTATTTAGATTGATTAATTGTCCCTTTCATTTATTCAGGTAGAATTAATGTCCCCCTCCTTATATTTTTTAAAAGAAAACATCATTGGTTTAAATTATTATCTTTTCCCATTCGATTTGAAGGTTTTACAGCATGTATTTGAAGATTGATTTGCATCTTCAGACATGAAAGGAAATCATAATCAGAAACTTTGTATTTTGTTTGTAATTAGAGTGGTAGTCTATACCAATCTTGTTTTTTTCTATCTTAAAAATAATTCCATTTGAGAGGAAAATACAATTTGAGCGTGTGCCGAGTCGAGCAAGTTGAGTTAATCGGTTTCGATGAATAGTATGTAATGAAATACTGCCTAAGTCCATTTCTCGTATAAATTCTAAACGTTCAATTACTTTTAAAAAGGTATCTAGGGTGAGGAATCCCATCGGTTCTTTTAACCAGCCAAGTGGAGTTTTATTTTTCTATTTGAATAGGTGTCAAAGCGTAATGAATCAGGTTAAATAATTTTCTTCGGCTCGGTCACGTGATTCCCATATAACTCGTTCTAGTGTTGTTAAAGCTGGAAAAATAATTTTATTTTTTCTTAAGAATTCAAAACACGTATTTATTAAATACATCATTTCCCCGTTTTATAAGACAAGGGGCGCAAGATGCTTCGACGTAAAACAGCGAGCTGCACTGCAAAACCTAATCGATTTTCTTCACGTCTTCGTTTGTGAATTACCTACAAATCCTGCATTGAAAAAGTATAATACGTTCCTAGGATCCATGCATCTGTATGTAATTCCATCATTTCATTTCGTTGATTTTCTGTTAGTAGCTCGAGTCCTCTTAAAGTTTTCATGATTCACCAACCCTGTAATTAATATTAAAAACAGCAAATCCACTGTCATTAAAAATGACAGTGGACTACTTATAGTAAAATAATTTCTTTTAAATGCTCCGTACAGTTTACTCTTTCTCTACTAATTTTAATTCTTCATACCCCTTCACTTTTAATGAAAGTGATGACTGTTCATTCCACACACTGTAAGGGAAAACAAGGCTAATCACTGTTTGCTGTTCTTCATTTAAGCGTTCGACATTTGCGCTTTTTGCATAGAAGGATTCCCCATTTCCATTTACTAATGCTGTTTCAAAAATATCATTTTCATCTTCATTTATACCATTAATTTTATAACTCACTTGCATCGAACCATTTGTTATGCTAGCTTGTTCTAATGTTAAACCAGGAACTGAATTTTCTGCTACATACACTTGTTTTACCACGTTTTCAGATGTTAAATCAAATGCCCACTTGCCATCAACGGATGTAATACCTCCGTCCTTTTTGAAAAAATGCACGGCTTCAACAACCAATTGAGCACCTTCTAAAGATGGAGCAGTTGTCGTAGTTGACTCCTCAAGTAGTTCAAGTGTTGCGATATTATTTTTCACATCTGTAAGTTGGAATTCTCCACCACTATAAATCCCTGGACCTGCAATTTCCTTTGTATCCGATACAAGAGCATTGATCTCTTTACCATCTGCGTCAAAAAGACGGTATTCAAAGCTTAAGTAGTTTAAGTTGTCCTTCGAAATATGATCTGATTCAATTGTTAACTGTAGACCTAGGCGATAGGCATCTGCAAAAAAATTAGCTAATGTAATGGTAATATTTTCAGACTCCTGTGTTTGCCCAATATATTGTAAATCACCATTTTCAACAGCTGTTTCTAAACCTGGGTCGTTAATGCCTAAAAAAGCTTGTAACTTTGCTAATGCTGTATCGTTGGTTAATAAGACAGCCGAGCTTAATGCAAGTGCTGCCACCGCTGCTGATACTGGTTTTAGCCATGATTTTTTTGCTTTTTTCTTGGATTGCTGACGAATTTGTTCGTATGATTGGTCAAAAGCAGAACGAATTGAAGCAGGTAATTCTTGCTCCTTGTTCATATCCTCGCGTACTAAGTCATCCGCATTACGTTTCATATTAAATTAGCTCCTTCCATATAATACGTATTTTTCAATTTTTTTTTGGCCCTTGAAATACGTGATTTTATGGTGCCTTCGGATTCATGTAGAAATTCACTAATTTCCTTCGTAGTAAAGCCGTTTACATAATAAAGCGTTAGTACAATCCGGTGATTGTTATCTAAACTATTTAGTGCATCGTCTAGCTCCAACGACAAAAAATCTTGATGTGATAAATTATTGAGAACTGTTTCATCCATTGTAGCTAAAGGTTTATTTTTTTTCATAAAGCGGTAGGAATTGTTCAATAAAATCCGACATATCCACGTATTAAAATACTGTCCCTTTTTCAACGTTGCGATTTTTTCAAATGCGGTCATAACGGTTTCTTGCAATAAATCCGCAATGTCCTCATCCTTTAAACCTAGTCGTTTTGCTGTGCGATACAAAATAAGTTCATATTGCTGAATCAGCTGTATAAATGCTTCGCCATCTCCTTTCTGCGCTTTCTTTACTAAAATGTCATTCTCCATTACCAGCACCTCTCTTTTCCTTACAACCGTTAGAGCATTTGAAAGGATATTTAGTTGCATAGAATTTAATATTTTTTTATATCATGTTCTAATCTCGAAAACGATTTTTTTGAGACGTTTTTATTAGGCTACTTTTTTTCCTGTATTTTGTATAAATGCTGTTTCAAAACTTTGCTCAAAATCTATGTTTCATAAAGCACCCTTTATGATATTATATCTGTAATATCGAAAGGGCGAAAACTGTGACTTCGTATATTTATGGCTATGCACGAGTGAGTACACGACAGCAAGAATTGAATCAACAGTTGGACTTACTAAAATATTGCCACGAGATTTTAACAGAGAAAATGTCTGGATGGAAAGCAGAACGTCCGGGGTTAAATCGTTTGAAGGACAAATTGCGACCAGGGGATATGGTAGTCATAGAAAGCTTTTCCCGATTAGGTAGAAGTACGAAGGATTTAATTGAATTAGTTGCTTATTTTAAAGAAAGACAGATAAAGCTACTTAGCATTAAAGAAAACTTTAATACTTCCACGCCACAAGGGAAATTAATGATGACTGTCTTTCAAGCGTTCAGTCAGTTTGAACGTGATTTAATTGTCCAGCGAACGAAGGAAGGATTAAATAGTGCCAGAGCAAGAGGTCGAAAAGGTGGTCGTCCTAAAGTAAATGAAAGAGAATTGAAAAAGGCACTCAAATTATATAAATCTGAACAATATAGCGTCAGTGAAATTGTTGAAATGACCGGAATTAGTCGCGCTACAATTTATCGCAATTAAAAACAAGAGCAGCACAACATTTAGAGTTGAGCATACTCTCGTTTTTAATCCATTTTTCCTTAACGTTGTAAATCCGCATTTTTCTGACGGGACCCCGTAATGGCACTATACACCTCTTTTATTCCCCCAAACAAGGGCATGCAACTGTGGCAGTACTTTAACATCTCTTAATTCCTCATCGTTAATCACTTGATCAATCAGCGCATGATATTTATCTAATAAATGTAGTATTAATCGTGTATTGTCAGTCGTCGTGAGATCATCATTACCGACCTGTAGATAAAAAGGAATCATTGGATACCGGTGGTGAATTTGTTTAGCATAATCGTAATCCGCTTGATTAAAGACGACTATTTTGAGGGATATATGGTGATTACTGTTTCGATTTTTAAGTTTTTCGAAGATATCAGAGAGCACCGAATAGTCTGTGGTCATTCCTGAACTAGGTGGCTTTGGTGAAATTGTCAACTCATCAATCTCATACATCCATTTTTGCCACCTACTTCCCTGTGTTTCCACCCCTATCTTTATATCATTTTCTTTTAAAATGGCAATGAGCTCCTGCAAATTTTGGATGAGTGCAGGATTGCCGCCTGAAATCGTGACAAATGAAAAGCCACTGCCTCCAAGACGTTTCAATTCAGACCAAATCTCTTCCGCCGTCATTTGGACAATAAGATGCTTTCCACTGCCATCCCACGTAAACGATGAATCACACCAAGAACAGGAATAATCACAGCCCGCAGTTCTCACAAACATTGTCTTTTGGCCAACTACCATTCCCTCACCTTGAATCGTCGGTCCAAAAATCTCGATAACCGGTATCTTACTCAACTTCCATCCACTCCCGTCTCGCTTCTGCATAGCTTGTCGGGGTTTCATATAGCCTGATAAACTCTATACGCGCTCCGTTATATTTTTGTTCATCAAGCAAGGCCTCAGCCAACTTTTCGTAAATCCAAACAACAATGTTCTCTGCCGTCGTATTCATCGGTGGAAGCGTTTCATTGAGATAACGGTGATCCAAATGTATCTCTATTTTTTCTTTCCATATTCTTTTTATATCGCCAAAATCAATCATCAAACCGCGTTCATCTGTGTATCCACTCAGTCCTAATACTACGCGATACGTATGACCGTGCAAGTTTTTACATTTCCCCTCATAATTATGTAAATGATGGGCAGCATCGAAGGTAAATTCTTTGCTTACGAGAACACGCTTTGCATGATACTTTAATTGATTTCTTTGAATATCTTCATCTATTTTTTGGAGCTTATCGACGATTCTAAAATCTGGCATGCCTTACGACTCCTTCCTGTAACTCAAATACTCATCAAGCCCATTTTTTCGCAGTTTACATGCTGGGCAATCACCACAGCCATCTGCTATTACACCGTTATAGCATGTTAACGTTTTTTCCCGAACAAATTCAAGTGCCCCAAACTGATCAGCAAGTTCCCATGTCTGTGCCTTATTAAGCCACATCAATGGTGTATCTATCACAAAGGAATCATCCATCGATAAATTTAACGTTACATTCAAGGATTTAATAAAAACATCTCGGCAATCTGGATATCCGCTAAAATCTGTTTCACAAACACCAGTTACAATATGCTTTGCCCCTACTTGACTCGCTAAAACGCCCGCAAATGAAAGAAAGAGAAGATTTCGGCCAGGTACAAAAGTCGATGGAAGCTCACCATTTTCTCCGTCTTCTACCTTTATGTCTTGTCGTGTCAATGCATTCGGAGCAAGCTGATTTAGGAGTGACATATCAAGAATGTGATGCTTGACACCGAGCTCCTCTGCTATCATCTTCGCACATTCAATTTCAAGAAGATGCCTTTGACCATAATCAAAAGTTACTGCCTCAACCTCTTTAAAACGTTCTTTTGCCCAGAACAAACAAGTTGTACTGTCCTGACCTCCACTAAATACAACAATTGCTTTTCCCTGCTTCATCTATAAAACTCCCTTGTATCAAAAACCAGCACTCTAAGAAAAGTACTGCTTTCTTCTTAGTTTTTTTTGAGGATAGCTAAATACCTCTTTCTTCATTGAACTATTCAAGTCCGCATTTCAATTTTTTCTGGATGAAGATCGTGGTTCATTAAATGAAATATGAATATTGTGTACTTTGGTTACCCAATAAAGTTAAATCCGTTAGTCCTTCTTCATGGCTTTGGACAAACAAAAAAACCTCCTTGTAAAATGTTTCCCAACACTTTTCAAGAGAGGCATCACCAATCATTCTAATAAAACATAAGTAAAAACATAAAAAAAGCCACGTCCGATATGGACATGGCATATTATCATGTTTCCATAGTTTTTTATAGAGGGTATCAGCTATGAACCTCTCCCGTTCTAGTCCGGGCATTCTTTTTTCAATATAATACTTAAAATAGTACAAAACGTCAAATGTTTTTTTTATAAAGTCTTCTCATAAATGCTTCTCTGGAAAAACCACTGTCCTTTATGTTAGTAGTACACTAAACACTTTGCTGAGCTTAGATTCATTACTATTTTTTCAAACAGAATAACCTCAACTATTTATGATGTGTTCTCCTTAAGGACGCTTTATAACATTTCAATACAGACGAAAAAACTATCCTTTTCTATTCAAAACGCCCCTGTCTTTCAGTAAGTACCCACTTTCGAACATAGCCCATCTTTTCCTGAATAATTTCGATTGTTTTTTCACTTTGAAATGCCTTTTGCATGACCGTGTAGCGCAAATCTGTTGCTCTCACATTTGTTCCGATATCCTTTGACATCGTTTGGAAAATTCGCTCAATTGTTTTCGTTGAGATGGATTTTGATCGACTAGCCTCGCTCACCCATACCCATTCACTTAGTTTTTCTTCATGTAATTTCTCTGTTGCCTCTTGATAATGCGCTAGCATATTCATTAAGATCGGAGAAAGCTTGATTTCTCGACGCCCATTGTGGTTAGAAATGTAGATGAAGGAAGAGTCGATGTTTAGATGTGCCCATTTCATTCGAACAAGCTCAGCTGGTTTACATCCTGTTTCCATCAGCATTTGGACAATACAACCATTACGTCTTGCTAGCCAAGCATGTTCCATCGTTTTCGCGAATTGAAAATAAGTCGGCCAGACATTTGTAATTTGCATCAATTGCTTCTTTGTCAGTACTTTTAAAGCCTCTTTGTGCCTCTTTTTTGGTTGTAAAATGCTCTCGTAATCAAAAGGCTCCACCCACTCTCGTAAAAAGACAAAGTCTACAAAGCCTCGCAATGTAGCAATTTTATGATTATATGTGTTGATATTTTCATAGGTTTCCTTCAGATAATTACTATATATAAATAACAATTCTTTTAAATGACGATCCACATGCAAGTAGTTTTTTTCATGAGCAAACGCTAAAAATTGCTGTCCATCGATATTGTACTGCTTTTTGGTAGCAGCACTTTTCTTTAAAGAGTTTAAAAGTAATAAATAGCTGTTCCATGCCGCCTCTAGTGTGATCATCTGGCTCCCTCCTTGTAAACTGTGCGTGTTTTATCAATAGTTTACTATATTTTGGGTGCGTACGTTTAATTTATTTATATAAAGAGTAATGTCGGATAATCTGTATTATTCAAACACGATCCCGCTTCAAGTGTTCAAATGCTTCTTTTACAATGAAGAAACAAATGTTCCTATAGCAGTGTCTCACATCTTTTGTTTTCTTACAATAGCAATTTCCCGTACTCTGTAGTAGTACAATTTCTTTAAAATGACCCTATTCTTGTATAACACGGCTAATTTACATGAAAATTCGTATAATTTAGTGTTTATTACGGTTTCTGTTATATAATAAGTGTATTAAATTTCAACTATAGGGGGATTATCAAGTATGCAAGTAAAAACAACTCGTCTTGAGGCAGAAGAAGCAAAAATTATTTATCAAGAAACAGCTGGGCTAGCGATTATTACGATTCACCGCCCCCAGGCTAAAAACGCACTTACAGCCAATATGTGGGATCAATTAGCCAAAATTGCCCTTCAAGTATTAGATAATCCGAAAAATAAAGTACTGATTTTACGCGGATCTGGTGAAAACTTTACTGCTGGCTCTGATATTAAAGAATTTAACGCCATTTCCCTTGAAAAAGCGGAAGAAGCCTTTGTACATATGGAAAAAACGATCTCCACAATTGAACGTTTACCAATTCCAACGATCGGCGTGATTAATGGTCCCGCAATGGGTGCTGGCTTAGAGCTCGCCTTAGCTTGTGACATCCGCATTGGCTCCGAGAAAGCAAAGCTTGGGATTCCTGTCGGTAAATTAGGGATTACCTTAAATAACAAATTTGCACAGCGTTTAGTACAACTTGTAGGTCCTTCAACTACGAAGGATTTAGTATTTACTGGTCGTATGTTTAAAGCTGAAGAAGCCTTTAAGCTTGGTATGCTTAATTATTTAGTTGCTGAAAAAGATTTAAATAAATACATGATTCGCATGGGTAAGCTTGTGGCTGGGATGTCACCAGAATCGTTACTAGCCGTGAAACAATCTGTTCAAGAATGCGTGGACAGTGTGCCAACATTATGGAACGGTTCAACACCGTTTGTAGGAAACGATTTTGCAGAAGGCTGCCGTGCCTTTGTGGAAAAACGTCTGCCTCAATTTACACGTCAATCAAAATAAAAAATAGGTACTCTGCTCGCCTTCATCGCTTGCGAATGGAGTACCTATTTTTTATGATTTTCGCTTAATTACTACCGACTTTATGTGAAGATGAATCGCATCTAATTCATAACCAAAATGCTGAGAAAATTCTGCCTGTATCGTTCTCTGTAATTCATACAATCGGTCTGGTAATGAATAATTAATTGGTAGCTTAAGTTGTAATGTAATCGTTGCTTGTGCTAGCTCACCAAAGTGAAATTGTACTTGCTCGACCTTGTGTACAATATTTTGTTTTGTACAGCAATACGTTAATAACTGCACATAAACATGCCTGTCAATAGCTATATATTCCTGTTGGAAATCAGGGCGAACAATTGTCGTCTCCCCTATTTTTTCACGCTTTGAAGAGAAAATCTCCTTCCCTTTTTGCACGAGCCGTTTAAAAAAGTTTTGCTCGACTTGGCGGTACGGTATTGGCATGACGTGTTTCCCTTGCGTCTGTCGAATAAAGCGAGCTTTGGCGATTTCTTTCGGCGAACGTACATCCTCGACATAGTAATATTTCTCGATAGGATCAAGCTCTAGCTGTCGAGCGATCGTCTTCGTCATTTTATCGGACGTGCCGATTACTAAAATCGATTGTACTTTATATGTATCAAGTGCTTTTTTTACTTCCTCACGGTGGACATCATCTGTAAAAATGGCTCGACGAACTGCTGTAATCGTATTTTTCTCAAACTTGGCCGAGATTCCTGCTACCTTCACACCATTTACAATTAAAAGTCCATCATCAATAAGAGCCTCTACACCGATTTTATGGGCAAAAACAAGTGCGCTTGTACTTTTCCCTGTTCCGCTTGGGCCACTTAACGAATAAACATTCATAGTTTTCATAGCCTCCCTTCCATTTCATTATCATAGCAGAAATGTTATTCATTTTCCGTCATAATTATTATTTCCAGCATTAGCAAAATTATTTCCGCTAGCCTACGCACACATCTTGTCCATTATTTAAATATATTCTTTTTTCAGAATAACTTTCCCTTTATGTGTTTTAGTATGATAAAATGTGTACTACTATTCTGTTATACAACTATAAGGAGTGTACTAGTTTGAAAATCGTACCATCTAAAAAAATGTCTTTATTTACACCAGCAATTTTCGGAGATTTAAAAAAACATGCCAAACAACAAGAAGCTAAAGGTATGTCAATGATTGATTTAAGCTTAGGTAGCCCTGACCTTCCCCCACACGCTAAAATCCGTGAGCATTTATCCTATAGAGCAGGTTTAGCAGAATCTTACGGGTATACATTAACAGGCACACAACGTTTTTATGAAGCCGTTAGCCGCTACTATAAACGTCGTAGTAATGTAGATTTAGATCCCGCTTCTGAAATCATTCAAACGATTGGCTCTCAAGAGGGCTTAGTGCATTTACCAATCGCCTTTTGTGACCCAGGTGACATCGTACTATCCACAAACCCAGCTTACGTTGCCTATGATGCAGGGATTCATTTAGCAGGTGCAACTCCATACTATATGCCACAAACAGCTGACAACGACTATTTACCAGATCTTGACGCTGTACCTGAAGAAATTGCACAAAAGGCAAAATTATTAATTTTAAACTTACCAGGAAACCCAGTGCCTGCAATGCCTTCCTTAGCATACTTTGAAAAGGTCATTACCTTTGCGAAAAAGTACAATATTATCGTTTTACATGATGCGGCTTACTCTGAATTTTACTTTACAGGTGATGGTCCAATTAGCTTCCTAGCCGCTCCTGGAGCAAAAGAAGTTGGGATGGAAATTAACTCTTTATCGAAAAGCTTTAGCCTAGCGGGTACACGTATCGCTTATATCGCCGGCAACGCTGAAATGATTGACATCATCAAGCAATTAAAATCAAACTTAGACTTCGGTATTTTCGAGCCGATTCAAGATGCTGCGGTCGTAGCGCTTGATAATGCAGAGGAAATTACAGCAAGTTTACGTGAAACATTCTCAGAACGTCATAAAACACTAATGAACGGCTTACGTGATTTAGGATGGGATGCAGCCCCTTCTGACGGTGGCATGTTTGTCTGGGCAAAATATCCGTACGACATTGACTGTACAGAGCTAGCCTTTAAACTAATTGAGCAAGCCGGCATTGTGACAGTTCCTGGTACAGTATTCGGCTCTGCTGGACAGGGCTATTTACGTTTAGCCTTAGTACAACCAAAAGAATTGTTACAGGAAGCTATTGATCGATTAGCACAAGTACAAGTAACACTACAAAAATAAACACGTAAACAATATGAAAACCCTTCTAACTTTACTTGTTGGAAGGGTTTTTGCTGTAGCTTACTATGTAATCATCTAGTATCGGTCGATCAGGGGGACTAATGTTTTTGGGTAAATCATCTAAAGGGAAAAATTGAAGCATCGTTGCCTCGTTCCTATCATGAGTGAGTAAACCACTATATTCTTGACATTCAAAAGCTGTAACTACGATACACTTCATCACCATGAGGATATTGATAATAAAATTCTTGTCCCGAATAAGTATTCATTAATTTTAGATTTTTAGCTGTTAGCCCTGTTTCTTCAAATAATTCTCGATGGGCGACTTGTTCTAAAGTTTCACCTAGCTCCATTGAACCACCAATCAAGCCCCAACACCCGTTGTCTATTCGAAGCTGTAATAAAACTTGTTGAGGATTATTGATGACTAATACACAAGCACCGCATATGAATCAATTATGCCTCGGCATAATTGCGTCCGGAATCGGCTTTGTGCTTGCACAAACCACTCCTTTCCGATTCCGTGACATCCGCCGGAGGCATTAACTTCCAACTACTTTACGCAAATCCTTTATATATCCCATAAAGCCCTCCCTATAAGTTAAGACATGATTTGAACCAACTGTTCATTTCCAATTTTTGTGATATAATTAACCTTAGAAAAGTGGAATATTTACCAAACATTACTAACCTTAATATTAAAGTACTTCAAAAAAATTGATGTTTCAAGTATAACCCACAACCAAAATGCAATATTCCTAACTTACAACTTCTACATGAACTCGTATCTTACAAACTATACAACGCATTTAAAAAGTATTTATAGCTATTGCTATATTTTTTTGCCACTCTAAATAAGAAAGGATGAAGTCTTTTGCTGAGAGAAATGATTAAAACAGATCGTGGAGAATTTGAAGTATTTATTGGTGGAAAAGGCAAAGACCCAATTTGCATAGCACATTTATACCAAGAATTTTTATCTGGTAAAGAGCCATATTCCGCTGCAATTGGAGAATGTTATAAAGTAATATTAGTAAATTTAAAAAATACGGGGTCTTCCACTAAAATTAGATCAAAAAAAGATTTAAGCATGGAAGAAACTGTGAAAGATTTAGAAAGTATTCGTAAGGAACTTAAATATTCTAATTGGGCTTTTGCTGGACACTCAACAGGAGGTTTTTTAGGTTTAACTTATCTTTCTATGTATCCAGACAAACTTTCTGAAATTATTTTATGTGGTACAGCAGTATCAAATAGAATAAACCGATCTAAAAACAATTTATTCAATGTGGAAAATGGTAAATACAAAAAAGATATGATAAAAATCTTCTTTAAAATGTTACCTTTTATGAGTAAGAAAAGTAAAGAATCTGCAGCAAAAAAATTCTTCGAGTTGTGCATTCATTCTAAAGATAAAGTTGATGAATACTACAAAGAAATGCAATTCGTCGCTATTAATAAATCAAGAATGGCAGCTTATTCATCTGAATTACGTTATTATGATGTCAGTGAAACCATAAATAATAATCCTGTTCCGTCTTTAATCTTATGCGGAAAATATGATGTTCAGTGTCCTGTTGAATTTTCTGAAGAACTACATAACCTGTTGCCAAATTCAAGCCTTCAAATATTTGAAAATAGTAACCACTTCCCTTTTATTGAAGAACATGAAAAATTTTTAGATGCACTACATACTTTTACAAATCGACTAACTTCAAACACTTCTCCCCTATAAAAATTGACATAGTTGCTTTCATTCCTTCACGTTGACTAAGCTTGTGAACTTTGATTTTAATCAAAAAAACAGTTACTGCACTTTCGCAGTAACTGTCTCTTCTTACACCTCATATTTTTGCTGTTCCTCATCTTCGTAACGATTATAACGTTGCTTAAATAGCTTGAATAAATGTGTCACAAGTACTTTTAAGATGGCATAGCCTGGAATCCCTAAAATAACACCTGGTACGCCAAATAATGAACCTGCCGTTAATAACACAAAAATAATTGTAATTGGATGGATACTTAGTGATTTACCCATAATTTGAGGAGAAATAAATTTCCCTTCAATCAGCTGTACAACTGTCCATACAATGGCTAATTTAAATAGCATGAACGGTGATGTTACAAGAGCGATTATGACAGCTGGTGTAATCGCAATGACTGGCCCTAAGTATGGAACCACACTCGTGATCATCGCAAGGAACCCTAGCAATAAAGCATATTTCATACCGATAATTAAAAAGCCGATTGTTACCATTGAACCGATACACATGGATACTAAAATTTGCCCCTGTATGTATGAACTAATTTGCTTGTCCATATCGTGGAAAATTTCATGTACTTCTTTACGCATACGTGGTGGGCATGCTTTTAAAATAAAATTCGGTAGTTTTTCACCATCTTTAAGTAAGTAAAATAAAATAAATGGCACCGTCACTAATGACAGAACAATTCCCGTTAATGTTGAAACGAAGCCAGTAATACCAGATGCTACGCCTTGCGCTAAATTGGTAGCCGTATCTTTTACTGTTTTCACCATATCCGTAGTAAAGTTCTTCACTACTTCATTAAAATTCATTTTATCTAAGTACTCAGTAATGCGTGAATTATTGAGATAATCAACCGCATTTTGCGTTAACGCCATAAAATACTCTGGGAATTCCTTTGCTAAATTAGTAAACTGGTCTCGCAAAAACGGATAGACAAGTAATATTAATAACGTTAATATGCCAATTACAGCGATATACAGAAGTAAAATACCCCAAATTCTTGGGATACGCCACCTTTCTAAAAGCCCTAATAATGGGCGTAATAAATAATACGCAATACCGGCAAGTACCCCTGGTAGAATTACTACCTGAAATAAAACTTTTAGCGGGGTAAATATAAAGGCAACTTTTTGGAACATAAAAATAACGCACGCAAGTAATACTAAAATAATTAGTGTAAAAAATAAGTTTTTACCACCTAAAAAGCGAATAAACTTCGTTGAAAAGAAATTCGATCGCTCTCTTGGTCTTTCTTTTTCCATGTACTCACCCCAATACAAATCCTATACCTTTATTTTACAAGAAAATGTTAGCTTTGGCGAAACATCACTCCAAAGAAATACCTAAAAATTTACGTAAAAATTCTTTGTTTTTCTCTACATCAATAACAATTGAATCACCAGCATGACTAAAGTATTTGTAACTAAAGCTTCCTTCAATTGGAATCGTTGCTTTTTCTATGTTGACTTTACCTTTAGACACCATTTTAAGCACTTGTTGAACCTCTTCTTTAGATGAAAGGTCCGTTGTTATATAGCCTTGTGCTGCACCAACGAATTTTGGTAAATTCACTATATTTTGAGGCGCTAATATTTCATTCTTTAAGGCTTCAATAACTTTTTGCTGACGTGCGACACGACCAAAATCGCCTTCAGCATCGTGGCGGAATCGTGCATAGCCAAGTAATTCCTTACCATTTAAGTTTTGCTCACCTTGCTTTAATGAAACGCCAATTTTTTCAGACATATCCTTCTCTACATCGATTTTTACTCCATTTGGCGCTAAAATATCGACAAGTGATTCAAAATTTTTGAAATCGACAATCGCATAATGATGAATCGGAAGACCAAACATATTGCTAATCGTATCCTTTAATAATTGAACTCCACCTAGATAGTAAGCCGTGTTTAGCTTATAGGATTGGTAACCAGGGATCTCCGCATAAATATCTCGCATAAATGATACGAGTTTGACATCATTTGTTTTCTTATTCCAAGATAATACCATCATTGTATCTGTTCGTGATTTCTCTTCACCACGTGTATCGATTCCTAATAATAAATAGTTTTCAATATCGCCTTTTACTGTGTCGCCGCTGAAATCCTCCTGAGCTACCTTTGTATCGCTTGCTAATTCTAGCCCATTTTGATATTGCGTAACAGCATAGCCCACGCCGCCAATGACACAGAGTAATAACAATGTGAACAATACTCTCCCTTTTCGCAATCGACGTTTTTGGGGACGTTGCGAGCGTCTTGTATAATCTTGCTCTTCCATAACTAATAACTCCTCTATTTTTTATAGTTAATGTAACGATTCATCGTAAGGAAAGTTTCATTTTAAACGTTGCTGAGCCTATCATCAACTACCTTTTCGTTATTTTACACCTAAAATGCCAATAACGAGCAAAATAATGCTATAATTTCTTCAAAATAGAGTGGAAAGGATGATCAATATGATTGAAAAAGCAACGTTTGCTGGTGGCTGTTTTTGGTGTATGGTTAAGCCATTTGTTGAATGGGATGGTATACATAAGGTTACTTCTGGCTACATGGGTGGCCATTTAAAAAATCCTACTTATGAGGATGTCAAAAAAGGTACTTCTGGCCATTTAGAAGTAGTCGAAATCGAATTCGATCCTAGCGTTTTTAGTTATGAGCAGCTTCTTGATATTTACTGGATGCAAATCGACCCAACGGATGCCTATGGTCAATTCCATGACCGTGGTGAATCATACACGACGGCCATCTTCACTTATTCAGAAGAGCAAAAGCGCATTGCCGAATTATCCAAGGAAAAACTAGCAAAAAGTGGTCGCTTTATTAAACCTATTGTAACCACAATTCGCGATGCCAAACAGTTCTATCCTGCAGAAGATTATCATCAGGACTATTATAAAAAAGAGTCGGAGCATTATGAGAAAGATCGTGCGCTGTCAGGTCGAGATCAGTTCATCACTGAGCATTGGAATAAAAATTTATCTCTTTCAATCGAAAAATTTAAATGACGTGTATAAAAAATAATTAAAGGTCTATACTAGTAAAGATTTCACTTCAAATCCAATGACAAGGAGGGTTAACCCGATGAGTGGGGCTGACCGGTAACTCAGAAGGACCATCAAAACTGAATGAAGCTAAAGCACAGATTTCTTAAAAAATTTTAAGATTCAATGCGGAAGCGAGGCAGTGTGTCATGGAGCACTATAAGTAAGTGAGAATCAAACCCGGAAAATTCTTTCCGGGTTTTTTGTTTTGTTGATTTAAGGACATCATGGCATTCGGCCATCAAGTTGAGTAAGTTCACATCTACTTAGAAAAAAAGTGCCTAATTCTTTTGAATTAAGCACTTTCTTTTTTCCTTGATCACTTTCAACTAACTATTTGATGTTGTTTTCAAAAAAGACTGAAGGGCATCGAAGAAACGCTTGCCGTATTTTTCGAATTTTACTTCACCAATCCCACTAACATGTCGCAACCCTTCAAGCTCCATTGGTTTTTTGTCGCATAGCTCACGTAATGTTTTATCAGAGAACACAACAAATGGTGGTACCTGTTCTTCATCAGCAATCTCTTTACGCAATCCTCGTAAATGCTCAAATAACGGGTCATTGTCTGCAAGTTTACGCACAGTAACCGCTTCTTTTCGCATAACCGTTCGCTTACCCATTAGCACTTCTTTGCCTTCCTCAGGTACATAAATAGTTGGAAACGTGCCATGCTTAACTGCCAGTAAACCTTCAGCGATTAAAAATTCTATAAAGCTTGAGACATCCTTCGAGGAGTATTGGCCTTTTAAAATGCCATAGGTAGACAGCCTTGCAAAGCCAAATTCAGTCATTTTTTGATTTTTGGAGCCAATTAGCACTTGAGCCACCATCGTCTTTCCGAATTTTTGCCCCATCCTTACGACACAGGCTAACACTTTTTGTGCATCTACTGTCACATCTTTGACTTCCCGTCCATCATTACAATTACTACAACGACTACAAGGCACCCCTGCTTCTTCGCCAAAATACGTTAAGATCGCATTTTGTAAACAGCCTTCTGTATGACAATAGTCAACCATCGTTTGTAGCTTTGCTAGTTCCTGCGTAATGCGAGCTTCATCCTGCGTCTGTTCAATTAAAAAGCGTTGTGTTTGGACATCCCCTGATGCATACAGCAAAATACAGGCACTTGGTAAGCTATCACGTCCTGCACGCCCTGCTTCCTGATAATAGCTCTCCATATTGCGCGGCATTTGATAATGAATGACAAAGCGCACATTACTCTTATCAATCCCCATTCCAAACGCATTAGTTGCTACCATAATACGTGCCTCATCTTTTAAAAAGCGCTCCTGCTCTGACGTACGCATGTCCTCTGGTAGTCCCGCATGGTATTTAGCAACAGATTCACCCAAACGACTTAAAAGCTCATATATGGCGTCGACTGCTTTTCGAGTCGCTGCATAAATAATGCCCGCTTCATTTTTATTTTTCACTAAATAATCTTTAATGTAACGTTCTTTATTTTCACCAATTAACACAGAGAAAGCTAAATTATCACGCGAAAAGCCAGTGATCACCGTTGAATGCTCGTCAATTTCTAATAATTGTCTAATATCTTCACAAACTGCTGGTGTAGCTGTTGCAGTTAGTGCTAGGACTGTAGGCTTTTGGGGCCATAATGTAAATAATTTTTGAATTGCTCGGTAGCTCGGTCTAAAATCATGCCCCCACTGGGATATACAGTGGGCTTCATCTACAGCAATCAATGGCACAGATAAATTCGCTAATACTTGTAAAAACGTTGCACTCTCTAATCGCTCTGGCGCTATATAAAGTAACTTTAAATAACCTGCACTCGCAAGCTGCATCGTTTCATTCACTTCTTGTACAGATAAGGTGCTATTAATATACGCGGCCGGAATATTGGCGGCACGTAATGCTTCTACCTGATCTTGCATTAAAGAAATTAAGGGGGATATGACGACTGTGAGCCCATCTAGCATCAACGCCGGAATTTGATAGCAAATTGATTTACCTCCGCCAGTTGGCATCACACAAAGACTTGATTGACCTCGTAATGTTTGCTCTATAATTGGTGCCTGTCCATTGCGAAATGAATCATAGCCAAAATGATGTTGTAGCATTTGTCTTGCTTGCTCCATCCAACTTTTCACTCCTCAGTTGTTAGACGAATAAGCTTATACTCGCCCTGTTCATTTTTATTTATTTCATATACCATCAAAGAATTTGCAAGTGCTTCTTGACCAACAGCATTCGTTAGTACATATTCCGTTTTTGCCCGAACTACAATAGTTTGTCCATCCATTTTAATGTTTTTAATCGTCGTATTGGAAAATTGAATTTTCGCGTGTTTGGATTCGTAATACGCAACCATATTATTCAGTGTGCTTTGTAACTCGTCTGTACCTGCGAAAGGTTTCATTACACTAGCATCATAAATCTCAACAGCTGCTTGTAAATGCTTATGAAATGTATCTATAAATAGTTTTACTTCATCACTATTATAAGTAAAAATGTTCTTTCCATATCGATCAATCGCTTGCTGGACGGCTTCTTTGTCACCCTGTTCTATATATGGATATAAATTTTTTGACTGAGATAGCCGGTCTCTTGTCTTCATACCTTCTTCAATCCATTCATCTAAAAACTGCTCAATATCTTGAAATGGCAGTATGTACGGCTGTGAAACATCGTTTTGCTGGCGTTTAAAATAGATGCCTACAATTTCACCACTCTCCGCTTCTAGAACAGGGCTCCCTAAAGGTATGTTTTGTTCTGCATCTATGTAATAAGCTGCTTTTCTGTCACTATATTTTTTAATGACGTGCGGTAAACTATCGACAAAAACAGCTAATTGATTTAATTCCCCGTTATAAACAGTTGGCACCTTTACCGATGCGTTGTATGTAACTTCTAAAATGGCGATATTATATGCTGTAGACATATAGTGCACATTGGCTTCCACAAGCTTATTATTATTAAATTGGACGAGAGCAGCTGGCTTTGAAGCTACGAGCGCACCATTTGTCACAATATAAAGCTTCGCATCCTCTTTTTTTACAATAATGCCTGCACCGATTCCATTTTCTCCAACTATTTTTACTTCTGGTACAATTTTTTCTTCTTTCTTCATAACAACTTTTTCCGATTTTACCTCGGCCTTTTTAGTATGAAACATTTCTGCCAATGAATCATTTTCACAGCCTGTTAATAGTAAAGCTGTTGCTCCAAGAATGAGCATCTTTTTCCGCATACGTTCACCAAAACTTTCTTAAAGATCTTTCTACTCTATCATAAACAAGGTTTTTATACGTTTCAAGTTTACATAATAATATTATTAAGTTCTATATGTTGTGAAAATACTACACATCCCTTTTATCCAATTCGATATACCTATAAAAAACGACTCTTTTCTAGCTTTACTATGAAAAATGACTTATAAATCGCGTTTGAAATATTATTTATAAAAAAAAGACATGCGCGTAAATTCTCGCATGCCTCAAAATTATTTTTTCTTTAGAATAATTGTAGTAGCTACTATGCCAAGCATTAACAGCATAAATATGGCATAGGTAAATGTATGATTACCCGTCACATCATAGCAATAACCGATTAGTATAGGAATGATGGCACTTATCATAAAGCCTCCGGAAAGCACCATTGATGACCAGCTATTGGCCTCCTCATCATTTTTTGCCTCGTCCAATGGTAACAATAGACCAATTGGAAATAAGCCACTTAAAACGATCCCTATTATTAATACGGCAATCCACAACATAGCACCTGAACTTAACCATAGTAGTGCAAAGCCGATAATACCTAGGATTCCTAAAGAGAAAAGCCAACCCATTCGATTCGCCCACTTTTCCATTAGTATAGGGACAGTGATATTTCCAATCATTTGAACGATCGACATAAAAGTTAGCATAGAACTTGCAGCGACAAGTGAATAGCCCTTATCCTGTATCATCGGTACTAACCAAGACATCATTGAGAAAAACAAAGATGTTTGTAAACCAAAATAAATTAAAATAGTCCAAGCACGAACATTTTTCCATGGATTTCGCGCATCATTTTTACTCAATACATCTGTTTCTGATAACTCGTCCTGGTCTTTTTGTATTGTCAGTAACCAAATGACAAGAGCGATCATTGCTAGTACTGCCCAACTGCCAAGCGCCATAGTCCAGCTCTCATGAAAATGATTATAAAATGTTACTGTTAGTGCTGCACTTAATGTTGCCCCTGTTCCTATTCCAAACGAATAAATACCTACAACTGTTGTAAAACGGGTCGGGAATTTCTTTTTTATATAGGCATTTAACATTGGACCAATAAGCGCAATGGCAAACCCTGCAGCAAAGCTTGTGACAACAAGTAGTCCATAGCTTTCTTTAAAAAAGCGTAGCCCATTTGCTAATGCGATGATGATTAGTAGTAGCGTGATCGCTGTTTTTGTTCCGAGTTTCCTTTGTAAGGGTACAGCGAATGGTGCAAAGAGTCCCATACAAAACACCGGAATAGACGTTAAAAAGCTCATTTTTGTATTGGATACATGGAGTGACTCCAAAAGTACATTAAATAGTGGTCCAATCCCTGTGACTGCTGGCCGCATATTGAGTGCAACGAAAAAAATACTGACAATCACAAGTAGCGCGGAAACACGCCATTGCTTTTTCTTCATACTTTCTAAAAACCTTCTCTCTATATAATTCGAAAAATTCCACTAAAGTCTAACATGCTGATAAGACCTTAAATTTCACACTATTTCCTTGTACCATTTTTTCTAGTTGCGGTCAATTTCATGGCAATAAATGACTGAAAATGCATCTACAACGATGATATAGAAGCGACTACATATTTTTAGGCGCTTCAATTCCTAACAATGCTAACGATTCTTTTAAAACAACAGATACACATTGACAAAATGCTAATCGTGAACTTCTTTGGTTGTCATCGACCAATACTTTATTTTGTGCATAATATTTATTAAATAGACGCGCTAATTGTAGGGCATATTTAGCAATTTGTGATGGATCTGCTTGCTCAAAAGCGTTGGTAATTACATTGGGAAACTGTTCTAGTAATAAAATGACTGGCCATGCTTGCTCACCTAATGTTTCACAAAATACTTCGTTACCGTTGTCTTCTGCTTTTTCTAAAAGAGATGAAATACGTGCATAAGTATATTGAATATATGGCCCTGTTTCTCCCTCAAAATTCATCATGTCCTCAATGGAAAACTCAATATCGTGTAGACGATCATTTTTTAAATCGTTAAAAATGACTGCACCAACACCGACCTGATGTGCGATGCTATCTTTCTGCACAAGCATTGGGTTTTTTTCATCGATATTTCGCTTCGCTGTAGCAATCGCTTCCTTTAGTACATCTGCTAAAAGAACAATCTTGCCTTTACGCGTCGACATTTTTTTCCCGTCTTGCAGAATCATCCCGAAAGGAACATGCTGTAAGTCTTTTGCCCAGTTATAGCCCATTTTCTCAATAACTTTAAATAGTTGTTTAAAATGGAGAGATTGTTCATTTCCTACAACATAAAATATCTTTTTAGGGCCATATTGTTTTTGTCGATAAAAAGCTGCTGCTAAATCACGGGTAGCATAAAGCGTAGCACCGTCTGCTTTCGTTATTAAGCAGGGTGGCATATTGTCTAATTCAACGACATACGCACCATCCGATTTCACTAGCAGTTGTTTTTCTTCTAGCTCTTTCACAACAGCAGCCATTTTATCATTGTAAAAAGCTTCCCCATCAAATGAATCAAAATCAATGCCCAGCAGTTGATAAATGGTCTTGAATTCTACAAGTGATGCATCTCTAAACCATTGCCAAAGAGCTAATGTCCCTTCATCCCCATCCTCTAATGCTTTAAATGCGGCACGTGCCTGTTCATTGAGTGTGTCATCCTGCTCCGCTTCTTCATGGAACTGCACATATATTTTTAATAATTCCTTTATGGGAGCAGCTTCAATTTTTTGTTGATCTCCCCATTTTTTATAGGACACGATTAATTTTCCAAATTGTGTTCCCCAGTCCCCTAAATGATTAATACGAATTGCTTTATAGCCATTTTTCTCGGCAATGTTTGCCAAAGCATTACCGATTACTGTAGAACGTAAATGGCCCATTGAAAAAGGCTTCGCTATATTAGGGGAAGAAAAATCAAAAACTACATTTCCTTTTGATTCCTGTTGGGTTCCATATAAATTTTTTTCTTTTACTATTCGGCTAATTACCTGTTTTGTAATCATCGGCTGATCGTAAAAAATATTGACGTAACCACCTACTACTTGAACATCTTGCACTATTTCACAACTTATATTGTTTTTAATTTCGGAAGCGATACTGTGAGGCGATTTCCCTAATTTCTTAGCTAGTATAAAGCATGGAAATGCCACATCCCCTAAGTCCAATTTTTTCGGTTTCTCCAGTAAATGTTGAATTTCGTTGACAGAAAGCTCATTCTTTAATGCCTCAGCAATGCTTTTCGCGATTTGTGTATGCATGTTTTTTTCTCCTCCCAATATATAATCAATTTTACCTTGATGGAATTGCGTCCGAAGGCTTCATTCAATGGAGTTGGAAACTCACTGATAAAGAAACACATCCCCTTTTCATCTCTTACCTTTAGAGATAAGCGTTTTCTGCTGAATGAAGATAAAAAAAGCCCTCGTCTCTAAAATAGAGACGAGAGCATAGTTATCCCGTGGTACCACTCTAGTTGCCAAATTATATGACCACTTTCCGTTGTTAACGAGGTGACTCCCCGGTATTCTCTACTACTCATTCGAGAACCTTCTCCAAAGTGCGTTTCATTTATGGTTGCTGCATTAGGCTCACACCGTCCCTAAATCGCTTTCCAGTCCCACCATAAACTACTCTCTTTTTCATCGAATTTTTTTATTGATTTTGAAATATTTTACAGGCACAACTTTCTAAAGTCAATGGTTTTTTCTGAATTATTTGATTTAATTAAACAACGCCAAAACATCTTCTCAGGGCAATGGAGAGTATTTTTGTAATGTTTTTCGCGCAAATAAAATTTAGCTAGATTGCTCTCTTTATATTTGGGCGTTGTACTAAGCACTCTTTACTCATTAAAAATTATCAGCTGAATAGTTTACAATGACACTATTTTCAGCCCGCCATATATTTTTAACTTTCTGTTTCGTAATGTCATAGTATGAAAGTACGCTCTCTTTAGGTATTTTCAAAATACTATAACCCTTTTCTTCATCAATCACACTAGATAAGAAATAAAACCCTTCTTTTTTTTCATCGAATTTTACGAAGCGAATTTTCGAATAAATACCACTACGATCTAGTAAAGGCTTTACCTTTTTTGATTTAATATCTATTTCTACAACATGCGAAATAGGACTGTCTATAGCTTCATCATAGCTGATGATAACCGAATTAGCATCTGGCGCCAATGATGCTCCACTTATAAATCTCTCCACATTCGCTATATGTTTCTTTTTTTGTCCTTCAATATCATAAATATCTAAACTGTATTTGGTTGGTTGTAATTTGGTTTGATTTTTATTAGCCTCGTCAAGTTTCTTCTGATGTTCGTCCTGGGAGAAAGATACTACAATTAATTGATTATTGTTTGGGTTATAATTAAAATCTAAAACACTTCTATCCTTATTTTCTTCTTCCCAAATTTGTATTTTCTGTGTTTCAAGATTATAGGTAGCCATATGAAAATTTTTAAATTCATCTCTTAATAAGACTCTCATAAAGATCATTTTTTGTTCTTTGTCTATTTGGATAAAGTCAACGTTATTAAATACAGTGGTTAACTGTTTCATTTGATTAGTATTTAGGTCATTTTCAAATAATTGTATTGTACGATCTGATATACCATCTGCAAAATACAATTTATTATTACCTTCAGTATAAGCGAAAGAAGTATAATCTGCCGTTTCCTTACTTAATAATAATTTACTTTTATTTTGAATCTGGTCGTATTGATAAAATGTAAACATCAAGCTTTTAGGATCAAAAACATTTATGTAAAGCTTAGATTCGGAAGGACTATTAGCAATTGAAAATATCTTATTACTAAAGACTATACAAATAAATACAATAATCAAAAAAACGAAAAATTTATTCAAGGTTTACCCCTCTTCCTAATAGTTTTGATTCTTTAACCTCTCTAATGGCGGTAATTCTATTAGATTTTTTCCATTGGTTCATACTTCTATTAATGTACCCCTCACATTAAACATCTAGAACACTTTCCAAAGGCTCGCAACTCCTATCAAAAATCATATGAAATGATTGCCTATCCTTCGATTCAATTAAAAATGAAGTAGTATCGATGATTTTTTATATAATAAAAGCAAAACCGGTACTATTTGGCAGTCGTCTAATGTATGAACAGGTAAGGAGGGATGAAAATGGAGGAAACGATTCAAATAAGCGCATTATCACGAAATTCGGTGATTGAGGAGCTAATGACAGACTATGGTCAAGAAGTTCTACAGCTCGTTTATACATATGTACATGATGCGGCCCTTGCTGAGGATTTAACACAAGAGATTTTTATAAAGTGCTATAAGGCCCTTCCTAGCTACCGAGGGAAAGCTAGTATGAAGACTTGGTTGTGGCGTATTGCTATTAATCATTCAAAGGACTATCTCAAGAGCTGGTACAAGAAAAACGTTGATGTTACCGAAACGAATGTGTTAGCGGAAACACTGGAAACGGATAATTTGTTAGAACAGGTCGTTCAAAATAGTGAGAACGAGGCGTTGTTTGACCTTGTGATGACACTCCCTGTTAAGTATCGTGAAGTGATTTACTTTTATTATTTTGAGGAGTATTCGGTTCAGGAAATTGCCAGTATTTTATCAATGAATAAAAACACGGTGAAAACGAGACTTCATAAGGCACGTACTTTGTTACAAAAAGCGTTAGGAGGGAATCCATTTGACGGAAACACGTTTTAAACAAGCGATGAAAAATCACTTTAAAAAAGTGCAGTTTACAGAACAACATCGAGAAGCTATACGTAAAGGCATTCATGAGGAATTTTCTGATCAAATGCTCTTATCGATGCTACAAACGACACGCACAGGCTATGAGCTCACGCAGCTACTTTATACTAACAACAAACAGACAGTCCATTTAAATGAAGGGATGATTTATGCCATGCTTCATCGCCTCGAACAACAGCAGCTAGTCGTTAGTGAATGGCAGGAGAACGAAAAAAGATATGTACTTTCTAATAAGGGCGTCAAGCTATTGACAAAGCTTAACAAAGAAACGCACAAACTCCCTTCTATTCAGCAATTACTGAAGGAGGCACGCTATGCGAACGATTAAGGACTATATTCAACACGTAAAGGGACATATTCGCAATAAGGAGGCACATGATTCGGTTGAAAAGGAGTTGACGTATCATTTAGCGAAGTCGAAGCAGGCTTGGCAGGAAAATGGATACAACGATACCGATGCGGAACATCAGGCGGTGCTTGAAATGGGTAATGCAACGAAACTTGGTATCTCGCTCAATCAGATACATCAGCCGAAAATCGATTGGCTACTAGTTATTCCATTTGTGCTGGCAGCAATGTGTAGCTTCTTACCGCTCCTGCCGGCAGAGCTCTCTTTACGAGATTTTATCATACGTAATTTCGTTATTGTTATTGCTGGCATTGCTGTGGCGATTTTCTTAATGCAATTCGATTTTCGCAAGCTAGAGCGCTATTCAACGCATATGTATATACTTGCATGTCTTTTGTTTCTCATTGTCTTAAATGGGAACGAAGCGATCAATGGTGTAATTTTCTTTAAAGCAGGTCCTCTTGAAATTCAAGGTTGGATGACGTTGCCTCTCTTTTTAATTTCTTTTGCTGGGCTTTTCGCTAAACAAAAAAAATCATTATGGTTTCTACTTATTCTTTATGCGATAGGCGTATATTTTTACTTGCGATTATCGGACATTTCTTTACTCAGTACCTATACAGCGATTGTTGCCACATTATTTTTTACAAGCAGCTTTTCTCGTAAGCACAAGCTAGCCATTACTGCAGCATTTAGTTTTCTATTTGTTGTTTTTATCGGATACTTAATGGTTGCGCCATTAGAACCGTATCAGCTTGCACGAATGAAGACGATCTTTACACCAGGTTTAGAAGATTCTTCTAACGTACTATTTATTTCAACTGCGATGAAGGACCTCACTTGGTTTGGCTCCAGCAGTCAAACATTTGCGGGTGGAGCACATACTGATTTTGTATTACTCACGATTTTACAATCGTATGGGATTATTGCAGGAGTAATCGTTTTATGTATTCTTGGCTTCATTATTTATCGTATAGCACACACACTAGGTTTCATTCATAACGAATATGGTCGTTTATTAATTATAGGTGGGCTTGCCTTTTTAACAACACAAATTGTCTACCAAGTATTCATGTTATTTGGCCTTGTACCCGTTATGTCAATGCCAATCCCATTTATTAGCTATGGTCTTTTTCCAATGCTCCTAGGAAGCGTTGCTATCGGCTTGACGCTGAGTATTTATCGAAGAAAATCATATATTTAAAAAATCGAGCATTATTAACTTAAATAATTTATCAAAAAAAAGCTACCCAATTACAGGTAGCTAATTTTATTATCTTTCACAAGCCCATCCATCTCCATCACGATCATGCTTTTTTTCATAAGCTGGGTGATCGCTACCTACTCCATTTGGATGATCCTTACGAAGTTCTGTACAATTTTTATATTTTGACTTACTTCCGTTTGAAGGTGTTGATGAGCCACTTGATCCATTACTAGTTTTAGCCGACGGATTTTTAGAAGTTAAATGTGAATCTATTACATAACCTCCGTACAGTGGCGTTGTTACAAATGACCAACCAGCAATTGTAGAATGAACTAAAACTTCTTCGTTTTTCGAAAGTTCTCCGATATTATCTCCAGAAGGACTAGCGATATTTCTAACAACAAGACCTTGTGTTACTACATATTTTGTTGTTGGTTTAGATTCACTCATAAAACTTGTAGTAGCATAGCCAATGACATTACCGTATTGTACCAATGACCATCCGTTTCCAACAGAACCGAAGTCTTTCACAACCATTTTATGTTGTAGAGTCGCAACTGTTTTTCCTTTCAATGATGGTGTTTGTTTCACTACCAAACCACTTTTAGAACTAGCTATCTGAATACCGTATAGAGCATCATCAAGTGCAATATCAGCTATATAGCCATTTACTATTTTCCCATCTTTATTTAGATAGGATATACGTGAAAATGTACCATTATGTCCCTCGCTGATTTGTGTTACAAGCGTTCCTTCTGTCACAGTTCCTAATACTTTTGAGGATGCATCGGGTTTTTCATATACTTCAATAGATGAACTTGTAATAACTTTAACTTCTTTAAATGAGCTCGCATCAGCTACCTCAAAATTGAATGCTAAAAGTAGCATAACGAATAATGCTGCGATTGTTTTCAGTTTCATTGTTTCCTCCTACTATTTATGTCTAGTATATTTTTTGCTATCTTTCTTTTTGCGTCTGTTTGAAAATAATGTAAGAATACTTATCATAATAACTATACGTATTTCGAAATGAAGTAACTCAGCTATTTGTCACAAGCCAATCCATTTACCATTACAGTCAGACTTTTGTTAAAATTCCCCTCCTTCAAATTCATTATACATAAATAGTTTCCAAAATTGGTGAATTAATCAATAATTTTCAAATAACTAGGACAAATCATTAATTTTATGATAAACATTCATTCAATAATGTTTATAGACTATGGAACATATTTCATGATGTACTATCGAGTTAACGCAGAATTGGATTAGAAAGTGCTGTCATCTAACTATATCGAGGATTTTTGGGTGCTTGAATAACAAAGTCTTGCAAGAACTAATTTAAAAAACAGACATAAATGAAATATTTAAGATTAAGGAACAGATAACTACTCTTGGTTGTCTGTTTATTGCATTTATTTTGTGAATGATAAGAAAATCAGTCTTAAGGCTGAGTGGTAGCACCGACTCAAGTTCGTTTCCAATAAAAAGAAGAAGAATTATAATTAAACCATAAAAGGAAAAATACGAAAAAAGATTGCGATTCGTCACCAATAGTCGAAAGTGACATTTGGTTAAAGAGCGTATGAATTTTAGAGTACTAAGTGATTTCGTTCCTGGTTTCTCCAAAGTGATTACAGGAAGCACCCTAGAAAGTGCCCCGCTGGAACGGAAAACAACTCTAATTTATGGTGATGAACCAAATACAATTATAGAAAGAGGTTGATTATTATTAAAATCATGTGGTGGGCTATAAATATTGTGTGGCTAATTATTTTTGCTGTTGGAGCAATATTTATAGGAGTAAGAGAAGTCGATGCTGCAGGAGTAGCTCAAACGCCAGAAATTAAAATGATATCATTCGCAGTTTTGGGTATTGTATTTATAGTGGTTGTACTGTTTCAACTGATTTTTCTTTATTTTGTTAGAAAAAGTACAACGCAATAATTCGATAAAAAGATTATTTTGACTCAACGGGGTTATAGTTTTTTAAAGTCACTTCAAGTGGCTTTTTTATATGCACTAATGTACTGTAAGTATTGCATGACACGAACACAATCACAGAAAAACTAATATTTGCTGACTTAGGAGCAATGCCTAAACAGCTCCAACTGTTTGATGCTACGCTAACAAATCAAGGTGAATCAGTACTTGCAATATGTGCATCTGTTAAAAGAACGAAAACCCTTTTAATATCTTTCCTTTTTCTATATCCTACTCGATCTTTCAAGACATAATAAAAAGCCACACCTGATTTGGATGTGACTAAATACATTGGATTAATCAAATGTTAAAACATCTTTTTCTACTACTACCTTATAAACATCTTTCGTACTAATAAAAATCGTTTTATAATTTTCTGTCTCCGTAAATGAATACCAGGGTTTCTCATTGAATCTATTCGACATTTCTTCTGTAAATGTTTCTTGTTCAATATTTGTCTTGATTTTATAATCTTCTTCACGACCTTCGTCAAAGTAAAACTTCATTTTATATTCATACTCCATTAGTCAACACCTCCATTCACCTACACGATAGTATAAATGGAATGTACTATAATTATACAAAGAGACGACCGATTCAGTAGCACACATACAAGCGTGCATGCCTTTGATGATACGTTTTCAGTGTATTGCATCATACGCATACTGTTAAGGTAATTTATCTTGGTGTAATTCGTACTGTAAATAGTTTATATAACGTCAAACGTTGATTTAATAATGTTTATAGACTATGGAACATATTTCATGATATACTAGGTGCATTGTGAAAAAAAGGAGGAACTTGCATGATTCAAGTAAGTAATGTAGGTCTTCGCTATGGCGATCGTAAACTATTTGAAGACGTAAATATAAAATTCACACCGGGGAATTGCTACGGTTTAATCGGAGCAAATGGTGCTGGTAAATCAACATTTTTAAAAATTCTTTCTGGTGAAATTGAAGCGCAAGAAGGTCACGTATCAATGGGTAAGGACGAACGTTTATCAGTCCTTAAACAAAACCACTTTGAATACGATGAATACAATGTATTAGATACAGTTGTTATGGGGAACAAACGTCTTTGGGAAGTAAAAGCTGAAAAAGACGCAATCTACGCAAAAGAAGACTTTTCTGATGAGGATGGCATGCGTGCTGCTGAATTAGAGGGTGAATTCGCTGACCTAAATGGTTGGGAAGCTGACTCAGAAGCAGCAACATTATTAAACGGGTTAGGGATTGGCGACGAGCTTCACTATATGCTAATGGCTGACCTTGAAGGTTCTGACAAAGTCAAAGTATTATTAGCACAAGCTTTATTTGGTAAACCAGACGTTCTATTACTAGATGAGCCTACCAACCACCTTGACTTAAAAGCAATCCAATGGTTAGAAGAATTCTTAATTAACTTTGAAAATACGGTTATTGTTGTATCCCATGACCGTCACTTCTTAAATAAAGTATGTACGCATATCGCGGATTTAGACTTCTCTAAAATCCAATTATATGTTGGTAACTATGACTTCTGGTATGAGTCTAGCCAATTAGCACAAAAAATGATGGCAGACCAAAACAAGAAGAAAGAAGAAAAAATTAAAGAGCTACAAGCATTCGTTGCTCGTTTCTCTGCGAACGCTTCGAAATCAAGCCAAGCGACTTCTCGTAAGAAAATGTTGGATAAAATCGAGCTTGACGACATTAAACCTTCTAGCCGTAAATATCCATTCATTAACTTCCAAACTGGACGTGAGATCGGTAACGATGTGTTAACAGTGGAAGGTCTTACAGCAAGCAATGAAGGCGAAACACTATTTAAGGATATTCGCTTTTCAATGAACAAAGAAGATAAAATCATTTTACTTGGTAATCCAATGGCCAAAACGGCTCTTCTTGATATTTTAATGGATGAAAGAAAAGCAGATGCTGGTACGTTCAAATGGGGCGTAACAACTTCTCAAAGTTACTTTGAAAATGATCACGATAAATACTTCGAAGGTTCAGAGAAATCATTAGTTGAATGGTTACGCCAATACTCTCCTGATGATGAAACAGAAAGCTTCTTACGCGGCTTCTTAGGTCGTATGCTATTCTCTGGTGAGGAAGTAAAGAAATCCCCTTCTGTCCTATCAGGGGGAGAAAAAGTACGTTGTATGTTATCTAAAATGATGCTTGCCACAGCAAACGTTGTTTTATTAGATGAACCAACGAACCACCTTGACCTTGAATCTATTCAAGCACTAAACGAAGGACTTATGCGCTTCAAAGGTGCGATGCTCTTCACATCTCATGACCATCAGTTCATCCAAACAATTGCGAACCGTGTCATCGAAATCCGTGAAGACGGCACAATTTTAGATAAACTATTAACTTATGATGAATTCTTAGAGTGGAAAGATAGCCAAGGCTTAAACTAATGCACAAAACAGGGTTCTCCTATTCAAAAAGGAGAACCCTGTTATTTTATGAAGTAAATGAATCATGTTGAACTATGAATGATTGTATTTGAGTAACTAGTACCTTCAATCTTTTAATCACTACTTCCCCGCTTCCATAGATTGTCATCCTTCCTACATATATAACCCGCCATCTACCGCAAGCACTTGCCCCGTAATATAACTTGCTTCTTTACTTGCTAAAAAAGCAACGGCAGCAGCTATTTCACTTGGTTGCCCCATACGATTAATCGGCTGATTGCTAATTTCATAATTGACACCTTTTGTGATGCCTGTTTCAGTAGCCCCTGGTGCAACAGAATTACACGTGATATGAAGGGTCCCTATTTCTTTTGCAACCCATTTGGTTAACGCAATGATGCCACCTTTTGATGCAGCATAGGCTGGGCCCGATCTTCCTACTGTTTCGCCCCCAGAAATAGCACCGCCATTCATACCTGAAATAGAGCTAATATTGATAATTCGTCCATATTTTTGTTCTTTCATATGCGGATACACTACTTTTTGAATAAATAAAAAGGTACTCTGTAAATTTGTTGAAATATCGCGTGTCCATTCTTCGAGTGTCATTGTTTCCAATGAACTTCTACCGCACGTTCCTGCATTATTTACTAAAATATCAATTTTGCCAAAATGCTTGATTGTATTCGTAATGACCTCATTGATAAAGGCTTCACTATTGATATCACCATTATGTTCAAAGAAATCACCTGTAAGCTGCTGAATCGTTTCTGTACATGGATTTTTATCTACTAGAATTGTACTTATCTTTCTTTCTGATAGAGCAATAGCAATTGCCTGTCCAATACCACTTGCAGCCCCTGTAATAATTGCCACTTCTTTTCCCATTTGTTTCACCCCTAATTGTTTACTTGTCTCGTATTTCCTTTATTAAGCTACGACTTTGCCGAGGTCATCGCCACTTCTACTTGAGCATCTGCCACCTGTTCATCTTCATGTACTTTCTCAACAGGTTCTTCATATTGCGTGATTGTACGTGTATCAGGTGAAAATACGGCAAGTAGCAGTGATAGAAGGAGGCCCGCGATCATTAATGGACCAAATAAATAAGGTGATGCCCCATATTCTGTTGCTAAAGATGTCCATAGCATAGGTCCGAAACCAACTATAGCCGCAGCGATTTGATAGCCAAAGGATAATCCTGTATATCGAACATTCGCCGGGAATAATTCAGAGAAAAACGTACCTTGAGTTGCGAAAATAGCTGCCCAAACGACACCTAGTAAAACGACTTGCATAATAAAGAAATAAGTTGAATGAATCGGAATCATGACGAAATATGGAATGGCTAGGAGTAACATCGATATAAGTCCGCCAATATAAATTTTCTTACGACCAATAAAATCTGATAAATACCCTACAATTGGAATCGTTACAATCATTGTGGCACAGCTTATTGTCAGGGCAAACAGTGCGACATCTCTTGTATAGCCAATATACGTAGTCGCATAAACCAAAATAAAGGACATTAAAAATACGTTGAAAAATCCGTCTCCTATTTTTAAGCCAATAATGCGAAAAATATCTTTTTTGTTATATTTAAATACTTGGACAATTGGTAATTTAGCTAATTCACCATTGTCCTTTTTGCGTTTAAATTCAGGTGTTTCTTCGATTCCGCTTCGAATCCAAATGGCTAAAACAATTAAAACAGCGCTAAAAAGAAACGGTAAGCGCCATCCCCATGCCATAAATTGCGCTTCTGTCGTTAATGAAGAAATAAGTGTAAAACTAAATGTTCCTAACACTAAGCCAATCGGTACACCAAGCTGTGGAATGGAACCGAAAAAACCACGCACACCTTTCGTAGCGGATTCAGTAGCTAATAACACCGCACCACCCCATTCACCACCAAGAGCAACTCCTTGAATAAGTCGCAAAATGACTAATAGCGTTGGCGCGAGTATCCCGACTTGTGCATAGGTTGGTAATAAACCTATCAAGAACGAACTACCGCCCATTCCTATTAAAGTAAGCATTAGCGAGGCTTTCCTACCGACACGGTCACCCAGATGTCCAAAAATTAAACTGCCAATTGGACGTGCTGCATACCCAGCTCCAAATGTAGCAAAAGCAATTAAAATAGAGATTGCAGGGTTAGTCGAAGGGAAAAATAATGTAGTAAAACTAATCCCGTTGCAGTCCCATACAAATAAAAATCGTACCACTCAATGATCGAGCCCGCTAAACTTGCTAATAATATTTTGACATTTTTCATATAGCCCCTTCTCTCTACATTCAATTTTTGGTCATCAAATACGAGTTACGTAGAACATGCTTTTGAATTTTGCCAACAGCTGTACGAGGGAAATCCGTCATAAATTCAATGCTATCTGGCACTTTAAACTTTGCGAGACGTTCTCGACAATGCTCGATCAGCGCCTTTTCACTGACAGTAGCGCCGGCCTGTAAAATGACATAAGCTTTAATAGCTTCATCACGCATCTCATCTGGTATACCGATGACTGCTGCTTCAAATACCGCTGGATGTTTCGCTAATACACCCTCTACTTCATGCGCTGCAATATTTTCTCCTGAACGTTTAATCATATCCTTTAAACGATCCACAAAATAAAAATATCCCTCTTCATCGATTCGTGCATTATCACCTGTCAGTAACCAGTTATCTTTCAATGTGTCATTAGTCGCTTCTTCGTTTTTAAAGTATCCCTCCATTAAAGTTCTTCCTGGAATCCCTTTAACAGCTATTTGACCAACTTCCCCTTGTCTCACCGGGAACCCATGTTCATCAACCAGCTGAACTTCATAGCCAATGCTTGGTCTACCTATACTCATATTTTTTCGTTTACCGAATAGAGGATTAATAAGCGGTGTCCCAACTGTTTCGGTCATACCATAAAGTTGCAATAATTTCACATCAAATTGTTCTTCGAATTGAATTAGCTGGTGTTCGGCTACTGCTTGTGCAAAAAGAACAAGTCGTAACGGATTATCCCTGACATCTTCGTCATAATCTTTTGCTAATATCATCCGAATAGGTGCCGCAAATAACGAACCAACTGTTCCCCCTAATGTCTTTGCTTGCTTAAAATATCGCGAAGCACTAAATTTCTCAGTCACAGCAATACTCGCTCCTACCATGATGGCAGACATCGTTGAGTAATATTGTGCATTGCCATGGAAAAGCGGTAAGACAATAAAAGTTCGATCCTCTGGTGTTAATGCAATGGTACGAGCCATTAATTCACCTGTGAAAATATAGTTAGCATGTGTCAGTTGAACACCTTTTGGTTTCGATGTTGTGCCAGAGGTATAAAGAAGTGCCACAATGTCCTCTGACAAAACGGTTGGAAAATGCGAATTGTTAACGCTTTCATTATTAATAAGCTCATTGAAATTTAACACTCCCTCAAGTTTACCTTGATGTCTCGTTATGATGATATTTTGTATAGTTGGCGTTTCGCACTTAATACTTACAAACTTTTCGATGTAAGCCTCTTCCGTAATAACAAGGACAGCTTCTGAATGTGTAATCATATACTTCATCTCATCTGCTGGTGATAAAATGTTAGTTGGCACCATAATGCCTCCAATTTCAGCAAGAGCAAACCATGCTGTAAAAAATTCCATGTTATTTGGTAAATGTAACACCACATGATCCCCTTTTTTTATGCCAAGCTTAAGAAGTGCATTACTGAAACGTAGGACCTCTTGAAAAAAATCCCCATAATTTTTTTCAAAAAGTATGCCACTTTGATCTTCGAAATGAAGAAAACTTTTTTCAGGTTGTTGTTCAGCACTCTCTCTTAAAACAGAACATAATGTTCTATTTCCAATTAAATCCATTATGTACACCCCTTTTAAAATAGTTTCATAGACTATAGTCTGTATATTAATCGGCAAGACGATTATTTGTCAATATTTTTCTGATTATTCCAAAAAATAAAATTATTCACAGGCGCAAATTATGTTAAAGTTAAGTAGAATATATTATCTTCATTCAACTGGTGTTCAAACACTTATTGAATGAAGATGTAGCTTCCGGCGGATGTCATGGATTTACGCAAAGGCGAAATTGATAAAAATTGGGTGAGCAGAAAATGAAAAAAACAAGACAACAACAAGCGGTAGAAACAAAAAAACATATATACGAAACAGCACTTCAATTATTCCAAGAGAAAGGCTTTGATCAAGTAACTGTTGATGAAATTGTTCTAGAAAGCAAAAGCTCGAAAGGAGCATTCTATGGTCATTACTCTTCTAAGTACGATATTTTCTTAGAGAAATTTAAAGAAATTGATCTTTTTTACGAGGAATTTACAACGACATTACCAGCAAATCTTTGCTTCAAGGAAAAGGTTATTGCATTAATTGAGGCACAAATGAAGTATTTAAAAGAAGATTTAGGAATGGATTTAATGCGGTCCGTTTACAAAAGTGGCTTAATTGAAAACGAAGAAAATTTCTTTACCCATTCCGAACGCAAACTCTATAAAATTCTTCATTCTTTTATACAAAAAGCCATTACGGATGGCGAACTATCTGTACAAACGGACGTTCAGCAAACTGCTATTTATATTTCTCGTTGTATGCGTGGTTCTTTATACGACTGGCTAGTTTTTGGAAAGGATTTCGATTTATTGCAAGAGAGTAAAGGCTTTATCTCAATATTTTTAAATGGTTTATATAAGGGCATCTCTAATTCAGAAGTATGTTCATAACACTTATTCTATAACCTATATGATTCATCATTTGCGCCAAATAAAAAGAGGCAATTCCTTTTTAACTTTACATGGGAATTGCCTACTCTTATTTGATTTAATTGATACGGAATATCTTATATTTGGAAACATAAGGTGTGATGTTTGAAGAACAAACCTGATTAGAAATTATATTCCCCAACATTTATAGGAGAATAAAAAAGGTTGATCATTTTGGTAGGCGAACAAGATGACAATTGCCCCTTTATTCTAGTTTTTCTAAGATCTTATCAATATCATTCCACACATACACATATTCTTCTAATACTTTTCCACCAATAGTAATTTGCATTGTTTTGACATATTCCGCTCCATAATATTCATAGAAATAACGTGTTTTATTTTCTGCCAATACTTCTACAAATATGGACTGATACCCTTTCTGTTTAAAATACATAAATAACTCTTTCAATAAAAGTTTTCCAATCCCTTTTCCTTGATATTCTTCTAGTAGATAAATGGACGTTAAATCGCTTGAACATGGTACGACATTCGATTCTCTAGTCGAGGCATCAGCAAAGCCAACTATTTCTCCAAATTCATTTTCTGCTACTAACATGTGATTATCTTTTTTTGTAATATTCCTTTTCGCTAGTTCTGTTCTCTGTTCATATGAAAGGTTATTTAAGAAATGATCCGGAATAATATCCTTATATGTCGTTCTCCAACTATCAACATGAACCTTTCCAATACCTTGTGCATCTTGAATTGTAGCTTCTCTAATGTTCACCTTCATCACCCCATTCATGTAATAAAAAACGTCTATCATCACCTAAGAGACGACAGACGTAACTGACGTGGTACCACTCGAAACGTATAACGAACATCAGCCGTTAAGACCTTATCCGTCCTACCACTCTAGAGCAAGTTTAGGAAATTTCTTTGTAATCTTGCACCATATGATTTCTCTATAATGAAGATAAAAATCCTTACTACTCTCATTCAATACGTTTCTTTTATTTCTAAATATTCTAAATAAATTACATATAAATGTCAATTTTTTCTTGTTCGTTGTTTGAGATAATAATATGAATGCTTCATTATGTAATAATTTGCTCAAAAATTATTATAAAATAAAAAATGTACACCACTAAAATTGAATTTAGTCATGTACATTTTCAAGCTGCATTTATTTATTTTGCATTTCCTTCGTTGGTCCCAATACGCCAGGTACTGGCAAGCCCGCTTGACGTAGAAGCACTGTCATCTGTCCGCGATGGTGTGTTTGATGATCGACTAGTACACGTAATAATGCACCTCTAGCTATTGGTCCAGTAAAGCCCTTTACTTCCTCTACTAAGTCTTCATTTGAAAGCTTTGCCGCTTCCTCTTTCACACTATTTGCTACTTTTTCGTAGGCAGCTACAATTTCAGTAGCTGTAGATGGAATTGGATCTTCTTGACGAGTCATTGGTACCTGTAAACCAGCTAAGTAACTGAAATAACCAGCAGCTCCAACTAAATGCCAGCCTAACCAGCCAAGAGTACTGTGACCTTCTACGATGCTTTGCTCTAGCTTGTCATCCGTTACAGCTTTTAATACTTGAATCGTACCTTGTGCTGCGGCTGACCATTCATTAATAAAATCATCTACTTGTCGATACATGTAAACGTCCCCCATTTTCATAAAAATTCTCCTCTATCATATTAAATAATAAACACGCTTACAAGTTTCAATCATCAAGTTTACATAATATAATTATGTTTATTTCTGTTATAACAATGCATTTCACTTACTTTTTACCTCTCTTTACTAAAGTTCAAGTCTACGATCATAAAATTGTAAAATCATGTATAATAGTTTTGTCTTATTAGCAATTATGCCTCTGTATAATTGCGTCCTTAATCGGCTGAAATAAGTTAAAAAGAAAGAGGTATCTTATGTTTTCCCCATTAACTAAAGGCGATATCATTGGTATTTATTCGCCTTCCAAACCAGCTACAGCTATTGCAAAGGCTCGCTATGAACGCGGTAAGGCGCGTCTGCAAGCGCTTGGCTTTACATTAAAAGAAGGTTCTTTAACTGGAAAAGAAGATTTTTATCGCTCCGGTACACCAAAGGAACGAGCAGAAGAGCTTAATGCCCTACTGCGTGATCCCCACATCAAAATGATTTTACCAACTATGGGTGGTACGAACGCCAATAGTATGCTACCTTATTTAGATTACGAAGCCTTTCAGCACAACCCCAAAATACTTGTTGGCTTGTCTGATGTAACTGCCATACTTCTAGCGATGTATGCAAAGACTGGACTTCCCGTCTTTTATGGACCTTCTGTAGCTTCTACCTTTGGTGAATTTCCACCTTTTGTCCATTATACTGAGCAATATTTTAAAGATTTATTTTTACGTTCATTATCGATTCCTTATAACATGCCAATTCCACCAATATGGACAGATGACCGAGTAAATTGGTTAGAAAAAACAACTGAAAAAACACAGCATCCTAACTCATGGATTACCGTCCAATCCGGTATAGCTGAAGGTCGTTTAATTGGTGGAAATATTAATACGATGTACGGCTTTATTGGCACACCCTATTTCCCTCAAATTAAAGAAGGAGATATTTTACTCCTAGAAGATACATCTAAAACCATTGCTGTTGTTGAGAAAAACTTTGCTATGTTAAAACTACACGGCATTTTTGACAAAGTTTCTGCAATTATTTTAGGAAAACATGAACAATATGATGATTTAGGCTCTGGCAGAAAGCCTTATGATGTGTTGCTAGAGCAGCTAGATGGACGTAGAATTCCTATTATCGCTGATGTCGATTGCTGCCATACACATCCCCTTCATGCCATGCCCATCGGCTTACGAGTTCGCCTCGATTCGACTAATAAACAGATTACCTTTCTAGAAAACTGGTTTTCATAACATTCGTATAACATATAGACTTCGCGTATAATGATAGAAAATAGCTGAAGGAGTTTGCATATGAGACTTAATATAATCGTACTTTCTCTTGCAGTATTACTCTTTGGTTGTAGTGAAGAAAATCGAACAGAGCATGAGGATCAGCCTAAACATAATGTGGTGGACAAAACACCTGAAGTCAAACAGCCTGTTGAACAAGAAGCTAACGAAAAAGCCGAACTCGCATCCTTTTTCCCACCTGATGGTTCAACAGCCTTTTTTCAAGGAGAAGGGAATGAATTTGCTAGTTTCACACTTCAAACAACTTACATCGGTGCAAATCATATCGCACAAGTGGAAGATAACGGCGGTGTCACACTTTTAAAAGTGTACCGGATTACGGATCGAGCGATTGAGCTTGTCTATAAAGAAGCTGTAGACGCTAAACCCACTCTCCCTACAGCACAAGAAGCTGCTTCCTTTCCAGTACTCGAAACAATTTTGCAAAAACCTTTAACAGTAGGAAATAACTTTAATGGTTGGACAATTCAATCGACAACGGCTTCTATCACTACTGCAACAACTGTCTATCATAATGTTATTCAGCTAACACATTCCGAAGATACACTAACAACAACGAAATATTTTGTAAAAAACATTGGCCTTATCCGTACAGAAGATATGATGGTGACATCTAACAAAGAACAGTTTGTCATAACGTCAACCTTACAAAAAATTGAATAATAGTCACACTACAGGCGTCCTGCTTGGGCGTCTTTCATTTTGGATAAGGAGGTAGTTTTTATGAATGATATACATAAATCAGCAGCTGAAGATGAATTGACAGAAGAAGAATTCATTGAGTTAGTCCTTTCTGAACAGCAAAAGGCGTTAGCAGAAGAGCATGAACAGCGGCAGCAAAATAAAAAGCCCAAAAAGCAAAAGCCTATTGTAAGATGGATTGTTTGGAGCATGGCATTTGTGTTATTTTTGAATACATTCGCACTGATCTTTCAAATTTACTCTATTCCAGCGATTGAATTTATCAAAGTATCAACACGGCTATCAGCACAAGAAAATATCAAACTATATAAGAAGGCTGTAGTAGAAGTATCGACTGGTTCTAGTAAAGGCACTGGCTTTGCTATTTCGCCAGATGGTCTGATCGTAACGAATGCTCATGTTGTAGAAGATGCCGATACTTTATCTGTCATTTTTCCTGAGGAAGGTTTAATGAAAGCTGAGTTACTGCAAAGCTATCCAGATGTTGATTTAGCGTTATTACAAGTATCTGGCGACAATTTCCCCTTCCTTTCCCTTGCCGAAAACCCTAGCTATAACGAGCATGAGCATGTATATTTTATCGGTAATCCGCTAGCCTTTACGGGTATAGCGAATGAAGGTAAACTACTTGAACCGACATACCTTAACGATTGGCAGGAGCCCGTAATGATGATGAAGGCCCCTGTTTATCGAGGGAACAGTGGGAGTCCTGTCATAAATGCTGATGGAGAGGTGATTGGAATCGTCTTTGCCACGATGGAAAAGGAGCCATACGGTCGTGTAGGCTTATTTGTTCCTATTGAAGTGTTACAGCGTAAACTACAATAAAACGTTTAAAGCTACTTGTCCTTTATTTATATAGGACAAGTAGCTTTTTAGTTTACATAATAAAATTATTTTAGACCTTTACTTTCTTCTTTTATAAAAAGTCCTAAAACTGATTTTACAGGGATTTTATTCGTAACCTCATCACTTATTCCGGCGATTTTTTGCAGGACATGAAGGAGATTGTCGTCACCTGTCCAGTTTTTTTCAATCACTTCGGGTCCTAATTTATTGATGATGGTATTAACAATAAAGGTTGCTATGACAAGATCATCTAAGTATCCTCCAAAACCTATTAAGCCTTCCGGTATAAAATCCACTGGCATGATAAAATAGGCTATAGAAGCACCTATTAAGGCACGATTTTTCTTATCGATTTTAGAATCTGTAAGTGTTTTTACTAATAAGTGAAATAAATCTGGAACAAACATTAAATATTGTGCAAACTTACTTTTCTTTCCGGATTTTGATGCAAGAAAGGATACTAATTTAGCACGTAATTTATAATAAAAATCTTGTTGCTCCTGCTCACTCGGTATTTGTGGCGATGTATTCAATGTAATCTTCCTCCTTTACTTCATTCATTTTACATCAAATGTTGCGGTATAGCACAATTCGAAGCCTCCTTAAACGTTGCTGTGTACATTCTTCCCACTATCCACACCTTTTATTTCTAGCTTCCCAAACGCAAGGTGGCTACGACTTTATACTTGTAACCAAAAAAATTTCCACTCCTTTAATGTTTGAAAGAATGCAAAAAAAGGCATCCTATTTACATAGGATGCCTTTAAATTAACGAAAGTAATTTTAATTACTGAGAATTAAAGTTTAGTTACGTTAGCAGCTTGTGGTCCGCGGTTGCCATCTACAACTTCGAATTCCACTTTTTGACCTTCGTCAAGAGTTTTGAAACCTTCGCCTTGGATAGCTGAGAAGTGTACGAATACGTCGTTTTCACCTTCAACTTCGATGAATCCAAAACCTTTTTCTGAGTTAAACCATTTTACTGTACCTTGTTTCATTTAAGAAAACCTCCAAAAAATAAAAGTGAACAATATGTAATTTCTTCAGCGATTGAAAAAAATTCACATATTACAAAGAGTACCGAACTAACGCGATCACTTTTTGTAATATGTGAATTCATGTATCCGGTGAAGCAATTAAATTGTTAACCTAAGTATAACCATCATTCATAATTTTGTCAAATAAAGAAAATTGTTTTTTTAATTAATTTCAAAATTTTATTTCAATTCCCAGATTTCGTTGCAATAATACCATGATATATTTGTACATCATCATCACAGGCTTCGCAAAAAACACTTTCTTCCTCTGACCAAAAAGCCCAAAATCCCCCATCTTTAGTTGCCTCATTGTCATACGTTAATCGGAAATGTTGCAACTTTCTTTGTAATGCCAATTCAAATTGCTCTACCGTTTCAAACGTTTCATTTGTTTGGATAAAAGTCTCCCAGCCTTCGAATTTCCACCAAGGCTCATAATCAGCTTTCATGTAAATAATTGTATACATATTTGCCACATTCCCTGCTGTAATAAGATATTTTCATTTTAGCAAAGACATCTGAAATGTCTATTAAAACCCCCTGAAATATGCTATTATTGCCTTATTATTCATTATTTTTAGGAGGTATTTTTTATGTTTTCAAGTATTCGACCGAAAGCCGAGCTTGAGGAATTATTAAAGCGTGGTACAAATTTACATGCAACAGGCCGTTTCAATAAAACACTTGCATTTAACCATTTTAATTCTCAAGATGAGGAAAATTTAAAAACTCTCTACAATAAGTTAAAAGACATCACACCTTCTATGAATGCTATTTTTCATAATTATTTGAGTGAAATTTCCCCAACCTCTCAGCTAACGATTAGTGAAGAATATATTAACCGATACTTAACGCAATTTTTCTTAGGTACTCGCGATGATGAATATGTGGATGAAACCGTTAAATTTTTCAACTTATTCCGAAAAAATCAATACGAGCCTGGTAAACTAATTGTCGTATTCAATCAATTCGCATTTTATATTACTACATACATATTACATAATTTCGGTTTAAAACCTTATAAAGCCTTTGAATATATGAAATCTTTTCAATCAGCTGTCAATGTCGATCAGGAATTACTGGTTGAAGTATTAACGGAAAGAATTATTGAAAATGTAGTTGCTGAGGTTTCTTCTTTAATGGATGTCAACGCTAAAATCATGTATATGAAAGATTTAGTATTTAGCTTAGATAAACAAAATGAAGAAATCCAATCCTCTACCGCAGCAACTGAAGAAATTGCCGCTTCTATTAATGAAGTTGCTCGAATGTCTTCTCGTATTTCAGAGAAAACAACTGAGTCTGTTGATCACGCTGTACAAGGAAAAAATGCCATTGAGCATGCCCTATCTGAAATCTTTAAAACAGAAGAGACATTCACAAGAATTGTTGAATCCTTTTCAGAATTGCAAAAACGGGTTAATGATATAGAACATGTCGTAACGTTAATCAACCAAATTGCTGATCAAACGAATTTACTTGCTTTGAACGCTTCTATTGAGGCTGCCCGTGCGGGTGAACATGGCAAAGGTTTTGCTGTAGTTGCACAGGAAGTTCGCAAACTTGCTGAGGGAACTGTATCAGCACTCAGCGAGGTCACTACAAATGTTCATCATTTAAAAAGTTATTCAAATGATGTATCCAACTCCATTACGGGAACGACAGAGATTATTAAAGAAGCAACAGTTGAAGCGAAAGAGTCGTTACCATTATTAAATGCAATTGTTAGTGCGATTGAAGATATTAATCTGGATGTCACAAATACAGCTGCAATTTCTCAAGAACAAGCAGCTGCAATAGATGAAGTTTCAGCAAGAATGATTGAAATTTCTAGTCTTCAGGATGATATTCGTGAGTATAGTCATAACACTTCTAGCGATATTCACTTATTAGGAAAAGAAATTAATCGTTTCCGCAATGATATTATTGCCAATAATAATGTTCAGCTATCATCTATTGCGCTTTTACAATTATCAAAAGCAGATCATATTTTATGGAAATGGCGAATTTATAATATGTTCCTTGGTCTCGAAAACGTAGAGTCACGTGATGTTTCTTCTCATAAAGAATGTCGTCTAGGTAAATGGTATTTATCTCCACGCTCTGTAGAACGATTTGGACACTTACAAGACTATCGTGAATTAGACGCCTATCATATACGTGTTCATGAATCTGCAAAATTAGCGGCGGAGGCTCACAAAGTTGGTCAAATTCAACAGGCTGAAATTCATTTAAAAGAAGTAGACCAAGCTTCTAAGCAGGTACTTTACTTTATCAATAATCTAATTTTATATTTAGAAAAAGAACGTGTTATGCACTAAGTACAGGGCGAACTCTTTCCCCTTAACGTAAAGGAGGTTTTAGCGTGAACAAGCGAGCGCTAATTAGATTTTTCGGAGATGTTTATGGGACTGGCTACCGTTTTTTTATTAAACAAAAGGCGATTGAACTGGGGTTAAAAGGTTATTGCAAACTAAACAATGATGAACAAATAGAAGTTGAAGTTGAAGGTGCACAAAAAGCGATTGACGAATTCCTAGTGTTTGTTCAAAAAGGAGTTAGCCCTCAAGCCGATTCTAATTCATTTACGTTAGAGCTATATGATGATTTAAAAGGTTATGTACGTATGGAGTCAGACATTGTTTAGTCTGGCTCCTCCTTTTTTGTATTGGAGCAATACCAAGGTTTTATCAAGCTTTTTGGCTATATTCATTATTGTATGAATACGGTTTGTATAAAATGACTTTGCTGGGGGCAAGTTTTTACCAATACGGTTTTCTAAATCTCTCATTGTCCAATAGACTTTCGATCAATCTATCTTGTTGTAATTCTTCAAGTTCAACTTTTTTGATTAAAACCATATCTTCTGGTATTGGTATTGAAAGGGTTACATTTAATTGTTGTTTATTCATCTAAATCTCCTTATAAAGATATAAAAAGCGACACTATTTCATCTATAGTAGCTATCGCTTACATCTTATCTTAACAACTAAAAGGCCACCCATCACGGAGTGGTCTTTTCATCTAAACCTAAGACATCGACAAACATCCTATCTGTAGGTCAACAAACCATAAAAAATAGCCCCCTATCAAATAAATTAGAGAGCTAAATAATTCATAATCTATCACATCTTCAACTAGCTTTAGTAGATTGGCTTTAAAATACCTACTGGAAGCCAAGTACATTGTTCATCATTAGCTTCTAAGTCTTCCTTTACACATAAATACGCATTAATGGAATCACTCACTGAATAAACCATACTTCCTTTCGGCATCGCTTTTTCCGTTTTAGAACCTACTAATGGATAAGTTTTCGCTTCAGAGTCTTCCGTTACTTCATAACGTACACCGGCTTTTCTAAATTTTGTATCGGCTACTTTCATATCTGAACCAGGATAATGCTTTTCGCACTTTAACCCATTTCCTGTATCCCTGCAATAACTCAACATTTGATCACCATTCATATCCGTGATGGAAGTATCACGCCATTCCGTAAAGAGTTTGCCATATTCGCCGCTATTACGGTTGATATTAATATACGTTACATTTGGATAGAAAGATGCGCGAATTTTCATCGGTATTTCTTTAAAAACTACTAGATTTGTTGCTTGTACACGATATGGCCCCATTTGATAAAATGTTTTGCCATCATATTTTTCAATTTCATACGTTTTAAAATAATTATTGCGTTTCACCACTAATGAATCAAATGTACCATCCTCATTTTTCTTATAAATCTTAATATCTTTTGTAAAAGTCATTTTCCCCGTTTGGTCTTTAAATACTTCTGCTCCATCATACCTGACAGCCTCTGATTTTGTTGGATTTATTACCGCAAATACAAATGCTGCTAGTAACACAATAAATATTTTTTTCATTATTCTCCTCCTACTCAATTTTAAAAACATAATATCTTAGTATTATATACTAGTAATCTACTATTCTACCAATGGATGTTAAAAACCCTACAAAAGTATAGTGTTTTTCCATAACATTATTTTACCCATCTACCATTCTACCCAATTCTCTAAATTACATGGTCTATTATCTATTGATTGTGGAAGACTATCCATTTATAGAAATGTACTGGACGTTCTCTATGCGCTTTGTCCTCCACATTTTTCACCAATACCTTTAATTAAACCATTGATAACATCTCGTCCAATTTGAACCATACTATCAACACTAAATACCTTTTTAGCTGCTTCCCAACTTTTTTTAACTGTGGTTTCGACTTCACTCATCCACTTCTTGACTCCAGTGAACATTTCGTTAAAGCTTTTAATAGTTGATTCGGCGGTTTCGCGAACGGATCTACCTACATCTTCTTTGAGCATTCTCCATTTAGTTTTAACTTCACCAGTTTCCCAGTTAACCTGTTCAACATGTTCTCCAGCTTGTTTCTTAGCTTCTGATACTACATTCTTATGCATATCTTGAGCGTTCTTAACAGCATCGTCCCTAGTTTTCTCAGCATCGTTCTTCAGCTTTTGATATTGTTCCTCAGAAATGATACCAAGCTCGTCACGTTGCATTTGAAGATTCATAACTGTTTCGTTGTATTGCTTTTCGGCGACACTCACTGAATCCTTACGTTGCTTCTCTGAGTTCTTAACAACCTCAGCCGCTTGAGTAGCTGTGATAGCAGATGAATCAGTTTTCAAACGTTCTAATATTAACTTTTGTTCACGTTCAGATTCCGATAAATGCTTAACCGCATTCTCCTTCATCTGAGCGTTAATCAAATCAATTTGAGCTGCTTCATCTTTAGTAATACCTCGCTTCTTATTAGCCGCTGTTTGCCATATATCTCTCATATAGTTCCTTGATCCATCATAAAATAGAAAAAATTTGAATTTAAAAGATAAAATGCAAAGAGGTTTTTGTGGATAATAATATGAAAAACGGGGTGATTTAAATGAAATTTATACAAAAATTAAGTGTGATCGGACTGTCAGTATGTCTATTGAGTATCGTTTTTTCATCTGCTAGCGTGGCAACAACATTCGTTACAGAAGAGTACCTGAATTCAGTAAATAATAAAAACAAAAATGAAGTTCATAATTACAAAAACGACTCCGCCAAAATATTAGCACAAGAAACAAAAACGGTGCTGATTAAAACAGAAAGAGAAGATAAATCATTATTAGAGCAAAAAACAAAAGAATTTGAAGAAAAAATGAAAATGGAACAAATAGCCTTTATTGAGGAGGGATTGAAAAAAGCAACAACACTGCAAGATGTAGAAAAAGTAAAAAGTGAGGCAGCTAACTTATTAAAAAAAGAAAAAGAATTGTTTAAAAAAGAAAGTGAAAAATATGTAAAAAAAGTGATTGATACAGAAAAAGTGAACTTAGCAATGATTTCAAGTTCATATAAAACGCTTATAGATGACTTTTTCACCTTTAACAAACACAGATTCTATTACTATGATGTAAATAAAAATGAATTTCTTCCAGATGATAAAGTAAAGACCATAGAAGAGGTAAAAGAATTTGAAAAAAACCACAAAGAAGATACTATTATAAAAGATAATCCAATCAACACCTTAATTCTGTTCATTCTCCTTGGATCATTATGTATCATTCCTCTTTTCATAAGCAAACGGCAGAATGAGGCTTGGTCATAAGTATATTTTCAAAGTAAAATAAAAAAATTCACAACAGAAAAGCGCGAGAAATCAACGTTTCTAAAATTGATTTCTCGCGCTTTTTAAGGTTTTGACCAGTTATGTCCTGGCCTCTTTTTTAATTACCTTTCTTCATTTTATTGGACGTTTATTTTTTGCTCAATACATTTTCCAAATCTGAGAAATTAACACGCCATGTAAATGATCGGATTCATGTTGAATCACTCTCGTATTAAAACCTTAAAGTCACAATTTTTTCGCCTTGCCGTTGATTCCTTGGTAGATAATCTCTAAACTGTAAAACCGCTCTACCATAAAATCTTGGTCTGGAATACTTAAACACCCTTCCATTTTTTCTTTATCAAATGGAATGATTCAAGGGTGCAACTTTACCACAAATGCTCGTTTGCTAATACCGATTTGTGGTAACGCAAACCCTGCTGAACGAATAAATGCAGTCGATTAACCATAATTCTTTAATGGTCTATACACCCATAATAGTGCGAGTTGATGTCTTTTTTAATGTGGAAACGCTTGAAAACTATACTTTCCTTTCCACTGTAAAAAACACTTCCTTTTACATACATTCCCTTATGGACAGCCCCTTCTACAGGACTAAGTTGCCCTTGTATATCCACTATTAGCTCAGAACGCAAGCATGTTTTCTCTTTTTAAGGTTTGAGTCCTAGTTCCTTACTCGCCATTCACTGGCTTCAGTAGATTTACTGGAATGTAATTAAAATAATACTTATTGAGACCCACCTCAACATAACCATTGATCTCAATCCCTGATAATTGGAATATAGTTCCCTTCAACATTTTTGTATAACTAGGTGCCCCTTTCATTGGAGCACTTAAAAGTTCTGTATCTTCAGTTAATACATAGGAACCTTTGTTTATCTTTTCGAAAATACGAACATCAGTGCTATAAATAATAGTGGTATTAATTACAGGCTCTCCTTCAATATCTCCAGCACAATAATGGTAATTTAATTTGCCTTTCTCTATAGAAACTAAGCTTGATTTTGGACCAGTACAAACCTCTTCTCGTTTTCCGACTATTAAAGGTTGACCATATGCGATGTCTTGATATTGGACAGGAATTTTCACGCCCTGATGATTAATCATGACGTAGACTGGATTTTGATAGAAAGATGAACGAATATCGATTGGTACTTCTTTGAAAACCACTAAATCTGTTGCTTGTACTCGATATTGCCCCATCTGGTAGAATGTTTTGCCATCGTATTTTTCAATATCATACGTTTTAAAGAAGTTATTTCTTTTAACCACTAAAGAATCAAACGAACCATCTGGATTTTTCTTATATACCTTGATGTCTTTTTTAAAGGTCATTTTTCCTGTTTGCCCTTTTACAACTTCCGCTCCATCATACATCACTTTCGCTTCTGATTTTGTTGGACTTACTACCGCAAATACAAATGCTGCTAGTAACACAATAAATAATTTCTTCATTATTCTCCCCCTCGTACATAATTAATTAGTATTATATACCACAAATATAATATTATGTTTTTTTATCAAAAGTTTTGGATGACATTTGTTAAGAAATATGCCTTGTATATAAGTTGGTCATCGTTCCGACTGGCTGACCTCCTGGGGATCAGCGATAGAGGAACGGCTCATCGGACGCCCCTAGAAAAGCGCTCCATCGGAACGGAATTCAATCACACGTTTGGTGATGAGCCACTATTCTACCAAGACTTCTATTTCGTTTGCCCCAATTCTCTATTATAAAGCAACGGATTTCCTCGTTTTTATGTATTATCATTGAGAAACTTTACAATTAGCAGTAAAATTTATGTAAGGGTTTTATTTTATTGAAACTTTATGTCGATTATTTCGTATAAGAATATAGACATATTTAAATGCTAGGAGGAAGAAACATGCTCAGTGTCGGACAGTTTTTCTCTAGACATACCGCTAGCGTCTTTATTTCGCTATCAACTGTTTCTATCGCAGCAATTGCCGCAGATCCAGGATTCTTCCTTGGTGGTTTATTGTTTGCTGGTACTTATGCGCCAAGTACAGCGTTGTTGAAACATAGACAGAAAAAGAAAGTCAGACAAATTGCAGGTATAACAAAAGAAGAATACAAACTAATTGAAACACAACTTAAAGCAGCCAATAAAAACATACAAACATTAAGCCAAAACTACTTACGTGTACGTTCTGTTTCGGCATTTAAACAATTAATCGAAATGACACGTATTTCAAAAAACATCGTGAAAATTGTGAAGGCAGATCCACGAAAATTTTATAATGTTGAACAATTTTTTTATGCTCACCTACCTTCTGCTGTCGAATTAACGGAAAAATATACGATGTTATCGAAGCAACCAGTGAAAGATAAGGAAATTCAAATAACATTATCAAAAACACGAGAAACACTGACAGATTTAAATGATACGATTCAAATCGATTTAAAGGATGCGCTTTCTAATGATATCGACCATCTTCAAATGGAAATCGAATTTGCAAATCGTTCTAATAGTAGACGAAAAGAACAATTGGAGTGGCGAGGCGATGATAAGTGACAGCAAATGATCACGCATTTCAACTAAATACAATACAAGGTCTTTCTCCCCTTGTACAATCTTATTTAGAAACTACAAATAATGAGGCGATGGCGACGTATGAAACGCTGTCGCCTCTTGCACAAAGTCGTGCACTTCTATATGCTAGTCAAATCGACCTAACAAAATTCGAATCAGTGCTATCTTTAGGGCAAGATTCACAGCGAGCTCTTTCTCAATTTGCTGATCGAATGCTTGTACAAGTAAAACAAAAGGACGTTACAAAAATTGGCCAAATGTTAGATTCATTAATGCAAACGTTAGACCGCGTAGATCCTAACGCGTTAGAGCCAAGAAAGCAGTCTTTTTTTAAAAAAATATTTGGTAAAACTGAGCGTCCTATTAAGCAAACATTAACGGAATTTGAACGTATTAGTATCCAAGTAGAGCGAATTGGGGTTCAGCTCGAACGTGCTCAGCTTCAAATGATTAAAGATGTAGAAATGCTTGAAGAACTTTATTCTCATAATAGAGGATTTTTTGAAGAGTTAGCGACTGCTATTGCGGCTGGGCAAATGAAGAAGCAACAAGCAATCGAAGTGGAGCTTCCTGCAAAGGTGACTAGTGTCCAGGCATCCAATCAACCACTTGCGATTCAACAGCTTAATGACTTTGCCGCTCAAATCGAACGACTCGATCAGCGCATTTATGATTTACAAGTGTCGCAGCAGGTGGCTTTACAAACGGCACCACAAATACGGATGATTCAGCAATCAAACCAAACGCTAGCAGAAAAAATAGAATTTTCAATTGTTACCCTCATTCCGCTTTGGAAAAATCAATTGGCGATGATGTTATCCATGAATATGGACCAACACTATGCCCAGCTAGAGGAGCGGTTATCTCGCACGAATGACCGTTTTGCAAGCCCTTCTTTCGAACAGCAAGTATCGAAATTCAAAGAAACACAGCATGAGCTTCAAACAGCTATCCAAGACGTCTTTGCCCTACATACAGCTACAGAACAGGAAAAACAGCATTTACAGGATGTAGCAGAATTAAAGGGCTATAAGAGGGACTGATTCTTTTTTCCAACGAATAAGGGTGGCTCAGAAATCATCTGAACCACCCTCTTATTTTCATTCAAACCTATTGAATGAAAATTAAGCCTCCGGCGGATGCCACGGATTTTAAAAGGAATGAATAAAAGGATGTTAGCCTAAAACCCTCGCATCCTGCTAAAATCTGGACGCCATTACGCCAAGGAGAAATTGATTTTTATTATTCAAAATAATCTTTATAGTAGCCACCGATATTACCAGTGTTATCGATAATAAAAACGAATTCTTCTGTTTCATTTTTTACATCATATTGTTTCCCTACTGTTAATACGTTTGATACTAAATATTTTGATGCATTTGTATGCTTACATGTAACTGCGCGTAGTGTTGGTGCATCTTTCCATTTTAAATGTAACATAATCTCTCTACCTTTCTTTACTAGCATGAAGCTAATGTCTAATGCTTATTTTATAATATTTTTGTTCTTTTGTGGAGAAAAAAACCATAGAAGTCCGTTTTTTCATCCAATTATATAATTAAATCTTAACTTCGAGGTGTTATTATGAGCTTTGGTGGTGTACCGCAATGGTTTTTTATCATTGCCGTAGCATTTGCAATTTGCTTTGTTTTATATGCAGAGTGGAATTCTAGAAAATAAGTGAGCCCATTCATCTGGACTCACTTTTTTGAAATTATTTTAGTGTACGTTTTAAAAACTCTTTTGTACGTTCATGTTGAGGGTTTATTAATACCTGTGATGGTGGACCCTCTTCTACAATAACACCTTTATCCATAAATACAACACGATCAGCTACTTCTTTAGCAAATTCCATTTCATGTGTAACAATTAACATCGTATTGCCACCATCCGCTAGCTGGCGCATAACCTTCAACACTTCCCCAACCATCTCTGGATCTAATGCAGACGTAGGTTCATCAAATAGCATCACATCAGGGTTCATGGACAATGCGCGAGCAATCGCTACTCGCTGTTTTTGCCCACCAGATAGCTGACGAGGCTTTGCATTGACATATTGATCCATGCCAACGATGTGCAAATATTTTAAAGCAATTTTCTCGGCCTCTGCCTTTGAACGCTTTAATACTTTCACTTGTCCAACCGTACAATTATTTAACACATTATGATTATTGAATAAGTTAAATTGCTGGAATACCATCCCTAAATGTGTACGGTATTCTTGGATATTATGCTTTTCGTCTAAAATATTTTCACCTTTATAAATAATTTGACCACCACTAGGCATTTCAAGTAGATTAATGCAGCGCAGTAGTGTTGATTTACCTGATCCTGAAGAACCGATTAAACAGACAACCTCACCCTTTTCTACTTGAAAATTGACGTCCTTTAACACTTGGTTACGCCCAAATGATTTACTTAAATGCTCTATTTTAATAACGGCCATTTGTTCGTCCCCCTATATTGCTTCTTTCTGTTCTTTTTGATAAGCATCTGGTCCATCAAGTCGTCTTTCTACATATAATAAAATCCTTGATGCTGTAAATGTCATGATGAAGTACATGACACAAGCTACGAAGAATGATTCAAAATAGCGGAAGTTATTACCTGCAATCGATTTTGTTTGGAAGAATAATTCCGTAACTCCAATCACATTTAATACTGCTGTATCTTTAATATTCATAATTAATTGATTACCTGTTGCAGGCAATACATTTCTCGCAACTTGTGGTAAGACTACATTTAGCATGATTTGAAAATGATTCATACCGATTGCTGAAGCAGCCTCATACTGTCCTTTATCAATCGATACAATACCACCACGTACAATTTCCGCCATATAAGCCCCAGTATTCAAAGAAACGACTAAAATACCTGCTGTAATAAAGTGCATATCAATACCAAATGCCATATCTAATCCGAAAAATACAACCATTGCTTGTACAATCATTGGTGTACCACGGAAGAATTCAACATAGCATGTTAGTATAAAATTAATGATCTTTAAGCTATAGTATTTTACACCCTTTTTACGAACCTTAATAGTATGCATAATTCCGATGAAAAATCCGATAAGTGCACCAATAATTGTACTAATAATCGAAATAAGTAATGTATAATACGCACCTCGTAAAAACATTTGCCAGTTGTTCTCAACAATTGAAATAATCCATTCAAGACTCATGATGTGCCTCCTTACAACGTCGTGTTGTTTGCTTGTTTTTTTGCCTTAGCTATTTCATTGCAACTTACTTTTTCTTATTATTTTATGATTCTATTAGCTAGGACATTATCATTATTTAAAGAGGTACTCATTGAATAATGATGAAAAGATATTGCACGGACTAAGCAAGTAGTCCGTGCAGTCTTATTATTGTGCTGCTGGTTGTTGATGAATTGCTTCTTCCATTATTTTTTGACGATCATCTTCAGAAATACCTTTTAGAATTTCATTGATTTTTTCTAGATTTGCATCACCTTTACGTAACCCTACTGCGATAGAAGTGTTTGAGATATCTGCATCAAACCCTTCTTCAAACTTTACATATGTGAACTTATCATTTGCTGCAGCAGCGGAAATTCCTTCTGGACGTTCTGCTACATAGCCATCAATTTTTTCAGCTTCTAAGGCTACACGCATAGCTGGGAAGTTATCCATTGCAGTTTGTTTTTGAACGTCTTTGATCTGATCTATTACATCGTAGTTAGATGTGTTTAATTGTGATGTGATTTTAGCTCCTGAAAAATCTTGGATTGATTTTGCTTTTTCATACTTACTACCTTTTTTAATAACCATAACAAAATCAGATGTATAGTAATTTTCAGTGAAATCAATTGTTTTCTTACGCTCATCAGTAGGTGACATCCCCGCAACAATGGCATCAATTTTATTTGATTGTAGTGCAGGTACTAAACCATCCCACTCCATTTTCACAATGACCAATTCTTTGCCTAAGCCTTCAGCAATTTTTTTCGCCATTTGCACATCGTAGCCGCCCGCATATTCAGCATTATCGGCGATTTTTACTGCACCATTTGCATCATCTTGTTGCGTCCAGTTAAATGGAGCATAACCTGCTTCCATCCCAACACGGAATTCACCTCCGCCATCTTTATCTGCACCAGCATCACCTGTTGCTTCATCCTTTTTGTCGCCAGAACCACATGCTGCCAACATAATTGCAGTCATTACCGTTAACATTAATAACAACCATTTTCTTTTCATGAAAAACTCCCCTTTTCTGTAAAAAAATAAGGCAACTGTACAAAAAAAGACCTAAGAATTGAACTTAGGTCTTACTTTAATTAACAGTTGCCCAAATCCTCACTATAATTTCCATGTATCCGAGATAGCACAACCTAGTAAATCTGGAAAATAATTCACTAGGACAGTCCTGCACTTATTCACTGCAGACCCAGCATAAAAGTACGAGCTCCTTTTATACTTCGGCGGTAGTTCCTTCTCCATTGCGTCTTCGCTTGCTTATACTCAACAATGAACTAATAAATACCGCGCCTCTACCTCACCGTAGAACAAATGTGAGGTTTGTTTATTTAATTGATACTAAGATACTACAATAAAAGTAAGATATTCGTCAAGATAATTTTATCATTTTTCTGATTTTTTACAATATTAGGGTATTAATCTTCTTATACCCATTGCCTATTTTTGAAAAATTGAAAATCATTATTGTATTTTTTGGTACAACATTTAACATTTATTACCAAACTCGCGTTCCGTCGCTTCGGGATCCTATCCGTCACTTCGACTATTCTTTCCGTCGTTTCGATTGCTTTATCCGTCACTTCGACTATTCTTTCCGTTGCTCTAGCTTTTTATCCATCGTTCCCTTCAATGTTCAACAAAAAGAAAAAACCCTGCGAAACAAAGTTCGCAGGGTTTAAATATGATTTTGGTATTAAGAATTTAATAATAAATCTTCTGGGTTTTCAAGTAATTCTTTTACAGTTTTAAGGAAACCTACAGAATCTTTACCATCGATAATACGGTGGTCATAAGAAAGTGCTAAGTACATCATTGGGCGAATTTCTACTTCACCATTCACTTCAACTGGACGTTTTTTGATTGTGTGCATACCTAGGATACCAGCTTGTGTACCATTCATGATAGGTGTAGACATTAATGAACCGAATACCCCACCGTTTGTAATTGTGAATGAGCCACCTGAAAGATCTGCTAAACCTAATTTTTTGTCACGTGCTTTTTTCGCTAGGTCTGCAATTGAATCTTCAATTTCAGCGAAGTTTTTGCGGTCAGCGTCACGTACAACTGGTACTACTAAACCTTCTTCTGTTGATACAGCTACACCGATATCAAAGAAGTTGTTTAAGTGAATTTCGTCACCAACGATTTGCGCGTTCACATATGGATATTTTTTAAGTGCAGCAACTACTGCTTTAGTGAAGAATGACATGAAACCAAGTTTAGAGCCAGTTGACTCGAAGAATTGGTCTTTTTTACGAGAACGTAATGCCATAACGTTTGTCATATCTACTTCGTTAAATGTTGTTAACATTGCAGTAGATTGTTTTACTTCAAGTAAGCGTTTTGCAATTGTTTGGCGACGACGGCTCATTTTTTCAACTGTCACACGTGATTCATCTACAGCTGCAACTGCTTTAGGTGCTGCTGGAGCTGCTTGTGGTGCTGCTACTGGAGCTGTACCATGAGCTGCAACGTCTTGTACACGTACACGTCCTTGTGGATCTACTGGAGATACAGCAGCAAGGTCAATACCTTTTTCACGAGCAAGTTTACGTGCTGCTGGAGATGCGATTACACGCTCTCCAGAAGTTTCTACAACAACTGGAGCTGCTGCAACAGGAGCTGGAGCTGGAGCTGGTGTTGCTTCAACTGGAGCCGCTGCAACAGGAGCTGGAGCTGCACCTTCGCCAGCTTCTACAACTGCGATTACTTGACCTACAAGTACTGTATCGCCTTCTTCAGCTAAAATTTGAGTTAATACACCCGCTTCTTCAGAAATGATTTCAGCGTTTACTTTATCTGTTTCAAGTTCAACGATGAATTCACCTTTTTCAACGCGATCGCCCACTTTTTTTACCCACTGTGCGATACTACCTTCTGTAATCGATTCTGCTAATTCAGGGACTTTAATTTCAGCCACTTTCATTTCCTCCTTTGATTAACGTGCATTATGTGCACATAAAAGGGCTACTGCCTAAGCAAGTAGCCCGGCTTTTAAAATTATTATGTGATTGATTATTTAACTTTTACAGGCTCAGCAACTGCTTCTTCTACAAGTGCGGCTTGAGCTGCTTTATGAGAATCTGCATCACCTTCAGAAGTAGAGCTCATTGCAGGACGACCTACATAACGTAACTTTTTACCTTCAGAAAGGTCATATAATGTTTCTAATGCATAATTCCAAGTACCTTGGTTTTTAGGTTCTTCTTGTACCCAAACAACTTCTTTTACGTTAGGATACTTAGCAATAATACCAGCAACTTGCTCTTTTGGGAATGGGTAAAGTTGTTCTACACGTACAATGTGTAAGTGATCGAAGCCTTCACCGTCTTTAATACGGTCTGCGATGTCGATCATTACTTTACCTGTTCCTAATACAACGCGCTCAACAGCTTCTGGTTTTGAACCTAGACCAGGTTGCTCAATTACTTCTTGGAATGAGCCATTTGCTAATTGATCAGCATTTGCAGCAGCTAATGGGTGACGAAGTAGGAATTTAGGTGATACCACTACAAGCGGACGAACACCTTCTGTTCCTAATAATGCTGCTTGACGACGTAATAAGTGGTAGTAGTTGCCTGCATTTGAACAGTTTGCAACGAACCAGTTATTTTCAGCTGACATTTGTAAATAACGTTCCATACGGCTAGATGAGTGTTCTGGCCCTTGACCTTCATAACCATGCGGTAAAAGCATTACTAAACCAGATTTTTGACCCCATTTAGCACGTGCACCTGAAATAAAGTTATCGAACATTACTTGTGCCATGTTTGCAAAGTCACCGAATTGAGCTTCCCAAACTGATAATACATGGTCATTTTCTAAATTATAACCATATTCAAAGCCTACTACCCCTGCTTCTGTCAGTGGAGAGTTGTGCACTGTAAATGAAGCATTTGCACCTGAAATATGGTGAAGTGGCGTGAATAAGTTACCATTGTTTTTGTCATGTAACACTAAGTGGCGTTGAGAGAACGTACCACGTTGTGCATCTTGACCTGTAAAACGTACTGGTGTGCCATCTTGGATAATTGTTGCATAAGCTAAAGTTTCTGCATGACCCCAGTCGATTTTTGCAGAAGCAAATGCATCACGGCGTTTTTCTAAAATTTTGCCAAGTTTTTTCTGTGGTTCGAAGTTTTCTTCAAACACTAAAAGCTCTTCATTAATTTTTTCTAAACGTTCCGCACCAACTGCTGTGTCAATTTGTGGGAATTCCACTTTTAATTCTTCTGGCATTTCTAGATGTTTGTGCTCATCTTTAGCTGCCATTTCTTTTACGTGGTCATAAGCTGCTTGCATTTCTGCATAGATAGCTGTATCTAAAGCTGCTACATCAGCAGCAGAAACAACACCTTCAGCTGCTAATTGTGCACCATATAAAGCACGAACTGGTTCATGTTTAGCAACTAATTTGTATGTTTCCGGGTTTGTAACAGTTGGATCATCCGTTTCATTGTGACCGTGACGGCGATAACCAATTAGGTCTACGACGATATCCTTACCGAATTTTTGACGGTAGTTAGCTGCGAAACGACCTACTAAAGCAACTGACTCAGGGCTATCTGCATTTACGTGCACAACTGGCACTTCGTAACCTTTTGCAGGGTCAGAAGAGTAAACAGATGAGCGAGAGTCTTGTAGTTCAGTTGTAAATCCAATCATGTTGTTAGCAATGATGTGAATTGTACCACCAGTCGTGAACCCTTCTGTTTTTGCAAAGTTTAATACTTCTGTTACGATCCCTTGACCTGGGAATGCAGCGTCACCATGTACAAGAATACCTAATCCTTTTGTGCGGTTATGAATCGCTTGCCCTGGCTTAGAAGTATCATCTTGTGCTCCACGAGTAGTACCTAAAACAACTGGATTTCCTACTTCTAAGTGAGATGGGTTGTAAGCAAGTTTAACATTCATACCAGATTCACGGTTGTAAGAAGCACCCATGTGGTATTTTACATCACCTGTCCAGCCTTTAGTTATTTCAAGGCGACCATCTTCTGGTAAAAATAATTCATTAGACACGTGTGCAAAGTCAGAGAACATCATGTCGTATGGTTTATTTAAAATATGTGTTAACACATTTAAACGACCACGGTGAGCCATTCCAATACGTACTTTTTCTACGTTATATGCTTCAGATGTTTTTAAAATTTCATCGAATAGAACGATTTGAGTATCTAAACCTTCACCAGAGAAACGCTTTTGACCTACAAAAGTTTTGTGGATAAACTTCTCGAAGTTTTCAACACGAGTTAAACGGTCTAATAATGCTTTTTTCTCATCAGAAGCTAATGTTTGTTTAAATGAACCTGATTCAATTTGTGCTTGAATCCAATCACGTTCTTCTGTTGCTACTACGTGATTATATTCAAATGCTACTTTTTCTGTATAAACAGATTTTAAGTAATCGATTGCATCCTTACCATTTTTCACGTTTGCTGGCACATCTTTGAAGAAGACAGCTGCAGGAATTTCAGCTAAATCTGCAGCGCTTAAGTTGAACGCGCTTTCTTCAATTTGAGCTGTTTGTAGTTCACGGTTTTTCAGAGGGTAAATATCTGCCGCTAAATGGCCGTGTGTACGAATTGCATCTGCTAGTTTCACAGCTGCTAACACTTTTTTGTAATCGCCAGCAGGAGCTGCTGCATTACTAGCTACAGCTACTTCACCTTCAACTACTACTGGTGCACCAAATTGTTGGAATAATAATACTAACTCCGGTTCTACTTCTTCAGGAGACTGTAAGAATAAGTCGTATTGCTCCATCACATATCCTAGGTTAGGACCAGAGAAAGCTGACCATGGAGAACTTACAGTTGTAACGTTGTTCGACATGAAAAATGACCTCCAAATTTTGCCTTTCGGCAGTTCCATTAATTAAATTGCAATTAATTATATAATATTTTTCTGTTCTTTAAAAGGATGTTTAACACAACTTATCCATTATTTAAAGAACGTTTTTTCCATCTCAATCTTACTACTCTTCACAAAAAATACAACTCTTTTTATCAAATTAAGCAAATTTTTTCGCAAAGGCTAAAATAATTAAATAAAGTGTGGATTTTTCTTAATATTTTAGCGGGAATTTTAAGAAGAAAACGGTTCCAACGTTTTTCTCACTCTTGACTTCTACAGTACCATTATATTTTTCAAGCAACATTTTGGTAATACTAAGTCCTAAGCCCGTACCGCCTATTTGACGATTTCTAGCCTCATCAACTCGATAAAAGCGATCGAAAATGAAAGGAATGTTTTCTTCCGCTATCCCAATTCCATTATCTTCTATTTTTAACAATGCTTCCTTATCAGAAGCGGATAGTGAAATTTGAATCTCCGGAATTATTTCACAATAACGAATTGCGTTTTCTATTATATTACGAACAATTTGACTCAGTGCATTTTCCGTAATGAATAAATGACCTATTTCTTCGTTTTTCGACAGCGTTATTCGAGCTTCTGGGTGAAGATATTGTATCTCTTCTATTACCCCTGTAATAACCGTTACTGCGTCAGCCTCACTCGTGTCATCTTTTTCTTCACGACGTGCAAGCTCCAATAGTTCTTCAATCATTTTACGCATCCGTGCAATTTCTGTTAGGGAAGTATCAATAGATTCTTCCAAAATTTCTGGATCATCCTTCCCCCATCTTTTCAATAGAGAGAGATGTCCTTCGATTGCCTGAATTGGCGTACGTAGCTCATGAGAAGCATCTGCGACAAATTGCTGTTGTTTTGTAAATGAAATTTGCAGTTCATCCATCATTGCATTGTACATCTTCAATAAATCACCAATCTCATCATGTGAAGTGTACGTTAATTGAATGGGCTCATTAAATCCCTTATCCATAACAGTTTTCATGGATGAACGTAACGCATGTAATGGTTGCATTAAATAGTTAGCAAGATAATAACCTATCGAGGCTGATAACAACAATGCTCCTAAACCTGCTATAAGCATCGCCGTTAATAAATAGTGCATCAATGATTGGAACCCTGTCAGTGGATGAATAATTTGAATATAGCCTTGAAAGAAACCTAGCTGAATTGGTACATTTATGACAAAGGCATCCTCATTATCAATCGTCACTTCCATAATTTCTTGCATTGAGGTAATGGGTGCAGCCTGTGAAGCATTATTAATACGTAAAATCTCTACACCATCTAAATTGAACACTCTAACAGTTTGATCACGATCGACAATGGAATTTAATAACCCTGTGTTTTGTTGAATTTGCTGAATTGTAAGATTGGGTCCTTGTGACTCTAAAAAAGACACCAAATCATCGCTTGTCCGTTTGATTTTACTTTCCTCGTCATGTAATAGCCATGTATGGAGCGAAATATAAACGACAATACAAATAATCGTATAGCTAAAAAATATTACAGCACTCGATGTTAGCATCCATTTTCTTTGTAAGGGTTGATGAACTAAATAATCTCTCAATCTTTTCATTCACGCATCACGTACCCAACCCCACGAACGGTTTCTATATAGGCATTCATATCTCCCGGTAGTTTTGTTCGTAAATGTCGGATATATACATCTACAACATTTGTCTCTATATCCGTATCATACCCCCAAACAGAGGTTAAAATGAGCTCTCGTGTACAAACTTTATTTTTATGCTCGATTAATAGTTTAAGTAAATCGTATTCCGTTTTCGTCAAATCAAGCTTAGTCCCCTGCACGGATACTTCATAGGCCGCTATATCGATTTCGATATCACGAAAACATAATGATTCTGCACTTTTTTCATCAGGTGTTACCCGACGTAAAATAGTCCGAATTCTTGCTAGTAGTTCTTCAATCGCAAATGGTTTTACTATGTAGTCATCTGCACCGGCATCTAAGCCCGCTACACGATCCATCACAGCATCTCGTGCCGTTAACAATATAATTGGTACCTTTGATTGCGTACGTATTCGGCGACAAATCTCAATACCATTTATCCCCGGAAGCATAACATCTAATAACAGAACATCAAAATTTTCAGATGACGCCAGTGCAAGTCCTTCACGTCCATCAAAAGCGACCAATACTTCATAGCCCTCATGCTTTAATTCGAGCTCCACAAAGCGCGCGATATGCTTCTCATCTTCCACTAAAAGTATCTTTTTAGGCATTCCATCACCTTCTTTTCTAAAAATAACGATAAGGATTTCCTCCTTAGCACTGTTATAGCATAACATCAAACAAAAAGTCTGTACCACAAGCAATTACTTGTTTGTACAGACTTTTTTAATGTGCATCAGCAATATAGAAATTATTTTTCCCTAATTCCTTCGCTTTATATAAGGCTTGATCCGCTATTTCTAGCAATTCATTTAATGTAGTACCGTGATCCGGATAATAAGCGATTCCAATAGAGGCAGTTGGGGAAAAATGATGATTTTCGATGATCCAACCTTTTTTTAGTTCATTACGGATGCGATTATAAATGTGCATGATTTGAGTATACCTCTTGTCATCATCCCGAGTTAAACCTGTTAAGACGATGATAAATTCATCGCCGCCAATGCGAATAACTAAATCATGACTACGTACAGCAGTATTTAAAACTTGGCCAAACTTCTGGATAAAATCATCCCCTGTATCATGGCCGTAACAATCATTAACATTTTTAAAGTCATCCCCATCGATATAGAGAATAGCTAAACACACAAGTTGTTCTTGTGCTTGTGTCAGTAATTTGGGGAACTCCTTTTGTAAAAAACGACGATTTGGTAGCTGTGTTAACGTATCGTGATAAGCTAAATATAATAGATCACTCTCCCGCTCCTTACGACGGGTTATTTCACGGGACACCATCATAATTTGTGAAACTTTTTCGCGCTCAGGATCATGTACGACTGTTGCATTTCCTTCAGTCCAAACAGGCGTACCGTCCTTTGCTTTAAGCAGTAGCTCAAACTGCGTATCTGTTTGACCCGAATAATTATTTAGAAATGTTTGCCACGCCTTCTTACTTTCGTCTTCGATCATAATACTGTAAAACTGCCCTTGCAATTCTCCGTTTTCGTACCCTAAGAAAATCTCATAGGATGGCGAAGCATAAATAATGATGCCATCCTCGTTAGTAATGACAATCAAATCATTTGTATTTTCTGTTATGAGACGAAATGTTCGTTCAATATTTTTCAATTCCGTTAACATTCTTTTCTTGTCTGTAATATCATAGTTAATGGATAAATACTGTTCTGTCTTGCCAAATTCATTTTTTAATGGAACTATAGCTGCTTCTACCCAGTAATCAGCGTAATATTTTGTACGGTAGCACAATTCCCCTCGCCAAATTTCCCCCGCTCCAACCGATGCATTAATCGATTGTATGAAGTCCTCCGTATGATATCGAGGTTTGATTAAATGATAAGATTGACCAATTAGTTCTTCTGCCGTGAAACCAGACGCTTTTAAAAATAGATCATTAACTTCTACAATTTTTCCATCCATATCAAAAACAGCAATAGACGTTGCAGAATTTAGTGCAGCTTTAAAAACCTCTAAACCATGCGATTTTGAGCGTAACTCCGCTTTTTGTTGAGTGAATTGTGTGAAATCCTGCATGATAAGAAAAATAGCGAAAGAGTTATCTCCTTGCATCAAATGAGAGAGCGAAAGTAAATACGTGCGCTCTTTTTTATCCAGTGTATGAAGCTTGATAAGTTTTTCTCCAATATTTTCGCCCATTGCTGCCCTTTGTAAATAGTTTTGTATGTTTTCTACCTCATCTTTAGGAACAATTGGTAAATCCACGAATAATTTGTGTTTGACCGTTTCATTATCTAAATCAAAGTCCTCCATGAAGCTGGAATTCACTTCATAAATAGCTCCTTCAGCTGATAGGATGACCGTAGAAAAAAAGGCATGATCAAACATTGAGCGCATAAATAAAAACTTATCTTCAATACTGCGATCATAAAGAATCTCTTTTGTTATAGCTAAAATATAGTCTTCATTATTATTTTTAAACGGACGAACAGATGTCTCATATTTACGAACTTCAGATTTAACATAAGCATAATCAACATAATCAACTTGACTATGCTTCGCAATTGCTTGATGGTAATTTTCTAGAATTATCGAAAAATTACGACTCGAGGTACATGTAGAAAGCATTTTCCCAATCGCCTCATGTGATAACAAAGCTCGAGCTGCTTGATTTAAGCGAATATATTGATAATCGTCTCCCACTCGTTTCATTAGAAAGACAAAATCTTTGCCAATAAACAATTCATTAAAAAAATCTTCACTTAAAAGATATTCCATGCTGTCACCCCCATAAGTCGATCATATAAAAATAAAATTTCAGTGTGTTGATTAACCATTTTTTATCCATCCTAATTAATTAGAAGGTGCTGATTTTCGTACGGGCTACTTGCTTTCCCATGGGAGTCAAGTAGCCCTACGCTACAATCAGTTGAAAATAGGAATATATTTCAAAATAGCAATAAAAAACTTTTTATTACTCCATAATAAACCTATTTTTTTCCTAATCAACACGATTGAAAAAATTTATTAATATTGTTTGTTTATACAAAAAATCAATACTACTATTATAACATATTATCAAGGAATCACCTTTTCCAAACCGAAAAAATTGTATCCTTTTCAGGGTATTTTTTGATATTTTACCTCTTTTGAAGAAAAAATATAATTCTAAAGAAACACTATTTAAATATTTTTATACAGAAAATTGTTATTTTAGCCTTAAATCTCCTAAAAATTAGTGTATAACAATCAACCTTTCGGAATTTACTGACTAATATATTTATTTTTTGTTTTTTCGTGGAAAATGATTGCATAAAGCAGTAAGAATGTTATATTATATTAAAAAAACTAGCCTTTTTTCGGTATGGGCGAAAAATCAGTAAGACAGCGGGAAATTATGGATATCATAGTTATAACGTCTAGTTCTTTGGGTTTTAATTCCAGTACGAATTGTAGTTTTCTTCTTTATGTTTCAACGGAATTGTTTTAACTACCCTAGTAAAGGAGGCGTTTCGTATGCTTAAACATCGAGACCTTCATGAATGTACAGAGCTTTATGAGCTATTATCACACCCTTCTGTTTTCCCATTTGTCCGTCAGAAAGCCACGTCAGCTGATGAATACTGGTTTATGACAAAACAACTGATTGAAGAGGAAGCGAAGGGACTCGCTATTTCTAGGACCATTACTGATGATTGGGGTCAACCAATCGGCACCATTAGCATTCATGATGTTGAGGACGGTGCAGGCTTTTTAGGAACGTGGATTGGACTCCCTTATCAAGGTAAAGGATATAACCAAAAGGCAAAAATGCTTTTTTTGAATGAACTATTTTATGATTATAACTTCCATACGGTATTTCTCCGTATTCGTGTTGAAAATATAAAATCACAGCGCGCAGCCTTAAAGCTACCTTATGTCGTTTGTGCAAACGAAGATCACCCGACATTATTAGCACAGGTAAACAAAGGCGAAGCACAATTTAATTTATTTAAAATTCCAAAAGACTTGTTCTATTTGACAACAGCCTATCAGACGCAAGAAGGCGAAGAGCAAGCAATGTAATCTACCAATAAAAAAGCTATGTGTTCTGTCGTAATGACAGGCACATAGCTTTTATTTTCGGGCTTTGCATGCAGCAAGGCCCCTATTTTGTGGGTATTGGCTAAAGCATATCGAGTAAAGAGCTTACTTTTTATATTGTAAAATCATTTTTGCCATTTCTTCTGGCGTTTTAGGTCTTTGTGTTTTTTGCATCGTAGCAACCATTTCTTCTTTGCGCTCCGTTAACACATGCACCGATTTTTTAAATGATTCCTTTGTTAACTCTTCCTCTTGTAATACTTCTGCATAACCTTGTCTTTTAAATAGGTTGGCATTTAATATTTGATCACCACGACTTTTTTGTGCAGATAATGGCACTAACAACATCGGCTTGTGAAGTGCTAAAAATTCAAAAATCGAGTTGGAGCCTGCACGTGAGACGATAAAGTCTGCCGCATGTAATAAATCTGGTAATTCTGTTGTTACATACTCGAACTGCTTGTAACCAGACATTGACTCGAATGATTTATCATAATTTCCTTTACCGCACAAATGAATGATCTGAAACTGTTTGACAAGCTCTGGTAAATTTTGACGAAGTGCATCATTCAAAACAACTGAACCTAAACTCCCACCCATTACAAGAAGAACAGGTCTTAATGTTGTAAAGCCACAGAGAGATAATCCTTCCGCTCGATCACCCATAAATAATTCTTCACGAATAATGGAGCCTGTGCAAGTTGCCTTTTCTTTCGGTAAGTGTTGCAATGTTTCTTCAAAAATTGTAAAGATATGTGATGCAAATGGTAGCGCAATTTTATTGGCCAAGCCCGGTGTAACATCTGATTCATGGATGACCACTGGCACACCAGCAAATTTCGCTGCCATGACAACGGGTACAGAAACAAAGCCACCTTTTGAAAAAATAACTTGTGGCTTCACTTTTTTAATAATACGAAAAGCCTGCATCATTCCAGCAAGCACTTTAAATGGGTCGGTAAAATTTTTCATTGAGAAATAACGACGCAATTTTCCACTTGAAATACCGTAGAACGGAACATCAGGAAATGCCTCGCCTATTAATTCTTTTTCAATGCCCTGATCTGACCCAATATAGTGGACATCATAACCTAGTTCTAGTAAAGACGGGAGTATCGCTTGATTGAGCGATACATGACCAGCTGTCCCTCCACCGGTTAAAATGATTGTTTGTTGTTTCACATAAATTCTCCTATTCCTTAAAAAGCCGTCACTACTTTTTGTTTACAGTCTTTTATTTTACTATATGCGAACGAAAAGATATAGATGAAGCTTTTAATTTTTCAATTTATACCTATTTAAATATGCTATACTTATTCATTATATTTATGGAGGAAGTTAGACTAAATGTATCAAACAACGACGATAAAAGATAAATATAAACTAATGTTAAAAATGATTGTACCCATTTTAGTTACGCAAGTAGCGATGTATCTAATTTCTTTTTTCGATATTTTAATGTCGAGTCGCTACGGTACAGCAGACCTAGCCGGAGTTTCGATTGGTTCTTCCATTTGGATGCCTATCTACATAGGACTTTCCGGAATTCTTCTTGCCATTACACCCATTGTTTCTCAGCTTGTAGGTGCTAAAAAAGAACTGGATGCAAAAAAGGCTGTTCAGCAAGGCATCTATGTAGCCATTTTATTAGCTGTACTGATTTTCAGTGTGCTATTGGTTGGAATTGATTGGATTTTAGGGAATATGAATTTAGAAACCTCTGTACATAACATTGCTAAATCATATATTTACGCGATGTGCGCTGGTATTTTACCGCTCTTTTTATTTTGTGTATTGCGCTGCTTTATTGATGCTCTCGGACAAACACGCGTCACAATGATTATCACGCTACTTACTTCACCGATTAATATTATGTTAAATTATATTTTTATTTTCGGGAAATTTGGAGTGCCCGAGCTTGGTGGAGTCGGTGCAGGAGTTGCAACAGCAATTACCTACTGGCTTATCTTCTTTATAACCGTTTGGATTATTGCAAAACATGTGCCCTTTGAACGCTTTCGCATATTCCATGAATGGCCAAAATTAGAATGGCTTTGTTGGAAGGAAATTTTAATTATCGGCGTACCTATCGGTATATCCTTATTTGCAGAAACAAGTATTTTTTCGGCAGTCACAATGATGATGAGTAGCTTTAGTACAGAAATCATTGCCGCTCATCAAATAGCTTTAAATTTCACCAGTTTGCTATACATGGTACCACTTAGCATTTCAATGGGCGTTACGATATTAGTAGGTTTTGAAATAGGTGCTGGTCGAATGCAAGATGCTAGAATCTATAGCTATTTATGTGTTGCGACTGCGATTTTATTTAGCTTTATATCAGCTTGTATCCTTTTTTTACTGCGTGAACCCGTCGCCAATATGTATACAACAGATCGAGAAGTATTAGAATATGCCGTACAATTTTTAGTATTCGCAGCCATTTTCCAGCTATCTGATGCTATTCAAGCGCCAGTACAAGGGGCTTTGAGAGGTTATAAGGATGTGATGATCACTTTTATTATGGCTATTATTTCGTATTGGGTTATCGGCTTACCTGTCGGATATACGCTTGCATCCCATACAGATTTCGGACCGTTTGGTTACTGGATTGGACTTGTTGCAGGACTGACAACAGGAGCAATTACTTTATTAATTAGGTTATTACTTGTTCAAAAAAGATTTACAAGCACGTCCAAAGTAAAAATAGCAAACTAGACATTGTTTTAGTTTGCTATTTTGCATAATAGAAGAAAAACCTCAAAGCATTCATCAACATTGATTATCCCCTCTTCTAAAGAGGGAACTTCATATACAAAGCTTCCCAATCTCTTTCCTAATTTGCATCCTCTTGAATAGTAAAGAATATGGTTTTATAAACTAATGGTAAGATTTATTTCTTTTTAGTACTTCCTTACAAGCTTTTCTCATCGCTCTGGTGCTCTATTCGAAAATCCCAATACAATTGCCCATTATTATTATTTTTAATAGGAGGAACTCGACTGTTCATGTCTTCCAAGTCCTTTTTTTCACAACTTTCATTACAGTAAAATTTATCAGCTTGAGTGTTATAAATACTTTTTGCTCTATCTATTATTAATTTACCGCATTCTCCACATTTTATTAATATCATATACCACTCTCCTTTTTCAGTTTATTAACGCAGCCCTATAGCCTCTTAAATGAATTTTGTTCATCGCTACAGTAAATTATTCAACTATTTGCTAGATCGCCTAGTGAAGGCATTTTTTCAACATATCTAATGTATTCAATTATCCCTGGTAATGTACTCGCTTGTTTTTCAGTCAAAATAAAAAGGATGCCCACTAAGTATTTTACGACTTTAGTGGACATCCTTGTATTCAATGAAGCTATTCAATTTACACTATTATTTTTGGATAAATTGTTGTGTCCAGTAGTTACCTGTTTTCACATAACCTACACCGATATGCGTAAATTTCGCGTTTAAAATATTTGCACGGTGACCTGGTGAATCCATCCAAGCTTGTACTACTTCTTGAGGTGAACGTTGACCTTGTGCAATGTTTTCACCTGCACTCTTATAACTAATACCTAAAGCTTTCATACGATCGAATGGTGAACCGAATGTCGGGCTCGTATGTGAGAAATACTTTTTAGATTGCATATCTTGTGATTTTTCACGAGCAGCAGCCATCAATTGATTATCTGTTTTTAAAGGTGCTAAACCAGCTTTTGTACGTTCAGCATTCGTTAATTTTACTACCTCTTGTTCAAAAGCATTTACATCTGAAGTAGTTGTAGATGGTGTTGATTTAGATGGTGCAGTTGCTGTATTTTCTTTTTGAGTTGTTTGTGTATTATTATTTGTAGTTTCTTTTGATGGTGCTGATGTTTGTGGTAGTTGTACATTCCACTTATTATTTGACCAAGTATAATAATAGACTTTACAGTTATTCGTTTGTTGAACAGTATCCCCTTCTGTTGTATTTGAAGCAGCAGAAGCCATTTGAATTGGAGCTGCTAATAGAAATGTTGCACAAATTGCAGTTAGTGTTTTTTTCATGTTTGCAATTCCTCCTTCTCTGCAACTAATCGTAAAGGACGTTTTTATTTAATTTCTTACCAGCATCTGCTAACAACACCATTACAGAAACAGATTCGCGTAAAATAAGCGTTTTTTTGCTTTAGTTTTTAACAGGTTTCACCAATCTATGAAATACTTACGTTGTAAATAGGGTTGACACCCCTATAAAACTAGTGAACTTTTTTAAAATTCAAACAATGCTATCGGACTAAAATTGAGTCAAATAGCTTTTATTCTTCTATCAATATTATTTGATAAAAAAATAGTAAGAAGTGAAAATCGGTCGTTTTTTGAAGGAGTTTTTCAGTAGGAGCAAAAAAGATCGTTGTGTAATTATCAATGCTTTCCCTAAGAAAGCACTTTTATTGCTATAGTATTCTCCTTCACATTCTCGATCGAGTAGAAGAAGACACTTCAAAGCCAACTTCTCATCTAATTCATATTTGTAATTCCATTATTCAATCTTTAATAAGGAACGTAAAACATAATAGCTAGAAATTGTGACTTTTGTAGTGAAGCCTTAAAATGTCTAGTTTTTCATCTTTTAAGTACTTACTTCGAGCCATAAAAAAATGCTCTCCCTTAAGAAACAGATTTATATTTTTTATCTGTCTACCTATTGGAGAGCATATTAATTTCATAAGTATAATATTGAAGTCCACGAGTAAATCTCAGCAAATTTGAGCATTGTTTTTTACCCTTAGTCCATACCTATTACATGTAAAGAAGCTACATTTTCACCGATGATGACAAGTTTTGCAGGCATTTTTACGTACTCCGGAAGCCATTGGACCATGCCGTAAGCATATTGAAACAACATAGGATTTTTTACACCTTCAATTGGCACGTAGCCTTTCATTCGATATACGGTTTCAGGTAATGTACGAATCCAATCCTCAAATTGCTCTTGCGTAAAGTCAACGTCCTTAAATTCAACTAATCGTGAGCCTAAATGCATCGATGCGATTGGAGCTTTCACAATATCTTGTGTGTCTACCTGTGCAGTTGCTTTTAAATCTTCTAATAAACGCAATGGTACTCGGCCATTGGTTGTTTGCAATATAAAGGCATGAGGATTAAAACCTTGTAGCTCATAGACGACTTTGGCTTGCTCTGCCTCTGTAAGTAAATCCGTTTTATTGGCCAGTAATAAATGCGCGTGACGAATTTGTTCCATAAATAAGGAACGAACTTGCGGGGTTAAGGTCTCACGATCCAACCACAGCTTTGAATCAGCAACTGTGACAATTCCTTTGACATTTAACTTTTCCGCAAATAACGGTGAATAAACAGCGTCTAATGCTTCTACAGGATGTGCAGCACCTGTTGTTTCAATAATTAGGACATCAAAGTCACTATCTAAAAGAAGAGATTGAATCTGTGCCTCTGTTTTTTCAGCGCCTGAGCAGCATATACAGCCCTCTAGCATCTCCTTTAGTGGAATATCCTTTTCTACAGCCTGTGAGTCAAATGGCAGCTTTCCAAGCTCATTCATGATGACAGCAGGCTTTAAATTTTTTTCTTTCAATTGTCGAATAACATCTGTTAGCATGGATGTTTTCCCGCTGCCTAAAAAGCCACTAAATAAGTATACGTCCTTCACATTCATTTCCTCCTATGAAAAAAGCTGTCGCCAGAGGTCGTTAGAAACGCCTGCTGCGACAGCTACTTTGTTAGTTTGTAGTTTACTCAGTTTTTGCTGGCGTACCAGTAAGCAGCTCTTTTGCTTTTAACAATTGAGGATCCTCTGCTTTTATTTTTACACGTAATGCATCCATTAAAGCATACGTTGTATCGCCAGTTAAAACACCAGTTTCTTCAAGATCATTTGCAGCTTGCAGTTTTTTCACTGCTTGTTCTGTAGATTGACCAAAAAAGCCGTCTGCTTTACCTGGCTTGTATCCTAGAACTTCTAGCATCTCTTGTGCCGCTTTTACAGAGTTAGACTGCACGCCCTTTTTCATTTCCACAGATGGATCCAAGTATGGTAATGATGCATAAGGAGGGTATGACACTTTAACATCTGGTACAATGCCCTTTTCATTAATCCAGTTACCATTTGGTGTTAACCATTTAGCTGTTGTGAATTTAAGGTTAGAGCCATCTTTTAATGGTATCACATTTTGCACGGTACCTTTACCGAATGATGTTTCTCCAACAATTTTAGCACCAACAGATTCTTTTAATGCAGCAGCTAATATTTCAGATGCAGATGCACTACCACCATCGACAAGAACTGTCACAGGAAGATCATATTTTTTACCACCAATTGCATTTGTGATTTTTGGTTCTTCACCTTTTTCTTGAACCTGAACAATCGGTTTACCTTCTGGAACGAATAGATTCGAAATTTCTATTGCAGCTTGCAAGTAACCACCAGGGTTTTGACGTAAATCTAGGACAATCCCTTTCATCCCTTTGCCTTCATAATCTGCAAGGATTTTTTCTAGCTCTTTTGCAGTTTCTTCGCTGAAAGATGTAATTTGGATATGAGCAATATTGCCATCAAGCATTTCACCATAAACCGTTTCAACTGGAATTTCATCACGAACAATTGTCATTTTAAGAGGCTCAGTATTTTCGCCACGTTTCACGGTTAATTCCACTGATGTTCCTTTTTCACCACGAATACGTGCTACCGCTTCTGAAGCACTGAATCCTTGAATGCTTTTCCCATCAACCGTTAAAATAATATCTTTCGGTAATAAGCCAGCCTTTTCAGCAGGAGAATTTTTTATAGGTGACACTACTGTAATAAAGCCATTACGCTCTTGAATTTCCGCACCAATTCCTTGGAAACTAGAAGATAAACCAGAATTAAATTGATCTGCTTCTTCCTTCACCATAAAATCAGAATACGGATCATCTAAAGCATCGAACATGCCGTTAATAGCACCATCGACCACTTTTTCACCATCGATATCTTTGTAATATTTGTTATTAAGTAAATCGAAGGCTTCGTACAATTTTTTAAATTCTGCACGTTCAGTCGGTACTTTCACTTCAACAACATTCTTATCACCGAATGTTAACGCAAATATCGTTAAGCCTGAAGTAATAAGGATTGTAAAGAACATCAGCATGATAAATTTAAACGGTTTTAATTGAATAAATTTCCCTGCCGGTTTTACTTCAGCCGGTTTTTGTTCTTGTTGCTGCTCTATACCATCTTTTTTCTGTTCATCCATCTTGATTGTCACCACTCTCATATACACTAACTTGTTGTCACACTATTACCATCTTAACAGGTTATGGAGAAGACGAAAAGAAAAAGACTGTCAAAATTTCAAGACAAATCTCGTCTTTCAACGATCTTCATAAAATCCAGCATTTTAAAGCAACTTTTCTACTTAATCGCTTATATTGTTTATCCACTTTATTCTATGTAGGCGTTATTGCTTTAGATTTTAATTAAAGTAAAGGTGCTTTTAGACAGACTTTCTAAGGCACCTTTACACTCTGCTAAGTTAAAGGTATATAATGGTACTGCTTTTCTATTTTACTCGTTTCTTAGAAGCAGTCAACTAAAATCCTCATAGATTAATAGAAATCAAATATCCGCTTATGCATCATTTATATACGTAACTTGCGCCAATTTTGCGGCTTTTATTTTGTTTTCAGCATTTTTCGCTGCATTGATTCCTGTAAAAGTTCCTGTTCTAATTCGATAGTTTGTGTCATCTTGCTCAATGTAAACAACCCAACCAAATGTTGTTTTCATCACCTGTGCCGCGCTTTCTGCTGCTTTCAGGGAATTATAGATTCCCGTAATGACACGATACTTCGACGTCTCCGCTGACGGTTTTGGAATATCTCCAGCATTTTTTATCATTTCAATAAATTGAGACCAAGAGATTTTTCCATCGCGAATATTTCGAGGGCAGTTTTTCCCACTAAAATAATGATGTTGAACAATATTCTGAATTGCGATATTTTCATCTTTTATTATTTTTGCAATAAGAGTCGCAGCATTTTGCACAGCTTTATAATAATCCCCATCGCTATTTACGCAAATTTCCACATGAATGCCTTGCTTATTACCGGTATATGTTCCTGCCGCCCAGCACTCCCAAAAATGTTCAAATGATTGAATAGCTTCCTTATCATCCACTTGCCAGTGCCAGCTAGCTTGCCTGCTATTGCTATTGCTCTGTAGGCGAGCATGAGCATCCGCATCGGCTCCAACGCCCGTATTATCGGTTTCATGAACGACAATATATTTTTTTTCATTATTTTTACCACTTGTAATTTTAACTGCTTGTGAAGCTGATACTAATTTTTGGCGAATCGTTACCAAAAGGTTTACCTCCCTTCTCTTTGTTCTATAGCCAAAAAGCAGGACGTTTGAAAATACTTTGTAAAAAATCAAACTATCTTATCATTCGTGCCGAAGATAGATAATTGATTTCACTCTATATTATGCACCTTTTGTAACTTCTATTGTGTTTTTATAAGCATTAATAACCCCACGAGTTTCAACCGAATTTACTAGTATTTTTATAGTAAATGCACTAAGTTTTTACGTAAGTGCTTTTAATTTTTTTATGACTGAATGAACTGTTAGCCTATGAAATGAAATAAGCTGTCCTTTATAAATGACCGAAAAAATACCATACGGAGTTGGCGATAATGCCATCAACTCTCCTCTATCTTGGAAATCAATAAGTTCAACCGGTATATTCAATTTTTTGGCACCAGCTATAATATTTTCAGTTGCAATTTCAACGTATGGACACTGGAATGAACGTAGGATCGTTAAATGATTGAATTTTTTTATTCTCTCCTCCCAATCGGTTGGAAAATATGGTTTTTTGGCTTCGTTGCTCAATGGATAGACAAGTAATTCAAAATCATATGGCGCTGAATCAATAACTTGAAAATCATTTTTTAAAAATATCTCTTTACTGGGCGTCCAAGATGTTTTTGAATTCGTGATCACGACAACACCTTTTTTTGCTAGCTTTTTTGCATCTTCTACACATTTACGGATCAATCGAGTCCCGTAGCCTTTTCCAACTTCACTTACCCACAAACAATGAATCACTAAATAACCATCAGCGTGAACGACTCTTGAGGAATTTTCTGCTTTAGTATATTCAATAAACCCTACTTGTTTTTTATTATCGATTACTTGCACATATTTCAAGCCCTCTTCAAAGCTATTATGCAGCCATTTATTTTTATTGATATAACCCGTCGATTTCTTCTTACTTCTAAGACAAAAGCTGCCTACCCCCTCTAAAATTTCAGGATTTAATTCAACCAGTTCAATTTTACTCAATGCCAATCCCCCCTATATATGATAGTAATTATACCTTTTTTTGGTATTATCACCATGACGTGTAGTTGATTTCCTTTTCGACTGGGGGCGTCCGATGAGCGTCATCACCACAACTTTTAGTGAGGATCCTTTTCTACGCTCTAGTACCACAGGAATAAACGCTATAATTTCTCCGCTGCGTCAATTATCCATTTTACCCACCGTGATTCATAAGAAGACTCATATTAAAATCCTTTTACCGCACAACAATTAACCTATTTTTCATAAATCATTTCCTTAACAATAAAAAATCAGGCTATATCCAGTTTAGCCTGATTTTCATTATTCTTGTTTTATTGCCTTTTTAGTGATTATTCTGCACGTCGAGTAATTCAGAGACTGTGACAAATCGGTATCCTTGCTTTTCAAGTTCGGGTAATATTTTTTCCAGTGCTTTGACCGTTTGCTGACGATTCCCGCCTCCGTCATGAAAAAGAACGATATTTCCTTCTTTTACACCTTTTAACACAGTATCAACAATTCTATTCGTACCAGGACTTCTCCAATCTAAAGTATCTAAATGCCATGACCACATTACAACTTTATATTTTTCTTTTGCAATCGCTTCAATCATCGCATCAGAATACTGTCCTTCAACAGGTCGAAATAAAGTAGGACTAAATCCAGTGATGGTATGAATGGTTTCATTCGTTTGCTTAATCTCCTTAAGTAGGTTTGGAACATTCGTCCTTAATGGATGGGTAAATGTATGGTTGGCCAGCTCATGACCGTCATTATACATTCTTGAAACGACTTCAGGATTTTTATCTGCATTTTGACCGACAATAAAAAAAGTTGCTTTTGCATTGTATTTGGCTAATAAATCTAAAATCTGAGGTGTATACTTTGGATGTGGTCCATCATCAAAAGTAATGGCAATCATCTTTTCATTCGTTTTAACTTCCCAAACAATTTGTCCTGCTTCTTCATAATACTTTCGTCCTTTATTTTCATATGTGGCTGCACTAACTTTTACATAAAAAAAAGAGACCGTTAAAAGGCAAATAGGTAATAACAACAGGAAAAATTTTTTCAAATCTTCACTTCCCCAAATAAAATATTTCGTACTTTATTATTTGAGGATTTAAAAATAACATGCTTTATTTTTGATTTTTACAATGTGTAAAAATTGGAGAACTCAGGGTGGAGGTTTTGAATAGCAACGGAATTAGAAAATAGAAGTCAGCTACTTATAAAAGCTTAAGTAATAGTCAATTAATTTTATGACTTCATTTATTTTTTTATATTCTTTTTCTATTTTATAGGAGATAAACAAAATAGCTACATTAAAGCTTAAAACTGCTAAAGCAAAAATTTGGACAAGTGAGATCCCAATGACCAGCTTCGTATTGATGGCAGAGGCAATTATGACCATTAATGATATTATCACACCACTCAATGTAATATAAATTGGCTTAGATCGAATAATTTCATCTGCTTGCAATTTTAAAACATCTAATAAATATCGAATTTCTTTCAATGTATATCGTTGATCGAAAATAACAAAATATGACATATATACATCATTTGCTATATTTTCATTCAGTATGTTTTTATGAATTTTTGTTACTAATTGATCACAAAAATCTTTTTTTAATGCTTTTTCAGGTATAAATAATTCCTCTTTATTTTCTAAAATATTTGCGCTGGGATGTTTCAAACCCCCTCACCCTCTCATACTGGTTTACCTGATATTTAACTTCTTTCAGCAAACGTTTTGTAGCGAAAGAGGAGGTGGTGCTGTCGCTTCTCTTTCGCGCAAAAACATCTATTGTCCAAATGCCTCTCCGGCGTAAATCACCGTACTTTAATGAGAACATTTGTTGAAAGTCACCCAAATCTTTCAGATACTAAAATTATATGAAGGAATGAACGTTGTATGTTATTTTCGACAAAATCCATCTTTTATTTTTATAGCACCTCATGTAACTAACCTTGTTATAAATTTCGTTGACTCTGTAGGTTCTTTGAGATTGATTAGCTTCTAGACAAAATAGATTTTCGTATGAAGTGGTATGTGATGTAGGGATTTGAAATAAAATACCTTAACAAAATAAGTAATTATTGCGGAAAGTTCGCATTTTTATCTTCTTGCCTTAGAATAAAAAGCGATATAAAGTGGATAAAATAAAAAATGTGAAAAAGCCTAGAAGAAACATGATTATGTTTTTAGTCTTATTACTCACACTCATCACCCTTTCAATTGGCTCATCACCATAACGTGTGGTTGATTTCCGTTCCGACTGGGGGCGTCCGATGAGCCGCTTCACTCGCGTTGCTCGCTCCAGGGTCTCGGGCCAACACGATGTTGGTCACGAAGGCGTTATCACAGGACGTGATGGTTTTAGCATTCGTTCCTCTATTGCTAATCCCCAAAGAGTCGCCCAGTCTCCACTCCAATCAACTATATACAAGGCATATATTTCAAAAAAATGTCATCCACAACTTTTGGTGAAGTGCCTCGAAATTCCTATAATACCTGTAATAAAGGTGATGGATATTAATTAGTGGTAGTCCAATGACTTTTAAGCTGGGAGACTAGCCATTGAGTAATACATTATCTCGCTTGATCATCATAATAGGCTTCATCAGCTGCCTTTTGATTAGTGCCCTTGATATAAGCTAAAATCATATCAGGCCGTTTCAGTAACATCCAGTCCCCATAATGATCAAATCGTCTGCAGGAAGTAATCATTCCGTTTTTAATCGTTCCATATTTTTTTCCGTTTTTCTTGCCCCATTCTTTTAACCGCTTTGCAAAATCAGCATCTTCTGCCATTAGCATATTTTCATTAAAACCGTTAATTGCCTGATAGTCTTTTTTATAGCACCAAAATACCCCAACCGAAATAAAACCATACTTGAACAGTAAGGGAACAATTAGTAGCATGGTTGAAACTACTATACCTAAGGACATTCTTTCAAAATTTCCGGTCACACCACCACCAATGTATTGATTGGATACTAAGTGCTTTTCAACTTCAGATAACAGGTTTTCTGTCATTCGACTATCGGCATCAATTGTAATCAGGATTTCGCCTTTTGCCAACAGAGCTCCAGCATTTCTAATTTTGGATAAGTTTTTATCTTCATTTTTTAATGTCACGCAGTTGTAGGATTGTGCAATTTCCTCCGTCCTATCCGTACAACGATTTAAGACAACGATCACTTCAACTTGATTTTTAAATGGTTGTGCAGCCTTTGCAATTGACTCTAAACACTCTCCAATATAATTTTCTTCATTGTGAGCAGGTATTATAACGGAAAACTTTACATCTTTATCAGGTATACCTTTTATAAATGGTGTGCATTCCGACATATAAAATACCCCTTTCTTGTCTTTTTTGGTCTTCTTTATGTTAATTTATGTATATCATTTATATATATTTCGCTTCAAGTCTTTATTATTGGTTTTTTATGTATATTCCGTGACGTAATGGATTGTTTTTAATACATAACAAAAGTGCTGCAATCATTTTTTGCAGCACTCTTATATCAAGTATAAAAATTGGCTTAGTTTCCAAATGCAAAAATAAGCTCGGTCTCACAAGCTATTTCTCCGTCAACAGTTGCAATTCCTCGTCCTTTACCAATAGCACCCTTTAAGCGTGTAATTTCGACTTCGAGGCGTAGCTGATCACCAGGCTTCACTTGTTTTTTAAAACGACAGTTATCGATACCTGCTAGTAATCCTAGTCTTCCCTGATTACCTTCTTTTGTAAGCATAATAATGGCACTGACTTGGGCTAACGCTTCCACAATAAGCACACCAGGCATTACTGGATAATTAGGAAAATGTCCATTAAAGAATTCTTCATTTATCGTTACATTTTTAATTGCTACCGCTTTTTTACCCTCTTCTAACTCCAGTACTCTATCCACTAAAAGAAAAGGATAACGATGTCTAATGACTTCTTGTATTTGTTGAATATCTAACATTTTAAAACCTCCAATGGATTTGTCATCTAATTCTATCACTAATTATTAGTAGTTGGTACTATTTTAATTTCTTTCAACGTGCGTCTTGGATTCGGCTTATTCTTTTCCACATTCGTAACATCTTCTATCTGTATCATGTTCACCATATATTCTAAGCTCTTTTTCTACGCCACATACTATACATGGCTCAAAATAAATTTGTGGTAACACGCCCGCTTCTGCGAGTGGAATCCATTTTGTTTCATATAAAGTTTTTGTCATGCCATAATCTATTAAAATCAATTGACCATGCTCATCTTTGCCATAATTACTGCTATCTAAAAAGTCAAATCCGTCATGAACACGATCTATTTCTTCGATTGCTGTCTTTAAATTAGCGGAGATACGCAAATCAGTATTAAAATCTATGTCAAATGTTTCACCATTAACCAAGGGTAACGCTTGAACATATGGTTGTATGGAGATTTTTTCATCTAAGTACAAAATAGGGGCTATGTAATTGGCTAATCCTTTCTCTTTCAATGCATGATGAATTTTTTGCTCATTTCGACTTTGTAAATAACCAATTTCGTGTAAATGCTTTTTGATAACCCAATGTTTAAATCGAAACACCTTTCGAGTAGAACCTATCCCGACAAAATTTTGCGGAACCATTAGTTGATCTACATTTCTAACGATTTCAATCACATTCTCATTCTTCATTGTTACATCTCCCTATGAACATGTTTCTAATAAGCAATAAACGATTGTACAACAACAAATAATATAAAAATTGCAACACCGAAATAGAGTATGCTTACATAGTTTTTTGCTTTTTTCCATTCTCGAAGCCCTATAATGATAAAGGTCAGTGCTAACAACACCTGTGACAAAGACAATAAAGTAAAATCTTTAGATATAATGCAATACATACTAATCATTATAATAAAAACAGTTAATATAATTTGAATGCCAAAAGAAAAATTCCATCTCATTGTTTTCAATTTATCACCTCAATCCTTTCACTATATTTCAATCATACACAACTTTATATTAAAATTACTAATTTTCCCTTTTTTAATTATTAGGGCTTTTCACCAAACGTGTGGGCGTTCAGTCGGAACGGATTTCAACCACACGTTATAATGAAGAACCATTATTAGTTGCATTCATAATTTTTCAGTATTTTATCGACAGTCAGATAGCAGATAGACTATAATATTTTTGCATTATATTCTCCCAATCTTCTGATTGCATGGATGGAATGTTAAGTTTATTAGAATAGGATGGTCAAGCATGTTATCTTTTATCGCAATAGTTCTTCTCTTATTTTTAATTCCTGGTCCTGCTGTTATCATCACGGTCACGCAAACGCTGAAAGGTGGTAAAAAGAACGGTATTTTCACCGCATTAGGCATTGGGCTAGGTGACTTAGTTCATACATTAGCTGCTGTATTAGGTTTATCAGCTATTTTAATGAATTCTGCCACTGCGTTTGAAGTAGTGAAATATATAGGTGTCGCTTACCTTGTATATTTAGGTATTCAAATGCTACTAACAAAACCACAAAAACTTGAAAAACCAACTGTTGAACAAAGCCCTGCAAGTACTTCGTTCCGACAAGGTTTTTTAGCAGAAATATTAAATCCAAAGACGGCATTATTTTTCTTAGCATTTTTACCACAATTTGTTCAGCCTAATGGACAATCAGTCACTGTACAATTATTGATTTTAGGTATTACCTTTGTTGTCTTGAGCGCTTTATATACTATTTTATTAGCCATCATTACAAGCTTTATTGGTGAAAAAATCTTTACGAGAACAAATAGTAGCTCTCGTTGGCTTGAAAAGGCTGTCGGTTTCGTTTATATAGGATTAGGAGTTAAATTAGCTCTTCAAACTCAAAGTCGATAAATAAAGTTAGGGAGAACACGATTTGAAACATGTTCTCCCTTTTTTAATCCTATAAAGAGCTTAAATTTGGTCCTTTGCTACTTTGACTAGCCTCCACTCGTGGTAACGTTGCTTCATAATCATGTAAAAACAGCCCCTTTTCGAAATCAAAATAATCATTCACAAATTCCATTCCTTCATCGCTTTACTTATCTTCAGACAGAACACCATCCCACATTTCATATATTTGTGTTCCTGTCAGCGCTCTTTGCTTAAACTTTTCAATTTCATTAATACGATCTTCCTCAAATTCTTCACTGAATAGGTCATGATCGACAATCCAGCCTAAGAACATCATAGTATGTACGAAAGCATATTTAATTGCCAAGCCATTTGGAAAATCTCCTGCATAATGATATTTTTCCTTAGCGTAAACTCCCTTTTTTCGATAATTATGTTTCAAGAACAAGTCCCATTTCAACTCTAACTTCCCTTTTTTCAATATCATTATTTGAGTAACTTAATAGGTCACATCCAATAAGGTGAAATCCATTCTTTATATAAAATTGTATGGCGGGATAATTAGAAGTTTGCGTTTCTAAAATGATTGCCCTCACCCCTTTTTCTGCTGCTCGCTTTTTGACCAAAGCCATAAGCTTGCTACCAATCCCTTTATGTTGATGAGATTGATAAATATGAATATCATTAATTCTTAACACATTATTCCATTCTTCATGACTGAAGCTAACTATTCCCGCCTCTTTTCCATCAAACTCAGCAATATAGCATTCAATACCTTCAATATAATCTTCAAAAATGTCTCCCTCTAAATATTTATGAAAGGGTTTGTTAAAAGGTTTTAATGTAAAATCAATTACCCAGCCATTTTCGCGCTCTTTATAGGAAACATCATAGTAGTAATCGGAGGTGTATTGATAGATAATTTTTTTACCGTTAGGAAAATCTTCTTTATAAACCCTTCTTATTTGTAACAACTTTAATCATCCTTTTCATTTACATTCTTTAGACAATCATATTGTACATGGGTATAACTGTAAACATCATATATTAATTGATAATTCGTCATAATTACTCCTCATTTTTATCTGTGTTTTTTATGTAAAAACTTATAGACCATTGGAAAAAGAAAGGTCTATAAGCTGATCTTGCTTATTCTACTTACTGTTTTGGTGTATTGGCGGTAAGTGGATTACTATTTGCTACTAATTGTACTGGTCGTTTCTTGTGTCATTTGTTGTGCATTGTTTGTTAGCCCAAAACGTTTCAGTACACCAAAAATAGCAGCAGCGCCTATAATTCCCACTGTTAATAACCTCACTGATGAAATCCACCTTTCTCATGCTGAATATTTTAAAACAGCTTTAGTATTGGACATTGGATGCGGTTTATACTGCATTATCTATAACTGTTTAATGAGTAAATCTTGTTTAATTTACAGATTCCACTTTGAATTCTCAGAATTTAGTTACACTCCCACTTATTGTTTAACCACGTAGACTGGCAAGAAAGATGATTGCCGTGTGGAAATTTCTTTTCGATTTGTCGGCGCAGCCAAGAGACTTAATTTGGCCTCTTTTTTAGCATACTTTTGTAGCTATAGTATTCATTCAGTCCCTTATGAAACTCTTATCTACTTTTTCCGTCTTAACCAAAAATATCAAATTTAAGGAGGTGAGTTTGTATGGTTAGTACGTCTGTATTGAAAAAATTTATCGTTCCGATGGTATATGTAGCCGAATGGATTTTGTTCTTTTACGTTTTTCTTTGTATAGTTACTTTCAATATGGTTAATTTCACGAATGTTATTGCTGTTGATATGGCACGGGAGGAACCGATTACTTTTACATCATCTTTCGTTACTTCTTTGATGATCGTGTTAGGCATAGGACTGATTTGTTTCTTTTATATCAAATTTCTAACAGGCAATAGAGCCTATAAACGATTTAAAGAAGTTGTTTGGGGTATTTTATTTGGTTTGAATACTTTAAGTTGTGTGATTTGTGGGAGCATTGTTTACGGCTTTAACATTCTTCATGCTGATGGGATTTTACTGTTGATAACGGCTTTAGTTAGTGCGTTCTTGACGATTCAAATTATTATGAAACACGATTCTGAAATGAAATAAAGAAAATAATTAAACTTTTTTACTTTAGATTGTTGTTTGAATGACAAATCTTCTTTAGCGATCGAGATTCTAGATCATGTTTACCCAGAACGCATTGCTTCTGCAATTAAAAACCATTAATCATTCTTTGCTGCAAATCCAAATTTTATCATTGCCAATTCCGTTATATTCTAAGAGTAATATGTGCAAGCTAAAACGTAACTAACAATAACGGAGGTTATAGCATTGAAGAAATTTTTGTATATTGGAGCAATGGCTACATTACTCCTAACCGCATGTTCTTCTAAAGATGAAGCTCCCGCTAGCGAACAAGCAGAAGCAAAGGAAAAAACCGTCAATGCTGAAACAAAAGAAAATCTTGAGAAAAATTTTTCTTCTGAAATGGCCGCTCCAACTAAATAAGGATGGATTGGATGATTAACTCTCCTCGTTTCCACAACTGTACATATTATAGGTTGTAGAAAGGAGGAATATTTATGGGATACTACGGAAATATGGGTAATTACAATTGTGGCTCTGGTGGCTCTGGCGGAGGTTACGGATCTACATTCGTGCTAATCGTTGTTCTATTCATCCTTCTAATCATTGTCGGCGCTACTTTCATGTATTAATTTAACATTCTTTTTTTAATGTTAAAAAGGCTTTAGCTTTTATTCGAAATATTCATGAGTGGATAAAGCTAAAGCCTTCAACATGATCTTCTATGTAAAATATGCTGTAATAGGAAAGGAAACTAATTTATCCTTCCTCATTTCGGGGTCACTGTTATCCGAGTGACCTTTTTCTATTTTAAAACTATTTCTATTCATAAATATAAATTTCGAAAAAATAAATAGATTAGATGATTACCTTTCCCCTTTTCTACAACTATACATACTATAGATTAAAGAAAGGAGGGAAAAGATAATGGAATATTCAGGTAGCAACAACTCTAGTTCAAGATTTGCCCTAATTGTAGTGCTATTCATTCTATTGATTATTGTCGGTGCAAGCTTCATGCATTATTAATACTCGCCGACGCAAATATATCTGTTAATCATATTTTCACTAAGGATATACTAATTTACCCCTTTACCTTCAAAATATAACTCAGGGTCACTTTCCTCCGGTGACCCTAATCTACGTGAATAAGCGATTTGAAAGATGGAGAAGCTTTACTGCGAAACCTACTACACTTTCATCTTCCTTTGCTATTAGAATATCACGTTCTACGTCTTTTAATTAGCTCTTTATAATCAGATTCAGTCCTGCTCCTCATTTGCAATACAAACATCGATTATCATCAAATCCATCTCCTTCATTACAACTACTGGCTAAACGAACTATCAAGGATATAAAATACAAAAAGACCTGTACTCACATTAGATAATATGAATGCATGGCCCAGTGAGCTTGTTTGCCAAGAGTACTACTTCATTCTATAAAAGGCGTACACCACTTGAATTGGGTTAACGATATTAGTAGAAAAAATGACTAGTCAATCAATTTGAAAATATGTTCTAGTCATGTATTAACTCACAAGAAGTTTTTCTTCTCCCCTATTTCAAACAAAAAACGTTCGATGAAACTGTTGATGTAACACTGTATTTCCTACTTGAGGCACCCCTGAATCATTAATCCCCCATGTATTAAAGATAACGGGATCATTTGGAGTGATTGGATCACTAGGAACGATAGGGTCACCTGGGGTTATAACAAGCACCTCATAAATCGGATCATTTGGAAGCCAAATATTTTGCGGAGTTGCGTGAACGACGAGAAGTTTTTTGGCTGGTATAGTAAACGTAAGAGGCGTTGGTGTGCCATAAAAAAGTGAAGGTTGAGATTCTCCACATAAGAACGCTTCTTTTGACATCTCCGCTTGGGCACAATTTTGCCAATCTACTATCGATACTGTCACTGTCCGGGCTACGTCTGTTTTATTTAAGAGAGAGACTACTATTTTCTCCGTCTCGGGATTTCTCCATATTGCTCCTGAAGTAAAATTGCTAGGAACTGAAGATTGAACTGAACTACATCGACAATCCGGGCAGGAAGACAACGTATTTAACCGAAATATTTTTTTGTGACAATCACAATTGCAGCAAGAATCCATCATCACTTTACCCTCTTTTCAATCGTTTGATAATAATAATAGAATATGGAAAATGATTCATAAGGTTTAGGTTATTATAAAGTGAAGAATAGACATTAAATAGAATTGCTTTTTTATCCAAAATGATAAGCTTTCTAGTAGAACTCCAAAGGGATAGTACATCAAATCAATCGTTTGATGAATCGACAACACAATTATGTACCAAGCATCATTTCTTTGTTCTGGCTGTAGATTGCAAAATAATTCTTTCTCTAAGGCAATACACTATGTAAAAGTGGCTATCCCGTCATAATCATAATATAAGCTAATTGTTAGCTTACACCGCCTTGAATTGTTACTGAGGGGTCACTTCGATTGGGTGGCCCTTTTAAATTCTCATCGAAGTTAGGTTATAATTATTTTCTAAATTTCTAATACAAAGGGATTTTTAGTTGGATAAATATCTCCTCCACTTTTTATAACGGTACATATTATAGACGTAGAAAGGAGGAATGCTTCATGGGTTACTGCGGAAATATGGGTAATATGGGTAATTATAACAACAATTGTTACTATGGGGGTTATAGCTATGGAGGTGGCTATAACGGTTCAACATTTGTTCTAATTGTTGTTCTATTTATTCTTTTAATTATTGTCGGCGCTTCTTTCATATATTAATTTACAAATGCCTCTGTTGTATTGTCAGAGTAGAAAAAATAAGAGGGTAAAGCTTTCTAGCCTTACTCCTCTTCATTCAGGGTCACTTTGACAAAGTGACCTTTTAATTATCCTATTTTCTTTGAAATTTACCTCGGCATAATTGTGGACGTTTTAACTGATTACTATAAACGAACTGGAACGACAGTCTCTATATTGAAGGTGTTGTCGTTTCTAATTTTTTAGTAGATCCATTATTTATTAGTAGCCGTATGGACGTGGATAGCGTGGTGGATAGTATGGATAATATGGCGGGTAATATGGCGGGTAATACGGCGGATAATATGGTGGGAAGAATGGATAGAATGGGTAAAACGGATAACGGTCTCGTCTTCTTCGACGCCTTCCATAACTGTCATAATCCCAATCCCCATCGTTTCGGTCATAATATTGCATAATTTTCCCCCTTTCGATTTCGGTTTAGGATATGCGAAGCAAGGTTTGACCGTCTAAGCATTCGCCTATATTTGCCACCAGTGTACTTCGGTTGGTCAAATTGGGACTTCCTCATTTTGTGGTAGACGGTCGAAAAGTCGTGCACCCTGTTTAGTCTCCCTCTCGGAAATTATGAGTCCTCTTATTGGGTTTTTTGTTCAAAGTTTGTTTATGAAAATAATTTAGGATCGGGCGCAATTCCAAAGATTTAATTTCCAAAACAATAATGAATTTTCAACTTCACCAGTCTAGGGCTTGCGTATGATAACAATTCAGTACACGCAAGTCCTTTTGTTATGGTCCCCTCTTAATTGAAGATCCAATGGAGCGGTATTGTACATCATCACCGCAGACATGCTACGCTTTTCATGGCATACGTTTCACATTTGCCCCTTTTTAACGGGATAAAGGAAACAAAACGTTAAACACTAACCCTACTCACAAAGAAAAGGCTCAGGCAGGTGCTTTAATCAATGATGTAAAGTAAAGGCTAGTCTTTTTATAATTTCTTCCAACTACTAATCCCTTGATACGCTTATACCTGTAAGTATATTTAAATCGCTGTGATAATAAGTATAAAAGGATTGTACACAAGTCCTTTTGTTATGCTCTCACATTGACCCGAGAGCAGTCTGCCATCAAGTATCCATCTATCCCATACTCGAATCATCTGAGCACTGATCTGCGGGACTTAACAAAGCACCAGCTACCGGAACTTCTTCACAATTTACTTTATCAACTTACACACCTCTCCACCCCAACATTTGGAAATGTGTTAAACTAGACCAAACAACTGATCATTCAGATATCCAACGAACGGCGCAGATTAGCAGACTATAAGCAAAGAGCCATCGAAACGACGGAAAGAACAACTGAAGCGACGGAAAGTAGATTTTGGTTTTTTAAAATGAGCTCTAGGGGGGACTTATGTTAATTTCCACAATAATTTTGGGCTGGATAGGAATATTGATATTTTTAATTATTGTTTTTACATTTCAAAAGTTGGTTAAAAATAACGAGTTTGCTTTTTTGCATAACTTAATGGCATTGATGTATGCAATGTGGTTTCCTTTACCATTGGCTTTGTACCAATTATTAAATTCGGAATTTCTAAATGTGGGGACAATATTTGGCTTAGTTTATTTAATTATGATAGTGATTACAATGACACTTCAAACAGGTCATATTACATATATAGTAAAACATAATGTTAATAAATCAATTACAGATAAACAAGGAGATTATATGATGGCAACATTATCTAATCCTTTCGAAGGATTGGCAAATGTTTTCAAAAGTATTTGGGCATTATTTTTAGGATTTACTTTCTGGAATAGTAGAGAATTATTAATGGCAAGTATTATGTTTTTATTCAGTTCACTAATTTTTTATTATTTATTTATAGTGCTGGATACAAGCTTAGTAAAACGAATCAAGTTTTTTTCAAAGGCAAAAGCCAATACACTTCTAATTAATCTTGAAACATTATTTTTCTTCATAGTTTTGATGATTTATATTACCTTTAATTCTTGAAGGAAGAAACGAACTTTGTGGAGATTTAAACTTAGACTAATGGGGCTTTAGTTTAATTAAGATTAGGACGAACCAATAATTGTAAATGCGCTATAATATACCAAACAACTAATTATTCGGTTATTCAACAATCGAGCCAAATTGCAGAACTTTCCAAACAACTATATCAAGAGAAAGATGAGGGGAAACAATGGACATATACTTTATTCTTAATATGCTCAGAAGTATTACTGCTACCTTTTTTCAAAATGGCATATGGGTAATAGGATTCTTTTTCTTATTAAATAAAACATACGAAAATGAAAAGCTAAAGCAAGTTTCTAAATATATTGTTGGTATCTTTTTAATATTATTATTTATTGACTCCGTAATGGTAAGTATATAGTCGTGCTACAAACAGGTGCTTCTCTCCAAAAAGAACAGGACTTACGTGTATGATTCAACCTCATTACATGTAAGTCCTTTTGTTATGCTTCCTCAACCTCTCCTGTAGCTTCTCACAAGACTTTGTAGCTCCCATCAAGCAATCTCTTTCAATGAATTTAGTTATGAAAGGTTCGAGGAGGATCAAGAAAGGATTTATTAAACATAAAAAAGAAAAGATGACTTTTATAGTCACCTTTTCACTTGTAAGTAGCAATTTAGTTATTGAATATTTGTTCGTAACGGTGGAAGAATGCCACTGTGTGCGCTCTTGCTAGAGAATCATTTGGTTTAAACTCTTCATTTGTTTTAGTAGTTGTTAAACCATTATCACGAAGGAATTTAATAGCTTCTGACTGAGATACAGTCTTACCATAATGCATTGAAGCTAAGATACGAGCGAAGTTACCCCGTGTGATATCCTTCCCTGCAATGGCTTGTTTGGATGCTGTGTTTGCACCTAGGACTGGTAGAGAGTATTTTGTAGCCAGTTGGTAGTTTACATCTCCATACCACGAAGTATTAGCAATCGTTGAAGCTAGTTCTGATGGTTTGAAGTAACGAAATAGGATAGATAACATTTGGTTTTCCGTTAAGTTATTGTACGGTTTAAGTAAGTTTTCGTACTTACCTGTTGATGAGTTTTTCACGTTTGGGTATCCACTGATGATACCGATGTTGACTGCCCACTTAAAATCCTCAGCCCAGTATTGGTTTACATTGTAATCAGCAAACTTTGATACATCAACGTTTCCCGTTGTTGGAGGTGTTGGCGTTGGTGTTGAAGCTGAGTAGTTTAGATAACTTGATGCTACATACCCCTTTGTCCCGTCACTTCTTTTCACAGGATACCAAACAAAATGGTTTTTCTTCGTTGATACTTCTTCATATACAAAAGGACCCGTAATGGTAACAATTTCTCCTTCACGTAAAGTACCCATAGATGGACTATCCGTAGTAGGTCTTGTCCTTAATGTTACATTAGTTGTTGCACTAACTTTTTGATTTGTTTCAAAAAAATACTTTGATTTATTTAATGGTAAATCAAAATCATAGTTCATCGCTGAAAATTCAATATTTTCCCTGCTGTTAGAGTCATATTGAAAATGTTCGGGTAAAAAAGTTAGCTCCGTTAAGCCTATTAATTCCGATTTCTCAATAATTTGGAGAATTCTTTCTTGATAGGCATTTGCATTTCTTTCACCAGTTGCTTGGACAATTGGACTATTTACTGGCTTAGTACCGTTATAAGCCATGATAGCGAAGTACCAATGTTCCAGTACATCTCTTTCCCCACCGTTGATGCTAGGTAAATCCTTCCGCTTAAACATATTATTTAGAGTCTCTACACCAGCTTGAATATTATAGACAATATCGCTTTTTAGTCTATCTTGATTGTAGCCGGCTTGATTTGTAATTTGCATAACACCAATTCCATTATCAGCTGTCACAATCGCTTCACCATTCTTATCGAAATGACGCCAATTTCCACTTTCACCTTCCGCTATTGCCTTCACAATTTCAGGAGGAACATCATAAATCAGTGCTGTTTCGGTTAACAAACAGTTCATTGTGGAAAAATCAGGATTTCCTTTCGATGCCGAATCATAATCACATGTATTTGCAATATTATTAGCTAATACATTTTTATCTATATTTATAGATAGAGAGAGGGCACCAATGGCAATAACACTAATCAATGGTTTCAATATCTTTTTCATATGTGATTATTACACTTCCTTTCTAATTTTCTAAAGTTAAAAGATTCATATACGTTATCATAAACCCAATATTTAGGATATGGGTAATAGTCAATGTTTCTTTTATTTAACAGGATTGAGTGATAAATGATAGCCCTAACATATATTGTTTAATATGGATTCTGTGAAAGGGTTGTAAATAGTGATTGTTGGATTTTTACCTTTTTGTTAAATATGTAAGCTTCCTAAAGTCCATTGAGACAAGCCCAAGCCAAATCTATCAACTGTTACAGGATCTTTAAATATCGTTAAATGGGTCTGTAAGCTTGCTACGATTGTTGTTGTAAGCTAAATCAAACTTAAAATGATTTAGACCTAATCGTCTCGCTATGAGTAACGGTCAAACGATTAAGTTGCACAAATCCTACTAATATCAAAAATACATTAATGCTCTCACTTGCTTCTTCATTTACAATTACATGTAAAGAAGGAGGAAATAGAGAATGGATTTTTTTATAGATAATTCAGTTATAAATAACATGGCAATTCAATTAGCTCTTATTCTAATAATCATGCTTGTAGCAGGTGTTGCTATAGGAGTGGTTTTGAAAATAATTAAAGCCCCACAGTGGGTTTTCAAACCTTTTATTACGTTAGCTATCCTAGTTGGAATGTACTTTGCGTTCAATATCATAACTTAACTTCACAAACCATCTAACGAATGGTCAGCACGGCTTTCATGATATTCTATTAAGGCATCAAATCTATTATGGCATTGTGAAAGCCTTATGTGCTGAACTGCATACGTGTGGCATAGCTTTATATGCCGCAAACAACCTTCAGCAAAAATATCCTAAGAATAGTGCTACGGAGCTTTTCAACTCTTTATAATCAAAAAAACCTCAACAGGCTCTCATTTATCGAGTCACCCATTGAGGATTAAAAACTTCTTAATTTTTAGTGTAGTCCCTTTGAAATTTATTCCAAACTTCAAACCCTTGATAAGACTACTCTTGAATAGCTGCTTCTAAAGCAACAACGATCATGTCGTTGAACGTTGTTTGGCGTTCTTCTGCTGTTGTTACTTCACCAGTTAGAATGTGGTCACTTACTGTTAGGATAGAAAGTGCTTTACGGCCATGTTTCGCTGCTAATGTGTAAAGTGCCGCAGACTCCATTTCCACTGCAAGTACGCCGTATTGAGCTAATTTTTCGTTTTGGTGCTCATCAGAGTAGAACATATCTGCTGTGAAGATATTACCCACTTGTAGGTTTAAACCAGCTTCTTTACCTGCATTGTATGCTTTTAATAGTAAATCAAAGTCAGAGATCGGTGCGAAATCGATATTGTTGCCCCAAATGATTTGGTTCATACGTGTATCAGAAGTTGCTGCTTGCGCTAAAATTACGTCACGAACTTTTACATCTTTTTGAATTGCACCACAAGTACCTACGCGGATTAATTTTTGAACGTCATATTCTTGCATTAATTCTGTAGCGTAAATCGAAATTGAAGGCACGCCCATACCAGTACCTTGTACAGAAATACGTTTACCTTTATACGTACCTGTATAACCAAACATATTACGAACTTCGTTATAGCAAGTAACGTCTTCTAAAAACGTTTCAGCAATGTATTTAGCACGTAATGGATCTCCTGGAAGTAAAATTGTGTCAGCGATTTCGCCTTTTTTTGCATTAATATGAATACTCATACTGCAATCCCTCTTTTCTGTCAGTTATCACTTTAAATAATACTGTGTTTCTCATAATTTCGCAATGCTAGACGTCTAGCAACTTAAAATAAATTCTATTGTTTTAACGTAATTTCACCCATGGTCTACGTATAAAGACCATAATTCATCAAACATACCTGTTGTTAAGTTGTCAGTGGCGAACGACTCAATATAAGTAGATAGCTCATCAAAGTCTGTGCTTTGCTTCGGAAAATTATGCTCATTGAACATTTCCTCCGCAAATCGTACCTTCGGATCTGACCAATCCCCACCTCTGAATGTCAGTACATACAAATAAAAGCTCTTTTTCATACAAATTTCCCCTCTTTACTCATCTACTTTCCGCTAGTTTATCAGAAAATATCTTCTTAGTCATAACAATGAAACATTTATTTCGGAAGGTTTTCTTTATTTCTGCTACGGGTTGCTCACTTTTCCTAGGGTCTCCTTTCGCCACAATCACCCTAGCATTTGATAGTCTGCGGAATCTTGCCTCCGAATTTAAAGTTTAAAGTGTCCCTGAAACATGTTCATAATAAATGATGCAGATTCATAATCTAGCGCAGGAGTTTTTAAAATTTCGTTCATCATTATTGTATGGATGTTAGATTATGAACGACCAATATATGAGCAATTTATTTTAATCCATGGATGGATATCGTACGATGAAAGTAGTGTCTAAAAAAAATTATTAATGATATGGAGAGAACTATGATAACGAACTTAAATCATTACTTAAAAGAATTAATGGTATATATTCCTGAAGGAGAAATCCAATTACGAGATTTTCGAAACGAGCAGAAATGGATTAGTTCAAACTATAAATTTGGAATGCCGGGTATAAGAAAAAATTTAAAAGAGGTTATTTGGAATGTTGAGATAAAGCCATTTTATCTTGCCAAATATACTGTAACAGAAGAATTTTATTCGATTATTATGGGGAAGAGTTTTTTAACATCAAAAGATCAAAAACCAATTGTTAATGTTTCATGGATAGATGCTGTGAACTTTTGTAATTCATTGTCTGATGCTCTAGGCTATGATAAGTTTTACGATTGTGATAAGAAAAGTAAATCAGTTGTATGCAATCCGAGTTCTAATGGTTTTCGATTACCGACCGATGCTGAATGGCAATATGCATGTAAAGCAAATTCAACAGGATATCGCTATGGTACTATTGATGACATTGCTTGGTATAAAGATAATTCTAACGAACATGTACACAAAGTTGGTGAGAAAACACCTAATGAATGGGGCTTGTACGACATGATAGGAAATGTTTGGGAGTGGTGCTGGGACTTATACGATGAAGAGATATTTGGTAATTACCGAATAATTCGAGGAGGCAGTTGGGCTGAAGAAGAACGTGGATGTGGAGCTACTTGTCGACGTAAGAGTATGCCTGATTTCTTTATTGATGATATCGGATTTAGAATTGCTAGTTCAATCATTTAATATTTCTAATCAATTGTGACGTTCTATCCATCAGTTTGACGAGTTTATCCGTCGTTTCGATGACTCTATCCGTCGCTTCAGTTGTTTTTTCCGTCGGTTCGAGGGCTTTTTCCGTCGCTTGCTTGTTCTTCCGTCGTTTCGATGACTCTATCCGTCGCTTCAGTTGTTCTTTCCGTCGTTTCGAGGGCTCTTTCCGTCGCTTGGTTGTTCTTCCGTCGGTTCGACGACTCTTTCCGTCGCTTCAGTTGTTCTTTCCGTCGGTTCGAGGGCTTTTTCCGTCGCTTGATTGTTCTTCCGTCTTTTCGACGACTCTTTCCGTCGCTTCAGTTGTTCTTTCCGTCGATTCGAGGGCTCTTTCCGTCGCTTGATTGTTCTTCCGTCTTTTCGACGACTCTTTCCGTCGCTTCAGTTGTTCTTTCCGTCGGTTCGAGGGCTCTTTCCGTCTCTTGATTGTTCTTCCGTCGTTTCGATGACTCTTTCCGTCGCTTCAGTTGTTCTTTCCGTCGGTTCGAGGGCTTTTTCCGTCGCTTGCTTGTTCTTCCGTCGTTTCGATGACTCTATCCGTCGCTTCCGTTGTTCTTTCCGTCGTTTCGAGGACTCTTTCCGTCGCTTCCGTTGTTCTTTCCGTCGTTTCAGTTGTTCTTTCCGTCGTTTCGAGCGCTCTTCCCGTCGCTTTTGAAACAATTTTAAAACAGTAAAAAAACTCCTAGCACGATATAATCCTGCTAGGAGTTTGTCTTATTTAAATAATGAAAGATATTCTACATAGCCATCTTTTTCTAAATCTTCTTTTGGTACAAAGCGAAGTGCAGCGGAGTTAATACAATAGCGTAAGCCACCACGTTCACTTGGTCCATCAGGGAAAACATGTCCTAAATGAGAATCTGCTTCACTGCTTCGAACCTCTACACGACGCATTCCATGTGATGTATCGAAATGCTCTGTGACTTCTTTCTGTTCAATTGGCTTTGCAAATGCAGGCCACCCACAACCTGAATCGAATTTATCAAAGGAACTAAACAATGGCTTGCCTGAAACGATATCTACATAAATACCTTCTTCAAAGTGTTTATCATATTCGTTGCGGAATGGTGGCTCTGTGCCATTTTCTTGGGTCACATAATACTGCATGTCTGTTAATTCTTTTAAGCGTTGTTCTTTATTCATTTTTTTGCCCCCAGTGTTGCTCCTGAAACGCTTTGCGACCAGAACCGACAGCATAGCGCTCGTAATGCATTGGATTTTTCTTATAATAATATTGATGATAGTCTTCAGCTGGGTAAAACGTACTAGCTGGTAAAATTTTTACTGCAATGGGCTTATCGAACTTACCAGATGCCTGTAAATCTGCCTTAGAACGTTCTGCTAATTCGCGTTGCTCTTCATTGTGATAAAAAATTGCAGTTGTGTAGGACTCCCCGCGATCATAAAATTGTCCACCTGCATCTGTTGGATCAATGATTGTCCAAAATGTCGCAAGTAATTGCTCGTACGAATAATACTCATCATCAAACGTAATTTGAACCGCTTCAATATGCCCCGTCGTTTCAGAGCAAACTTGCTCATATGTTGGATTGATAACATGTCCACCTGTATAACCTGAAATCACTGATTCAATGCCAGGTGTTTCATCGAAGGGCTTGACCATACACCAAAAACATCCACCTGCAAATGTTGCGAATTGCTTTGCCATTCATTTCACTCCTTATTCACCAGGAACAATAACTTCCAGTAAAATCTTATCGTTTGGTAAATCTAATTCTTTTGCTTTGATACGTGATCCTGAAGCAATATCTATGCGCGATAAGTCAATATAGATTTCTGCCTTACTTGGATTGATTGTAATAAATGAAGGGAATTCCAACGAGTCTCGCATAATTTTCATCGCTGTCTCCGGCGGAATATTTAAAAGCCCAACATTCATTCCTGTCTGTTTTAAAATAATATTACCTTTCTTATCGACAATGGGATCGAAGTTCATTGAAATTGGAATTTCTGTATAGAACACCGTTAATGTACTTCTTAATTCAATATCATCATCGATGGTAAAGTCCAACGGTAATGGTGATCCTTTAGAAGCATCCTTTAAATACTTTTTCGATATAGATTCCAATTCCTTCGTTGTTGTTTGGACAACGAGAACATTCCCTTTCACTTCATTTTCACCATCTGAACTCTCTGCTAAATTTACTCCATCTACTGGTCTAGTTGCTAAATAAACGACGAGGAGGATTGCAAAAAGCACTGTGCCCGCTAAGGCAAAAAATGCGAATTTCCACTTATTCATTTTGTCACTCCTCGAAGCCTATTTCCTTGTTAATCTTTTCTTCCATACCACATTTCTCCATTGCTTCTAAAATACGTTCATTCATTTTCTCATATCCTTTTGCATTTGGGTGGAAGAAATCCGTATGATAAACGAGCTCCTTATTCGAAACAAACAGGTCCTCCACGGATACGTAGCAAGCATTAACATCTTCACTCGCTACATCTTCAATGACTTTATTCCACTCCGTAATAATCGAATCAAATTCATTGGCTTCATTTGTCACGATCGAGAATGGGTTATAAAAACCGATTAGTAATAAGGGCACTGTCGGATTTTTTTCTCGAATGCCGGCAATGATTTTACTATAGCGTTTCTTAAATGCCTGCAATTCTTTATCAAAAGCATCTCGTTTTAAATTCAACAGATCTTTCCTGACGATCTTCATGACATCATTTCCACCCATTGTAACGGAAATGAGTTGTGCTTCTTGCAACTCTTCATCATAATGCCCTTTTTTCACTAATTTTAATAGCTGATCACTACGTCTTCCTCTCTTTCCTCGATTATCGACCTCAACTTCAGAAATCGAGGGCCAAGCTTCCAATGAATCTGCTAACCTACCTACAAAACCGTCTTCACTATACTCATCACCGACACCGGCTGTTAAAGAATCGCCGAGTGCCAAATATTGTAGTTGCTTTGCGTTTTCATCATCAATTTGCCGTAAATCCTCGGGAGTTGGTTCAAAAAAATGTTCAAAAATCTGCGTCAATACATTCCTTGAGGTTTTTTCCTCATTTTCCGTTTGTTGCTCATCTTGGCTCATATCTTGCTCCGTCCCTGCTTGCTCCCCTTCTGGTTCAGCTTGCGGATTCGGTTCATCTATTGATATTTCACAACCACTTAGTACTAAGACGGTCAAACATGACAAAATTAGCATACGCCAAATGTTCATTTGACCACCTTCCATCATTTGCTGTTTCTTCTATTATAGAATAGTTTATGCTGCAATGAAAAGTGACTAACCTAGGTATTCTGTAAAAGTGCGCATTTTTTCACAATGTATAACTTTCTTAAGGCATGCATTTTTCCATTCCATATAAAAAAAAGCCACTACAAAACTTATGTAGTAGCTATCGTATATTATTCTGCAAAAAACATGAAACCAATTGCACCTGGGCCAGTATGTGTAGAGATGATTGGTGAAGTAAAGGCAATTTCTACTTCATTTACACCTGTTCCCTCGATCAATTCTTTTAATGGTCCACCCATCGTTGTCATTCCATCGGCGTGGGAAATTCCAACTGACTTAACTGTTTTTCCGGCAGTATCTGCTTGGAATTGTTTAAATAAGTAGTTGACAACCTGTTTATGGCTACGCACTTTGGTTACGGGATTGTATGCGCCACCTTCTAAGTTTGCAATTACTTTGATGTTCAGTAAAGAACCGATAAAGCCTTTACCTTTCCCAATACGTCCGCCTTTAATTAAATTATCAAGTGTGTCGACAACTACATACAAATACGTATTTTCGCGAACCTTGTCCAGACGTGCCATAATTTCCTCGACAGTTGCACCTGCATCACGCATTTTAATAGCTTCTCGTAATTGGAAAGCTAGACCAAAGGCGATAAAACGTGAATCAATAACAGTCACATTTGCATCAGTCATTTGCGCTGCTTGACGAGCCGATTCAACAGTACCACTCATGCCACCAGTCATATGAATTGAAATAATTTGATCTCCGTCTTTTCCTAGTTCATCAAATAGTTCTTTGAATTTCCCCGGCGCAGGCTGCGAGCTTTTAGGCAAATTTTCGGAATTCTGCATAAAGCTTAAAAAAGATTGTGGCTCTATATCAACACCATCTGTATATGTTTTTCCATCAATTTGAATCGATAAAGGCACAATATGTATACCATGCTGCGCTACTTCCTCTTTTGTTAAATCACAAGTTGAGTCCGTTACTATATGAATTCGTCCCACTTCGACACATCCTTTTACATCATTAAAATTAATTATATAGACTAATGAATCATTGTAAACATGACATTTGTCATTAGACATCACTCTATTTAGTCCGTTTTGAATCACTACCTTGGTTACTATAACGTTTTGTCGAGTACTTGTCTAACAAAGACCTTCAAACAAATAACCATACCTATGACAATTTTGATAATAAATACATGACAATTGTAAATAGCAGGATAAAAATTATTGGCGTATAATAAATATATGCACGAAAGGAGTGTTCGTTATGCTAGATTCATTTGACTATAAAACATGGAAGGAAGAATTGTGGAATGCCATTACTCATGGCATTGGATTTATCGCAAGTATTCCAGCGCTAGTTGTACTTATTTTAGCAGCTGTACAAACCGGAAGTGCGCTCCAAATTACAACGTTTAGTATTTTTGGTGCCTCAGTCATCATTTTATTTTTAATGTCGACGCTGCTACATAGCATGCCTGAAAAATATAAACACATTTTCGCCATTCTTGACCATTCTTCTATTTATATTTTAATTGCCGGAACGTATACACCATTTCTACTAATTGCGATTGGTGGCACGTTAGGTATTACATTATTATGTATTATTTGGTCACTTGCGTTATTAGGCGTTATTTTTAAATGCTTCTTCATTAATCGATTTGAGAAGCTTTCTTTAATTTTTTACATCGGTATGGGTTGGTTAATTATTTTTGCCATTAAGCCTGTCTATCTTTACTTAGGTGTTAATGGCTTTGCTTTACTGTTAGCAGGTGGGCTTTTCTATACGATTGGCGCCATCTTTTACGCATGGAGATCCCTGCCCTACAATCATGCAATTTGGCACCTCTTTGTGTTAGCTGGTTGTGGCTCTATGTATGCTTGTGTTTATTTTTACTTGTAGGTATTAACAAAAAATCGCTCTCTTAGACAAAAGGAGCGATTTTTTGGTGTATTTACTATTCACTACTTATTTCCTTCGTTAATGCCTTGACTGCATGCATGACCTCTCGAATATTTTCTTCATGATTCATTTCTAGCATGAAGTAAAACAGGTCTCATCGATTCTACGGAGCGTCCGAATGCAGACATCCATTCATAGCGCGGCACCATCCAAGTATGAAAATGGTGTGTCGTATCTTCCATTATAGAAATAATAGACATGTTCTATACCTAATACTTCCCTTTGTTCCTTTCTAATTTTTGATAAAAGGTTTATGTAATCCATTTTCTCCTCATCGTTAAGCACATCCAAACATGTAATATGGCGCTTTGAAGCTAGAATGATTAATCCCTTGATCGGATAAGCAACATCTTGATGGGCATGAAAGTAGTCCGTTTCAATCACCACACCTCCATCTGGTTCAACTTCTTTCAGCGGGTGTCCAAACACCCGTTGAAGGAAGTTGAAGCCTCCGGCGGATATCCGCTCGTTATGGCACAGCTCAAACATTCCACTTCTACCTTTTTCCATTTGCCAATGTTATTTTCCTCACAGTTGTCCCCCCTCTTTTGAATGTAATTGTTGGAATGTTAAGCAGTAAAAAATCTCATCGATTGCCCTCAGGAACTATCCGGCATTTCGATATTTCTATCTGTCGCTTCGGTGACTCTTTCCGCTCTTTCCGTCACTTTGACTTTTCTATCCGTCGTTTCGGTAGCTCTATTCATCGCTTAAAAGTTCATCCGTCAAGGCCAGGTTTATGTCCGCCGATCGGGTAAAACGGATTTACTGGTAAGATTTTTACATTGATAGACGTCGAATGCACCAATCAACCTCACGTTATGATGATAAGCCTTATAATCATTTATTCCACAAATATTTCCAAACGCCTTCCGTTATACAAAAAAGCACGGTCATTAGATCACCGCGCTTACCAATTCCTATTTGTTTAGTTTTTACGTTCAAAAATCTGATATTGGAATGTATAGCCTTCTTTTGCTGTCACAGGCTCTTCTGAGGATATTTCCACAAAATCCTGTTCGTAGTTTGGGAAATATGTATCCCCATTAAAGGAATGATTGATTTTTGTAATGTATAGGCGATCGGCGATTTCCATGGATAAGCGGAAAATTTGCTCGCCACCAATAATCATAATTTCTGGAACATCTCCAGCAAGAGCGAGGGCATCCTCTACACTTGTCACCACTTCAATCCCATCCGCATGATAGTTTTCATCACGAGTAATAACAATATTACGACGCCCTGGAAGCGGTCTACCGATGGATTCGAATGTTTTTCGTCCCATGATCATTGGCTTCCCCATCGTTTTATCCTTAAAATATTGTAAATCCCCAGGCAAATGCCACGGCATACCATTTTCATATCCAATCACATAATTCGTATCATGTGCCACTATTAAAGAAATCATCTATTGTCCCTCCAAATACATTGTTCACTATATTATAAACATATTTTTACTTTACAATCGGATTATTTCTGCTTTGTCATAAAATAATTTTCTTTTTCACATATTAAATCCTAGTAAAATTATATGAATAGTTTATAATAGGATTAACAAATGCAATGAAAAAGGATTGATGATGATGACAACATTAAAAAATGAAGCGATCCGTTATATAAAAGCAAGTGATTCTTCTATGAAGTACTATGATTTAACACCTCAAGAAGCGCGAGCAATAAAAGTAGTGCCAAAATGGACGTCACCACATAGCCCACAGCTTGCGGCAATCGAAAATTGCAAAATATCGGTTCGAGATGGCGCACAAATTAATGTGCGCATTTATAGACCTGTATTAGACAAAATACTTCCTGTCATTGTTTATTATCATGGAGGCGGCTGGGTATTTGGAAATTTAGACTCTACAGATGCAGGTTGCCAGCTATTAGCAGAAAAAGCCCAAGCCATCGTTGTCTCGGTCGATTATCGCTTAGCACCAGAATACCCATTTCCTACCCCACTCTACGATGCCTATGACGCTTTAGAATGGGTTGACGAAAACATCCAACATTTTGGCGGAGATGCATCAACAATCACAGTGGCTGGTGATAGTGCCGGTGGAAACTTAGCAACCGTTGTAGCTTACTTAGCCGCTACATTAAATGGACCAAAGATTACAGCTCAGGCACTTATTTATCCTGTAGTCAATGTTGATTTTACAACGGATTCCTACAGTGCTTATGGGGAAGATTATGGTTTAGACAAACAAGGAATGCAATGGTTTGCGGGTCATTACACAGATAGACAAAACTATAAAAATCCACTTGTTTCCCCACTTCATATGGAAGACTTAAGCGTTTTACCGAAAACAATGATTATTGCAGCAGAGGCAGATGTTCTTTATGATGAAGGCCTTGAATACGCGCAAAAACTAGCTGAGGCAAATGTAGAAGTAGAGCATATTCATATGCCTGGATTAATTCATAGTTACTTCAGCAAAATGGCGTTTTTTGAGGCAGCAACGATTGACACAGTTGAAAAAATCGCTCATTTCGTGAAATAAGTTTGTCTATTCATATAAAAGAATGCGATAATAGAGCAAAATGTTTTTTAAAGGATGACAACATGACACAAACAATTGCTTTACAAATTAACAAACCCTTTTCTGATCAATTAAAAAAAGGCTATCCTCTTATTTCAAAGGATGCCGTTGATGCACGTCATCTTCCAAAAGAGGAAGGCGCACTATTAAGACTTACGGATGTTCATAACCGCTTTATCGGCACTGGATACTTCGGCTTACAAAACAAAGGTATTGGATGGGTACTAACAACCGATGCTAATGAAAAAATAGACAAAGATTATTTTATTAAAAAGTTTAAAAAGGCCATTCAAAATCGGGAAGCATTTTTCAATGATCCTCACACAACAGCCTTTCGTATCTTTAATGGCGAGGGTGATGGTATTGGCGGTTTAACAATTGACTTTTACGATTCTTACTATATGGTGAGCTGGTATAGCGCAGGCATTTATTCATTTAAAGAAACGATATATGAAGCACTTGCAGAGACTGTAAACTACAAAGCCATTTATGAGAAAAAGCGTTTCGATACTAAAGGTCAATATATGGAACAGGACGATTTCGTCATGGGAACACCTGGCGAATTTCCGATTATCGTATCGGAAAATAGTATGCAATACGCTGTCAATTTAAATGATGGGGCAATGACAGGTATTTTCCTCGATCAACGAGAAGTGAGACTTGCCATTCGTGAACGTTTTGCAGAGGGTAAAAACATGCTAAATACATTCTCATATACTGGTGCATTTTCTGTCGCGGCGGCACTTGGAGGCGCAGTAAAAACAACAAGTGTAGATGTGGCAAAGCGTAGTTTAGCTAAAACAATTGAGCAATTTAGCGTCAATAGCATTGATTACGAAGCACAGGATATTAAAGTGATGGATGTCTTTAACTATTTTAAATATGCTCAGCGCCATAATTTAAAATTCGATCTTGTTGTTTTAGATCCACCTAGCTTTGCACGTACGAAGGAAAGAACATTCTCAACTGCGAAGGACTATCCTAAATTACTGATGGATACAATCGCCATTACCGAGAAAAATGGTATCATTATTGCATCAACGAACAATGCAAGCTTCGGTATGAAAAAGTTCAAAAGCTTCATTGACCAAGCCTTTAAAGAAACAAAAACACGCTATAAAATTGTTGAAGAATACGGCCTACCAAAGGATTTCCGTGTGACACGTGAATATCCTGAATTCAATTATTTAAAGGTTGTTTTTATAGAAAAACTCAACTAAATACTACACAGACAGAATCGCTTTCTTAGCATTCTGTCTTTTTTGTTTGGGAAAATTTTTTTATGATAACCCCCTCTCGTGTCATTGTCCAAATTTTCCGCTTGTCATATAATGTAATTTACAAATTATAGTTCTTTCACCATAACGTGGGGTTAATGTTCGTTCCGACTGGGCACTTTTCTAGGGCGTCCAGTCGGAACGGACATCAACGTATCCCATGGCATACGTTTAACATATGTCATCCTCAATTTTTGGTGATGAGTTCGAAATAATAATTTAATGGAGATGATTGAATGGCATATGTTCCTGAAAAATTAATGATTACAACAAAAAGGCTTGTTCTTAGATTATTTCAAACATCTGATGCAGAAACGGTTGCGACACTTTGCAATAATTATAATATTTATAAAAGCACGATGTACCTACCTTTTCCGTATAGTATAGATGATGCATTATCATGGATTGAATTCCATTATGATAATCTTATCGAGGATTTTTCGTATGAGTTTGCAGTTACAGATAAGGAGACTGGCGAATTATATGGATCAATTGGATTATCGAACAATATTGATTTTAACCAAGGTGAAATAGCCTATTGGATTGGCGAGCCATATTGGGGAAAAGGCTATGCTACGGAGGCGGCGCAGGCGATTCTACAATTTGCTTTTGAAGAAAAGAAACTGCACAAAGTGTTTGCCCGCTATTTTTCATCGAACCCCGCTTCAGGAAAAGTAATGGAGAAGATTGGTATGAAACAAGAAGGAATTTTAAAGGATCACGTCATAAAAGATGGTAAATACGAGGATATAGTTTATTATGGGATCATTAATAAATAGCCTAGTCTCTCAAAAAGGTGTTCCTACTATCTGGTGCCTTTTCAATGTTGATTAAAACAAAGCATTCTCCCTCACAATGTAAATTAAAAAAGTGGCTTAAAAAGTATTTTCACGTTTTAAGCCACCAATATTTTCTCTTACAGATATTCCACAAACCAATCCCTAATATATTCTAGTCTATTGATTCTTAACGTTGGTTTTCCGCTCCTTGAAAGTTCGTGATTGGATTCAGGGAAGCGAACAAATTTTGTTTCTTTTTTACGGTGTTTCAAGGCGATAAATAATTGCTCTGCCTGTTCAATCGGACAACGATAGTCTTTTTCGCTGTGTAAAATTAACAGCGGCGTCTCCACATTGTCCACATATTTAAGCGGTGAATGATGCCATAGCTTCTCTATATTGTCTAGTCCCGCTTGGATTTGCCAGTCATTGAAGTAATAGCCGATATCACTTACGCCGTAAAAGCTAATCCAGTTAGAAATGCAACGTTGCGTAACAGCGGCTTTAAAGCGATTGGTATGTCCGACAATCCAGTTTGTCATAAAGCCCCCGTAACTCCCACCTGTTACACCGAGACGGTCTTGATCAATAAAATCATAATGCTCCAATGCAAAATCAACAGCAGCCATTAGATCATGATAATCATTGCCGCCATAATCACCACGGACTGCATCAACAAATTTCTGTCCGTATCCATGACTTCCCCGTGGATTCGTATAGAGAACCGCAAAGCCTTGTGCAGCAAGGATTTGAAATTCATTAAAATAGGTGTTGGCATACATCGCATGCGGACCACCATGGATTTCAAGAATAAGTGGATATTTTTCCCCTTCTTCATAGCCGATTGGCTTCATCATCCAGCCGCTTACTTTCCAGCCATCTGCCCCTTCATATTCAATTGCTTCTGGCACAGATAATTCTCTCGTCTTTAAAAATTCTTCATTCACCCTAGTCAGCTGTTCCTTTTCACCAGTATTTAAATTTACGTAAAATAGGTCGCCAGGATTTGTCGTCGTGCTAATCGCGACTACCGCTTTATCATTTTTTGGATCAAGTGAAAAACCATATACATACTGATCATCATGAATAGCGGGATATAATTCTCCAGAAAGGTTGCCAAAATAAATGGCTGTATTTCCGTGATCTGTCACTTGGAAGTAAAAGCTTTCACTATCCTCCAACCATTGAACACGCGGAGCAACAACACCTTGAAGGAAATCACCCACAACAAAATCACCGACAGGCGCGTCAAATTCACTCGTTACACATGTCGTAAGGTTATGTTCCAAATCATAAATCCAAAGCTTGGCATGTGTCGCATTTTCAAATTCTCTTTCACTTCCAACATAAGCTATGTAGCGACTGTTCGGAGACCATGAAGTTTGGTAGAACATCCCTGTTCCTTCCGTTAGCTTGCGCGCATGTTTCGTTTCTACATCCAATAAGTACAGATCACTCATGAATGAAAAATCTAGATCCTCTGTTACGTCTGCACTGTAAGAAAGATATTTACCGTTTGGAGACCATGTACCAACCTGGAAATGATGTTTTCCTTCCGTCATCAGCTCTAATTTCCCAGATTCAAGATTGACGCTTGCAATTTGAGTAAATTGCTCCATATCCAGAAATCCAGCTGCATCTGACTTATGTTTCATCTTTTCAATTTCAAGTGGTTTTAGTTCTTTGTCTTCTTTCTTATCATGTTCAGCTTGATCATCAATGCTTTCATTTTTACCAAGCTTTACAGAGAAGGCTATTTTCTTGCCACACGGCGACCAAACAGGTGATGTCGCACCGTTTTTACAATGAGTCACTTGCTTCGCCTCTCCACCTGTTTTAGAAAGCACAAAAATTTGTGGTTTGCCATTTCTCGTTGACACAAACGCGATTTTACTGCCATCTGGAGACCAAATAGGTGAATTTGTTTTATCTTCACCAAATGTCCATTGTTGAGGAATTTTTTCATCCAAGTTTATGTAATATAAATTAGACACATAGTCTTTTTTCTTGTCGTCGATATAAGTCCCTACATAGACTACTTCTGTTCCATCAGGTGATACTTGTGGATTTGCCACTGATTTTAATTGATATAGATCTTCCGGTTTAATCCCTTGTTTGGATGTCATATTTTCCCGCCCCTTTTTGTTAATTGCATTACATAGTACAATATTTCGACGCCCTAAGTATTATTCCTCCTTATAAACAGAAAATTTTTAAAATTACCCGTGTTATACCTTATTTGAGATGTTTAAAAACATACACTGAAAAAAAGTAGCTGCTTCGCAATAATGACGAAGATCTACGGATATAATTTATTTCAAAGTATGCAACTTTTACCTAAACGCTCTCCTATTACTAATACTTGAGAAATAGCTTCACGAGGAGATGAACATATTGGCGCTGGATTATTGTCAAAAATACCATGAAAGTTGGCTCGAGTATTCCAATAGAAGAAACAAAAAGATGGTCTAAAACTCAAAAAAAGTAGCGTGTTTTATCATCACTTTTTTACATTTTCCAATACTCAGCAGAATTTGTTCTGCGATAAAATTTATAAAAAGGTTCATTCGGACGAGCATGCTCATTATAGAGTCGAATGATTTCATGAAGTAAACTTTCAATACTGTCAACTGCCACCCTTTTAGCAAAGAGCGTCCCAGCTTGCGCATTTGCCCCCATTGGCACCGCCCCTAAATAGACATCAAAGCTATCTTTTTGATAAACAAGGCCAATATCATCATACACTGCATTGTAGCAGGCAGAGGCACAGCCATTTACGTTTAAACGTAATCTTGTAGGGACCAATATTCCTTCTAATGAATGAAATAGCTGTTCAGTAATCGGTGCTGCCTCCATCTTATCCCCATCACAGAAATCGCAAGCCTTCATCACAACAATTGGTCCTTGCTTTGCCACATACAGGCCAGCATCTTGTAGCTCCTTAGTCGTATCTGCTACATCTACTGTCGGAATAGATAATAATATACTGTAAGAAGTGGAGTATTTGATTGCACCAATTTCTCCTACAACCTTTGCCATTGCTTGAAATTGTGCAGGGGTATAATGTTTATTAATAATACCCGGGCTAACTGCAAGTCGTGTAAACTCTCCATTATGATTTAGCTTTTCAAATGTTTTGTCCGGTATATTTTTACAAAATGCATTCATTTATAACTCTCCTTATAAAAAAAGAACTAGCAAGTCGCTAGCTCCTTATTTAGTCTAAAAGTTTTCAGGGTAAAAGCCTTTTGCTAAAATTTGAATAGCTTCTGCAGCACGAACCCCTTCTGATGCAGCAGAAAGCGGTAAGATCACAAAGTGTTCATTTTTAACAGCTTCCATTTCTTTTAAGGCAGGATCATTTTTTAAGAAGTTAATTTTTTGTTCCGCCTTTGTTTCTCCGTAATCAACAACAACAACGACTTCTGGATTACGATCTACTGCATCTTCTTTTGATACCGTAGTCCATCCTGATTCCACATCACCAAAAATATTTTTACCACCAGCAATCGTCACAAGCTCATTCATAAAGTTTTGTCCAGCAGTAAGGACATCTTTATCACCACTATCAAACACTAATACACGCAGTTCTTCCCCATTTTGTGGTAATTTCGCACGTACAGCTTCTACATCTTTGGTCATTTGTGCAATTAAAGCATCTCCACGTTCTTCGACACGGAATATTTTTGCGATATTTCGGATATCTGTGAAAATATCTTCTAATGTTGGTTTCGTCATACTTGAGGCTGTATGTAAATAAGTGTGAATCCCTAATGCCTCAAGCTCTTCCTGTGTACCAACACCTTTCTCTCCAAAGGCGCTTTTCCAACCGCCGTATAAAAAATCTGCTTCTGCATCAATAACCTGTTCCTTTGAAGGATACTGTTTAGCTAACACAGGCACTTTATCGTAGGCAGCTTGTAGGGGCTCATAAATATTGTCATCTAAATAGGCGGTACCTACCATAGAATCTTCCAAGCCTAATGCCAACATAATTTCTGTTACATGTTGATTTAAGCTAATCGCTTTTTTGGGTGCTTCTGTATACACTTGTGTCGTTCCATTATTGTCAATTGTGATCTCTGTCTTGTCAGTTTGTGCAGGCTCTACCTTCTCACCTTGTGCAGCTGATTCTGATTTGTCCTTTGCATTACATGCTCCTAGAATAGCGATTATTGCTATTGCAAAGACAAGCCACAAGCTTTTCCATTTTTTCATGTCCTCGTCTCCTTTGTGTCAAATATATAGAAAGAAATCCCTTGACTTCCTCGCTACTGAATGATCAATTATACCTCGGCATAATTGCGTCCGGATTCGGCTTTGTGCTTAGGCCAGCAAATGTTTTTTGTGCGAAAGCGAAGCGTCAGCAACAAATGTTTTTTGTGCTTAGGCCAGCAAAAGGGTTTTAACTGCGCGAAAGCGTAGCGGCAGCGGCAACACAGCACCGATGCAGGTCAGTTAGCCGTTATCGCAACGATGCTGTGGTTTTAGGCTAACATCCCCTAAGACCACCTTACCGAATCCACACCCGCTAAACATAAGTTAAAAAGGGCATAAAAAAACCCCTTGTTTCCAAGAGGTTCGCATAGTGAAAGATGGGTTCTACAACCTATTCACTAGCCCCATCCTCGTGGTTTAAGCAAAGATTACATATTGGCAGGTATCCTGGCTTAGGTTCATCATCTATACGCCTTCCCATAGCATGGCTACAGTGGCATCTTGTATAGACTCCCCATTTACAGTTGCGGGACAGCATCGGATTCGCACCGATTTCCCTTTTAAGCAAATGACAAATCATTTGCACCAATACATCTATTATTTTTTAAAAATGATATTGTTAGACTAGCAGAAGAAATTTATGTTCGCAATCTCTCGAAAAAATAGAAAAATAAGTATTATGAATATAGTAGCACTATTTCGACATAAACACTAACTATTTTACATGAAATATTTTTGTTCCACATAACTAGCAGATAGCCAAGAAGTTTAACGGAAGATTAACAGCCCGGAAATGCCCTATTACTTTAGGACAACAGGGTGTTCCTCTATCGAGTTGGGGTGGCGAAACCCTCACTGATTAGTAGTCTTTACTTTATTTTATTTCTGTTACAATGATATTGGACGAAAAAAAGAAACGAGGATTTTTTATGCATAAAACAATTGGTGTACTCGCTCACGTCGATGCAGGAAAAACAACATTTTCTGAGCAGTTACTATTCCATACAAACAGTATTCAAGCCCGTGGTCGAGTTGATCATCAAGATACATTTCTAGATAATCATGAACTCGAGCGTCAGCGAGGCATTACTATTTTTGCGGAACAAGGTCGCATGACGATTGGAAACGATACATATACGTTAATCGATACACCTGGGCACGTCGATTTTTCGCCAGAAATGGAACGTGTTATTCGTGTTATGGATTATGCCATCATTGTTATTAGTGCGGTCGAAGGAGTACAAGGTCATACTGAAACCGTGTGGCAACTTTTACGCAAATATCATGTCCCTACCTTCTTCTTTATTAACAAAATAGATCGTGAAGGTGCAGATGTCGAAGCCGTTATGACACTGCTTCAAAAAGACTGCTCTAAGGATGTACTATTAGTAGATGAACCGCTCCGTTCTGATTTTGTTTCCAATCACATGATGGAGTGGCTTGCTGAGCGTGATGAGCAGCTTCTCGATGCTTTTCTTAACGAGACGTTGGATAGCGTTAACTGCCTGACTCATATACAAGCGATGATTAAACAGGAAAAGGCCTTTTTATGTTTTACTGGCTCTGCCTTAAAAGATACTGGGATAAAAGAATTCATTTCACAGCTCCCTCTACTTACTGAGACACATTTTAACAACAATGGAACGTTCCAAGGAGAAGTATTTAAAATTCGTCATGATGGACATCAACGCTTAACTTTTATGAAGGCATTACAAGGAACTCTGCGTGTTCGTGATGAATTTTCGTTTGGAGATCTAACTGAAAAAGTGACGGAAATTCGATTATATAATGGAAATCGCTATGAAACAGTCCAAGAGGTTGAAGCTGGGGAGATTTTCGCAGTCAAAGGGCTAAGTCTCGCAAACATCGGTGATATCATCGGTAGTACGACTAACCCGCAGCCCTATGAGTTAGTACCGACCTTGCAAGCAAAAGTCCAATATGCAGGCGATCAGCATATAAAAGAAGTGTTAAAAATTTTCCGTATCCTTGAAGCCGAAGAACCAACTTTACGCGTCGTATGGCATGAAAAATTTCAAGAGATTCATGTCCATATTATGGGCGTCATCCAGCTCGAGGTGCTTGCCGAAGTCCTTCACAAACGTTTCTCACTAGCTGTCTCATTTGGTGAGCCACAAATTTTATATATGGAAACAATCGCCTCAACTGTAACAGGCTACGGCCATTTTGAGCCATTAAAGCACTACGCCGAGGTACATTTATTGATGGAGCCAAACACACGTGGTGCTGGCATTACATTTGTCAATGCATGCCATGCGGATGATTTATCGGTTGGCAATCAGCGACTCATAGAAAAACATGTATTCGAACGGGATCATCATGGCTTATTAACAGGTTTTCCTGTCACGGATATTCGTTTCACACTCTTAACGGGACGAGCGCATATTAAGCATACTGAGGGTGGCGATTTCCGCGAGGCAACATTTCGGGCATTACGGCAAGGTCTTGAGCAAGCAGAAAATATATTACTAGAGCCTTACTATCGCTTTAAGCTTAAAGCCCCTAGTGATTTTATCGGCCGCATGATGACCGATATTCAGCAAGCTTCAGGTACATTTGACGCACCAATCTTAACTGAAAATAACGTCATCTTAACTGGACGTGCCCCTGTCGCAACATTTATGAACTACAGCACAACCTTTGCCGCCTACACCAATGGGAAGGGTGTACTCTCATTGCAATTTGATGGCTATGATGTGTGCCATAATACAGAAGAAGTTATCGCGCAAATCGGCTACGATAAAAATGCTGATCCTGACTATACATCCTCTAGTATATTTTGTGCAAAAGGCAAAGGCTACTCCGTTCCGTGGCATGAAGCTGAGGCAGCGATGCATTGCATTAAATAATTCTTAGAATAAAACAGGACATGGTTTTATATGCATGTCCTGTTTTTTGTGATATATGCAAGATTCGACTGATTGCGCGTTTTACTCTGCTCCCGCGGGTATTCTCCTGTTTCGCGCGGATATTTGCTCCTCTTACGCGGATATTCTCTCCCCAATCGCGGGTATTTGTTCTGTTTCCGCGGGTATTTCCCTGCCCAGCGTGAGAAACCACCTTTACCTGTAAGTTATTTACAAACATTGCACAGTTTCTTTGCCTGTTTTAATACGCGATCACACCTTGTAAAAATTGCTTATATTCACGCTCGACAATTAGTTTAATAAAGACTGATATAATAAATAGATTGCCATATATAAAAATCTAAGGGAGGAATACATATGGAAAACTTTGAAGATCTTTTGCCAAGACATAAATTTGATAATGATAGAGTAGAAATAATTAAAAAAATGGATAGAGATATAATATTGCCTTTACTGCCTAACCTCCTCGAATGGATTCAAGATATGAATTGGCCAGTGGCAACAAGCATATTAGGATTACTTTTAACTTTTCCAGAAGAAATTGTCCCACATGTGCAAGATGTTTTATCTTCAGATGATGATAATTGGAAGTGGTTTGTTTTACACTTTTTGGTTATAAAATTACCAATTGAGTCAAAGGTTCAGTTTAGAGAGTATTTAACAAGAGTGGCTGAAACACCTACACATAATGAACTCGCAGAAGAAATTGATGAAATCGCAAAAGAGATTTTGGTAACAATTTAAAAAATATCCCTTATTCAACGATACCAGCTATAGTTTAATTAGGATAAGTACTTGTATTTATGATTAATCTTCATAAATACAAGTACTATTGTTACGCCCCCATAATCGCTTCTGCTTAACACATAGCTCTTTAGCACCCATAAGACTACTTATATAAATGTTTTCCTTTCTTCTCCACTATCAATGCTCACATACTCTTTATACACATCTGAAGACTTTTTTTACCATTTATCTACCAACATTTACTCTACTATGCTACAATCCTTATACAGAAATAATTTTCAGCAAATTAAGAGATGGGCAGGAATTTTCAAGAATGTTTAAAACGATTTGGAAAAGTTTTTTTACTATATATATATTAATGTTACTTATTTTTGTTGTGTTTAAGTTCAATGGAGATGTATACAGCGTTATCAATACTATTCGAACCAATAAGGACAGAGGGGTTGGTGTAAATCTAATTCCTTTTAGCACAATTGGAGCATATATAAGTGATATAAATGATAGTGTCTCTATAATAAACACCTTAGGTAATATTATTCCTTTTATACCGATGGGATTTATCATACCTATGGCTTTTCCCTCGCAAAGAAATGTATTTAAAACGATAATTTCCAGTTTATTATTGATTTTCAGCATAGAGATTCTACAAATCATTTTATTTTTAGGTAGTTTTGATATAGATGACATTATACTAAATCTACTCAGTTGTATTATAGGCTTCATGCTATTTATAACGTACAAAAATATCTTTAAAGTAGTCTCTTAAAAAGAGATAGTTAAGGGGTGGATTACTATGGCAAAGTTTATTGATGACTTGGCTGGTGCAATATACGATGTAATAAAGTTTGTATTACAAAGTCTAGGGTACTTAATTGCTGGTATGTTAATAGTGGCAATTCCACTTTACCTAATTGTGTGGGTATTTGAATTGTTTCAGTGACTTTAATAGTTATCATATTAAAAATTTTTAACAAACGTGGAGCTTTATTTCAATAAGAATAGGACTTGTATGTATGATTGAATCTCGTATATGCAAGTCCTTTTGATATGCACTAATACTTTCACATAATTCGGTCCTATAGTTCCACTCATATCTCTGTAGCAACCATAAGACACTTGTACAAACGATTCTCTACCTCTTTCTCAACCCTCACAAGCTTGTATGAGGTTTGACCACTATAGTTACTCGCAATCTCAAAGTTGAAACTGTTTAGACCTCATCGTCTCCCCATGCTGTAACGATTAATCCTCTTCAATACGCATTTACCATTTCCCTACCAACAAAAACTTTGCTATGTTATGATATTTTACAGACAGAATTTTTCATTTAATTAAGAAATTGGATTAAACATTGGAGGAAACATGAATTATATAAAATCTTTACGACAATATGTTGGAACAAGTCCTATTATTGCACCAGGTTCAGCAATCATTGTTTTAAACGAAAAGAATGAAATACTTTTGCAATTACGTTCAGATACAAATGATTGGGGGCTTCCAGGTGGTGGAATGGAAATAGGAGATAGTTTTGAAGAAACTGCTCAAAAAGAGTTGTATGAGGAAACAGGCTTAATCGCCCAAGAATTGAAATTACTTGGCTTAGCTTCAGGGAGAGAGTTATATTATAAATTTCCACATGGGGATGAAATTTATAATGCTACGGCAATTTTTAAGGCAACTGCTGTAAAAGGCACTATTACTCAAAATGAGGAAAGTAAAAACTTAGAATATTTCCCTTTAGAAAAACTTCCAAATTTAAATTATACAACATTGAAATTACTAGAAAAGGTTGGTTATATTTCAACTGATTAGATACGGGGTTATTATCAAACTCCCGTTATCCCTAACCGCTTCTGTAGATAGCTCTATAACAAACGATTAGACAACCTTGTATGAATGATTCATTCTCAACATAGGAACTTTATTACTTATTTATTTTGGTTGTATAGATTTAATCAATTCTGCCATGAGAGATACCTTTCCAAGTAGTTGCTTCCTCATTATTTTAATTTTGATGATTGTTGTGACTTGGTGTATTGATTTAGGCTTACGCAAACATAGAATATTAATTGCTGCGAGAAGTAACTAAACGAACGCAGTTTTCAAAAATTTAATTCCCTATTTCAATTAAAACGTGAAATAATGAGTACTTCTAAGAAGGATTTGTATGAAAATTATGAAAACAAGAGACTATTTTTTAATTCCTGCTTTTCTGGTCGCTGTTTTAGCTATTATTATAAGTTTACTAATGGGCGTTCAATATATAGCTAGTCTTATTCTAGATTTTAGATTCACAAGTATATATAGCTCAATTTTTTTATCAATTGGAATCATCATTGGTTTTATTCTTTTAATACCAATAAGCATTATATTAGAATCATTTGCCCTGCATATAGGTATAAAAAGTAAGGGAATCTATTTTTTGATTCAAATTATTCAATTTACCTTGTTCCTCTTTTTTATGGATTTATTAATATCTAATTTTTCAATTGTACAATTTAGTGATATTGCTAATAAATTCATCTACTTCACTATTACCTATGGATTCGTTTATATACTTGCAAAAATAGGTGATTTGATAAAAAAATCTGATGAAGAGATTCAACAAGTGGAGTAAAATGCGCAATTTTGCAACATCCAATTCACGAAATAGGATTGAATTTAACAACACCGCCATCTAGAAAGGACTTGTGGGTATGATTTTACTCATGCACACAAGTCCTTTTATTTTGCCCTCACAATCGTTTTTAGCATTAAAAAACCACCTCTCATCAATGTTAGAAATGTGAGAGGTAGTAGTTGCTTTGCATATTAATTGTGAATAGCACAACTTCTTTAAAAGAAGTGTTGGTACGGAAATTTTAAGCTCGTTCTTCTAGTTTTATATCCTAGCTAGGAAATCATATTACAATTTCGGTGCTTTTCTAAATTTAGTTGCTTGTTCAAATGCAAAAGCGAGTTTTATAAGAACGTCCTCACTAAATGCAGTTCCTGCGAAAGTTATGCCAAACGGTCGCCCATTTTTCATATACCCGGCTGGAATTGCAATAGAGGGATACCCAGCTTTCGCACAAACTGTCGAACCTATATATGATGGAAAGATAATCGCATCTAATTCATATTTTTTCAATGTAAAATCAATTCCTTGATCTTGCGCAAAATACAGATCCTCTAATTTTGCATGTAAATATTCAGCATTTCTTAACGTATTTGATAGACCCTCTCTCATTTCCAATTTATCCTGCCCATATTTCAAACACTTTTCTTTTGAACGTTCATTAAATTGAATGAGCTCAGAGATAGAATGTACAGGCATATGCGAAGGTAGATTGATAAGGAAATTATTTAAACTATGTTTTAATTCATATCGTCCTACATCCCATTTCCAGTCTCTATGAAAAGAAGGGATATCGATATCTTCAATAATAACGGCTCCTTGCTCTCTTAAAACCTGGATGGCATTATTAAAAAGTGTTTCATCATACTCCGCTGACTCATAGTACTCTTTTAAGGCATTATTATACACGCCAATTCTAGCACCCTTCAAACCTGTAGCATCTAAAAAATTTGTGTAATCTTGATATATCCTTCTTTCACTTTTATGTGTAGCGACGTCGTCTTGATCTACTCCTGTTAATACGCCCAATAAAATAGCTGCATCTGTCACTGTTCTTGCAAATGGCCCTGCGGTATCTTGAGAGTATGTAAATGGGATAATGCCTCGGCGGCTAATGAGTCCAACAGTCGGTTTTATGCCGACTACTGAATTTTGAATAGCAGGACTTAGAATCGAGGCGTCTGTCTCCGTTCCAATTGATAAAACTGAAAAATTCGATGCTACTGCAACCGCCGATCCAGAACTTGATCCACCCACATAAAGATTTGGATCACCATAAGGATTTAGTGTTTGCCCACCTCGAGAACTATAACCCGCCCACATCGTACTCGACATTGCGTTTGCTAATTCAGTCATATTTGTTTTCCCTAAAATAACTGCCCCTGCTTCACGTAACTTTTTTACAATAAATGCATCCTGCTCAGCTAGATAATTTTCTAAAGCTATAGTACCTGCACTAGTATGCATGAAATCTTTCGTTTCAATATTGTCCTTTAAAACAACCGGAATCCCGTGTAAAGGTCCTCTAACACCCCTTGTTACTCTTTCTTCATCTAACGCTTCTGCAATAAATAGCGCTTCAGGATTAATTTCAAGCATAGAATTAATTTTTCGCCCATCTTGATCATACTTAGCGATTCTGTGTAAATAATACATTGTTAATTCTTTAGATGTTATTTCTCCCTGTTCCATAGCTACTTGAATATCTTGTACTGACAATTCTTCTCTGAAAAAGCTATTGAAATTTATCCCCATCCAATTCTGCACCCCTTTTTTTCAATATTATACCAATAATATTCGCTAATCTCCATAACGTGAGGTTAATTTCCGTTTTGACTAGGCGCTTTCCCGAGGCTAATGTATACCAACTTTTAGCTGAATAATGCAAATAGTCAGCTACAAGTTGATACTGTTATCGATACTTGTAACTGGCAATCTCTATGGTTGCAAATTTTCCAATTCCCTACCAACTTTTACTCTATTGTGCTACAATCTCTTTGTGGAATGAATTTCCATTTAGTTAAGAAAAGGTTAGATTAAAGAGGTGAATGAAATTGAATACTATTACGATCGATTTTGGAACATTAATACTTTTTCTCCTAGTACTCCTTTTAATAATTAGTATTTTTGGGTTTGTAATTAGAAAGTTGCTAGGTGTCGAGAGAAAGAAATGTTTTTCCTATAATTACCTTAACGAAAGACATAAAAAATTAGATTTATTGGTACGAATAATTTTCATGATTTTAGTATTAGCTAGTTCGTATTATACGAACTACAATGATACTGTTGAAATTGCTTGGTATTATGAAATATGGTTTATCATAATTGTCTTTTTAGTAGCCTCTGACATGTTACGTGCATTTATGGAATGGAAATACGCAGAAAATAAAAGAGCTTTTGTTGCTACTATCGCAGAAATGATGTTTATGATTAGCATAATATTTTTGACGATAAAAACCGACTTTTTCGGCTTATTTAATACTTAATTGGAAGTTGCTAGGTGGAAAACGTAAATTTAATAAAAAAAGGCTATTTTGCAGAAAATTAGTCTTTCGCAAAATAGCCTCTTTTGTTATTTATCAAATGATATTGTTTTCAATTATTATCCATTAAATCGCTGTGTAAGCTTTTGTAAATTTTCGGCTTGTTCACATAAGTCTTGTGATACCACCGTATTGACTGCTTGCATAGAAAAAGCACTTTGCTTTTCGCAAAGTGCTTTCATCATCATTATTTTAATTTCATCATACTTGAACCAGCAATACCTGGATGTGTCATTTCATATGGGTCTAAAATTAAATCTAATTGTTCTTTCGTTAATACACCTGATTCAAGGCAAAGCTCTCGAATAGAACGACCAGTTAAAATTGCTTCACGCGCAAGTCGTGCAGCTACTTCATAACCAATATGTGGGTTTACTGCTGTTAGTACACCAACGCTTTTTTCCACATATTCTTTCATACGCTCTTCGTTTGCTTCAATATCCTTCAAGCAATTTTGAGTAAATGCTCGGAAAACATTATTCATAATACTAATCGATTGAATTAAGTTAAAGACAAGTACAGGCTCCATAACGTTTAATTCTAATTGTCCTGCTTCAGATGCTAATGAAATTGTATGGTCATTACCAATTACTTGGAAGGCAACTTGGTTAAGAACTTCTGGCATAACAGGGTTTACTTTCCCTGGCATAATAGAAGAACCAGGTTGACGAGCTGGTAAAATGATTTCGCCTAAACCTGCACGTGGACCAGATGCCATTAAACGAAGGTCATTGGCAATTTTAGACATGTTGATCATACAGATTTTTAATGCACCTGATACTTCTGTATAAGCATCTGTATTTTGTGTTGCATCCACTAGATGAGAAGCGCCTTTTAACGGCAAACCTGAAATTTCAGCAAGATGAACATCTACTGATTGAATATAATCTGGGAAGGCATTTAAGCCTGTACCAACTGCAGTTGCCCCCATATTCACATCATAAAGGTTTGGGCGAGTTTGACGAATACGAACAATATCACGGCTAATTACACGAGAGTATGCTTCAAATTCTTGCCCTAATCGAATCGGCACTGCGTCTTGTAAATGCGTACGACCCATTTTAATAACATGTGCAAATTGCTCCGCTTTTTGGTGGAACACCACTTGCATATTTTCCATTGTTAAAAGTAATTCATCTATTAAATTCAAAACAGCGATATGAATAGCTGTTGGGAAAGCATCATTTGTTGATTGTGACATATTAACATGGCTGTTTGGGCTAATTGCTTGGTAGTCCCCTTTTTCTTTGCCTAAAATCTCTAAGGCACGGTTAGCAATGACTTCATTGGCATTCATATTAATAGATGTGCCAGCACCGCCTTGGATTGGATCTACGATAAATTCTGAATCCCACTTACCATCAATAACTTCTTGTGCAGCTTCGACAATTGCATCTCCGATTTCTTTTGAAAGTAGGTGTACTTCCATATTCCCTAATGCAGCTGCTTTTTTTACGATACCCATTGCTTTAATAAGAGATGAGTGAATCGTGTAACCTGTAATTGGGAAATTTTCAGTTGCACGAAGCGTTTGAATTCCATAATAAGCATTGCTTGGTAATACACGTTCACCTAAAAAGTCTTTTTCTATACGTTGTGTGGACATAATTGTCGTCTCCTTTGATGTAATACTCACACTTGATAGTAGCTAATTAATGGAGTATTGTAAACAGGCATTTTTCTGTAAAATGAAAAATTCTGTGAAAAAAGCTCATTTTTCGCTAAAAAATGACTGCTCCTCTGTAACATTAACAAGTAATTGCTCATATTGTTGCATATGAACTCAAGGTGAATAGCCATATTTTTTTAACATGACAACATCACCATTATTTTTTGAAAAACTTTTATATTCATATTCTACATGGTATTCATCATTTTTTTCCCATTTAATTTCGTCATACAGTCTTTCAGGTAAAGTTAATTTGCGATTATCCAACATAAGGTAATAATCACCATTTTCCTCCACCAAATTTTCTTCTCCAATTTGATAAACAGCTTCTACATAAGTGTCATTAATCAGATAAAAAAAGAATGCACCTGCGATCAAAAGGAATAATACTAATCCAAAGTAATAACGAGTATACCTCATTTAGTCTCCCCCTTCTTTAACATTATATTCTGCATATAAGACATTTATAGTTTAAATTGCACAGTTAATGGAAATCCTATTTAACTAAAATTATAGAGCAATCGACCATACTTAATCCACCAAATACATCCAATTTTGTAATAACAAACGATTGCTGGTCTTAGCGAAAAAAAAGACAGCATCATAAAGATTCTGCCTTTTTTGGGGTACCTATTGATTTAATTATTTGAAGTCACTGTAAAACGGCTGTTTACATGCTTTGGATTTTCAATTTCATCTAACACAGCAACGGCATAATCTGTATAACTAACATAACTTTCACCAGCTGCATTGATTAATAAATGGTCAATGCCAGTCGTATAGCTGCCTGTGCGTGGACCTTCAGGATCAAAGAAAGCGGATGGGCTTAAAAATGTCCAAGTTATTGTTGATTGGTGTAAGTCTTGTAGGTTTTCTCCTTGGTTTTTAGCTGTTGCAAAGAACATTTCAGGGAAGTCTGGCGTATCCATTAAGCGAACTGTTTTTTCTGTGTCTACAAACAAACTACCTGCACCACCGACAACAAATAATTTTGTCTCAATGCCCGTGAAAATATCAATTAAATGACGGCCAGCTTTTACATGTAACTCCTCTTGACCAATAGGAGCACCGAATGCATTCACAACAACGTCGAAGCTTTTTACATCTTCTTTCGTTAATTCGAAAACATCTTTTTCAATAACGTCAATAGTTGCTGTTACTTTTGAAGCAGTACGTACAATCGCAGTTACCTCATGACCACGTTGTAGTGCCTCCTCCGCAATTTTTTGTCCCGCTTTTCCTGTTGCACCGATTACTGCAATTTTCATATTTAGTTCCTCCCAATTTCATTTGTAACCATTTTAGTTACAGGTTAGATACAAAAGACCGACTTCGTTATTTAACGAAGTTGATCTAGCACATCCTGTAAAGTTTGTGCTTGAAGCTGTTCTTCCATTGCATGCCAAACAGATGTATAAACACCTTCCAATGTACATTGAATTTTTCGACCAACCGTACAATCTGGATTTGGCTCATCATGAATCGCAAAAAGCTGCTCGGGCCCATTAATCGCTTGGTAAATAGCTAATAGCGTTAAATCTTTTGGCTCTACTAAAAGGTCATAGCCTGCAATACCTGTTTGCGATGTAAGCAAACCCGCTTTTTTCAACACTCCGATCATTCGTCGTACGACAACCGGATTTGTATTGACACTCCCTGCGATATAATCAGATGTCAACTGACTTTTATCAGATGTTGTTGCAATGAGCGAAAGTATATGGATCGCTACCGAAAACCGACTGTTCACCATATGTATCACCACCCGTTGTAACCATTATAGTTACAGGTTTGAATAAAAGCAAATGAATTGTTCTATTTGCACCTGTATTTATTTCTTCGTTTTGAGAAGTACTATTCGATGATTATATTTTATTTAAGTAAATGACTAATTCTTGTCGTATTTCTCCATCTTCTTCATAAAAATCTAAATTATGAAATTCATACTTAAAATGCCCAACTGGGAACGTCACACTTTCGCCCTGTGCCGCTGCTAATATGCCGGCCACATCATGTGACACCATTTGTAAAAGTTCTGTACCTGAAACCGCTTCTATAAAGATCACGTTCATCATTAAACACCTCCTCAGCTATTATAGCTTAGAAGGCGCTTACATTTATAGTGTTTCTTCATAACGTTTTAGGCGGATCTCCTCAATGACCTGCATCATTTTAAATATTTGCTCCTGTGTTAATGTTGCAGAGGTGTGTGCTAGCTCATGTCGTTGAGTAAATTCCTGTTCCTGTTGAAAAGTCCTCAAAAGTAATTGTCTCCTTAAATGTTGTTCATTTTCTCCTTCATCTATTTGAAACACCATTGACATCCCCACACCACTCACCTCTCCATTTTTATAAACCATTTCCAGTTTAAAACTTATATCGGAAAAAATTTCATAAATTAAAACATCCGTCTTATAAAGTGCTAGAGAATTTGGTATTTGGCTTATTCTTTTGGCATTTTATCTTGTGCTTTGAGGGTTCTTTCCGTCGTTTGGCGTGTTCTTTCCGTCGCTCTGAGGGTTCTTTCCGTCGTTTGACCTGTTCTTTCCGTCGTTTGACCTGTTCTTTCCGTCGCTCTGGCCTTTCTTTCCGTCGCTCTCATTTCTTTCCGTCACTTTGGCCTTTTTATCCGCGACTTTAAGGGTTCTATCCACGACTTTTGCTCTTCTATCCACGATTTTGGCTCTTCTATCCGTCGTTTGGTCTGTTCTTTCCATCGCTCTGACCTTTCTTTCCGCGCTCTGGCCTTTCTATCCATCGCCCCACCTCATCATTCAGTCGCTCTGATTTTATCCATCACTTTGCAGGTTCTGTCTGTCTTTTTACCTCTTCAATCCATCGCTCTGGCTTTTCTATCCATCGCTTCAATCTTCATAAAAAAACAGCAACCAAAATCGGTTGCTGCTTTAGGTTATACGGCAATTGGTGCTTTAATTGCAGGATGTGGATCATAGCCCTCAATAGAAAGATCTTCGAGTTCTATATCAAAAATTGACGTTTTATCCGGATTGATTTTTAAGGTTGGTAGTTCCCTAGGCTCGCGTGATAGCTGTTCGTTCACTTGCTCCACGTGATTTAAATATATATGAGCATCCCCAATGCTATGAATAAATTCGCCAACTTCTAAGCCACATTCATGGGCAATTAAATGTGTTAGTAATGCATAGGACGCAATATTAAATGGACAGCCCAACAATGTATCAAGACTTCTTTGCATTAGCTGACAGCTTAACTTTCCATTCGCCACATAAAATTGAAACATTACATGACACGGAGGTAATGCGGCTTTACTGCCTTTCGCTCCAGCATTGATCACATCCTCAGGATTCCATGCATTGACAATAATGCGTCGTGAATCTGGATTGTGCTTAATTTGGTTGATCACATCTTGTAATTGGTCAATACTTTCTCCTGTTGATGTTGTCCAATTACGCCACTGCTTACCGTAAACATTCCCAAGCTCTCCGTATTGACGTGCAAATTCATCGTCTGATAAAATTCGCTCACAAAACGATGCTAACTCTTGTTGATAAACAGCATTAAAAGACTCGTCCACTAAGCAACGACGTCCAAAATCTGTCATATCAGGACCTGAATATTCATCAGACTCAACCCATTTTTTAAAAGCCCATTCATCCCAAATATGATTGTTGTTTTGCAGTAGATAACGAATATTTGTATCCCCTTTAATAAACCAAAGTAGCTCGCTTGCTACAAGCTTAAAAGGTACACGTTTAGTCGTTAAAAGAGGAAAACCTTTACTTAAATCAAATCGCATTTGATAGCCAAATACACTATAAGTACCTGTTCCTGTACGATCTTCTCTTTTAACTCCATTATCTAATATATGTTGTAGTAAATTTAAGTACGCGATTTCTGGGTGCGTCATGTCAATCAACAGCTCCTTCAAGTATGCTGTTGACCATTATAATCTAATAACTACATTTGGTCGACCAAAAATAAAAACAATCATTCCATGTTTACAAGCCTGAGCCAAAGGAATTGTATTCTAGCTCCTTTGAAATTTCGCTTGCAGTCGTAAAGAAAAACATTGGCAACAACATAATATTAAATACAATAGGGCCAATAATAAATAATAGATCAATGCCTGGCTTGAAATAAAGACCAAACGCAGTCACTAACCCTGACATGACTAGAAAAACCATTTGCACAACAATAATTATTAACGGAACGATTTGATACATATATTTGAGCTTTCGGAACTGATGCATCGTTTCTGGATCTTCAATAATTCTCTTTTTAAAACGCCTTGATAAAAGTATACAGGCAATAAGCTGTGCAATCATAAAATTAAAATAAATGATACATTGTAGCATCATTTGACCTTTTATAACTGTTCCATTAAAATGTCCTACTCGCTGTTGTAATAGCTCGTTAATCGCTCCCTCAAATACATATTCCTGATCACTAAAATAACTGAGCGGTTCCACAAATCCGAGAGTTGTCCAATCCGTTGCGTTTACTTTCCAGTTAGTTAGTTTGCTCGCCAAAATACGTAATTGAATGGCATCATTTTCACCAAACATTCCTAGTAAAATATTATAAGGTATCGCTACCTTCATCTGCCCATCTTGTTGTTCATGAATTAAATCATTAATAAAAAAAGTATACGTAACTTCCGACTGTTTGGCTTCATAATGGGCATCCCCGACCTTCCAATGCCTCTCTAATGAAGATTCAATGTTATTCTTCATTTCATAATACGGCGTATTATTATGTAAATGTTTTGGAATCTTATAAACAAAATGATTGTCACCCCCGATAATGCAAATATCTACTTTCACCACATCATATTCAAAGTTCTTAGCGATCGTTGTCATTGGGTACGACATTATGACGACTAGAAAAAAAAGGATCAGTGACAATCCACTCTTTTTCATGCAACGCTCCCCCTTTTCGTCACATATGCTAGGTTTACACTATCATATCCTTCTCCGAAAAGACTATTTCGTTATTCCGAAAAAGTAATAGTGGTTTTCCGAAACCCCATATTTCGGTATTCCAAAATTACCAAAAATTATGGATAATATATAGCATACATAATGAAGAACGGGGCATTTCGATCATGCAAATAGACAAGAGAATGATAAGCAAATGGACTTATAGTATTTTTATAACATACCTACTTCTCGGTATTTATGTGCTCGTAGTAGCAATACGAGTACCTTTTATTAGTATTTCCGTAGACACAACTAGCGGGCAACCAGTTATTGTTGATTTCTATTATCCTGACTGGGCACAGCAACAAAACATTGAAAAAGGTGATATTTTACTAACAATCGATGGCAAGCCAGCACAAGATTTTAGCTCAATTCAACGCTATTCTCTCGCTAGAAGTGCAAATGAGCTAACAATTTCCAAACCAAATGGTGAAATTCACAATATTTTAGTTCAGCATAAAGATATTCCCGAAGAATTATATTTACAAGTTATATTTCCACTATTTTATTTCATCTTATCTTTTGTCGTTGCCATCTACTTATGGCAAAGTAAGAAAGATCATCAACTAACAAATTTACTAATATTATTTTTATTGACATGTTCACTAGCCTATATAAGTACAGGAGCCTCAGCTAGAGGAGATGTAATCGGAAGGTTAATCATAGGTATTTGTATTGATTTATGTCTTGTGATATTTATTCACTTTTTACAATACTATTTCCGCTATCTTCATATAAAATGGCCCTATATCAATACCAAATGGCTATATGGAATACCGCTACTTATACCTTGCTTTATTCTCATTGAAGTATTTAATTCCAAATTTAATATAGCGGGTATCGTAAACCTTGCTATGTTTGCTGTTCTTGTACTTTATGCCATCTATATTTTACTAACAAGTTATTTACGAACGAAATTGGCCAAGATCCGTCTTATCGCTATTGCATTTATAACTCCATTTCTGCCCTTTTTACTGTTTTTCGTCATACCTGAAATATTAGGGCATCAACCTATTTTAAAATCTGACGTAGCTGCATTATTTTTATTGTTTATTCCTTTTTCTTTTATCTTCATTCAAGTGAACGAACGATTATTCGATATTGAATATCAATTATCTCGTTTACGATATTATTCAACATTAGCCTTTTTTAGTACATTATTATTGACTTCGAGCATGATGATCGTGTTTTTAGACCAATTGTCGATTGTTAAAATTACGAGTGTCTTTATCATTGCTTTCCTTATTTTCGTTGCTTGTTTCTATATTAAGGAGCAGCTTGATTATAAGTATCGAAAAGTTATCTTTTCTTCTACTGGCAATTATGTACATAATTTATATGGTGCCGTTAACCGTATGGGTAAAGCAAAAAATCAGCAAGAATTACTTAATCTGTTTAAATATGAAATAATAGAAAAGCTTGGTACTGCATCCTTTACCATTACAACAATAACGGAAGATGTGCCAATTAGCCCTGGTGAGGTTAGCGCAGAGGCTGACATGACTTATCTGTTATTACATGATACGGGTGAAGAAAAGATTATTTTAAAAATTAGCCATGCCCTACACAAAGAAGAACGTCTTTGGTTGGAGTTACTTGCACTCTATGTTTCCATGTTTATAGATAATTTAAAGCTCATTGAAGATTTAGTGTGTGAAATACAGGATATGAAGGATAACCATGATACACAGCTTCCTTGGCTCGATAAATTGTTATGGACGATCACTGAAAAAGAAAAGAGTATTTTAGCACAAGAATTACATGACACTATTTTGCAGGAGCAGCTTCATATAGCGAGAGAATTAGATGTGTTAGCTGGCTCATCGATGATAAAAAAGGAAAAAGTCTTAAATATTCGGGAGCAATTACTAAATGCAACGAAAGATTTACGTGAATATTGCGAGAATCTAAGCCCTCCTTTGCTCGACACATTTGGGTTACAAATGGCATTGAAAAAACTGATACAAAAAGTGAAAATACGTGCCGACTTTATATTAGCCACGGAAATAGAACGGGTTCAATTTCATGATGCAACCTTACATTTAGTCGTTTATCGCCTAGTGCAAGAACTTTTAAATAATGCAATCAAGCATGCTGAGGCTACCGAGGTATCACTAAAACTACAAGCGACCCATCGTGGCTTTGTCCTCCAATACGACGATAATGGCATTGGCTGTGATATTGAAGATTTACTGCAATCTTCAACATCTATGGGCATTAACGGTATTCGAGAACGTGTCCGTGCTTTTAATGGAAATATCGCCATAACTTCTAGTCAAAATGAAGGAATGCATATATTTATTCAAATACAAGAGGACGTGAAATCAAATGATTGATATTCTAATTGTCGATGACCATCCTGTCGTTTTAGATGGTACAAAAACATTATTACAGGATTTAACAAATGTTCGTATAGACACTGAGCAGGATAGTGCTTCTGTACTGTCGAGAATGGATGCTCAAGATTTCCAATTATTTTTGATTGATATTAATATGAAACCACTCAACGGCATCCAGCTTTCAGAAATGATTAAGAAAAAGCAACCAGAAGCACTTATTTTACTCTATACTGGATACGAACTTTCCGACTATTACGAACTACTTATTGAGAAAAAAGTCGATGGACTATTATCAAAGCTTGCCACGAAAGAGCAAGTGATTCAAACGATTCAAGCCGCACTAAGAGGTGAAATCTTATTAGCAGCAGATTTTTTAGATTTTGTACATCAGCGCACCAATCGATCAAATGTTCAGCAAGACGTTTTACTAAGCGACAAGGAGCAAGAAATTTTACAGCTTGTCGCACAAGGCTGTACGAATAAAGCAATCGCTTCAGCCATTGGGGTTACTCAACGCACCGTTGAAAACTATTTATCCAAACTTTTTGTCAAACTAAATGTAGAATCTCGGGCAGAGGCAGTAATCGTCGCTAAAGAGAAAGCATGGATCAATTAATAATACAGAAAAACGATGCAATGTAAATTTTTCTTTCTAAATTCGGAATATACTGGATAAATATACAAAGTTGTTATATAATAAAAATAATAATTACATTACTTCATCTTAATCATTAAAAAAACGTATTCAAAAGTAATACGAGCTTTTGAGTTCGTGATTTTTTGCGAATGTTTGAAGGAATTTGATTGTTGAATTTTTTTGGGAGGTTGTTCACATGACACAAGGTACAGTAAAATGGTTTAACGCAGAAAAAGGTTTTGGTTTTATCGAGGTAGAAGGTGGAAATGATGTATTCGTACATTTCTCTGCTATTCAATCTGATGGCTTTAAAACTTTAGAAGAAGGCCAAAAAGTGGAATTCGGTGTAGAAGAAGGTAACCGCGGACCACAAGCAACGAATGTTGTAAAGCTATAATTTCAGCATTAGAATAAACTGTGCAAATTCAAGAGACATCCCAATTGCGGATGTCTCTTTTTAGGTTCTAATATAAATTAATGTAGCCTCTTATGCATAAGAATGTAAACCTGCAATGACTAAATTCACAAATACCTGATTAAACACGATAATGCCAAAACCAACAATCGCTAACCAAGCTGTCCTCTCTCCTTCCCAGCCTTTAGAAAGTCGTAAATGAAGGAAAGCAGCATAAAATAAAAACGTAATTAGAGCCCATACTTCCTTAGGGTCCCAGCCCCAATACCTACTCCAGGCAATCTGTGCCCAAATCATGGCAAACAAAAGTCCTCCTAAAGCAAATAACGGGAAACCTATAACAACGGCTCGATATGTAATCTCATCTATTAATGCTGGTTGTACACGGTTTGTTAAGGGCTTTAATAAAACAATTAACGGTCTTCTCGCAATGAGTAAAATGACAGCATATAAAATTGTTCCAACTATAAATGCCCATACGATCGAATTCAATTTCTTCGCGTCTATCTTATTTGTAATCTGTAAAACGCCAACCTGTTCCCCACTAGATGTTACTGCATCTTTCGTGACAATGAGCGGCTTCATCGTATAAACGGCTGTTTCTTCTTTTTCTTGTACATTTTCAAAATGAACCTCGAGTTTATCTGCTGCTAAGTTAAAATAAGTGCCCACACCGATAAAGCCAATCACGACAACTAAACAATACATGACAAATTCCAAGGCAAATGTACGAATCGAAAATTTAGAAACATCTAATGTTCTTAATAAATAAATAATACCTGTTGCGAATGAAATCGATAGTATAGCACTTGAAAATGCAACTGTCATAACGTGAATCGTTAACCAGTGACTTTGCAGCGATGGAACAAGTGGTGAAACTTCTTTTGTAAAAACACTTCCATAACCGAGAATAATTAATGACACTGGAATAGTGAACAAGCCAACAACGATTTGCTTATATAAAAAATGAATAATCAAATAACTACCCGTAAGCATGATGCCAAAAAACGTCATAAACTCATACATATTACTAACAGGTGCGTGGTCAACAGCAATCCACCTTAGAACAAAATAAACTAGTTGCAAAGTAAAGGCAATATAAGTAAGTATAAGCCCTACTTTACCAAACATTTTTCCTTTTGATTTCACGGCAAGTCCAATCGGTATAATAGCGATTAGCAGTAAAATAAAGGCCACGAACAATGAATTACTACTCAAGCTTAATAATTCTTCTTTACTCAATGTACAATCCTCCAATGTATTATTTGGGAAACTAGATATTTACTCCCAATGAAAATAACGTCATTCATTAAAAAAAGTGCCATCATTTCCCTTTAAACACGTTTATTTTTTGAATTGTTACAATTTTATGACACGAAAGGAGGATACAAACAATGCACAGTAATACCATTCCGATACATTTTAGCCATTCTTGAAAATCTGTTGTCACAGACATTTGTTGGCCATCACTTAAATAAAAAACATTCATCATACCATGTAATAGTGCGACTGGAATAATAGATTGAGCAACTTCTCTTATAATAGAAAGAACTAGTGACAAGGCAAAAAGTATGAACAAATATACAGGAACTGAAAGAACGGGGGTTGTATAAGATTTGTATAATAAGGCGATGGGCAAATGCCATAATGACCACATCACACCTATGAACAAAGCAGTAGGCCAAAAACTAAAACGTTGACGCAAATAATAATGATAATTCCCCCGCCATACCACTTCCTCCACTAATGCAGAAAACGCGCTAATCGTAAGTCCTATAAGTAGTAAGGCTATGAATTGCGTAGGTTTAGTAATGAGAAAAAAATCTCCATGTGTGACATAAAAATAGGTATGAAGCCCAATGCCCATTACGATCGGAACAATAATGCTTAGGAATACCCATTTACTCGAGGGCTTTGTCAAAGAAAATGTATGAATAGGTAGCCTTCCCCCCATTTTTTGAACGAGGAAAACAGTAAGGAGTGGAATCAACATTGTAAATCCTAAAAAGGCTCTTCCATTTTCAAAGGAATTCAAGGAAAAATGAAACACCATGGTGAGGACATATATACATAAAGTTGAAGACAATAGTACATATTTTTTCAGTTAACTCCCTCCCCGATTTCATCATAAAAAAATCCTTCATGAGAATCCTAGCATAATTGTAAAAGGTAAAAATCCGCTTCGCTTTCCGCGGGGCAAGTTACGAGCCACATCGGTCGCTAACGCTCCCTGTTGGGTCTCGTGCTCTTGCTTTCCCCGCAGGAGTCTGCAGATTTTTACCTTTAAATCAAAAAATAACATTATAGAATTTCTTTAACCATTTTATATTTACTTTTAGGTCAGCTGCAATTGAAAAAATTGACAGGCCTCTATCTACATCTTACTAAAATTTGAAATATAAGTCTATTTCTTTTTCAATAGCTATGGGACAATAATTATGCGCAAATGTTACATAACGTTATGTAAAACTATTGGAGGTTTGACATGAAACAAAACATTTATGATCATCTAGAATTTTTCCAACAATACCGGAAATTACGGCAAACACCTTATAACTATAACCGTTTACTGGAGCAACCGGCATTCAAATCATTGCTCCCTGATTTAATCCATTTACAAATGCTTGATATCGGCTGTGGAATGGGAGAATTCGCATACTATTGTATTGAAAATGGCGCAAAGCATGTTACAGCAATTGATGTTTCCAAAAATATGCTGTCAATTGCTCAACGTGAACATGCTCATGCAAACATAGACTACCATTTGCAAGCATTAGAGGATTATCATGCTGCCCCAGAAAGCTATGATTGTATTACAAGCTCTCTTTCATTACATTATATAGCTGATTTCAATGGCGTAATTGAAAACATTACAAGAATGCTTCGTCCTAATGGCTTGTTTATTTTCTCAGTTGAGCACCCGATTACTACAGCTCGTAAAACGATAGAGGGCAACTGGTTTTATGATGAACATGGCAATAGAAGCCATTATGCAGTCGACCATTACCATGATGAGGGCAAGCGTGAGCAAACGTGGTTTGTAGATGGCGTTGTCAAATATCACCGCAGTGTTTCTACAATAATCAATACCTTAATCGCGCATGGCTTGACGATTGAAAAAATACTAGAACCGATTCCTAGCGATGAAGCTATGCAACAGCTGCCTTCTCTCAAAAAAGAGATTAGTCGCCCTTCCTTTTTATTCATAAAGGCAAGAAAATAACGAATGGCAAGTCTCGCAGTAAACATGCTACGAGACTTGCCATTTACTTCATTTTCACATAGATTATCTCTGGATCATCATCGTCTAAATTTTCAATATAGCCACTTTTTACAAATCCTGCTGCTTCAAATACTTTGTGCATACTCGTATTTGATTGGTTCGTCGAAGAGAAGATTTTTCTTGTGTCTGCCATTTCTACATAAAAAGCTAATAATGCAGTAGCAACACCCTTTCGTCTCTCAGATGGCTTGACGATGATTAGTGAAATAAAGTTATTGTCAAAAAAGTCATTTGTAAAAATGAGGAAACCAGCAATCCCCTGTTCGGACTGTTGAATAAGACAACGTTTTTCTTGAACGGCCGTGCGAATAGTTTCACTTCTTGAGAAATCTCCAATTACATCTTGATCAATCGCACATATCTCCTCAAATTGCTCCATACATGCTTCGATTACTTGTGACTCACTTATGTAATAACTCATCACCTTAATGTCCGTAAATCCAACTGCCATCTTGCCTTCATCGACAAATCCACATTTTTTATACAATGCCTGTGCAGCAGTATTCGGTAAATTAACGCCTAATACAAGCTCATTTATATGAGGAAAATGCTTCGTAACAAAGTCCGGCAATAGCTGTAAAGTTGCCTTCGCATAGCCTTTACCTTGTTCATAAAAATCTGTTGAAAAGGCACGGATTAATATCGACTGTTTATTGGAGGAATATGGCTTGACGCCTTCTTTTTCATGGAGCACAAAGAAAGTTACGAGTTTGTCTCCATCTATTGCCAAAATCGCATAGCGGTTTTTGTCCTGCTTCACTAATTCAATGCTATCCATTGGAGACTTCGTATAGCGAAGTTGCTCCTTAGTTATAGTATATCGTTCAATCAAGTGATCATCATTTTCTTCTAGAAACTTTAATCTTATAGAAGCTGTCTCTTCCGACATTAGTAGTCCTCCTCATAGAGCGCAGTAAATTCATATTCCCCATCCATCAGCTGCTGTAAATATGCGTCAAAGGAAGGTGCAATCACTTCATAGCTATCTGGGTCATGCATATAGCGAATCACTTGTCCTACTATCCCACAATCATTCGGCTTGAAGTCAATATATAAACTAGACGTACCCCCATTGTTCATGCAATCCGAAAAGCATAATCGTTCTTTTAGCGGTACGTGAAGATTAATACGCTCATCCACTTCTACAAAATCTAAAAAATCCTTATAACGATCATAAATACTTACACTATCTTCTACTCGGTAATCTTTAATGATTTGCTCGACGGACTTTAAATAATATGGATATTCATCAAGACCCGAGCCGAGTACAAGTACACAAATCGTTTCATCACCATGCTTACAATAGTACGTTCCATTAACATCCTTTAATAGATTCATAAGTGACTCCGGACACTCAGGAAACACTTTAAGTAATAATTGTATCTGAGACTCTGTTGCTCCGATTGCCCGTTGTAATTGAAGCTGCTCCTCTTCAGGTAAGTATTGCATTAGACCATTAAAATATGGAGTAAAAGTACGCATGTATTATTCCTTCTTTCTGTCTGATATTGTTCATAGCATTAGTACATCATATTCTATTCATCAACTAAAAATGGGCATACAGCAGCAAAAAAATCCTTGTTTTGATCAAGAATAACTCTATATCTTCCTATTCAACATCCCTGATATAATATTGAACAAATGACAAATATAATGTATTCTAACATGATTTAGAAATTAATTTAAGGGTAGGTGTAAATTTTGGAAATATTAAAGAGAGCGCAAGAGCGAAAAGAAACTGCCTTGACGATTCTAAACGAATTGGCGTTATTAGAAAAATGGAATAAAATCGGACAAGTATATGTTGTTGGAGCTACGGCCTATGATTTACTAGTAGATCAAGATATCGATATCGAAACCTTCAGTGTCAGTCCTAATCCGGCTGAAGCCATGACGATACTATCGGATTTAACTAACCATCCTAAAGTTTTAGAGGTAAAGTACCGTAATTATTTTGAAACAGCCTATCATGGTTACTATTTTAAAATACAATATCAGCATACTCCTTCAGACATTTGGAATATTGATATGTGGCTGTTTTCAGAAACACGAAATGGCCCTTTATCAAGAGATTTAGTTTCGCTTATGAATGATTCTTTAACAATTGATCGTCGAAAGTGTATTTTAAAAATAAAAGAAGAGCTGCTACACAAAACGCTAATACTTCCTTCAATCTATGTCTATCAAGCTGTATTAGATCACAATATTCGAGACACGGAAACTTTCCTTCAGTGGATGGAGCAACAAGATATAAATGATCAAACAAATTGGCACCCTTCAAATAAAAGGTAATTTAAATTATATATTTCTATAAATCCCTAAAAATGTTATTATGAAAATATTCAAACATAAGGAGTTTTGCCAATGAGTGCGAAAAGTGCAGTAGATGTTTTGTTTATTCAACAAATAAATCAAGGGATATCGCTCAAACTGCAGCCCTTGAACAAGGGAGAAAACCAAACTAATGGAAAATTATTTTAAAGAATTTCTTACAGGTCAATCTATTACTTTACAGCAAATGACATCTTCTGACTTAGAAGCATTTGTAAAAATTGAAAGTGAAAAAAAATCGTTATTACTTGCGAATGACGAGATCCCCTTTCCAAAAACCTTTGAGGATCACTCCTCATTTTTTCAAAGTATTAGTGGCAAGAAAGAAGAATTTATCTTCGGGATATTTGAAAAGTCATCTAATGAACTAATCGGCTCCTGCGCCGTTTATGCAATTAACTGGCAAAATAGCACATGCTTTGTAGGCATTTCAATCGGTGAACAATGGCAAGGAAAAGGACTTGGAACAGATGCCATGAAAACCCTTATTCATTTTATATTTAATTACATTTCCATTAATAAGATTAAGCTTCAGGTGTTTAGCTTTAATGAAGCAGCAGTACGTTCCTATGAAAAATGTGGCTTTACAAAAGAAGGTACTTTAAGAAATGAGATATTCCGCTTCGGCAAGTTTTATGATCTACTATTATTTGGTCTATTACGAGAAGAATGGCCCAGATAAAAATCCTTGATTTTCTCGATAAAACGAAATAAGGGGCTGCCACTTCAGCCAAACTCAATAACGCTCGTATGTCATATTACATACGAGCGTTTAAAGTTGGGGTTCCCTGATGAAATACATTTTCCACTCTGAGTCCGCAATAGAGCTTCTTAATGATTTTTTGTCGCTTGCAATTGAAGTTGTACAATATGTAGCATTGCTGGATCGCAAAATCTAACAACAAATGGGATATTCTGAAATCCACCTTCGTTCTCCAGCGAATTTAATTGTATTAATTTATCATACATTGTGCCCAAACTTCCACATTCTCGATAATTATCAGCCAATATATTCTCAAAATCCGCTTTCCTCTCATGCTTTAATTGCTTTTCTAGCTTCATTATTTGTTCACATAATTCTTGTTCCACTTCTCTTATCCTACTCTCTCCAAATTCTCTGAACATCCCTTAACTCGAAGTTTTCAAATGTAAGTTCATAGACATCCGGCATGGCAAGTTCCTTCCAAAAAGTGTAATCAAATTGTGGATCAAAATAGTGCATCATCAAAACCATGATATTGCCATGTGTCCCAATTACTACATTGTCATTTGGATGTGTAAGTACTATTTTTTGCAAGGTGGTAATTGCTCGTTCCATTGCGGATTCATTTGATTCACCACCCTCAAATGCAAAATTTGGCTGACTCCATAATTGATAAATGGCATCGTCAAAATCAATGATCTTCCTATTAGATAGTATTCGTTCTCTTAAAGTATCCATCCTATTAATCTGTAGATTATGTTCCTGCGCTATGCCTTCGACCGTTTGGATGGCTCTTTTATATGGACTTGAAATAGGCTGCGTGGATTATTTTATCTTTAAATAATTCAGTGACATGCTCCCTATCCTCAAACCCTTTGTCAGAAAGCGGGCGGTTGTACTCATCAGCTGTATAATAAGAATGAGCATGTCTTACAAAGTAAATTACGGTCATTATAACCTCCTCTAGGAATGCCCTTATATCACATCTCTATTTACCTATTATTCCATTTATTTCGAAAATTCTCAACATTATTAAACAAAATGAAATCTCCTCAATAACAAACAACAAAAAAGTTTATTTGATAAATTATGACAAGATACGAAGTTCCATACAAGTTAAATCTTTATAGTAAAAAAGTTGCAAATCTATTAAACCTATCTCTACACGTTTTCTATCGTCTAGCAATAAAAAACTTTAATATAGTCGTATATAAGGCATTAGAATGCATAAAATAACAATAAAAGTAAATCGAAATAGGTCTAAACACTTTATATTGAAACCTTTTATCTTTCCCCTCTTTTAAGAATTAGGATAATTTCCTGTGACTATATTACGAATTTCTCACCCTATACACAATATGACATATTTTTTATTTTAAGTGAGATACAATGAAAAAGTTGAATCGAGGTCATATAAATATTTTATTACAAGAATATTGAGAAGAAATTAGGAGGAAAAGATCTTGGGAATTAAATCGCGTAAACAATTTTTAAAAATGGAAATTGAAGTTAAAAGAAGAATTATGTATAGAAAGGCTATGGATTTAGGTTTCACCCATCCTAGTGTGGTAGATTGTAGTCAAGAATTAGATGTCCTATTAAATAAGTATTTAAATGCTTCCTAATTGTAATGAGCATTTATTGAAAATACTAAACGATCGATAAAGTAAAGCCAGTCCAATATTTCAATGATTTGACTAGTTTTATCTTGTACTAGGTTCCCGTTATAAAGAAACATTTGATCCTGATGTCATGTCTACAATTAGGTATACATCAATACAATCAGTAAAATCTTCTTTATAACACGAAAAAGGAGGCCCAACATTGGTCGATATTTCAAGCTTTTTACTACCGTAGCCTCAAGATTCAGTAGAAAACACAGCACCTACACTTAGCAAACCATCTGAAACTACATCTTAATAATATCCTAATAATCAATATCAATCATTTCGTACTGAAAACGATTTTTTCATCAATTACACCAGACAATTGATGAAGAATAGAACAAATGCTACCTTGAATTTTCGTCAAACAAAGCCTTAGAGTGTCCGAAGGCTGAGGAAACATTTCATCTAAAACTCAAATTGTATACATGAAAAATAGACCTCTCAACATACTTTTACTCATTCCAATTGACAAGTATATTTTTAGCATGCTTTCTAAATACCTATCATCGATGCTGAGACAGAAACCATTCAATAGAAATTAACATCAAAACAATAGCACCTTTTCGTATATAGTTCGTTTGTTATTTAATTTATTGTATGCTTGAAAATTGATTAATAGTAGCAAATAAATAAAAAAACTAACAATTTTAAGTAAATTACAAAAAAATAGTTTTTCACAACATTGCTTTCATGGCTTGTTTTAGCTCGACTCTAGGGCAGTGACTAATTTCGATTAGTTTCACATAAATGCCTAGATGTCGAGCTACAAGCCTTTTTATTTATTATACAAGCATCAAAGTAGTTTAATTTCCTTCATAAGATAAAGCTTTTTGTTGTATCTCTAGCTTAATCTCCTCGATAAACTGCGCTAATGATTTTTCGGATAAAGCTTGCTGACCATATTGACGAACAGTGACATTTTGATGATCCATTTCCTTATCCCCAAGCACTAAAATATACGGTATTTTTTTCAGTTGCGCTTCACGAATTTTTTTACCGAGCTTTTCTTGACGATTATCGATCTTTACACGTATTTGTTCCTTTTGGAGAGCCTCTACTACTTGCTGTACATAGTGTTGATGCTGGTCGGCAACACCAATCACTGTTACTTGTTGAGGTGCAAGCCATGTTGGGAACGCGCCGCTAAAATGCTCTATTAAGATACCTAGGAAGCGATCAATTGAGCCAAATACTGCTCGATGAATAACGACAGGTCTTACTTTTTCATTTTGTTCATTGATATACGTTAAATCGAACTTCTCGGGTAGCTGGAAATCGAGCTGCACGGTTGCACATTGATGGCTACGATGAATGGCATCTTTAATATGAATATCAATTTTCGGTCCATAAAATGCTCCGTCACCTTCATTTATTGTATAAGGGAAGCCTAAATTTTGAAGTACATTTTCTAACGCCGCTTCTGCCTGATTCCAAAGTTCAATATCGCCCATATAATTATCTGGTCTTGTTGATAATTCAATGTCGTAGTGGAAGCCAAAAACTTGATACACTTCATCAATAATTTTCAAAGCAAGCGTAATTTCATCCTCAATTTGCTGTGGCGTGACAAAAATATGTGCATCATCTTGGCAAAAAGTTCGTACTCGTAAAAGTCCATTTAATGCACCACTAAATTCATGTCGATGAACTTGACCGAATTCAGCCATACGAATCGGAAGATCTCGGTATGAATGCAAATCATTTTTAAAGATCAACATATGACCAGGACAGTTCATGGGCTTTAATGCGAAACTCTGGTTGTCGACCTGTGTAAAGTACATATTTTCTTTATAATGATCCCAATGCCCTGACTGTTCCCATAAACGCTGATTCATCATTAATGGCGTCCGTACTTCTTGATAATCAAATTTCGTTTGCAAATTACGTAAATAGGACTCCAATTCATTGCGTATAATCTGCCCATTCGCTAAATAAAACGGCATCCCAGGTGCTTCTTCTGAAAACATAAAAAGCTCTAGCTCTTTTCCAAGCTTACGGTGATTACGCTTCTCTGCTTCTTCTAAGAAAACAAAGTATTCCTCCAGTTCTTTTTTTGAGGCAAATGCTACACCATATATACGTTGAAGCATTTGATTATTACTATCTCCACGCCAATACGCTCCTGACACATGCATTAATTTAAAGTGTTGTATTTTTCCTGTAGAGGGTACATGCGGTCCACGGCATAAATCGTAAAATTCTCCTTGTTCATAAACCGTCACAACTTCATGTTCAGGAATATCCTCTAGTAGCTCTAGCTTAAGCGCATCCTGAGCAAATAGCTGCTGAGCCTCTGATCGTGTTACTTCTTTGCGCTGTATTTGTATATTTTCTTGAACGATTTGCTTCATCATTTTTTCAATTTGTTGTAAATCACTAGGTGCTAGTGAATGCGCAATGTCAATATCATAATAAAAGCCATTTTCTATTACGGGTCCAACCCCAAATTGAGCATCCGGGTATAAACGCTTAATTGCTTGGGCTAATAAATGGGCCGTTGAATGACGAATAACCTGAATTCCTTCTTTTGAGCTAGCATCGTACAGGGAAATTTGTGTATCTTCCAAAAGCGGGCGCGTCAAATCAATGATGGTTCCGTTCACACTCCCTACGATTGCTTTTTTGCGTAAAGCAGGGCTAATCGCTTGTGCAATGTCGGTTAGTGTAACACCTTTTGAAAAAGCTTGTTGTTTCCCATCTGGAAATTGAATATTAATTAATTGATTTGACATGTTCTCTACTCCTTTTAACCTTTTTTAAAATAAAAAAACACATATTCGTCCCATAAAGGGACGAGTATGTGTTGATTACCCGTGGTTCCACCCAAATTCCCACTAGATGCACTAGTGGCTCATTGATTTTGCAGTAACGTTGCAAATACGGTGCAAGTTTCCAAGCACAGCTCAAAGGTAGTAAGCTTTGATAGCTTCATTAGGAAGCTTTCAGCCAATGCCTCCCTCTCTGTAAATCGCTTTTCAAACCTCGTGTCCTCGTCATCGCCAATTCCATTGTTTGATGAAATTGTTATTTACTATAAAGAATACACCAATACTTGTCAATAGTTGAAATTTTACTTTTTTCATAATATTAATTGCAAGAATAGAGTATTTTACTAAAAAAATAAATACCAACTCAATTCATACCTATTTGCTTGGTAATGGACACTCTGGTCTTTGTAGACAGTAGTAGCAATGGGAATCACTGCATTTTTCTTCTTTCCAGTCATTACAGGAAGCACAAAAGTATGCATTGAAAGTATCATCAAAAATAACATGATTTTGACATGTATTAGAAGGCTCTGATTTCCGCTACGGGCTACTCGCTTTGTTGCTGACGCTTCGCTTTCGCACAAAGCAAGGCTTCCTGCAGGCGAGCGTCGAGCCGCTTCCTTCGCTAAAGGAACAAGTCACGTACTGTGACAATACATTCGTGACCAACATCGTGTTGGCCTCAGGTCTCATCTGTCTCGCTTTCCCGCGGGAAGCTTTGCTCTGCAATGTAAGCGAAGCGACAGGAGCACTTGAGTAGCCCTACGCTACAATCAGTTAAAATGGGTATATATTAGCAAAATAGCAACAAAAAATCTTTTTTCGCTCAATAATAAACCTACCTTTTCCTAATCAACACGCCTATTATTTTGCACTTCTAATGTCTCGTCATAAGACTGCCATTGAATATGAATGATGGGTGAAGTATCCTCTTTAAAAATCTGCTCACTTTCTTTTTTCGTTAAGGTTAATTGTCCTTCTGTATTTACGCGTACGTCTGACAGCCCTAGTGAGTTTTTTGCACCTTCAATCGAAATTTGTAAATCACCCAAGTCTTTGTTTTCACCTAAATAGAAAATCCTTAAACCATCCTCTGCATTACTATCATAAACAGCCTTCCAGTGCTCACTTTTCGCTTTGTAATGCACTTCTTCTTGTTGACCCGTACTACAAGCAGCTAACACAAAAAACATCATAATTAGGAAGCATAATTTTTTCATTGAATTCCGATTTCCCTTTCCTTGAAAGTTATCATGATAATATCAACTTCAATCTATCCTTCTTTATTTTTCGAGTAAGTTATTACTTAGCTTGAATAGTTATCACCAATCCAGTCGGTTTTTCCCCAAAGGCGTCGCTATGTTCTTTAAAGACAAAATCTAAACCTTCAATACTATCAGGTAACGGAGGTGAAACGATAAAAGTGCAACTGTCATGGCCGTTTGTTCCCCCTCCGCTATCTATCCAACATTCGTATTCTTCTCCTACAAACAACTCAAAACTGTTATGCGTATAATTGTGTCTGACATGAACATTTGATTCTTGTCGAGGATCCCAATCCATTAATAACTGTACAACACTTGCATTTTGATACTGCCGAATATAAGTTACCGTATAGAATTGTTCATCAACTTCAACTGACTTTAATACCGGGATATGTTTTCTAAAACCGGTCGGCTCTACGCGAGGTTTATAATACTCTTCTGTTCTCATCATCCCAAATAATGATGCAAGATAGGCTTCATAAAAACCATATTTTTTAGCCCAGCGATCGAGTGCTTCATCCGGTGGAAAACCAGGATTTTTATTTGACAGTTGGTTACGCTGATTTATTAGTGCACAAATTTGTTCATCGATAGTAAACAGCTGGTTGTCATAATAATCTGTTGGACGTTCATAAGATTCTTGATTCATATTAATCCTCCTAAGTCATAAATTGTGTAAACCAGGCAATGTATTTTGCCCCAGGAATAAATAAAAGCTGCGCAACGAATGTGCCTAGCAGCCTTGAACCCATCATCATCACAGAAGCTCGTTTAAGACTTAAGTAGCTGCCTCTTTGATTGATTACATCATCAGCTAGAATGGAAATTTTAGGGTCAATAAAGATAATTAATAACATCGTTGCTACACCATTAATAAGCCCTGACGACATCACAGCAGTTGTCGATCTTTCAGGAACTAATAAAGAGGCGTAAAGTGCAGATAGGACACCAATTGTATAAATGGCCGTAATGGCTACATTAACGACAAATAATTTAATAGGTATATCACGCCAACTAATGCCCTTTAAGTATGAAAAACTCGGCATATGAATATGTTTTATTCCCCGTTTGACATACTCGATACTAAAGCTTTTTTTGAATAATGCTGGAATGGAGCCTCTTTCCTCAGACAAATGGATTATAGCCCTTGAAAAAATTGCTACAAATGTCGGCAATAGAAAAATACCTACCAATGTACCTAGTGAAGCGGCGCCAATAAGTACGCGAAACTGCTGCTCCACAAATGCTAATGTGTTTTCCTTTGGTGCTGTGTCAGTCAAACTTCCAGTAAAAGGTTGCTGCATCATATTTGCAAGTCTTGAAACCATGACAATGATATTGAATAAGGATAGTGCAGAGGCTAATAATTTCACACGTGCACCTGATAATCGAACTGCATACGCAAGTGTTTCTATCGAATGAATGATGAGAATAAACAAACCAATCATTATTAATTTATCTGTCAAAATATCCAAAGTATTTTACCTTCTTTTTTTGTTGTTGATTGGCTGTTACTCTTGTATGATTTTGAGTAATCGTTTGATCCAATCCCGTACATATACTTCCCACTCTTCATAAGGAATTGTCACTGATAAGGAGAGCGATTGCAATTTTTCTGGTATCGTATGCATCTTACTTCTTAACAACTCATTATCTTCGGACTCCTCGTCGATAAAAAGTAAGTATCTCCCCTCTACGGGCTCTCGATAAACCTTAGAGCAATCTCTAGTACGATAAACCCTTGTGGAATATCGTTTACCATCAATCTCTACTTCATAATGGCCTCTACTCCTATGGTGAATTCTGACATGTGTCCCATCTAAACGATGGATAGCCGCTTCAAACGCTAAAAACTGCTCATCATTCATCTGAAAACCAAAAAGCCAATTATTCCTATGTGGACTATTCACATTAGCATCATATGTATCATATCTTATCTTAAATTTAGTTGGATCTTCGCTACTTTCCTCTGTTAAATAGTTTGCAATCAGCTCATCAAAGGCTTCTTCATCTAGATTATTCCCATAGGTTAAGATGGCAATGTGCTTTTGAAGCTTTTGGGCATATTGAGTAAATTCCTCCTCATCGTCAATCTCCCAAGGTTTTTCCTTATAGTATAGTAATGAATACAATATAGACACCCCTTCCTTTTTATATTTTACGAAATCCACTGGAATAGGTTCCGTTTTTTTCCTGTCAAATAAAAAAGCTATTCAAGAGGTATATTCCTCCTATGAATAGCTTTAAAATACTCTTATGAAATGACATGCGGGATAATGTGAATAGACGAAACCCTTTATTTTTTAGCCTGTAACTCAGCTGTTAATGTAAATGGGATTTTTAAATAATTGTACTTAATCGTTATGGTCTTAATATTTGGTGCCTCAACCTTTACAGCATAATGCTGAGGCTGCTTTCCAACGGCTTCGCGATCTATGTATTTACTAGGAAAAATGTTAATTTGTCTTAACTTATGATATGTAATATTCGGGTTATCCTCCAGTTTCGTTTCCGCTTCAAACGGTTCAGACTTACTAACGACAAGCTCGACATTTTCAGGCATTTTATCATTAACGAGTATTTGCTGAAGCTGAATCTCATGTAGTCCTTTATTCTCGATTTCAACAATTCTAATGGTTGAATCATCAGTAGGATTCGTATAGCTGTTCATGACAAGTGGTGGATTGCTTTTTAAATAAATGATGAAGCCCGCTCCCACCATAAGAACGCTAAATAATAAAACAAATAGTATTTTTTTCATATAAATTCCTCACTTTCTAGCTCTCCATCAAGTATAGCGAGAAATGGCAGGTGATGATACCTAGAATATCAATTTCGCCTTGGCGTAATTTTAGCTGACTTTTTTCTTTTGCTACAGAAAACATTTGTGAATGAAGAAAAAAACAATCTGACTCATCTAGAGCCAGATTGTTTTTCTAGTCGTATTTCATCACGTATTGGAATCCCGTCATTGCCGATTAAAGGAATTTCAGGTTTATATACTCGTGCTTTTTCTACAGCATTCTGTAATATTTCGACTAAGTGATAGCCACGTTTTTGATAAAATCTTAACGCGTGTAAATTATCATTGGTCGTAATGAGGGTAATCATTGTACAGTTTTGTTCGGATGCTTTTTGTTCAACAGCTTGTACAAGTAATGAACCAATCCCTCTTCCCTCTAAAATACTGTCAAGAGAAATAATTTCACATTCTTTATGACGAATACTATACGTTATAAGACCTAAAATAGTATTTTGTTTATCTACATAGGCAAAACCATGTAATTTGCTACAGTCATAAACTCCGCTAGAAATAACCATTTCTGTACTTCCCCAATGCTCTGTAAAAAACTGCAACACATCCGTTTGAGGTAACTGTTGAATAGAAATTACTGTCATCTATTATTCTCCTACCTAAATAGAAATATTAAAAATACCAGCAATGGCTTTTTGAACCCCAAGAAATACCGCCCACGAAACGATTCCTAGTCCAATGGCAAAAACAATATGGATCGATGATTTCATCGCCATATATATTACAAATAGCATGAACATAGTTGCTGGTAGTCCAACGATTACACCATAAGTAAATCGCTGAATATGCTCACTCGACTCACTTTGCACAGTTAGCCAAATGATACTTAAAATACTAACAAGAGGTAGTGCTGCAATCATGCCACCATAGGAAGGAAATCTTCTCGCAACTTCTGTTACAATACCGATTATAGCTGCTGAGCAGAGAATTTTCACAAGTGTATACATTATTTAGACACCTCGCTTAATAGACGAAATGCCTGTAAAATCGTTTGTTGTTGTTGTTCTGATAATTGATTTAATGCATATTGCAGTTTGTCATCATCTAATTCTGTGTTTTTCTTGACGATCTGAAGCCCTTCCGCTGTTAAATGCAGATTTACTTTGCGTTGATCATCGATGTCTCGCTCTTTTTTCACCCAGCCGTTACGCTCCAGCTTTTTTACGTGCTCAGAGGCAGTATTTTGAGAAATATTCAGTAACCCTGCGATATCGCGAACTGTTACTTCCTCTTCCTTCTGAATCATCTGTAAAATACGTACGCTTTGATGCGAAATCACATCTTCATGTGCGGTATGTAGATGATAAAAAATTGATGTAAAATAATTATTTATGTCTGTAATCATCAAATTTACTCCTTCAATATATCGTTCGATTCGATTGTATCGTATAACACGATATATAAAAAGAGATTTGATAAAGTTTATATTTTCAGATATTTTTTTAAAAGCATGTCCTATTTATCGAAATATTCTCGTTATTTTTGATAAAAATCTATCTTTCTTAGTTTCTTGCTAAATACTCAAAACAAGGGCTTGTAAATAGTTATTTCGTAAAGTATTATTACACTATTCTGAACACAAGATCGAGGGTTTCATATGTTATATATTCTATATTTTATAGTGGGCGGCTCTATCATGGTATTAGCATTACTGTTAAGCCAATCAAAATATTTGTTTTTATCAGGCATCATTACGGCGTTGCCTATCCTAACACTTATCAATATGGGCATGCAGATGAAAAATATGAAAGAAGATACTTTCCATAGCGTTTTACAAAATACTGTGTTTGGTGCTGTAGGCATGTTACTTTTCACGGTTCTTGCATTTTTATTAACATACTGGTTTAAACCAAGTATTTCCGTAATTAGCGCACTCGCAGTTTATGCCGTTTTTATGTTATCAGGTAAGTATATTATGTCGATGTTTGCATAAAAAAAGGTGCTGCCAGTAGACAGCCCCTTCTCTTTCGTTTATCGAGAAAACTCGTGAATTTATCGACTAATATTGTTAATTTATCGAAACTTTTTTGTGATTTATCGAGAAAATTAAAGTATTTTCACAAACATACCCTGTTTGAATTTTTCTTTAGCATCTGCATTCATTTTTTTAACTTCTTCTGATAAATCACTTGCCTTTAGTAATTTATTTCCCATATTATAGTAAAGGATCAATCAGTCGCACTTTATTTTTTTGATGAATATCAAATTCTGTATGATCCACCCTCACTTTTACACATGGATGAAGTTGCTTTAATAGACTCTGCACTTGAATATCATTTGAAGATCTCATCTGTTCAATTAGTTCATTATCTTCCTTAAGAAAATCGGTGAGCGTCAGGACCTTTTTTTCTAATGATAACTTTAACGTTTGCGCCAATTTATGATAGGCATATATATTTAACGGATCCATGAAGAAATCAAGCACTTCTTGATAATATGTTTTCACAAACCATTCTGCACGTTCGATGCTTTGAAGGCACATCTTCCCTTGAAAAATAATAATATCATTTAAAAACTTTTGTATATCCTCTAATGAAACTTGTCCATATTTATACATATCTCGTAAAGTATAATCGACGCGATCTGCACATAAATCCGGAGCTGGCTGTTCAAGTAAAGTCCATTTCGAGCTATTCAACAAGATATGTTCGTAATTATAGTTATACTTTTTAAGTATCATTGGGATTTCCGAATTCCTCAGCACATCCATAAATATTTCTTCATGATAGTCTTCAGCATCATGATCAAGGACGAAATCAATGACATGCGAAAAGGCAGTATGTGAAACATCGTGCAATAATCCCGCTATTTGCTCCTCTAAAGAACCGCCAAGCTGTTTAATTAGCAGCATAACACCAACCGAATGCTCATAACGCGTTACATTCCATTGACTATTCACAAGATAACTTGCCCCACCTTGATGAATACCTTTTAACCTTTGCATCGGTTTACTCGAAATAAGTTCTTCTAACACATCCTCAATCTCGAATTGCCCGTATATATAATCCGAAATAAACACTTAAATATCTTCCTGAGCAAAATTCGAAATAACAAAAACCCCACCACAATGCGAAATTGGGTGAAACTCTAGTTGGCATAGTCCTTTTAATAAGGGGCCAATTTCCTCATAGATAAAGTAAAACTCATCATCATCCCAATAGCTACTACTGTCTTGACGACATTTTTCCAACTGCTCTTTTGTTTCAAAAGCGATATCACCAATGAAAATTTTTCCTGTGGGTGTTAATTGCTGCAATAATGCTGTGATGTATTGTACTTTCATGTCATCTGTAAAATGATGCAGCGCATAGGTACTAATAATGGCATCATATGTTTGATCCAGTAGCGCTGGTGGCAAGCCTTTTGATAAATCCCATTCCATTAAGTTAGCATCCGGCATTTTTTCCTTCGCAATGTCGATCATTTTCGAGGAGAAATCGAACCCATTAATCATATGGCCATTATCATAAAGCTTCGCTGTTAATACCCCTGTCCCAAAGCCAATGTCCAGTACAGTTGATTTTGGACTGTACATGACCTCGTTAAAAATCGTATTTAATACGGCCTTGTAACCTGCAAATGGGTATTGATTACTTTCCTCACTAAGCTGAACCGTTTTATCATAACCGTCAGCCCATAAATTAAATCCTTGTTGATTTAGCATATAGTTGTTCCTCCTGTTGTTCCCTTAAATTTTCATCCCGCTCCAAATAACCAAACTTTTATCATACATAACCTGTCTCATAAAAATTCCCCCTTTCAAACCAATATTACAATTGTACCAAATTTACCAATTTATTTCATATCTGATTTTACAAAAAAATGTGAATTACTACACCTTTTTCATTTATCAAGTTCCCAAAAGATGCTATTATAATAGTAGTTTTCTTTTCAAGGAGGAATCGAAATGGACGCATTCTTTTGTAATGCTTGCTCTAGACCAAACACTTCCCAGGTCAAAGAGGTCTAGAAAAGTTAACACAAATAACATCAATTGAAGGATCTCTTTAGGCCAAAAACCTTTATTAAAAGCCTAATATACAGGAGTGATTTCAAATGGAAAACCAAACAATTCAGCCGTTTCTAACGGTCGCAAACTATAATTTACTTGAACAGCAAATGAACAAAATCATCCAAACACTTGCAACGACAAAAGATAAAGACGTCATCCTTGCCGTACATGGTATTGTTGAAAGCGAAATTACTGCAAAAGTAGCGTTGTCCGCTGCAGATGCTCAGCTAATCGAACAGCTTTTTGATGTTAAAGATCGTGCACAAGGTGAAGCATATTTAGAGCAATTAAAACCATATGTCATCCCGTTCAAAGCACTGACTGCCAGCACACTGAAAAGCCTATTTAAAAAGGAAAAAAAGCTGAAGCTACCGAAGCTTGAGGACATGGATTTTCAACAGACATGTTATTTAGCTTGGGATGATCCTGGAACACATCGAAAATATGTTGTAATTGAACAAGATGAACAGCTAAAAGCGATTAAGGGCATTTTCTCTAACGATACAATTAAAGGAATATGCGCAATTTGCAATCACCATTCCGTAGTAGGTCTATTTACTACTTCCGTAAAAGGGCAAGTCGTTGGAACGTTCACGAATTATAGTAATTACATTTGCGCAGATAGCCAACAGTGCAATCAGCATGTTACGGATATTGAAAAAACAAAAGCGTTTTTCGAGCGCATTACTCAATAAAATTAAGCCTTCTCCAATGACGGGGAAGGCTTTTTGATATCCAATTTTCAAATTTACTTACAATGACTTAAGAATTCATATGGTTAGCCAAAGCCGTCTTTTTCAAGATGACCGAAGCTGTTTTATTTTCCATATTAATAATAGACGATGCAATAATGACGAAACCAAGCATTAGTATAATGATTAAATCGAGTAGACCTGTATGCATAGAAACCGTAAATACCGTAATAGTGAATGCATATGCGACAGTATGGAAACTACGAATACCTTCCTGCTTCACTTTATTGTAAATAAGTGAAATTAAAGCTCCGTATAAAAAGAAGCCAATTGCCACTAATAAATAGCCGCCATCTAAAAACAATTGACCGATAAAGGTTGGTGTCGTTGTTCGGTTTTCACGTGTAATATTCTTACCCTTCTCCACACTTACGGAATTGACAACCTCCGTTACCTCCATACGAGGTGAAGTTTGCTCACCAGGTAATAACGTACTAAAGATACCTTTATGGATTTCTCCATTTAAATATCCGTTTTCCTGTGTATACTCAATAATTGTACTTAACACGATATGACCTGTTACACTCTCCTCATTTAGTGCACGTATCCATAACGGCGTTTGGTTAACCTTTTGTTCTGCCGTTAACAGGTTCTCTCTCTCGTCTTCCGTCAGTTCTACATCAGGTTGTCTCCGGTCATTGAATTCTAATGACCTATCTTCCGTTAACACACGAATAAAACTAAACATAGAGAAAGCTACACCAATAACTAGCAGCGTTGTTAAAAACCACGTTAATTTGACTCGTTTCACTACATAGTGGAAAATGATGATTCCTGTAAATAGCATAATAATTAATGGTGTTCGATAGGCCATTAACAAGAATAAAAAGATGACGCCTGCAAAGATAGAACCATAGACGAATGCTTTTTTCCATGTCATATTCTTTTCCAAAATCATTTTATAAGATAGTAGCAATAAAACGCCAAACCATAGTAATTGACTAAAGAAGTTTAGCTTTGGATCAAGATTTCGTCGATTTGACTCATCCGAAATTCCAAAGCCGCCTTCAAAAGTCATCAGTATGAAGGCACCTAAACCAAGTAACGTCAGAAACACAATAAAATGAATCACATATTTGCTTAAAAACGATAGACCAAATGAAGGGATCGTCCAATTCAGCTTATCTATAACATACACACCTATGTAATAGCAAATAACCGCTAAAATAACAGCTGGCCAAATAGATACATGTATATTGAACTGCTCAAACTTATGCCAATCAAACATACTCGTAAAGAAATAGAGTATTAAAATAAACGGTAAAAAGAAATACGGTGAAAATGTGTCGATTTTATTTAATTTTCCAAATAATTTTTTCATGCCTTCCACACCCTAAGATGTTCCCTCCCTAACCTTTAAATTATTCCCAAATATGTAAAACAAAAATAGTATATCATAATGATCGTTTGGTTAATATAGTTATTTACTATTTTTGTTAGTATTGTTAGAAATTCGGCTCACAATGTGTGGTTGATTTCCGTTCCGACTGGGTGCTTTCAAGGGGCTTCGGATGGCTAGTGATGAAACAGCCAATAATATCCGCGAACCAATGCTGTTTTACCGTCAATAAATGGAACAATCGAGGATCTTCTTTCATCGACAACTAGACCATTCACATTTATCTACTTACGTAACCGTCAAAACAAACGAGGAAACGCCTAGATGTTTGAGCCACGCTTATCATAGGATGCTCCTGTAGCACATGATCCAGGACATTTCGTTTTCACATTCCTAAGTCAATCTCCTCAAAGGAAGGGAATATCAACAAAAACAATTCCATTGGTCCTGTTAATTTGTTGATTATTCCTTTTTACAGAATTCCATGATTCTGTTCAAACTCTTGTTTTAGCATTCCATAGCAAATACCATCATGATAAGTTCCTTTTGTGAAAAGGATATTTCTTAGTTGCCCCTCTTTCACGAAACCTAATTTCTCATGCAAGCGCATGGATGGCTCATTGAAAGAGTAAACGGTTGTATTGACTTTTTGATATGCACGCTCTGAGAAGAAAAAGCGAAGAACCATAAGAATCATTTCTTTTGCATACCCTTTACCTCTGTATGGCTCAAATACAGCTAAATAATAATCAAAAATACCATTCTTCAAATCACAATCAAAGGTTTCAATCATACCAACAATATTATTGTCTTGATCTACTGCAATAAAGCGGAATTCATCATCTTCTTCAGATAATTGTTCCTCCACCCACTCACTCATTTGATCCGCAGAGCGAGGAAAATGTATGGAATCCATATTGCGAAGAATTTCATCATCTAATAATTCAAATACAACGATATCTTCCGGTTGTATCGCTCGTAGTGTAAGATTTGGTCCTTTCCAATAACTAACTGTCATATTTCTTTCTCCTCCATCATTCGGCTCATCACCATAGCGTGTCGTTGATTTCCGTTCCGACCGGGCGCTTTCCTGGGGGGCGTCCGATGAGCCGCTTCGCTTCGCTGCAGGGTCTCATCTGTGACGCTAATCCCCAAGGAGTCGCCCAGTCTTCACTCCAATCAACCTATATACATGACATATAATTTAACAAATGTCATCTACAACTTTTGGATAAGAACCAACTATAAGTATAAATGGTTTATATACCCAGTTGTTTATAACGTTTTGAGTTTAAAAATAGTTTCATAAAAATATATTTTTTATTATTTATTTCCACTTTCGTTTTTAGTATGGATTTCAGAAAATGAGAGCACATAGGACGATGGTAAAACTGAAATGAAATATGAGCATACATTAAATGAAGTAGAAGACATTCCAATTCGCATGGGAAAGACAGGCGCAACTGCTCGATCGAGAGCAATCAGAGAGTTGCGTACTTCTAATCGTCAGTTTGAGGAGATGGCTGCAGCTGAAGATTCGAGTAGATTGAAATTAGAAAAGACGCAGCTGGCAATTATTTTATCCCAATTAGCCAAATCTCCTAAACATCACACCAAACATTTGTTTGTTTTGTCATCTCCCCGTGCTAGTTGCTCTGTAAAAATTAAAAACAACATCAAATTCGATGTTGATGAGTAGAAACTTAAAATAGGTCCCCCGCTTCACAATAGTAATATCTATAATTATATTTAATAGTAAAATATTCACAAAGACTAATTTATTTAAAATACTGGTCGATATTATAATAAGTAAGGTAAATACTAAAAATTCAATTAACTAAAAAGGTGGAAGACTTTTATGATTACTTCAAGAAATTCAACAACTATGCAATATTTAATGGCACGTAGATCCTATAAACAATATGGGCTCACTCAACAAAACAGTAACGAAATTAACCGTACTTCCAAGAGTGAAGAAAGATTAAACAATGTTAATAAAATTATCGAAGAAAGTAAAACATCTAAACTCTCTAGTAAACAGATTGAAACACTTAAAAGTGCTGCTAAGGATGGTTTATTAGGCTCTAGTACTACTAAATTAGGACCATGGGGGCAATACAACCTCCAAAAATTTTTATCAAACTCTAAGTACAATTCAACATTAAAGGCTTATCGAAATTCAATATAAAATTAGTAAAGGGTGTTTTGAATACAATTTAACTTACAAGGTATTTTGTTTGGCGTTGTGCAATAAAAAAAGACCAGCTTGGCTAATTTTTTTTAGCTTTGCTGGTTTTGACGATTACTTAATATATTTATCAAGATCGCGTTTAAGCATCGTTGCCGTTTGTTGACACGTTAGAGCTACTGCAGGATTTGTATTTTTTCCATCGCCTTTAGTCGATATACTCCTTTATTATTTCCAATAATACACAAACATTTAATAGTGGTGAATAGATTTTTTAATATTTATCTAAATTACATAATATTATAATAATATAAATTCAGAAGGGAAAACATGAAAAAAATTGCTATTCTAGTACTAATTTGTTCCTTTCTAGGTATTATTATTAGAATTTATGATATCGCGAAATCAGGAAATACAATAGTTTCCATTTATAATATTGATTTAATTATTCTTTGTATTATAGTAATCTTTAGTTTGGTGCTCAGTTTAAAACTTGATCCAAAGAAATGAATCCTCATATAGTTTCACAGTACAATAATAAAAACGCCAATGCTCAAAAATAATTTTTAGCTTTGCTTGCCTTGACGATTACTTAATATATTTATCATGATCGCGTTTAAGCATCGTTGCCGTTTGTTGACGCGTTCGAGCTCCTACAGGAATTATGCATATTCATTTGAAAAAGATGAAGTACACGCCTCTAATATTATGATTGAAATTATCAATTTGAGTTCATTTGTAGAATCTGAGGAAATTGAAAAACGATGAATTTGGGGTACATTTTTGGGTACATACTTTTCTCTCTCCTTCACCTTTAGAACGGCATACAAATATAACAACTTACCATTCTAATACAAACGTTGATATATCAATGTTTTCAAACAAAAAACACTCGTATTTTAAACGAGTGTTTCGTAACTTTTAGGATAACCACTTCGGAGGTGTATTTTTCTCCCAATAAATATCCCCTAAATTGTTGTGTGCCATAAAACTGTCCTCTGCACTGTGGTAGTGGAAGTTGTAATAATAGCCTTCCTGCGGTCTTTTTTCTGTACGGACATGGAAGCGAATTAAATCCTTGCCTGTTTCATTGCTAGTAATATTAAAAATTTTTTCGCCATAATTCCCACTTGGCTTTTCTGAAATTGATAAGGATGCTAATGATGCATCGTCTAAGCCCGCTACTGTCATGGCAATTGCTTCTTCCATTTTAGGGAAGATAATGGCGTCAAATTCATTGCTGATTTTCGGGCCAATTTTTGTGCCGAACTTTATGTAGGATTGCTCTTTAGCGGCATCAACAAGCAATGATCCGTAGTCAACCGGTTCCTGATGTATCTCGGTCTTTTCTTCTATTGCTGCATTTGGTTCAGTTGCAACGGCAGTGCTTGTCCCTGGTGCTGAATCAATTGAAGAACGATTTGAAGCATTTTGATCGAATGCATCCCATATTTCATGTGTTGGCGTAATTAATCCTAATGTTAAAAACGCAACCATGATGACGATACTCTTTTTAAACCACTTTTTCATTAATTAACACCTTCTCTTTATGTACAAATTGGTAACTCTACTACTAATATATACGCATAAGCCAATAAAAGGTTTCATATTTCCATATTTCATTGTACAATATTTATGTATAAAGTGAAAACTCAGTCAGCATTTACTTCCATTTATTTGTGGGAAAAATGTGTCGTTTTTTAAAAGGAGGTACAAGCATGGAAATCGCAATGGGTATTGGTCTTTTATTAATGTTAGGTTATTTATCATCTTTATGCTTCACGGACTAATTTAGTCAACATGCAAAGTGAAATCAATTCGTTTGAATAATGCCGTGTTATCAAGGTTTTGCTATTATTTCTGAATTTTATATGATGTAAAATAATGCTTCAAATTAAGGCTTGTTGGGGCTCTGTTAAGGGTAACTTCGGTCTAAATGGGGCTAATAATATACGGCAAAGCGTATGTACATGCATGCGTGTGTAAGAAAGGTTGAGGCTAATTTACTTCAATCTTTTTTATTTTTTTCTTGTAAATTGGCTTCAAGAAATTTAGACATTCTGAAAGCTAAAATGTCACACATTGTTATTTGTTTTGTTCTTCCACATCTACTACTCCCCTATCTACCCTTCCAGCATTCTCTATATTTGGCCTGCTATTTATTTGTGTACGACCACCACGTTGTTTGATAATTACCAATAAATGAGGTTTTTACATTTATCCCCTACTCTTAACCACATAGGATAAATACTAAAAGGGGAAAAAGTCTATGAATAATTTTGAATGTAATAATGACTCGTCAACATCTAAAAAATGCGATAAATTCGGGACATTTTCGGCTGCTGATGCCAACAGTATAAACACTTCTACCCCTGCCGATGGCTCGATTATTCCATTCTCCTCTGGCAATACACAATCCATAATTAATGAAATAATCGATGTTAAAACAGCTAGTCTTATAGGATTTAGTACCGCTATAAATGATGTAGTTATTATAGACAATACAAAAAACTTAGCGAGATTCTTTATCCAGCCTTCACAGTTCCACGTGAAGGGACTATTACAGCTATTTCAGCGTCATTTACATTACTTAGAGGGCAAATTTTTGAGTATGGTTTGAAGATATTTATAATATCTTTGAATTTTAGATAATTTTCTGACTATTATCAATTTTTGTTCAATTATTAACAAAAATTGATTTTGAAATTATTATGTCTAATGATAAGTTATAAATATATCCAGGAAAAAGTAAAAAAGGAGGTATTTAAAATTGAATAAGAAAATGTATTTGTTTTCTTTAAGTTTTATTTTAATCTTATCATTTGTTTTTCCAAGTATTAATGTAAATTCAAGTTCTAATAATGCTGAGGATGTATTACCAAGCTTAGAAGTGGCTTTAGAAGTATTGACGTTAGAAGATGAAAAGTTATATGAATCTATGACTGATGAAGAAAAAGATGAAATATTACAAAGTACTCAATTTAACTCGGGACAAGCAACACTGCCTTCTGGAATTGAGTTTACTTTTGGGGTCCCTCTATATACTAATGAATTTAGTGAGGACGATACTTTTGAATGGGTCACAATTGATTCCGAACTACAAATAAAAGAAAATATAATATTAGACTCACTACCTGCAGTGACCTTTCAGAATTGACCCAGGTGGGGCTACATATATTACTAAAGCATATTGGATAGATAGAAGTGGCGTAAAATCAATCTCTATATATCCAAATAAATCTGCCAAAGGTTGGACAAAAGAAAAAGCATTCGCAGAATTAAAGAATAACTTTTCTCACTATTACGACTGGAAAAATGAAACATCCCTAGAAAAGCAATTTAATTGTCACGCTAGACCTATTCCGCCATATACAGGTAAAATTCCTTGGAATATAGAACCTAGCAAAAAAGCAACTAGTGTTATAACATGTAATTAAACAACAATAAAGAGTCCCCATTCACATACGATGGGGATCCTTTTTTAACCACGACAATGCCAAGAGGGTTTGAGTGTAGCAAAATTGTCAACTCCTTAAACTCTCCCTCACAAGTCTATTTACAATAATTATGAACAAATGTTAAGTAATTAGTAGGTAACTTATTTAACTATTTTTCGTTTGAAGATATGAGGAGGGAGTATTTTTATGATTAATTTATTTAGCATAGTACTTGGATTAGTAGCTTTGATTGCCTCATTTGTTAATCTTTTAGGATATAAAAAACAAAAGAGCAAGAAATGGGTCGCATTTTCTATTATTAGTTTTAGCGCGTGCGCAATCGCAATTTGTTTACAAATGTTTTATAGCTATATATTGGTGAAAAATGAAGATTTTGCTTCTCTGATGGATACAATGGGTACTATGGCTTTTGTTTCAGCAATACTTGTCAGCGTTACTATATTATTAAACGTAGTTACATTTGTTTTGTACCGTGACAAAATTACAATATAATGCAATTGGGTAGATTTATTTAATAACGAAGATCGTCAATTTGATGGTCTTTTTTTCATTTAAAGCTGACTAACTGCAGAAAAAAACGTGGTGTGATTTTCGTTAATTAACCTCCAATAAAGCACATTTATCTCACTAGGGCTTATCCTAATATGAAGTTGAGACAAAACTGCACAAAATCTAAAAAGGCGCGAGAAATCAATGGTAGAAACGTTGATTTCTCGCGCTTTTCTGATGTGATTTTTTTGAATTTTGCTTTTAATATGTACTTATGTCCCAGCCTCCTTCTTACCTCCAGTCAAGTGTAATTCTTTAATTTCTTTTGTTTTTTGATTTAGTTGTAGCTGGGAGGGGTACCCCTCCCAACTACAACTAAATTTTCGCACGACTAAAAGACCTTACGATTTTCTTTTTTTCGAAAGGTCGGTGTGTTATAGTAAATATAAACTTGGTTACGATTTCAGAGCTGGTAGTGCGGACTCATAATCGTACAATATGCCGTGTGTAATAAGGTGAAATGCAACTTTCAAGAACTTATTC
>NZ_MDDN01000029.1 GCF_001708185.1 Lysinibacillus xylanilyticus | reverse complement strand
CCTGATAAGCGTGAGGTCGATGGTTCGAGTCCATTTAGGCCCACCATTATTCCGAAGTAGCTCAGTTGGTAGTAGCACCTGACTGTTAATCAGGTTGTCGCAGGTTCGAGTCCTGCCTTCGGAGCCATTTTTTTGTGGGGAAGTACTCAAGAGGCTGAAGAGGCGCCCCTGCTAAGGGTGTAGGTCGGGTAACCGGCGCGAGGGTTCAAATCCCTCCTTCTCCGCCATTGGCCCGTTGGTCAAGTGGTTAAGACACCGCCCTTTCACGGCGGTAACACGGGTTCGAATCCCGTACGGGTCATACTAAAAAGCAGTAGATGTAATTTACATCTACTGCTTTTTCATTGTTAAGAGAAACTATAGGTTTTTTTCCTGTGGATAACCTTAAGCCTAGTCGTCGTCTAGGCTTAAGCGCTAATCCTGTAGGTCGCTTTGATCCATCGGGCAAAAGTGGTGTAGCGTTTACTTTTGCTTCGGGCTCTCCAGCGCTTTAGCGCATTTGTTTTTTATGATTCTTTGTTGTTCCATAAACGCATCATTTGCTGTTTCCCCAGTCACTTTCTAGGCCAGTTATTAAATTGTGTACGGCTCCATTCAATTACTTCCTCCGATATCTTATCAAAATTGTTTTTCTATGGGCAGAATTCACGTAGTAATCTATTCACATTGGCATTCCTCTAACACTTGAAAATAGCTAAATTCTTTAAACGATCTGTTGTTGCGGTTTAGATAGCACCTTTTGGTAGTTGTTCATGTAGGGGAGGTGAATAGCACGCTCAAGTCTTCGTTAAGCAATGTGGATAAAAATTCCTACATACCAACATATCATTCGTTCAATAAATGTTGCTATATAACCTTTTGCTTTATCCTAATAAGACTACTAAAAAACATTTCTGATCATCCTCGTCACTATCAATATAAGTAGTCAATAAAAATTGTGCAATTTCATATAAAAAATGGACAAACAAACTAAATGTAACTTAACTTTGCTAATTTCATCATTTATTACACAAATAATCCATGGTAAATGACGATAATATTGGTATAATCTTTGGAATATATCTATCTTTCTTTTATAATGGAGATGAATAGAATTCGTAGGGGGTTATAAAAGTGAAAAAAAAGCAAAGTAAATGGATTGTAAGTACAGCATCTGCTGCATTGGTTGCCGCAGCTATTGTACCTACTGCAAGTGCAGCAAACTTTACAGATATTGCAAAAAGTGACCACAAAGAGGCCATTTTAGCATTAGCAGATGCAAAAATTATAGGTGGATATCCAGACGGCTCATTTAAGCCAAACGCGGTCCTTACTAAAGGAAATGTAACGAAATTTTTAGGGAAATGGCTTGTATCTGAAAACTTCCAAGTGCCAGCAGATTACAATAAAAAAGTACGTTTTACGGACTTGCCTACATCTACAAAAGATAAAGAATTACTACAATATGCAGCGCTTATAAATGATACTGGTATTTACAAAGGTACTAATAACAAGTTATTACCTTCCGAAAAAATCTCACGTGAACAAATGGCGTCTATCTTAGTACGTGCGATTGAAACAGTTTACGATATCGATTTAATTGCGATGTATAAAAAAGAAAACTATAAATCTTCTATTATAGATTTAAAATCAGCTTTACCAGAAAATCGAGAAGCTATTATTGCATTAGAATACGCAAAGATTACAAATGTAAAGACATTTAATCCGAAAAATACATTAACACGTGGTCAATTTGCGTCATTTTTACATCGTTCAATGATGAATATCAATGAAATGATCAAAAAACCTGAAGTGCCATTACTTATCCAAACAGTTAAAGTTGTCGATGCAACTACACTACAGGTAACATTAACAGATGGGTCAAGTCACAAGGTTACATTAGCAACGCCGCTTATTGAAAATGTGGAAACTAAAGTGGATTTCAAAATTAATAACAAACCATATTCCGCTGTTGTTACATATGAAGTCAATGAGCTAAAAGTACAATCAGTTGAGGGAATCAATGCTTCACAGATTAAAGTAGTTTTCAACCAAGCAATTGATCCAAACTCTGTGTTAAAAGCAGATGGGAAATTACAAGATAATATTGTAGCTTTCTCTAATGTGGATACTTTAAAAGCACTAACAGTTGTGAAAACAGAAATCAGTGCTGATAAAAAATCAATCATCTTTACAATGAATGAGCCACTAAAAGGTACACATCGTTATGTGTTAAATAACATTAAATCTGAAAAGGGCACAATGCTTACTAAAGTAGATGCGAATTTCGTCATTGCTGGGGATACACAAGCGCCTACTATTATAGGGACAACGCAAGGAAACAATTCTTCCATCGTTAAAGTGCAGTTTTCTGAGCCAATGGCAGCATTTCCTAATGAACGCATTCAATTTACATTACCAAATGGTACAAAGGTAGCGAATGTAGTAGGCAGCATTGAGCAAAACAAAACGGAAGCAACATTTGACTTATCAGCAGCAACTGTAAATGGTAGTTATTTATCACCTGGTACAGATGTGCAGATTACATTCGTAGCGGCAACAGATTTATCAGGAAACATAATTTCACCGAACCCTTCTACTGTAACAGTGAAAAAGGGAAATAAGGATGGTATTGCACCAACATTATCTTCAGTTACACAAACTGGACCAAATACGTTCCAGCTATTGTTCTCAGAGGAGATTCAACAACTTTATCCATACGATCTTTCAATTAAAAGTGGTCAAACTTTTATTTCTGTGAACAAAGTAGAGAAAGACCCTAAAAATGGTCGTTTATTTAATGTTACCGTTGATCCAAAAAATTCACTTCAAGGAATTACAACGATCGGGACAGCTTCTAGCCGTGTGATTACCGACTTATCAGGTGAAACGGCAACATTCTCAACAGTGTATAACTTTATAAAAGATGATAAAGCGCCTGTCTTAATGAATTCTGAAATTGTTTACGAGGATAATGTAGAATATTTACAATTGACTTTCGATAAGCCAGTACAGTTAGGAGCTTACGCAAAAGCATCATTTACAGGGAGCTATATGAATAACCACATTTTGTATGAGTTATCAAGAGGGCCTCAAAGTGATATGCATATCGTAAAGGATCAACCTACAAAATTACGTGTTAAAGTAGCAGGTCTGCTAGGCCCTTATGATTTAAAGGGAGCTTCTTATGATGGCAAACTAACTTTATTTAATGTTACAAATTCATATGGTGTGCCGATCAATGAAGTGCAAAATGTAAAATTTACACGTAATGGTGATTTAAATATTAATGGAAATAAACTTACATTATTGCCGAACAATCCAATTCAAACATCGGCAACAGAATATTCTATAAAAGATAATAATGTTGTTTATTTAAATTTCAATTATCCTGTTGATGCAGCACTTGCTCAAAACGTTCAAAATTATACGATTGATAATGCTCAGGTAGAAAGTGCAGTGGTAGAGGCATCCAATTTAAATCGTATTAAGCTCACATTGAAAAAAGATTCGAATTATTTTAATGGCATACGTAATCTAACGATTAGAGGCTTAAGAGCAGCTAACTCTATGGAATCATTCGATGAGGTGCGAACAACAGTTAATCTTAAAGAAAATATTGCACCAAAGATTGTGAATGTGAATGTGAGCAATTCACAAACATTAGAGCTTGTTTTCAGTGAGCCAGTCATAAACGTTAATAGTATGGACTTTGATGTTAATGTGAATGGTTATTCGGTAGCAGCAAGTACCTATAGTTCCTATTCACAAGGAAATGACAAAGTGTTAGTTACAATACCACAGAGTGGCTATTTATTTGAAAATGGTAGAACTGTTACGATTCAAGCTTCACCTCGTAATGCTATTATGGATTCCAATGGGAATAAGTTAGATTTCACTTCACAAACAATTACAGTACAAAAATAAATAACAGGGATTTAACGAGAATTTCCTAAGACGTAATGTTTGTGAAATCCTCAGTATAAAAAATAGCATGCTAGATGTATGATCAGCATGCTATTTTCTTATGTGATTTTATATTAATGGGAGATAAACGGTGCTTTGTGTATGTACTGGGGGTTATTTATATGATCAATGATAAAGGTAGCTATATCTTGATTCGTAATTTTTGTACCAGGCATATCAATAAGGTTTTCCTTAATTTGATATGATTTCAAGCTATCTTTTACAAATGGCAATCTAATTAGTGTCCATTCGATCTGTTTACTATTTAATAGAAATTCCCATTCTGATTTTTTATCCTGCATCATTTTTGGAAGGAAAACTTCAAACATCTTTGCCCCAAAGCGATTTAATATACTTTTTTTATCATTATTAATTGTTAGAGAGCCACCAGAAACACCTATATATCGATTAATGTTTAATTCATTCATCACAGCAAAAATAGTTTTCGTTACTTTACTATATATTTGTTCTCCTTTAGTTGGTTGACCAAATGTATTAATGACGATTTTACAATCTTTAAGAAGCTCTCGGATACTATCTATATCTTGTACTTGGCCTTTCACTATTTCAATTTTCTCATTTGTATACAGTAATCTTTCCGGACTTCTAACAAGCATCCGAACATGGTATCCTTTCTGTATTGCATGAGTTGCTATATGTCTTCCTACTTTCCCTGTTCCTCCAATTATAGCTATCTTATAAGGGCTATCCATAATATACCTCCTACTAAGCGTAATAGTAGATATACCAACAAACCTTAAAAAAGGTTTCACATTTCCCTATTTTTTACTAAGTTATGTAAAATCGGTCTCGCTACTGAGAATCTGAGATGACATGTATTAAAATGTATGCCATGGCTATAAGATGATTGGATGAAGGCTGACCTCCCCTAGAAAGTGCCCGGTCGGAACGGAAATCAACCCTATGCTAGAGTGATGAGCTTACTATCGATATGTATGGTAATTTTTGTGTTTAGCGATTCTATAAGCTAAAATAATGATAGAACAAAAACTAGGGGGATATGGATGGGGAAATTATTATGGGCTAATAATCAACAATATTTGTTGGAGAAGAACGTCGAACAAGTCTTACCTTTTCTACGTGATTTTTCACAGGAACAAGTAAAGCGTGTTAGTAGATTTCAGCGTACATATGCGAAATTTGAAAGAACACCTTTACGAAGCTTAGATGCTTTTGCTTTGTTAGTTGGAGTACAAAGTATTTTTGTAAAAGATGAATCTTATCGATTTGACTTAAATGCATTCAAAGTATTAGGGGGTGTTTATGCAATTGGGCAATACGTTGCCAAAAAGTTAGGTAAGAGTATTGATGAGCTATCGTTTGAGCGACTAAAATCACCAGAAATAAAGGAGCGGCTAGGGGACTTAACATTTATTTCAACGACAGATGGCAATCATGGTCGTGGAGTGGCTTGGGCTGCTAGAGAGCTTGGTTTGCAAGCGCGCATTTATATGCCTGCTGGAAGTGCGGCGGAGCGCCTGCAAAATATTAAAAATGAAGGTGCATATGCTGAAATAACGACAATGAATTATGATGATACAGTTCGTTATACTTCTCAGCTTGCAAAAGAAAATGGCTGGGTCGTTATTCAGGATACGATGTGGGAAGGCTATGAGGAAATTCCTTTATGGATTATGCAAGGCTATACAACGCTAATAAAAGAAGTCGTTGAGGAGTTGGAAAAGGCACCTACCCATGTATTTTTACAAGCTGGGGTTGGATCTTTTGCAGGGGCAGTTGTAGCTTTCTTAGAACAATATTATGAGCAAGAGATAACATTTGTCTTAGTTGAGCCTGATGTAGCGAATTGCTATTATGAGAGCTTTAAAGCAGGTACTGAGCAGTTTGTAACAGTTGGCGGAGAGATGCAAACAATTATGGCAGGGCTTGCTTGTGGTGAGCCGAATCCACTAGCTTGGGAACTTTTAAAGACTTATACGAAGGTGAGTATCTGCTGTGATGAAGAAGTTGCTGCGACTGGTATGCGTATTCTAGGTCATCCATTAGCAACAGATCAACGAATTATTGCTGGAGAATCAGGAGCTGCCCCAGTTGGATGTTTTTATGAATTGATGACGAACAGGCAATATACAGAACTGAAAGAGACATTACAATTAGATGAAAATTCTCGGGTATTATTTATCAATACTGAAGGTGACACAGATGTAGAAAACTACAGAAATATTGTGTGGCACGGAAAGTATGCGAAAAATTAATACTAGAAAAGCAAACTAGCATGAACATGAAAAGGCTAGTTTGCTTTTTTTCATTTGTAATGAACAAAAATGAATTTAGAATTGCATTATTTTCTGTTGACCTTAACGTTGCGTAAAGGTTTACAGTAGCATTAGTGGAGGTGAGAAAGTGTGGAATATACAATCCAAGAGCTTGCTCAGTTATCAGGGGTTAGCACAAGAACCCTGCGTTATTACGATGAAATTGGATTACTGAAGCCAGCAAGAACCAATGAAGCAGGCTACCGATTTTATGGACAGTTTGAGGTTGATATGCTCCAGCAAATTTTATTTTATAGAGCATTAGATATGAAGCTAGCAACAATTCAGGAAATTATTCAAGCACCTGATTTTCAACATACAGAGGCACTCAAGACTCATCGTACTGCTTTACTGCAGCGCAAGGAGCAGCTTGAAAAGATATTACAAACAGTGGAAAAAACAATTCAATCGATTGAGGAGGAACAACCAATGACAAATGAAGAGAAATTTAATGGCTTTAAAGAGAAGCTAATCGAAGAAAATGAAAAGCAATATGGTCAAGAGATTCGTTCAAAATATGGAAATCAAACGGTTGATGCATCGAATGCTAAGTTCAGAAATATGACAGAGGAACAGTATGAGGCAATGCAGCAGCTAGAACAGCAATTATTTGCTCGTTTAAAAGAAGCGATGGAAATCGGCGATACCAAAAATGATGTGGCAATGGAGGTAGCGGAGCTTCATAAGCGTTGGCTAAGCTTTTCATGGTCACAATATTCTAAAGAGGCACATGCTGGTATAGCACAGATGTATATTGCAGATGAACGATTTACAGCTTATTATGACGAGCGTATTTCTCCGGGAGCCACAACATTTTTGCATGATGCTATAATCAATTTCGCTTTGGTGTAATTATACGAAAAAAATAAGTGATTCCTCCTTATGCTTTAATGTTTTAGAAATATTAATTTAGGAAAAAATGAAGCATGAGGAGGAGATTTTTTTGAACCCACAAGTAATGGAAAAATTAAAACAGCAATTAGAGCAGGAACTACAGGAAATAGAAAATCAACTTGAGGAATCAGAGCGTCCACAAGCGACAGAGCTATCTAATTATGATAATCATCCGGCTGACAATGCGAGTGATTTAACGGATCAGCTAACGGAAATGGCAATTGATGAGCACCGTGGTGACAATGCTGAGGAAATAAAGCGCGCACTGCAAGCAATGGCGGACGGTACATATGGCAAATGCGCTATATGTGGTGAAGAGATTCCGATTGGTCGCTTAGAAGCTATGCCGAAAGCTTTGACATGTGTGGAGCATGCAGAACAAAGAGAAGACGGTTTAAGACCGGTGGAAGAAGACGTGTTGTCTTCAACACCAAGATCGGATGATTTCATAGAGCTTGAGGAATTTGGCTCTTCCGATACACCTCAAGATAAAAGTTAGTAAGCATTTCCTCTCACAAGCAGTATAATAGCTGTATGAGGTGAGAATATGGAAATAATTGATTTACACTGTGATGCACTATTGAAATTAAGCACTTTAGAAACAGCAAAATTTGAGGATGATTTACGGTTGCATGCCAATCGAGGAAGATTACATCTAGGGCAAGTAAAGGCACAAGTATTTGCTATTTTTATCGATCCTAACATTCCACAAAGTATGCAGTTTTTAGAGGCAATGCGCCAAATTGAAGCTTTTCATACACATGTATTACAAACTGAGGGAATGGTGCATATTACTAATTGGTCACAATTAGATACTTTAGCTCCACATGAAATTGGAGCCATCTTAAGCTTAGAAGGCTGTGGCCCAATCGCTGACGATTTAGCAAAGCTTTCCGTTATATTAGACGCGGGTGTGAAGCTTGTTGGACTTACATGGAATGAAGAAAATGCTGTAGCCCACGGTGCTGAACAGGATGCAAGTCTTGGCTTAAAACCATTTGGTAAAGAAGTTGTAAACTTGCTAAATGAACGAGATATTATTATTGATGTTGCTCATTTAAATGAACAGAGCTTTTGGGATGTGTTGCCACTAGCGAAGCATATAATTGCGAGCCATAGTAATGCACGGGCAATTTGTGATCATCCAAGAAATTTAACGGATGCTCAGGCAAAAGCACTCGTAGAGCATGGAGGGCATATTCATGTCGTTTACTACCCGACTTTTATCAGTGATGATGCTACGTTGGATGATTTAGTTGCACATGTGAAGCATCTAGCGAAATTAGTAGGAGTAGAGCATCTGGGTCTAGGTTCAGACTTTGACGGGATAGATGCTACTGTAAATGGATTGGCACACGCTGGAGAGGCGCAAAATTTACTAGAGGCATTACGTGAGCATTTTTCAGTCGAAGAGGTTCGTGGTATAGCAAGTAATAATTTTCGACGCTATGTAAAAAATGTAGCAACCCGTTAAGGCTGCTACATTTTTTACTGGTGTATCTTAATAACAGAAATATTGAATTAATAAACCTATTCCTAAGAGGAAGCCGAAGAATGTATTTGTTTGCGCTGTAAATTTCATCGCAGGCATCACTTCCTTGGCTTCTTTTTTATCGCGGAAAATTTGAATCGCACGAAGTGGCTTTGGAACACTTAAGAAAATGAGTAAAGCCCAAAAAGTAATACCATCAATTGCTACAAGAGCGATTACCCATAAGTACGAAACAACAAAAAAGCCAGAAAGCACAGAAATGGCATTATCACGCCCCACTAAAATAGCAAGTGTTTTTCGACCACCCTCTGTATCACCAACGATATCACGAATATTATTGGACAGCATGATGGCACCAACTAAAATCATACTTGGTACTGAAAGTAAAACAGCATCAAGTGTCACAGTAAGTGTTTGAATATAAAAGGCGATTAAGATAATACCCATTCCCATAACAGCACCAGATACAAGCTCTCCAAATGGTGAATAAGCTATAGGGTATGGTCCTCCCGTATATAAAAAACCAATAAGCATACAAACAAGCCCGACTGCAGCAAGCCACCAAGAAGTAGAGGCACATATGTATATGCCAAGTAGCATAGCGATTGCATAAAAGCTTAAGGCAATGATCATAATTGTTTTTGGTTGGACACCGTGACGCACAATGGTTCCGCCGATACCGACAGAATGTTCATTATCTAATCCTAGCTTGTAATCGTAATATTCATTGAACATATTCGTTGCTGCTTGAATAAGCATACTTGCAATGAGCATAGCAAAAAATAGTCCAAAATCAATTGTTTGTTTTTCAATTGCTAGGGCAATTGCTGTTCCTAAAAATACAGGAACGAATGAAGCGGTTAAAGTATGTGGACGTGTTAAATGCCACCAAACTTTAAAACCCCTATCAGCTTCAATGACTTTGGTCATAAGGTCTTTCTCTCCTTCGAATGTTGTGGACTCTTCTTATTTTATACGAAGAATGAGAAATTGGGTAGGTTCACAGCTTATTACATACAGTTCAGTAAAAAAAATGATACAATAGAACATGCATTTATGAACTGGAAACAACAATTAGGAAAATCGCAACAGTACGAAGAATAGGCTGTCAAACAAACAATGACCGCTATTTTAACAAAGAAATATGATGTGGTGAAAATATAATCGCTCACTTCATTAAGTAAAGTCTCGGTCAATATGTATTTGAACCGTGGCATTGCTCATTATATACATTGCAACAACGGAGGTAATTTTCATGCAACAGAAGTGGTACCAAGCCACAGAGGTAGAAGTGGACTCTTTGGGCCAAAGCCTTCATTTTTATATGGAAACAATTGAAGTAAGTCGCTTATCGGCGCTTGCATTTTATGCAGCGGGCGAAGAGCGTTATAAAGGTGAACGATTTTATTGGCAAAATAGAGAAAAAACAATGACATTAGTAGGGCTAGGACATGCCCATACGATTCAAAATAACGCCAAAAATGATCGCTTTGATGCAGTTGAAGCAGAATGGAAAAGTTTAACGAAAAACTGTGTAAAGGATCAAAGCGAGCTACAGCCAATTTTATTTGGCGGTTTTACATTTGATCCACAAAATAATGTAGCTGGGGAATGGACGGACTTTCCAGAGGCTTATTTTGCGCTTGCAACTTATCAGCTTGTCATACGTGATGACAAAGCGTATGTAAGCCTTCATCTTATTACAAAAGATCAGCAGGCAGAGGCTCGATTTGAAGCGCTACGAAAAGAGCGGGATCATTTAATTCATGCTGCCCAGGTAAAAGAAGTGAAAACGTATTCAAAGCCTGAAATTACAAGTTATTTTGAGCCGTATAAGGAGCCATATTTAGCTTCCATTGACCAAGTGACAGCATTAATTAAACAGAAAAAGGCAGATAAAGTTGTAATTGCCCGGTCACTCGCATTGCAATTTAATGAGCAAGTATCTTCACCGCAAGTACTTTCACAAATCATACATGAACAGCCAGAGAGCTATTTATTTGGCTTAGAGCGTCAAGAATTATTGTTCTTCGGTGCATCCCCTGAACGTCTTGTGAAAGTAGAAGATGGACGTGCCTTTTCATCTTGTGTTGCGGGCTCTATTAAACGTGGTAAGACGGCTGAAGAAGATGAAAACTATGGACAAAGCTTATTGAATGATCCGAAAAATGGTGGGGAACATCAATATGTAGTCGATATGATTGCGGAAACATTCCGTAAAAATTGTCTTGAGATGACAATACCAGATAGCCCTCGATTACTAAAAATTAGAGATATACAACATCTATATACACCTGTTGAAGGTCAATTAAATAGTGACGCGACGATTTTACAACTGACAAAATCATTGCATCCTACACCTGCTTTAGGTGGTGTACCGAGAAACGAGGCAATGGCAGCTATACGTAAATACGAGCCTATGAATCGTGGACTTTACGCTGCTCCAATCGGTTGGGTAGATGCTGAAGGTAACGGCGAATTTGCAGTAGCCATTCGCTCGGCTGCTTTACTTAAGGATAAAGCTTATTTATATGCTGGTGGCGGTATTGTAGCAGATTCAGAGCCACATTCTGAATATGAGGAAACATTAGTGAAATTCCGTCCGATGCTTCGTGCGCTAGGAGGACAATTACATGAGTGAACGGAAAATTTTAACGGACTATGTTTATAAAATGGTAGCATCATTAGTGCAAGCTGGAGTAGAGAATGTTGTTGTTAGCCCAGGCTCACGTTCGACCCCATTAGCTTATGCATTTGCTTCAACGAAACAGCTCCAGTTGTATCGTCAAGTTGATGAGCGTTCGGCAGCTTTTTTTGCGCTAGGAATTGCAAAGGCTACAGCGAAACCAGTTGTACTTTTATGTACATCAGGAACAGCAGCAGCAAACTATTTTCCTGCCATTGTTGAGGCATACTATGCTCGTGTACCGTTAATTGTGATTACAGCGGATCGTCCACATGAATTGCGACAGGTGGGTGCACCACAAGCTATTGATCAGCCTAATTTATATGGTAAACATGTCAAATGGAGCGTAGATTTCCCGTTGGCAGATGATGCAGCACCAACATTGCCGTTTATCGAGCGCCATATTGCACGTGCAGTAGCGATTGCAATGAGCGCACCATTTGGACCAGTACATATTAATGTACCGTTCCGAGAACCTTTGTTGATTGATTTTCGAGAAGAGCTCCCAGAAGCAACATTTAAGCATAATCGTATAGCTCAGTTAATGCCTTCAACGGCCACTCAACAGGAGCTATCAGAGATTTTAAGCGCAACCAAAAGAGGCTTTGTTATTATTGGTGAGCTAGCACTTGGTACAGATTTAACAATTATGTGGGAGTTTGTTCGCCAATTAAAATGGCCTGTCATTGTCGAGAGTTTATCGAATATGCGGGCATCTGTCCCAGAGGATTGTCTGCCATATATTATCACAACGTATGATGCAATTATGAAGAGTGAGGATTTTAAAGCATTAGTTGAACCTGATACGGTACTACGTTTAGGCGCACAGCCTGTTTCTAAATTTATTATGCAGTTTATAACTAAATCTCAGCCTGATGCTTATATTATTGTCGATGAAGATCCGATGTTCCGTGATTCTACAAGTGTGTCTACTCATTTTATTCACGCAAGCATTGGTGAGTGGCTCACTCAATTAGAAATCTCTAAATCAGCACTAGAGGCAGAATATTTAGCTGAGTGGCAAGATGCTAATGATATAGCTTTGGAATATATTGAACATTATTCTGACGCTGCAATCGATGAAGGAGCAATGGTAAGTCGATTACTGAACATGATTCCGAATGGCAGTGATATTTTTGTTAGTAGCAGTATGCCAGTGCGTGATATTGATACGTTTTTAATGGCGACATCGAAGGATATTCGTATTGTAGCGAATCGTGGAACGAATGGTATCGATGGCGTCGTCTCAACTGCAATGGGCTTCAGTCAAGGAAATAACCGTGAAACCTACTTGCTTATTGGCGATTTAGCATTTTTACATGATGTCAACGGTCTTATTGCTTCAAGATACCAGGAATGCAACCTGACAATCATTGTTATGAATAATGATGGCGGCGGTATTTTCTCTTATTTACCTCAATCCACAGTTGAGGCACATTATGAAGATTTATTTGGCACACCAACTGCACTCGAGTTCAGAGATATTGCCAATATGTACGCTATGGACTATATTCGCGTAGACGACATTTCAGAGCTATCAGAGAAGTTTACTACAATAAAAAAACGACCATTGCGCTTATTCGAAATTTTCACAGATAGAGAGGAAAATGTTTATGCGCATCGGGCATTATGGAATCGCATTAATGCGGGATTAAAAGCATGGCAAAGTTAATGATTCGAGGGCTGGAAACGTACGTAGAAATCTGGAATGAAGAAGCACAGCAAACGCTCGTTGCATTGCATGGTTTTACAGGTAGTACGGCTACATGGCGAAATTTAGCGGAAGCAATACCGAATGTAAGAGTGATTGCAATTGATTTAATTGGACATGGTCGAACGGCTATACCTCAGCTAATTAGTCGCTTCTCTATGCAAGAACAAATCCAAGATGTAGAGGAAGTTTGTTGTCAGCTACAGTTAAAGAAATTTACGTTGTTAGGCTATTCTATGGGGGGAAGAATTGCATTATCGTATGCAATCTCTTACCCAGAAAGTGTGGATAAGCTAATTTTAGAAAGTGCTTCTCCAGGTTTACGAACTTTAGAGGAACGTTCTGAACGTTGTGAGAAGGATAACGCTTTAGCTGAAAAAATAGTACGTAACGGTTTATTATCATTTGTCAACGTATGGGAGAATATTCCGATGTTTGAATCACAAAAACGTTTACCTCGCAGTATTCAAGAAGCTATTCGTGCAGAAAGAATTTCTCAGAAGAAGGAAGGCCTGGCTGGTAGCTTACGAGGCATTGGGACAGGCGTCCAGCCTTCAAATTGGTTGTCATTAACTAAGTTAGAATGTCCTGTGCTTTTAATAACAGGCTCATTAGATGAAAAATTTTGTAAAATAGCACTAGAAATGAAAGCGTTATTAAAAATTGTTAAGCATAAGACAGTAAATGACGCTGGACATGCAATTCATGTGGAAAATCCCGCTGAGTTTGCTACAATAGTAGAGGAGTATTTAACTTCTTTCAACACCAATGAAAGAAGTTAAAGCCTCCGGCGGATGTCATGGAATCGGAAAGGAATTCTTTGTGATTGCACAAAGCCGATTCCAGACGCAATTATGCCGAGGCATAATTGATCGTAATAAAATTTTACGTTACCGCCTCGGTTCTGAACGAGACGAATATATTTATTAGGAGGCAATTCAATGACACGTCAATGGACTACTTTACATACTTACGAAGATATTAAGTATGAGTTCTATAACGGTATCGCAAAAATTACGATTAACCGTCCAGAAGTGCGCAACGCATTCCGACCAAAAACGGTAATGGAAATGATCGATGCTTTTTCACGTGCACGTGATGACAAAAATGTTGGGGTTATCATTTTAACTGGTGAAGGTGAACATGCCTTCTGTTCAGGTGGGGACCAAAAAGTACGCGGTCATGGCGGCTACGTTGGTGAAGATGAAATCCCACGTCTAAACGTTCTTGATTTACAACGTTTAATCCGTGTTATTCCAAAACCAGTAGTAGCGATGGTTGCTGGCTATGCAATCGGTGGAGGACACGTATTACATGTTGTCTGTGACCTAACAATTGCTGCTGACAATGCACGTTTTGGACAAACTGGACCAAAAGTTGGTTCATTCGATGCTGGTTATGGCTCAGGCTATCTTGCACGTATCATTGGACATAAAAAGGCACGTGAAATTTGGTACCTTTGCCGTCAATATGATGCACAGCAAGCACTTGATATGGGATTAGTTAACACAGTTGTTCCTTACGAGCAACTTGAAGATGAAACTGTACAATGGTGTGAAGAAATGCTAGAAATGTCTCCAACTGCTTTACGCTTCTTAAAAGCAGCGATGAATGCAGATACAGACGGTTTAGCAGGCCTTCAACAAATGGCTGGCGACGCTACTCTTCTTTATTACACAACAGATGAAGCTAAAGAAGGTCGTGACGCATTTAAAGAAAAACGTCAACCAGATTTCGGTCAATTCCCAAGATTTCCTTGATTATTGGGAGCGAAAAGCTCGTATCTTTTTGGAGATACGAGCTTTTTGTATATCTAAAGGGGCGCGACGGATAGACTTGCTAGAGCGACGGAAAAGTTACGGTTTAGTGGCGGAAAGCGGTGCGTTAGCGGCGGAAAGTGGTGCGTTAGCGGCGGAAAGTGGTGTGTTAGCGGCGGAAAGTGGTGCGTTAGCGGCGGAACCTGGTACGTTAGCGGCGGAACCTGGTACGTTAGCGGCGGAACCCGGTACATTAGCGGCGGAACACCGTGTCAGAGCACTAAATAGACATGTCAAAGTAACGGATTACCTCATCAAAGCAATGGACATATTTCCTCAAACTAACGAATAGACGGATGATGCGATGAAACGTTAAGATTAAGGTTGATCGGAGGGAAAACGAGATGTATCCAAATTGGATTTTACAGCGAGCGTATTTAACACCATTACGAAACGGTTTAACATATAACGGGCAAACTTGGACATTTCAAGAATTAAATGATTTGTCTTTAAAGCGTGCGCGTCAACTAACTACATTAGGAATTAAGCAAGGAGACCGGATTGCTATAATGGGGCCGAGCAAGCCTGCACTTGTCATCATGATGTATGCATGTATGCATTTACAATGTGAAATGGTCATGCTAAATCGGAGGCTATCACAGGCTGAAATTGCCTATCAATTAGAGGATTCAGAAGTAGTGACAGTAGTAATTGCAGATGAGGATGTAGAAAAACTACCGTCGCAAACTACGCATCACTTATTTTCAACTATTGAAGAAAGTTCGGAGACGACGATAGATGTTGCAAAGGAATGGTCTTTACATCAAACAACATCAATTATGTATACATCTGGTACGACTGGCTTCCCAAAAGGGGTTCGTCAAACGGTTGGCAATCATCAGGCAAGTGCAACGTCCTCTGTTCTTAATTTAGGTTTGCAGGCTGATGACGCTTGGTTATGTGCAGTACCACTTTTTCATATTAGTGGCTTTTCTATATTAGTACGCTCTCTATTGTACGGTAATAAAGTGAATTTATATAATCATTTTGATGTAGAAGCCATTTCCGAAAATATAGTCAATGGTGATGTTACACATATGTCAGTAGTCGCTGTTACATTGGAAAGAATTCTACATACACTTGAACAGAAAAATGCACAAGCCTCACCGAAATTTAAAATGATGCTAGCAGGCGGAGGACCTGTGCCAGTAGATTATTTAAAAAGAGCTCATGCATTAAATTTAGCTGTAGCTCAAACGTACGGTATGACTGAAACTTCATCACAAACGGCAACATTAGCAAACGAAGATGCGATGCAAAAAATAGGTTCAGCAGGAAAACCATTGTTTTTTAACCAAATTCGCATTGCTGAGCCGAATGCCAATGGTGAGGGAGAGATTTGTATACGTGGTCCACATGTAACGCCAGGATATATTGGCCGTTTTGCCCAAAAAGAAGCGATGATTGATGGTTGGCTCCATACTGGGGATATTGGCTATATAGACGGAGATGGTTATTTGTTTGTTTTGGATCGTCGTGCTGATTTAATTATTTCAGGTGGCGAAAATATTTACCCTGCTGAAATTGAAAATGTGTTACTTACACATTATGCTGTCCAGGAAGCGGGAGTATGTGGTATCGAAGATGATGAGTGGGGACAAGTGCCGATTGCCTTTGTTGTATTAAAAGAACAAGTACAGGTAGAACAAATACAAGCATTTTGTCAACAGAAGCTTGCTAAATATAAAATGCCAAAAGAAATTATTATTACGGACAAGCTCCCTCGTAACGGTGCTAATAAGTTACTTCGTAGAAAATTAATGAAGTAATGTTGCGGTGCTTCACTTTCACACGGACAAAACCTTCTTGTTGCTGCCGCTTTGCTATCGCACAAAAAACATCTGCTGAAGTTTCATTTATCACTATAAATTTAGCGATATGCTAAGTGAATTGGTTGATTGAGTGACTGACTGGGTGCTCCAGGAAAGTGCCCAGTCGGAACGGAAATCAGCAACTCATTTTGCCGGAGTACCATACTTTAATTTCATTGAAAAAATAATTTTTTTCAACACTATGAAAGAAGCCTTCATGATAAGAGGGCTTCTTTCAGTTTATAGATAAACATTATTTTGTTTGCATAAAGCATTTAATTGGTAGACACGCTACTTAACATTTCGTGGGAAGCGTAGAAGCTGTCTTGTTTTCCTATATAGGTAGATTTACTTTGTACAAAAAAAACACCTATTATAATTTTATCTGGTTTTTTCTGGTGTTTAATCATAACCATAATGGAATTTTGGTTTCAGCTTACCGACTCATCTTTTGAAGAGGAACAGTTGATTTTTACGGAGAGAGTGGCGACTCCTGCGGGATAAGCTTGCGCTGAAAGCCCCGCAGGAACGTAGTGACGAGGAGATTGAAGCCAAGCCCGCGGAAAGCGTCCACTCGGAGTGAAAATCAACCTTTGTTTATGGATACAAATTAATTTATTTTTATTCTTTTGTCGATCAGTTGAAAGAAGCCTTCATAATAAGATGGCTTCTTTTATACGTTTGGAGAGTCTTTTTTAGCAAACTTTTAGAATTAAATTAATCATTCATTAACATAATAAAAAATGGAAGGCATAAACTAGTTAGTAAAGGAGAATGACTCATATGAGAAAATATATATATAATGTTGTCATTATATTATTTGTTTTACAAATGAGTCATGTGCAAGTATTCGCAAACTATGAACAAAAGAATATTGCAACAGCAAATTCAATAGAAACACTACAAAATCTAATTGAAAAACAAGTTATGCAATTGTCTACTGAATTTGACATTCATTACACTGGTGATACGTCGGAAATAAAAGATGAACTATCAGAGCTTATTAAACATGCTATTCAAGATCCTTATATTTACGCCAATATTTCAAGTTTTAAATGGAAATATGATGGATATGCCAATAATATTGTCATTAAATTTCAATTTACTTATCATATTTCACAAGCAGAGGAGGCATTTGTAGAACAGACTTTGGCGAATATTATTGCATCTATGCATGGATTAAGTGATCTGCAGAAACTACAGGCTGCACATGATTTTATTGTCCTATCCGCTGAATATTCAAAGGAAACCGAAGGAAGTCAATATTCTCCCTACACATTGCTTACGGAAAACAAGGGAGTCTGTCAGGCATATGCTTTAGTGCTTTATCGGATGTTAGAGATGCTAGGCTTTGAGGTACAATACGTTCCAGGAAAAGTAGGTGAACAGCTACATGCCTGGGTTTTAGTAAAGCTTGATAATGAATGGTATCATATCGATGTTACATGGGATGATCCTTTGCCAGATCGTAAAGGTGAAGTACGTTATAATTACTTTTTAGTTTCGGATCGCCAATTAGCGCAGGATCACTCTTGGGACTATGCGAGCTTCCCCACTGCAACAAGCGAAGCCTATATAGATTTTCATAGAACTAGTAAGGTTGAAGTTCTTACAAAACCAATATTGGATAGTTATTTTACTTTTGATGAAAGACTGTCTAATTTAAGTAAAAATAAACTAATCGTAAAACAATTAATAGAACAACCTACACAGCTTATAATAGGAAATCAAAGCGATAACTCTGTTCAGTTACATCTAAATAAATGGGAACCGATCATTTTAGAAAGTAAAGTAGTACAAATAAAGGCTGAGCAAAAGAAACATGATTTGGTAAAAATGAAAAAGAGGCTAATAAGTATTTATAGAACGGAAAAACGAATGCCACAAGAAAAATACGTCATAATAAAGGAGGTGTCCCAAACGATTGTCGGGGCACCTCCTTAGTCATTTATTTGTGGGAGTTTAATGCAGTATCTAAAGTTTGAATATTTTTCTTCATTAGCGTAAAGTATGTTTCATTATTTTTTTCATCATCCGTTGTTAAAACGCTTAAATTATGCAAGACAAGCGAATCTGCCCCAACTTCTTTTTGGATGACCTCGGCTAACTTAGAAGAAACATTTTGCTCGAATAAAATGTAATGTATATGCAAATCATTTGCTTTATCAACAATCTTAGTTAGTTCCTTTTGAGAAGGTTCAGTTTGTGAGTTTAAACCTGCTATTGGTATTTGCTTTAAGCCGTATTGACCTGCGATATAGCCAAATGCTGCATGTGATACGAAGAATGTCTTCTCTTGCGCTTTATCAGCCATTACTTTAAATTCGTTGTCTAAATCTTGAAGTTCTTTTACTAATGCTTCGTAGTTAGCTGTAAATGTAGCTTCTTGTTCCGGCATTTTTTCAACTAGCGTGTTTTTAATGGAAAGTGCTAAGTCTTGACTAATAATAGGTGATAACCAAACATGTGGATCTATATTTCCATGATCATGATCGTCATGTCCGTCTTCGTCTTCACCGTGGCTATGCTCTTCTGTAGTAGCATGGTCATCTTCATCATCGTGTATATGACCAGTGCTGACAGCTAATTTTTCATCTGAAACCTGATCTGCAGTTGCAACCATTGTTACATCTTCATTAGCTAGAGTTTTTTTTGCATTTTCAACAAAGCCCTCTAGTCCTAAACCAATATAGAAAAATATATCAGCGTCTGCTAGTTTCATCATATCTTTTTGTGTTGGCTCAAATGTGTGTTCATTGGCGCCAGCAGGGTAAATGGAAGAAACCTCTACAAAATCGCCACCAATTCGTTGTGCAAAATAACTTAACGGATATACAGTTGTGTAAATTGTTAATTTATCCTTTTTCTCTGACTGTTTAGATGTTGATGTTTTATCTCCACAGGCAGCAGTGAATAAGGCAAGAACTGCAACTAAACATAACAAAAATAATTTTTTCATTTTATAGCATACCTCTTTCAAATAGTAATCGTTACGATTTGGTTATTAGAACAGTTTCTATAATAACGTACATCTGAAAAAAGTACAAGAAAAAATGACCCTCGAAAATTAATTCTTTTTCGAAGGCCATTTTTCGGGTACAGGATCAAAGCCGCCAGGATGAAATGGTTGGCATTTTGATATGCGCTTAATCGTTAAATAGAATCCTTTAATGGCACCGTGTTTTTGAAAAGCTTCTAGCCCATAAGAGGAGCATGTAGGGTAGAAGCGGCAGGATGGTGGCGTCATAGGTGAAATAAATTTTCTGTAAAACTTAATGAGCCATATAAAGGGATATTTCATATGTGTTTATCCTTTTGTTGAGGATTGACCTGTTCAGGCTTAGCATCGATAGTCTGTGTAAAGAAATTGCTTTTTTTCTTCAAAAGGACAATGACAGAAACGCCAAACATAAGCATCATCATTGCAATCATAATTATTATTGGTAATGGTACGCCCATTGTGTTCACTCCAAATTCTATTTGTTAATAATATTATAAAAGAATTCCTTTAAAAAATGTACAAATTGAACTAGTCTTCATCTGGATGAAAGCTTTGCTTAGGTTTTTCATCAACAGTATGTTTAAAGGCATATGCGCGATTGACACTAATAATAGTAGCGACTGTTATTAAAATAACGATAATCGCTGCTACAATTAAAAGCGTGATTAAACTCATGGCATTCCCTCCGTTCCTTAATCATCATATCTATTATAAATTAGATAATCTTACTTAGTTGTGAAGGAAGTTTGACATTCCAGCGAATAAAACGTCACTTTTACCTCCATACTATGGAAAAAGGAGGTTTGTAGAGATGGAGCGTCATCGTGTATATTTTTCACTTGCCAATAGAACGTATTATACAAATCCATATGCAGGACCGTGGAACTTTGAACTCAATATAGATCGCCAAGCGTTAGATGTCTTTGAAAAGATTTTTCAGCAAATGCAGCTGTTAGAAATTTCAAATGCATGGCGTGCACAGTTACCGTATATACAGTATCACTTAGATAGGGAAAATGATGAAATTGATTTGCGATTAAAAAAAATCTATGCACTCGTCCATGAGTATGGGGATGATGATACGAAAGCATTTGTGGAACAACTTCCTTATTTCAATAAACGTGTTTAAGATTGGGGGTCACTGAAAAACTTCAGCGACCCTAATTTGTATAAACTTTTAATGCACGCTAAAATTGAAAACTATGATGATTGCAATGTCTATTATTAAATAGAAAGAGTTTTATATACCGAGAGTTTATTTCTTTTGAATGTTATTTTCTAATACTAGTGTTAAAGAGTGGGGAAAGGCGCTACACGATCTGTAAAAATTGTAGATTTCTTTAAAACCAAAAGCATAAATAAAATATTAACTAGGCAAATAAGATTTTAGCAAAAAATACTCCTAATACCACTTTATTTAAGCTATAGTCTATAGTAAAAATAAATGGATCTCAAAGGACTGTTGAAGGAGCGTGAGTACATGGAATTTGGAACATTACAGAAACTTTCCTTTGGTCTGTCAAACTGCTAAATTTTTATATACTACTCTATCCACTTTATTAGAGCAGTGAATATAGGAGGTAAATCCTTTTAAGGCCAATACTGACATAGATTTTTATCTATGTGCTGAAGAATGCTATTATTTCTTAGTAATAGATTTAACTTATGTATGAAATAATGCTTTTGCAATATAAAAAGGAGTTGAAGAGCATGTTCTCATTTACAGATTTAAATGGTTTACGAGTGGATTTAAGCTTTACAAGGGGGCAACTTGAGGTTGAGCCTAAGCATGTACTTGTTTTTTTAAAACATAAAAATAAGTGGTTATGTACGATTCATAAACGCCGTGGTGTAGAGGTTCCAGGTGGAAAGCAAGAACCTGGAGAAACATTAGAGCAGGCAGCAGTTAGGGAAGTATTTGAGGAAACTGGTGTTCATGTGAAAAATCTTAAATGGTTTGCAGAATACGCAGTTCATGAGGACATCTTATTTTGTAAAACGGTCTTTACCGCACAATTTGCAGGGCAAGAGGACATAGAATTTGATTTAGAAACGTCAGGCATGCTTTGGTTAACAGATGAAGAATTTGCTCAGCATCCTAACTTGAGTTTTCATATGAAGGATGAAGGTATGAAGAAAATGCTGGAGGAGTTGAAACGTCGTGACAAACAATGGTGATATCGTAAAAAAGCGTGCCTATCCTTCGCCGAATCCAGCTATTCGTTTAACCGAAATTACTTATATGTCACAGGGGCTACGTGTGAAGGGATTATTAGCAGAGCCTAAGGCAGAAGGTACATATGATGGTTTTTTATATTTACGTGGAGGTATGCAAAGCATTGGTATGGTGAGACCTTCGCGTGTCGCACAGTTTGCAGCACAAGGCTTTATCGTTTTCGCTCCATATTACCGTGGCAATCGAGGTGGAGAAGGTCGAGATGAGTTTGCTGGAGGGGATCGTTATGACGCTGTATACGCAGTGGACGTACTAAAACAGTTTTGTAATGATAATATCCATATCTTTGGCTTTTCGCGTGGTGGCATTATGGCACTGTGGACAGCCATATTACGTAGAGATATCACCTCTGTTGTGACATGGGCAGGAGTATCGGATGCAACAGCTACATATTGGGAGCGGACAGATATGCGCCGTATGATGAAGCGGGTTATTGGAGGGACACCTAATCGTGTACCAGAGGCTTATGATGCTCGAACACCACTATTTGAGGTAGAGCACATTACAGCTCCCGTACTTATCATTCATGGCTACCGTGATGAAAATGTAGATATTGAACATGCAAGACAGTTAGAATTTTATTTAAAGGATGCTGATAAAACATATGAGACATGGTATGATAGCCGCTACGCTCATCAGTATCCACCGGCAAAAAATCGAGCAACTGTACATGCACTTTGCGAATGGATGAAACGACAATAAGGTATTCAAGCTGTCTTTCCATTTAACGATTCTAATGTAGAAACTCTTTGGAATCAAAAAGATATTAACTCGGGGTAGACCTCGGAATTGCTCGGGTCAGTGGGAAAACTGCTCGGGTAGGACAAAGAACCGCTCAGGTGCTTTGGGAAGACACCTGAGCGGTAGCAAAAATTAAGGATATTTACTCTATATATTTTGCTAAAAAGTTATTAATAGTTTCCCAATAAGTATCTCCAGCAACACTTTCAGCATTACCATGTCCAGCACCTTCAACTATAAATTTCTCCTTCGGTACATTGGCAGCCTCAAATACTTCATTTAGCATATCAGAGGGAACAAATGTATCATTACTTCCATGAATGAATAGCATAGGTGTTTTCGATTTTGCTACTTGCTTGACGGTATCTGCTTCACCAAGCGTAAAGTCAGCTCTTAACTTTGTGACAATTGAAGAAAAATGCATAATAGGAAATTCAGGTAAATTAAAGAGTGCTTTCAATTGATAGGAGAATTCATCCCAAACTGAAGAATAACCACAATCCTCAATAATAGCCTTAACATTGTCAGGTAGATCTTCTCCTGAGGCCATCATCACTGTAGCACCACCCATGGAAACACCATACAAAACAATTTCAGCGTTTTTATCAGAACTGATAATATTATTAATCCAAGAGACTACATCAAGTCGATCATGCCAGCCCATACCAATATAGTCGCCGTCACTTTTTCCATGAGCCCTTGCATCAGGTACGAGAACGTTGTAGCCTGTATCATAAAAATGCTTAGCGTACTTTGTCATTTGTGAGCCATCAGATGAATATCCATGGAAAATAATTGTCCATTTATTTGTTTCGTTTGTATTTTTAAGCGTATAGGCATGTAATTTCAAATCGTCGAAAGACGGTATATAAGATTCCTCATAATTCTCTTTAAACCACTTCTCACTCTCTTCTTTTTCTTTAGCATCCTTAGGACTAACAGCAATAGAATTGTGCGGAGCATTAAACACTTCTGATTTATCAATATTAGGATTTAAGGCGAAGTTATAAAAATAATTCCCTGCAAAAAATCCAACCCCAACAAACAATACTAATAGAAGACTGACAATGGTAATAATCACTTTATATTTTTTTTTCATATGTATCCTCCTAAAACTACTATTATGAATTATACACAAAGTTACTAATATGAAAAGTAGACTTTTCAAAATAAGGGGATATAAAAAAGGGAACTACTTGAATCGTTCCCTTTGAATGTTGTCGAAATGTGAATAATTTAGTGTGGCTCTTCGGCAAAAATGAGAGATTGATTTCCGCTCCGACTGGGCGCTTTGTTGCTGTCACTTCGCTTTCGCACAGATAAAACATTGTTGCTGTCGCTTCGCTTTCGCACAGATAAAACATTGTTGCTGCCGCTTCGCTTTCGCGCAGATAAAACATTTGCCGCTGCCGCTTCGCTTTCGCGCAGATAAAACATTTGCCGCTGCCGCTTCACTTTCGCGCAGATAAAACATTTGTTGCTGCCGCTTCGCTTTCGCGCAGATAAAACATTTGCCGCTGCCGCTTCACTTTCGCGCAGATAAAACATTTGCCGCTGCCGCTTCACTTTCGCGCAGATAAAACATTTGTTGCTGACGCTTCGCTTTCGCACAGATAAAACATTTGTTGCTGTCGCTTCGCTTTCGCACAGATAAAACATTTGTTGCTGTCGCTTCGCTTTCGCACAGATAAAACATTTGTTGCTGTCGCTTCGCTTTCGCAC
>NZ_MDDN01000028.1 GCF_001708185.1 Lysinibacillus xylanilyticus | reverse complement strand
AAGTTAGCCAGTTTATGATACGGATTCTATATGATCCCAGAGGCTGGTCGACTTTTCTTCACTTCTACTAAATAAAATAGTAGCACAAACCATGGCCTTGGTTTGTACTACTAATCTTAGTATGTTTAATAATTCAAAGTAAGTAAGAATCAGTTCAGAATAAAGTCTTTTAGCTGATAAAGGGATATGATCAGGCGGGTACGGAATAAAATCGTGTCCTCCCACTGTTAAGGTAAAAGAACCATAAATTTGGTTGTATTCTTTATCAAATGTCAACATATCCATAACTCTTAATTCTTCTACATCATCCTCAAAGATTTCATATTTAATTTCAAACAATTCATTTCACCTCTTTGTATTAAGCATAATGATATCAATAACTAATTACCTAAATATTGCAAAAATAAAATTCGAAAGAGATATCATTACTCCCCTTATCCATTAGATTATATATTTTTCATTGAAGCAATAACTGAACGGGACTAAGTGGAATGTCGATTTTCACTATGATACTATACGCTTCTATATCTGACGAAGGACCCTATATAATTAGATTCGGAAGCTCGCCATTTCTTACTTTTGGTAAAGATGTAGAAATAGTGAAAGAATATTTACAGGAAAAACACGTAATAAGAGAGTTTCTATATTTTGACCCAGACAAAGATGAAGATTGTTATGTGAATTTTTAATCATGAGCACTATCTTGGTCTTATATTTCGACGCCATATTTTTAAATACCATTTTTTGATTTTGATTTTGATTTAAGCGATTTATCTTACCCGTCATAACTGTTGATCACTTTTAGTTATTGTTAATAATCCATTGATGTTTAACAAAATGCGAATTAAGTGAATAAATAGCAATCCTATATGACACATTACATATAGGAGGTGGAAGAATAATGTCTAGAATAATTGGTGTGGAACAATCGTTAACAAACGTTGAAGACGCTTTAAAGGCAAAAGGTTATGAAGTTATTCAACTTCGTACTGAAGAAGATGCAAAAAAATGTGATGCCTGTGTAATCACTGGGCAAGACAGAGATATTATGGGCATTAGTGATCCTGTTTTGGCGGGACCTGTTATTGATGCTAATGGACTTTCTGCTGATGAAGTCCTTCAGCGTGTCGACAAATATTTCCACTAAATATGAACTGGGTGCTGTCTCTATTGTCTTCGTGACGATCGAGCAGCACCTTATTATTTTTTGTATAAAATAGAAACCTTTTTTCAATACATGCAAATACTTAAAATTATATATGGCCAACCGCTATGAAGTTCACTGTTGAGCTTTCACAACTTTGGCTGTTTCTCCTAATCAACAGGCGTATAAATTCTTCTTGGAATTCTAAAGCCTAAAGCTATAGCAGCACCTATACAACTAGATAGACATCCGATTACCAAATATATTGAAAGAAGTGATTCACCAATTAGAACAGAAGCAATACCTCCAATTACCGGAAATAACGCCACCATGTAGCCACTTTTGGCACCGCCTATTCTTTCAACAAGCTTTAAATAAAATAGCCATGCTAGGAAAGATGCGATCAATGTTAAGTATAATAAAGCTGAAATATATGTGATTGATATAGGAATCATAATTTTTTGCCCTTGCAGCAATACAATGATTGACATTAATATACTTCCTACAGCAAATCCAATAGCATTTGCATAGATTGGATCAATTTTTACTTTGGCATTCCTTGCAGAACTGGCATCACCAATTGCTGTAAGTACTGTACCTAAAAGAGCAATCATTATGCCTTTTAAATCAGCTAAGCCAGAAAAATTACTTAAAGTAGGATAAATTAAAACGCATACACCAAATACCCCTAGTACTCCCCCAAATAAAACGCGTGGATGTAGTTCCTCTTTTAAAAAAATTCGAAGAGCTAGTGGCGTCAAAATCACTTTCAATGAAAAGATTAATGTTACAATGGCAGCTGAGCTTAATATGGTTGCGTAATATAAGCATAGATAGCTTAAAGCAAAGTTACAAACACCAAAGACAACGATAAATGGTATATCTTTACTTTTCGGTTTCCCTTTTGGTCTGAGAATCAAAACCAGAACAGTAAATAAAATGGCAGTCATAACTAACCTATAGGTCAATGATAATTCTAAGCTTACTGGTGTTCCTTGAATTTTAACAGCAATAAAATTAAGACCCCATACGATTAAACAAAATGCATACATTAGATTTGTCATTAAATATTATCTTCCTTCTGTTAATCTTTATTCAGTAGTTCTAGTAAGGCGTTCTCCCTCCTAAAGCAGGACTATGAAAATTAGCTTTCATGCACTTCATCATTCTTATGGAATATTAAAATAATTCAAGTGCAATTAGGTCACCGAAAATTTTTAAATCGTCTCTTTTTGGTCTCCTACTCCATTTTCCAACTCATTTCTGAGCACATAATTCTTTAAAATTACACCCTTTGCAGTGCCATTTATCAAGGGTTTGTTCAAAATTCTCAACGTCCACTGGTTCATTTGAGAAAATATCGGCTTGATATTTTTTCATTTCCAGCACACTCCGCTGAAACGTATGTAAAATATTGTCCATATCAAATGCAGTAAATGAATATTTTTTTCGTTTACCAGTCAGTAAATATTCATTATAGACATCAATCTGCTCAAGAGCTACACGGTATTTCTGCTGAACATAGTAAGCATAGAGTGCTAATTGCTGGCGATCATCATCAGACTCTCCGCCTGTCTTCCAGTCGATAATAATCCACTTGTCAGCTATTTCATCATAATAATGAAAATCCATTACCACGAAAACCTGAATACCTTCAATTTTCATGGAGCGAAATTGTTCAGGCTCACCGATTCGTAGGGAGCTTTTTTGTGCAGTAATTTGCTGAAACGTCTCACTGTTTAGAAAGTTTTCAAATACAGCCGTCATTCGCTCCTTATAGTCTTGTATAAGTTCAGGATTTAGCTTCCCTACATAATAAATTTCCTGCATCATATAAAATTTATTAGGCTTATGTCTCCATAAATCTACATGGCTTGTAGAATCAATAAAAGCCGCATTAAGTTGCCCACGAGCACGATTTACTAACTCAGCCAAAGTCGGCACCTTGCCTGTTTGTAAATAATCATTGATCGATTGCTCTATTAAATGATGGACAATTTGCCCAAATAAAATCGGCATGGATTGTAGCTTCTTTAAGCGATAGACATGTTGATGATAGGGCTCCACATTGTAACTAAGCCAGCCGTTATGAGAAAAATAGTATTCATAGCCATATTTTCGCGCACAGCTTGTTAACGTTTTATGACGTGACAATGACCACGAAAAAGATGGATAAGGTGTAATTTCAAACATGAATATCGCCTCCTTATAACGGTTTGATAAAATCATAGACAAGCTGCAGTATCAGTACAATTGTCACAATACGAAGTAATAGCTTTACTTGATTTGCCTTGACCTTCCTTGCAAGGATAATGCCTATTTGCGCACCAATGACAGAACCGATCATTAATACTAATGTCAGCGGCCATTCTATCTTACCTGTAGCAATATACGTAATAGCCGCTCCGGAGCACATCGCAAAAACACCTACACGCGACAAACCTACAGCTTTCAAATAGGAGATTTTCTCATGAGCATATGTATAAAGTGCCAACGTACTGCTACCAGGACCGAACAACCCATCATAAAAACCTACAGCAAGAAGGATCGGGCCGTTTTTGCGATTCATTGTAAAACTTTCCTTTTCTCCAAATTCAGCCCCACCTATAAAGGACATAATAAGTGCAAAACCTAATAAAATAATGGCAATAAGTGTGAGTGTTTGACTACTGATGAACGATGCAAATAGTCCGCCAAGTGTACCGCCAACTAGAGAAACGAGTAATACAGAACGCATTTCTGACCATAATAATTCTTTTCTCCTAAAAATCGTGTAGAAGCTTGAAAAGGCACTGACCATATTCGAAACCTTATTTGCCCCTATCGCTGAATGAACGGGTACTCCCATTAACATCATCGTCGGTAAGGTAATTAATCCCCCGCCACCAACTAACGTTCCAATGACGTTTCCAGCGATTCCAATGACTAAAAACAACAAGTATTCCATGTAATCCTTCTTTCTATGACACACATGATGTTATTCTATGATACAGTATAACAGAATGCTTTTTTTAAGAAAAAAAATGAGGTGAATCGATGCCTGAACAACAAAAAACACCTACACCGCGTTTCTGTAAGCAGCTTACACTAATAGTCGCAACCATTTTTATTGCTGGCATGACAGCAACGCTTATCCAATACAATAAGCTCCCTGCATCTATACCAATTTTACAAAGCTTTAAGAGTGAACATGCACAATTTGGCCCGAAAATCGCTATATTTTATTTACCCTTTATCGGCTTCATGCTATTTTTACTTCTACACTACTTAGAGATGAAAGCAGCTTATCCTATACTACGAAAAAATAAGCCTACTCTATCTCATTCCCAACGACAAAACGGAATTATTACCTTTTGTCTTATCAAAAATAGTATTCTATTGTACTTTACATATTCACTTTTCAATGACTTAACAGTTGCTTTAGGCCATAACCGTATTTTACAGCAATGGCATGCTTATTTATTTCTATTTGTAGTAAGTACTATATTTATCATAGGCATCGTACGAGGTATTACGTTGGGCAAGAAAGATAAATAAGGTCAAATAGTTACAGCTGTACAGAACGCGTAGGCGAGAAATCAATTATGCCTGGGATAATTGCGTCCGGAATCGGCTTTGTGCTTAGGCCTGCAGATGTTTTTTGTGCGAAAGCGCAGTGCTAACGTAGCGTCAGCAACACGGTTTTGTCTGTGTGAAAGCGTAGCGGCAGCGGCAACAGGGTTCTATCTGCGCGAATGCGAAGCGACAGCGGCAACAACAAGATGCTGGTCACTCAGTCGTTGCCACAGGATGTGGCGTTCTTAGACTGAGTTCCTCTATTTCAGCGGGTGTCTTTTGTACCGAAAGCGTAGCGACAGGTACAGGTGTTTGGATACCCGCTGAAATAAGTTAAAAAGACATATTAAAGATGCGATAATCTTTAATATGTCTTTACATTGCATGAAACGATTATTTTGTTTGCATTTGCATAAATTGAACAAGCCGATCTTCTTGCTTGCAATTAATTGCAACTTTATTTCGAACCGTATACCTACATTTAGTACATTGATGGATTAATTGATAACCTTTTTTAGATGAATAATCTACACCAATAGGTTTCATTAATCCTTTACAATGATTAGCTCTATCTCCGGGTAAAATATCCAAGTGTTTAGAATATAAACAACTTGGACAATGATTTCGGAAGCTGCCATTATTTAATGGTAAAACAGTAAATCCGCAATGTTCACATTGAAATGCTGTATTTTCAGTTTTTCTACTCAATTGTTCTTCCTCCAAGATGATATTTTTCATCATTGGAGAAAGGGTTCCGTTTAGTTTTTCTACGTAAGTAGCATTAGGCTTTTATCAAGATTGACCCATTCACCGTTCTGCTCTACAAAACGATTACTTCTAGTTCCAACTTCAAAAGAGCCTTTTTCATCTCTTTATCCGAACCACGATTGACTTTGACACCCGCTGAAAGAAGTTAAATTGTATCAACCACTGTAAGACGGACATCTCCACCTTCCACTAGTCGGTGCTCTTTGATAATCACTAACTTAGGCATTCGTCCCCTTATGAACAATTGTAAGGAATAAATTCGATTTCACTTCATTCACTCCTATATTTGTTTCATGCTTACTGTTATTATATCACATCGCATGGTATAAATATCCAAATAAACAACTTCTTTCAATCCCTAATATTACATGTCCCTCAACAACTAACCATATATGAAAAGAAAAACTACCTGACACAAATAGTATCAAGTAGCCAAAATTTTTACATATCCTTTTTCATCTCTTCAAACGTATGTATTAACGCATATTTTTGTACACCTCGAGCCACTTCCATACTTTCTTGGGCAAATTGCTGAAAGGCTGTTTCATTTTTCATTTTATGCGCATAAACCGCTTCAACGGCAGGCTGCATCCAAGGCTGAGTAAGCTGTTCACTTCGCATATCTGTTGTTCGCCCCTCAAGTGCGGCGATATAACATTTTGCATAGCTTGTTAATGGCTCTTTATTTATTTTATCAGCCGCATCCTTAGCTTCCTCTAAATTATTTTCCATAATTGCCTTCAAAAATTGATAATTATACTTCATAGCGGGCTGCTTATACTTTGCAATGACTACATCTAGTGAACGTAACTGGTCTTCTTTTGTACCGTAAGCAACTGCAAAAAGGTAGGCAAAAAAGGGGTCTTTCTTGCGATCTTTTACTAGTACATCAACTAACTTCATATTATTTGTGCGGTATAAAATATGTATATATCTGTAAACCATAGCGACAGCAACTAGCGCAAAAATACCAAGTGACAAGGATAAACGAACTCCTGCTAGTGATAGCGCTATTGCAAGCATGATAATGATCAAATAAAATATACTAAGTTTTACGATTTTCATAACTCCTCCTATTGTAATCTCTTTCGCATCTTTCGAGAAAAAATTAAGCCTGCTCCCAGGAAGAATACAAGCGCCATAAACTTCATGATAGGGATAATAAATAGCTTGCTAATAACGAAAACAACAAAAATATAATAGACGACCATTGCCAACAAAAATAATGACAGCTTATTCACTGTTCTTCCTACTTTCATTCAGTGTTGTTTCAATGGCCGCTAGCGCTTTTGGTCCCATCCCATGTAATTTTTTTAATGTTGATAAATCAACCTTTTCCAGCTGTTCTAATTGAGTATATCCCGCCGCATTTAATGCACGTATAGCAGGCTTCGCTACTCCCTTTGGCCACTCTGTCATTTATGCTCGTCCTTTCCTTTTACGTCTATTGAGTATCTCAATTCCTAAAATACCTATTAATAGTATAGCTAGTGAAACGACATGATAATCAACAAAAAAAGTCGTAAATGCTATATTATAATAATGGCATATTGCAGTGAGAATACGCCCTCCAAGTAATAAAAAACCAACAATTAAGCATCCTTTTGCAATGTTCTCAATCAATTTCATTCAAACACCTCTAGCTATTATGCAATCGAAATCGATTTAATGCAAATTGGGTCTGGTCTTTAGAGCACATTAAACATTGCGACAACGGAGGCAATCAGATTGGTCATGCCATGTATGCCCCAGCTCGTTATTATGGAGCCATTGGATTTTTGTTCATTGATCCAACCCATTAAATAACCTGCCAACGCAGTAGCCATAACCACTAACACAACACCTCCAAAAGGAATAAAAGAAAACAGCATCAACCCATGTATTGTGCCAAATAGTAAACTTTGCATGATATTCCCTATTTGAAAACCAAACTTATGCATGAATCTTTTCATTAAAAAACCTCGGAAAAACAGCTCCTCTGATAACCCTGTTTGTACAATTGCATAGAATAGTGCTGGTACGAGCGCTGAAAAACCAAGTCCTGCAAAACGATTTGAAGCTAATAATGAACTGTCTATATAGAAATAGATAATTGTATTAATTGGTACGAACATTAAAACAATAATGACTAGAAACCACGCAAAATAAGTAACTTTGTTTTCAATGACAGGCTTTTTGATGCCGAGCCATTTTAAAAATGATAGTTCCTTTTTCGCTGTAAAAAACCACCAAACAAACGGTATAAGTGAAAATAAAATGACCTGAATAATTGCATTTATTGCACTTTCCATAACCATGATTTTCCCTCCTGTTTTATGAAGCTTTACATGTAGAATGACTAGCACTTGTAAAAAGATTCTTCTCACTAGTTGATGTTCGAATTTCGCCGGTGGTTACTGCTTTTCCATCGGTTTTCGTTCCTGTTGCGCCACTAACTCTTGCTTTTCCGCCGCTAAACTCACGCTTTTCCGCCGGCAAACTCTCCTGGTCCGCCGCTAACTCACGCTTTTCCGCCGGTAAACTCTCCTATTCCGCCGCTAACTCACGCTTTTCCGCCGGTAAACTCTCCTATTCCGCCGCTAACTCACGCTTTTCCGCCGGTAAACTCTCCTGGTCCGCCGCTAACTCACGCTTTTCCGCCGGTTTACGCTCCAATTGCGCAAATTGATGTACGAAGATCGCAAGTAGTCAATACTGTTGTCCTTCTTCATGTTAAGCATATTAAACAGCAGACTTAATATCAAGATTCATTTAACGATTTCTCCCCCAAAAATGCGACTAGAACTATACTAGTCGCCGATTCATTCTATATTCAGATTTCGTTCAATTTAAAATAAGCAATCACAATTCTTTGCGAAAAGAATAACACCATTTTTCATATCCTAATCGCTCCTCATAAAAGCGGTGTGCATTATTTCTTTGAACTCCTGACTCTAAAGCAATATAGTGTGCGCCGTTTTCTTTACCCCACTGATGAATATATGCTAATAATTTCTCACCATAGCCACACGAACGATAAGCCTCATGCGTTACTAAATCATAAACAAAAATATGACGTTTATTGTAAAAGTTAATGCGCCAACTTACACCGGCTACTGCAACCATTTCCTTGTTTTTGTATAATGCAAACAAGCCATACCCAGCCTTCATCATTTCTTCTAATAATTGAAGATAATTTTCTAACGTCAATTCAGTGCGGAGTTGAACCATTATGGCATATGCTTCAACCCATTCTTCTTGTGTTGTTAATTGTTTAATAGTCATTTTTCCGCCCTGCCCCCTATTACCAATATTTGATATAGTGAAATACTCCATGATCTATGTGCATTCCCAGCTTTTCATAGAGCTTTTGTGCATTGATGTTATCCGTCGCTGTTTCTAAAGCAATATAACGAGCATCTTCCTTCATACAGTACGAATAACACTGTTCAAATAAACCCTGTGCTACTCCTTGTTTCCTGGCATGTTCAGCCACATATAAATCGTTTAAAATAAATGCCTTCTTCATCGCTACAGATGAAAAAATAGGATATAACTGAACAAACCCAACTGGCTGTTCATTTACATAAGCTAGAAAAATAATCGATTCTTTCTTCTCTAAACGCTCCGTTAGAAAGTGCTCTGCTTGTTTTAAGTCGGATTGTTGACCATAAAATTCACGATATGCATTAAATAATGGCACCACTTCTCCGACTGTTGCTAATGTTACTGTGCTAATTTCCATTGACTTTCTCTCCATTTCTATTTTTATGTAATTCTTGTATTATGATAAAAAACAATCTGACATCTAAAAAGAAACAGTTTCAAATATTTCAACATGTCAAGGAGGTCCTATATGGATGATTTTATTTTTTTATTGACGAATGAAGAGCCAAAATATAAACAAATTTACCAGCAAATCAAATCGTTAATCGAGCAAGGGTCGTTGACAACGAATGATACGCTCCCTTCTATTCGAAGGCTTGCCGATACTTTACATGTCAGTCGGAATACAACATTGACTGCTTATGAACAGCTCGTAGCGGAAGGATACATACGTGGTGAAGGACGGAAAGGTTATTTCGTTAATGAAATTGAGCAAGTTTTTTTACATGATGAGGAACGTCCAAATCTTATTCAAAAAGCAAACAATCGTGAAGATATCATCATTGACTTTCGAGCAGGTGCTGTCGATCAACAGCATTTCCCCTTGAGAGCATGGAGACAAATGGCCAATCAAGTTTTACCTTTAAAAAATTGCTATGAATATGGCGACCCTTTCGGTGAACCACTTTTAAAAGAACAGCTTGTGCATTATTTGCTACAAGCACGTGGCGTTCATGTCAATGCAGAGGACATTATTATCGGTAGTAGTACGCAACAAATGTTAATTTATCTAGGCTTTCTGTTTAAACAGGACTTTACAAGTATTATTTTGGAGGACCCAGGCTACAACGGTGCACGAGAGGCATTTCAGTTACAAGGCTTTGAAATAGAGACATTACAAGTGTTAGAAAACGGTGCACAGCTACAGCAGCTAGCACATTTCTATTCGCGCTTAATGTATGTCACACCATCCCATCATTTCCCGTATGGTGTTTCCATGAGCATTCAGCAACGACAAACGTTAATTCAATGGGCAAAAAATGTTGATGGCTATATTTTAGAGGATGATTATGACAGTGAATTTCGATATACACAGCAACCATTTCCTGCTCTCGCCTCTATTGATAAGTCACGTTTTATCTATATGGGGACATTTTCAAAATCGTTTTTACCAGCCATTCGACTGAGCTATATGGTGCTACCGAAAGCACTTGTTCATTCATATAAGGAACGCTTTGCTCATTTTGAACATAATGCTTCGTCTTTACATCAACTCACAATGGCCACATTCATGGCACAAGGTGAATGGACACGACATATTAAAAGAATGCGTATCACCTATAAACATAAAATAAACGGTCTTGTAGATGAGCTTAACAAGCAATTCGGAGAAAAAATTACGATATTAGGAGAGCAATCTGGGTTATATATATTGGTGAAGGTGCATACACAACTTTCAGAAGAACAGCTCATTCAGAATGCACAACAATGCGGAGTCAAAATCTACCCTACAAGCCCCTATTTTTTACAACAGCCTAGCTCTGAACCAATTGTACAATTAGGTTTTAGTAAGTTAAAAATGGAGGAAATCATCCTCGGTGTAGATCTGTTAAAAAAAGCTTGGCTAACTCAAAAATAAGCCATAACCTCAATGGTTATGGCTACTCATTTTCTCGATAATCCTATGTTTCATCAAACAAATCCAATGTAAATCCATTTGTATCCCCAAATCTATTTATATAGGGACGATTTCAGCGGAGTAGTTTTTTCCTGAATTAGGAAATTACTTGTTCGCATGGGCAATTCTTTGGGGACCTGAGCAGTTTTCTTTTGAACCCGAGCCTTTTCGTTGATTCATGATTCTCTCTCTTCATCAAACAACTCTGAAAAAATAGTTTCCGGTGCGCTTAAAAAACGTTTTGTGACAATGTAATGGATCGTATCCTCATAGCGAATAGACTCAATTTCCCCATGATCAAAACTGTAGATAGTAGCTTTTGGATAGCCCAGTAAAATGGGTGAGTGTGTGGCGATAATAAACTGTGCCTCATGCTCTAAATCTTTCATAATTTTCAATAGGCTAAGCTGTCTCGTTGGTGACAACGCAGCTTCTGGCTCATCCAATAAATAGATTGCCTTCCCTTTAAATCGATTCATAAATAACGATAAAAAGGACTCGCCATGTGATTGATGATGTAACGACTTGCCACCAAAAGCAGCATACTTATTTGGATGATTGTCTAATAAATCAATATGACTCGCAAATTGATAAAACGTTTCCGAGCGAAGGAAAAAGCCATTTGATATTTTCGGCCACCAGGATAAACGAATATATTCCCCAAGTGACGATTCCGCTTTATGTACTTCATATAAATTTTGGCGACCGCCTCCCGCTGTATTAAAATCACAACGATCCGCAATAGCCTCCAATAGTGTTGATTTCCCAGAGCCATTTTCCCCCACAAAGAAGGTCACATTCGTAGGAAACTCTAGCTCCTGTAAATCTTGCAAACTCGGTATGTTAAACGGATACTGGTCTTTATCCACAATGTTCTCCTGTAATACCTTACATGATTTTAAATACATTTCGTTTCCTCCCTTACTACTATTATAACGCGCTTATGCTACTATGAAACTGCCCTTACACCCTAAGTTTATGACGATACAGGAAATAAGTGCCCTGAAATCCGTGCGATAATTAAAAAACAGAATATTTTAACTCATCACAAACTCAACATTATCATTAAACACTGTAGAATCCCTAGTTGTATAAATACGATATAATGCATGCAAATCCCTTACTGATACTATTAGAACCTGTGAAATATTTCCCGAGAAATAAATAAAAAACATGTCGAAAGTTGCAATGAAAAATAATAAAATTATGCCATATAATAGCGATATAGTAAAAACATTGAAGAAGACCAATTATCCTCATTTACCCATTTAGAATACATTGTACAAAAATACCGCTCTATCAAGCACCCTTTTAATCAGTTAATTTCCCATTAACAACTACTAATAGTACAAACAATGAATATACCCTTGTCACTCTCTAATGTGCTACTGGCTTTTCGAAATAAATGCTACTAAAATAATCATCGTTTACTTTTTTTGTGATCCCCATTCTTTTACCTCTCTTTTTCTTACCGTAAACCCTTCAAACCGTGCTTTTAATCTAGCTTACCGATGTGATTCTGTATCGGAGCATTTACTTGAGCGTCTCACTAATTCCGCATATACAATCGAAAATTTCCCAAATAAAAACTCCTAAATGCTTCATAAATGGTTTGCGATGATTTTCACAAGCCTTTTATCACAACGACACTACATTCATTACTACTTTTTTCATTAAGCTTCTATTGATTAAAAGCACAAAATCCAAATAGCTTGCCTTACATTCATAATTGTTCTATACAAAAGGTCCTTATCATACATTGAGTAAAACCTTCACCATGCTCATACCCCTGTAACACCCCTACCTCTATTAAGTTTTAAAAGATCAAGCTTTTTTCTAGGCAAAATAAAAAAGTTATAAGGAGAAAAAAATATGTTTGTAACTCATTTTTACGAAAACAAAACGTCCGTTTTAAGCCAGCTACTTGTAAGTTTACCTGCTGTTGAAGAGAACATAAAAATTAAAGGACGTAAAGCAAAAGTTGTTCAGGTTGCTCAAATAGACAACAACAACTATCATGTGCGTATCATTTTTGAGAAAGTGCCTAAAAAAGTACCACTTAAAGAACTTGGAAAGAAAAAGAGATAGCCCCTTCCGATTTATGTAACAACGCTAAAAAGTGGGGATCGAATTTTAAGAAATACCAATTGCAAACTATTCTCAATTCACATTCTAGCAAAATAATTGACTTTTTAAATGATAACAATTATCATTATCAGTAGATTATTTCTTTTCTCCAAATTGCTTAATTCAGAATCCCCCCTTTTTTTGAAATAAGCATGTATCAAACGGATATTCTTACATCAGACTAAGAATATCCGTTTTTTAACTTTAATTTAGATAAAGAAGAGTTACAAGTTACATAAATAAAGGAGCTGTTTGACATGGATTATCGTATTGAAAAAGACACGATGGGTGAAATTAAAGTACCTGCAGATAAAATTTGGGGTGCTCAAACGCAGCGCAGTAAAGAAAATTTCCAAATTGGTACAGAACAAATGCCAATTGAGCTTATTCAAGCAATGGCTATTTTAAAGAAAAGTGCTGCTATCGCCAATAGTAAACTAGGCAAGCTTTCAGCTATAAAAACAAATGCAATTGTGCAAGCAGCTGATGAAATTTTAAATGGTCAATGGGATGATCAATTCCCTCTTGTTGTTTGGCAGACTGGTAGCGGTACACAGTCAAATATGAACGTCAACGAAGTAATTGCACACCGAGCAAACCAAATTTTACAAAATGCTGGAGAGTCTGATCGTATTCATCCTAATGACGATGTCAACAAATCTCAAAGCTCAAACGATACTTTCCCTACTGCTTTGCATATTGCTGCCGTGTTAAAAGTTGAGGATTATTTACTACCTCGTCTGCGCTTTCTAAAAGCAACATTTGATGACAAAGCAGAGAAGTTTAAAGATATTATCAAAATTGGACGTACACATTTACAAGATGCAACACCACTGACTTTAGGTCAAGAAATTAGTGGCTGGGCAGCAATGCTTGCTAAATCTGAACATATGATTATCCAAAATATCGAATATATGAAGGAACTAGCAATTGGTGGAACAGCAGTAGGTACTGGTATTAACGCACATCCGGAATTTGGTGAGCGTGTAGCAGCGGAAATTAGTGAAATGACAGGAAAACATTTTACTTCTGCAGCAAATAAATTCCATGCACTAACAAGTCATGATGAAGCCGTTGTCGCACATGGCGCATTGAAAGCTCTTGCAGCTGACTTAATGAAAATAGCCAATGATGTACGCTGGTTAGCAAGTGGCCCTCGTTCTGGTATTGGTGAAATTACAATCCCAGAAAACGAACCAGGTTCATCCATTATGCCTGGTAAAGTGAATCCAACGCAAAGTGAAGCGATGACAATGGTTGTCACACAGGTTGTTGGAAATGACGCAACAATTGCTTTTGCCGCTTCCCAAGGTAATTTTGAGCTAAATGTCTTCAAGCCAGTTATTATATATAACTTCTTACAATCAACTCGCCTACTAGCAGACACGATGAAATCATTTAATGATCATTGTGCTGAAGGAATTGAGCCAAATAAAGAAGTACTTGACCATAATTTACAAAATTCATTAATGCTTGTAACAGCATTAAACCCATATATCGGTTATGAAAATGCAGCAAAAATCGCGAAAAAGGCTCACAAAGAAGGCACTACATTGAAAGAAGCTGCCATTGCAACAGGTTTACTGACAGAAGAACAGTTTGACGAATACGTGGATCCTGCGACGATGATCTATCCAAACGTAAAATGATGAGGTGCAAGTTGAAACACACAACACCTTCAAAACATTGATATATCAACATTTTCAGATAATAAACTCCCTTATGTTCTTAGCAAGTTGGTATATATTACAGCCTGTTTTTGAGGATAAGTGAGCTAATTAATAACGCTTTGGTGGCATGTTTATAGGGATGTGTAAGAAGGATTGGGGTTAACTCCCCAGTCCTTTTTATTTTTCCCTCACAAAAAAACACCCGCGTAGCAAGTGCTTACCCTCATTTTGGATAGGATTGCATTTGTATTTAGCCAAAAAATATACCGCTAAATGTTAAGCTACTATCACCTTTTTTATTTATTGGGGTAGCGTCAGGAAAATGTGGATTTACAACGATAAGGAAATTCCATATTAAAAAGCCCAACTTCTCTACAAATCAAAATAGAGAAATTGAGCTTTTCAGTTACTTCATTTATTTATTGAATTCATTAACTGGAAGAAGTATTCAGGTTTATGTGTCTTATTTAGGTTATACCATGAATGTAATGCATCTGGTGTAAATACATCTATTTTTTTCAGTACCTCCATTGCAAATTCCAGAGGAGCTATTCCTGATGCAGTAATTAAATTCGCATCAGATACCGCAGATCCCAACTCATAAAACTTTTCTCCTTTATAGTTAGGACATACCATTTTAGTATATTCTAAGTTATTACTTGTATGCTTTCTAGTATCTAAGTATCCCATATTCGCGAGGCCCTCAGTTGCACCACAAATTGCAGCAACAATAGTGCCAAGTTTTAAAGCTTGGCCTATTCTTTCCAAAATAGGTTGATGAATTTCTTCACTCCAAGTAGTCCCTCCTGGTAAAATTAAAAGATCTTTACTCTCAAGAGTACATTCATCAAGGGAAATATCTGGTTTTATGCTCAGTCCTCCCATAGTAGTAATCATTTCTTTATTAGCTCCTACTGTAATTACTTTTAAAGGTGCTAAATCTTTTTTGAAATATCTTCCTGAGTTTAGTTCAGCAATTAAATATCCATATTCCCAGTCCGACATTGTATTAAATACATATAGAAAAACTTTTTTTGTTTGCATCCAATAACACTCCAATCACAATTGATATGGCTATTATAAAATAACTTCCCTGACAGTTAACGTCAGGGAAGTTATCATACTTGATGAAATTTTATTAATTCCGACAGAACTTCAATAAGTCTTTTCTTAAGACTTATTGGCTCAATAACTTTAATAGATTTATTGTACGGTAAAAGTAAATAAGGTACATATGTATGTAATATATCTTTTTCAAGAAGAAAAACTGCTTGATTTGAAGTCCGTTCTTGTAAATAATGTCCTAAAAACCAATGTTGGCAAATATCAGCCAATACACTTTTATCCCCATTGATAACCAAAGAAATAATCCCTTCCTTATCTTCTATAGTTGGAAGAAGATTTTTTATAAAAAAGTCACGTGCTGAAAAATTTTCTGGCCGGTTAAACTTATTTTCGGTTAGCATTAGACTTTCAATTCGATCTACTCTAAAACTACGGATAGCATTCCTAAGATGACAAAATCCAATCACATACCACTTATTATTCCAATAGATAATTCTGTACGGATCGACCAATCTATCATTTAATTGCTTTTCGCCACTTTTATGGTAAAGAATTTTTACTGAGCACCCGTCAGCTACGGCCTGCTCCAACTCCTTCAAAAAAGGTTCCATAGAGAGTGAACTTAATCGACTTACTACTTCAAGACTAGTTAAATGTTGGTTTACCTTTGTTTCTTGCTCTTGATTTGAGTATTTACTTAGTTTTGAAATGGCCCTGTTTAGTGCTTCACCTCCATAATATCCGGCTTCTTCTGCAAAAACAGCAGCGTGAAATAGTGAAGTTTGCTCCTCAAAATCAAAAAAAAGAGGAGCCTCAATAAAATTGTTCAATAAAGTGTATCCACCGTTATGTCCTGGTTCTGAAATTATAGGTACGCCACTTGTTGAAATTGTATCAATATAACGATACACAGTTCTTATATTCATCTCTAACTTTTCTGAAATTTGTTTTGCAGTAATTTTTTCACCTGAACGAAGCATCCATAGAATTGCTAACATATTGTCAATTTTAGGCATATAATTCCACCTCTATATAAAATTTATTTCTATTATATATTTCCGATTTTTGGTATAACTCATCAACTGTTCCTTTCCGATAGCTTTCTATATAATGAGGCCCTAGAATCATAAGTGCTTCCCTCCCTCATCATTTTTTTCACTCACATTGATGTAAAAAAAGACCAAATCAAGCTTGGTCTTTGTCGTTAATAATAATAATGATGACTTTATATTATTAGAGAATAAATATAAGTGTCAATGTCGCATCCGGGTCTGTTTTCGAAAAACTATTTCGTTCGTCAAAGATTTCGAAGTCTCTTTGATATTTTAGTTTGCGTTCAATATAGTCGATTCATTGTTTGTGAGCTTGCTTTGGGCATTTTCGTTCCGTTCTTAAAGCCTTTCGCTCTGCTACATCCGATGAGTCCTCAATTTTCCGATCATATTCAGAAATCACTTCATCTACTTTTCCAACTATTTGAGCGAGGTCTTCCAATGCTAACTCCTTTTCTTTTCCCGGTTCAATTTCTGGCATGATTTCTTTTTCAAGCAGCTCATCGTATAGCTGATTTGACTTTTCAATTAGACCATTATGATATTTCTCTATCGACTTTTTCCACACGAATGTAAATTTGTTCGCATTCGCTTCAATCTTTGTTCCATCAATAAAAATAGCTTCCTGATCAATTAATTTTTCCTGTACCAGCTGGCAGCGGAATTGAACGAAGCATTGACGAATCAGCTCTTTCACCTCTGGTTGGACACGGAAGCGGTTGATTGTGCGGTAGGTTAGTTCATATCCTTGAGCTAACCACATCATCCGAAGACTATCTTTTAAAAGCGATTCAATTTTGCGCCCTGAGAAGACGGATTGCGTGTAGGCACATAAGATAATTTTAAGCATCATGCATGGATGGTAGGCAGGACAACCCTCATTTCAAAGGAATGCTTCAAACGCTTCGGGCGGGATACTCTCGACTAAATGGTGAACATGGAAGACAATATCATTCTTTTGTAACTTCCTTCTAAATCTAAAGGCAAAACTTATTAATTCATGTTATAATTTTTAAACATAAGGATCCTTCTTTCTGTATAATTTTGTTGTGGTGACTTAATTTTAGCAGAAGTGGTCCTTATTTTTTATGAAAAAAATTTAAAGCCGGTGAAATTTTACTGATCGTAAAATTTCACCGGGTTTTTAGTTTAGAGATGGGTTTTGTCCCATCCTCCTTTTGTTTGATTTAGATTTACTATCTCTATTTGCATTTGTTGAACAAGCCTGCTGCAACTGCAGCATCAAAACTTCTTCTTGCAAATTGAGTTGGATTCCCAACATTCTCCCAATGCATGTACATTAATCTAGGATTATCGAAAAGCCAATGGTTATGCACCGCTGTAACAATGAGACCTCTTTTTTGAAGTTCTGTTATAAATGGATTAATTTCTTCCTGAAGTACAACAGATTCGCCGAGGTTTAATGTATTAACCCCACTGCCTTCAAAAGAAAGTGCAAACGGGAGTGCGAGAGGAGATCGAGTAATTCTTCCAAGAATAGTAGCTTTAATATCGCGAAGACGCATTACAACACAAACTGGTGTTGAAGAAATAACTTCCCCACCAATGATATTAGCAAGTTGTTGACATTTAATTTGACCTACGCAACCGTAGTATTCTTCTGACTGATTTTGACGATTACTATTTCCCAATCTATTCACCTCCTTTTTATTTTCTATTAATACTATATTCTCAAGTGATTGACATGACTGGGAGCTTTATGTACAAGCGCCTTTTATTAAATAATTTTTTCTATCGATTCGTATTCATTTCCCTACCATTCCAGCAAATTTTTTAAATTAGATCTACTATTGGTTGATTGTGGAAGGACATCACGTTGTTCTAACCAATTGTAGAATGGCACTGGACGAACTTTATGCTCTGTGTCCCCTACCATAGTTAAATACATAATAAAAGACACCCTTTTTTCGGGTGCCCTCTCGTTGAATTTATTAATTAAGTAAGCTAAATTTGCCTCACTGCTCTTTGTTAAATCTCTACTATAATTGTATTGTTATATCGCATAAGACCCTATCAGAATGTACATCAAGCAACTCTTAAGATAACATTTGAATAAATCGGGCAAAAAACACTTTCGGCTAATCGTGCAGCTGAAAGTGTTTATCTATAACCATAATAAAGCCCAGGCACAAATTAATTGAATACCTGAGCTTTGAAGTCAAATAAATTATAAGGGTGGAATTATTTATAGAATAATTTCTTTCTATATTATATCTCTATATGAGGCATTGTTATTCTCACAGCTAATTCTACAATCGGCTTTGAAAAAGTGCTTGGAATCATCGGACTTGGTAAATCTCCACCACGATTTACAAGCCCAAAAGATGCCTCTCCTATTTGAATCCAATCTAATTCATCTGTACCTTGTATAATGCCTATAAAATGATAATCTGCAGTATAAGTATCAAAGCCATCTTCATTAGGAAGAGCTCTCCAAACTTCTGCCTCTTTTGTAGGGTCAACTCCAAATTGTTTAAAGAATTTTAAAACTTCTGGGCTCGCATGTTGAATTTGCTTAGCGAAAAGTTGACAATCCTCGCAACCACAATGCGCTTTATTGGAAACTTTCGGAAGTGCTCTATACAATTCAAGCGTTTTATCCTTATCTATTTTTACAATAAAATCATTTAACGTAATTTCTTCCATAAAAAACTCCTCAGCTATGTTTTAATCACTGAATTAGAATGTTCCCTAAATATTGAGCATTGCCTGCTGAACTCATAAATTCAACTTCTAAAACATAATTTCCTTTGTCTGTTGGAAATTGAAATTCTCTAAAATCATCCAAAGCAAGTTCAGTTCGTTTGCCATCTTTTAATAAGGCAACAGTTATCTTTGGATCAGTCCATATATCCCCACCATTTTTTGGATTCTCTCTAAAATCCAAAGACATTTTTTGACCTGGAAAAACCTTTATTTCATCCAGTGATGATGCGTATTTGATAATATCTTTTTCTGTTTTCTTCACTTCTTCACTTGCCGTTTTCCAACTGATATTTGCTTCTGCTAATTGAAAATCTGAAGATAATCCCTCGAAATATATATGGGCAGTTGGCACCCCTACATCATAATCTTCACCAATACACCCTATTAATATAAAAATCAAACACAATCCTATAAATAATTTTAAAAATCCTTTCATATTCACCCTACCATCCCTTTCTCTATCGAAAGTATAGGTCATAAATGGAACACAATCCTGCTCCGCTAGTATAATAATACCTCAAACCAGCATCATTTGGAAAAATTACCCCATTTGATATATCGTTTATTCAGCTAAGCCCAGGACATCGACAAACATCCTATCCGTATGTCTGTCAACAAACCATAAAAAATAGCCCCCTTAACAAATAATTAAGAGTGCTATATATAATTCATAATCTATCACTTATCTCCAACTGGCTTTAATAAATTTACAGGGAGCCAACCAAGATATCTGACTTCTCCCTCAAATCTTACCAATAGATAACCATTAACTTCAATACTATATGATGAAAAAATGCTTCCCTTTTCAAACATTATTTCAGGTTTAGCTTCTTTTAATGGAGTGTGTTTCGCTTCTGCATTTTCTGTTAGCTCATAATGCACGTCCATTTGTCTCACTGTTGTCTCAAAGATTTTAAGATCTGTACCAGGATACTTCTCACATAACCAACCTACTCCATTACTCACGCAATACTTAAATTGTTCATTATTTAAATCCACGTATGAAGTATCACCCGTTTCATTGAAATATTTTCCGTAATATCCGTAATTATAATTACCATCACGATTAATAACAACATAAGTTGGATTGTTATAGAAAGAAGCACGAATCTTTATTGGTACTTCTTTGAAAACTACCAAATCCGTTGCTTGTACTCGATATTGCCCCATATAATAGAATGTTTTGCCTTCATATTTTTCAATATCATACGTTTTAAAGAAGTTTTTTTGTTTTACCACTAACGAATCAAATGTACCATCTGGATTTCTCTTGTATACCTTGATGTCTTTTTTAAAGGTCATTTTTCCTGTTTGCCCTTTAACAACTTCTGCTCCATCATACATCACTTTTGCTTCTGACTTTGTTGGATTTACTACTGCAAGTACAAATGCTGCTAGTAACACAATAAAAAATTTTTTCATTATTCTCCTCCTCAGCTTAATTTTACTAAACATAATCCCTCAGTATTATATACTATTAATCCTATATTCTACCAATGAAGGAATAGTAATGGCTCATCACCAAAAGTTTTGGATGACAAACATATGCCATTTATATAAGTTGAGTGGAGACTTGGCGAAAGCGAAGCGTCAGCGACAAATTTCAAAGGTTCTATCCACGACTCTGGACGTTCTATCCATCATTTCAAAGGTTCTATCCACGATTTTAAACTTTCTATCCATCATTTCAAAGGTTCTATCCACGATTTTAAACTTTCTATCCATCATTTCGAAGGTTCTATCCACGACTTATATCTATGCGAAAGCGAAGCAACAGCTACAAGTGTTCTCTGTAGCGAAAGCGAAGCGTCAGCTACAAGTGTTTTCTGTAGCGAAAGCAAAGCGTCAGCTACAAATGTTTTCATGTAGCGAAAGCGAAGCGTCAGCTACAAGTGTTTTCTGTAGCGAAAGCAAAGCGTCAGCTACAAATGTTTTCATGTAGCGAAAGCGAAGCGTCAGCTACAAGTGTTTTCTATAGCGAAAGCAAAGCGTCAGCTACAAGTGTTTTCTGTAGCGAAAGCAAAGCGTCAGCTACAAATGTTTTCATGTAGCGAAAGCGAAGCGTCAGCTACAAGTGTTTTCATGTAGCGAAAGCAAAGCGTCAGCTACAAAGCGCCCAATCGGAACGGATTTCAACCACACGCTATGGTGATGAGCCATAATAATGTAAAACAAATTTAGAGTGTTTTCTAGCTAGACATGACACTATTTAATGTTTTATTATAAATCGATTAGAGTAATTGATATCAGATGATTAAAAAATTGTAGAGGGTGTTCCTTGATGACAAATAATAGAATGAATCCGAAAGTTGATGAATTTTTAAGTAAAGCCAAAAAGTGGCAGGAAGAATATTCGGTGTTGAGAAATATCGTTTGTGACTGTGAGCTGACCGAGGATTTTAAGTGGATGCATCCTTGTTACACATTGGAGAACAAAAACATCGTGTTAATACACGGATTTAAAGAGTATTGTGCACTTCTGTTTCACAAAGGAGCCCTGTTAAAGGATACACATGGGATACTAATCCAACAAACGGAAAATGTACAAGCTGCACGCCAAATTCGTTTCACCAATGTGCAAGAAATAGTTGCAATGGAAACCATCATTAAAGACTACATTAATGAAGCCATTGAAGTTGAAAAAGCAGGTTTAGAAGTACCAATGAAAGAGCATAAGGAATACATAATTCCTGAAGAACTGCAAAATACATTCAATGAAATCCCTGCATTGAAAACTGCGTTTGAAGCATTGACACCAGGACGGCAAAGAGCATATATTTTATATTTTTCTCAGCCTAAACAATCCAAAACGCGAGTGTCAAGGATTGAAAAATACACGCAGCAAATTCTTGATGGAAAAGGATTAAATGATTAAGTTTAAAAGAAGATAAGATTAAATTTGGATCAATGCACTTAACTCTAAATCATTTAATAACCCGGCCAATAAACGGAGATATTATAATGTTTATTGGTCTTTTCACTTAATTCTCCTGCTTTAAGGGCAGCTAAAACCTCTTCTCCTTTCATTTGACCGTTCCTTTTTGCCGCCAATACGTCTAATCATAATTATGTGAACACCAATTCATCATTACAATCTTCACTACACCTTAACATAAATACCTAATTGATCCACCAACTTTTATTTAAGATAATGGCCCGATTATTGAACACAAGTTAAACAACACTCATCAACTAACCTGCACGTTACTTCAATAAGAAAAGCTGCCAGTATGTTGGCAGCCATTCACATAAGCACAAATTGTAGGTTTGAAAATAAGTTTGACTGTTTATAAAAAAGTTTGAACAAAACCTCTGTCTAGATATCCCCGATTTCAGCATGAACTTCCACATCTGGCTGATACATTAAATTCGTCTTTTGGAAGAAACTTCTGTAGCTGATTCGATTGTCCTCCTTAAGTCTGAGATGGATTAAAATTAACTTACCCAAATTTAAAGAATGACCTATATTTAATCTTTTATAAATTTAATCCAAATCTCTTTAATTCAATGAAAATACCTTCCAAACTTTTTCCTTTTTCCGTTAACGTATATTCCACACGAGGGGGAACCTCTGGAAATACCTTTTTTTCCAATATTCCATGATTTTCTAGTGTCTTAAGACGGAGTGAAAGTGTTTTCGGGCTAATTCCATTCATTGATTTCAATAGGTCACTGAATTGCATTGTTCCTTCTATAAGCAGATCCCGAATAATTAAAAAAGTCCATTTAGTCCCAATCACATCGAGCGTTTTAGCAATGGGACAAGTCTCACCTGGTGCCCCTTTCGTCAACACGACTGGCTCATTAACACTCATCTGAAACATCCTCCCTAAATTTTTTTTTACGAGTTTCCCCTTATCATATCACAATAGTATATTTTTAGTAACTTAATATATTAAATATCACTACTTCCCTAAATGAAGTTACTGTATATATAATATCGTTGAACTTATTATTCAATCCCTTTTTGGAGGAGGTGATCACAAATTAGTACGTAAAATCAACGAGACAAACTACCGTTAGCATTGTTAATCAGTGCTTTTGCTATCGGTACCATAGAGTCGCTATCATGGGTATTTTTCCAGATGTAACAAACGATTTGAACAGGGCTATTGGTTACCAGCTAAGTGCTAGGTGGTTTATTAAAGGAACACGAAATTAAAGGAGCTAGATAAAAATGAAAAATATACTTATTATTAACGGGCACCAGAAGTATAGTTCAGCAGAGGGGAATTTGAACCAAACATTGATGGACAAATTGGTCAGTTTTTTAAGCGAAAAGAACAATGTAAAAACAACAATTATTCAAGATGGATATACAATCGAAGAAGAACAACAAAAATTTATATGGGCTGATATTGTTATTTACCAAACACCTATTTATTGGTTCAGTGTCCCAGGCTTATTGAAGACGTATATGGATGAAGTATATGCTTATGGTTTATTTTTTAAGGGTGCTGATCCGTATGGAAAAGGCGGGTTATTGACTGAAAAGAAATATATGTTTTCGACTACCTGGAATGCACCTGAAAAAGCATTTAACGATCCAAGTCAATTTTTCGAAGGTAGCAGTCTAGAAGATGCATTAAGTCATTTACATCGTATACAGAAATTTCTCGGAATGAAACCTTTAAAGAGTTTCTCTTGTTATGATGTAGTCAAAAATCCGAAGGTTGAAAAGTTTGTATCCGAACTTGATTTACACCTGCAAGAGGTATTGAATTTTTAATCTATATAAGTAAACCTATAAGGGGAGAAAAACATGTTAAAAGATAAAAAAGTTGTAATTATCGGTGGAAGCTCTGGGATTGGTTTGGAATCAGCAAAACAGCTAATAGCTCAAGGGGCAGAAGTAATCATTGCCAGCCGTTCCGAAGATAAATTACGAAACGCAAGAGAGCAACTAGGAGTTAGAGCAACGGCTTATACTCTAGATACAACGCAAGAACAGCAAGTACAGTCTTTCTTTGAAAAAATCGGCCAGTTCGATCATCTTGTGATTAGTGCGGCAGAAACATCCAGTGGGTCATTCCTCCAAACGGATACAGCACAAGCTCGACAACTGTTTGAAAATAAATTTTGGGGACAATATTATGCAGCGAAATACGGTGCTCCGAAAATTTCACCAAACGGTTCAATCGTTTTATTCTCTGGGGTTGTAGCCTACAAGTCTATGGTTGGTTCAGCAATTTTAGGTGCAGTCAATGCGGCTGTTTCGAATCTAGGCCAGACTTTGGCATTAGAACTTGCTCCAATCCGAGTGAATATCGTTTCACCCGGTATAATTGATACACCTTCCCGTAGCAAAATGCCCGAAGAAGCACGTAATAATTTCTATGCTACTGTTGAAAACAAACTTCCTGTGAAACGAATAGGAAGAGCTGAAGATGTTGCGCAAAGCGTACTATACTTGCTACAAAATAGTTTCGTAACTGGAACCGCTCTTCATGTAGAAGGCGGTCACATTTTAGCTTAAATCAGCAGCTGAGGAAAAATCAAAGAATAATGGTTCTACCAATATAACAACTTAAACATTCGATTATTTCAGTTAACAACTTTATCATTTATTATTAGTTCTTAAAAACTGTCACAATAAAATAGCAGGGTAGAAACTTTTCATTTTCTATCGTTTTCTAATGGATTCAAAAAAAGAAAAAGCGCTTCAAACCCTTGATAACAAAGGATTCGAGGCGCTTTTCAATTGGTTCAAACTTGTTCTATCTGAGCCTTGATTCGTCCCACGGGGGATTCGAACCTACACCCAAATAATGTGACGTAAAGCCTTATGAATAAAGTGGTCGATACTAAAGTTTACCCTTTTACTAGGAAACTACAATCAAATCTAATTTCCTTTATGTTATTTGAAGCAGATCACTTGCTCTCCAAAATGCTCACACATTTGCTCACATAACTATTTTTTTGATTTAATTTTATATAACTCCGTTTATTTTAGGTTTGCTGAAAGCCTTAACAAATAATACTTAATCGTACTGATTTTACTCGGTATAACTAGTTTGATTAAGTAACTTTTATCCATTGTGAATAGATGCTTTTTGTGTGTCAACGATGTCCAAGATGAATCTAGTTAAACCTTAAGTCAATATGCTCCATCGGCCAACAGATGATATTAGTTGTCCCCATTATTTGTTCTTCAGAGATGAATCCAACTTCAGGATTTCGGCTATCATTACTTACACGACGATTATCACCTAATACAAAGTAATGCCCTTCTGGTACGGTAGTTTCACCTAAATTTTGCTCTAGCGTAAAATCATAAGTGAGTGTCCCAGTATCCTTTAATTCATTCTTGTATTGATCTAAATAAGGTTCATTGTACTTCTCACCGTTTATGTATAATTGATCATCCTTATACTCGATTTTATCTCCTGGTAGACCAATGATACGTTTTATATAATTTGTTTCTTCATTCATTTCGATAACAACAATGTCAAATCGATCATATGACTGAAGTGTTGGACCAATTTTATTGACAATCACGCGATCGTGGTCTTCAAGTGTCGGCATCATAGAAGCGCCTTTTACAAGTACCGGAGTAAATAGGAACTGCTTGATTACAAATGAAAGCATTAGAGCGAAAGCAATTGCCTTTACCCATTCCCAAAACTCATTTTTTTGTTTTCCCTGTATTTTTTCTTCCAAAACTTTCACCTCCTAGTGTTCTATTATTTAACGCTAAACAAGGAAAATAGTTTCAGCTTTCTTTTAAAATATTTTATTTTTCAGGAAATTCATCACAAATTATAGGCGCAAGACATGCCCCAACAATTGTAAAGAACAGGCCCGCAAAAAACGAGTGTGCGTGTCCAACCTAAATATGATTAGGCTTTAAGCAGCTAAAAAAGCCCTCCACAGAAGATTGTAGAAAAATTTTCATTTGATTCTTGTCCGTACAAATATTTTTAAGGGAGACTGGCTTGCCTCCCTCTTAATGCAAATTTTTTTCATTCAACGGCCGTAGCCAAGTCATGTGCCAACACTTCTACCCCCGTCATTCTCCCAACGATCAATGTCCCAAATAACATCAACATCTTCCCAGCCATCATGTATTTCTCCGTTAGGAAGGGTACAGGTTCTTACTATAGAAATCATACATCATCCTTTTTAATAATATTTGATGTTTCTATATTATGTCATGTTATTTGTTTTGTTCATCGCCAAATATGGGGGGGAATTTGAGAGCTAAAAATCCAACAGCCACCGAACATTGAACCATTTCTATGGCTACATACTCTCTGTACTATCATAAAAACACCAAAAATTATAGCTGCTGGAACAAGTGCTGGAATAGGGATTAGAACTGATTGATAGTGAGATGAAAAGGATACGTCTCTTTTTTGTACTTACCTACAAAACAATTATCCAATCAAAAGGGTACCTTTTAAGTCTGAGAGTATCTGTTGCAACTGGATCAATTATCTGAATTTTTATAGCTAATAGTAGTTTTCCATAAAGTTAGGGTAGCGAATCGTTAATGTAGTTAAACTAACTGATATGCTTTTTTCTGGAAAGCATATTGTTCATGAATAAATAAAAAACCCCTGTAAAAGTGAACTGCTCCCTGTCAAGTAGACAGTGGAAATAATAAAAAGCTTTTAAGCGGCTTTAGCCCTATATTCTAATGGGCTTAAGCCGTTTAATCGTTCTTGGTATCTATCGTTATTGTAAAACTGGATA
>NZ_MDDN01000027.1 GCF_001708185.1 Lysinibacillus xylanilyticus | reverse complement strand
AAGTTAGCCAGTTTATGATACGGATTCTATATGATCCCAGAGGCTGGTCGACTTTTCTTCACTTCTACTAAATAAAATAGTAGCACAAACCATGGCCTTGGTTTGTACTACTAATCTTAGTATGTTTCTTATTCAAAAAAGCAATCTTTTACAGGTTGTCAACAAAATTCAAATAATCTTGAGAGCTTTTTTCCAATTCGCCTTTAAATTGTACATTTTCCATACTAGGTGCTTCTTCTGTGCCGTAAAACGCAAAGAATGAACGATAATCTGCATTGCAGTATAGGAAGGTAGTTTCAAAAGGAGATAATAAATGTTCGAGTGTATAGCCATATCTTCCTTCTTCACTATAATCTTTTTTACTAATGCCTGCTGATACAGCTAAAGCAACTTTGCGATTCATTAATTTATTCCCGCCATTTGAACCATAAGCCCAACCATAAGCAAATACATCGTCAAGCCATTTTTTAAGGAGAGGCGGACAATTAAACCAATATATAGGGAACTGAAGAACAAGATTCCCATGAGATTCAACCAATTTTTGTTCTTTTTCTACATCAATGTTTCCATTGGGGTACACTTTATACAATTCGTGTACAGTATACTTTTCCGGATATTTTTTAAGTTCTGTTACCCATCGCTTATTTATGACAGAAGTATTTATGCTAGGGTGAGTTACGATAACTAGAGTTTTCAAAGTTTAGTCCTCCCAAGAATTATTTATTTCTTCTCGAGTATAAAGAACAAACCACTAATATATAAGTATGCACATTTAGTACAGGTACTTTCATTAAGGTAAGTGTCCCTACTTAAATGGCGGGTACGATTGTCGAACAAGTAGAAAATGATCCATAAAAAACGAATCCTGTATCTGCCGGATAAGAATTCATTTTTTCAATCTTTTTTCAAAATGGGTTGGGTTTTTCTATTGTACCATCAATGTTTGTAGCGCACTTCTGATCAAACTTTATTTTAAAGCCCATTAGAGATGCAATAAAAATTTATCCCAATGTGCCTCAGCACCATATATGATTAAGCCGCTTTGTTGTAAATAATAATTCTTTATGCCAATACATAGCATTTACTTGCTCTTTATTTTCATGCGTATTATAATAAAACCATAAGTGGGACATAATTTTATACAGTGGGACAAAATACAACCCACAACTATCAAAAAGGGAGTAGATGAATATGTTATCTGTACCTGAGGCACAGCAAAAGCTACTTCCAGAAATATCTCCGCTTCTTCAATCAAGATATCGTATTTTGCAAACAGTTCAGCTAATGCAGCCAATTGGGCGTCGAACACTTGCGGATTCACTTAAAATGACCGAACGAGAAATTCGTAAAGAAACGGATATTTTACGTGAACAAGGGTTATTAGATTCTCTAAAATCGGGTATGGTATGTACAGACGACGGTGAAGTAGTTATTGAAAAACTAAGAGCACTAGTCTATGAATGGTCTGGTCTTACACAGCTAGCTAAATTACTGGAAAATCATTTTGGCTTACAGCGCGTAATTGTTGTTCCAGGTGATTACAATGAAGACGATACGGTATTAACATTGCTTGGAAAAGAGGCGGCACATCAATTTATATCAACAAGCTTTGATGGTCAGATAGTAGCTGTTACGGGTGGAAAATCGGTTGCATCCATCACGCAATTCTTACATCCAGCTGATACACACAACATTACATTTGTTGCTGCACGTGGTGGCATTGGACATGAAATGCAAATGCAAGCTAATACACTTGTCTCGACCTTCTCCATGCAGATGGATGCACAATATCGTACCTTGTTTTTACCTGAGCATTTAAGTGAGCAGGCTTATCAAGCAATGTTAACAGAGCCAATGGTAACTGAAATGATGGATTATTATGATCGTGCAGATTGTGTCATTCATGGTATTGGCTCGGCAGAGGAAATGGCTGTTCGTCGTAATTCATCACCTGAGGATTTGCGGATTCTCGAAGAAAAGGGAGCAGTTAGTGAAGCATTTGGCTATTATTTCAATGCAGAAGGCGAAATTGTACATCGAATTCGAACAATCGGTATTCAGTTTGAGCAAGTTCAAAGAAGTAAGCAAGTCATTGCAGTTGCTGCCGGTAAACAAAAAGTGAAGGCCATGCTATCGTACTTTAAGGTAGCACCAGAGCAAACAATTTTTATAACGGATGAGGCAGCTGCAAAAGCGATTGCTGAAGGATTACCTTCTTATAAATGAATACACCGTCTTTAGAGATGGAAAAAGTAATAGGTAACTCGTAGCTCAGCGGGTGCAATAACACCCTCTGAATGAGTATAAAAGCAAAATCTATCATTTAAACATTATTGGAGGAATTGACAATGGCTTTAAAATTAGCGATTAATGGATTTGGACGTATTGGACGATTAGTATTTCGTGAAGCATTGAAACATGATGAATTTGAAGTGGTTGCAGTAAATGACCTAACAGATGCAGGTCAGCTTGCACACTTATTGAAATATGATTCAGTACACGGTATCTACGATGCTGATGTTTATGCAGAAGGCGATTCTTTTGTAGTAAATGGACAAAATATTAGAGTTTATGCTGAAAAAGATCCGTCTAATTTACCTTGGGGTGAACTAGGTGTAGATGTAGTACTTGAGTGTACAGGTAGATTCCGCTCAATGGAAGAAGTAGGCAAGCATATTCAAGCAGGTGCTAAAAAAGCAATTCTTTCAGCTCCAGCGAAGGGTGACATGCCGACATTTGTAATGGGTGTAAACCACGAGGATTACAATCCTAAAACCGATGACGTTATTTCAAACGCTTCTTGTACAACGAACTGCCTAGCACCAGTAGCTAAAATACTTGATGAAAAATTCGGTATTGCGCGCGGTATGATGACGACAATTCATTCTTATACAAACGATCAACGTATCCTTGACTTCCCGCACTCTGATCCACGTCGCGCACGTGCCGGTGCAGTGTCAATGATTCCAACTACAACAGGAGCAGCAGTAGCGGTTTCAAAAGTATTACCTCAATTAAAAGGTAAATTAGATGGTTTCTCTATGCGTGTACCGACACCAAACGTGTCATGTGTTGACTTAGTAGTAGAGCTAAAATCAGAAGTAACAAAAGAATCCATTAATGCTGCATTAAAAGAAGCTTCAGAAAACGAGCTTAAAGGTATTTTAGGATATAATGAACTACCATTAGTTTCAATTGACTACAATGGTAACCATAACTCTTCAACTGTAGATGGACTATCTACAATGGTATTAGAAAATAGTATGGTGAAGGTTCTAGCATGGTATGATAACGAAATTGGTTATTCTACTCGATTAATGGACTTAGCTTTATATATCGCAGAAAAAGGATTAGATCATAAATAAGTATCATAATTCGACATTTGAAGTAAAAAGTGTGACATAATACCGCTTTTTACGCACAAAAAGTATAGCCTTTATAATATCTAAAAGATATAATATACAAGGGTAATGAGAGTAAGGGAAATTTACCCTTACTCTTTTTTTATACGTTATATAAGTAAGTGTGCTTTTCTTATGAATGGTTATGCTAATGCAAGACATCGAACAAGACTTTTGCTACTATTAAAAACAAGTAAAAGGGTACTTCACCATAAAGTGGGGTTGATTTCCGTTCCGACAGGGCGCTTTCCTGGGGGCGTCCGATGAACCGCTTCACTCGCGATGCTCGCTCCAGGGTCTCATCTGTGACGCTGATCCCCGAGGAGTCGCCCAGTCTGCACTCCAATCAATTTATATACATGGCATACGTTTTAACAAATGCCATTCCTAATTTTGGTGATGATAGACCGAATAATTTTATCTAATACAGTATAAGTTAGTGAATGATGTGAGGAGCCAAGATGGGTGAATCCAAGGAATTCACGACTAAAAACTTTGAAGGGGGTTTCTTCATGTTAAACAAGAAGACGATGAAAGATATTGATGTAAAAGGCAAGCGCGTATTTGTACGTGTTGATTTTAATGTACCAATGGCAGATGGTGTGATTACTGACGAAACACGTATTCGAGCAGCGATCCCTACAATCGAATATTTGGTTGAGCAAGGTGCAAAAGTAATTTTAGCTTCTCACTTAGGACGTCCAAAAGGTGAAGTAAAAGAAGATATGCGCCTAACTGCAGTAGGCGTTCGTCTAGCTGAGTTAATGGGTAAACCTGTTACTAAATTAGATGAGTCGATTGGTCAAGCAGTAGAAGAAGCTGTTGCAAACATGCAAAATGGCGACATGCTTCTACTTGAAAATGTACGCTTCCACGCTGGTGAAGAGAAAAATGATCCAGCATTAGCAGAGCAGTTTGCAAAATTAGCGGACGTTTATGTGAATGATGCGTTTGGTGCCGCTCACCGTGCACATGCGTCAACAGAAGGAATTGCAAAGCACATACCAGCTGTTTCTGGTTTCCTTATGCAAAAGGAATTAGATGTGCTAGGTAAGGCATTATCTAACCCAGAGCGACCATTTACAGCAATTATCGGTGGTGCCAAAGTTAAAGATAAAATTGGTGTTATTGAAAGCTTATTAGAAAAGGTAGATCACCTAATTATCGGTGGCGGCCTATCATTCACATTCATTAAAGCGCAAGGCTACGATATCGGTAAATCTTTATTAGAAGAAGATAAAATCGACCTAGCAAAATCCTTTATTGAAAAAGCCAAAGCAAAAGGCGTGCAATTACATATGCCAGTCGATGCAGTTGTCGCAAATGAATTTTCAAAAGATGCAGAAACTCAAATTGTAGATGTAGATGCGATTCCTGCCGATTGGATGGGCTTAGATATCGGTCCGAAAACAGCTGCGAATTATGCTGAGGTTATTAAAGATTCTAAATTAATTATTTGGAATGGACCAATGGGTGTTTTTGAAATGGATAAATTTGCGAACGGTACAAAAACTGTAGCTGACGCAATGGCAACAACAACTGGTTATACAGTGATCGGCGGTGGAGATTCTGCAGCAGCAGTCGAAAAATTTGAAGTTGCCGATAAAATGGACCACATTTCAACTGGTGGCGGTGCATCACTTGAATTAATGGAAGGTAAAGAGCTTCCAGGAATTGTGGCATTAAACGATAAATAAAAACAATTTGGGAGGCAAAACGATGCGTAAACCAATTATTGCAGGTAACTGGAAAATGTATAAAACATTTGAAGAGGCGATCCAGTTTGTCGATGCTGTACAGGACAAACTTCCTTCAAACGATAAAGTAGACGCTGTTGTTTGCGCACCAGCACTTTATCTACCTACACTTGTGCAGGTTGCTAGTGAATCAGAGCTAGCCATTGGCGCACAAACGATGCATTATGAAAACGAAGGTGCATTCACTGGAGAAATTAGTCCAGCACAGCTAGCAAGTGTGGAAGTAGACTATGTTATTTTAGGACACTCTGAACGTCGTGAATACTATAATGAAACAGATGAAGCAATCAATAAAAAGGTTGCTGCAGCACTTGCGCATAATATCGTACCAATTATTTGCTGTGGTGAAACGCTTGAGGAACGTGAAGCGGGAACTACGGAGCAAAAGGTTGCTCGTCAAATAACAGCGGCTCTTGCTGGTTTTGAGGCACAAGAAGTGGAGCATATGGTAATCGCCTATGAACCGATTTGGGCAATTGGTACGGGTAAAACGGCTACAGCAGAAGATGCTAACCAAGTATGCGGAGCAATTCGTGCAGTCGTTCAAAAATTATATAACGCTGAAACAGCCGATGCAGTACGTATTCAATATGGCGGTAGCGTAAAACCTGAAAACATTCAGGAATTATTATCAAAAGAGCATATCGACGGCGCTTTAGTCGGTGGTGCAAGCTTACAACCAGAATCTTATTTAACATTATTGGAGGCGGCAGCAAATGCCTAAAAAGCCAGTAGCATTAATTATTTTAGATGGCTTTGCATTTCGTGATGAAACTTTCGGGAATGCAGTAGCACAAGCAAACAAACCTAATTTTGATCGTTTTTGGAATGAGTTCCCGCACGCAACATTAACTGCAGCAGGTGAAGCTGTGGGTTTACCTGATGGTCAAATGGGGAATTCTGAAGTTGGACATCTGAATATCGGTGCTGGGCGTATTGTTTATCAAAGCCTAACACGCTTAAACAAATCGATTCGTGAAGGGGATTTCTTTACGAATACAGCATTTTTGGATGCAATAGCGCATGCTAAAGCGCATCAATCAAAGCTTCATGTTATGGGCTTACTTTCAGATGGTGGCGTACATAGCCATTATGAGCATATGTTTGCACTATTAAAGCTTGCAAAACAACAAGGTTTAGACGAGGTCTTTGTACATGGTTTCTTAGATGGTCGTGATGTTGGACCAAAAACAGCACTAGACTATATTGAAGAAACCGAAAAACAAATGGCGGAAATTGGCGTAGGTCAATTCGCTTCCGTTCATGGTCGTTACTATGCAATGGATCGTGATAAACGCTGGGATCGTGTAGCCCTTACGTACAATGTACTAGTAGATGGTGTTGGTCAAACAGCTGACAGTGCTAGAAGTGGTGTCGCAGAATCATATGAGCGTGATGTAACAGATGAATTTGTCATTCCATTCAGCATTCAAGAGCATGGGGAGCCAGTGGCAACGATTAACGATAACGACGCTGTTATTTTCTTTAACTTCCGTCCTGATCGTGCCATTCAACTGTCAAAAGTATTTACTAATAGTGAGTTTGATGGCTTTGCTTTATCAGCGAAACATCCACAAAATTTAAAATTTGTGTCATTCACACATTATAGTGATGAAGTAAATGCTCAAGTTGCCTATGCAAACGACAACTTAAAAAATACGATTGGTGAAGTGTTAGCTTCTAATGGCAAAACACAGCTACGTATTGCAGAAACAGAAAAGTATCCGCATGTGACATTCTTTATGAGTGGTGGTCGTGAGGAGAAATTTGAAGGTGAAGAGCGTATTTTAATTGCATCTCCAAAGGTTGCAACATACGATTTAAAACCTGAAATGAGTGCCTATGAGGTAACAGAAGCATTGCTTGCAGAGATTGCGGCCGATAAATTTGATGGGATCATACTTAATTTCGCTAACCCAGATATGGTTGGGCATAGTGGAATGTTAGAGCCAACGATTAAAGCCATTGAAGCAGTCGATGAATGTCTTGGTAAAGTAGTAGATGCACTCCTTGCAAAAGGTGGCGCAGCTATTATTACAGCTGACCATGGTAACTCTGATGAAGTTCTTACTTTAGTAGGGGAGCCAATGACAGCTCATACAACAAATCCTGTTCCAGTAATTGTGACAAAACCAAATTTAATGTTAAGAAATGGTGGCATTTTAGCCGATTTGGCGCCTACCATGTTAGAATTATTAGAGGTGTCACAACCTTCTGAAATGACAGGACAATCATTAATTGAAAAAGAGGAGAATTAATTATGCCATTTATTACACAAATTTATGCGCGCGAAGTTTTAGACTCACGTGGGAACCCAACAGTAGAAGTTGAAGTATTTACAGAATCAGGCGCTTTTGGTCGCGCTATCGTGCCATCAGGTGCATCTACAGGTGAATACGAGGCAGTAGAGTTACGCGACGGTGACAAATCACGTTACCTAGGCAAAGGTGTATTAAAAGCAGTTGAAAATGTAAACACAATCATTGCAGAAGAGTTAGAAGATAACTATTCTGTTCTTGACCAAGTAGTGATCGACAAAGCTTTAATCGAGCTAGATGGCACAGAAAACAAAGGTAAATTAGGTGCCAACGCCATTCTAGGTGTATCGATGGCAGTTGCACATGCTGCGGCAGATTATTTAGATGTACCTCTTTATCAATACCTTGGTGGGTTTAACTCAAAACAACTACCAGTACCAATGATGAACATCATAAATGGTGGCGCTCACGCTGACAACAACGTAGATATTCAAGAATTCATGGTAATGCCCGTAGGCGCTGAATCATTCCGTCATGCATTACGTATGGGTGCTGAAATCTTCCACAACTTAAAAGCAGTACTTAAAGCTAAAGGCTATAATACGGCTGTAGGTGACGAAGGTGGTTTCGCTCCAAACCTTGGTTCGAATGAAGAAGCCATTACTGTAATTTTAGAAGCAATCGAAAAAGCTGGCTATAAACCAGGTGAAGAAGTAAAACTTGCAATGGACGTTGCTTCATCTGAATTATTCAATAAAGAAGATGGCAAATATCACTTAGATGGTGAAGGTGTTGTCAAAACTTCTGAAGAAATGGTTGACTGGTACGAAGAGCTTACAAATAAATATCCAATCATCTCAATTGAAGATGGCTTAGACGAAAACGACTGGGCTGGACACAAATTATTAACAGATCGCATTGGCGCTCGCGTACAATTAGTAGGCGACGATCTATTCGTAACAAATACGAAAAAATTAACAGCTGGTATTGAGCAAGGTGTTGGTAATGCAATCCTTATCAAAGTAAACCAAATCGGTACGTTAACAGAAACATTTGAAGCGATCGAAATGGCAAAACGCGCTGGTTACACAGCAATTATCTCTCACCGTTCTGGTGAATCTGAGGATGCAACAATTGCTGATATCGCAGTGGCTACAAACGCTGGTCAAATTAAAACAGGTGCTCCATCTCGTACAGACCGCGTAGCTAAATACAACCAACTTCTTCGCATCGAAGATCAACTTGGTGTAACAGCTGAATACCTTGGTTTAAAATCTTTCTATAACTTAAAATAATCATGGTAGCTGCTATTATTCAGTAGCTTTACGGACATCGCCTCAAAGGTATACAAATACTTTTGAGGCGATTTTTTTGTTGCTCGGATTTATCCAAGAAGGTAGGGTGGAAAAGAGCGCGGGTTCCGGAGAGAACTGCTCTGGCAGGATAAAAACCCCACTATAATTAAAGTGCACCGTATATGCCCTTGAAATTAGGTTTACTTTTCAGTTATTTTTAATTTTAATAAATAGACAAGATGGTCATCATCTATCATTTTTTTTACTTCATTCTCGTCCTGTAAGTCGTATGTTCGTATAGAGTTTCCTTTTGATTCTCTGTATACTCCCAGTAAATAGGTTTCATTTAATTCTAATTTTACTGTTTCATCTCCAATTGCATATTCCCATCCACTAATACTAGCAACAGATTGAGATTTGTCGATTTTCTGAGGAGTTGTTTTAACACTTGGCCCATAAAGAAAAGCAAGAGATGTATCGTCAGCATTGATGATGCCAAGTCCTATATTACCTTCCTCTAATTTCTTTGGACTTAGCCCATAGGAAAGTGCGATTAATGATTTAGACTCCAATTGTCCATCTTTGTAACTTTCAACCCAAAGGTCAACCCAATTTTTATCAGCATTATTTAATTTGAAATCAAAGTCGAATACTATCCCTAAATGTAATTCTTTAAAAGTAGTCACATATTCAGAATCCGTGTTAATTGAAATAGTCGCTAACTCTGTATCCTTTTGATTAGCACAACCTGAAAGCAATAACAAAAGTAATGTTGATACGATACTAAAAATTTTTCTCAATACATCAACCTCGCCTTTTATGAATTGACTGCCTTTTATTAATGAAGGCAACTTGTTTTATATATTATTATTCGGCAAATATTGTAAGTGAACCTTGTACTGCTTTTAACGGAATGGATGCATTTTTTTCGTTTGTCCATCTTTACATGACCCAGTGAAATTGGATTTACTTTTTCTAGTATCAGAGCTATGCAAGTGCAGTTGTTCGCCCGTTATTATATAGTTAAAAAGGTTAGAAAATGGAGAATACAATACCGAAAGGAAAGTGGAAACTATGAAAGTTCTTGAAACAGAACGACTCACGCTTCGGTTACAAACAACAGAGGATGCGGATTTTATCCTTGAGCTAGTGAATGATCCTTCGTGGCTGCAGTTCATTGGTGATCGTGGTGTGAGAACAGTAGAGGATGCACGTGAATATATATTGAATTCAATTAACATGTATGAGAAATCTGGCTTCTGTTTTTATTTAGTTGAAAGAAAAGAAGATAATATCCCGCTTGGAATTTGCGGTCTAGTTAAAAGAGATTCGCTAGAAGATGTGGATATTGGCTTCGCTTTTCTCCCTACGTATTGGGGAAAAGGATACGCCTATGAAGCCGCTTCAGCAGTATTAGCATATGGTCTAGATACACTAGGACTAAAGCGTATTGTAGCGATCACAACTCAAGATAATTACGCTTCAGCAAAGTTACTCGAAAAGGTAGGCTTGAAGTTTGAGAGATTAGTCCAACTTTCGAATGATGAAGAAGAACTAAGACTCTTTTCATTAGATAGAAGCACAGTATAAAAAAGAGACAGTCTTTCGTGGTGAACACGTTAGACTGTCTCTTTGCTTGTTATTGCTGTTCCCAATATTTGTCTAGCTCTTGGTCTACATATACCCAGCCTTTCCATGCGATATGAATCGTATCCATTATAAAATACGGATCATATTCATGGTCAGAGAAGTCAACATATGGAACATTCGCATCCGTTAAGATTTGCTCCATTTTTGCGTAATACTTTTGTCGACGTTCCTCAGGGTATGCCGTGTAGTCATACCAATGACCATTGACCGGAATAGAGATAAATAGTGGCTTTGCACCTGCATCCTTTAACACATCAATAACTAACTGAAAATCCTCATATTCGGGTGAATCCGTATAATCTTCGTCTTTACGCATGCCTTCAAACTTAGATAAATTCGCATTTACAAGCCGTTTATAAAATTTATTTTCAATCATTAAATCATTGGATACACGTTTGTCGCCATATTCCTCAGCATGTTGCAATTGTTGCTCAAATGTTTGATTTGTTACTAGTTTGTCATTACTTTTTAATTTATGAGACTCTCGCGGGAAAATGGAGTAATACAAATCTTTTTTCTCTAGCATTTCCTTTTGAACACGACCAGCCATCAGGGCAAGGCGTCCAACGATAGGTCTTTTCTTCCCGTCGGATAATTTATACTCATAAATCGTTTTTAACAGTTGATCTCGATTTACTGTATCGAATTCTAAAAGCCGTTTCATTGCTCGATTTCGAAGCTCTTCATCAATGTCCTTATTGTATGCTAAATCGTAGGCATGCAACATCGAATAGTTAGGAGAAAAATGTAATTCATCCATCCCTTTTTTCGTAAACCATTGAGGAGAAATGATGAATACAATTTTTTTATCCTTTAAATTGTTCTCCTGTGCAGCAAAATTTAAAAAGTGTGTTATCGACTGCATACCTCCTCGCCCAATCATAAACGGCGTATACGGGGCATCCGTAGCTCGCGCATAATTATAAGGGTGGAAGGGGTCAAAACGATTTAGTTCTGAGGAGCCATATAAAGGCAAGGAATTAGCCTCCTGCAACATCCGCTCCTGGTAATACATACCTTGGAACACTAACGGAGACATACTGGTTTTTACCTGCTCTACATCTTCATCTGAAATCCAAGCTTTGATCCAGGAGTTAGGGAAGAATAAAAAGGCAGCAAAAAGAACAAACGCAATTAAAAGTGATAAAAAGCCTTTCTTTATCATTGTCTTTCAGCTAATTTCGCTGCAATACGATTTGGCGTGTTCCATTCCTCACGGTTAAAATCAGTAATTGGCACTGAGATGTCAAAGCGGTTTTCAATTTCAACTAATAAATTAATCGTACCGAATGAATCAAGAAGTCCTTCTTCAAATAAATCGATATCTGGGTTTTCTGAAACAATATCGTCCTCGCATAACTCTACTAACATTTCTAAAACTTGTTGTTTATCCATAATAATAATTCTCCTTTATTGTATAGGCTGTGTTATTTAGCAATGATTCATCGTAACAAGCCGTTGTTTAAAATAATGTTCCTGAAAAAATATAGAAGCCAAAGCAAATGGCATTAAAAGTGATAAACACGCCGATTGCATGTGTCCATTTATTTTTTGGCCAAAGCTTATGCTTTTTATTCCAGCGTTCAAATTTATCGAAGCTGATAATCAATAAGGCATGGTAGAGACCGTAGACAACAAAGTGCCATTCCAATCCATGCCAAATCCCCATTAAAAAGAAGAGTAAAAAGAAGCCAAGATACGAAATTGCATATTTGTTTTTAATCCATTTTTTCTTCGTCATCCAAAGCACAAAGCGCATATAGACATAATCTCTGAACCAGAATGAAAGGCTCATATGCCAGCGGTTCCAGAAGTCTTTAATATTTCGACTTGTGAATGGACGGTTAAAGTTAATAGGCGTTTGAATACCCATAATGCGACTGACACCAACAGCGAAAGCACTATAGCCCGCAAAATCGAAAAATAAATAAAAACTATACATATACATATACGCTAAGTGCCCTTGAAAAGGTGTCAAATAGTTATACGTATGATTTGGTAAATACATCAGTGCGTAGTTGTATATTAAATAAGCCAAAATAAATTTATATAAAAAGCCTACAAATATATAATTTATCCCACTTAACAGTAGCTTTTGATAGTCTTCACCAGACGGCACGGTATGCATATCTTTAGAAAAGCGTCGCCAACGATCGATCGGTCCCGAAGATACAGTTGGGAAGAACAGTAAGAAATAGGCAAGCTCCACTGCTGAAATTTTATCCTTAATTAAGCCATCGCGTGTCTCTAAAATCATTTGGATCGCTTTAAAGGTGATATAGGATACCCCTAAGAAGCCAAATAAATTTTTAAGACCAAGTATCGGAAGAACCTTTACAAGTACAAGCGGCAAAATGGACAAGAGCACAGCGATAATGAATATGGAAGTGCTATTCTTCTGTAATCGATATTTTTGGTAAGCGATGATTAATACTAACTGAAATAGTGTAAATAGTATAAGAGAAATTGAGCCGTTAAGGGAGTGACCAAATATAATTGCTAAAACGATAATCGAAATAAAGATATTATAGCCTTTAGCTGATTTTCCACGTAGCCCTAAAATAATTGTTGGCAATAACAAAATACCAATGATGATGAAAAAACCTATATTTCCAAAAGGCGTCATACTGTCTCCATAACCGCCAATCCTTTACGATCAACTTTACCGTTAGTATTTAAAGGTAAAGTGTCAATGTATTTGAAAGTTTTCGGAATCATATAAGATGGTAAATAATCCGATAACAAGGCTTTTAGTTGCTTCGTCATTTTGAAAGCAGAGTCCGTTAAAGGCTCTCGAAGAACAATAAAAGCACTTAGTGAAATAATCTCATCATTTTTATAGATTGGAATAACAACACAGCTAGAAACAGGTGGAAGATTGCCAATTTGTTTTTCAATCTCTTCGATTTCTAAACGATAACCGTGCAATTTTACCTGAAAATCCTTTCGTCCAGCAAAGAACAGATAACCATCCTTTTCATAACCCATGTCCCCAGTTTTATAAATACGTTGATCCCCTATTGTAGGAAAGGCCGCAAGTGTTAAGTCAGGCGCCCCAAGATAGCCTGCACTAACAGTTGGTCCAGAAATAATAATCTCACCATCTTCTAGTAAGGCTAGATTAGGCTCAGATTGAGGTGCGATTGGTAATTGATCAAATTGCTCTAAAAGCTCCGCTGTTACTTCTACATAAGATACAGCAACGGTTGTTTCAGTAGGGCCATATAAATTAAAAATAGATGCTTGTGGGAAGCGTTGCATTAATTCTTTTGCTAAGGATATTGGCAAAACCTCTCCGCAGAACAAAAACGTATTTAAAGAAGGCATTAACGCTTGATGCCACTCTTTGTTCATTAAACAAATTTTTGCAAAGGAAGGTGTGGAAGTCCAAACTCGAATACCAGAAGTAGCTAATGAATCGAACAACGCCTTTGGATTAGCAATTTGCTCTTGCGTGATTGCGTAAAGCGTCTGCCCACTAACGAGTGCAGGATATAAATCCATTACAGATAAATCAAAGGAGTAAGGCGCTTGATTTAGGAATACACCAGATTCTTGTAAGGGGAAGTGTTCATGCATCCAAGCAACAAAGTGTGCTAAATTATCGGCTGTAATTTGGACACCCTTTGGTTTACCAGTAGAACCAGATGTGTAAATAATATAATGAATTTCTTGCTTCTGAACCCATGTTGAAGGCTGTGTTGAAATGTTGGTAGTTTGAGTCACTACATCACTTACCTCTACTACAGGAACGGACTGGTGCGTACTTAATGCTTCAGTCTTTAGTAGTAAGCAAGCCTGAGACGCTTCTATAATGATTTGTAGCCTTTCAGACGGTGTAGATGAGTCAACAGGTACATAAGGATGCCCAGCCTTTACAGCACCTAAAAAAGCAACAATTTGTAAAGGCGACATATGCCCATAGACGACAATGGGTTGTTGCCTTTTTAAATCAAGAGCTTTTAAATAGTGTGCTACACAATCAGATAGATGCCAAAGCTCACCATACGTTAAGGACTCATTATTGGTTTGATATGCAGTTCGATGTGGATGTTCATGTGCCACATTTTGAATAGCCTCTAAAATACTTAACATAATTTAGATCTCCTTTTCTTAAAATTCCGTATATATAAATGGTCCTGCGTTCATATCATGGAAGCCATGAATAAGAAACAAGAGCACCAAAATGAGGAAATAAAATAGTGTAAAGCCTATAAAACGAAAAAGCTCATTATTTTTGATGGATTGCATTTGTCCACCTCCAATTATAAATGAAAAAAAAGACTATAACTTTGTAAATATACTAAAGAAATAGATATTTTTTCAAGTTATTTTAAGTAACCTTTTATCCTTTTATTAAATTTTTATCACTGTTTTGACGGAATGTGGAGAAAAATGTTGCTGAATTTCAAAAAATTCATTAAACCATAAGAAAAGTTTAAGGTAAATTTAAGGTTTTGGAAAAGTGCCTTAAAATGAAGCTAAGAAATTGGTTTATTAAAGTCATTTTTCCATCTCAATCTGCACCTAAAAAGATGGCTCGTCACTATAACGGGGGGATTTCCGGTCCAGCTCTTCCGTTATATTAAGCATAATAAATTAAAGTAAACTCAAAGTAAATGCAATGAAAAATGTTGGTATTTTTTAAGAGCAGCAGCTGTAATGATGAGATGAAAGGAAGGGGAATAGTGGGAAGATGATGAAATTGGCGATCTTTTGAGGGCTGTTGCGATCCATATTTGAGCAAAAAGAAAAGTGCTATCATAAGTTAATCAACTCAATTTATGATAGCACCCCAATTATTATTTGATTACATTTAAAACTTTTTTTGAAACGTAAAATTCAGTGCCGTTGTAGACATTGATTGTGTCAAATGTATGAGTCTTTGTCGTCTTTGTTGATGTATCCTCATAAATCAACGTGTTTTTATTCACTGGAATTGTAAACGTTACATCATCTTTTTGTGCAATAAATTTAGGGTTTTCTTTGTCAGCTAAGTCAATTTTAGTTGTGTAGCCTTTATCTTTGAATGCTTTTGTAGCTGGGATATATAAATCATCTGTAAGTTTGTTTAAATCAAAGCCCATAAACTGTGCCATTGAATGTGCTAAGTCTGTGTTTTCGACAAGTCCTGTAATTTTAGATGGTCCGTATGAGTATAAGAATACATCCTCACCAGTATGCCCACCCGTTGTATAGCCAATGTTTGCACGATTTGCAAGCATTTTTACCATCTCGTCGCCGATGTCTTTAGCCGATTTTAGTGTTGCAAGCTCGTCCTCCGTTAAATCATCTAATCCATAAAGTGCCGCGACTTCTACAAGATTTGATTTATCTTCTTTTAATTGGCTTAGCGCACCTTCAACTGTCATCGTAGCTTTCTTCAGAGGGTCAATATAGGCAGATACAGGGATGTTAGAGTAAGTACTTGACGTGTTAGCATTACCCATCGTAATACCACTATTACCATGGTCTGTAACAGCAATGACCATTGTATTGCCATCTTCTTTTGCAAAATCAACGGCTTCTTTGACAGCATCATCAAACGATAAAATATCGGAAATTATGCCGATTGTGTCATTATTGTGAGCTGCCCAGTCTACCTTACTGCCTTCTACAAATAAGAAGAAGCCGTCCTCATCCTTTTTAAGGGTATCAATAGCTTTACCAGTCATTTCAGCAAGCGTTGGCTCAGTTGGTTTAGTTTTAGCACGATCCAAATCGTAGGCAAGAGCACTTGGAGCAAAGCTTCCCCAAATTTTTGATGAAGTACTATTTAGGAGCTCATCACGCGTTTTAACGATGTCATAATTTTTTTCATTTAGGACATTCACTAAATTTTCGCCATCTTTACGAGCATTTTTTGTTGTGCCTGGCGTCAGTGACTCCGATCCGCCACCTAACACAACATCAATGTTTTGATAAACTTGCTGCTCAGCGATGTTATCATATTGGCTTCTATTAGTAACATGTGCAGAGAAGCCTGCTGGTGTCGCATGTTGAATTTCGGAAGTAGAAATCAATCCAGTTGCCTTGCCCTGTTGTTTCGCCCCTTCTAACACATTGGCTACAGGTTTAAAGGCATCCTCTTTAGCAACTTGCTCTAGCCCAGGTGATTTAACCGTAGCTGGTAACACACCGACAAATTTATCATTGGATTTATGACCAGTTGCTAACGCAGTAGCGGCAGGGGCTGAGTCTGTAATTGCTGATTCAGCAGAATACGTACGTACGCCACCTGATAAAATTTCGTCCATGGCCAAGTTTCCACCTTTGTACCAACGAGAAAGTGTTACGGCATTATTACTACTACCATCCATCACGAGCATAATAACATTTGTTGGTTTTGTTGTTTTTTCTACCTCCGCTGCTTGTACTTGTGGTTGAGCGATACTAAATGTCGATAAAGTAAGGGCACTTGCTAAAAACAATGAACTCCATTTTTTTGAGTATTTCATGATTTTCCTCCTCTGTGCTTTGTTAAAATTTTATCTTCCTATTGATGACTTACTAAAAGTTGCTTTCCATTGACATTAAAACCATCTCGAAATAGTGGTATGTGGGTACAGTATCTCAGGTTAAAAGAGATGAAGAATATTTTTTGAAAATTAAGAAAAATGACAATGGACATAATAGATGATATGTAAAGTTGTTAAAGCAATGAACTACTTTTTCTAGTATTTCATAATTTTCCTCCTTTTGGTTAATCCATAAGTAAGTGTAAAGGAAGGTTGTAAAGCTAGGATTAATATATTGTTAACAAATTGTGGGTATATTGTAAAAATGATCTTCATCCCAAGACGTGTGGTTGATTTCCGTTCCGGCTGAGGGCATCCGATGAGCCGCTTGGGCAGACACGATGTTGGTCACGAATGTAATCACAGGACGTGATGTTTTTAGTCTTCGTTCCTCTATCGCTGATCCCCAAGGAGTCGCCCAGCCTCCACTCCAATCAACCTAATTTACATGTCATAGGTTTTAACAAATATTATCCATAACTTTTGATGCTGGGCCAAAAATGAAAGAGGCATTTAAAAAGAAATATGGAAGGAGAAATAGAATCTGCTTACTATCCATTGATGGAAGTTCGCAGATTCTTTGGGTAATTTTTATGGCTCGGCTAGAAAGAATGTTCCTCACCGTCGATGGTTTCATAAAGTAAAACACCGTCATCATCAACGAATAAATTTAGAACTTCTTCCTCTAATAACACTTCTTCTGAGCCATCGTTTACATTAATTTTTGTTAAATAGCCTGCATTGTCATAATCACTGCAATAAATCACATCGTCAAAAGCAGCTAAGTAGTAGCAGGCTGTTTCAGTAATTCGTGCAGTTTGTTTTGTTGCTACGTTATAGGAGTACACCATGCTATCGGCCAGGCTATTATAATAAATAACGTCTCCAACGGTATCTGCGTACCACATGTCATGCATAAAGTCGTAAGCATTACTTGTAGCAGCAAAATAGTTTTCCTTTGCCCATAGATGATCTTCACTTAGTTTTTCGTCATTCACTAAAAAATATGCGTAGGAAATAGCGTAAGGCTCATCTGGATCGATATCATTCCAAGTTGTATCAATATGGTACCAATTACCGTCAACACTTACTAAATTCCATGCATGAAGCTGATTATCGCTGTAGCCATAGACATATTTTGTGTCGAGACCTGCCGCCAAAAATAAACGATAGGCTAATAATGCGTAAGCTTGACAAACCCCAGTTTCTTCACTGATTAATTCATAAACTGATTGACCATAAGACTCACTTTCTTCCGTATAAGTAGCAAGTTGTACGATATAGTCATTAACGGTTTTTGCACGACTAAAGTCATCCATGTCATTTGTGATATACAAATTAGCAAAATCTTGAACATACGAATCAACAATCTTTTCTTGCTCGGCATCTGTGTAATATGTAAAGTTAAATTCGACTAAGTAGCCGTTATCCCTTTCCGTTGCTTCCCATGTAGCGCTTTCAATATATCCTGCAGTATAAGGGTTAACAAAGGAAATTAAGCTAATCAAATCATTTAGCTGTACTTCAAATGTATCCCAATCTAATTTTCCTCTATACAATACTTTAAAATTTGGCTCAAATTTTGATATTCCCTTTTCAACTTTCTTTGAAAATTGAAGCAAAGCAGGATCTTCTTTGAATAATGTCGTTGAAAAAAGATCGTCCGTTGTAAAATCGGCCGACGGTGCTTTGCTAGCAGGTTGCTTTTCTTCCGTAAAGGCTTCTTCTTTCGGTGCAGGTTCCTCTTCCTCTTCTATTAGTGCATCGATTGCCCAGATCGTAGCTGTACAACCGGTAAGCAAGCTTAAAGGAATAAGCAAAAAAATCAGCCATACATACTTTTTCATATTTACCCCCATTAATATTACATTTTTAACTATTATAGGGTAATGTGCTGGGAAGGTGTAATACTATTTTTCGTAAAACTAGATTCATCACCAAAAGATAGGAATGACATTTAGCGACAAATGTTTTATCTGTGCGAAAGCGAAGCGTCAGCAACAATGTTTTATCTGTGCGAAAGAGCGCCCAGCCTCCACTCCAATCAACTCATATACATATTCATGTCACCAATTAGAGGCGGGAGAGTTAAAACGTATGCCGCTGGTTTAAGTTACTTTTCAATGGGGGTCATCCGATGAAATAAGTTAAAGCCCCTGGGGGATTAAATGTAATCAATGATAATCTGTAAAACTAACTTAAATGGGAAAAACAAGGTTATTTATTAATCTCAGTTTGTCAAGGCAACCTTTTTTTGTTATAATGTGATTTGTTGTGATGTTCGAAGTTCGGGAGGTGCAGTGGATGCATACAGTAGTATTAGTTTCATTAATTATCGTATCAATAGCGTTAATCGTTGTAGTATTACTTCAATCAAGTAAAAGTGCAGGCTTGTCAGGTGCCATCTCGGGTGGAGCTGAACAACTATTTGGAAAGCAAAAAGCACGTGGTATGGATCTGATCCTTCACCGTGCAACAGTTGTGTTAGCAATATTATTCTTTATTTTAGCACTCGCTATTACAAAAATCTAATAGTTGAAGATATATCGCCTAACCGTACTGGTTGGGCGTTTTCTTTTATAGTACTAATTATTTGGACCCAATACATAGTTAGTTTAGTAAAGTGGATATCCGCGCGGAGAAGAAAAAGCCTGATGGATAGAATTCTCAAAATCGTGGATAGAACCCATGAAGTCGTGGATAGACCCCTCAAAATCGTGGATAGAAGAGCCAAAATGATGGATAGAATCCCAAAAGTGCCGGATAGAATCCTCGAAATGCCAGAAAGACTATCGGAATGCCAAAAAGACCCATGAAATTAACCGATAAACCTCATAAAAAAAGTAACGATTGCCAAAGCTTTTGAGGAAGCTTCTGTATGGCTATAATGGTAATAGTATGTATAAGGATGAAGGAGAGCTCGCAATGAAAAAATCATTATCACAGCCTTTTTTCTTTCAAGCAGGTCCACGAGCCGTTTTATTACTGCATGGCTTTACAGGTAGCTCGGCAGATGTGCGAATGCTCGGAAGATTTTTAGAGAAAAAAGGGTATACTACATTAGCACCTCATTATAAAGGTCACGGTGTGGAACCGGAAGAACTCATCACAACAGGTCCTGCTGATTGGTGGCAAGATGTCGTAGCCGCATACAAACAGTTACAGGAAGCGGGCTATCAGGAAATTGCTGTGGCTGGACTGTCATTGGGTGGTGTGATGGCTTTAAACGTTGCGCTTAATAATCCAGTTAAAGGGATCGTGACAATGTGTTCCCCAATGACGATGCGCACAACGGACATTATGTTCGAAGGTGTATTGAAATATGCAAGGGACTATAAAAAGTTTCAAGGTAAAGACGAGGAGCAAATCGAAGCTGAAGTTTCGTTAATTGCTGAAAAGGGCATGCCTTCTCTACAAGAGTTGCGAGAATTTATTGATCGGACACGTCAGGAAATTGACATGATTTATGCACCAATTTTTGTCGTTCAAGCGACAAATGATGAGGTTATTGAGACAGAATCTGCCAACATTATATATAATCAAACTGAGTCACTTGAAAAACAAATCAAGTGGTATGAAAACTCAAAACATGTTATTACGTTAGATCAAGAAAAAGATCAGTTACATGAAGATATTTTTCACTTTTTAGAAAGCCTAAATTGGGCACAATAAATTATAAGAAGGATTTTCTCATGAAGGAGGGAAATTATGAAAGACCAAAATAATTCACTACAAAGTCGTTTACTCGATTTTTTCGGTGAAGAAGAGTATAAACCATTAACAGTTGGCGAAATCGAGGACGTATTTGGCTTTAAGGATGCTGACGAATTTAAAGAACTAGTGAAAACGTTAGTGCGCATGGAGGCGCAAGGCTTAGTTGTTCGTTCCCGCTCTAATCGTTATGGTTCACCAGAGCGCATGAATTTACTTCGAGGTAAGTTTATCGGGCATGCGAAAGGCTTCGGCTTCGTCGCACCTGATATTGAAGGAATGGATGATGTTTTCATTCCACCGCATGAAGTAAACGGTGCAATTAACGGCGATATCGTTCTGATTCGTGTGTTAAAGGAATCATTCGGTGATCGCCGTGAAGGAACAGTGACAAAGGTAGTAGAGCGTGGACAAACAAGCTTTGTCGGAACATTCCAAGCAAATCGAGGCTTTGGCTTTGTTGTGCTAGATGACAAAAAACTACCGATGGACATTTTCATTGCGAAGGGTGATACATTAGGAGCTGTCGATGGTCACAAGGTTGTCGTTGAGGTAGCTACTTGGCCAGAGGATTTGAAATCAGCTACAGGCTATATCACGAAAATTTTAGGGCACAAAAATGACCCAGGTGTCGACATTCTATCTATTTTATATAAGCATGACATTCCACCTGAATTCCCAGAAGAAGTGGTTGCTGCTGCACAAAGTGTGCCAGATGAAATTACAGCGGCAGATTTAGAAGGGCGCCGTGATTTACGCCATGAAACGATCGTGACAATCGATGGTGCTGATGCAAAGGATTTGGATGATGCTGTTACTGTAACGAAAAACGTCGACGGTACTTATAAACTTGGTGTACATATTGCAGATGTTAGTTATTATGTAACTCAAGGCTCTGTAATAGATATTGAAGCTTATGATCGTGCAACAAGTGTATATTTAACAGATCGCGTTATTCCAATGATTCCACATCGACTATCGAATGGTATCTGTTCATTAAATCCACAGGTTGATCGACTAGTACTGTCCTGTGAAATGATTATTGATGCAAATGGTCATGTCGTTTCACATGAAATTTTCCAAAGTGTCATTAAAACGACAGAACGTATGACATATAAGGATGTATACAAGATTTTAGAGGAGCAGGACGAGGCATTAATGGCCCGCTATGAGCCACTTGTACCAATGTTTAAACATATGGCTGAGCTGTCAAACATTTTACGTACTAAACGTGAAATGCGTGGTGCCATTGACTTTGACTTTAAAGAATCGAAAGTAATCGTGGACGAAGATGGCTGGCCAGTTGATATTGAATTACGTGAACGTACAGTAGCTGAGAAATTAATTGAAGATTTCATGCTAGCAGCGAATGAAACAGTAGCAGAGCACTTCCATTGGATGAATGTACCGTTCCTATATCGTATTCACGAAGATCCAAAGCCAGAAAAGCTTCAACGCTTCTTTGAATTTGTCACGAACTTCGGTATTTTAATTAAAGGGACAGGAAATACGGTACATCCGAAAGCACTACAGGATGTATTGAAAGCCATCGAAGGCATGCCAGAGGAGCCTGTGATTTCAACGATGCTGCTGCGCTCGATGCAACAGGCAAAATATTATCCGGAAAGCTTAGGTCACTTTGGTTTATCAACTGATTTCTATACACACTTTACGTCACCGATTCGCCGTTATCCGGACTTAATCGTGCATCGTTTAATTCGAACGTATTTACTTAATAAAGATACATCGAGAGAAACGGTTGCACAGTGGAGCATGGCAATGGATGAAATTGCGGACCATACTTCAGAGCGTGAACGCCGTGCTGTCGATGCAGAGCGTGATACAGACGCACTGAAAAAGGCTCAATACATGTCCGATAAGATTGGTGAGGAGTTTGAAGGGATCGTTTCATCTATTACCAACTTCGGGATTTTCGTGGAGCTTCCAAATACGATTGAAGGACTTGTCCATATTAGCAATATGACAGACGACTACTATCGTTTTGACGACCGTCAAATGATTATGATTGGTGAACGTACAAATCGTCAATTCCGTATTGGGGATGAGGTCACAGTACGTGTAGCGAATGTTATTATTGAGGAGTCATCGATTGACTTTGAAATCGTCGGAATGGTAACGTCTTATGGACGAACTCGTAAAGCAGCACCTACTGTTATTCACGCACGCAAAAATTATAGCGACAACAAAGATGGTCGTAATGGCCGTAGAGGTGGACGCAAAGAAGAAGAAAGAGGCGGACGTGGTAGTCGCAGTGGTCGCAACGAAGAAGAAAGAGGTGGACGTGGCAGCCGTGGAGGTCGCAACGAAGAAGAACGTGGTGGACGTGGCAGTCGCGGAGGTCGCAATGAAGAAGGACGAAGCGGACAAGGAGAACGACGTGAAAACGACCGTGATCCACGAGGACGCCGCAAAGATGGCTCAAGCCCAGGCCCTAAAAAAGGCGTGAAGCAAAAGCAAAAATTCTACGAGGGCGTAGCCAAGAAAAACAAAAAGAAAAAAACAAAACGTAAATAAAAGCAAGGCGAAAGCACCAATAATCACTTTACGGGTGCTTTCGCTTAATCAATAATAAAGCAGGTTATCCCTGCTATCCTTTAACTTCTTTCAGCAGAAGTCTCCTACCTCTATAGGTGTCGTGATGAATGCTGGATTTAAGTTACTTTTCAGCGGGTGTCCAAACATCCGCTGAAAGAAGTTAAAGCCTCCGGCGGATGTCACGGATTCGGAAAGGAGTTCTTTGTGCAGGCACAAAGCCGAATTCAGACGCAATTATGCCGAGGCATAATTGATGAAGAGGGTGAATTTATATGGCAAAAGGTACTGGGAAAGTATTAGCACAAAACAAAAAAGCTGGGCACGACTACTTCATTGAAGAGACAATCGAAGCGGGCATGGTGCTAACCGGCACAGAAATTAAATCCATCCGTGCAGGAAGGGTTCAACTAAAAGAATCCTATGTACAAATCCGCAGCGGTGAAGCATGGATCAACAATATGCATGTCAGCTCATTCGAACAAGGCAACCGTTTCAACCACGACCCACTGCGCGCCCGCAAATTGCTGCTCCACAAAAAGCAAATCGGCGAGCTAGTCGGTGCCGTAAAGCGCGATGGCTACACAATTGTCCCATTAAAAATGTACATTAAAGACGGCTACGCCAAGCTATTAATCGGCGTCGGCAAAGGGAAAAAAGATTACGACAAACGTAACGACATGCGCAAAAAAGAAGCCAAACGTGACATAGAACGCGCCTTCAAAGCGAAAAACCAATAATAATAGATTGTTAGAAAGCTCACTATTTTCGGATGGTGAGCTTTTTGTAGATAGAACTTGAGGAGTGACGGATCGAACAGTCAAACTGATGGATTGAATAGTTGAAGGGATGTTTAGAACTGCTGAGGCGACGATAGAAATGACAAACTGACGCATAGAATGCTCAGGGCGAGTTCTAAAGGCAGGCAATTTTGAATGCATAATTGATGATTATGAAAGAAGAAAATCATGTTGAGCTAGCCAATTTTTTCTATCATAGCGGGACACTTGAACTATAGCAAGATTTGTTTTATAATATGAATTACTGATTGCCAGATTACATGGAAGCGTACTTTTAAGCTCCCACCGTACTAGAAGAAATTCTAGCTCCTTTACTTGAACGAGGCCTTATGCTTCGATTCATATTCAAGGGGACGTTACGGATTCGACAGGGATGGTTCAAGCTTTGGTCGCGCGTCGGAGGTCTCGGCTCCGTCATCAACGGAAGTTATATAATAACTGGCAAACAACAAAACTTAGCTTTCGCAGCGTAAGCTCTTAAGCGCTCTGCCTCTCTATCGCCCATGTAGAGAACGTGGGGCCCAACTTTAGTGGGATACGGTCGTTGGTGCCACCTGAGTCACCGACAAGAGATTTCCAGGTTAGCGTACAGGACGCCTGTTTGTCGGCATAATGTTACGTGAATTGTAAATAGGCAAACTACACGCGTAGAAGCTGAAGTATTGGAGTTTCTGGACGCGGGTTCGACTCCCGCCGTCTCCATACATAAAGTGGCTGTAAACGCAGTCATATCAACGGTTTTCGAAGTTAGGGATATTGAACGAGAGTTGAACTCTTGGGCGATATCCCTATTTTCATCCCTATTGACTAAGGAGATACATATGGAAGCCAAAATTACTCTAAATTTTTTTTTAAGTGTCTATTTGAGAAATTATTTTATCCCAACTACTGTAATAATATTAGTGATTAATTCACTTTCTAAATGGTATCCTAAGATTATCAATTTCGAAAATTCATTTTTCCGATATGGTTGTTTATTAGTAGCTCTATATATCCTTTATTCTACCTTTAAAATTTCAAGTCATGCTGTGTATAGTGTTAATTTTAGCAAGAGATTATCTGATTTAAAAAGAGCGAATGATGGAGAAGTAATGCTACTTTCCATATATAATGATTACAATAATTTTATAGAAGAAAATAAACTTCGATTGGATATCTATAAAAGTTTTAGTCCAATCCCGATAGTAGTATTTTCCTTGGGAATACTTATAAAATGGGATTTTAATAAGTTAAGCGTCTATTTCGAAAATATTTTAAATTTTAAATTGGAACTTAACTCTATTATTGGAGGAGTCATATTATTACTAGGAATTTGGTACATTATTTCATATAGAAAATGTTGGGCGTATCATAGGAACTTATTAAGAAGATATGGGGAAGTAAAAACAGCGTACGAGAGCTTGAAAATAAAAGAAAAGTAATAAGAACTAGCGGTTCAAAGACTTTCTAATTAAAATAATTGGGAGGTTTTTGTATGTCCAAAAGTAGAAAACATGGCGTATTTGCAGTAAGCGGTGATGTAGTGGTTATATCGAACAAGCGAAATGAATTGAGGAAAAATGATAAAGAAATTCAGAAAGCACTTGAAACGATTTTCCATCAAATGCGTATTGCTGGCAATAGACCACGCACAATTGAAAGCTATGCGTACATTTTTCAGCAATTTGTAGAAATGTGCCATATCGAATATGTAGAGGATATTAATATTGATAAGCTGTATCACTATTTGGATGTTTTAGAGGTTACACCAGCTACTAAATTAATTCGATTAAAATCCATTAAAGCCGTACTAAGTAAGTTCTATAACAATGGTTGGATTAAAGACCGCTATTGGAGCAATATTCAAATAAAAATTGATAAAGAGGTAAAAAAAGGAGCGAAGGAATCAGATATAGATAGGCTTCTCCGATTGATTGACCAAACAACATTCATTGGTTTTAGAGATGCTTGTGCAATTAAGTTGATGTACAAATCAGGTATTCGTATTCGCACATTGGGGGAGCTTAGAGAGCGCCATATTGACTTTGAAAATATGTGCTTAAATCTCGATGGCTCAATATTAAAAAATCACAAATTCTTAAAGTTGCCTATTGATATGGAAGTAGTTGAAATGCTTAAAATGTTAATTGAGCTGAATAAAGGCATTCGTACTCATTTTGGCACAGATAATCGCAATGTCTTTATTACACAAAATGGCACACCAATGAATACAAGTAAATCATCGAATTGTGCTATTTCTAAGCAACTAAATAAATATGCGAAGCGATATAATTTAGAAAATATCAATGCTCACGCTATTAGAAGAGCCTATGCAAAGAATTTACATGATAAGGGTGCAAGCATAGCTTTAATCAGCAAGGCACTTGGACATAGTGATTTAGCCGTTACAACACAGTATTTGGATTTTGATGTTGAGGAAGTAGCAAGTAGTTTAAAGGATTTTTTGTAATAACAACACCTTTCTCTTTATAAAGCGAGGATATTCAATATTTTGAAAAATACGAAAAGAATAAATAATTTCAGTTTGTGTAATAATTCATTTGCGTTTTGATATTTTGGATTAATCTAAATTAAGAAGTATAGATTTAAAAGTCTATACTTCTTAATATGAAACGCTACAAAAATCCATATCTACCTTCATCTGCTTTTTTTGTGAATTTAATATAATTTATACCATTAGTGTCCATATCAAATTGATTATCCAGAATAATTATTTGATTTTCCCTTTCTTTAGAAAATGTTTGAATAAATCTTTTCTTTAAATCATTTGGGATTTTGTCCTTTTCGTCAAGTTCTTCTCCTTCTTGATACGTAGTTAATGGAGAATCAATTAACACAAAACCAGTATGGGGTAAATTTTTTGTATAACAGTATTGCATTAAACTAATTAAAAAAACAGCATAGATTATAGCTCTATATCCTTTTCCATATACAGAACGTAATTTATTATCGATTATAAAGTCATGTTCTTTATAATCAAAATAAACTTCTATAGCACTATTAACTTGATTGAAGCGCATATCTTCTAAATGTTTACTCATAATTTGACAAAGTTCATTAATAGAAGAGGATACATTGTCATTATCATTATTTATATTACTAACAATTTTTAAGTCCAATGGTATTCCTTTAGTCTCTGTATTAAGTTCATTAATCATGGTTGTTAAGTAAATAATTTTTTGTTTTATAACTTCTTTTTCAACTGCTTTTCCCATTTTTTCTTCAAGCGATTTTTTTGTGGGCTTAAGTTCATTATTTATATGACTATTAAGTATATTAAAAGAACTTTCATTCTCATTTAACGTATTTTTTAAATCTTTATTTTGATTATGAATCAATTCAATTGTTTCATTCAAGTCTTTTAAATTAAGTTGTATCTTATTTTTTTCTGATTTATATGAACTATATAATGATTCACCGTAAGCCCGTAATCAAATAACGCATATAAATAGCCAGGCACCTCCGGTACGATTGATATGTATCAAAATTAGAGGAGGTGCTTCTTTATGTCAACTACCAAACTAACAATTGTCCCTGTGACACT
>NZ_MDDN01000026.1 GCF_001708185.1 Lysinibacillus xylanilyticus | reverse complement strand
TTTAAAATAGTCTAGTGATGATGGCAAAGAGGTCACACCCGTTCCCATACCGAACACGGAAGTTAAGCTCTTTAGCGCCGATGGTAGTTGGGGGCTTCCCCCTGTGAGAGTAGGACGTCGCTAGGCAAAGAAAACAGTCAGCTGTGTGCTGGCTGTTTTTTTATTTTTTATGAAAATCATTAATAATTTATCAATAATTTTGCAAAACTTGCTTAAAATTAAGATAAGACGGATTTTAGCTAATGTTTATATACTAATTGAAGAAAGAAAATTGAAAAGGCCTCATTTTTGTCCATGTGAAAGGGGACGAAAGACTATTATAATTACTACCTCGAAAAATCTGAATTGTCTTTCTTTTATAAGTTTCTTGACAGTAGCCTAGCTCGTTGTTAATCTTACAATTAATATTCTTTTCACTATAGGAGGAAGTTACGAAAATGTGGGAAACTAAATTTGCCAAAGAAGGTTTAACTTTTGATGATGTATTATTAGTACCAGCTCATTCAGAAGTATTACCGAAAGATGTTGATTTATCAGTTCAACTAACACCGAAGATTAAATTAAATATTCCAATGGTCAGTGCGGGCATGGATACAGTTACAGAATCTAAAATGGCAATTGCTATGGCACGTCAAGGTGGTATCGGTATTATCCATAAGAACATGGGTATTGATGAGCAAGCTGAGCAAGTAGAAAAAGTAAAACGTTCTGAAAATGGTGTTATTACAAACCCATTCTTCTTAACTCCGACTCACCAAGTTTTTGATGCTGAACATTTAATGGGCAAATACCGAATTTCGGGTGTACCAATTGTTGATAGTATGGAAAACCAAAAGCTAGTTGGGATCATTACAAACCGTGACTTACGTTTTATTTCTGACTATTCTTTAAAAATTGAAGACGTTATGACAAAAGAAGATTTGATTACAGCTCCTGTTGGAACGACTTTAGAGGATGCTGAAAAGATTCTTCAACAATATAAAATCGAAAAGCTACCAATTGTAGATGAAGAAGGTAAATTAACTGGATTAATCACAATTAAGGATATCGAAAAAGTAATTGAGTTCCCTAACGCTGCAAAAGACATACACGGTCGTTTATTAGTAGGGGCAGCAGTTGGTGTTTCAAAAGATACGATGCTACGTATTGAGAAGCTTGTTGAAGCACAAGTAGATATCGTAGTAATCGATACAGCACACGGTCATTCTGAGGGAGTATTACAAACAATTCGCTCTATCCGTGAATCATATCCAGAGCTAGAAATTATCGCTGGTAACGTGGCAACAGGTGAAGGTGCACGCGCATTATTTGAAGCTGGTGCAGATGTAGTGAAAGTTGGTATTGGACCAGGTTCTATCTGTACTACACGCGTAGTAGCTGGTGTAGGTGTACCACAAATTACAGCTGTTTACGATTGTGCGACAGTAGCCCGTGAGCTTGGTAAAACAATTATTGCTGATGGAGGCATTAAATACTCTGGAGACATTGTAAAAGCTCTTGCAGCAGGTGGTAACGTTGTAATGCTTGGTTCACTTCTTGCAGGTACTTCTGAATCTCCTGGCGAAACTGAAATCTTCCAAGGTCGTCGTTTCAAAGTTTACCGTGGTATGGGTTCAATTGGGGCTATGGAAAAGGGTTCAAAAGATCGTTATTTCCAAGAAGATGCGAAAAAATTAGTACCAGAAGGTATTGAGGGCCGTCTTCCATACAAAGGACCTCTAGCAGATACAATTTATCAACTAATCGGTGGTATTCGTGCAGGTATGGGCTATTGCGGATCACCAAACCTTGAGTTCTTACGTGAAAATGCTCAGTTTGTTCGAATGACAGGTGCAGGTCTACGTGAATCACATCCACATGATGTACAAATCACAAAAGAATCACCAAATTATTCGATGTAATATATTACTAGCAACTTTTATGCTCTCGAATCGTCTACAAAGATGGCGCGAGAGCATTTTTTTTATGGTAGAGAGTGCGCACGGAAGTAACTTTCTATGATAAAATGTCGAGGACAAGATTATTTTTTTGGAGGGCTTTAAAGGTGAAAAAGACAATGAACACAGTTATCCGCTTGCTCCTAATTCCTGTTTTGTTATTTAGTGTTTTGGCAGCTGTTCCTGCGAAGGCACATGCAGAAACAGATTTAGGATTAAAAGTGGATGCTGCGATTTTAATTGACGCAGATTCAGGTAAAATTTTATATGAACAAAATGCAGATACATCACTAGGTATTGCGAGTATGACAAAAATGATGACTGAATACTTGTTATTGGACGCAATTGATGCAGGTACAGTTAAGTGGGATCAGGAATATCATGTAACTGATTATACGTATAAATTGTCTCAAGATCGTGCGTTAAGTAATGTACCATTACGTAGAGATGGGACTTATACAATTCGTGAATTGTATGAGGCGATGGCTATTTATTCTGCAAATGCTGCTGCAGTGGCTATTGCGGAAACAATTGCAGGCACTGAAACTGAATTTCTAAAGCTAATGAATAAAAAAGCAGAAAAACTTGGTCTTACAGACTATAAATTCGTAAACTCTACTGGTCTTAACAATGCAAATTTATTTGGCATGCACCCAGCCGGTACTGGACCAAATGATGAAAACGTAATGCCTGCTAAATCTGTAGCAAAATTAGCATATCATTTACTAAAAGATCATCCAGAGGTATTAGAAACGTCTAAAATTGCAGAAAAGACGTTCCGTGAAGGTACCGATGATAGAATTGAAATGAGAAACTGGAACGATATGTTACCTGGATTAGCGAATCAATATCAAGGCGTTGACGGGTTAAAAACAGGTACAACAGACTTTGCTGGACATTGCTTTACAGGTACTGCAGAGCGCAATGGTACACGTTTAATTTCTGTTGTTATGAAAGCTGTAGATGAAAATGGACAGGGTACAAAAAAAGCTCGCTTTGATGAAACAGCTAAATTATTTAACTATGGCTTCTCACAATTCTCGAAACAAGAATTTGTTCCAGCAAACTATACGTTTAAAGATCAAGAAACAGTAAAAGTTACGAAAGGTAAAGAAAAGAATGTAGCGATTGCTGTTAAAGAACCAGTTTCATTTATGGTCAAGTCATCTGAGAAAGACTTATATAAACCTAAACTAGTATTAGATAAAAAGAGTATTGAAGCAGAGGTCAAGAAGGATACACCTGTCGGAAAGGTAGTTATTGAGCGCTCAGAAGGCACAGATTACGGTTTTATTGACGGTAAGGAACTTTCAGCTGATGTTGTCACTACAGAGGCTGTAGAGCGTGCTAATGGTATCTCGCTATTCTTCCAAGGTGTTGGTAGCTTCTTCGGTAACTTATGGAGTGGTATTACCGACTTTGTTGGTGGCTTATTTTAATAACTAATGGATAGAACACGTAGATGTTTTCAAACATCTCGTGTTCTTTTCACGTTTTCACACTTTACTGCATACGCTAATAGGCGAAAGGATGTGTGGCTAAATGTGTGGTATTACTGGATGGGCTAGCTTTCAAAAGGATTTAAGAACAAGTGATAGAATTCTGAAGTTAATGACGCAAATGTTAAATAAACGAGGGCCTGATGATGAAAATATTTGGTGTAGTGAGCATATTGCATTTGGCCATCGACGGTTAGCCGTCATCGATTTAATCGGTGGGAAGCAGCCAATGAAAAAAGTACATGATGGTGCAAACTATGTCATTACATACAATGGCGAGCTTTATAATACAGAAGAATTACGGAAAGAGCTTCAAAATCGAGGGCATGTTTTTACAACTCATTCAGATACGGAAGTGTTATTAACTGCTTATATTGAATGGAAAGAGCAGTGTGTAGATTTTTTAAATGGGATTTTCGCTTTTGGTGTATGGGATGAACAATCGCAATCTCTTTTTTTATGCCGGGATCGACTAGGCGTAAAGCCTTTGTTTTATACAGAGCTACAAGACGGCCTGCTTTTTGCATCAGAGGTGAAAGCATTATTAGCTCATCCATTGATGAAAACAACCGTTAATATAGAAGGGCTAGCTAATATTATGGCTTTAGGACCATCTAGAACGCCCGGAAAGTCACTTTTTCAAAATATTAATGAGTTACGTCCAGGATATGCAATGCGTTTCTCTAGAGAGGGTATACGACTTTGGCAGTATTGGAAGTTGCAGAGTAAACGGCATGAAGAGCCATTAGAAGAAACAATCGATCATGTCCGTTTTTTGCTAACGGATGCTATTGAACGACAGCTTGTTTCAGACGTACCGATTTGTACATTTCTTTCAGGTGGTTTAGATTCCAGCATCATTACTGGAATTGCAGCAAACATGTTTCAGCAACAAAACAAAGGCACACTTCATACGTACTCTATAGACTATGAGGATAATGAGCGTTTCTTTAATCCACATGCTTTTCAAACATCGACAGACACGTATTGGATTCAAAAAATGACAGATACCTTTAGTACAACACATCATACTGAGGAAATTTCTCAGCAGCAATTAATCGATTTGTTAGTAGAGTCTGTCATTGTTAGAGATTCACCAGGGATGGCGGATGTAGATTCATCATTACTATGGTTTTGTCGAGAAATAAAAAGGGACTTTACCGTTGCGCTATCTGGTGAATGTGCGGATGAAATTTTCGGTGGATACCCATGGTTTACAGAAGTGGCTACAGGTTTCCCTTGGATTCGTTCGCTGTCTGAAAGGTCTACAATGTTACAAGATCGGTGGCGTAAGAAATTAGCTGTTGAATCTTATGCACAACAGGTATATTTGCAAACGATTGCTGAAGTACCCTATCTTGATGGAGAAAGTATTGAGGAAGTAAGGCAACGTGAAATGTTTTATTTGAATATGGTATGGTTTATGCAAACATTGCTGGAACGAAAAGACCGTATGAGCATGGGAGCGAGTCTTGAAGTTCGTGTTCCATTTGCAGATCATCGCCTTGTGGAATATGCGTGGAATATTCCTTGGGAAATGAAAAATTTAGGTGGTATGGAAAAGGGGTTGCTTCGTAAAGCAATGCAACACTTATTGCCAGAAGAAGTTTTATATCGAAAAAAGAACCCGTATCCTAAAACTTATCATCCAGTTTATACAGCAGGCGTTCAAAAATGGCTAAGAGAAATAGTGAAGGATAAAAGTTCGATTCTTCATGAATTATTTGAACGGCAGAAGCTAATCGAGCTAATTGAATCTGGTGGCAGTTCTTTCAAAGTTCCATGGTATGGACAATTAATGGCAGGCCCACAGCTTTTAGCTTACCTGGGGCAAATTCATACATGGTTTAAGCATTATAATATCCAATTGATTGAATCATGATCAAAAGAAACACCTATCAATTTGATGGGTGTTTCTTCTGTATATCCCAACAGTCCATTAGCTTTTCGATAAACGCTTCTATTTCATCTACAGGTATACTTCCAAAACCTAGTAAAAATTGAGCGTGTGAGGCTGTGGAGTGATCCAGGCGATAATCAGATAATGGATAAATCCCGATATCTGCATTGGAGGCAAGCTGCTGTAATTGCTTTTCCGATAAAGCATGTTGTACATCAAGTAAAATATGCATGCCTGCTTGCTCTCCAGTAATTTTAATTTGATTAGAATAGTTTTCTAAAATTGAAGTGAGTTTTTCATGCTTTTTTCGATAAATTTTCCTCATTCGATTTAAATGCTTTGCAAAATGACCATCACGCATAAAATTAGCTACGATATGTTGATCGAAGCGAGGCACTGTTGATGAATAGTAATTAAATACATCATTATAAGTAGCAAGTAATTTTGGTGGAAGTACAAAATAAGCTACACGCAAGGATGGCATTAACGATTTTGTAAAGGTACTCATATAAATTACTTTATCGTTTCGATCTAATGCATGAAGTGCAGGAATTGGTTTTCCAGTATAGCGAAATTCGGAATCGTAATCATCTTCTATAATGTAACGAGAGGAGCTTTGTGCGGCCCATTTTAAAGCCTGTGCACGTCTCGTTGCTGATAATACTGCTCCTGTTGGGAATTGATGTGATGGCGTGATATAAACAACGTCTGCGCTAGTTTTTTCGAGCTCATGAATGACAATTCCTTCATCATCGACCGCAATTGGATAGACTTTTCGTTTATGTTGGGAAAACATACGATGCACAGCTGGATAGCCTGGATTTTCAAGCGCAAAGCAAGTGTCGTCATTAAAAAGTCGTAAAATCATTGGAAGAAGTTGTTCTGTTCCGGAGCCAATAACAATTTGCTCAGGACTACAAACAACTCCACGTGATTGAAATAAATAATTAGCAATCTCGGTACGTAAAGATCGTTCTCCTTGAGGCTCACCTGTTAATAATAATTCCTTTGAGGCGTTGTCAAAGAGCTCTTTCGCATATTTCCGCCATGTTTGAAAAGGGAAGGCATCGATATCGATGGAACCAGGATTAAAATCTATCTTGTGCGATTTTTTCTTAGGTTGTTCGTTTAAGGAAGCTACTGTGTCCTGTTGAATATACGGAAGCTCGTCAATTTCCTCTACAAAATAACCAACTCGTGATTTTGACATAATATAGCCTTCTGCAAGTAGCTGTGCATACGCAATTTCTATTGTTGTTTGAGAAATATTCAAAAAATCGGATAATTTTCTTTTTGATGGTAATTTTTCTCCTACTGCTATTTTCTTTGTAATAATAGCCTCTTTAATGCCGCTATAAAGCTGATCATAGAGCGGTTTTTCACCATTTTTTTCTAGTTGAAATAATAGCATGTCCACGTCCATCAATCCTCCTGACCTTATAATTATTTTGTAAACTGGATATTTTTATATGGTCAATTTCTATTATACTAAATTTCATCATACAGGTGGAGGTTAGAAATCATGAAACAAACAGGTACAGAGTTAGTAAAACGTGGGATGGCGGAAATGCAAAAGGGTGGCGTCATTATGGATGTTATTAATGCAGAGCAGGCGAAAATTGCGGAAGCGGCAGGGGCTGTAGCTGTCATGGCATTAGAACGAGTACCATCAGATATTCGCAAGGCGGGTGGAGTTGCACGTATGGCTGATCCTCGTATTGTTGAGGAGGTAATGGGGGCTGTATCTATTCCGGTAATGGCTAAAGCGCGTATTGGACATATTGTTGAAGCAAGAGTTTTAGAAGCAATGGGTGTCGATTATATTGATGAAAGTGAAGTATTAACTCCAGCAGATGAAGAGTTTCATTTATTAAAAAGTGATTACACAGTGCCATTTGTTTGTGGTTGTCGCGATTTAGGAGAAGCGGCTCGACGCATTGGTGAGGGAGCTTCCATGTTACGAACTAAAGGTGAACCAGGTACGGGGAATATTGTAGAGGCTGTTCGCCATATTCGCAAAGTGAATGCGCAAGTACGTAAGGTTGTTGGCATGACAGAGGACGAATTAATGACAGAGGCTAAATTACTTGGTGCTCCTTTTGAATTATTAAGAGAAATTAAGCGTCTTGGCCGTTTACCAGTAGTGAATTTTGCAGCAGGTGGAGTTGCTACGCCAGCTGATGCGGCATTAATGATGGAACTTGGAGCGGACGGTGTATTCGTTGGTTCTGGTATTTTTAAATCAGAAAACCCAGAGAAATTTGCTCGTGCAATTGTAGAGGCCACTACGCATTATAAGGATTACAAGTTAATTGCTGAAATTTCAAAAGAACTTGGTGTTCCAATGAAAGGCATTGATATTGCACAGCTTAGTCAAAATGAGCGTATGCAAGAGCGAGGCTGGTAAGATGAAGCGAATCGGTGTTTTAGCCTTACAGGGAGCGGTACGAGAGCATGTGCAAATGTTAGAGTCACTTGGATGCGAAGCGGTCTTAATAAAACAAAGTGCTGATTTAGAGAAGCTTGATGGACTTGTCTTGCCTGGTGGAGAAAGCACAACGATGCGGAAATTGCTGAATCGCTATGAGCTATTAGAGCCAATCCGCACACTTGCAAAGCAAGGTTTACCGATGTTTGGAACATGTGCAGGATTGATTTTATTGGCAAAGGAATTAGTGGATTATGAGTCACATTTAGCTGTAATGGATGTGGTAGTTGCACGAAATTCTTATGGTCGTCAGGTAGATAGCTTTGAAGTGAAACTCGACATACCTGAAATAGGTGAAGCAATTCCGGCTGTCTTTATCCGTGCGCCGCATATTGTTTCTGTAGGTGAAGGTGTTGAAGTATTAGCAGCGCATGACGGGAAAATCGTGTTAGCAAAGGACAATCATTTATTAGGCTGCTCCTTCCATCCTGAATTAACGTCAGATGCACGTATTCTTGAATATTTTGTATCTTCTATGGTATGACTTGCAAAATCTTAATTCATATAGTACAGTATGGATAAAATTTAAATAACTGAACACGATGATGGGAAGTAGTAGCAAGCACGTTTTTTTTAGAGAGTCAGCGGGTGGTGGAAGCTGATAAAAGCACTTGTGAATCCGTCCTGGAGTTGCGCAGTCGAAGTTAATGAAGTAGGCTGTCGCCGGCTGAAATGCCGTTATGAAATAAGTGGATTAGGCAAATTGTCTAGTCAATTAGGGTGGCAACGCGGGTAGCTCTCGTCCCTTTTGGGGGATGAGGGCTTTTTTTGTGTTCTACTAAATATTTCCCATCATTAACAATCTACTGGAGGTATGACGATGTTAGATATTAAACGCGTGCGCGACAATTTCGCGGAAATTAAAGAAATGCTGTTAACACGTAATGAGGATTTAGGAAACTTAGACGATTTTGAAGAATTAGATGCAAAGCGTCGTGAATTAATTGCAAAAACAGAAGAGCTTAAAGCTGAACGTAATAAAGTATCTGAGCAAATTTCTGTTATGAAACGTAACAAAGAAAATGCGGATGAAGTCATTGCGCGTATGCGTCAGGTTGGCGATGAAATTAAAGAGTTAGATGTCCAATTAAATGAGGTAGAAGAACGCTTTAAAGATATGATGATGCGTTTACCAAACGTTCCACATGAATCTGTACCAGTTGGCACAACAGAGGACGATAATGTAGAGGAATATACTTGGGGTGAGGTACCAACATTTGATTTTGACATTAAAGCACACTGGGATCTCGCTACGGACTTACAAATTGTTGACTTTGAACGTGGTGCAAAAGTGACGGGTAGTCGTTTCTTATTCTATCGTGGTCTTGGTGCTCGTTTAGAACGTGCATTAATGACGTTTATGATGGACTTACATGCAGAAGAGCATGGCTATGAAGAAATGCTACCACCTGTAATTGTCAATCGCGATAGCTTAACAGGTACAGGGCAACTGCCTAAATTTGAAGAAGATGTCTTTAAATTAGATGACACAGATTATTTCATGATTCCAACAGCAGAGGTACCTGTGACAAACTTCTATCGTGATGAAATTTTACCTGCCGAAGCATTACCACAAGGCTTTGCAGCATATAGTGCTTGCTTCCGTTCAGAGGCAGGATCTGCGGGTCGCGATACACGTGGTTTAATTCGTCAACATCAATTCAACAAAGTAGAATTAGTACGATTTGTAAAACCAGAAGAATCTTATGAACAGCTAGAACTATTAACAGGTCATGCTGAAAAAGTACTGCAATTATTAGGGTTACCATACCGTAAACTAAAAATGTGTACAGCTGATTTAGGATTTACTGCAGCGAAGAAATATGATTTAGAGGTTTGGATTCCGGCGCAAAACATGTACCGTGAAATTTCTTCTTGTTCTAACTTCGAAGATTTCCAAGCACGTCGAGCAAATATTCGCTTCCGCCGTGAGCCAAATGCAAAGCCAGAGTATGTACACACATTAAACGGCTCAGGTCTTGCAATTGGCCGTACAGTAGCAGCAATCCTAGAAAACTATCAACAAGCAGATGGAAGCGTAGTGATTCCTGAAGTATTAAGACCATATATGGGCGGAAAAGAAGTAATTGCTCCAAAGTAATCGGAGTAAATAAATGGAAAAACTACTGTTGACATTTCAACAGTAGTTTTTCTTTTTAACCAATAGCGTGAAGTTTTTATTAAAAATTTTCATTTTCAATAATTAGAGCTTGTCGCGCTTTTTTCTCGGCCTTTTTTCGTTCGCGTAATGCTCGGAAAAAATCGGTTAAGATTTGTCCACATTCCCCAGCTAAAATTCCTTCTGTTACTTCACATTCATGGTTAAAGCGTGCATCGTTTAATAAACGATATAGTGAATCTACACAACCAGCTTTTATATCTCTTGCACCATATACAACACGTGGCACACGAGATTGTAAAATGGCACCTGCACACATAGGGCAAGGTTCAAGCGTCACATAAAGTGTTGTTTTTTCAAGACGCCAGCTACCTATTTTTTTACAAGCCTCTTGAATAACCATTAGTTCAGCGTGCGTCGTCGCGTTTTGTGTTGTTTCTCGTAAATTATGAGCACGAGCAATAATCTCTCCATCGTAGACAAGCACAGCTCCTATCGGTACTTCCCCAAGTAAAGCTGCTTTCTTAGCTTCTTCCAGTGCACTGTTCATAAACAATCGGTCTGTTTCAAAAATATCCACTATGATCTCTCCTTATCATTTAGTGTATCCTGCTTAATTGACAATTGCTACTGTCAATTAAGTCTCGGCAACATCTCCTCCGTATTATGTGAGAAGTTAAAACGTTGACATATTCAAAACAACCATCTATATTTATATATGAATACATGCTCATATATAAATATAAAAGTTAGGGGTAAGCTAAATGGACGAAAAATTACAAAGTATAGAGGTTCATAATAACAAAGAACAACATTTAGACGAAGAGACACTATTCGTCGTGTCTCAAACATTTAAAGCTTTAAGTGATCCGACAAGAATTCGCATTTTGAATTTATTATGTACGGATGAGCATTCAGTCAACGACATCGCTGAAATTTTAGATTTAGGCCAATCAACAGTTTCACATCAGTTACGTTTTTTAAAAAATTTACGGTTAGTGAAATATAGAAGGGAAGGCACAACCTTATATTATTCAACAGATGATGATCACATTATGAATTTGTTAATGCAAGCTATTGAGCATGCTACACATAACTAGAACTAATGGGGGGATGAGAAATGGGACATAATCATGATCACAGCCATGACCATACACATGGCGCAAATAAAAAGGTGTTAATCTTATCATTCATTATTATTACGAGTTATATGGTTGTGGAAGCAATTGGTGGCTATTTAACAAATAGTTTGGCTCTTTTATCCGATGCAGGACATATGTTAAGTGACTCCATTTCTTTAGCAATTGCTTTGCTTGCTTTTATGTTTGGAGAAAAGGCTGCAAACTATAGTAAAACATATGGATATAAACGATTTGAAATTTTAGCTGCAGTTTTAAATGGTGTGACATTAATTTTTATTGCTTTGTTTATTTTCTATGAAGCAATAGAACGTTTTGCAAATCCACCAGAAGTGGCAACTACAGGTATGCTAGTAATAAGTACGATAGGTCTTTTAATAAATATTTTGGTAGCTTGGATTATGATGCGTGGTAGTGATACAAAAGATAATTTAAATATGCGAGGTGCCTTTTTACACGTATTAAGCGATATGCTTGGATCGGTAGGGGCCATTGTTGCCGCACTGTTAATAATGTTTTTTGGCTGGGGCTGGGCTGATCCACTCGCGAGTGTTATTGTTGCAGCATTAGTATTAAGAAGCGGCTACTATGTAACGAAGGCTGCTGTCCATGTTCTCATGGAAGGCACACCTTCAAACGTTGACGTTGAAGAAATCGTACAAACTATTGTACAAACAAATGGTGTTCATAGCATTCATGATTTACACATTTGGACAATAACAAGTGGAACAAATGCACTTTCTTGTCATGCCGTTGTCGATGATCAGCTAAAAATTGCGGATGGTGAGCATATATTACGTGAAATTGAACATAATCTTGAGCATAAGGGCATAAAGCATGTAACGATTCAGTTGGAAACAGTAGCACATAAGCATGATCAATCCATTTTATGTACAATAAAAACTGAGCAGTCGAATCACCATCATCATTAATAAATATATTTAGTTCTTTTTACACTTCACATACCCTTCGTGGGTATAGTATGATGAGTGTGAGTAGGAGGTGTATTGTATGGAGGATATAGTGAAAAAGGATGTTTGTCATACAGAGGAAGGTATGTCGTGTCGAAAAAGCCATCATCCTGAACGCGTAAAAAAAGATTTAACGACTCGTTTAAATCGAATCGAAGGTCAAATCCGAGGCATTAAAGGGATGATTGACAAAGATGTTTACTGCGATGATATTATTACGCAACTGTCTGCCACACAGTCTGCTTTAAATAGTGTAGCAAAAATATTATTAGAAGGTCATTTAAAGGGATGTGTAGTAGATCGCTTATCAGAAGGTGATGAAGCAGTGTTAGATGAATTAGTAGTGACCATTCAAAAGTTAATGAAGAAATAAAAGTTTTTTTCATGAAAATATACCCCTATATAGTATGAAATTAAAGGAGAGATATTTATGCAAAACGTAACTTTAAACGTACAAGGAATGTCATGTGGACATTGTGTAAACTCAGTGGAAAAAAGTGTTGGAGCTTTAGCAGGCGTTGAACAAGTAAAAGTAAACTTAGCTGACGGTTTAGTAGATGTAGCATTTGATGAAACACAAGTATCTCTAGATCAAATTAAAGAAACAATCGACGATCAAGGCTATGACGTTAAATAATATAGATAGGGTGCTCAAGTAGCACTCTATTATTTTCAATTACACATACCCCCTGTTGGTATGTAGGGAGGAGAAATAATCATGAGTTCAGAAATAAAGGAAGCGAATTTGCAAATTACAGGTATGACATGTGCGGCCTGTGCAACTCGTATAGAAAAAGGTTTAAATAAAATGGATGGTGTAGAACAAGCGACGGTTAATTTAGCTCTTGAAAAATCGTCCATTAAATACGATCCGGCAAAACTAAATGAAGAAGACTTTGAAAAGAAAATTGAAGCACTTGGTTATGGTGTCGTTAAACAAAAAACGGAATTCAATATTACAGGTATGACATGTGCGGCCTGCGCAACACGGATAGAAAAGGGTTTAAATAAATTAGCAGGTGTATCCTCTGCGAACGTAAACTTAGCGCTGGAAAAAGCAACTATAGAGTTTAACCCATCTGAAGTGACGATTGCAGATATTATTGCGAAGGTTGAAAAATTAGGATATGAAGCGCATCAAAAAGCAGATGAGCAAGAGACAGTAGATCATCGAGAACTAGCCATCAAACAACAGCAACATAAATTTATTTTATCGGCCATTCTTTCATTACCACTACTTTGGACGATGGTAGGACACTTTTCTTTTACATCATTTTTATATGTTCCAGAATTTTTAATGAATCCGTGGGTGCAAATGGTGCTGGCCACTCCTGTTCAATTTATCATTGGAAAACAATTTTATATTGGCGCCTATAAAGCTTTGCGTAATGGTAGTGCCAATATGGATGTACTTGTCGTAATGGGCACATCTGCTGCTTATTTTTATAGTTTGTATCAAGCTATTGTAACTGCAGGATCACATCATAGCCCTCACCTTTATTTTGAAACAAGTGCAGTATTAATTACTTTAATTTTATTAGGTAAATTATTTGAGGCAAAAGCAAAAGGCCGCTCGTCAGAAGCTATTAAAAAATTAATGGGACTTCAAGCGAAAACGGCGGTCGTTATTCGAGACGGTGTTGAGAAAGAAGTACCATTAGAAGAAGTAGCTATTGGGAATATTATTTTAGTAAAACCAGGTGAAAAAATTCCAGTTGATGGTGAAGTATTAGAAGGAACAACAGCTGTTGATGAATCAATGTTAACTGGAGAAAGTTTACCAGTTGATAAAAAGCAGGGTGACCTATTATTCGGTTCAACTATTAATAAAAATGGTTTTATTAAAATGACAGCAACTAAAGTTGGTCGCGATACAGCATTAGCTCAAATTATTAAAGTTGTAGAAGATGCACAAGGCTCAAAAGCACCGATTCAACGCTTGGCAGACCAAATTTCAGGTATATTTGTACCCATTGTTGTAGGCATTGCTGTTGTCACATTTTTAGTTTGGATTATTTGGGTGCAACCAGGTGAGTTTACGCCAGCACTTGAAGTATTAATTGCAGTTCTTGTGATCGCATGTCCATGTGCGCTTGGTTTAGCAACACCAACATCTATTATGGCGGGCTCTGGTCGTGCGGCGGAATTTGGTATTTTATTTAAAGGTGGAGAGCATTTAGAGCAAACTCAAAGCATTGACACAGTGGTTGTTGATAAAACAGGTACAGTAACACATGGCAAACCTGTCTTAACGGATATCGTACTAACAGCAAATCAAGACGAAGTACGCTTTTTATCGTTAATTGGTGCAGCGGAGAAGCAATCCGAACATCCGTTAGCAGAAGCTATTGTTCAAGGCATTGCTGATCGTGGCGTTGAACTAGGAGATGGTCAATTCTTTGAAGCGATACCAGGTTACGGTGTGCAAGCGACTGTCTCTGGTCAAGGGGTTATAATCGGTACACGTAAATTGATGCATCAATATGGGATTCATATTGATGACATTCTACCAACAATGGAGCAATTAGAGAAAAACGGCAAAACCGCGATGTTAGCTGCTATTAACGGTCAGTATGCGGGTCTAGTAGCAGTTGCTGATACAGTTAAAGATACTTCAAAAGAGGCAGTTCATCGTCTACAAGAAATGGGTATTACTGTGATTATGATGACTGGTGATAATGAACGTACAGCACAAGCAATCGGAACAGAAGTTGGCGTGAATCATGTGATTGCTGAAGTTCTTCCAGAAGGCAAAGCAGATGAAGTAAAAAAACTGCAAGCTACGGGTAAAAAAGTGGCGATGGTTGGTGATGGCATTAATGATGCACCCGCACTTGCGACAGCTAATATTGGGATGGCAATCGGTACCGGTACCGACGTTGCAATGGAGGCAGCAGATATTACGCTAATTCGTGGTGATTTAAACAGTATTGCAGATGCCATCATTATGAGTCGTAAAACAATGCGTAACATTAAACAAAACTTATTCTGGGCATTTGCTTACAATACATTAGGTATTCCGATTGCTGCATTTGGACTGTTAGCTCCTTGGGTAGCGGGTGCAGCGATGGCGTTTAGTTCGGTATCTGTCGTTTTAAATGCACTGCGTTTACAGCGAGTTAAATTATAAGGGTAACAATAGATCCACTTTTGTGGGTCTATTTTTTATTTTCTTTTAGTGGGTATAAAGCATCCGCTGAAATAGAGGAACTCAGGCTTAGAACTTCACATCCTGATTGTCGTTTTTTGTCATCTATTTTAATAGAGAACTAGCTTGATTCTGTTTTTCATTTTCTCACTATGATACAATGAAAAATACTGACTATAGAATCCATAGAACATAAAGGAGGAGCTTCTGGTGACGATTCCATTTGTTACGGTAGAAGGTCCGATTGGTGTTGGTAAAACCTCTTTATCGAAAGAGATTGCAACGACATTTAATTACCATCTATTAAAAGAAATAGTAGACGAAAACCCTTTTTTAAATAAGTTTTATGAGAACATTGAGGAATGGAGCTTCCAAACAGAAATGTTCTTCCTATGTAATCGCTATAAACAATTATCAGATATTAAAAAATTCCGTTTGACACATGAAAAACCTGTTGTAGCGGACTACCATATTTTTAAAAATTTAATATTTGCCAAGCGTACATTGTTATCAACTGAGTACGATAAATACGAAGAAATTTATAAAATATTAACGAAAGATATGCCTGTTCCAAATGTTGTTATTTATTTACATGCCAGTGTGGATACGTTAATGAAACGTATTGCAATGCGTGGTCGTGAATTTGAAAAAATGATTTCAAGAGATTACATGGAACAACTTGTGGCAGATTATCATACCTTTATCGAGCATTTTGAGAAAATGCATCCCGAAATTCCTGTTATTCGATTTAATGGTGATCAGCTTGATTTTGTTAAAAATCCAGATGATTTGAAATATGTTTTACAAACAATAAAGGATACGTTACAACAAAGGAGCTTGCAGCAATGAATTTGAGAGAGAAATACGATATTCCTCCACAAACAGTCATTACAATCGCTGGTACGGTTGGTGTAGGAAAATCAACGATGACAAAGGCGCTAGCAGAGGCGTTAAACTTTCGTACGTCATTTGAAAAGGTAGATACCAATCCATACTTAGATAAGTTTTACGAGGACTTTGAAAAATGGAGCTTCCATTTACAGGTGTATTTTTTAGCGGAGCGTTTTAAGGAGCAGAAGCGTATCTTCGAGTATGGCGGTGGGTTTATTCAAGATCGTTCAATTTACGAAGATACAGGAATTTTTGCAAAAATGCACTATGACAAAGGTACAATGAGCCCAACAGATTACGAGACTTATACAAATTTATTTGATGCTATGGTGATGACGCCATATTTCCCGCATCCAGATTTACTTGTTTATTTAGAGGGACCAATTGATTCTGTTATTGGACGTATTCAAGAGCGTGGTCGTGCGATGGAGCAACAAACACCGAATGATTATTGGATTGAAATGCATGATCGTTATGAGAATTGGATTAATAACTTTAATTCATGCCCAGTTCTACGTTTAGATATTAATGATTATGATTTATTAAAAAATCCTGAAGCAATTGAAGCAATTGTGAGCCGCATCAGTCATATGTTAAAACAAACAAGTCATTTACGTAAATAGGAAATAAACGATGCTTAAATTTTAATGTATAGTAAGGAAAACATTGCGTTCTGACCGAACGCGAAGTGGCAAAGCAATTGAAGAAAATAAATAATCAAAAAGACGTGAGACAATATGTAGCTTATTGTGTCACGTCTTTTGAAATAGGAGGGATTACTATAAGAATAGCGGTGTATTGCGGTTCTGGGTTAGGCATAAACCGAATTTATGCAGATAAGGCGGCCGAGTTAGGGACTGTATTAGCTCAAAATGGTCATGGTGTAGTTTATGGTGGTTCGAAAACAGGACTAATGGGAAAAGTAGCAGACGCAGTATTAGCAGCTGGCGGAGAGGTTATTGGCGTAATGCCAACGCATTTACAGAAGCGGGAATTAGCGCATGCCTCTTTAACAGAAATTCATTTTGTTGAGTCTATGCATGTACGTAAAGCAAAAATGATAGAGTTAGCAGATGCCTTTATAGCCCTACCTGGGGGTGGCGGGACAATGGATGAATATTTTGAAGTGTTTACGTGGGCACAAATTGGACTACATGAAAAGCCAATAATTTTATATAATGTAAATAGTTTTTATGATGCGCTTCTACAACAATTTCAAAAAATGCTTGAGGAAGGCTTTATACGTGCTGAACAAAAATCAATTATTCATGTAGCTACTACATCGCAAGAAGTATTACATTTTTTAAAAAAACATGGGTAATGTGCCCATGTTTTTTTGTAATAAATAATTTTTTTAAGTGCTGTTGATGTAAAATAATTTATTTTTCAGTGAAATTTTAGGAGAGAGTTGGATGTGGGTTATGCAGAAAATATTAGATACACAAGTTACGGACGATCTAGTAGTGCAGGCAATTGAGCGAAATATAGCCATTATCCGTTTTGACATGGAGCGTAAAGTTGCCTATGTAAATGAGCGTTTTGCTAAAGCTTTAGGTTATAAGATGGAAGAAATGATAGGGAAAGATCATAAAGATTTTTGTTTACCGGAATTTGCGAATAGCATAAACTACGAAAAATTTTGGCGCAACTTAGCTGCTGGTAATAGCTATCAGGATAAAATCGAGAGAATGGATGCAAGCGGAAATAAGGTTTGGCTTGAGGCTACCTATATGCCTGTCTTTGCTAATAATTCAAGAAAGGTTATTGGCGTATCGAAAATTGCAACTAATATTACTGAACGCCAAAATGAAATTGTTCATGTAGCTGATACATTAAAGGTCATGTCTAAAGAGCTTCATAGCCGATCAGAGGCTGGTATTCAAAATTGTGAGGATTTACTGGAAACAGTCAAAGAGGTTTCACAAGAGTCAGTCGATAATGTTAAAAATCTTGCGCAGCTACAGAAGCAAGCTGAATCCATTAAAGGTATTGTGAAAACCATTCAAGAAATCGCGTCTCAGACAAATTTACTTGCTTTAAATGCAGCTATTGAAGCAGCAAGAGCAGGTGAGTATGGCCGAGGCTTTGATGTGGTAGCAAAAGAGGTTAGAAAACTATCTGTAAGGGTGGAGCAATCTATTTCAGAAGTAAAAAGTAATGTTGAGGGCATAGAGCGAGAGATTGGACAAGTCACGGAAAATATTACACGTATCACTGAAAAAGTTGAAAAAACAAATGGGCAAATTAATGTTACAACAAATGATTTTGCTGAAATTGCAACTGCAGCAGAGGCATTAGATAAACAATCCAAGCAATTTATTGAAATTATTTAATGTAATTTGATGGAGTTGTTCAAATCCCGAACAATAACATGATTGAATGTTTTATTTACATAATTTTCTGATATATATTGAAATAGCAGATGAATTTTATTTACAATAATTGTGTAAGGCTTTCATAAATCATAATAGGGGTGTTATAGATGACGAAGGTGGAAGTAAGTTTTAAGCATTTGCCAACGACTGCGATTTCAGATGCGACAGGGGGACATACAAATTTACGCAGTGATATTAAACCGTTAGCAGATCATTTTAAAATTACTGGGCGTGCGGTAACGGTGCGTTTACCAGATGGCGAAAATGGTGCGGTACTGGAAGCCATTCGAGCTGCTAAGGAAGGTGATATTCTAGTCATTGATGCGAAAGGGAATACCAATCGTGCGGTTGCCGGAGATTTTGTTCTTTCATTAGCGAAGGGGATTGGTGTACAGGGCGTTGTCGTAGATGGTGTTATTCGTGACATGGCAGCGATTCGTGAGCTAGATTTTCCTGTCTTTTCTTTGGGCACTACGGTAGCGGCTGGCAATAAAAACGGTGGTGGGAAAGTAAATGTTCCGATTGCTATTGGAGGCGTTACTGTTCGTCCAGGCGATTATATTATTGGGGATGTGGACGGTGTCATTGTCGTGCCAAAGGAAGATGCAGAGCATATTGTTGCAGCTGCTGAGGCAAAAGTTAAAAAGGATGAAATACGTGCACAAGAAGCACATGAAAATGGAAAAGAATCAATTATTGCTTATTTAGATAAAGTTTTAGCTTCTTTCAGCTAATGCCTTTTGTACCGAAAGTGTAGCGACAAGTACAGAAGTTTCCCACCTCTATAAGTGGTGAGATGGATGTGGTTAAGCTACTTTTCAGCAGGTTTCCAACCATCCGCTGGAGGCATAATTGATTAAAATAAAAAAACCTCACGATGCCATCCATACATCGTGAGGTTTTTTTAATTTTTATGCTAACTTTTCATTATCTTTAAAGTAATTTTTCATTTTTTCTGCATCGAAACGACCTTCCCATTTCGCCATTACTAATGCAGCAAGTGAGTTACCAATTACGTTAACGACTGTACGTCCCATATCAAGGATACGGTCGATACCTGCGATGAATGCTAAACCTTCAACTGGAATGCCGACAGTACCTAAAGTTGCTAAAAGTACAACGAAGGATACTCCTGGAACACCTGCAATCCCTTTAGATGTAACCATTAATACAAGCATTAACGTAATTTGTTCACTAATGCTTAGGTGAATACCGTACATTTGAGCAATAAATAACGCAGCAATAGCTTGGTACAGTGTTGAACCATCTAAGTTAAAGGAGTAACCAGTTGGAATAACAAAGGATACGATATCCTTTGGAGCACCTAATTTCTCCATTTTTAGCATGATTCGTGGTAACACTGCCTCAGAACTAGCTGTTGAGAACGCTAAAATTAGCTCATCTTTTAGTACTTTAATTAAAAAGATAATGCTGATACCCGTGAATCTTGCTACAAGACCAAGAACGACAAAGATGAAGAATATCATTGTTGCATAAACAAGTAGAGCAAGTTTACCAAGTGGTATTAGTGAAGCAAATCCATATTTGGAAACGGTTACACCGATTAAACCAAATACCCCGATCGGAGCGAATTTCATTACGAGGTTAGTTACCCAGAACATAGCATCTGCTACCCCATTAAAGAAATCTAATACTGGTTTACCTCGATCACCAATAGCGGCAACCCCTAAACCGAAAATAACAGAGAAGAAAATGATCGCAAGCATATTACCTTCAGCCATTGCCTGAACGATATTTGTCGGTACAATGCTTACAAGAATATCAAATGGACCTTCGTGCTTTACTTCCTCTGTAGTTGCAACGTAACCCGAAATATCTCCTTTAGAGAGCTCTTCCATGTTCACACCAGCGCCTGGCTGGAAGATGTTTGCGGAAAGTAAACCAACTACAATTGCTACTGTTGTAATGATTTCAAAGTAAAGAAGTGATTTCCCACCTAATCGTCCAAGCTTTTTCATGTCACCAGTTCCAGCAACACCAACGATTAGAGTCGAAATAATAATCGGTACAACAATCATCTTAATTAGATGAAGGAAAATATCCCCTAAAGGTTGTAAATATGTTTCAATTTTGGGGTTTCCGTAAAAGATACCGCCAACAATAATCCCTAAAGTCAAACCAATCAAAATTTGAGTGGCTAAACTGATTTTAAATTTCTTTTTCAAACCCTTTGTACCCCCTAGTATTAAATTTTTAGGACTTGCCTTACTTTAATAATACGGAGGACTTATGAAATCCGACAAAATCCGAGAAAATTAATTTAATTTTGTTAAAATGTCTGAATATAATACCTGAATAAATTTCTTAATGTTAACCTTTGCCTTGCGATTTTCATGGTCTTCTATTTGAGTCATAAGTTGACGAATCTCTTTAAAGTCAAAGTATCGAGGTGCATAATATTCGAATTCAGAGTTTGTATAATCAACGACCCCTAAATTAGCGAGATTTATCATTGCCGCTAAAATAGTACGACGCACACGCTGTTCAATGGCTTTACTTTCCTTCAAAATTTCGTCTGGAGTAGGCTTTGTAACAGCCGCTATTTCCTCATATAGCTCCTTTAGCGGAGGAAGTGGTGCGATTTTGTGCTGATGAGCAAGTAATGTTTCGATGATGGCTATAATATCCTCACTTCCGATTTCACCAACGATACCCATATCGTTTAAGATGGATTGAATATGATCTCGTGACGTTGCTTTATGATTTATTTGTTCACTTAGATCAATGTTTGTAAGTGATTGGCGAATTACTAGCAATGAGTTTTTTAGGCGAAATTGTTCAGTTGTTTTACGTAAAACATTCTCAACCTCAATACGGTTTATAGGCTTATGAATAAAGAAATCTATACCTTGTTCATATGCCTCACCAACCATCTCCTTATTCACTACCTGAGAAATCATAACAAATTGTCCCTCAAATCGATTTTGAATAAGATGCTCGACCGTTGCTATCCCATCGAGCTTAGGCATAAGTAAGTCGATAAGCACAAACTCTGGCTGTGTCATTAAAATTTGCGGAATAGCGTCCTCGCCATTGCGTGCTTCACCAATAACTGTACCTAAACCACTATCTTCAATTATTTGTTTTAACATGACTCGACTAGCACGATCATCATCAACAATAAAATATCTCATTTAAGTCTCTCCCGTTTGAATAGTTTGCGTAGGAATTGTAATTTTAAACATCGTGTTTTGATTGTTTGATTCAACGGATATTGAGCCATTTAATTTGTTAACTAATTCAGCAACATGTGAAAGCCCAATGCCAGTTGCCGCGACACCGTCCACATTGTATTTCGTGGTGTATCCAGGTTCAAAAATAATTGAGAGGTCACTTTGTGAAATACCCTTTCCGTTATCACATACTGTTATTACAGTATCATCCTGTTGTTGTTGAATAGCAATAGAAATAACACCTTGTCCTTCAATTGCTTCTATAGCATTAGCTGTTAAATTATTCAAAAGTGCAAGCAATGCAATATGTTCTTTCGTTTGAAAATCGGTGTCTATACTTACTTTAAACTCAATATTTTTTTCGAGTAATTCAGCGTATTTACTATTGCCGTCTTCAATATAATGTAATAATTCAGACAACCTAAGGGTGCCAAAACTCTTCTCACCAACAATTTTAGAAATACCTGCATAAATACGTTGTGAATCTTTCTTTACTTCATGAATTTCCTGGGCAATATGGAGTGCCTGTAAACTTTCCTCACGATTGCCCAGTAACTTTAATTGTCTATATAAATCAAATCCACTTGCTGTAATTGTTTCGATGTGGTTCATAGATTTTTTTAAATAAAGTGTCTCAACATATAAATCTGAGCCGATCGTAAGCATTTCCTGTACACGTTTTTTTTGTTCAGCAATTAAAATAGAGCTATAAATACCTACTACAAAAAAGCTACGCAATAAAGCAACTGCTAATAGTATAAGTAAATCATGAAGGAGTAAAAAAGTATAAGAATGAATGAAAAAACGAATTAGCTGTTCTACTAAATTACTGAAGACTTCACTAAATGCAACTAGTAATCCAAGCATTAGTGGTTTTTCTCTATACTGATGAATACTAAGCATTTGTAGGCATATTGCGAACAATACATAAAATGCAGCAGCAGGTAGATGTGTAAGTAAACTATCTATTAAAGGAACATCGTGTAAAGAATAATTAATGGTAACTCGAAAAACTATTGTCACGATACTTGTAATAAATCCAGCCAAAATTATAGGTGTAGGTCTAAGTAGTGTACATAAAAAGAAAATAATACTTCCTAATCCAAAGCGAAAAGTAGTATCAGTGAAAGGCATTATTTTAATCTCACTACCGATTGCAGTTAATAAAGCAATTATGATGATCCAAGTGAGGGAAGTACGAGTTGTAAAAAATTTTGAGTGCATAAAGAAATCCTCCCTAATCAATTTTAATAGAGCGGGATAGTAAAGAAAAGATGTACTAAAAAGCTTGATTATTCGACAATGCTAAGAAAAACACTTTTGAGAACGTGAAATTATATTTTTTTCAACAATAATGCTTAAGAATAGTCTTAACTATCAAATCAATATTTTTCGTAACAAATAAAAAAATACCACAACCTAAGAGGAAGTGGTATCAAAGTAATTTTTACATACAATTTTGGGGCAAAAAAAAACGGCTACATTCGTAGTCGGAATTTTTAAAAATGGAGGAGGTAGAGGGATTCGAACCCCCGCGCGGTGTTACCCGCCTGTCGGTTTTCAAGACCGATCCCTTCAGCCAGACTTGGGTATACCTCCATAATATATAGCACTGCATGTCTTTTCGACAAAACTTAATTTATCATGTTTTTAAATTCACGTCAACATATTTTTATGTTTTTTTAAAAAAAACTTTATTTACATTGAAGATAGATTATTCCATATAAATATTATGTGTATTAAGTTGCAATTTATGAAAACAGTAAGTATACTAGTTATTGCCGTGCTAGGTGGGAAGGTAGCGGTGTCCTGTAACTCGCAATCCGCTCTAGCGAGACTGAATTCCTTTTTCGAGGCTGTCCGTATTGTTTGGTCTGCCTTTTGCACGTAGTGTTGACGATTGGGTCCTGCGCAATGGATACCCATGAACCATGTCAGGTCCGGAAGGAAGCAGCATTAAGTGGTCTTATTCATGTGCCGCGGGGTTGCCTAATCTGAGCTAACGACAAGAGTAACGCTTATGTGCGGCTGTCGAAGAAAGGTGCACGGCATTAAATTGCCAATTCAAACGCATCCGTCTACAATAGACGGGTGCGTTTTTTTTATGTAGTAATTATGCAAAATAATAACTAGCTTAGAACTTTCTACTTCTATTGAAGTAGAGGGAATTACCTTAAATTTGTGAAAAACAGTAACACTATTTCATAAATAATGGGGCAAATGTTATAATGGAAATATTCTAATTAAAAAAGAAGAGGAGAGGAAATCATTGACGTATCAAGCATTTTACCGTGTGTATCGACCGCAATCATTTCGAGAAATGTCTGGCCAAGCACATGTCAAAAGAACGCTACAAAATGCTCTCCTAGCGAATAAAACAACACATGCTTATTTATTTTCAGGGCCACGCGGTACTGGGAAAACAAGTACTGCTAAAATTTTTGCAAAAGCTTTAAACTGTGAGCATGCACCATCAAGCGAACCTTGTAACGAATGTGCTACTTGTTTAAGTATTACAGATGGTTCACACCCAGATGTTATTGAATTTGACGCGGCGTCTAATTCACGCGTTGAAGAAATACGAGACATTATTGAGAAAGTTCGATTTGCTCCTGCAAGTAGCAGATATAAAGTGTATATCATAGATGAAGTGCATATGCTTTCTACGAGCGCTTTCAATGCCCTTTTAAAGACATTAGAAGAACCACCTTCTCACGCTGTATTTATTTTAGCAACGACAGAGCCCCACAAATTGCCTGCAACGATTATTTCACGTTGCCAGCGCTTCGATTTCAAGCGTCTTTCGACCAATGATATTATTGAGCGCATGAAAGTTGTATTAGAGGATATAGAGTTACCATATGAGGAACAGGGTTTGAAGGTGATCGCACAATCAGCAGCTGGTGGTATGCGTGATGCTTTAAGCTTATTAGATCAGGTCGTATCCTTCAGCGGAGAAAAGCTGAAGCTTGAGGATACACTACTTGTTACTGGTTCCATTAGTCAGGATGTTTTCTATGAATTAGCAGAAGCTCTAAAAGTAAAAGATGTTGCGCAAATGCTTGCGTTATTAGAACAGCTTATTGCGGATGGAAAAGATCCTCTTCGCCTTTCGGAGGATTTGATTACATTTTTCCGTGACTTATTATTGCTGCAAACGAGCGATGATTTAGCAGAATTATTAGAGCTCGTATCACCAGAGGAGCGGGTTTTTACATTAGCGCATGATTTTGCGCCCGATCTGCTCTATGGCTACATTGATATTTTAGCGAAAACGCAGCAAGAAATGCGATTCTCTCATCATACAAAGATCTACTTAGAAACCGCACTACTTAAAATGGTACAGTTTTCAGGTGGGATACTTAGTCAAACAATTACTTCAGGTGAAGCTACTATGAGCCCTGAACTTGCTCAAAAAATAGTAGCACTTGAACAAATGGTGCAACAACTGTCAGCACAATTACAAGCTGGTGCGCCGATGCAGACGGCGCAAGCACCAAAAGAGCAACGTCCACGAGCTAAAAGTCCGAATGGCTATAAAGCACCAACAGGGCGTATTCAAGAGGTGCTAAAGGATGCAACCAAACAAGATGTGCAACGTATAAAATCGGTTTGGGCACAGGCGTTAAGTCAAATGCAGAAGTCTCAATCAGCTCTTTTAGCGGAGGCTGAACCTGTAGCGGCATCTTCAAGTGCTTTTGTGTTAAAATTCAAGTATGATATTCATTGTCAAATGGTTGCCGATAATCAATCTCTAAAAGCGCACTTTACACAATTAATTGCAGGGCAAACTGGTGCTATGTATGAAATGCTTTGTACACCTGAAGAAACCTGGTTAAAATTACGTGAAGAATTTGTTCGTGATCATGGCTTGCAGCAGCAGAAAAAATCTCAGTCTGAGGGCAATGATGGAGTGGAATTATTAGAGCCACCACCGGCAGAGATGCCAGAAGAGCCGTTTATCGATGATGCACAACCACTTGCTTCACAAGATCCACTTGTGACAGAAGCGGAAAAGCTGTTTGGTAAAGATTTTATTGAAATTGTTGAAGATTAATCATTTAGGAGGAATACGTTTATGCGTGGAATGGGAAATATGCAAGGTATGATGAAAAAAATGCAAAAAATGCAAAAAGAAATGATGGAAGCTCAAGAGGCCTTAAATGCAGAACAATTTGAAGGTGCTGCTGGCGGCGGTATGGTAAAAGTATCTGTTACTGGTCAACGTGAAATCGTAGAAGTAAATCTTGATCCATCAGTAGTAGATCCAGACGATATCGAAATGCTACAAGATTTAATCGTTGTTGCTGCAAATGAAGCATTGAAAAAAGTAGATGAAAAAACGAATGCAACTATGGGTAAATTCACTCAAGGCATGAACCTTCCATTCTAGGAGGTAAATAAATGTACTACCCAGAACCAATATCGAAACTGATTGATAGTTTTATGAAATTGCCAGGTATCGGGCCGAAAACCGCGGCTCGTCTGGCGTTTTTTGTGTTAACGATGAAAGAGGATGACGTTTTATCTTTTTCAAAAGCATTAATTGATGCTAAACGAAATTTAAGCTACTGCTCTGTGTGTGGCAACATAACTGATATAGATCCATGTCATATTTGTACGGACAAACAACGAGATCATTCTATTATTTGCGTTGTCCAAGATACAAAAGATGTGATTGCGATGGAAAAAATGCGCGATTTCAATGGTATGTATCATGTATTACAGGGAGCTATTTCACCTATGGATGGTATTGGTCCAGAGGATATTAATGTCTCTTCTCTGCTAGTCCGTTTGCATGATGAGACTGTTCAGGAGCTTATTTTAGCTACGAATTCGACTATCGAGGGCGAGGCAACAGCTATGTATATTTCTCGTCTAGTAAAGCCGTCAGGCATTCGAACAACACGTATCGCTCATGGACTACCAGTAGGTGGGGATTTAGAGTATGCAGATGAAGTTACGTTATCGAAGGCAATGGAAGGTCGCCGAGAATTGTGAGTGAGGGATTACTATGTTCTTCCGCAGTAAGGGAAAATTAAAAAAAGAATTCGATGACAAGCTTGTAAATCTTATAAAAGAAACAAAAGAGGATTTACAGCAGGCAAAGATAATTGAAGAATTACTAGATGACTATGATCTAGAAGTAATTGCTCAACGAAAAGCAACTGAGAGTATACATTTTTATTTATTCAAGGAAGCTAGAATTCGAAAAGTATTAATTAAATAATAAGTTAATGCCTCCGGCTGTAATTATGCCGAGGCATAATTGATATTCATAGAAGCAAAACAGGAAACATAAACTTTCGTAATTATATACTTTAAGGGGGAAACCGTGTGTCCGGGTTCGTAATTATGAGTTTTTGTGTGCCTGTAGTGCTTCTTTTTCTTTATATAATAATAAGACATGCTAAAATGGGAAAAATATTAGAAGGAATGTCTGTTTTTTGGTTTAGATTTGCCTTTGCCTTTCTTCTATTATTTATTATTCATTTAGGCGTGGGGTATGCCGGCTATAATGTACCTATTAATCTATTTTCTGTTCTAACAATTGCGATACTAGGTATCCCGGGAGTACTAGGGATAACTGCTTTAATATTTTTCTTATAAAATGCTTGCAATACAAAAATATTGTGGTATAGTAATAAGAGTCGTTAAGATAACTGCTGAAAAACAAATGAATTAAATCAAAGAATTTAGTTGTTGACACATGATTAACGATATGTTATTATATAAAAGTTGCTGTTGCGAAACGGTAACAAAATGAACCTTGAAAACTGAACAAGCAAAACGTAATCAATAAAGTTTTTAGTAGTTAACCTTGAGTTAGTGAACGAAACAAAAATTTGGACATCAAACATGATGCCAGCAAAACAATTTGAGCTAATCAAATTTCTTTTTATGGAGAGTTTGATCCTGGCTCAGGACGAACGCTGGCGGCGTGCCTAATACATGCAAGTCGAGCGAACAGA
>NZ_MDDN01000025.1 GCF_001708185.1 Lysinibacillus xylanilyticus | reverse complement strand
CGCAAGTAAGTAAGATCCCTCAAAGACGATGAGGTAGATAGGTTCGAGGTGGAAGTGTGGTGACACATGGAGCTGACGAATACTAATCGATCGAGGACTTAACCAAAATGTTTGAAACATTCAATGCGCCGTTTATCCAGTTTTGAAAGAACAAAACCTTTCATATAAGGGTTTCAAGATACGATGTATATTGAAAGCCGAAGAGAGCTTCAAGACACAAGTAGTATAAGGAAGCAAACGAGTGAATGAGGGAGCGTACCTCTGTACGTGACCGATTGAGCGAGAGAAGCTGACGCAGTAATACGCCGTGTATTGGAGGTCGACAATAGTCTAGTGATGATGGCAAAGAGGTCACACCCGTTCCCATACCGAACACGGAAGTTAAGCTCTTTAGCGCCGATGGTAGTTGGGGGCTTCCCCCTGTGAGAGTAGGACGTCGCTAGGCAAATGAAACAGTCAGCTGTGTGCTGGCTGTTTTTTATTTTATGGATAATCAGAAGTTGTAATCGATAAAAAGCATCCAACAATGAAAAATAGCAACTACAATCTTTTTGTTGTAGTTGCTATTTTTTTATTGAGTATGTTTATGCTTGTTGCTGTACTCTATCCAGAAATCTGCGTTATTAATACCTACTTCTCGTGGGTCAAAAATCGGATCGAGACCTGCCTTCTTTTGACGGTCGTAATCACGTAAAACTTTAATGGCTGGTTTTGTTAATAGAACAATAGCAATAAAGTTCAAATAACTCATACTCCCGAATCCAATATCTCCAAGCCCCCACATTAGACTAACAGATTGAACACTTCCAACATACACAACTATTAAGAAGATAAATTTTAAAACTAATTTTAATACAGGGTAACGCAGTTTTTTATCTAAATAGACAATTGTAGTTTCTGCTATATAGTAGTAAGCCATTAAAGTAGTGAATGCAAAAAGGAATATGGCAATGGCCACGAAACCACTTCCAAAATCTTCGAATACAGTAGAGACAGCGGCCTGAGTATAAGCAGTCCCTGCTACTACACCTGGAATGTTTTCTACTAGAGGTGTTGTGGCTCCAGGAGGAGTGACATTATACATACCTGTAATTAATATCATTAACGCAGTTGCTGTACAGACGATAATCGTATCGATGTATATTGAAAACCCTTGTACTAACCCTTGTTTAGCTGGATGGGATACTTCAGCAGCTGCAGAACTGAATGTAGCTTCACCAGCTCCGGCTACATTTGAAAATACCGCACGTCTGACACCCCAAGCAATAGCAGTACCCACTATACCGCCAAATATGGCATTTGTCCCAAAGGCGCTTGTAAGGATTAATTTAATCATACTAGGTATTTCACTTGCATTAGCACCTAAAATAATAAGTGTTAAAAGGACATAGGCCAGTGCCATAATAGGAACTACCTTATCTGCAACGCGGGCAATACGTTTAACACCGCCAAAAATTATCAATCCTAAAAGTACCACAATAATTATGCCCGTTACATATGGAGGAATATTAAATGCTGTATTAAATGACGTGGCAATTGTATTTGCTTGAATACCCGGTACTAAAACGCCATATGAAAGACAAATAACAAACGCTACAAAAATAGCAAAACCTTTAAGTTTTAAACCCTTTTCAATGTAATACGGTGATCCACCACGATATTGATCATCTGCTTTTTCCTTATACACTTGTGCTAAGGTAGATTCAATGAAGGCGCTTGCACCTCCAAGAAACGCCATAAGCCCCATCCAAAATACGGCACCTGGCCCACCCGCTGCGATAGCAGTAGCAACCCCTGCGATATTACCGACCCCAACACGACCAGATAAGGCCATACAAAAAGCTTGGAAAGATGATATCCCTTCGTTAGATTCTTTTCGTTCACGCAATAATCGTAGCATCTCGGGAATATAACGGAATTGTACAGCTCTGGTCAGAACAGTAAAATACAAACCTACCCCTAATGCTAAATAAACGAGTGCATTTCCCCAAATGTAATCGACTAATGTATTAACGATTGCTTCCATATGATTTTCCCCCTCCAACAACTAATTCTTTTTATAAGTCGAATAGCTTTTCATAAATGTCTAGCATTCTCACCATTTTTAAAAAGTTATACGCTTACATTTTCACAATGTGTAAACATATAGAATCCTTAAAACGCCTTACTGCATAGGACAGACTTTCGGTCATTAGTGAGTACACTTGCGTGAATCTTCTTTATTTATGAATTGAAGATAATAGTTAAAAAATACCTCCCTTCAAAAGTTTCCTCCCTTATCATTCTTAATGCATTTTTTGTGCCATAAAAAATACACTTCAGCAAAATCTGTACTTGATTGAACATTTCACTCTGGGAGCGCTTTCCTATGGCGTATAATAGCCCTATAAATAAAATAAAAATCCTTTTCTCTGTAGTGTGAGAAAAGGATTTTTAACTTCAGTTTGTAGTATTCAAATGTTATACACTTTTTTGTTTTGTCTAAAATACTGACAGTTTTAATTGGTAACATTTAGATATGACTCTATCCAGATTTTTTTCAATTGTTGGCGACCTGCTAAAACTTCTGGGTGGAATTGAATATGTGCGTTTGCTCTTGTTGTCTCGACATCTTCAATTGCGCGTTGAATCTCTTGCTGTGTAGTGCTGGTGCCTAATTTATGTGCGATTGTCAGCGCAGCAACTTTGCCTTGAGCTAACGCAACTTTCGCTCCTTCAATACCTGTAATATTGCCCGCAACATGTAGCCCATCTAAGTTGGTTTCCATTTGCTCATTATGTAACGGGATGAACCCACCTAATTGTTCAATATAATGGAATGGACAACCTGCTAAAGAAGCAAGTTCTGCTAAGGGATATAATCCTCCTGCGATACAAACAAAATCTGCTTTGATGCGTTTTTCACTGCCAGGAACGATGGAGCCGTCAGTATTTACTGTTGCAATGACTACACCTTCTACTTGATCTTTGCCAACTATTTCAACGACTGCTTTTCGTAACATAATTGGAATATCCCACATTTTCACTCCGTTTTTTGGATAGAAGGTAATACCTAACTTTTTCATAAATTCATTTTTCATAAACTTACTTCCGATTTTAACAAGGGGAGAGGGGGCCATATGAGATACATGTAGTAATGAATTCATAACCTCAATAGGGTTTCCGCTATCCTTTGTTAATAAGTTAGTAGCGGGTAATGTGATAGCTGCTACTTGAACGCCTGCGATTTGTAATTCCATCGCGATGGCTGAGGAAAGTACGTTAACGCCAATAATGACCCCACGTTTTCCAGGCTTTACACGGTGTACATTTGTCATTACTTGTGCAGCTCCTACAGACATTACACCAGGAAGTGTCCATCCTGGAATTGGGAATGGAGATTCAGCGGCACCTGTAGCTAATAGTAGCTGCCTTGTTCGAAATACACCTTTATTTGTATGGACAATCCACTCTTGCTCAATTTTTTCTAAATCTGAAACGCTCGTTTGTAGTAAAAGTTCGACATTGAGCGCTTTTGCACGTTCAAATAAACGCTTGGATTCTACAATACCATTCCACCATTTCCCTGGACTTTCTTCATATAATTGTCCAAGTAAGCGTCCTCCTGCATATAAGTATTCATCAATGACAAGAACAGCTATATTTTTTTCTGCTAATGTAATAGCGGCAGATAGCCCAGCAGGACCAGCCCCAATAATAATCACTTTATTTTCCATTGTTTTTCCTCCAGTCACGGACCGACGTAGGAAGTGTCTTACCACTGTTCACAACCATGCCATTAGAGACGGGTGTTATACATGCGCGTTCACCTTCTAAGCCGTTGACATTGACGCGACACTCAAAGCAGTGACCAATATTACAGTAGATGCCACGGGGGTGACCTGTTTCTTCATGGACACGTAAGGTGCGAATACCATTTGCAAGTAGGGCAGCTGCTAAGGATTCACCTTTGTATCCCTCATATTCTTTGTCATCAAAAGTGAAAGACACTTTTTCCTTTGAAGGTAAAACTCCTAAAACAGGGTGGCTCAAAATACGTTCAGTCATTATTTAACCTCCCCTAGGTCGGCAAACCGCACAGGACGAATAGGTGCCTGATATTTTAATGAAATTTCGCAGTCTAGTCGTGTGCGATGTTTGTGTGCGATTTGATCAACCATTGTACGACAAGTACGACCACCACAATAGCCCATACCTGCCCGTGTTCGAAGCTTAAGTTCACGGGCAGAGCAATTATTTTCAGATGCTACTTCTACGAGTTCATCGTAGCTAACTTCTTCGCAACGGCATACAATCATAGATTTATTTTGCATAACTACACCCCTAAGTAAGGAATTTTATTTACATATTAGTTACTGCAAAAACTGTGCCAAGAAGTGTTTTTAGAAGTACATTAATGCTTTGGTGCAAATTGAAAGAAAGTGTATAAAAAATTGACACTTATTTTAAAAAATTATACATCGATGTTTAATTTTTTTAATCGATTGTATAATGTTGCCCGAGTAATGCCTAAATTTTTGGCACAAATTTTTTTATTGCCATTTACTAAAGCAAGCTGCTCTAAAATAATTTCACGTTCATAATGCTCGAGTTGATTGCTTAGTTCCGTTCCTAGTGGAAAATCTTTTCGTACGTCAAGCATTTCACTTTTTGGAACAGCTGCTAAAATATCTGCAGGTAAATCTTCTATATGAATTGCCCCTTCATCAGAAAAAACAACGAGACGTTCTATAACATTACCTAGTTCACGAACATTTCCTGGCCATTGATACTGCAAAAGAATCTGTGAAATTTCAGGCGGAATCCCTTGAATGGGCCGATTGTATTTAATGGATTTCTCATATAAGAAGTAGTTACTAATCTCCAAAATATCAGAAGCTCGTTCTCGAAGTGGTGGTACTGTGAAATTTACGACGTTTAAACGATAATATAAATCTTCTCTAAATTTTCCTTCCTTCACTAATTGCTTTAGATCCCTATTAGTAGCAGCTACTAAATTAAAATCGACATCCATTTCCTTTGTGCCACCTACTGCATAAAATGTTTTTTCCTGCAGCAATCGTAAAATCTTTACCTGCATATCTAAAGGCATTTCTCCAATTTCATCTAAAAATAGTGTACCTCCTCGTGCAAGCTCAACTTTTCCTTTTTTTCCTTTTTGATGTGCTCCAGAAAAGGCTCCTTTTTCATAACCAAAAATCTCACTTTCGAATAAGCCACTTGGAATGGCCCCACAGTTGATGGCTACAAATGGGGCATCTGGTTTTTCACGAATTGCGTGAACTGCGCGTGCGAATAGCTCTTTCCCGACGCCACTTTCTCCATAGATTAAAATATTTGCCTCGGTTTTTGCGACCTTTTTTACTTTTTCGAGCACCTTTTTCAGTGTGGGGCTATTACCACGAATAAGTGTAAATGGGTCATAGGCTAAACCGTTCGTATTCATCTGTTTCTCTAAATTCAGTAATTTTTCAGAAGTAATATGAAGCTCTTCGTTTAATTTTTTAACATGGGTAATGTCTGTTTCGGCAACGACTGCGCCTATCGTTTGATCGTTTAACATAACAGGGTTGGAATTAATCATTACAACTAGATCTTCACGTGGAAAATGTTGTTGTTGATAAACGGATTTTCCATGCTGCAATGTATGTAAAATTTCAAGTTGATCTTCCTTAAAGAACTCTGTGATTGGCTTTCCAATAATATTTTCCCCAGATACAGAAAAAATACTTTCCGCTCCTTTAGTCCAATAAATCACGTTTTGATGACGATCAATGACAGTACACGATTCATTAATCGTTTCTAAAATGGTGTTTAAATAAGCGTTTATGCATTCTAATTCATACGCGAGATCGTACATCAAGGAATCTCTTGATAAATATCCTATATATTGTTTTGTTTCATCACGTATAAGTAAGAATTCATATTCCTCCAAATAATCAAGTGCTGTTTTGATTGGGCAATCCATGCGGACAATTTGACAGGCTATATAGTCAAAATCACTTTTTCTTTTCCCTCGTTTCACTGCATACGGTTTATCATTTTCAATGACAAAGTACTGTAACTTGTCATCGTTAAGTATAGTCACAACATTCTCTATTGGGATAAAAGCCAAATTCCGTTTTAACATTTTATTCATAATTAAATGGTATGGATGCAAAATAAGGCCTCCTTCATTAATCATATGTTCAATTTTTTTGAATAATATAAATAATTTTGACACATACTACATAGTTTATCAAACAAATTTCGAATAGATAGTTTGGCACGTTTTTTGCAGAATGTTAAGTGCTAGCAAAAAGGGGGGAGAGTCTTGCAGAAATCTCATCATGATATCGTAGTTATTGGCGGTGGCATTATTGGCGGGGCAATTGCTTATTATTGTGCAAAGGCTGGTCTAGAAATAATGGTACTCGAAAAAAATGAATTGGCGAGTGGTACATCTTCTCGCTGTGATGGAAATATTTTAGCTATAGATAAGGATCCGGGTTTTGATAGCCAGATGTCATTAGTAAGCCAACAATTAGTACATGAGTTAGATAAAGATTTGGAAATTAAATTTGAATATCGCAACCCTGGAAGTATTCTTGTTTGTGAAAGTGATGTAGAAATGGAAGCCGCTCAGCAATGGGTAACTCGTCAACAAGAAGCGGGTTTAGATTTTAATATGTTAGATCGCGCAGACTTGCGAAACGAGTCAAAATTTTTTGCAGATGATTTGTATGGTGGATTGGAGTGTAAAACAGATTCCACAGTAAATCCTTATATGCTGACATTTTCTATGTTCCATTCAGCAGAGAAATTTGGTGCAAAAATACGAAAACATACAGAAGTAAAAAACATAAAGAAACAGCCAAATGGCACGTTTTTAATCGACACTAACGAAGGGATAATGACAGCCAATAAAGTCATTAATGCTTGTGGTATTTGGGCACCGATTATTGGACAAATGCTCGAGGTTGACGTACCTATTAAACCACGTAAAGGTCATATTATTGTTGCATCACGTCAGCAACCAGTAGGTCTGAGAAAGGTAATGGAATTTGGTTATTTGATTTCTAAATTCGGTGGAGAGCGTATGGTGGATGCGGATATCGAAAAATATGGGGTTGCTTTAGTATTTGAACCGACAGAAGCACAAAATTTTTTAATAGGGAGTAGTCGTCAATTTGTTGGCTTTGATACGAAAGTAAATCATGATGTCGTGAAAATGATTGCCAGACGTGCAGTACGCTTTTATCCGAAAATCGCTGATATGTCGGTTATTCGTACATATGCGGGGCTAAGACCATGGACAGAGGATCATTTACCAATTATTTGCGAAGTACAGGAGATACCAGGCTTCTACATAGCGGCAGGCCATGAAGGGGACGGTATTAGCTTAGCCGCAGTCACAGGAAAGCTTGTGCAAGAATTGCTACAACACAAAGATACATGTATTCCTACTGAGCCAGTAAATATTAATAGATTTAAGAAAGGGGTACTCCACAAATGAAATTTCAAAAGTTATTTACAACAATTGATACCCATACAGGTGGAAATCCAACGCGTTCACTCATTAGTGGCATGCCGAAGCTTGAAGGAGAAACGATGTCTGACAAAATGCTTTATATGCAAAAGCACTTTGACTGGATCCGAAAATTTCTTATGAATGAGCCTCGTGGCCATAGTGTTATGTCAGGTGTTATTATTACGGACCCTTGCCATCCAGAAGCTGATTTAGGTGTGATTTATATTGAAACTGGAGGCTACTTACCGATGTGTGGGCATGACACAATTGGCGTTTGCACAGCACTTGTTGAATCGAATTTAATTGAGGTTCAAACCCCTTATACACATATTAAATTAGACACACCGGCAGGTTTAATTGATGTAAAAATTAAAGTAGAAGATGGTATGGCCAAGGAAGTAACGTTTAATAACGTACCTTCTTTTCTATTAAAGACAGTTGAAATTGAAGACCCTGCACTCGGTATTGTTGAATGTGAAATTGCGTATGGAGGTAATTTTTACGGCATTATTGATGCTAGAAAAATTGATCTCGATTTATCAGTAGAAAATGCTACGAATATTATTAATACAGGTATTCGTCTTCGCAATGCCGTGAATGCCAAGGAAGAGATCGTACATCCTGAGTTTTCGTTTATTCATGGGTTAACGCATATCGAGTTTTATACAGATCCAGTAAATGAATTAGCAGATTTAAAAAATACAGTCGTTGTACCGCCGGGCGGAATTGATCGTTCGCCATGTGGTACAGGTACTTCAGCTAAAATTGCGACACTGTACACAAAAAATGAGCTCTCTATTAATGAACCGTTCATTTATGAAAGTATTGTAGGTACATTGTTTCAGGCGCGTGTACTAGAGGAAGTAGCTGTTGGCGATTTGACAGCCGTTATCCCAGAAATAACAGGATCTGCATGGGTAATGGGTATGCATCGATTCTTTTACAATGATCAGGACCCGTTAAAAGAGGGCTACCTGATGATTCCACCAATGGATCACTAAAGGAGGTTAGATATATGAACTATCATAAATCTTTTCAAACGATTGATACACAGGTAGTTGGAGAAGCTTTTCGTATAGTCGTGCAATCGCCTATCGCAATTTCTCAGGAAAATATAGTGGAAGCGGCCAATGCATTAAATACACAATTTGAAAATACAAAACAACTTCTATTAAACGAACCGCGTGGGCATCGTGGTATGAACGGATGCATTATCTTGCCATCAGCTGTTGCATCATTCCGTTTATTATTTTTCCAGCACGATGCTTCTACAGATTTTAAGTATGAGGCACTTGTAGCTACGACGACAGCATTAATAGAGCTTGGAACAATTGAAGTATCAGAGAATGATATGTATACGATTGAAACAGTAAAAGGTATCTACAAAGTAAGTGTACAACTTTCGGAGAAAAAGGATGCAGTACTGTCAGTTCAATTGACAGTGAAGCCAGCGCTTGTAGAAGAAGGGTTCGTGGTGATAGATGGTGAGCGACGTTATATTGTTTTAGAAAAGCCACAACGATTAAAGACACTTGTCCTAGAAGAGCTAGCAGATATTAGTACTTGGGGAGTAAATGAAAGTACAAAATATAGTGCAGCTGATGGTGTCATTGTGTATGAAAAAGTAGACAGTGAAGTACGTTCAGTAACATTTGAACGTGATGGCTATATTCTTCGCTCACCAAGTGTAGATAGTACACTTGCATTAATAGCAGTCTTAGGCGATGATGCTGTTCAAAAAAATAACAGTATTTTTTGCAGTTGTATTGAAATTGTAAACAAACATGAGGTTGGCTACGAAATTGCATTAACAGGATATATCACAGGAATCCATCAATTTGTAGTAGACAGTGAAGATCCGCTACAACAAGGATTTGTCATTGTGTAAATATAATTGAATTACTTAGGAGGAAAGAAGCATGAAAAAATTAGAAGGTTCATTTCCAGTATTAGTAACGCCAATGTTAAACCAAACAGACATCGATTGGGAAGGCTTCCGTCAAAACATCGAGAATTTTATTGAAGCTGGCGTAAAAGGTATTGCCATTAACGGTAGCACAGGCGAATTCGTAAGTTTATCTAAAGAAGAGCGCTTTAAAGCAGTAGAAGTAGCGGTTGATCAAATTAAAGGGCGTATTACATTAATTGTTGGTACGGCTGCAGAAACAACAGCAGAGGCAATCGCGTATACACAACAGGCTGAACAAGCAGGAGCAGATGCAGCTTTGCTCATTAACTCTTATTACGCACATCCCAAAGATGAAGAAATCTATTTACATTTTAAATCAGTTGCAGAATCAGTAAGCTTCCCAATTATGATTTATAATAATCCATTCACTTCTGGTGTGGATATTGGCTTAGAAACAATATTAAAAGTGGGCCGAGATGTACCAAACATTACACATATTAAAGAATCCAGCGGTAGCATCGGCAAAGCGCGTGATATTGTGCGTCAAGGACAAGACAACATTAAAGTGTTTTGTGGTTCAGAAGATTTAGCAATTGAATCATTCCTTGTTGGTGCGGTTGGTTGGATTTCTGTATCAGGAAACATCGTGCCTGAACTTGTAACGGAATTGTATAACAATGTGCAAGATGGGAATCTAGATGAAGCATGGGCTATTTACGATCGTTTATTACCATTATGTGCGTTTTTAGAAGGATCAGGTAAATACGTACAAATTGCAAAACGTGCAATGGAATTAAAGGGCTGGGCGGGCGGACCTTGTCGTTTACCGCGTCTCCCATTAACAGAGGAAGAAGATGCACAACTAAAAGCAATCATGGCTGACTTAGACGTACTTGTTATCGAGCATAAGTGATTTTGAAAGGAATCGTGTTGGTCCTCGCGCAGGCCTGGGCACAATTCAAAATCCAATCGCAATGTTTATCTGTAGCAAAAGCGAAGCGGCAGCAACAAAAGTTTTCTGTGCGAAAGCAAAGCGGCAGCAACAAAAGTTTTCTGTGCGAAAGCGAAGCGGCAGCAACAATGAAGCCAAGGTGAAATTGATGATAAGAAGGGGTGGCAAAATGGAGGCATTATTAACATTGAAACCAAAGGTGAAGGAATTTTTACAATCGACAATTGGTTTATATATTAATGGTGAATATGTACATTCTCAATCAGGTAAAACATTTGAAGTATTAAATCCCGCAAATGAAGAGGTAATTGCAACAGTACATGAAGCACAAGCTAAAGATATCGACATAGCTGTATTGGCTGCACAAAAAGCATTTGATGATGAATGGTCCATCATGGATGCAGCAGAACGCTCACGTATTATTTATAAATTTGCAGATCTACTAGAGGAGCATCGGGAAGAACTTGCACAGCTAGAATCATTAGATAATGGTAAGCCATACAAAACGGCTTTAGCTGATGATGTGGACGGTACTGTACAACATTTCCGTTATTATGCAGGATGGGCAACAAACATAACAGGAAAAACGGTGCAAGTATCAAAGGATTACTTAAACTACATTGTCCATGAGCCAGTAGGGGTTGTAGGGCAAATCATTCCATGGAATTTTCCGCTTGCAATGGCTGCATGGAAATTAGGCTCGGCATTAGCAGTAGGTTGTACAGTTGTTATTAAACCTGCAGCGGAAACGCCATTATCGCTATTGTACGTAGGTCAATTAATAAAACAAGCTGGCTTCCCAGATGGTGTTGTGAACATCGTACCAGGCACAGGTGAAGCAGGTGAAGCTGTTGTTACACATAAAGGTGTAGCAAAGGTAGCATTCACTGGATCCACAAAGACAGGAATTCACGTCATGAAAAAAGCAGCAGACGATGTGAAAAGTGTAACATTGGAGCTTGGAGGTAAATCTCCAGCAATCGTTTTACAAGATGCTGACGTAGAAGAGGCAATAGAAGGAACATTTGCTGGGACAATGTACAATCACGGACAAAATTGTAGTGCATGTACAAGGGTCTTTGTACACAGTAGCTTATACGCTCAGTTTGTTGAGCGACTTGCCGAAAAAGCAAAAGCATTAAAATTAGGACCGGGGCTGGATTCAGAAACAGATATGGGGCCACTTGTTTCACAAAAACAACTAAATACAGTACTTGGTTTCATTGAAAAAGGAAAAGAAGAAGGTGCACGCCTAGTAGCAGGTGGGGAGCGCGAATTTAACAAAGGTTATTTTGTACAACCAACTGTATTTGCTGATGTACAGGATGATATGACAATTGCTCGTGAAGAAATTTTCGGACCGGTTATGTCTATTTTCTCATTTGACACAGTGGAAGAAGTGATTGCTCGTGCAAATGATAGTAAGTATGGACTCGCAGCAAGCATTTGGACTGAAAATGTGAAAAAAGCACATTATATCGCCAGTAAGCTACAAGCAGGAACGGTATGGATTAATGATTTTGGTTTAGAGTGGGAAACGATGCCATTCGGAGGTTACAAGCAATCAGGTGTTGGTCGCGAAATGGGCGGCGAATATGGCTTGTCCAACTATACGGAAGTTAAAAGTGTCTTCGTAAATATGAAGCAAAACTAAGTGGATTCCTTCATATAGGCTCTTTATCAAAAGTGGGAAGATAATTGTTAAAACATATGTCATTCTTTTGCCTCAAGTCGCTCATCGGACGCCCCAAGGAAAGACCTACAGTCGGAACGGAAATCACCCCACATTATGGTGGTGGGCCTTCATACATTTAAAAAGGAGCTACTTAACTGAGAGTAGCCCCTTTTAAAATTGAATCACTTTACGTCTTGTAGATGACGGAATGTTCATTTCTTTACGATATTTTGCTATTGTACGACGTGATATTTCGATACCAAGTATAGTGTTGAAATGCTCGGCAATTTTTTGATCTGAGAAAGGCCTCTTTTTATTCTCAGTTTTAATATAGTCAGACAAAAGCGATTTTACCTTTATTTGTGAAACACTGTTACCATTTGCTGTTTGTAATTTAGAAGTGAATAAATCTCGAAGTTCAAATGTCCCGAAAGCCGTTTGTACATATTTATTCGTTGTCACTCGGCTAACTGTCGATTCATGTACTTCAATTTGTTCAGCAATTTCACGCAAAGTAAGAGGCTCTATAGCATCAAAGCCATGTGTAAAAAAGCCTTTTTGCTTTTCAATAAGTGCCTTCATGATTTTAATAATTGTATTTCGGCGCTGCTCAATACTGTTAACTAGCCATTGATAGTCTGATAAATACTTTTTAAAATAACTCTTTTCAGAGGAATTGGCAGTAATGTATGGTGCATAGTCCGCATGTATATTGATTTTAGGTAAATAATAATCATTTAATGAAAAAATGATGGCACCATCAACAATCTCAACAATAATATCCGGTGTATGATGATGTGTAGCTTCCTGATGAAACAGTGAGCTAAGTTTAGGCTGCAAAGTTTGGATGAATCGATAAATTCCTTGCAATTCATAAAGGGATATATCTAACTTGTCAGAAATTTGTTTCCATTTCTGGTTAGCAAGTTCATCAAGATAAAAGGAAATTACTGTTTCCGTATGAGCAGGGCTATTTTCACAATACATTGTTTGTAATAGCAGGCATTCTTTCAAATTCCGTGCCCCAACACCAAGTGGTCCAATGTTTTGTAATAAGTGAATGCCCTTTTCGATTTCATGATCTTGATAAGTCGGTGTCATTGGTTGTTCATAGTAGCCGTTGTCATCCAAATGATAAACAATATGTTTAAGCAGTTTAATGTCCTTATCTTCATGGAAGGTTAGCTTAATTTCCTCAAATAAATCATCACGAATATTTTTTTCATATTTAGTTACATGTTCCAAGATATTTGTGTGACGGCTAACACCTTTTGAAAAATGTGTACGTTCTTGAAATCTCGGTTCATTTAACTCTACTAATGGATTTTCGAGCTCTTGTTCACGAATATACTGTTCTAACTCTAGTGTAGAATATTGTAGTAACTCGATGGCTTGACGAAGTTGTGCAGTCATCACTAAATTCAAATCTTGAGTTTGTTTGATAGAAAGCTGCATTTTAAAACCTCCATTCTCCATTTAAGTATTTAAATCTATAGAAAATGATGCTCTTGAGTAATAGTGACAATAATTCTAGACATTTATCACTAAAGTAAAAAGGAGCTTTAGTGATAAATGTCTATTATAAAGATATTTAACTTCGTGTTGGCCTAAAGCCTCCGGTGGATGTCATGGAATCGGAAAAGAGTTCATAAAGGATGTTAGTCTAAAATCATCGCATCCATGCGATAACGGCTAACTGACCTGCATCACGCAGGCCTAAGCACAAAGCCGATTCCGGACGCAATTATGCCGAGGCATAATTGATAATGTGTCAAAAAAATGAACATTATTAAGAGTGTGTATAAATAATGAAAAAGGGCTCTTTACCAACATATGTACTTGACTGTGAATTTCATTCCGGGAGACGCTTTCCTTTAGTATGGTCCGAGCCTCCCTCCAATCCATAGGCTTTCATACCAACAATACACTTTTTCAAAATTAAAAGGTTACTTTATAAAATAATAAGCTCTTTTGGTGAGTGTGTGATAACTTCAACTCCGTTTTTTGTAACGATGACATCATCTTCTATACGTACTCCGCCAAAATCAGGAATGTAAATACCAGGCTCAACAGTAAGCACCATATTCTCTTCTAGGATGTCTTCGCATACTGTAGACATAAAAATATTTTCATGAATATCTAAGCCGATCCCGTGCCCCGAACCGTGTCCATAATTTTGTCCATAGCCTTTAGCTTTTATGAAATCTCGTGAAAAGCTGTCTGCTTCTTTTCCAGTAATACCAGCCTTCATACTAGATAGAGCAATTTGTAATGAGTCATAAACGATTTGGTATATTTCCATTAGTTTTTCAGGTGGTTCGCCAACTGCAATTGTTCTTGTCATATCTGAACGATAGCCTTGATAATAGGCACCAAAATCAAGTGTCAGCATATCACCTTCTTCAATTATTTTGTCAGATGCAACACCATGCGGAAGTGCAGAACGATGACCAGAAGCAATAATTATATCGAATGCAGCTCCAGTAGCTCCGTTTTTACGCATATGAAACTCTAACTCATTTGCGATATCAATTTCTGACACTCCTGGTTTAATAAATGTCAAAATATATTTGAATGCCTCATCTGAAATCCACGCTGCTTTCTTAATCAATTCAATTTCTTCTGGTGTTTTTATCATGCGTAAATTTTCCACAATATTAGATAGCGGCTTTAATGTTGCTGTTAATTTACTAGACATTAATTGATATACCTCATAAGTAACATGTTGTTGCTCAAAACCAACTGTTTGGATAGATTCTGTGTCTAAAATTTCTTGGATAGTTTCATATAAACGGCTGCGATCGATTTCACGAACATCAAATTCTTTACTTTGTTTTGTTGCTTGCTGTGTGTAACGGAAATCTACGAGTAAAAGTGCTTGAGTCGGTGTAATTACTACTGTACCTGCACTGCCTGTAAATCCTGTTAAATAACGACGGTTTTGATGACTCGTTATGATGAGAACATCCGATTGTTGAGCTCGTAATGATACACGTAATTGTTCTAGTAGTGACATGTTATAATTCCCCCTTTTTAAATATACTGCAAGATTTGTGCCAAAATTAAAATATGGTGTCGGCACGAATATTGCATATATGTTTTGTTGCACGGTAGCAATCGTGCAATAAAATCAAAGGGGAAATGACAATGACTAAAAAGACAAAATGGTTAGTCGTGTTATTAGGGCTGATGCTAGTTGTATTAGTTGGCTGCTATGGTAAGGAGGATAATTCTTCTGCTAGCCCAACTGGTGGCAATAGTACGGACAAAGAGTCTACTACTGACGGTGACACAACTGTTGGACAGGAACTGCATTTAGTAGCGGGAGGGGATTTAGCAACAATGAGTTCATTAGGGAGTGTAGATGCACTTGCAGTTACTGCAATGAACTCTGTATTTGAGGGGTTGTACCGTATCGGACCAGAAAATACACCAGTGCCAGGAATGGCAGAGTCATATGAAGCTTCAGAGGATGGTACTGTATATACATTTAAGTTACGCCAAGATGCTGTGTGGAGTAATGGTACACCTGTTACAGCACATGATTTTGAATACGCTTGGAAAAGAGCTATCAATCCTAAAACGCAAGCAATTTATTCTTATTTAATGCTAGATATAAAAAATGCAGCGAGTGTTCAAAAAGAGGGCGATCCTCTATATGGTAAAGTAGATGAAATTGGCGTTAAAGCGCTAAACGATTACACATTGGAAGTCCAACTAAATGCTCCAATTCCATATTTCATAAGCTTAACAACGTACGCACCGTTCTTTCCACTAAACAAAGAATTCACAGAAGCACAAGGCGATCAATATGCGTTAGAAGCAGCAAATATGATTTATAATGGTCCGTTCGTAATGGAATCATGGCAGCATGGTCAAGGCTGGACATTCGTAAAAAATGAAAACTATTGGGATAAAGACAGTGTGAAGCTTACAAAAATCACACAAAAAATCGTGAAAGATACGGCAACAGCTGTCAACTTATATGAAGCAGGAGAAATCGACACTGCTGAGCTTTCGAGTGAGTATGTTGCTCAATACAAAGATAGCCCAGAGTTTTCAACATTTTTAAAACCGAATACGTATTTTATCCGAATGAACCATGAAAATAAAATCCTATCAAACAAGAACATTCGAAAAGCTATCGATATGGCTTGGGATAAACAAGGCTTTGCAGATGTGATTTTACAGGATGGCTCTATTCCAGCATATTTTTTAGTACCCCTTGGATTATCAACAGATGAAAAAGGTGTTGATTTCCGAGAAGGGAACGGTGATATGAATAAAACAAATGTTGAATTGGCAAAGGAAGCATGGGCTACGGGTTTAAAGGAGCTTGGGGTAGATCAAGTAAAACTTGAGTTTTTAACTTATGACCGTGCAGAGTCTAAAAAAGCTGCAGAATTTATTAAAAATCAATTAGAAACAAATCTTAAAGGTCTAGAGCTAACAATCAACATGCAACCTAATAAGCAAAAGCTAGCATTAGAAGGGGCTGTTGACTATGATTTAGACTACGGTGGTTGGGGCCCTGATTATCAAGATCCTATGACATATATTGAATTATTTGAATCCACGGCTTACTACAACCAATCTCACTATAAAAATGAAGAGGTTGATGCATTAATTAAAAAAGCTAAAACAACTTCTGATGTTTCCGAACGTTGGAAATTAATGCAACAAGCTGAAAAGATTATGATGGATGATGTTGCATTTGCACCGACATTCCAAAAAGGTATAAGTCGTTTGACGAAGCCATATGTAAAAAATTTATATGAACATCCGTTTTCGGCGGACATTAGCTATAAATGGGTTGAAATTGTAAAGTAAAAAAAGATGCTGCCTACTTAGATAGGAGGGCACTGAAAAAGTCTATATCTTCTCACATTGCGAGGTATTCAACGATTAAATCGTTGAATACCTCGCTTTCTTCATTTGGCACTGTGACTCTACTGTTGTTTTCCGAAGCATTCCGCTCGCGAGCGATGCTTCTCCAAACAACGCAATATATCACACTATTATTTTAGTCACGCTTTTCTTTATAATAAAAGAATTAATGTGCAGGTGGTGCCCCCGTTGATATCAAATCAAGAAACCCTTAATTTAAGTCCATATATGGCGATCTACGATAGCTCGAAGCTCGCCTACAGGAAGCGTTGCTCTGTGCGAAAGCGAAGCGTCAGCAACAAAGCGAGTAGCCTGGAACGGAAATCAACCACTCGTTATAGTAAAAAAGCCTCCTATCAATAGAAAACAACAGATAAAATAGTTGTCATTATACAGCCACTCAAACCTGCTAGTAGCAGTGGATAGGTAAAGGTATAGGATGGCGCTTGTACGTATTCCAAGTCACCATCTAACTCATAGGCGTAGGTGCCGTTTTTAGTGACGCGAGCAAAAAAACGTTTAAAGCTGTAAGTGATCCCATTAAAAAGCCCGCCTTGCACAACAAACAATAGTGCTCCAACGATTGTAAAAGTAAGTGAAGCAAGGAAAGTGTGATTAATGATCGTCAGCATTGTCATCGATTGCTTTAAGAGCAATGTATAGAGAAGGGAACATAGCAAAATGCAGCCAGTAAATAATAAAGTTATTTTTAATTTCATTGCAGTATGCTCTCGCTGATTGCTTGATGGTATTGGGTAAGTTCTTCTTCTGTCAGCATGACAAAATGGCCTGGACGTACTTCTGTAAAGCTTTCACTTTCTCTATTAGTAGCGTTATATTCAACCTCATTAAAAATAATACGTTGTCGTTCACGTTCTAATTTTGGATCAGGCAATGGTATAGCAGATAATAGTGCCTTTGTATAAGGGTGAATTGGGTGATCATAGAGCTCTTGGCTTTCTGCAAGCTCGACTATTTTCCCACGATGCATGACGCCGATACGATTACTAATATATTTCACCATCGATAAATCATGTGCAATGAATAGATATGTCAGTCCACGTTCCTTTTGTAGCTTTTTCAATAAATTAACGATTTGTGCTTGAATCGATACGTCTAATGCGGAAATTGGTTCATCAGCAATAATTAGTTCAGGCTCTACAGCCAGGGCGCGTGCGATACCAATGCGTTGACGTTGCCCGCCGCTAAGCTCATGAGGGTAGCGATTAGCATATTCTTTCGTTAAGCCTACTATATTTAATAGCTCATAAATTTTTATCTTCCATTCGCTTTTTGGCACACCATGAATAGCAAGACCTTCTGAAATAATGTCAGCAATTTTCATACGTGGATTTAAGGAAGAATAAGGGTCTTGAAAAATCATTTGCACCTTGCGATTAAAGGCTAACTTTTCTTGCCTCGTCTTTGCTTCATTAATATTCCTACCGTCGATGTGAATATCGCCTGCAGTTACTATATTGAGTCCAATAATCGAGCGGCCTGTCGTGGACTTGCCACAGCCAGATTCTCCAACTAAACCAAAGATTTCTCCTTTATAAATATCAAAAGTAATGCCGTCTACAGCTTTGTTGATAGTGTTTTTATCTAATTTAAAATGCTGCTTTACTCCTTTTAATGATAAAAACGGGTTGGTTGTATCAAATACAGGAGCTTTTTCACGTTCATTGCATTCAGCTAGTGCTAACTGTTGATGAATCGGTATCATTTTAGGAGCTTGCTCATGCAATAACCAAGTCGCGGCATAGTGTGTGTCACTGACCTTAAACATGGGTGGTTCCTCTAAAAAATCGATTTTAAGTGCCTGCTTATTACGAGCAGCGAAGGCATCACCATTCGGCGGATGCAGTAAGTTTGGTGGTGTTCCTGGAATAGCGTACAGTGTGTCGGTTTCAATATCTGGGTTTGGCATTGCAGCAAGTAGACCTTGTGTATATGGATGCTGACAATGGTAAAAAATTTCATCGACTAAGCCAATTTCAATAATTTTTCCGGCATACATCACGGCAACACGATCAGCCATTTTTGCTACAACACCCAAATCATGTGTAATAAATATAATTGAAAGATTCATCTTTTTTTGAATGTTTTTTAGCAATTCTAGAATTTGTGCTTGAATCGAAACGTCTAGAGCTGTGGTAGGTTCATCGGCAATAATAATACGAGGCTCGCAAGCAAGTGCCATCGCGATAACGATACGTTGACGCATTCCTCCAGAAAATTGGTGAGGATATTGTTTATAGCGCTTATCCGCTTCGTTAATGCCAACAAGCTGTAATAGTTCAATCACACGTTCTGTTATTTGATGACCACGTAATGCTGTATGTTTTTTTATGCTCTCTGCAATTTGACTACCGATTGTCATCGTGGGGTTTAATGCAGTCATCGGATCCTGGAAGATCATTGAGATTTCAGCTCCGCGGATGGCACGTATTTCCTGCTCTTTGCACGTTAAAATATCTTTCCCATTGTATAAAATTTGACCATGTTTCAGCATTGTTGTTTCGACAGGGTTTAGTCGTAATAGGCTTTTAGATGTAACTGACTTCCCAGAACCTGACTCGCCAACGATTGCTAGTGTTTCACCTTCATATAAGTCGAAGGATACATTACGTACAGCCTGCACCTCACCATTATACGTATTAAATGAAACACTTAAATTTTTAACTTCTAATATTTTTTTCAATGCGCATCCCTCCTTATTTACGTGTTTTTGGATCGAATGCATCACGCAGTCCATCACCGAGTAGATTAAAGCTAATCATAATTAAACTAATGACAATGGATGAAAAAATCATGCCATGTGGATAAATACGTAGTAATTTATAAGAGTCATTAACAATCGTTCCTAAGGAAGCTGTTGGTGGCTGTAGTCCTAGGCCGATAAAACTCAATAATGCTTCAGTAAAGATGGCTCCTGGGATGGTAAAAGTAGTAGCTACAATAATTGGACCTAGCGTATTAGGAATTAAATGTTTCCAAATTAAACGTTGGTTACTAGCACCGAGCGTTCTAGAAGCAAGAACAAATTCATATGATTTTAACTTTAGTATTTGTGCTCGTACGATACGTGCCATACTAATCCACCCAACGATAACCATCGCAATAGTAATAGAAATGATGCCTGGTTTTAAAATAAGAATGAGAAGAATATTAACAATTAGCCCAGGAATACCAACTAACACTTCAATAATACGTTGCATAATATGATCAGTGCGACCACCATAAAATGCTGAAACAGCCCCGTAAGCAACGCCTATAATTAAATCAATTGTTGCTGCTAAAAAAGCAATATAAAGAGATATACGTGTGCCTTGCCAAATACGTGTCCATAAATCCCGACCTAATTCATCTGTACCGAACCAAAAATATTCACTTATACCTTTAGCTTTATATTGGTCAACACCACGACTATCAACACCGTTTAAGCCTAAGAATGAAATATTCTCAAGAACAGGGACTTTTGGTGGTAAATTTGTCCGCGCAATATTTTGTTCATCGTAGCCATGATTATTCATAAATGGACCGAAAATGGCTAGTAAAATAACTAAAATAATAATGCATAAACCAACGATGGCTGCTTTATTTTTGCGTAAGCCAAGCCATGCATCTTGCCAAAATGATTGTTCAGAACGATACGTAAAATCATCGCTCAATTCATGTTGAGAGACAGGCTCAAATAAATCAGGAGGATATTTTTTTAGTGTTGCATCCTCAGTTATTTTTGTTGTCATAAATTACTCGCCTCCTGTGACACGAATTCGAGGGTCAATGAATCCGTATAAAATATCAATAATTAAGATAACGCTTACAAATAGAACAGCATAAAAGATTGTTGTTCCCATAATAAGTTGATAATCATTCGTAATAATGGAATTAACAAATTGTTCGCCTAAGCCAGGGATACTAAAAATTTTTTCAATAACAAGTGAGCCAGTAATCGTATTAACAGTTAATGGTCCGATAATTGTAATGATTGGGATTAGTACATTTCGAATACCATGCTTTGTAATGATAAAGGAATTCGATAGTCCTTTTGATTTCGCTGTTAAAATATATTCTTGATGGAGTACTTCCAACATTTCAATCCGTGTAAAGCGGGCAATTGTTGCAACAACACCTACCGCTAAAGCGATTGTTGGTAAGATTGAGTATTCAAAACCGTTCCAAAAGGCGATTGGTAGCCAGCCTAGTTTGACACCAATCCAGTATTGTAAAAAACCTGCAAATACAAAGGATGGAATGGAGATACCGAGCACAGCTAAAACCGTAGCCCCGTAATCTATAATGGTGTTGTGCCTTAGTGCTGCTATTATACCTAGCAGTAAGCCTATTAAAGTACCGACAGTTACGGCTTGAAATCCTAGAATGGCAGAGGCACCGATACGTTCTTGAATTATTTTTGTAACCGGACGATTATCAAAAACAAATGAAACACCTAAATCCCCTTGTACAAAATTTGCTAAGTAAATACCGAATTGAATAGGTACCGGTTTATCTAGACCGTATTTTTTGTAAAGTAATTCTTTTTGGGCTTCAGGTAAGCGTTCATCATTAAATGGGGAACCGGGTAGTGCCTTCATAAGCAAAAAAGAAAGCAAAATGATAATAAATAATGTAATGATCATGTAGCCGATTCGAGTAAAGATGTACCGAATCATTGAAACGACCTCCTTATGAAATAGTTTGTTGAATCTATTTAATTTATTTGCAAAAACGGTGCCAAAAGTTGTGGATGACATTTGTTAAGACGTATGCTTTGTATATTAGTTGATTGGAGTGGAGACTGGGCGACTCCTTGGGGATTAGCGTCACAGATGAGACCCTGGAGCGAGCAACGCGAGTGAAGCGGCTCATCGGACGCCCCCAGGAAAGCGCCCAGTCGGAACGGAAATCAACCACACGTTATGGTGATGATCCCAAAAGATGGGTAATGATTAAATGATTGGCTCATCCCCGAAAGTTGTGGATGACATTATTTAAAACACATGCCAAGTATATATTTAGGTGAAAATAAAAAAAACGAAAAAAATCTTGCATGAGGCATTTTCCTATGATATATTAATAGATGTCTTAGAGAGGTCCCGTGGTGTAGCGGTTAACATGCCTGCCTGTCACGCAGGAGATCGCCGGTTCGATCCCGGTCGGGACCGCCATTATAAATGATAATATAGTTCTTATGATGCTTTTAAAATCATAAGGACTTTTTTATTGTTATTATAAGGAAATTTGTGGATATTGATAATTTCTAAAAAATGTATGGTAAAATTGGTTTTATCATATTGTTGAAGTATCAAATACAATGAAAGTTGGAGGGGCGGTCGCCAGAACGTTTGAGGAAGCTACACATTGTGCCTCACCCCAACATTTGATGTAGAGCCACTAAATTAATAAATCTAACAAGTGGAACAATAAACATAGAAGTTAGGTGACTATCTTTTTATCAATTTCTCCCAAGAGAAGGAGATTGTCTTTGGAGGTGTTAACATGAGAAAGTATAATTACATAAAATGTCTTTATATAAGTTTGTTCGTAGGTGCTTTGGTTATCCTCGTAGGTTGTGGAGATCCTATTTTAGAAATAGAGGAGTCCAATGCGTACCACTGGCAAACAAATATGAATGAAGCGGAATTTGAAAAATTAAAAGAAGGTATGTCGTATATGGAAGTGGTGGAGATTGCAGGGGGAGCAGAAGAGATGGTGAAAAAAGATCAATACCGCTGGAATGATGAAATACTTATGACAAAAGCCTATATAGTACGATTTAAAGATGATAAATTGGTTGATAAAAAGGTTATTGATATAGAGGGTTATTCAACAACAAAGTAAGCACGTCTTCTACAAAGGGGGACGTGTTTTATTTTTTAAAATCATTGGATGTTTTGAACATTTACGCTTGTTTCGGTAAACTAGAGGTAATGGAGCTAGGAGAGGAAAAAGAGATGATGTATGAAAAAATAATGAATTCGCTGGATGATACTGAGCATTTTGCGTTGAAGCTAGCAAACTTACTAGAAGCCCAGGATACAATTACATTAGAAGGTGATTTGGGCGCTGGTAAGACGACATTTACGAAAGCATTAGCGAAGGGGCTTGGCGTGAAGCGAACGGTCAATAGTCCAACATTTACGATTGTAAAGCAATATGAGGGACGTGTACCATTTAATCATTTAGATGTTTATCGTTTAGCGGAAAGCGATGAAGATCTTGGCTGGGACGAGTTATTTTATAGTGATGCGGTGTCAGTTGTCGAGTGGGCTCATTTAATTGAACAGGACTTACCGCAGGAGCGTCTTGGAATAGAAATTTACCGAGTTGGAGAAAATCAACGACGGTTTGTATTAATACCTCTTGGAAAGCGATATGAGGCATTATGTGAGGAGCTAATGAAATGATTTGGTTAGGGATTGAAACAGCGAATGCACCACTTTCTATTGCTGTCGTAAGGGATGGTAAAGTGATTGCAGAAATTGTACAAAATATAAAATTAACGCATTCAGCGGGTGCGATGCCAGCCATTGAAGAAGTGCTAGTAAAGGCTGGCATAAAGCCAAATGAGTTAGATGCGATTGCTGTATCAGAAGGGCCTGGTTCATATACAGGTGTTCGAATAGGTGTGACACTTGCTAAAACATTAGCGTGGACATTGAAAAAACCTTTAGTAGGAATATCAAGCTTAAAGACATTGGCTGCAAATGCAGCACTATATGGTGGATTTATTTGCCCTATCTTTGATGCGCGAAGAGGCAATGTCTATTCGGCAGTTTATAAAGGCTATGAGCTTGATGTGATTATAGATGACGATCACGATCATATAGATGGATTGTTAGAACGTTTACAGGCTTTAGAGACTCCGGTTTTATTTGTCGGAGCAGACGTAGATGTTTTTTGGCATAGAATTGTAGAGGTACTAGGTGATTTTGCTCTGCGTACACCATTTAGCAACGACCTACCACGAGCGAGTGAAACTATTCGATTAGCGACTAAAGTGGAACTACCAAGTGTAGATGCAATTCATCATTTTGTCCCGCAATACAAACGTATTGCAGAGGCGGAGGCGAATTGGCTGAAGGAACAAAAGGAGAAGGCACATGAGTAGTAATATAATGTATCGTAAAATGGTATCTGAGGATGTCCCAGCAGTATATGAAATAGAGCTTGCAACATTTTCTGCACCATGGACGTTAGATTCTTTTTACTATGAGGTGCATGAAAATCAGTATGCACATTATGTGTTGGCGGTGGATGCGGACGGTAGTATTATCGGCTTTTGTGGCATGTGGATGGTTATAGACGCAGCGCAAATTACGAATGTAGCTGTTATAGAGGCAGCTCGCGGCCGAGGTATTGGTGAAGAATTGATGCGAGAGTCTATGCGTATTGCTCGACAGCATGAAATGGAAGTTATGAGTTTAGAGGTGCGCGTAACGAATACAGTTGCTCAAAATCTTTATCGAAAGCTTGATTTCCAAGATGGTGGCATACGTAAAGGCTATTATACAGATAACGGGGAGGATGCCCTTGTCATGTGGGTGAATTTATGATGGAAAATCGAATTATTTTAGCAATAGAATCGAGCTGTGATGAAACAGCAGCAGCGATTATTCGAAATGGCTCTGAAATTGTTTCTAATGTGGTTGCGTCTCAAATAGAAAGTCATAAACGATTTGGTGGGGTTGTACCTGAAATTGCATCTCGTCATCATGTTGAGCAAATTACAATAGTCATAGAAGAAGCGTTAGCACAGGCAGACATGAAGCCGGCTGATTTAGATGCGGTGGCAGTTACTGAGGGGCCTGGTCTAGTAGGTGCATTGTTAATTGGGATTAATGCTGCGAAGGCTTTTGCATTTGCCAACAATTTACCGATTATCGGTGTGCATCATATAGCAGGACATATATATGCTAATGCACTCGTGCAGCCAATGGAATTCCCATTATTAGCACTTGTCGTATCAGGTGGCCATACAGAGCTAGTTTATATGAAGGAACACGGCTCTTTTGAAGTCATCGGAGAGACGAGAGATGATGCTGCTGGTGAGGCTTATGATAAGGTTGCGCGTGTCTTAGGCTTACCGTATCCAGGTGGTCCGCGTATTGATAAGCTAGCACATGAGGGGGATGAGGCCGTAACCTTCCCAAGAGTGTGGTTAGAGGAAGATTCTTATGATTTTAGCTTTAGCGGTCTGAAATCAGCCGTTATTAATTATAAACATAATATGGATCAGCGTGGAGAAGAGATTTCTCCTACTGCTGTTGCCAAAGGGTTTCAAGATAGTGTAGTTGAAGTGCTAACAGCGAAAACATTAAGAGCAGCTCGTCAATATAAAGTGAAACAGGTTATTGCAGCTGGAGGTGTAGCGGCTAATAAGGGCTTGCGTACATCACTTGATTCTGTATTTGCGGAAGAAGGGATCCCGGTTTATGTGCCGCCATTAAAACTGTGTACAGATAATGCAGCTATGATAGGGGCAGCAGCAACACCAATGTTTGAAGCAGGTATTCGCGGTAATTTATCAATGAATGGTCGCCCTGGGATGGAGTTGAAATCCTGGGTTTAACTTCTTTCAGACCTAATCACAAAGTAGATTTCGGCCGCAATTATGCTGAGGCATAATTGATTATAGAAAAAGAGGTGTTTTAGATTTGATTCTAAAATACCTCTTTTTGCTTTTGTGAAAAAAATTGTCGATAAGAAAATTATGAATTCAATAAAAAGAGCGCTATTGACAAATTTTTCAGAAAATTATCCACAGGTAAGATGGAAAATAAAACAGCGAACATCCGTACTTATGCACAAAATGTTGATAACTTGTGTATAACTTGTGATTATTCAATATATAGTAGCGTGTTTTACACAAATAGATGTGGGTAAAATAATTTTTAATTGTGGACAATGTGGAAAAGTCTGTTGATATGTTGGTATTACTATATTTATTGTGTGTATAAAGTTGTGGGCATTTTTTGTCGAAAAATAGCACTTGACCAATATATATGAAAAATAGAGGCGAGTAAAGGAAAAAGCCATGTGACAAGGCACATGGCTTATAAGGTTTGTCCCGCAATAAGTTGCAGTTAACCTCCCACTGAGTAAAGTTTTCTTTTATAAAATGATATTTTCAAGTTCTTCATTTAGCTCAAGCCATTCCATTTCAAATAGCTCATGCTGTTCCTTAACAGTTGATAATTCTCCCTGAAGCTGAGTAATTTTTTCGTGGTCTGTGAAAATTTCTGGATCACAAAGCGCTTCTTCTAAACGAGCTATATCAATAGTTACTTCCTGCATTTTTCCTTCTAGTTCTTCAATTGAGCGTCTAATTTGGCGCTCACGTTTTTTAGCCTCTTTATCAATTTTAGAGGTAGAGGACTTCTCAAGTATCTCTGTTTTAGCTTGAGGTTGGGCGGCAGCTTTCATTTGTTCAATTTCTAAAAGCTCCTGTTTTTTCTCAAGATAATAGTCATAGTCACCCAAGTATTCAAAGGAACCATCGCCAGACAACTCAATCACTTTAGTAGCAATTCGATTGATGAAATATCGGTCATGCGATACAAATAAGAGTGTCCCAGGATAATCAATAAGCGCGTTTTCCAGTATCTCTTTACTATCTAGGTCTAAGTGGTTGGTAGGCTCATCGAGAATTAAGAAATTTGACTTTTGCATCATTAATTTAGCTAGTGCAAGTCTTGCCTTTTCACCACCAGATAAAGAGGATACGATTTTATCTACATCATCTCCACTGAATAAAAAACGACCTAGCACCGTTCGAATATCTTTTTCATTCATTAAAGGCCATTCATCCCACAGCTCTTTTAGAACACTTTTATTGCTCGATAGTTTTGCCTGTTCTTGATCATAATAACCAATTTGAACATTTGTGCCATAGCGAATTTCTCCAGAAAGTGATGGTAAATCTTTTACGATGGTCTTTAATAAAGTTGATTTACCAACACCATTTGGCCCAACAAGTGCAATGCGATCTTCGCGGAATGCACGTAATGTGATACCTTTTGATATTTTCTTATCACCATAACCAACAGCTAAGCTATCAATAGATAATACATCGTTCCCACTTTGACGTTCGATGGTAAAACCGAAGCTTGCGGACTTTTCATCGCCATCAGGAGATTCCATCCATTCTGTTCGTTCAAGCATTTTACGACGACTTTGTGCCATTTTAGTAGTAGAAGCACGAGCAATATTTTTTTGGATAAAATCCTCAAGCTTTGCTTTCTCATCTTGCTGACGCTCATATAACCTTAAATCACGCTCATAATTTTTCGCTTTTTCGTCTAAATAGGCACTATAATTGCCTGTATATTTTGTGACGCGGTGACGAGAAACTTCGTAGACAATGGAAACAACCTGGTCTAAGAAGTAGCGGTCATGGGAAACAATTAAAATAGCCCCTTCATAGCCTTTTAAATAGGATTCCAACCAGGAGAGGGTTTCAATATCTAAATGGTTAGTAGGCTCATCGAGTATTAATAAATCAGGTTTACTTAAGAGGAGCTTAGCTAGAGCTAAACGAGTTCGTTGACCCCCTGATAATGAGCTTATTGGTTTTTCATAATCTTCAGGATAGAATTGCATGCCGTGAAGCACAGAGCGTGTATCAGATTCATATTGATAGCCACCTGCATCCTTAAAATTATGTTGTAATTGATCGTATTCGGACATTATTTTTGCATACAAAGAAGGGTTTTCATAGACAGTTGGATCGGCCATTTGTTGTTCAAGTGACCGAAGTGTTTTTTCTTGTGCGATAATTGGTTCAAAAATTGACATCATTTCGTCCCAAATCGATAACGTTGAGTTTAACCCAGCATGCTGCTCCAAATATCCAATCTGCACACCTTTAGGGATAATAATATCGCCTGAGTCATATGACATTTGACCAGCAATTATTTTAAGTAAAGTGGACTTACCAGCACCGTTACGTCCCACTAATGCAACGCGGTCACGATGTTGAACCTCTAATTTTACGCCGCTTAAAATTTCATCTGCAAGGAAGGATTTATATAGTTGATTGACCTGTAAAACAATCATTCTTGACACCTCAATTCTTCCTTAGTGTAATGGATGAGCGATTCGCTTGCAATGTCGATGCTTTACTTATTCCGAGCTGTCATGTAAGATTGAAACGATTTCCCTTTAGTTAGTGGCGTAAAAAGCGCCATTAACTAAAGGGAAATACTCTAGTGGATATTAATATTTATATATATAGTTAATGATGCATGTATTAAAATTACTAGCTAAGTACATTCAAACTGAGACATTTTAAGGAGGAGAAAGTTTGAAACAAGAATTAAAAATTCCACAAGCCACTACAAAAAGACTTCCTCTTTACTATCGATTTATCCAAAACTTTGCACAAGAAGGCATGGAACGTATTTCGTCGAAGGAACTGAGTGAAGCGATGAAAATTGATTCTGCAACTATTCGCCGTGACTTTTCTTATTTTGGTGCTCTTGGCAAAAAGGGTTACGGCTATGATGTGCAGCATCTATTAAAATTTTTTAGTCAAACACTCGATCAGCACGAAACGACAAAAGTAGCGTTAATTGGTGTAGGGAATTTAGGTAGCGCTTTATTAAAATATAATTTCCAAAAAAATCACAATACTCATATTGTGGTGGCTTTTGATTCAAAGGCACCAAAGGACGGGAAGATGATCAGCAATATTCCTGTTTTTCATCCGGATTTGTTAGAAGAAAAGTATGCAGAATATGGAGCAGAGCTTGCGATTTTAACAGTTTCACCACGCTCTGCACAGAAAATGGCTGATAGATTAGCGGCAATGAATGCAAAGGGTATTTTAAACTTTACGCCAGAGCGGTTAACGGTGCCAGATAGAATGCAGCTTTTAACAATCGATTTATCGGTAGAATTGCAAGCGCTTATTTATTTAATTCGCAATCAGGAAGAGTGAAAAATGTACATATTTAGCTTCTTTCAGCGAGTGTATAAAGAACCGCTCAAATAGAGGAACTCAGTCTAAGAACGCCACGTCCTGTGGCAATTTATCTGTGCGAAAGCGCAGCGACAGCAACACGGTTTTATCTGTGCGAAAGCGCAGCGACAGCAACAACAACAACAACAACACACGACTGAGTGACCAACATCACGTTGGCCCAAAGCCTCCGATGGATAGTATAGTTCACAGTTTCTGTCAAATGTAAGCATGAAATAAAATGAGAGAGTGACGAAAAACTTTCACATATAATTAGTTAGCAAAATGACGAAATATGCGTTAAAATGATGGATATAAAGAGGAGGTGGCTGTAATGGGTAGTATTGGTCCTATGAGCCTCATTATTATCGGAATTGTCGCGTTACTAATTTTTGGTCCTAAGAAGTTACCAGAGCTGGGTAAAGCATTCGGTTCAACATTACGTGAATTCAAAAATGCTACTAAAGGTTTAGCCGATGAAGATGATGATGACAAGAAAAAGAAAGAACTAGATAAGTAAGTTAGGATGTTTGAGGAATGAATCCAAAAGATCTAACTGTCATTGAGCATATAGAAGAATTAAGAAAACGGCTTTTCATTGTTGCCGTTTTCTTTGTTCTCGCTATGGTTGGCGGCTTTTTTGTGGCAAAGCCGCTTGTTAAATACCTTCAAAGTACTGGAGCGAATTATAATATAGAGCTTCATGCATTTGATGTAGTAACACCACTTGCGATTTATTTACAAGTTGTTTTTTTAATTGCATTTATCCTTTCATCACCAGTGTTAATGTATCAACTGTGGTCGTTTATTAGCCCAGGATTAAGGGACGTAGAACGAAAAGCAACCTTAAGCTATATACCGTATTCATTTTTATTGTTTATCGCAGGGCTATCCTTTTCATTCTATTTATTATTCCCTTATGTCATAAAATTCATGATGAATTTGTCGGTCGAGTTGGAGATTCAGCAAACAATAGGAATACATGAGTATTTTACATTTTTATTTAAGCTTACAATACCTTTTGGTTTCCTTTTCCAATTGCCGGTTGTTATTTTATTCTTTTCACGTATAGGGATATTGAATCCTGATTTACTAATTCGTATTCGTAAATATTCGTACTTTGGTTTATTTGTGTGTGCCGCTATTATCGCACCACCTGAATTGGCTTCACATTTAATGGTTTCAGTACCATTGTTTGCGCTCTATGAAATTAGCATTGTGATTTCGCGTATTGGGTACAAGAAATACTTGAAATCAGAGGAAATACGTTTGAAGGAAGAGCAGGAAGCTGAGCAAAAACGCCAGGTTGAAGAGGCACTTGAACAGCAGCGACGACAAATAGAAGAATTGAATCAAAAATAAATAGTGGAAGCTCGATGCGAGATAATAGCATCGAGCTTTTTTGTTATAAAAGAATAGGTTAGAATCTAAAAAATCAGTGGGAAGAAAATTCCCACTGAATTTTATTGCATTTTTTCGAGTTCTTCAAGAAACTTTTGTAATGGTTCTGCAAACACTTGTACAAATGTCACAAATCCATTAAGCATGACATGGGCGATAATGGACGTCCAAATGCGTTTTGTTTTGTGATATAAGAAGGCAAAAATCAATCCACAAATTGTATAAAGCAAAATATGTGTGAAGTCGAAATGAATAAGTCCGAAGAAAATGGCACTTACGATTGCGGCTACCCAAAAATTAGTTGTTTGGACAAGTGATCCAAAAATAACACGACGGAAGACGAACTCTTCTAAAACTGGGCCAAAGACGACAATTGCTAGTATTGTAATAGGAGCACCTTTCGCAATAGCTACAATATCAGCTGTGTTTTGTGACCCACCTTGGATACCGAATACAGTCATTTCGATAGCAGCGCCAATCATTTGACCAAAGAAAACTAAGAAGAAACCAATAATTCCCCATACAATTGTAAGTGGTATGGTTTCTTTCTTTCCTTTATAAATAGCCCAAAATGCTTTATCGCGAGAAGTTAGGATTAAAATTAAAATTAACGCAATGGCAAAGCTAAGTGCGATATACCAGCCTTGCGTAAGCGGAGCGGCTTGCTCAGAAGGTAAACCGGTTGTACTCATAACAAGCTTGTGAAACGGTATTAACAGCCATCTGCCTGATATTTGCATGAGAATATAAATCAGTAAAACATATAGGGCTGTTTTTTTATGTTTATTTATTTTTTGAGAAGTAGTCACAGTCAAAATCCTTTCCATTCATTATGCTACCTTTCTATTGTAGAGGAATATGGAAAGAAAACAAAATTTTTCGTAGTTCTGACTTGCAAAAGAAAGTGTGATTGATTATCATAATAATTGTGTTAGCACTCAACTAGATAGAGTGCTAATAAATCAACATATATTATTTATTAGGAGGTTGTTTCACTTGTTAAGACCACTAGGAGATCGTATTGTAATCCAACTAATCGAGGTAGAAGAAAAATCTGCATTCGGTATTGTACTGCCAGACTCTGCAAAAGAAAAACCGCAAGAAGGTAAAGTTGTAGCAGTTGGGACAGGTCGTATATTAGAGAACGGGCAACGTGTTGAGCTTGACGTTAAAGTTGACGACCGCATTATTTTCTCTAAATATTCAGGTACAGAAGTTAAGTATGAAGGTAATGAATACCTAATTTTACGCGAAAGTGATATTCTTGCAATTATTGAATAACTTAAATTAACTTGAAAAAGTTAATGCCTTTAGTGTTTGTCATGACAATTACACTGAGGCGAGATTAATATAAATATATATTTATAAAGCTTAACGAATATTCCATTCCAGGAGGGTAAATTCAAATGGCAAAAGATATTAAATTTTCAGAAGACGCTCGTTCATTAATGTTACAAGGTGTAGATAAATTAGCAAACGCAGTAAAGATTACTCTAGGGCCTAAAGGTCGTAATGTAGTGTTAGAAAAAAAATTCGGTTCACCACTTATTACAAATGATGGTGTAACAATTGCAAAAGAAATCGAATTAGAAAACCCATATGAAAACATGGGGGCAAAATTAGTAGCAGAAGTTGCTTCTAAAACAAACGAAATTGCTGGTGATGGTACAACAACTGCAACAGTATTAGCACAAGCAATTATTCGTGAAGGCTTGAAAAACGTAACAGCTGGTGCAAACCCTGTAGGCATTCGTAAAGGGATCGACAAAGCAGTTGCAGCAGCTCTTACAGAATTACACGCTATTTCTCGTCCAGTAAGTAACAAAGAGGAAATCGCACAAGTTGCGGCAATCTCTGCTGCTGATGATGAAGTAGGTCAATTAATTGCAGAAGCAATGGAACGTGTTGGTAACGATGGTGTTATTACTATTGAAGAATCTAAAGGCTTCACAACTGAGCTAGATGTAGTTGAAGGTATGCAATTCGATCGTGGTTATGCATCACACTACATGGTAACAGACACAGACAAAATGGAAGCGGTACTAGACAACCCTTACATTTTAATTACTGATAAAAAAATTACAAACATCCAAGAAGTATTACCATTATTAGAGCAAGTGGTACAACAAGGTCGTCCACTGTTACTGATCGCTGAAGATGTTGAAGGTGAAGCTCTTGCAACACTTGTAGTGAACAAACTGCGTGGTACATTCAATGCTGTAGCGGTGAAAGCTCCAGGATTTGGTGACCGTCGTAAAGCAATGCTAGAAGATATCGCAATTTTAACAGGCGGTCAAGTAATTACAGAAGAATTAGGCTTAGACCTTAAATCCGCTGATATTACATCACTTGGTCGCGCTGCAAAGGTTGTTGTTACAAAAGACAATACAACAATCGTAGAAGGCGTTGGCGGTGCAGAGACAATCGAAGGTCGTATTGGTCAAATCCGTGCACAGCTTGCTGAAACAACTTCAGAGTTCGATAAAGAAAAATTACAAGAACGTCTTGCAAAATTAGCAGGCGGTGTAGCAGTAATTAAAGTTGGTGCTGCAACAGAAACAGAACTAAAAGAACGCAAACTTCGCATTGAAGACGCTCTTAACTCAACTCGTGCAGCAGTTGAAGAAGGGATTGTATCAGGTGGTGGTACGGCACTTCTTAACGTATATGCAGCAGTTGAAAAAGTTGCAAATGCAGAAGAAGGTGACGTAGCAACTGGTGTGAAAATTGTTCTACGTGCATTAGAAGAACCAGTTCGTCAAATCGCTAACAACGCAGGTCTTGAAGGTTCAATTATCGTGGATCGCCTAAAACGCGAAGAAATCGGTGTAGGCTTCAACGCTGCAACAGGCGAATGGGTAAACATGATGGAAGCGGGCGTAGTAGACCCAGCGAAAGTAACTCGCTCAGCTCTACAAAACGCAGCATCTGTGGCAGCTTTATTCTTAACAACAGAAGCAGTAGTAGCAGACATCCCAGAACCAGCATCAGCAATGCCAGATATGTCTGGTATGGGCGGCATGCCAGGAATGATGTAATCTACGGCTCTAGTCAATTTAAAGAAGCTGGGACAAAAAGAAAAAATGTTAGACCGATTTCGGTCTAACATTTTTTTTGATTTAGGAAGGAACAATCTACTCATTGAAGCGAAAAAGTTATTATCTGTTTTCGCTATTTTTCAAAATAATCGAGTTCTGTCCCAGCCTCTTTCTTACCTCCAGTCAAGTGTAATTCTTTAATTTCTTTTGTTTTTTGATTTAGTTGTAGTTGGGAGGGGTACCCCTCCCAACTACAACTAAATTTTCGCACGACTAAAAGACCTTACGATTTTCTT
>NZ_MDDN01000024.1 GCF_001708185.1 Lysinibacillus xylanilyticus | reverse complement strand
CTCGACTTGCATGTATTAGGCACGCCGCCAGCGTTCGTCCTGAGCCAGGATCAAACTCTCCATAAAAAGAAATTTGATTAGCTCAAATTGTTTTGCTGGCATCATGTTTGATGTCCAAAATTTTGTTCTGTTCACTAACTCTAGGTTAGTTACTTAAAACTTTATTGATTACGTTTTGCTTGTTCAGTTTTCAAGGTTCATGTTGTTATCTCGTATCGACAACTTCTTATATCATACGACATAAAAATTTGATTGTCAACAAGTTTTTAAAAAGTTTTTTTGGAGCGGGTGATGAGAATCGAACTCACGACATCAGCTTGGAAGGCTGAGGTTTTACCATTAAACTACACCCGCAAGGAATAATATTTATTTAAATGGCGCGCCCGACAGGAGTCGAACCCATAACCTTCTGATCCGTAGTCAGACGCTCTATCCAATTGAGCTACGGGCGCATATATAAAAAAATGACTTGGTGCGGCCGAGAGGACTTGAACCTCCACGGGGTTGCCCCCACTAGGCCCTCAACCTAGCGCGTCTGCCGTTCCGCCACGACCGCATTCAATTAGCGACTTTTTTATTATATAATAATAATCGTAAAAGTCAACCTTTCTTCTTAAAGAGATGAGCCATGAAGGACTCGAACCTTCGACCCTCTGATTAAAAGTCAGATGCTCTACCAACTGAGCTAATGGCTCAAACTAAGAAATGAATGGCTGGGGTACTAGGATTCGAACCTAGGCATGACGGAATCAAAATCCGTTGCCTTACCGCTTGGCTATACCCCAATAAGTGGCGGTCCCGACCGGGATCGAACCGGCGATCTCCTGCGTGACAGGCAGGCATGTTAACCGCTACACCACGGGACCAATGTTACTATATTTTTATAAAAAAACTATAAAATGACCCCTACGGGATTCGAACCCGTGTTACCGCCGTGAAAGGGCGGTGTCTTAACCACTTGACCAAGGGGCCATGGCTCCGAAGGCAGGACTCGAACCTGCGACAACCTGATTAACAGTCAGGTGCTACTACCAACTGAGCTACTTCGGAATAATCCATATGTTTTGTCGTCGTTATCTTGTCGACTTTTACTATTATAGGGATATATCAAGTAAACGTCAACCCTTTTTATTAAGTTTTTTTATTCCACTAATTTTAAGCGACCTAAACACTTACTACAGCAGTATTTCTCTACATTCATTCGAATTTTTCTTACATATATATGTTGGCATTTTACACATCTATATGTATAGAGACGACGTTGCTTTTTCCGAGAAGTTTTTGCTGTTTGCAATGCTGAGCAAAATCGAGGTGCCCCTACTTTTTTTAATAGCTCCCGAAAATCTTTGTCTCGATGCTGATATCCCTTACCTTCTAAATGTAAATGATAATGACATAATTCGTGGCGAACTATACCCTCCAATTCGTTAATACCATATAACTCATACGCTTTAGGATTAATTTCTATATTGTGCGATTGCAAAAGATAACGTCCACCCGTTGAACGTAATCTTGGATTAAAATATGCTTGATGCATAAATGGCTTCTGGAAACTTTCTAATGATATTCTACTGATAAGACCTTGTAGTTCCTCATTGTTCATAGCTAGTTCACCTCTAACAACAAGAATACCACACTGCGTAGTATAGACAGTGTGGTATTAATTTATTACACTTCCATCGTTTGAATTTTAGGAGGAAGCATCGTTAAAGCGATACGCCCTTTATTGACATCTATTTGTTCTACCCAAACCGTTACAATATCTCCTAATGCAACAACTTCTAATGGGTGTTTAATACGTCTTTTTTGCAATTTAGAAATATGCACGAGCCCGTCCTGTTTTACTCCAATATCTACAAATGCTCCGAAATCAACTACGTTTCTCACTGTACCTTGCAATTCCATCCCAACTTGTAAATCTTCCATTTTTAATACATCCGTTTTCAGTAGTGGTTGAGGGAATGCATCACGTGGATCGCGACTAGGTTTCATTAATGTATCTACAATATCTTGAATTGTGACTGCTCCAATACCTAAAATCTCGCTTAAATTTTGTACACCTAGGGATGCAATAGATTCCTCTGCCTTCTGCGTCCCAATCTCTTTTTTATCAATTTGCGCTACCTCTAAAATCCGCTCTGCTACACTATAGCTTTCAGGGTGAATACCCGTCGCATCGAATGCATTTTTTGCTTCTGGAACACGTAAAAAACCAATTGCTTGTTCATACGTTTTGGCACCAAGTCGTGGAATTTTCTTTAGTTGAGCACGTGTCGTAAATTGTCCATTCTCTTCTCGAACCTTCACAATATTCTCCGCAACCGTTTTCGATAATCCAGAAACGTATTGTAGTAGTGAAGCTGAAGCTGTATTAACATCAACGCCAACTTGGTTAACCGCGGTTTCTACTATAAATGTTAAGGACTCTGTCAATTTCTTTTGAGAGACATCATGTTGATACTGACCTACTCCAACTGCTTTTGGCTCAATTTTCACTAACTCCGACAACGGATCTTGCAGGCGACGTGCAATAGAAACCGCACTACGTTGCTCTACTTGTAAATCCGGAAATTCTGCACGAGCAATTTCAGAGGCTGAATAAACAGATGCCCCCGCTTCATTGACAATAACATAGGCTACATCAGTTTCAAGCTCATTCAATACATCTGCAATAAATTGTTCTGTTTCGCGTGAGGCAGTACCATTACCGATAGCAATTATAGTAATTGGATATTTTGCCAAAATTCCTTTCACAATTGCTTTTGATTTTGCTACATCAGGTTTTGGAGGATGTGGATAAACGGCTGTTACCTCTAACATTTTCCCTGTTTCATCTACAACAGCTAACTTACAGCCTGTACGGTAGGCTGGATCAACACCCAATACATACTTCCCTTTCATCGGAGGCTGTAATAAAAGATTGCGTAAATTCTCAGAGAAAATATGGATAGCCTGCGCCTCTGCCTTCTCTGTAAGTTCATTTCGTAACTCTCTTTCAATAGAAGGCTGAATTAGACGCTTATACGAATCCTCAATTGCTAGCTTCACTTCAGCGATTGCTGGTGAGGAACCTGTAGCAGGAATCCATTCCTTCCACATAATCATCAATACTCGATCTACTGGTACATGAATTGCCACCTTTAATATTTCTTCTTTCTCACCACGATTAACAGCTAATATACGGTGTGGGACGATGCGATTTACAGGCTCTTCGTATTCGTAATACATTTCGAAAACGTTTTTTTCGTCTGCCTCTGCGTTTTTCACACTTGTTACGAGTACTCCATCTTTCCAAGAATACGAACGAATTTTTTCACGAATTGCTGCGTCATCAGCAAAACGCTCTGCTAATATATCTCGTGCCCCAGCTAATGCATCCTCTACACTAGCAACTTTCTCTTCATCTACGAAAGCCATCGCTAATTGTTCTAATGCATCACTACGATATTCTAAAAGAAGATCTGCAAGTGGTTCTAACCCTTTTTCTTTCGCTATTGTCGCCTTAGTTCGGCGTTTTTGTTTATAAGGTCTATATAAATCCTCTACACGCTGTAAAACAGTTGCTACTCGAATAGCTTGTTCTAATTCAGGAGTTAGTTTATTTTGTTCCTGGATTAATCGTATAACCTCTTCTTTACGTTGCTCAAGCTGCTGTATGTAGTGATAGCGATCCTCTACAGCTTTAATCTGTACCTCATCAAGGGACCCAGTAGCTTCTTTTCGATATCGTGCGATGAATGGCACGGTATTTCCTTCTTCTAATAATTTTATAACAGCCTCGACTTGACCTGGCTTGATAGCTACATCTTTTGCAATGAGCTGTAACATTTGCTTTTGTTCCACATCATCACTACCTTTTTTATTTTCATTTTACCATTACACTTTACTAAAAATGCAAAAAAATAGTCTACTCTGAAAGTAGAGTAAACTATTTTAACAGGTGTATTGAATAACCATCATTATTCACCCTAATTTGAAGGCTCTGATTTCCGCTACGGGCTACTCGCTTTCCTGCGGGAGTCGAGTAGCCCGTAGCTACAATCAGTTAAAAATGGAAATATATCAACAAAATAGTAACGGAAAAATCCATTTATCGCTCAATAAAAAACTATTTTTTCTCTATTCAACACGCCTGCTATTTTAATAAGTAAGAAGCTTTTATTACTTTAGGATATTTAACTTAATGGCACTCAACTCCTCATCAAAAATTTAGAGCGAAACGCCATCACTTGCTAGGATAGCCTCCTGTAATTTCTTTATTGCCTTCCTTTGTATTCTAGATACATGCATTTGAGAAATCCCTAATCGCTCTCCAACCTCATTTTGAGTGAGTTGCTCTAAATATGTAAGCTGAATTATTTGTTTCTCTCTCTCATTTAAAACACTTATTGCATCAGAAATCACCATTCTTTTGTTAGTCATTTCATAGCCGTCATCTTCTTCACCCATAATATCAAATAACGTTACTGGGCTTCCGTCAGAATCTGATTCTATTGATCGATCCATAGAAAGAGCATGGTAACTACGGCTCATCTCCATAGCCTCTAATACTTCTTCCTCCTGCACCTCTAATTGATCCGCGATTTCCATAATAGATGGAGAACGCTGCAACTCAATTGTCAACGTTTCCACGGTTGTTTTAATTCGCGGTCCTAACTCTTTTATCCGTCTTGGTACGTGAACATCCCATGTTTTATCGCGTAAAAAGCGCTTGATTTCTCCCACAATCGTTGGCACAGCGAATGCCTCAAAACTTCGACCAACATTAAGGTCAAAACGTTTTATTGCACCTAGCAACCCTAGCATACCTACTTGAGCAATATCATCACTATATAATTTACTATTCGAATATTTGCGTGCAATCGACTCAACTAAATATTGATAATGAATCACTAAATTTGTTTGCGCTTCATCATCTTCTGTTGACTGATATAATGCAATCCATTTCAATACATCTTCCCTGGATGAAGATTTATGTAATGATTCTTTCGACATTTTTTTCCACCTGCTCTCTAGCGACATATTTTGTCATGAAAACAGTTACGCCACCATCGTTATTTATCATCACCTCATCCATCAAAGTTTCCATTAAATACAGTCCTAAACCACCTTCACGTAGTCCCGCAATACTCTCTTCAGGGTGATACGGACCAATTTTCGACTTTATCTCCTCAAAATTAAAACTATTGCCATAATCCGCAATCATCATTTCTATTTTATTTTCATACAAAGCGCAACCAATAACGATTTCGCCTTCTTCATCATCCTTATAGGCATGATGTACAACGTTCGTTACCGCTTCACTTGCTGCAATTTTTAAGTCCTCGATATCATCATAATTAAATCCGATACGACTAGCTAAACCAGAAACTGTTAATCGAATCACGCTGACAAATTGCGGTTTTGCAGGAACCCTTATCTCAATATAATCAAATTCCTTCATTTTCGTAGTTCCACCTTTTTATCAGTCTCAATATCCATTAAGTCGCTTAAACCAGTAATTTCAAATAATCTTTGTAGTCTATTCGATAAACCGACAAGTTTAACTTTACCATTTTCACGTAATGCTCTTTTATAAAAGGCCACAAAAATCCCCAGACCTGTACTATCCATATAATTCACTTTTGATAAATTCAGCTCTATTTCTAGTCCTTCCGTAATCTTCACTGCTTCTAATTCCTCCCTTAGCCTTGAAGCAGTAAAAGTATCTATTTCACCCTCAACAAATCCGTATAATTTATTATCCATTTCTTTAAAATGTATCATCATATCCATTACAACACACCTCCACCATATTTGTGAGACTATTCTTCTTTTCCCTTAATTACAAAAAAATAAACTTAAATATTTAATTTTTTATAATGACTACCGTAAAATCATCTGATAGTTTAAAATCCAGTATTTTTTCAATTTGCTTATAAAGTATATTACATAGTTGCTGCGCTGATACATGCTTATTCTCCACTATCAATGATGTAATAATCTCACGTGAATTCAAATCCTCCCTCGATCTGAACTCAGTAACACCATCTGTCATCATTACTACGATATCTTTATCTTCTAAAAAAATTTCATTGTACGAATATTTTGATTCAGACAACACACCTAACAATAGTCCTTTCGCTTCCAGAGAGAAAAATTTACCCTGTTTAGCGCTATAATGCAGCGCTGGCTCATGACCTGCAGAGGCATATGAAAAAATACTGTTTTGTATATCCAAGCAACCGTAAAACATAGAGACAAACATACTGTCATCTACACCTTTTTCAATTACTCGATTGATGACTTCTAATACATACGAAGGATCTTTATAAGCGTATTCTAGTGTTTCAAGACCATACTTCACCATTGACATACATAATGCAGCTGGAACGCCTTTACCAACAACGTCTGTCACAGCGACGCTTAAATAATCCTCTCGATCATGCAAAAAATGCACATAGTCTCCATTCATCTTACGAAACGGAATCGATATCATTCCTATATCAATACTCGATAGTTGTGGTACGACTGTTTTAAGTAATGTTTTTTGAATGTTTGTAGCAATTTTCATTTCCATTTCATACTCCGCTTGTATTTGTAGCAGACTTTGATGCTCTCTATGCGCCATTCCGTAATGCACCATTACTTCAATAAGAAAATCATATGCGGGCTGATCTTCACCCACTCTATCCGGAAAGATCTTTCCAACTGCATTTTTATGAATATTTACAACATCTTCAGGCGAAATATTCTTTTGGATTAATTGACGAGTGAAATTTTGAGCAATATACAAATTCTTTTCGCTTTGATCGAACATGTAATCCGACAAAATCTTCTCATATTGAGATTCTAATTGTTTCAATATTTTCACATCCTAACGCAATCGTTTTTCAGCCCTTATCGTCGTACCTTCTCCAACAACCGATTGTATAACCATACTGTCCATTAATCTATTAACGCCTGGTAAGCCTGCACCGAGCCCTCCTGAAGTGGAGTAGCCATCCTCTATCACTTGCCGAACATCTTTTATTCCTGGACCTTGATCCGTTGCAATAACAACTATTTTCTTCTCAACGTCCGTCTCAACTTTTTCAACTTCAATGACGCCTACCCTTGCATATAAATAAATATTTCGAGCTAACTCACTAATAGCTGTGGTGATTCGAGCCTGATCAACAATGCCAAATCCAAGTGCCTTTGCTTCATCACGCCCCAGTTGTCTTGCTGCAACTATATCCCACTCAGTAATAATTTCAACCGAAGACTTAAATGTCACTGTTGTTCCCCCAATTCCTTTCGGAGTTTTACTCTTACACTTTCATTCGACCTACTTGATTATTTTTTATTTCAGGCTCTTTACCAAAAAAATGTACGTGATTACACATTCCACTCTACGCTTTATGAGGGCGTACCTCCCTCGCTCCATGTGTTTTTATATCAGTTAATTTTTTTAATCAAGAATAGATTTTAGTATTCATCCATAAAATTCTATGTATTTTTCCTTAAACCTCTCGGAAAATTTTTCAAAAATCTATTCTAGATATAAATCTTTGCTTCATCTTTAATCTATTAATACCATTTTTGAAAAGTAAATTCAATTTATGGTAAAAAACTATTTAAGCAACAAAAAAAGCATCGAGATGAAAAATCATCCCGATACCTCTATACACATATGTATATCAAAATTTAACAAGCCCTAAACTAATCATCAATGCACCATCAACTTTCTCCATCACAGCGTGATCAAGTTGCGTAATACGATCAGTCAATCTTGACTTATCAATCGTTCGCACTTGCTCAAGCAGAATAACCGAATCACGTTCAAAACCATACTTTTCAGCATTGATTTCAACGTGCGTCGGTAACTTTGCTTTTTGAATCTGTGCAGTAATAGCTGCGATGATGACAGTCGGACTAAATCGATTGCCAATATCATTTTGAATAATTAGCACCGGTCTAGTTCCCCCTTGCTCGGACCCAACTACCGGCGATAAATCTGCAAAAAAAACGTCACCACGTTTTACATTCAAAGTGTCATCCCCCGCTAACGAGACGCTCCACCGTATGTTGTGCTTCATATTCTGCATGCAAGCATTCACTTGCAATCTTCAGATTAATATGAGACATTTCAACATATCCTTTCATCATAGCTTCCCGTATTTGATTTGGTTGCTCCTGCATTAAAACTTTGCGCGACAAAATACGCGCCAAAGATTCACTTTCAATTACTTCCTTTGTTTGTAGAAATAGTCTGTCTTGAACAGCAATTGTAGCTTCTCTTAACCTTTTTTCGTACACAGCAAGCACCTCCAACGGAACCATCCACTTTTTCATTACTACCCATTCTACCATTGAAAGATATTGTTGAAAAGACACGAAATGACACAATATCTTACAATTTAAAGTCCAAGTTGTAATAATATGTTGGTTGTCGAAGGTATATGCCGATACATCCACCTTGCAATATATCACCAATTGTGAATTGCTCAGCTTTTTAGTATTAACATTTTCTCCAGTAGTAGTTCATTTACCAAGTTTTTTTAAAGCATTTGTATAGTATTCATTTGTTTAAAGTAGAACATTGACATTACTTAAGAACACCTATACAAATTCTTTTCCTCTATGGAGAAGAAACTTCTTCTCAGGTGAGGCTAAAGTCAAATGTATAATCTAGGAACTCTTGCTGTAATAATGCATGGTACTTCATAATTAATGGTTTCAAGCTTTCTTGCCCATTCATTCATTGAAATAACATCCTGTCCTTGACGACCAATGAGTGTTACTTTCTCACCTATAGCATATGCTTTCGGCAAGGCAACCATACATTGGTCCATACAAATTCGTCCAACAATCGGCATTCTTTGTCCATCAATTAATACTTCTTGTCCACCTAGTTTGCGAATTACTCCATCAGCATAGCCTACTGGTATTGTTCCTATCCACATATCAGAAGGGGCTACAAATGCAGCTCCGTAGCCAACTGATTCACCTGCTAGTAAATGTTTCACATGTACTAGCTCACTCTCGAGTGAAAACGCCGGCTGTAACGGAAATGGTAAAACACCTTCTACATAAGGAGATGGCGCTAATCCATACATTGAAATACCATATCTAACAGCGTCAAATTGTAAATGCGCATTTTTCACTAAGGATGTAGCCGTGTTTGATGCATGAACAAGTCTAGGCTTTTCAGGCAATACAGTTACACATTTCTCAAAAAAATGTGCCTGGCTATCGAAATATGATTTATCCTCTTCATCTGCTGTCGCAAAGTGTGTAAATATCCCATCAACTTCAGCATTCACCGTATTTTGTATTGTTCGATAAAGATCCAATAATTCATGCTCGGAACGAACGCCAATTCTACCCATTCCGCTATCTACTTTTATATGTAGTCGTAAAGGATTTTCTTCATTAGCTATGAGCGGAGCAGCTTGTTGTACCCATTCATTTGCAAATGCCGTAAGAATTATGCGCTGCTTTGCAGCATATGGTACAAACGAAACAGGTGAGGCACCCAATATAAGTATGTCTGGTTCTTCAAAATGTGCTCGAATATGTAATGCTTCGTCAGGTGTTGCAACAGCAAGCATTGTTGCGCCGGCCTCAAGTGCTGCTTTTGCAACTGCTACATCTCCATGACCGTATGCATTTGCCTTTACTACAGCAATAATTTGAACATTAGGTTGAAGTAGCTTTTTTAAATTTTTCACGTTTTGTTGGATTGCGTGTAAGTCTACAATTGCTTTGGTTGGTCTAAAATACTGCTGTATCTTCATTAGAATACCCTCTTTATTTTTTATTAAAACATTATGTATTGCTTTAATTTCTTTTTATCTATTGTACCCAAGTTATTCTATATTAGACTTTTTTTCTACATAACCTCTATCGTATAATATATGGCTTAACATTTTCTAAACAGTTACTATTCATCAAAACTACACTATTTACTTAGCAAGCTACAGCTTTCTTCCTGCAGAAAGCTGTAGCTTGAAGCATTACTTCATACTACTTATCGTCATAGAAGCTGCAACTTCTACCATTTCTTCACGAGTCAATTTACTTGACGCTACAAAGAATGCGACGCCATCTTTTTCCCAGCTAATAGATGTATCTGTAATAGCCCCAATCGTAAAGCCTAAATCAACTGGATCGCCAGGAGTTGATACCGGTAACATAGCATTTCCTTTCATAGCTGGTTGTTGCATTACCGTGAATGCCTTTTCACCTTCGAATGTTAAGATGACACGTTCCATTCCACCATCTTGAATAACTTGCTCCTCCACCATCTTCGCCCAATTCACAACAGGGTAATGTGTTTGGAACTCTTTATATTCGACTTCAGCACCTACTGCCTCTTTTCCTTCTTTTTCATCTTTTTCATCTTTACCTTCGTTGTTGTCTGTGCTCTCTTTGTTCTCTTTGCTGTCTTTGCTATCTTTTGCTGGTGGTGCAGCTTGTTCACCTTTTGTTTCATCTTTTTCCGTAAATTGCTCAACCGCATACTCTTTGGCTGCGTGTTGGACACCTAATTTTATATTTTTAAATGAGATACGAATTTGCTCTTCTTTTACATCATTCATAATTACTACGGAAGTTGGTAGCATTGTTTTCTTATCAACTGTTATAACTTGATGAGGCATACTATTTTTATAGCTATTTCTAGTAGCCGCTTCAAATATATATGCTTTGTCTTCCTCTTTCATGACTAAATTTTTATCTTCAGCTAAATCTTCTGCTAGTGCCCCTATTAAATAAGCCTGACTATTTTTCTTTGGCCAATCACTTTGGAATTTATACATTTTGTTTAAAGTAGGTGTGACTACAAAAACTCCATCTGCATTTCGCACAATCATTTGTGAAACATCTTTCCCACTTTCTACTACTTCTACTCGATAGAAATCAGGTTTCGTATGCCAAACTGTTACATCATATTTTCTCGGCTCCCCACCAGATTTAATCTCCATCGTAGCGTTCAACTCATAACCATTTGTCTCTGCCCATTTTCCATTTACTTTCTTCAACACTTTTTCCTGTGAGGTTGCACCACATGCCGATAAAAGTAATATCGTACAAAGTAAGACGAGCCATTTAACTATACGGTTGCCCACGCTTTCACCCTTTCTTCTTTCAAATCCACTACGACAATATATGAACCGTATTTGTCAGTTATGTCTTTTGAAGAAAAGGTAATATATTTATCAGAAGATTATTTACTTTTCAATTGCTCATCATCATAACTCGTGTGGTTGATTACCGTTCTCTGGGCGTTTTCCTGTAGGCGTCCAGTCTTCACTCCAATCAACTTATATAAATGGCATGTGTCTTAACAAATGTCATCCACAACTTTTAGTGTTTTGGTGATGATATGGCGAAAGCTGTGTTTATCATTATTTATTGCAATAAAATTACTTGTGCCGCTGCGTATTCCTTAGTATGGGTAATACTGACAAAACCATTTACAAGTTCTCCTTTAAAATATAAAACTGGGTTGCCAGCTTCCCCTCTTAAAATTTCAATATCATGAAGCTTACATTCTTCACCGATACCTGTTCCTAATGCTTTTGAAAATGCTTCTTTTGCAGCAAATCGTCCAGCTAAAAATTCTATTCTACGAGTTTCTGAATGTGTATCAAACAATACTTTTTCCTTTTCAGATAAAATGCGGTCTTTAAATTTATTTGTTCTCATCATTGCTTTAACAATACGGTCGATCTCTACAATGTCGAGACCAATTCCTTTAATCATATGAACTTCTCCTTTTCTTATTTCCCGAAAGCCATGTATAATAATTGTAAATTGAGGTGGAGTCATGTTTAGTAGAACAGAAAATTTTAAGCAATACACGAAGTATTACCCTGTTGTTTCAACATTAATAGCGATTAATTTAGTTCTTTATGTAATAACTATTTTACCTGGCATAGGAACACTCGTAATGAATTACGGAATCCAAGTGAACTTCCTTGTTGAAAACGGTGAATGGTGGCGTATTTTTTCTGCAATGTTTTTACATGCTAACTTTTCTCACGTGTTCTTTAATATGTTTTCACTGTTTTTATTTGGACCAGAACTTGAAAAAATCGCTGGTAAGGCTCGCTTTATTACGATTTATTTATTATCTGGGATTGTAGGAAACATGGCAACCTATCTACTTCATGAAAGTAGTTATGGAAGTCTCGGCGCAAGCGGAGCTATATTTGGAATATTCGGGGCATTCGGGGCACTTGTATATTATACACGCCGCACAATGCCTATGCTTCGCAAACTTATTTTACCAATCATTATTATCAGTGTTATTATGACTTTTTTACAACCAGATGTAAATGTCTATGCTCACTTAGGTGGTTTAGTAACAGGATTCCTTCTTGGACTCATTTACTTACACCCAAAAAGAATTTTAAGCTGGCGCAAACAAAAGATGGCAGGTAAATAACAATCTTGAAGAGGAGTTTTCTTACGGTGATAAGCTATCATTGGAGAATACTCCTCTTCTGCTTTATGCTAGAGCGTCATCCTCATCTTCTTCAATTTCATATTTTCTTTCGCTTTCTTTATTATTGTTCCATTCAGCTTACGAATCACTTTGAGTCCTCTACCATGATCTACAAAGGCTAGTCATTCTCACAATGTCTCCCTCAATCTATCTACATCACTTACATCCAGCAATTTAAATGCGCTTTTTTGGATGAACTATATTTAAACAAAATTCCGCATATTCTGTTTATTTTACTACTCTATTATATACAGTTTTTCCCTAAATTTACAGATAAAAAAGCTAATCCTCACTATAAATTGTAAGGGTTAGCCAGATAGTAAATTTAATGTTCATACCAATATAATATTGATTCAGCATCTTGCTGCTCTAAGCTCGGTACATTCCCTGTCATTCCAGTCATTCCTGACATTACCGTTGCTTTTATAGACATAACATTTTTTCTTCTTTGGAAATATGTTTGTGTACTTTCAATAGATTGTATACGTTTTTTCTCCATGAAAATTGTTATGCGACTGAACACACGATATTGCATAGTTAATTGCTTTCTATCGATCTTATAACCAGCCGTTTTATGTTGCCAAATACCAAGTAAAATCATTATTGGAATTAACAGCAATGAAAGCAACCCATACGGATATATGAAATAACTACATGCTCCAATTATAGGTATGAGCCAAATAAAATCAATTCGGTAAAAAAATGAACGAGCTCGCTTTGGTGTACGAATAAACTCTGGACGCCAATTCATCTCTGGGAAGAGCTGTTCTAACGTTTGCAAACAATCCCTTTTCTGAATAAGCGGGAATAGCGTAATTTTTTTATCTTTCCCATCTTCACCGTTTCCTCCAGCACTTTCAACAACTACAGTTGCAAAGCCAAACCATTGTCGCAATGGATTCTCTACAATTCGAATGGCCTGAATTCGATTTAAAGGCAATGTAATTCGCTTTTTCTCAAGCAGCCCTTTTGTAATAATAAGCTTTTCATCTTCAATTCGGACTGTATAATCATAATAATTGATCAGCGTAATGACTACCGACACTCCCCATGCCACAATGAGGATAAGCATCACTATTAGCGCAATTAAAAATACACCAATTTTCACGAAGTCAGCTAGCTCGTGAAAGACCGTTTCATATGGGATTATATCTGAAAACTGAGAGACGGCTGCTGCAAGTCCCGACAACACGACCCCAATACCACCTGAAGTTGTTGCCAATACAAGTAAATCACGTATAGACATATGATAAATCGTCGGAATCGATACTTCCTCTTCTATTGGAAGTGATCGCTCATCAGCTGTTTGTTCAATTACTTGATTTTTTGCACGATGCATTTCCAACTCTATGACATCTGCTGCTGCCTTACGTATTGCTGTTAACTCTACCTCAGGTTTCCCATCCTTACTTCCTGCAGTTTCAACCTGTACCTTTACTAAGCCTAATAAGCGATGTAAAATACCCTCATTGTAATTTAAACTTTGAATACGTTCAAACGGGATGTAACGTTTCTTTTTAACAAACAAACCGTATTTTACACGTAACTCTCCATCTTCAAACCAATAAACAAATGTACGCCATTTAACAATACCACTAACAAGTGAAAGTAAAGCAGCTACTCCCCATACACCGAACAATAAAACCGTCTGAAAGAAATGTTCACTATGAAAATTAAAAGAAAAATTAAAACCATTCGTTACAATAATAATAGCAACAGGTATAATCATACTTTTCAATGCTTTCGCACTTGTAATAATAGCCGATACTGGGTGTAAACGATTTATTTCCTTAGACATCATCTTCCGCCACCCTTGCTAATTCCGAAATACGTGCACGAAGCCCATCAGCCTCTTCCATGACAAGCGCTGGGATTGTATGTACAGTTGCCGCAGTCGATATTGAAATATTACCCAAACCATATCTTTTTAATATCGGCCCTTGTGTCGTATCAACATGTTGTACGCGCACCATCGGAATGAGTGTACGTTTAACAACAAATAGACCATGTTGCACCTCAATCTCATTTTCACGTACCTCATAGCGCCATCGTTCCCATCTGATCTTTGGAAATAGATAAGCAGATAGGACAGCACTTAGTATGACGACAGCAACTGCAATGAAATAAATAAATGATGGCCATCCAAAATAATAGGTACCGTAGCATACTAACACGGCTATGACTAATAGCAGTAACGTTTGCAATACTCCATATAAACGCCACACGGTTAATCCTTTTCGAGAAATTTTATGAATTGGTTCTGCTCTCAAAGTTGTTCCCTCTCTTTCTATAACTTTGTATACGAAATTAGTGATCGTTTTGTTTCGAAAATATGCAAAAAAATGGTTTTACAGCGAATGTTGGGATGGGGCACAATTCGTAGCATCCTCAACTGTTTTGGTGGGCTTTTCCTTTCTCTGTTTTCCAAAGATCCTATCAGGCAAGAAAATCTCTCGCTTTTTATCTATGTCGGTGTAGATTATTCCTCCACATTCCACATTTTATGTATACTACAACAACTATGATAAAAAAAACCTTACAGTCCTTCGACTGTAAGGTTTAATCATTCTAATAAAGGTCATTTTAATCTTCGTGGCGTCTTGGTGCGCGTGAACGACCTTGTCCACCTTCACGGCGACCTCCGTCACGGCGTCCGCCATCACGACGATTTCCACTTCCACCACGACGATCTCCGCCACGTCCGCCATCACGACGTCCGTTAAAGTTACGATTACCGCCGCGTCCACGATCTCCTCCGCCACGGTTACCAGAACGCTCACGACGCATTGGTAATGGTCGTTCTTCAGTAATTGTTACTGGCGAGTCATCTGGCTCTTTTGTTAATGAACGAAGTGCAGCAGCTACAACATCGATTGCATCATGGTTTTCAAGTAGTTCTGTCGCAAGTGTACGATAATCACCTAAGTTGTTGTTCGCAATAAGACCTTCTAGTGTCTCTAGAGCTAGGCGTTGTTGACCCACTAATGCTTCGTCAGTTGTTGGTGGACGAAGTGGTGTCATACGTTTTTTCGTCGTTTCTTCTACAATACGTAAGTAACCCATTTCGCGTGGTGTTACAAATGTTACCGCAAGACCTGATTTACCTGCACGACCCGTACGACCAATACGGTGAACATAAGACTCAGGATCTTGAGGAATATCGAAGTTATAAACATGTGTTACACCAGAAATATCAAGACCACGAGCAGCTACATCTGTTGCCACAAGAATATCAATTTTATTTTCTTTAAATTGACGTAATACGGAAATACGTTTCGCTTGGCTTAAATCACCATGAATCCCTTCAGCAAGGTAACCACGGATTGATAACGCTTGTGCAAGCTCATCTACGCGGCGTTTTGTACGTCCAAAGATGATTGCAAGCTCTGGTTGGTGAACGTTTAATAAACGAGATAAAATGTCGAACTTTTCACGTTCAGCAGACTTCACAAAATATTGATCAATGTTATCAACTGTTAATTCTTTAGCTTTAATTTTTACGATTTCTGGATCACGCATAAATGTTTCAGCAATTTTACGAATTGCAGGAGGCATTGTTGCTGAGAACAATAATGTTTGACGTTCAGCTGGGACATTTTCTAAGATTGAATTAATATCATCGATAAAGCCCATGTTTAACATTTCATCTGCTTCATCAAGCACCAATGTTTGAACATCTTCTAATTTTAACGTACGACGGTTAATATGATCGATGATACGTCCTGGAGTACCAACAATAATTTGTGGTTTATTTTTCAGTGCACGAATTTGACGGCCGATTTCTTGACCTCCGTAAACTGATAATAATTTCACACGTTTGTCATAACCAATTTTATAAAGCTCTTCTGAAACTTGAATCGCTAATTCACGAGTTGGAGCAATTACTAGTGCTTGGATATTAGGGTTTTTTGGATCGATTTTTTCAATAAGTGGAATACCGAAAGCGGCAGTTTTACCAGTACCTGTTTGCGCTTGGCCTAATACATCGCGACCTTCAATGGCAAAACGGATAGTACCTTCTTGGATTGGTGTTGCTTCTTCAAATCCCATACGCTTTACTGAGCGTAATGTAGATTCGCTAATATTTAATTCTGAAAAATTTGTCAAACTTCTCAATCTCCTTTTTTTGCTTTTAAGTTGACAAATGGTTACATTTTCAGATGAAGTTGTCGGCAAATTCGAGCCTGTGTTGTGGAACGTTTCCGTTACTTAAAAATTTTCTCTACATGAAGTCACATAGAGCTCTCTTATATGAAAAGGAAAGCCCGGTCTTTACCGAGCGGTTCGATTCTGTCGTAATTTTTCACTTTAGAATAAAACCGTTGTGTTCAAAAAAAAGTACTCTTCAAACAAGTATGAAGAGTCTTCGCACAAAATGTATCCATTGCTTACACTAGTCTAACATGGCTTTAAACCGTATGCAACGATAACGCATGAGTCGTAATAATCTGACTACTTTGCGGAGCCCTTTAAAAACAATAAAACCTGCGGAAACCATTCAGAGCAACCTTCATCATAACATATATGATGCTTCCCTTTATCAGAAAAATACAAAGTTTTATCATTCGAGGTTAATGTATTATATAGAAATTGAGCAGTATGATAGGGAACTATACCATCTAATTTTCCCTGTACAATATACACCGGAATTTGGATATCTTTATAATATGGCTCTACCATTCGGACAAGCCTCATGAATTCTATTGTTGACGCTAAAGGTACATTGTTAAACTTATGACGGTAGCGCAAAAACAGCTCATTATTAGACAGATTACGATTGTATGCCTCTGTAGCAAGCATTTTAAAATCTTTGACCAGTTGCCTAGGACTCACATATTTGGCAGCAGCACTTAATAACACGAGCTTTTTAACTTTATAACGCTTGGCTAAGTACAACGCTATAATGCCTCCCATTGAAAACCCAACCACTATTACTTCATCTACCTTTTTGGCAAGAGCACGAAAAGCCAACTCGGCGTCCATCAGCCAATGCTTAGCGGTGAATCCACGCATATGCAACTCTTCTCCGTGCCCTGATAAAGTAGGCTGTTCAATTAGCCAATTTGTATGCGCACGTAAATAGGTAGTAAAAGGTTCTACTTCATAAGGTCCTCCGGAAAATCCATGTATACATAACACACCTACTGACAATTGCTTTCACCTCTAAATATAAACTTAAGATAATATGAAGAAATCGGTGAGAGAGTGTCCCACCGATTTCTTATAATCAGAGAGGGTCTTCATCCCCTCTGATAAAAGTTTCATCTTATTCAGTAAATGCATGTAAAATCGTTTCTAATTTCATACCGCGAGAGCCTTTTAGTAAGATGATGGACTCCTCGTTAGCTTGCTGTATTTTTTCGATAATTGGCGTATAATCATCCTCTACATATAACAAATGATCCGCATCAAAACGTTCTTTTAATACTTCATTTAAATAAGTCATGCGTGGACCAAATAAGCATACATAAGTAATTTCTTCAGCATGGATATCCTCCGATAAGTCTTTATGGAAGCTCTTTTCGTTTGGTCCCAGTTCAAGCATGTCACCTAACACAAGCCATTTTTCTGGGCGAATCGTTGTCGACGCTATAAATTGAATAGCTGCTTTGACAGAAGTTGGAGCTGCATTGTATGCATCATTAATAAATAATGCGCCATTTGTTCCCTGTACTTGTTGCATGCGCATGTCTGTAAGGGCCACTTGTTTTAAGGATGCACGAATTTGGTCATCATTTAAACCTAGCTTTTGAGAAATTAACATAGCAACTAACGTATTTTTCACTTGATGCTTCCCGAGAACTGAAATAAAGAAATCCCCTTCAATCACACCATGTGTAGTGAAGCTACTACCATCAGCAGTAGCCTCAATATTGTCAGCATACAATAGATTACTGTGCTCTAAGCCAAATGCCATTGCATTTAACTGTTGCTCTTGCGTAACAAGCTCCTGAAGCAATGGTTCATCACCATCATAAAATAGCATTCCATCTGATTGCATCCCTTGAATGATTTCAAATTTCGCTTTAGCAATTCCCGCACGTGAGCCTAAATCTTGCATATGAGCTTCGCCAATGTTAGTAATCACTGTCATATGTGGACGAGCAAGTTTCGTTAAAAATTCAATTTCACCAAAACCACTCATACCCATTTCAAGCACGGCAACATCCGTATCTTCATCTAGCTGTAAAATCGTAATCGGCAAGCCTAATTGATTATTAAAATTCCCAATTGTCTTCTGTACTTTAAAGAATGGTGCAAGCGTTCCTGCTAAAATATCTTTCGTGGATGTCTTACCATTTGAACCAGTAATCCCAATAAATTTAGCCTTGTGCTCATTACGATAGGCACTTGCCATTTGCTGTAACGCAAGCTCTGAGTCGTCTACAAAAAGCAATGGTACACCTTGTGGTGGATTTGGTTCATCTTTCTGCCAAAGAGAAGCTCCTGCCCCTTTTTCAAAAGCTTGCAGAACAAATTTATGTCCATTGACCTTCTCCCCACGAAATGGTACGAAAAGATCCCCTTGTTGAATTGTTCGTGTATCAATAGAAATTCCTGATACTACTGTATCGCCAAAAGCTGGTACTTCATCATTTAACCATGCAGCTAACTGCTTCAATGTTTTTTTCAAAATAATCCCACTCAGTCTTTTTTATAGTGAAGCTGTTGTTTTTCTTCAAAACGCTCAATTGCTAAAGTAATCAGACGATTAATAAGCTCTGGATAGCTTACATTTGTATGTTGCCAAAGAAGCGGATACATACTAACAGGTGTAAAACCTGGCATTGTATTCACTTCATTAATAAAAATGCTATTATCTGCCGTCACAAAAAAGTCCGCACGAACTAAACCGCTTCCATCAATAGCTTTAAACGCACGCTTTGCTAGCTCCTGTAAACTTGATACTCCATTCTCAGGAAGCTCTGCAGGAATAATAAGAGCTGTTGAGCCATCTTTATATTTCGAATCATAATCATAAAACTCAGTTACTGGTTTAATTTCACCGGGTACAGAAACTTCCGGGAAGTCATTCCCTAGCACAGCTAGTTCAATTTCTCGAGCTACAATACCTTGCTCAACTACAATTTTACGATCATACTGTAAGGCTATTTCGATAGCCTTCACTAATTCATCGCGATTTGTTGCCTTACTAATTCCGACACTCGATCCCAAGTTTGCAGGTTTCACAAACATCGGCCAATCCAATTTTTCTTCACAGCGAGCAATGATCGCTTCCTGTTCATTAGCCCAGTCGCTACGAATGAAGTACGTATACGGCACTTGTGGTAAACCAGCAATTTCAAATAATTGCTTCATAATTACTTTATCCATGCCAGCTGATGATGCTAACACACCATTTCCTACATACGGCAAATTTAGAACCTCTAGTAAACCTTGAACTGTTCCATCTTCCCCATTTGTACCATGAAGTAATGGGAAAATTACATCAAATTGTATAGCTTTACCATTATTATCGATTAAAAAATCTGTTATATTATTTTCCAAAACAGTTGCATCATTACCAAATTGTAATTCTTCAATTGTACTTGCTGGTTTTGTTAGACGCTCACCACGGCGCCATTCCCCTTCAAGTGTAATGAAAATCGGATATACTTCATACTCCTCGAAATTCAAAGCTCCAGTGACTGCACGTGCCGTCGACAATGACACCTCATGCTCTGCTGACTTTCCGCCGTATAATAGACCGATTCTTTTTTTCATTTTTGTGCCCTCCACATACTTCTTGAGTACTATTAGTTTATCATGAAACGTCTTGACTAATGACATAAAAATCTCACCGTAATTTTGACGGTGAGATTTGAGTGTATATTCATTCTACGTACAAAATGAGAATGAACGAATCAATTATGCCTCGGCATAATTGCGTCCGAACTTTAACTTCTTTCAGCAGGTTTTTGGACACCTGCTGAAAGAAGTTAAATAATATAAATCAATTCATCGTGCTCATTTTTCAAAATTGTATTTAAATCATCCCATACTTCATCAGGGAAGGTATATTCTGACAGGTTACGAATTTCGATACCGTAAGCTACTTTAGGCTTTTCGATTCGATATAATGATAACAGCGCCCCATCTTTAGCAAAAGAACGATAAGCACGCAAAAATTCAGGTGAAATAGAAGGAATACTTGATTTTACTTTCCGACGCCAAAAACCAGTACTACGTTCCTTCTCACGAATTAAACTGTTAAAAACATTGGCAACAAGTAAATCAGAATCACTTAAATGACGAAAATAAATTTTAGTCATCTTCTCTAAGTCTGAAGAATAGTAAACAAATCGATTTTGTAATTTGTTAAAAAACGGTGAAGTAATCGATTCCTTTTTATGACTTATGTAAAGCAATTCTCCTTGTTCCATCGGCGTTAGTTGGTCTAGCCTCTTCTCATCCATGAAGTCTACCCAACACAATTCTTTTGATTCAGCAGCTTTTTTTACAAACCGATGTACTTCCTCATCTGGTATATAATCAAACTGTGTATGCATATTAAAGGAACCATCTTCATAGGAATGTTTTAACAACAGTAAGTGATGCAGTGGTTCAAGCGCAGCCACAAATTGCGAGAATTTAAGCCCGCTAAAAATGACAAATTTATCGACATCATTCATATGAACATAAATATGATACATAAAATCTTCAGCTGACTTCAATTTTTTAGCCACAACCATCACCCCATTCTTCACTACATTATAAGACTAAATTTGATTTTTTTGAAACATTTTCTGCTAATTGTCGTCACAACAATATACACAGGCGTAAAAGTGTTTTTTGCGTTATAATATGAATGTTAAACATGTGAAAGCACATATGTTGTTAACTACTCTAAATGAGCAAATTTAAAAGAATATAATTCTATTCATTTTTTACAAATACCTAAGTGAATTTCAAGCCCTTTGAAAGCAAGCACCGAGCTTCTCGTTGGCACGCTAACTTTGGAATTGATATTTGCCTCATATCTACGGCAGATGCCCACATATAGAGATGGGAGACTTCTGTAACTGACGTTGCACTTTCGGTACAAAATTATCTGTACCTGTCGCTACGCTTTCGGTACAAAATTATCTGCTGAAAGAAGTTAAACTAAAAATTGAATCGGAAATAATTTATATTAAATTTACTTGTGCAGAAATACTATTTTAATATAGGTGGCTTGTATGGAAAATAAACGAAATTTTGCGAGTCGTTTTGACTGGACGCTCGCTTTTATACTTCTTACCTTCTTAGTCATAAGTTTGTTAGCCATTGCATCGGCGCAAACATCAGGTCAATATGGCACAAACTTTGTCCCTAAACAATTACAATGGTACGTCATTGGCGCGGTTATTATTAGTATTGTTATGTTTTTCGAGCCTGACCAATATAAAAAGATGTCATGGTATATGTACGGTTTTGGCATCGCCTTATTAGTACTACTTATCTTCATGCCAGAAGGAACAGGACAAATCGGTGAAAGAATTAATGGTGCTAAAAGCTGGTATCATACACCACTTGGAAATATACAGCCTTCTGAGTTTATGAAAACCTTTTACATTTTAGCACTTGCTCGACTTATTAGTAAGCACCACGAAGTCCATCCTTTTAAATCAATAAAAACGGACTTTTTATTGCTAGGTAAAATGGCGCTCACACTGGCAGTACCTTTAGCTCTTATTTTGGAGCAACCTGACCTTGGTTCAGCACTTGTATTCTTTGCCATTACGGCTGCTCTCATTATTGTAGCAGGGGTATCATGGAAAATCATTTTACCGATTTTTGTAGGTGGAGCTGCAGTAGGTGGTACTTTTTTATGGATGGCACTCTATATGCAGGATTTTTTAGAACAAGCATTCGGCTTGAAACCGTATCAGTTTGCTCGAATCTATTCTTGGTTAGATCCCTATTCATATTCTTCTAGTGAGGGGTACCATTTAATTACTTCCCTAAATGCCATTGGTTCAGGTGAGATTTTCGGGAAGGGTTTCAAAGGTCGTGAAGTTTACGTTGCCGAAGGTCATACCGATTTTATTTTCACAGTTATTGGAGAAGAATGGGGTTTTGTTGGTGCTAGTTTCGTTATTTGTATGTTCTTTTTATTAATCTATCATTTAACAAAAACTACACTATTATTGAAAGATCCATTCTCAACATATGTATGTGCTGGTATTATTGCCATGATTACATTCCATGTATTCGAAAATATCGGCATGACTATTCAATTATTACCTATTACAGGTATTCCTCTACCGTTTATTAGTTATGGAGGAAGTTCATTAATGGGGAATGCACTTGCCATAGGGCTTGTTTTTAGCATGCGCTACCACTATCGTACCTACATGTTTACCACTCACGATGATGATGATTAAATAGTCCCTAAAGTAGAATGATAGATATAGAAAATGGGTAGTCTCTATAATTGAGACTACCCATTTTCATTTGTAAACGAGTTAAGCTTGAACTTGCGGAGTTTGTGTTGGTGGTGTTAGCACTTTTAAAAGTTCAAGTCGAGACTTTGTTACAGTGGCTGTTACACCCAACTTCGATAAATTCGAAACAATCTTTTTCAAATCTACTTCTTTTGTCATACATTCCACCTCAATCTTTCCTCGATTTTATAAACGTTTTATTTCCAAAAAAGTTTCATTTTTGCATGTGTATGATGTCTGACAAGATTATTCATCCCTTATCATACCATTTAACTCAGCTTTAAAATTTTTCATTTTTGTTACAATGTAAAATTTTTCTTTTCACTATTTACCATAAATATCAAAAATCAAACCTACAAATACCGATATACCTTCTAGTAATATACCCCAGAAATAAGTTAATACACTATGCGACAATCGATACAAAAAATTAAAAATGGGTGAATTGATTGTGAATTCGTCATTATTTTTTTAGCATCAATATAGTTCCAGTGTTAACAGTCTGCATTTTTTTATACATTATACTATCAATATTGCCTTGCGTCCGGAGGTTTTAAGGACTCCTGTACCTGTCGCTACGCCTTCGGTACAAAAGACATTTGTAACTGCCGTTTCACTTACGTTACATAAAAACACTTGCTGAAAGAAGTTAAATGTAAGCCATTATTAAGCATTAAAAGTGTTTTATTCTCCGTCTCCTTGTAATAACAAGAACAAGAGAGGTAGAATATACATACTAAAATATCGTATGAAAGCAGGGTCTGTATGAAAAAAGCCATTTTATTATTAATGTCTGTTCAATTCCTCGTCTATCTAGGATTTGGAATTATTATTCCTGTCTTACCAGAGGTTGTTGTTCAACAAAACTGGAATGATATACACGTTGGTGGTTTACTAACTGTGTACTCACTTGCAAGCTTCTTCACTGCACCACTTTGGGGCATGCTATCCGATAAAGTAGGACGGAAGCAACTAATTTTAATGGGCTTAGTTGGTTTTAGTCTAAGCTTTGTTATTTTCTCATTATTTATAGATAATCTAGCCATTTTATATGTCTCACGTGTTGTGGGTGGTTTATTCTCGGGTGCACTGTATACAGCTGTAACAGGCTTTATAGGTGATATGTCGAGTGAGGAGGATCGCAATAAATACATGGGTCTCATGGGCATGTCCATCGGGCTTGGTTTTATTTTCGGTCCAGCAATTGGTGGTATGCTCGGACACTATAGCCTGCAACTACCATTTATCGCTTCAGCAATACTAATTGCACTATTATTTATTTATGCAAGTTTCGTCTTAAAAGAACCTGAAAAACGAAAAGATACAAATAAACGTGCAATTGTGCCAAAAGGTGCTGGAACAATGCTGCAATACCGTGTACGTTACTTATTTATGTTCTCATTTTTAGTTACTTTTATGCTGGCGGGAGTAGAAGCTACATTCCAGTTGTTCCAAATTGAAAAAATTCAAATTACACCACTACAAATTGGTTATTTATTTATGTTTAGCGGCTTTGTAGATGCAGCTATTCAAGGTGGCGTTGTAAGACGCATTAAAAACGGAAGCGAAATAAATTGGTTAATAGGTGCACAAATTTTGACAGCTACCGGTATGCTTTTATTCACATTAACAACTAACTTATTTACGGCAGGCCTTGCCCTATGTGTCTTTACAGCGGGTAATGCACTTGCTAGAACATGTGTCGTTTCTCTTTCATCAAAAGAGTCAGGTGGCCAATATGGGACTGCTGCAGGCCTTTCTTATTCTATGGATAATTTAGGGCGCATCCTTGGTCCACTATTTTTCACATGGTTATTTACAGTTCAAGCTAATATCGGTTACTATACTTCGGCAGCAATAGCCGTTGTTTCAATAAGTTTAATTTTTATTTATAAAGCTTCAAAAAAATCTTTACGACTTGAATAATTTGTGGATAAAAAGCCGTTACTTAATAGTAATTTAAAGTATATAGTACACTTCAAGGAATATTTAACTTCTTAAAGCGGAATATCGGAGGGCCTGTATGAACAAAACAACAAATCTTTTACTTCCCAAAGAGCTAGAATCGTTTCGTTTTGAAATTGAAGATACACTTCTTTCGGCGATGATTATCACACCATACAAACGTTCAACTACGTTAACGGAAAGTAAATTTGCTGGGGAACCTTATTTACCCTATTACCAGGCATATCCGAAAGATATTACAGGTGAGCCCATGCGGCTATTAGCTCAAATTAACTTTGCAGAAATGCCACCATTAAAGGATTTCCCATCTCAAGGGATTCTGCAATTTTTTATTTCATCCAATATTTTCGTGAACGCTGATCATTATCATGAGGATATTTTCCAGCAATTTTATAAAATACGTTTTTACCCTACCATAAATTCCGAAGCGGAAGTTCCAAGACAGGAATTTTTAGCACAAGCAGCAGATGATTGGTTCCCTATACATCAGGAGTTAGCTTTACAATTCCAACCAATCCAAGAACCTGTTTCTGCTTTAGATTATCGTGCGATATACTATTTACCAAACTTAATCCCTCCACAAGAAGACGTTGATTTACAGGAGATTTATCTACAATATTTTTTAGGAGCAGGAGCTAAAATTGGTGGCTATGCCTATTTTTTAGAGGAAGATATTCGCCACCAATCGCAACTCCTCCAACGATATGATGTGCTATTGCTCCAAATCGATTCTCATGATGAAATCGGTATTATGTGGGCAGATAGTGGAGTTGGGAAATTTTTCATCAATCGTAATAAGCTACTTCAAAAAGATTTCTCTGATATTTTGTTTCAATGGGAGCATTACTAAAAGGATTACCTCGCTTAGTTTTCGAGGTAATCCTTTTCAATGCTTATTACAAATTTCATATCTTCTTTCCATCTATAAAGTAAGTTATACTAAATATATTGCAAAAATATAGTTAAGGCAGGTGTAGGAATGAGCATTTTTACAGATTTTGGATATACAATACCTTTAATTATGTTTATAAATATTTTAGCAGCAATGGTCATAATTTTTTTAGAACGTAAAGATGCTACTTCTACATGGGCATGGATTCTCGTATTATTTTTCATTCCAGTAGGTGGGTTTGTTTTATACTTACTGCTCGGGCGACAACTACGAAAAAAGCATTTGTTCCGTTGGGAAGGACGCAAGGATATTGGGATTGATAGCCTCATTAGCTATCAGACGGAAGCGATTCGAGATGATACATTCGAGTTTCGTATCGAAAATGCGGAAAACTATAAAGAAATGATTTATATGCATCTTAAAACAAATAATGCGGTGTTAACGCAAGACAACCACATTGAAATTTTTGATGATGGTGCTGATAAATTTGAGCAACTTCTTAAAGATATCGAGGCAGCGAAGGATCATATTCACATTCAATATTATATTTTCCGTCTAGATAATTTAGGTACACGCATTGTTGATAAACTTACTAAGAAAGCAAAGCAAGGAGTAAAGGTTCGGCTCTTGTATGATGAAATGGGCTCACGTAATGTTAAAAAACGCCATTTCAAGGAATTACTTAATGCAGGTGGTGAAGTTGAAGTATTTTTCCCATCCATTTTCCCACTGCTTAATCCTCGTTTAAATTTTAGAAATCACCGAAAAATCGTTGTGATTGATGGCCGTATTGGCTATATCGGTGGCTTTAATGTTGGAGATGAGTATCTTGGGCTACAGAAGAAGTTTGGTTATTGGAGAGATACACATTTACGTATTGAGGGTAGTGCCGTACATCCATTACAAACACGCTTTTTACTTGATTGGAATCAAGCATCCGATCAACAGAAAATGGGTTACTCAGATCGTTACTTCCCTGCCATTCCCCAAAAAGGCGATGTGGGCTTACAAATCGTTTCAAGTGGACCCGATTCTGACTGGGAACAAATTAAAATTGGTTATTTAAAGCTTATTAACATGGCAAAAAAATACATTTATATCCAAACGCCATATTTTATTCCTGATGTTAGTTTTTTAGATGCTATTAAAATTGCGACGCTATCAGGCATTGATGTAAGAATCATGATTCCAAATAAGCCTGATCATATGTTTGTTTATTGGGCTACCTACTCATACGTTGGAAAATTATTGAATGCAGGAGCAAAAGTTTATATTTATGAAAAGGGCTTTATCCATGCTAAAGCCATTATTATTGACGATGAAGCATCTTCAGTCGGAACTGCAAACCTTGATGTGCGAAGTTTCAGCTTAAACTTCGAAGTTAATGCCTTTATTTATGACTCAAAGGTTTCACATCAGCTTGCCGAGCTGTTTGAGAAGGATATTTTCGATTGTACTGAATTAACTTGGGAAATGTACCAAAATCGTTCTTCACTTATTAAATTTAAAGAATCAATTTCACGTTTACTAACACCTATTTTGTAGAACATAGAAAAAGGAAGAGAGCTGGCTCATGATGAACTGCTCTCTTCCCTTTTTTATTTCACACCTAAATACTCTTCTAACGTTATATTTTGTTTTTTAATTTCTTTTGCCTTGTCACTGCCAACATAACGGTAATGCCATGATTCATACATATAACCTGTGATGTCCTCTTTATCTTTTGGGAATCGTAAAATAAAGCCGAAATCCTGAGCATGTGTCATTAACCATTGTCCCGCTGGTGTTTCGCCGAACTCCTCAGTCAACCATAAATCTTCCTTGCCACGCTCCCCAATATCAAAGGCCAAGCCAGTTTGATGTTCTGAGTATCCTGGGCGTGCACTATAACGATCAGCGGCAGCCTGTCCATCACGATTAACATAGTTATTATATAACTTTGTTTGATAATCAAAAGATCGATAGCCACTGAATGCTACTAAATCAAACCCTTGTTGTTTTGCAGCAGCCAACATTTGATCTAGGGCTTGGCGTGCCTCAGGATTCTCGCCTGGCGCAAAGGTAGATGGTAGCGGATATATCTTATTGGCTAGTAAGATACCATTAATATATGTCGGTTCAGTTGGTAACGTTTGATTTGGTAAATAGCCATTCTCATCCGGCTGTTGCTCAGGTTTCACAGGATTTTCGGTTGTTTTTTTCGGTTCTTCCATTGTAGGCGAGTCTTTTTCAGCTTGTTCTGTTGTAAGTTTTTGCTCATCTGATGCATTACTTTTTTGGTTATTTTTATAGTTATAAACTACAAAAATAGATACAATTAGTGCCACTGAAATCAAAGCCCCAAGGATAAGTGGTAGACGTTTGTTTTTCACTATTTTGACCCCTTTTATAGTTATCAAGTACTACAGTTTAGTTCTTAGTTCTTTATTTGTTAAAAAAAGAAGAACAAACCTACAGTAAGTACTGATTACAGTTTTACTTTATTGGTATAGTTTCATTTTAGCACTGTTCACAATTTAAAGTGTACGTTTTCACCGTAGATTTTAAAATTAGTCGGTTAGCCTGTGACAATGGTAATAAACACTGCTATAGAAGCAACCGTGAAAAAGATTGCCATGTATTTCATCCATTTTGCCTCTTTTATATAGCCTTGCTCTTTAAAACTTTTGGCTCTAAAACCATTCGATAGGGCAAACATAATAGTCATAGCAAATACTGCAAAATTAAAATTACCCATGATCATAAATACAATAGCTGCAATACTAAAAAACGCGACTAGAATAGATGATAGCCACTTTTTATTCATCTTGCTGTCCTCCTAAAAAAATCGAGGCTACGCAGGCGCCTCGACATAAATTAATTTATGATTTTACTTTTTCCGGATGCTCCGAATAGAATTTTCGACCGATATATGTTTGAAGTATCAATAATGCACCGCCGACAGACCAGTAAAGTGGTAGAGCTGCCATAGATGTCATTGAGATAAAGACAATCATAATTGGTGAAATATAAATAAACATTTTCATTTGTGCTTTTTGTTGCTCTGGCACTGTCCATAATGACACACGCGCTTGGATTAAATATACAATACCCGCAATAATTGTCATAGCGGTATCAGGTGAACCTAAGCTAAACCATAAAAACTCATGTGATTTCACATCTGTAGAATATAAAATAGAGAAATAAAGACCCATGATAATCGGCATTTGAATTAACATTGGTAAACAACCCATATTGAGTGGATTGATGCCATGTTTTTGATATAATGCCATCATTTCTTGTTGATGCTGCATTTGTTCTTCTTTTGTCTTTGCTTCCTTCATTTTTTTCTGAACAGCTTCCATTTCAGGCTTAAACGCATCCATCTTCGATTTCATCAATTGTTGCTGACGATAATTTTTTAACATAATCGGCATTAAAATTAATCGAATAAGGACCGTAATTGCGATGATCGCTAAACCATAGTTACCTGAAAAAATAGTGTTACCGAAAAATTCCAGTAAAAATTCCATAGGTTTTACAAAAAGACCATAGAAAAAACCTTCTTTGTCTTGCACAGCTTGACAGCCACTAAGAACAAAAACGACAAGTCCAAGCATTGAAAATAGCTTCAATTTTTTCATTTTTCCACCTACTATTATTTATCAACTAAAGTGAAGTATACATTATAAGATCTATCTTTATCAAATAGCAAGTGCTACTAATTATTATTATCGCCCTACGTTGTCAGCATAAAAAAGATGCGAGAGCTTTAGCATTGCTAATACGTCCGCATCCTATTTATTCATCATATGTCCCTCTTTTCAGAGGATCTTTGAACACCCGCTGAAAAAAAATAGCTAAATGTTTTGAAGCTCAGACTCTGTCATCTCAAAACGATAAAATTCATGATGTAGCTCATCTCGGAAATGTTTGGGTGTTACCCCAGTATACTTTTTAAAGATGCGGGTGAAATAGCTTTGGTTACAGAAATGGAATTGGTCTGAAATAGAAGTAATACTTTTATTTGTGTGCCTTAGATAGTATTGAGATTCCTCTACTCGACGAACATTTAAATATTCAACTAGTGTAATCCCAACATGTTCTCTAAAAATACGTGATAAGTGACTAGTACTTATATGAAAATTATTTGCGATGCTTTCCACTGTTAAGTCATTTTCCAATTCATCATTTATATACATTATCACTTTATTAACGGTCTGATGACGAAAAGTCGGTTGCTTGCGATCTGCAATAAAATAGACAAAGAAATCTATTAAATCATCAGCGAATTGTAAAAATTCCGCGTCTTTCATCTGATTTTCGATCATATCATTACAAGCAACGTTAAAAGCAAACGCTTTCTTCGAAGGTACTTGGTTGTCTAGCAATTTACGAGCAACAATTGACGACAAAACAGAAAAATAGCTTCGAACAATTTTAATGACTTGTTTGCCAAAACGTATTGAAAGAATATCAATTAACTCATGCAAAGATTTCTTAGCCTTTGCAGATTCTAAATGGTAAATTTCAAATATTAATTTCGACTCAATATTAAAAAATTCTTCAACACCGATGTATTGGTTAATGCTATCGATTTCTTGGAAGTATCTTTTTGATATCGTTTCTGACATAGAATGTTGATGTAGTTGCATAATCTTCCCCATCTTTCCTCAGATTGCTCGAATCACCTTTACAAATTTTGACACCGAACTACAATAAGAAAATAGTTTTCCTTATTGACAATATAAACTGAGTCCTATTTCACAATTATATATGGCATATAACTTAAAAATAACCCAACTAAACCATCAGTTTACAATAAAAATAGACTATACAGTGAATTTTACCATATACATATCAAAATAAATTAGTAATTATTTAAATTTTGTTACAAATTATGTAAGGTTATAACACCTATATATTTCATTAATCGACATTTCTCTTTTTTATTCCGAAATCTTCTCTATATAATTTATACGAATATGTAGTAAAATAGATGATAATACTATTTTTAAAAGTTTAGACGAGGTGTTAATAGTGGATCCAAAACAGATAGAAGAAATTATGGAGATTATTAAGGAATTCTTCCCTGAGAATACTTCCATCGCAATTTCCGATACAAACGAATACTTGTATTACCAACCGAGCAAGAAAGTTGATTTAAAAATCAAGCCTGGCGATCCAATTAAAGAAGGTTCAGCAGCTCACAAAGCATTAAGCTATGGGCAAAAGATAAGCTCTTATATTGAACCTGATGTATTTGGCATTGCATATTACGGCATGAGTATTCCTTTAATGGAGGAAGGCGAAACTAAGGGTGCTATTACTGCTATCTTCCCACAAAAGCCATCAGCATTTTTAACGAACTACATTACAATTAAAATTGATGATTGCTGGTACCCAATCAAGCATGATCAAGTCATTTATCTTGAAACACAGCTCCGAAAAACATTTGTTAAAACAATGAGTCGTGAAGGTTATCACCGCTTAAACCTAAGTGATCTTGAGCTATTTTTAGCACCTGACTCATTTATACGTTGTCACCGCTCATATATTGTTAATATTGACTACATTGATGAAATTCAACCAGATTCACATTCAACGTTTTTATTAATCATGAAAGATGGTACTCGTATTCCTGTTAGCCAACGCTACGCAAGTTACTTCCGTCGTTCTTTAGGTTTCTAATCTTTTATAAGTACAGCGAACATTTTCTTATTGAAATTGTTCGCTGTACTTTTTTGCTCACTAAAACAAGCTTATAAGTGCTCATTACTTATATTAGTTGATTGGAGTGAGACTGGGCGACTCCTCGGGGATTAGCGATAGAGCGCCCAGTAGGAACAGAAATCAACCACACGTTATGGTGATGAGCCAAGGAATTCACAAAAAAATAATACAGCTCTACATTAAAACGTTTTCTCTGTCGAAAATTCAATTTTATGCTCATTTTTCCTGTTTTTACTCATTTTAATGCTATTTCTAAAGTTTTTGTGACAATTTGGTGATAGTATTATTCAAATGGTTGGAGTCATACTACAACCGAATAAACAGAAAATTCTTACAGAACTTTTTCTAGTTTTGTAACCGGTTTCCATCAATACTTTTTAGGGGAGGATTTTTTAATGGATGCAAATGTTCAAAAACGCCTAGGCTTAAAAGAACTTGAAAGTAAAATTGTTACTGCTGAAGAAGCTGCAGCGCTTATCTCTAACGGTGATGTAGTTGGTATGAGTGGATTTACTCGTGCGGGGGACGCGAAAGTTGTTCCTATGGCTTTAGTAGAGCGCGCTAAAAACGAAAAATTCAAAATTGATGTATATACAGGAGCTTCTTTAGGACCTGAAGTTGATAAATACCTAGCTGAAGCTGGTGCTATCCGCAAACGTGGACCATTCCAAGGTGATGCTGGTATCCGTAATTTAATTAACTCTGGGGATGTCCTTTATGTAGATGCTCATCTTTCACATAACGCTGAATTAGTTCGCCAAGGAATTATTGGACCAATTAAATATTTAATTCTTGAAGCTGTTGCTATTACAGAAGATGGACTTATTATCCCAACAAACTCAGTAGGTAACTCACCTATCTTCGCAGAATATGCTGAGAATATTATTGTCGAATTAAATATCTCTCACCCAGAAGCTTTAATAGGTATCCACGATATCTATGTACCAGCTGAGCAAGGTCAACGTGAAGCGATTCCAATGACTGATGCTATGCAACGCATTGGTGACATCGGTATTAAAGTAGACCCTGCTAAAATTAAAGCGATTGTTATTTCTGAAGAGCCAGATGCTCCTTCATTAATCGTTCCGCCAGATGAAGAAACACAAACAATGGCGAACATTTTATTAGACTTCTTCCGCGATGAAATTAAAGCTGGTCGCTTAACAAAACAATTAATGCCATTACAATCTGGTGTAGGTTCTGTTGCAAACGCTGTACTTGACGGCTTCGCAAATTCAGAATTTGAAGATTTAGTTGTTGCTTCTGAAGTACTTCAAGATGCAGTATTCAACTTAATTGATGCTGGTAAAGTTAAATTTGCAGCAGCTACTTCAATTACACTAACTGAAGAATTACAGAAAAAAGTATACGGCAATTTAGAAAAATATGCTGATAAAATTTGCTTACGTTCACAAGAAATTTCTAACCACCCAGAGCTTATCCGTCGTTTGGGTCTAATCTCAATCAACACTGCTCTTGAATTAGATATCTATGGCAACGTAAACTCAACACACGTATCTGGTACTCGTATGATGAACGGTATCGGTGGTTCAGGTGACTTTGCACGTAACGCACGTCTAGGTATTTTCGTTACTAAATCATACGCAAAAGGCGGCGCTATCTCTTCAATCGTGCCAATGGTTTCTCACGTAGACCACACTGAACATGATGTTGATGTAATCGTAACTGAGCAAGGTATTGCTGATTTACGTGGTCTTGCACCACAAGAGCGTGTACCTTTAATTATCGAAAACTGTGCACACCCAGATTACAAAGAACAACTTTGGGATTACTATAACCGTGCTCTAGAAGCAACTGGCGGCCATCAAACACCTCATATTTTAGAGGAAGCACTTTCTTGGCACGTAAATCTTGCTAAAAACAAAACAATGAAAAAAGAAGTTGCTAAAGCTTAATAACCCAAAGAACGCCTACTAAGTCAAATCTTATTAGGCGTTCTTTTTTGTCGAAAATGGTATAATAAAGTGATAGTTTTAAATTTGGCTTTCTCAGTAGTCAAATATTAAATGTCACCAAATACGTAATTTCCCGTCGGAGGAACTATGAAGAAATTTATATATTTAATTATATTCTTTTCATTTTTTGACCTATTTACCCAGCTTCCTGTCATGAGTACATATGCTGAATCCTTAGGAGCATCAGCCTTCTTAACTGGTCTAGCAGTAGGCATGTATTCTCTGTCCAATACAATCGGTAATATTATTTCTGGCTTTTTAACAGATCGTAAAGGTCCCTTTGTTATTTTAATCCTAGGACTATTAACGACAGGGCTATCATTATCACTATATAATTTAGTAGACGATCCTATTATTCTATTAATAGTCCGTTTTGTACATGGATTAGTTGCTGGTCTAACCATCCCTGCTGCATTCACATTTTTAGCAAATGCAACTGAGCAAGAAAAACGAGGTAAGGGTAGTGCTATTTCCGGAGCGTTCGTCGGCATTGCTGCCATAATCGGTCCTGCATTTAGTGGTATTTTAGCAAGTCGTACTAGTGTACCATTTGTCTTTAATATAACAGCAAGCTTTATGATTTTGTTAGGTATCCTTGCCTTTTTCTTACTAAAATCCAATCAAATAAAAAAACAACAATCTGAACCAAGTACAAACATTCCTATCAGTGTATTTTTTAAAAATACACTTACATTAAAGGCATTCTTAGGGGCATTCTTTTTAATGTTTTCTCAAGGCGTCATCGCCTATTTACTTCCTCTAAAAGTGCAATCTTTAGGCTTCGATTCACGTTTAAGCGGGACATTGATGAGTACCTTTGGAATTATTGCTGTACTTGTATTTATTTTGCCTACTAATCGTATTTTCGATAAGGTTGCTCCAATTAAAACTTTAGCACTTGGTATTGCTTTAATGGGAGTAAGTCAATTATTAATTAGTCAAGCAGATTCAAGTACATTACTTTATATTGCAATGGCTTGCTACGGTATCGGGTTTGGCTTCTTATTCCCGTCAGTTAATTCACTTTTAATCGACTCAACAACTGCTGAGATTCGCGGAAAAGCCTATGGTTATTTTTATGCATTCTTCTCACTAGGAGTTGTCTTAGGTTCCTCCTTACTCGGATGGCTCTCACTAGGAATTGTCAGTGGCTTTATATTTACTGGCGTTGTCTTGTTAGTATTTGCAGCTATTATTATAATCACACACAAAAAACCTTCTCACGTTTAGTGATATGCTCCCCTTTAGGTAGACAGATTAAAAAATAAAAATCTGTTTATCTAGGGGGCATTTTTTTATGGCTCGAAGTAACCACTCAAAAGATGAAAAATTAGCGGTTCTAAGACTTCTTCACAAA
>NZ_MDDN01000023.1 GCF_001708185.1 Lysinibacillus xylanilyticus | reverse complement strand
AAGTTAGCCAGTTTATGATACGGATTCTATATGATCCCAGAGGCTGGTCGACTTTTCTTCACTTCTACTAAATAAAATAGTAGCACAAACCATGGCCTTGGTTTGTACTACTAATCTTAGTATGTTTTTGTAAATCGCAATAGATCCATTTGCATAAATGTTTAGCTTATTTTCCCCGCTTTTAATCCTTAATTGGACAATCCTTCTGTAAGATATCTTGAAGGACATTTCTCAACTGCATATATTGCTGCTCTGTAATATTCGATTGCTTTATTACTTGACGTGACACTTCAGGTAACTTTTGGCGTACTTCAATACCTGATTTTGTTAAATAGATTTGCATTTGTCGCTCGTCTTCTTTGGAACGCTCACGACGGACGTAGCCTTTTACCTCTAACTTTTTTAATACTGGTGTTAATGTACCAGAGTCTAAAAATAAACGTTGCCCCAATTCCTTCACCGTAATTTGCTCATCGTCCTCTAGAGCTAGTATGGCGATATAACCTGTATAAGTTAAATCGTATGGCTTTAATAACATCGTATATCGTCGAATGATTTCCTTTGAAGTCGCATACAAAAGAAAGCATAGTTGATTATCTAAATGATTCGGCATAGGAATCCCCTCTTTAAGTACTTTTGATATTATTAATATTAAAAATAAAGTTTCTACTTGTCAAACACAATTAAATTGTGTACAATCGATTTTACAAAATTAAATTGCACACAATCTAATTGGTAGTGCCTAAGAAAAGGAGTTTTATCTTATGAAAGAATTGTATACAACAACAATGATTAATGACGGTGGCCGTAATGGTAAATCGTATGCAGAGGATCAATCGTTAACATTAAATATTGCACCACCTGGCTCAAAATTAGCGGATGTAACAAACCCAGAACAACTATTTGCAGCAGGTTACAGCGCTTGCTTTAATAGCGCGTTAGATTTAATAAAACGTCAAAAGAAAATTCAAGGGGCATCAACAATTAAAGCAACGGTTAAACTAATGGAACAAGCTGCATTTGACTATGTTCTTGCTGTTGAAATTGAAGGACATATTGAAGGCTTATCGATTGAAGAAGCACAGCAATTATTAGAGATTACACATACCGTTTGTCCATATTCAAAAGCGACAATGGGCAATATCAACGTAACAATTAAAGCGGTTTAATTTATATTTAGTAAAAGAGGGAAATAAAATGACAACAACTACACCAGTAAAACAAGTTATGCTCGAGCGTAAATCGGTTCGTAAATACAATGCTAACACAACAATTTCTCGTGAAACGATTATGCAATTGTTACAAGATGCAACTTCAGCACCATCTTCAAGTAATCTGCAGCCATGGCGCTTTATCGTCATCGATGATAAAGAAATTCAAAAGAACATTAACATTTTTTCATTTAATCAAGAGCAAATCGAAACAGCATCTGCCATTATCGCTGTCATTGGAGATGCAGAAATGTATCTAAATGCAGAGGAAATTTATGCAAAAAATGTTGAGCTGGGCTATATGCCTGAAGAAATTGCAAATAAGCTTGCACAAGACTCTTTAGCAATGTATCGTGCGGTTCCAAAAGAGGCACTACTAAATATCGTTCACTTTGACACAGGTTTAATTTCAATGCAAATTATGCTATTAGCGAAGGAAATGGGCTATGATACAGTCGCAATGGGTGGCTTCGACAAATCAAAATTTGCTGAATATATGGAGTTACCACCGAACGAAGTGCCTGTTTTATTACTAGCGATTGGCGAGGCAGCTGGACCAGCTTATGGCTCTTCTCGTCTTCCGATAGAGCGACTTGTGCGTTTCAATAAATAATTCGCAGGTTGGACAAGCGGATTTGGCAATGTCAAGGCGGAGTTAAGATGGAGCCTTTATATTTGCTTCAGGACATCTTAACTCTTTCTTTTGTATTTAATGATTTAGAACGCTCCAATAAGGTAGTTGATATGATAGTTCGAGAAATTCAATCTATAAAAGTAGATCACAGAGCTCGGTGCTTTTCTTCTTTATTGCCATATCTGATATTCACAATCCCACTGTTTGAAAAATTCATCTTCATTCAACAATACTTCATAGACCGGTCTAAAGAATCGTTGCACCTGCTTTATGCTATCCACAAATGCTACTGTCTGATCTGCCAATTGCTTCATGAAAAGCGGATGATTTCTTTCCAAAATTAGTCGCTGACAATCAAACATTTCTAAAATGCATTGTTGTAATACACGCCCTTCTATTTTCTGCGTTTTTAACACCGCAAAAACATCATAAAATGCTTTTATCGTCGTTTCTAGTGTTGGATATTGATACATTTCCACAAACTTTTGTGCCAATGCAAACTCAAGTGACGCTGTTACAAGCACTGGTGAAGCCATGTCGAGTAATGGTGGAAAAACAATTGTTTTCGGTGCCAACGGAATAATTTCTGTAAAACGAATCGTTACTATTATGTATGTAGTGATGTGTGACAAAGTAGCAGGTATCTTCAAATGAATCATATCTTTTTTTAAAGATATTTCTATTTCACTTCCTAAAAATACAACGCCATCCTCCAGTAGTTCAATTCCACAAATCTCCTGAAATGCATGCTTCATCATGCTGATTTTTTGTGCGATAGGTTTTGCTGTTAAAGATATTTCTTGTGGCTGCTTTATGAAACCATTTGTCAAAGCAACTAGTAATGAGTCTCCTCTCACCCAAAATTGATCCTGATACGAAGACACGGATAATCGATAGATGAATCTCTCTTGTATATATCGTGAGACCAGTTCATCTACGTGTGCATCGTTTTCTTGAGCTACATTCATGATTTGATCAAAAACATTCATTGATATAGAGCTTTTATTTCCCATTGTCAGCCTCGCCTTTGTCAAAATTTTATTAAAATTCCCTCTTTATTATGGCGTATTTTAGAATTGGAGTAAACGGTAATAAAAACCATCCAATTTATTCCACTTATTTAGTGTCAATAAAAAAAGACTGCAGGTAAAGTTGCATTCCTACAGTCTGAAACGTTCCCCTTTAATAAGGAAGTATTTCATAAATATTCAAGCACAATTCTCGCAATTAAAGTACGTGGCAAAATTGTGATAATACCACTTTCTTTTCTAACTAGCTGCTTATGTTCTTCATTGTAGCCCATACTATCTAAAATAATTAGATCGACCTGGTAATCTTTAAGGTATTGAGCAGCAGCTTTAAAGTTGGCATAATCATAAGGCGAGGCTACAGCAACAGTAATATTATTCGTAACACCTTTCCACTTATTTAAAATGATTCTCCTCTGTTCTTCTAGCGGAACAATTAAACCGATGTTCGGCTGATCGGCCATTGCAGCAATAACTTGTGTAACTATTCGACCAGGGTAAAAAATGGGCTTTTCACATGTTAACGTCGGAAAATCATCTGTGCATAGTACAATGACCATATCAACCTCTTGTTCTAACTTTGATAATTCATGCTGTAATAAAGGCAGTAATTCTCTTTTACTAATGATTATCGATCTGCCATCACGCAATCGCGAAACAGTGATATTCTTCTCTTTTTTCGCAATCACTTTGAGTAATTCCGCTTCTTTTAAGGAATCTAATGCTCCTCTTTCCACAATTTCAATATTGTCATGAAAAAATTCTTTAAAAGTAGGGGTAATGTCTGAACGAGGCGATTGTCCGATTGTTAGTATCCCGACTTTATTCATTCGCAGCCACTCCTAAAGTTTGACGATGTGTCATTGAACCATATAATTTCCGCAAATGCTTACATTCATTTTCATCATAAAACTTAGCTGTACCACCCACGAATTCCTTCGCTACTCCAACTGTAACAATTTTCACAGAGTCCGTTGCCCTTCGCTCACCTTGTACCGTTTGAAAGGAGGCTTCTACCTCTCCATATTCATCAAATAGTTGTACCACTTTTTCACCATTCACTTTTAGATGAACTAATCCATCTAAAATTGTTAATGTCTGTTTTAATGCCATATTTACACCTCCACAATCGTTTCCCCTGTAATTGGCTTAACTATCATAACAGCAATATTTGGCACCTTTTTATTCCGTTCGAATTTTCAGTCTTTTCGATATATGTTTATATCTCAATGCATTGTAAAGGCGCTTCAATCCTCCTTCACTTTTCCATCATAGGAACTTCCATCACTTCAATACATGTTACTTCACGTTAAATTCCTCCATTACTGTGTACTATTATCTCCACCTTTTAAAAATTTTGCCCATGAACTTAACGTGCTTCTTGCTATTTTTCACTTAAAAATGAATGGTAAGTTTCAATGTATAGTAATTATTGTCACATATGTTCTAATATATTGAAACATCCACCCGTCAAAACAGATATAAAGAACTAGTTCGATTTCGACAACGTACAAAAAAAAAGTAGACAAAGTCTGTCTACTGACTGAAAGATCTTATCTATATCTGTTCGATGATTATATTCGTCGTTTTCAGCCTTACTTTCCCTGCTTCGCTAATTCTATCCATCATTTCAGCCAACATTGCCTGAAAAATTAGACAAGGGGCAGCCTCGCCTTTGCGAAGCCACCCCTTTAGTATTTGATAGGTAACATTTTTGTAAATTGTAAAGTCTCAACCCAATCATCTGGGGAATGTTATCTTGAAACGTATATGTTTCACTCGCCGCGGTAAAATTCCACTGTGTGCCTTCTAACTTAAGCAACGCAAACCCAACCTTCTTTTGCGTCCTTGCAGCCCCAAAGCATGCGCCAGTGTGAATAAGTATCCTCAAAAACAAAAAGTAGAATGCCAGATTACAGAAATATGCCACCTAAAATAGCACGTTATATATTATACTACAGTGAATTTGAAAAGTAAAGCTTTCACTTCATATCTTACCCATGTTGCACAGACGATAAAGTTCTCACAATCGATTACTGTTGTAACTCTTTATTCCCAATTTATTTTGCTACATCCTCTACTGTTTTCTTTTTTCCATCAAATTAAAAACTTCGTCCATATCCATTTCAAACATCACTGAGTCTTGTGAAATAGGCGCAAAATAATAGGTAACTTTTTCTACCCCATATTCTTTCTCTAACTGCAACCACTTTTCCGTTGGTAGCAGACAAAAAGCTAAAGTATCACCGCCGAGTGAATCCATGTACCAACGGATTTGATAGTTTGGAGCCATAAAGTCCTGAATAGCTTTCAAGGTTGTGTCTCTATCAGTTCTTTCTTCATCATATGGGATTGCTTTCTTCACCCCATCTTTCATCAAGAAAATATCAACGCCCCTAGGCTTATCATTTTCAATAAGTTCAAATTTTAGATGATCTTCTTCAGGTAAGAAACCGTTAAAATATTCAATAATAGAATCGTCAAAATCTTTCCAATCCACCCACACCAATACTTCACTACCCCAAAACCTTTCTTCTTCTGCAGATGGATTTTTCAAAAATAGCTCGATTTCTTCATATACTTTGCTCATGCATAGCCTCCTTCAAAGACTTATAAAATTTTTCCACATCAACAGCATTTTCAGGTAATCCTGATACTTGACCATCTCCAACCTCAATAATAAGCCATCGACCATCAACCGTTTTTCCTATATCGATGGAGAAAAAGTTACTGTTAAACTGACTAGCTAACTGAATAAAAATGTCCAAATTAGGTTGCCCATAATCATAAGTAATCTCTTCCCAATAATCTAGCACTTGTAAAAGCTGACGCTTAAAAAACATCAATCTATATTCTCTCGACAGCGGCATACCACTCTTAGGGTGTTCAGCTACCTTCTCTAATGAAATAAATTCACGAAAGACAATCCCACCATTGAGATCCTGACCTTGTCTCTCAATAAAATTTTGGACTACAAAATCAAGCTGTTTTTTATCAGACGCATCAGGAATAAAACAAGCGTCTTCCCACTCATGCTTTCTTGATTTCACATAGTCCTTAATGAGAATCGGTTGTTGATGGAATTCAGCAACACTCTCATAGATACTATTGTAATCTTGATGAACAGCAGCTATCTCAAGCCATCTACTTTTAGGCGTGTAATCTTTAATAATTGGATAGGCGTTTGGAAAGTAATGACAAGCTACATATTGCGTGGGGTCATTAATAAGCTCCAAGTTTTTCTTTAGCAACCCTTGATATAACTTTTCATAATGTTCAGGACTCAACATCCAGCCACGATAAATGACCGTTTCCAGTGTATGTGAAGGCTCAATAAGACGTAATGCTTGCTGCACTTTATGATCTAATACGTCTTCGAGAAGAAATAAATCAACCTTAAACCCAAGCGATTTCGCTGTATTCATTTCTAATTCATAATCAACATCAACAGATCGACTGTTTAAAGGATCACTACAAAAAAGAATTCTCATGGCTATCCCCTTTCATCATCGAAATCAATCTTACCAATAAAGTCAATCTGGCATGTATCATGATTGACAGTTGAAATCTGCCCATCATAATCAACACCGTACAATAAAATAATCGTATTGTAGGGTGTCGATAATTCATTACCTACCATTGAAATAAATCTTTCTTTAAAATGCTCGGAATAAGAGAAATCATCATTGATTAATTGATGAAGATTAATAGAAGAGGACTCATAACAAACGGCTTCACAAAAATCTTCATCAAAGGTTAATCCAAAATCATATTCAAATTGATTGTAAAATTCATCATAAAGCTCTTTAAATTCATCTTCACAAGCGCGGTGTTGATTTTGCGGTAAGAAAAGCTGCTCTAGCTTTTGGGAGAACTCTTCATCTGTCTCGTCCTCACGCTGGTACACCGTGGCAAGATAGTGATTAAGCTGTTCATCATTTTTAAAACGGCCAACCCAAATCGATACATATCCGCTGTTTTCTTCGTAGTAAATCAATGCATCACTCCCTACCTACATATGTATATTAATCTCCTATTGCCCAACATGAAGGTATTTAATGTAAAACTACCTCTTTTTAAGGGGATAGAAACATTCCAAATAAATAACAACCCATTACTGTTTCATATTACCATATTATCAAATATACCTCTGCATAATTGCGTCCAGAATCGGCCGGAGGTTTTAGGCCAACAGATGTTTCTTGTGCAAAACCGTAGCGACAACAAAAGGGTTTTAACTGCGTGAAAGCGAAGCGGCAGCGGCAGATGTTTTTTGTGCGAAAGCGCAGTGCCAACGTAGCGTCAGCGGCAACAACATGATGTAAGTAATTTTTAGATAAAAAATAGAGGCAAGTCCAAAGTGAACAAGCCTCTTAAAAATATCTCTACACATTTAGAACACCATAATGGAACTTCGCGGTTGTTCTTTCAAACTGTTGAAATTGATATTTGGCAAACCATTCTGAGCGAAAATGAGCCTTTAACACAACCCGTTTTCTCGCTACTCGCTTCGCCTCACTTACCCAATCATCCGTTAATGTCACATGTTCCCCAGCTAAGCGTAATGCCTCAAAATTATTCGCTTCTTCAATAACCTCTTCAAACATCGGATCCATATACACGACATCAAAAGCATTGTCTGGTAAAGTCTTCAAATAGCTAACCGCTTCAGCATGCAGCACTTCAATTTGGCGCATACATGCAGTTAACGGCAGCTCAGTCGTATCATAGGATTGCATCCCCTGCTCAACAATAAATGCCACATTAGGATTCGCTTCCAACCCAACAACTCTGCCCGCTTCGCCAACTGTATAGGCCGCCAACATAGCATCCGCAGCAAGTCCCAGCGTACAATCAAGCACCGAATCCCCTATTTCAAGCTGTGCCGCTTCTAAAAATGGCTCCGCTTCTCCACGAGCTACACGCTTTAAGCGAAAAGCTGCAGAATTCGGGTGAAAGAAAAACGGCTCATTCGCGCCAAAAGCATAATATTCAAAACGATTTTTCCCCGCAACGATCACATGCGCATGCAATTCCTGAGAAATCTTCCGAACAGAACGCTTTTTCCTTGGTTCAAACGAAGCATCTAATTGTTGACATGCAAAAGCAGCGAGCGCCAACGATAAATCGTCTGGTCTGCCCGCTGTCGTAACAATGGTTTTTACTTCTCGCATGTTTGCTCTAAAACACCTGTTAAATGTGTAACAATCTGCTCTACAGGGAATCCTTCAATTTGCTCGCGCGGAATGAAGTAAGCCAATTCCCCATCCTTTAAAATCGCCATCGACGGTGAGCTTGGTGGTACATCCTCAAAAAAGCTACGCATCGCAACAGTCGCCTCAGGATCCTGGCCCGCAAAAACCGTCACAAGATGATCCGGCTTCACCGCCGCCACTGCCTCACGAGCTGCCGGACGCGCCAACCCAGCCGCACAACCACAAACCGAGTTAATCACAACCAACGAAGTCCCCTTCGCCTCCGCCATAAATTCATTCACCGCATCAGCAGTAGTCAGCTCCGTAAAGCCAGCCTCCACTAACTCCTCTCGCATCGGCTTCACTACCTGTTTCATATATTCATCGTAAGCGTTCATGCTTTTACCCTCTTTCATATGTATTCGCAAAGCTTATTATAGCAAGGTTTCTCACGAATGTACAAAGACTTGCCTTTTGCCTAATTTCATGGGTTTCGGAGGAAATGTGACTTTTTCGTGATTTTGGTGACTTTTTTGTGTAACGGAGGGTCGTTTGGTTGATGCTTGTTACACACCTAAAAAATGGCTTTTAATACGTACTAACGATTTAGCAGATACTAATTTAATAGGTAACTAATTACAGTTTTCTATTTTTAAATTATTTTACGGTCAAGTCTCTAAAATAATCACTTACACTTCTCCACAGGTTGTAATAGTCGTTATGAATAACTTTATTTATTTTTCCACGAACGTTTATATTTCGGCAAGTATTAAAATTATTTTGTGATCACATAGAATTCTATTAATATGTAATTGTACATAAATTTATTACAAGGAGTTAAAAAAACATGGAAACACTAATTACGAATGAGAGAACTTATAAAATTAAGTTTATTCCATTTGAAGACAAATGTGGGCTAAATGAAGACGGAACATATGAAATTGCTTACAGTGGACACAATATTGAAATTCATTTCAATGAAGAAATATTTGATGGAAGAATATATGAAGAGTCACAAAATAAAATTTCTTTTTATTCTATCCCTTACTCCTTTTTTAGAGAAGATATAGAAAGGGTAAAGAAATATTTTCAGGAAAAGCATGAAATACAGGAATTTTATTATCTTGACATAGACAGCGATGAAGGTTATATAAAATTTTAATAATGAATTAAAAATGACCAAGACGGCATTTATGACCTGGGTTTTAACATTTATTTAGAAGTACCACGTATTGTAGCAAAACTGAATTTACCTGCTATATAGCACTTCCAACAATTTGTTTAGCTTCATGCAAGGTGTTATTCCATCCACTATTAAAACGCCAACCATTTTAGGTTGAATTCACCTGCTTAGAAACATAATCACTATATGGATCGAGTTTAAAAGAATCCTGAATGAGTGCTGCGAGACCGTCGATACCTTTACGCATATGGTCTTACCGCAAATAATGTAGATGTTCTGCACGCTCGTAAAATCTTGCTTCATTGATTATTCAACTCCTTCAAGATCGTTTGGATGATGCGCTCATCTACGCCATTAAAAAAGGAAATTTCAGCACTAGTTGTTTTAATGATACAGCTCGGCTCAGGAGAGTTTTGTGGTGAAGTTGTTGATGAAGAGTTGTCAGTGATCGGATTTAGTGTCACAGGGACAATTGTTAGTTTGGTAGTTGACATAAAGAAGCACCTCCTCTAATTGATACATTTATCGTACCGGAGATGCCTGGTTATTTATATGCGTTATTTGATTACGGGCTTACTTTTAAACGATTATATGCCTTGGTCAAAAAATATCCAAGTGACATGTGCAAAATAGCCATTTATCCGAAAAAAAATAGGATAGATGGCTATTCGTCGTGCGTACCAAGAAGGTGCGCTTATTTTTTTATTTCGGGCTTACAAAAAGGGCTACAACACCAAGCGATAGCCTTATTTTCTACCTTTTTCAAGGGTAGCTATTCAAAAGTATGAATATGTACTATTTTTAAATCAGTTGGTAGGCAGCGTTGGAACTTCGTATAAATAGCCATCTGAAAATTGGAGGTCTATATAGTGATGATTTAATTTATAAGTATAACCTGTTATTTCAGGGTTATTTGGAGAGGACATAAAACCTGTATATTCCCCTTCTCCTAAAATTGAGATAACTTCCGATAGAGACATACCTTTTACAAGTTTTCCGTACCCTTCTATTGAAAGAGCAGGTGTTCTTATTAACCCTGCTTGGCTTGTACTTGCAAGCTTACCGTCAAAGTACACTAATGTAGGTCGAGAATACCCGGTTCCTTTATATTCGTATGACTCTATCCCATCAGATGTAGACATAGTAGGGTCAAGAGTACCCTCTAAATTAGTTAAAGCTTTAACTTCTTCATAGGTCATATTTGGCTTTAGTAACTTAAATAACTCCATAGTCATTTTAGATGGATATTCAGTATCACTTTGAGCATAGTCATTTACTTCTTTATCCGTTAAACTTAATTCTGGTTCAACGTATTCAGTAGCATATCTTTCAGAAGCAGGAACATCTTGACTTGTTCTATCTATTTCTACATTAGTTAGGTTATTATTTGTATTTTTCACATCACTATACTTACTGTATGCATTATACCCAAAATATGTAGTTCCACATGCGACTATTGACAGAATTACAACACTAATAAATAATATTTTAGATTTCATAGAATCCCCCAGTTTCATATCAAAATTTGAAATTCATTACCATTTTACCATATAACGTACGACTTAATATATGATGGTAATTTTTAATTTTCCATTTTATAAATGAATCTAAATCTTTTATAACTACTTTTCCATCATAATTCCAGTCACCTGGGATGAAATCTGACTCAGCATCCATGTTTTTTACACAAGTATTAATTAAAAACATTAATAATAGAGCAACTAACTTCACTTTCCACCAACCCGAAAAATATCCTGGATACATCTCAGAAACTAGATATTTTGATAATGGGAATGAACGTTATATGTTCGCTTATATCATCCGTACTTACAAAAACAATGAATAAACGCAAAAATGCCCAGGCTCAAAATTAATTAAGTACCTGGGCTTTGACAATTATTTAGATGAACCACGAACCGTAGCATAGCTTATTTTACCGGCTAAAATAGCACGTTCAGCAACCTGTTTAGCTTCTGGCAAGGTGTTACTCCATCCACTAATAAAACGCCAACCATTTTATTTGAATTTGTCTTTACTGGCTCTGCATAGGACAAATATCCTTGTTGCACAGCAGCGTTCATGCCAGCAATTATTGCTTCTCGGCTACTATAATTCCCACTCTGGATACGGAACTTCTGTGAATTTTTATCAATCGCCACATACTGAATTTTATTACTTATATCAACGGCTAGCTTTACAAAAAAATCCAGCTAAAGCAACAGATGATGTCATTAAACATTTTAAAGATGATGGTCTAGACATAGGAGTAGTTTCAGAATTACCAAATGATGAATTATGATACCGGATAATCCTTATTCTTATCGACTGTTATGCCACTAGGCTTAGAAACATAAATAAACCACAAAGCCTTTTTAAAGAAACGCTTTGCGGCTGATTTATCCCTTGTTTTAAGATTTTTGGACTAGAACCTCTTTTGCTAGACCCCCTTCTTTTCCTACCTTCCCCTCTGTTTCTGACATTTCTCCTTTTGTATCGTTTTCAAAAGTATCGTACATTTTCTCTTTAATGAATAATGCAGGAATTAACCCCATGAATGCATAAGAAATACCTAACACAGCTAGTCCAAATCCAATTGATTGTGTAGTAGCGATAATTCCAATAAGGATAGGAGCTAAAGCTGCACCTATTCTTCCCGTATTATAAGCCGCACCTACAGCGGTTCCTCTAATATGAGTCGGGAAGCTTTCACTTAAATAAGTAGCATTTACACCATACGGCGCTCCATATACGAAACCTAGAACAGTCATTAAAATAATGATGTTTCCTGGCGATTGATAAAAATATATGACTGGTAGCATGACCGCTGTAGATAATCCTGCAATCACGAAAACCCCACGACGACCAATTACATTGGCAACCCAACCAGCAAGTGCTTTACCAAGAATCGAAGCTGTATATGTCCCAATTAAATAACCTGTCATTTCTTTGAAATTAAAGCCCAATTCTTTAACGATATACGTCGGTAACCATGTACCTACTCCGTAATAGCCGAATTGCAATAGAGAAGAAGTTACTATCCATAATAGAAAGATTGTAAAAACTTTCTTATCCCTAAACAACGCAAGCCATTCATTTGATTTCTTAACTTTAGATGTCTTAGCTTGTTCTTTAGCCAATCTCCAGCCAGTAGGTTCAGGTACTTTTACTCGAATATAGATCGCCACAACAACCGGGAAAATTGAAATTAAGAATAACGGTCTCCAACCATATTCAGGTAGAATCGCGCCCGCTAATAAAACAGCGACTAAATATCCTAATGAATAGGAAGAACCTAATACGCCCATAATAGTTGCTCTATTTTTAACTTTTACATATTCAGCCATTAACATTGTGGCTAATGAATATTCAGCCCCCATACCAATTGCTGATATGAAACGAACAATAATAAATTGTTCATATGTTTGTACAAAAGCTAAGAGAGCGGTTCCAACTGAGAATAATATCATCATATAGGTCATCATTTTAACGCGGCCAAAGCGGTCAGATAACCAACCTCCTAAGATTCCACCAAGTGCCATCCCTAATAAAGAGAATGTACTGATCCAACCAGCAGTCTTGGTATCTAAGACGAATTCGTCAATTAGGCTCGGCATTACTAATGACAACATTTGGATATCCATACCATCAACTGTTAAACCTATAAAACTAGCTACAAATACAATTTTCCATAGATTTGAGTTCTTTTCCATAACCTATCTCCTTCCGCATCCCTAGATTGTTTTGAAAGAATTATCTACAAGCAAAATGAAGATACTGCATAGATCGTTTTGGAAAAAAAGGTATAATAGTATTGTTTTCTAGTTTAGAAAATCAAGTAGAGGGAATATACATAGATGCGGAAGATTCTTATGAAGATTGGACATCTCCTACTTGTTTAAGCGCGAATTATAGTTTTTAATTTATTTTGAAACTAACGACACCAAAACAATTTATACGGTATCTATTACCTCCCTTTCAATAATTATACATTCCACTGAATTATTTGACAATTCTAAATGTTGAGTTTAATCAGAACGGATAGTAACCAGGAGAGTATTGCAACATTTGATCAATTTGGTAATATTAGAGCCATTAAAGAAATCGTAGTTACTATAAATGCTCATATAGAAAATACTAATTAAACCGCTTATTATATTGTTAAAGTAGGTGCTGCAGAGGGTAACTTTATTTTCGTTTCAACTTTAAATTTGTGCCGCTTCAGTTTCTTTTTTATGGAACGTTCCGTATTTTTTGTTTCTTTCTTTTGGAACGTTCCATTCGATTTATTCTCTACCAAACTCTGGACCTCTCGGCTACTAGAACACGCCAGCCTTCTTCGGTATCTAATGTTCCTGAGATACTTCTCACCCGTAATCTAATCGATGCAGTTTTCAAAGCATAATAAAAAGCCTTACCGTGCTAGTGATAAGGCTCGTCTACTGAGGTAAAATAGTTAGTTATTGGTTGTTCTTTTTCTCACGTACATTCCGAACTATTCTTTTGTAAAATACTTTGGATCAATTTGATCAATAAGTGAAGAAGATAAATATGCGTTTTTTCAAAAAAAGATGCTATTAGGTTAACTTCTTTTTTATTGAATATTAATAAGGTACAGGATAAATATCGACAAGACAGTTTACCTGTGACTTTTCATTTTTTCTTTCTATTGTTAAGGTAACATTGCAATTAACATTTTTTGTATTTAATGTTCTTTCAAATGATTCGTATCCTCCGATTTCTTCTCCATCTATCGCTAGTATAATATCCTCAGGTTTAATTCCAGCAGCTGCAGCGACTGAATTTTCCTTCACCTGTAAAACTCTTGTACCTCTGCCCCCATCGTTTGATGTGTGTGCAATACCAATCCACGATTTCCAAAACTTTGCACGATGATCAGTACCAGTTTCATAAACACTCTTGAGATTTTCTAAGAATTGACTTGTACCAAATAACATATTTTCCTTTGTAGATTGATTCATGTCACCAAGAACGGAAGCCTGATATTCAATACTCACTAGAATACCATTTTCAACTTTTTCTAAAGAAGTAATGGTAGTAAAATCCCCATCAAGGCTCTGAAGTACAAAGCGTTTCATCGAATCTATTTCTATGAATACCCCCTCAGATGTTGCTCCCCAACCATGATTCATATAACCTCTTCCGCCAATACAAAATTCTATCTCAGCATCTTTTGTATACCAAAGGTTTAAATGCTCCGGCTTAGTCAATGCATCCCAAACTTGCTTCAAAGGTGCATTAACAACAATTTCTCTCTTTATAGAATCCTTACTCTTCTTCATCTCGAAACTCTCCTTTTTCCACATAATTTTTTAGACTTACGAGCTGATCATCAAGTAGTTCTCCGATGTATTGAAGCATTTCATGACTGGCGATTTGGAGTATGTTGAGATTTATTGAATAGATACGATACTTCCCATTCAAGCTCTCCGAAATAATCCCTTCCTCCAATAAAATATTCAAGTGCTTTTTAATTCCTGGTTGAGAGATATCAAATGCTTCAACTATCTCCTTTTGGGTTTTGCATCCTTGTTTAAGCATACTTAATATCTGGCGTCGCGTTGCATCACCTAATGCTCGATAAACATTTGGCATGATCATTCCCTCACTTTTTACATAACTGTTCGGTTATATAAAATATAAATATACACAAAAACAATGTCAACACTTTTCTGAAAAATAAAAAAATTACTCTTATACTTACACCTGTTCGTTCATTGCTCCCCCCATTGTGTAAATTGCTTAACTACAGTCAACTTAAACTCATCTACAGAACAACTTCTGTTGAAAATCTGTTGCTGTCTCAGTTCAATTACAATTGAATAAATCCTAATTTCTCTACATGATTGCCTCGTATGAATAAATTTTTCATTTCATTTTTTCAACGTGAAGCATATGATACAATATCGGACTTATTCTGAAGGAGGGATGGAACATAAATAATAATAATGGTAATTCGAGTCAATCCAATGATTCTCTTGAGATTTATGCAGCCAAGTTGACCTACGTCGGCGCAGCTATTTCTACATTAGGAGATGGAATTCAAACAATCGCTGCTGGTCTAGCATTAGATGCGTTAAGAAATTCCAATACCCAAAATTCTCAAAATGATGCGAAACAATCCTTGCAAAAAGATAATATGCAAAAACAGATTGATCATCTTATTTACGAATTAAAGCAAATAAAAAAAATAATCAAATAATGTACATACAATATTTCTAGATTTTTTCATCGTTTAAAGGAAAAAAAGGAGTGTTTTTCTTGGAAAACAACTTAACTGGCATACAAGAAATAATTACTGATGCTCTAATTTTCATAAATGAAGCTTTTTGACAACTTAAAATGAAAATATAAAATTTTTAGGCATTTAACGTTTCTAGTAAAAATATGAATTCTTAGCCAATTGGAATAATCCAATTGGCTTTTTACAGTTTTTATTACTACAAAAAAAATACTGTGTTCAAATGAAATGAACGAAATGAATCTTTTTTAACTCTCTTTCGTAAATACATTAATAACAATTTCTATGGAGGTACCTAATGAAGGATATTCTTAAAGGGATTTTAGCAGTAATTTTAGCCTTAGCTTTATGGGATGGAATTAAATACATATGGAACCTTCTTGTTTAAACGTCGAGAAAAATCCAATTTTCGATTGTCTATTTATTTTAATAAATGACATCTGAGACATGCCATATCCCATTGGCGAGAGTTTAATTATTATTAAACCAGCCAGCGCATCATACTGATTTTGATTAAGGCAACCAACCATTTTCTACCTGCTTGACGAGAGCGAAACATACTCGCAAATGTCTAATGAATTTGTTGACATTTACCTATTTTTGTTTTATATTTACAATATCCATGTGCTGTTTAACAGGTAACTGTTAGGCAGCTTTTTATTTAATTTAAAAATACGCCGCGCTTAATCACTCCACCAATAGCTATGATAGTTAACCCACATATCGCACAACACAAAACTCCTACTGTTTTTGATCTTGTCCAACCTCTGGCATATTAAAATCATTCACTAACCACTCCACCATCTGAACCGCCACTTGCCCTCTAAAACCAAACGTCCTTACATTTAGCCCCTCCAACTGTTGAAGGCTATTCATAACCTTACCCACTTCCTTGTCATTAATTTTCTAACTAACCTGTAGTGCTTCTAAACTACAAATAATGTCATAGGCCGTTCAATGGCTACATAGTAATCTTACATAGCGTCCATTCCGTACATCATGGTAGTCGTGGCAACTTGTCCGCCTGTGCATGAATGTTGGCATATCCATTGTGTTTAATTCTTTTTCGTACTTAGAAATACGGCTGTAATTTGTCTGTTAATTGTGTTATGTGAAATTTGCTTTTACTCGTAAAGCGTATCAATTATGCGTCCGAAATCGACTTTGTAAATGGATGGCCTTTACCTTCTCTCTTTATAGCAATCTTTATTATTCAGTTTTGTCACTCTCAGCCAATTGGGTTGTCGTTCATACACGACGGTTGTCATGGACGATACAAATGTGGAATTTTTACAAATAAAGGAGTTGAAATGAATGTCTTCAAAAAAGATATCTGTCGGTCTTACACAATTTACAGACTTTACTTTCAAGGGGGTTACTGGTAAAACCTCTATGGTAAGACAAATAAAATATCAAAATGATTACAATCCTGCTTTCGATTACTGGAAACCATTACGAGATGGTATCCGAAAATTTCATGAGAAAGATTTTAGTAACGATTACCTGCTTTCTCTTGTTGAAAAGGTTTCTCAAGCTAAACAAAAGAATTACCTTGAAACAGTCAAAGCACATTTAAAATTTATTAAAAATAAAGATATTGAATGGTTTGAACCAGGCAAATCCAATTGGAATAGCGAATATATAACTGTTCGTTCTTCACCAGAACTTGGATTAAAGATTGACGGAGTTCCACATTTAATCAAGTTATATTTCAAAGGGAAGGACGAACGAATTGATAAAAACAAATGTCGCTCCTCTTTGACACTATTAAATCAATCTGAATTCACCATTGAGCATGCTCCTGATGTAAAACCTGCAATTTTAAACGTCCAAAAAGGTAAACTAATTTCAGATAACCCCTCCACTGAAGATCACCTAATTGCTCTTGAATCTGAAGCAGCACAATTTATGGTCATCTGGAATAAAATTTGATCAAGTTCTAAACCTATCTCTTTTTGTCCTATATTCGCCATCAGAGATTAGGATTATCTTTTCTGTAACTGGGTCAATGCTGCTGTTAAATTTAAGCCTTCTTTTTAGCCATAGTGATATAATACTTTTGAGAAACATCAAAGGGCATAATCAATTCTGAGCTGTAGCGTCTGATCACGCTGCGGCTTTTTTCATTTGGTCCCATTTCCTCAAATTATTCAGCAAATGTTCCAGCATACTAAAGTGTTTAAAAAGGGTGAACCTTAAATTATATGGGCTTTATAGTCCAATTTTAAACAACATTATTAATATCTATTTCGAAGATTATCTTCTTACGATCGAAACTAAACAACTTCCATGTATTCAACATTTGCTTCTTTAGCAGTCATGCTGGAACAACTACTATGAATGTTTATTTTAATTATTTTTCACTCTACCTTCCTTATTGTCCAAACAATTGTATTCAATATGAATAACTTATTAATAGGAGAGGAGGTGAATATCAAATGGCATCATTTGAAATTGGAGCAAGAAGTCTTTTTAATTTCCGAAACGAACGCTTTTTCCTATTTGTTGAAGATGAAATTACAATTCCAGATGAAGGTGTGGAGATTGATCCAGTTAATATCTATGAGATTGACCAACAAACTTTCAATTTTATCAGAGATGAAGGAGATACACCTGTGATTCGACCAGTTATTAAACTTCCAACTGTACCACCTGGATTTAAATTAGAACGAAAATGTATTTTTACAGTTGATAATGCATACTACGTAATTTATGATTTAGAAAATGGAACAGATAACAATGTTTTATTAAGAATCGGTGCAGCTTTATTTAACTCCATGAGAAATTCTGGTGTTCGTGAATGTGTTCCTCAAGATTTCATTAACTAAATGTTATTGCCCTTTTAAATGTAAGGGTCCAAACAAGCAACCGATTTTATTGGCTGCTTGTTTTTTATTTTGAAGGTATTTATGCATGTTTAACACTTCAAAATGAAACGACTTAATTATTACTAAACAGCAAATCAATTATCTTAAACTTTAATTACACCCACTAATTCTCGTGGGCCTGTAATAACTTGTCTAACTATCATCTTCTACATAAATTCCCCTTTCTAAATTCACTTATTTTGCCCACTTCGAAGATGACTGATCTACTCAAGTTCTTCCCAATCCTTCTTAACTGCCTATAAGTTTTGCACCCTCTACACAGAATTAAAAGCTCTACGTTTTGGAGATCCTCGGCACTCAATGAAGAAAATACGTGCCTATTCACGATGTAAGTTTCCTCGAGCTAGCTGTTTAGTGTCTGCAGACATTTTTATTTTGCTGTAGTTGGGTTTGTTTCTTTTGTTGACTAAAAAGACTTTGTATTTATCTTCTCCATTTGTTTCAGGTAAAGCATAAGCGATTTCTTCAAGGACAAACTCATTAAGATCTAAATGTTTAGGTTATTTCTTTTAACAATCTTTCTCCCCTCCTCAAAGTCACGATGTCTGTTTGGTAAGAAGCGATTAATGAGAAAACTAGGCTCATAAATATTTTCTGTTTTTAATGTGCTTATTATTGCATTAATTCTATATTGACGTTATCATTACGTTATACGTTATATCGCCAAACGTAATAAACTTTTTCAAAAGGAGGTATTGTATGAAGAAAAAAGATAGATTTTCAGAGCCTTCATTGTTTATTTTGATTAGTCTGGCAGAAAAAGATTGTCATGGCTATGCTATTATGGAGGATATTGAAAAAAATTACAGTATTAAGTTAGGTGCTGGAACTTTATACGGCGCGATTACACGTTTAGAAAAAGCCGGCTATATTCAAGTGCTTGAATCAGATGATCGTAAAAAACCATACAGGCTAACAGATGCAGGTCGTGAATATTTAAGCAACCAAATTAAAGAAATCCAAGCAATAACTACACTCGGCGCAAAAAGGCTTGGGCTTATATGAAGTGGTTCGTTTACTTGTATCCAAAAAGTTGGAGACAACGATATGGCGATGAAATTATTGATTTATTAGAACAGCAAGATTGGACATTTTTTATGACTATCGATTTACTGAGGGGTATAATTGATGCTTGGAAAATCGAATTGAATGAACGAGAAGTTTTTGGCATTCGCATGAGCAATTTACTATGGCTTGTCGGTTTGATTAATATACTTATTATTCTACAATACAGATCATTACAGGAGGTTATTTTAATGGAACAAGTTGCGTTAATTATTGCTATGGTATCGTTTTTCTTAGCAGTATCAATTTTCATTGTGAACCTTTTTAAAGCTGGTTTTCGAAATGCTCTTTCAATCAAAACTAAACTTTCAAAAATGGCTGTCGGATTTATGGGCTTATATGGATTAACTTTTATCGTATTTTTGGTATTAGCAAATTAACTAACGTATGAAAATAAAATTAATTTTCAGAATTAAAGAATCCCTTTTGATTTTTTTCAAAAAGGATTCTTTTTATTAGTCTTTGTTTGGGTTCATTAGATTGTAAGTGCTCCTTTTTTATTGTGTACCTAAGTAAAGTAATCAAAACCATGAAATTTTGTCAGATTATTTTTTCAAGCATACTATACATCAATAAAAGGATTGATTGGAGGCAATGATGATTAGCAACAAGAAAATTGCATCGACCACTATTGTGCTGACAATTTTACTTATTCTTGGTATCACCTACAATTATTTTTTCAATCAATCACCCATTCAAATTGAACGCTTAGGGAATTTAGGGATTTGGCTAGCATTCTCTTTATCAATAATCAATATAGTACTGAGTTTAAAGCTACTAAAAAATAAGACGGGCAAATTTAGTACCTATGTCGCTTTTATGATTGCTGTGGTTATTTTAATCATTGCTTTGTTTTCATTATTTCATTGGAGCTCTCCATAAAAAACAAACAACTCCAATGGCTAAAAAGCTATTGGAGTTGTTCACGCTAAAGAAATAAAACCATATAATCCTCATCAAAGTATTGTTGACCTATTTTCATTGCCCTCTTCTCTGTTCCAAAAACCTCAAACCCTAAAGAAGAATACAGTCTTTTTGCTGAAGCATTCGTTGACACAACCGTTAAATTAAGCTGCTCAACACCCTTTAACTCCCTCGCTTTGTTAATTGCTTCAATCATTAAATGTTTGCCAACGCCAAGTCCACGCATTCTTGGAGTAACATAAACAGCCAAGATGCTTGCCTTATGCTGTAACTTAAGCTTACTTTCCTGAACTAACGTCGTAACGCCCACTAATTCTTCATGATCAAATACCCCAAACGTAAAGGAACCCTGAGATTCAAACCTGTTGGCATACAGCTCAATTTGATCATTCTTTTCCTCCTCAAAGCTAGAACCAAATGCCTCAGGATTATTTTGTAATCCTTCTAATCTTAAATTCCGATAGGCCTCAGCATCCGCCACAGTTAAAAGTCTACAATTCATTCGTTGCCCTCCTACGATACTTTTCATTTTTATCGACAATTACCAATAGTATTTTATCCCGCATTAACGGGCAGTAGGACTCCCATCTCAAATTCAGCCAATAAGTTAGGTGCGAGTCTTACTACCCGTAAAAGCTCGATTGATGAATACTACTAATCATCGGGATCAAAAAAATACACGGATTACAGTTTCTCTTTATGTACTTTCCTAAAGGGATTTCTCCAAAATGGATTATTCCTTTGTAAAATATTTTGGATCAATTTGAATAATAACAGAATTAACTTTGTAAAAATATCCCACTTCAGATTTTTCTTCATATGTTAACCCCGTTTGATTATTAATAAAAACTAACCAATCATTTTCTAACTCACCCACACTTTTTCCATATACGTCCTCTATTTTTTCGACCAAATCCTTTTCGTTGTATATCTGTTCAAACTTTTCTATTCCATAGGTATCAATTAAATATTTAATAAAAGAAGCTGAATGCGTATAGCTCATCCATCTAAGGGTGTTCAGCTGTTCTGTATTTGTAAGGTCTGGGCGAAAATAAGAGTCGTCTTGATTCGGATCGATCAACTTGCTAATTGGAATTAATTTGTTCGAATCCATAAAATACTTCATAAACTGATGGGAACTTGTCTTCGTTTTCCCATAGATTTCTTCCATATAATCAGCAAAACCCTCTTGCGTAAAATAGCCACTGCTTCTATCAAAATTGTTGCCATAACCAAGTACGGAATGTGTTAGTTCATGGACAAGTGGATATTGATTTTCCTTCATGTCAAATATCCTCATAGGCATGAAGGAGTTCATCTTTTTCATTCCTCCTACTCTTTTTGAGTGTTAATGTTTTATGATTTTTTAGTAATTCTTCAAATTGTGTTTATAAACGACATTCACTATCCCCAAAGTACTGCTTGTCAACTTTCACTCTACTTAAAATATCTCTTAATATACTAACAACAACGTCTGGTTGATCAATATGTATCGCATGCCCAGCATCTTCAACGATAATGTGTTGCTTATTAGTTGACAAGTTTGCAAGCTCTTCCTGAAATTTCATCCAAATAGCCATAGATTCTTTTGTGTGAAAAGGCTGTAGACCGCCTGTAACGACAATCAATGGAATATTTCCAAAAGATTTATTTCGTACTTGCTCTAAACTTTCTTCAACTTCATGAAGAGATCCTTCCAAAGTAAATTGATTATAATACGCTTCCTGAACTTCTTTTGTAAATAAAGGAGGCAGTATTTTATTTTGATCCTCATGGGATGAATCTAAAAGAACTACTCCTACGACTTCCTCTGGATATGTACTTGCAAATAATCTTATATTTAATCCTCCTAATGAATGGCCCACTAATACATAAGGAGGCTTTACCTCAGCTTTTTTTAGTAATATACGTAAGTTCTCGACACTTTGTCTACAATGTCGTGGTCGATCATCCATTCCACTTTTTCCGATTCCTGCTCTGTCATAAATAAACATTCTTGAGAACTTTGACACTTCATCTTTAATCGAATTCCAGTTTTCTAAAGTAACTCCATACCCTGAATCAAAAACTAAAGTTGGACCTTCATGATGCTCCCCTAACAATTCATAGTATAATTCAATGCCACCTATATTTAATTTTTTTCCTGCTTCATTTTCAATAAATTCACTCATATGTAGTCCCTCAATTTCCATTTTGATTTTATAAAAACCCACTTCTATCCTACTTTTGTAATTTCTAAGTCAAAGAAGTTCAATTAAATTGAACTTAATGGTAACATGTAATAATTGTCTTTTCAAGCTGAAGTTTAATATAATTGAACTTGCAAATTGAATTTCAAGGGATGTTAGAACATGAATGAGTTAGGACAGAGAATCAAAAAATTAAGAGTAGAAAAAGGTATGACACTTGTAGAACTAGCAGGTGATAAAATGTCAAAAGGAATGTTGAGTATGATTGAAAACGGGCGCGCAAACCCTTCAATGGACAGTTTAAAATTTATAGCGTGCCAGTTAGGCTATGACCCTCAATATTTATTAGGAAACCCTACTCCTGATGAGCTAAAAAATTTGTTTAATAAAATAGAGGAAGCGTTTGGAAAAAATAATGATGAACAGATAATTAGTTTGACTCAAGACATTTTTGACCGACAGTTTCCCATTTCATTAGAATCTGCTAGGATATTAGAAATTTCAGGAAGGACAGTTATGAAGTCAGATCAAAACAATGGAGAAATGTTGATAGATCGGGCAGTAACAATCTATGATCGGTTATCTCTTTATAGTCACAGTTTGGCAGCTAAAGTATACGTAGTAGAATACCATGCGAAAAATGGTGAGTATCATAATGCCCTGAAAATGTTACGGAATGTAAGAAAAGAGTATGATGAAAAAGCAACAGTGATTGATATGCTCATTGAATTAGAGGCGAATTACGTTGAAATGGTCTTACTTTTTGGGATAGGTGAATATATAGCTGGGAAGGATAAGCTTCATCAATTAATTGCAATGTCTAAGAAGAAAATGGTCTATTATAAGATGGATAATATTTTCCGGATTGCAGCGTTCCAAGCCCTTCTTCATGACAACGAAAAAGATTATGCTTATTTTATAAAGAAGTCAGAACAGTTTGCGGTTTTTAGCGAAAATGATAAGTCCTTGGCTTTCACTTTGTTACTTCAAGCTCATTATTACAATCAAATACCAAAAGATTATGATCAAGCTCTTGGTTATTTAGATAAATTTGCTACGGTATTAAAAGGGAATATTGGAAGTGATTTTTACTTTCTTGAAAAAGGAAAAGCTTTATTAGGAAAAGGACAGCTAACTGAAGCCTTAGAAGCATTTGAGAAGTTTAAGATGCCTAGCTCCAATAGTTACCCGCTTGAACTATGTATTCTTTACACTGCGTATTCTTATAGAGCCATCTGTCTTATGCAACTAGGGAAAGCAGAAGAAGCACTTTTTTATGCGCAGAAAGCAGCTAGCAAAATAGATTCACTACCCCAAACGCATTACCAAGATTTTATTAAAAATACCATTGAACTAGTAAATAAGAATTTTTCAAAATAAAAACGGTAAAGTGCTTGTTTGTTCTTTTTAGAATATTCCAGAACAAAAATTCTTACCTTATTGAAAGAGACCTGGTAATCACTATTATCTGGCTCATCACTTAGTTGATTGGAGTGGAGACTGGCCGACTGCTTGGGGATTAGCGATAGAGGAACAAAGGCTAAAAACATCACGTCCTGTGATAACGCCTTCGTGACCAACATCGTGCTGCTGTCGCTTCGCTTTCGCGCAAAAAACATCGTGCTGCTGTCGCTTCGCTTTCGCGCAAAAAACATCGTGCTGCTGTCGCTTCGCTTTCGCGCAAAAAACATCGAGCTGCTGTCGCTTCGCTTTCGCGCAAAAAACATCTGTTGGCCCAAGCGGCTCATCGGACGCCCGCAGGAAGCTCTGCTCTGTGCGAAAGCGTAGTGTAACGTAGCGTCAGCAAATGTTTTATCTGTGTGAAAGCGAAGCGACAGCAACGACAAAGCGCCCAGTCGGAACGGAAATCAACCACACGTTATGGTGATGATCCTATTATCTGTGAAATCTGGGCTTTAGTTCTATCTGCTACAACCTTAGACATAACAAAGGAAGGTAACTATACGAGGAGGATAAATTGTGAAGCGATTATTAATTTCATTGATTACGCTAGCTTTTCTAATAGGAATGGGATACTTTTATTTTACATATTTAGATAGAAACTATTATTTTTTAAATGATATGTATGATTTCCCTGTTCCTAAAAGTGCTGAATTAGAAAGCGAAAATGAAGTTGGTAAACACTATATTTGGTCAAAGGCTAGTGGTGATAATGGTATTCCATTGAGTTATAGATTGATGATTAAGAAAAATGGTTGGCGAGAGATTGAGCGTGAAGGAGAGATTGTAAAGTATACAAAAGGAAAGTTCACGATTTATTTACATTCCTCAACGGATTACATTGGTATTATGAAATAGAAGTGTATTAGTTGTATTAATCAACATTTAAAAAGCCGAAAAAGAGCCACAGATTTTTTTCCATCTGTAGCTCTGATTTCTATCATTAAAAGTATTAAGTATCAAATAATGTACCGCTCAGTGCTGCTAAATGGTTTTGTTTTGATCATTACTGCACTTATCATAATTTCTTTTACAGTGATTGCGATAGCTTTTATTGTTGCATGGGTATTTGTGGCCAGCAAAGGAACTAGTAAAACGAATCGAGGAACTTGAAAGAAGTAAGTCCTCCTATTAACAATACAAACTGAGGTAATACGATGGACAATTTACCGCCGATGCTATTGTGAAGTGTAAAATAAAAGACCTTTAATTCGGTCCAATAATTATTTGAGATCAGCCAATTTTTCACCAATAAGTATTTCAAATAGTTCTCCTGACTTCTTCTTGTCTAATTGACTATACTTACTTTGAGCATCTATTACGAGTTCCACCTTATCTTTATTTGGACTTATCCAAAGTTCATATAACACCGCTTTTGCTTCTATTTTTGGGTTTTTAAATTGAAAATAAAATATGTAATCTGCAGGACGTGCCATATCTACTTTTGCATTTTCCCAATCAATATCATCTAGTATCTTTTGCACCTTTTGAACTTGCTCATGATCCGTGATTTCTTTGAAGTCTTCATAATTATTTTCATCACCAATACGCATTTGAACTTCTATCATTTGCTCTTCATTTCTTACATCTGAACAACCTGCTATAAAAATCAAAATTAACACCAGAGAAGTAATTAAATTTTTTGAATTTTTCAAGGACATCTCTCCCCTTTATAATTAAAAAAATCCAAAACATCAGGCTCAATTCAATTGAGTACTCGGACAGTAAAATCGTTAACCTTAATTCCAACAACAATCTTTTAACACCACAGCCTTTTTAGTTAAAATTCACCTGCTATCAAACTAACTATTTTCTGAACAATAGCTTCTAGCGATAATTTACCGTCTATTATATAATCACAATTGGGTTTTACAGATTTTTCAGCTTCTAAATAGGCATTTCTACCACTATCTAAATAATGCTCACATTCATCTAAAGCATCGGTTATCGAATTTGAATCCCTAATTATTCTTCTAGCCAGAGCAATATCTAGCGGTGTATCGACATAAAAAGATGTATCTATGAATCCTTTTAATTGATGATTGAGATATGAAAATGGATAGTCCAAAATGATATATTCTACATTAGCATCCTTTTGAAATTCTTTTATATCCCTTACCAAAGGACTTATATCCCATTCATCATAATCCGCTCCTTGCTCAACCCATTCACATATATCATCGGGTCCTTCCAAATCATAATTATCAAAATGAAGTGACTCTGCATTCTTCAGTAGTTTTGTGAGTTCTTTAGCAATGGTTGTTTTTCCTCCACCAGATATTGCTGCAATGGATATAATTTTTTGCTTCTTCCCCATTTTCTACCTCCCCAATTCATTATGTTTAGTTTTACACATTTAAATATTTACTGCAATATCTTAAGATAATGAAGAAAATCCTCAAAGTACTTGAAGTCAATTTTTTTCATTTCTAAATTAAAATACCACAACCCGAAGATTGTGGTAGAAAATTTTATGCGGTCTATCTTATTATTTATTACGTCTTGAGGAAGTGTTTTCGTTGCATTGTTTTTCTTTACTTGAATTGTTCTTTTGCTCTTTTGTCATATCATTTTCTTCACGTACATCTAAATCATCTGGGCTTAAATCTGATCCAAGTTCTACTTGATCTAGTTCAAGGTTATTACGCTTTTCTTTAGTCAAAATTATCACCTCCGATTTATAAATTATCCATTTTGGTGTCATTTATACACGTTATTTCCTCGGTAATAAGCTATTCTGCTATTATTTAAGCAGATCTTCATCACTCATGAGACTTTTATGATGACTGAAATTTTAATCAATAAATTTCTTCAATAAGAAAAATAAACCAGATACACCTTATTTAAAAAGTAGTGAGCACTGGTCATTTGTCTTGATTAGTTGTTCCTTCCATTCAACTATTTTACTTGATCAATTATGCCTCGGCATAATTGCATCAGGAATCGGCTTTGTACTTATGCCTGCACGATGCAGGCCAGTTAGCCGTTATTGCATAGATGCAATGATTTTAGGAAGAAGTTAAATCATTTGATAAACATTCAATCATTTTTTTTATGGTTTTTAAAAACGTTTGTTCCCCAATCTCTTGTCGATGTAAAGGTAAAAGCATCATTATTCGAAAAAGGCCAATTAAAATTTCAGGATCTTCTTCTGTAACCCCTTTTTCTTGTAGAAATTTAACAAACTGTAATGAACTCTCTAAATCCTCCTTGGCATGGCCATCGATAAGTTCTTTCGGGAGTCTCTTAACTATTCGCTCATACTCTCCTCTTTGATAAAGACTTTGGAAAAATTCATTTTCCTCAATAGCTTTAAAGGAGATGTCAAAGAATCTCATTAAAAGTTCCTTTGGTGGTAAAGATTCACTCATGACCTCAGCAATGATGTTATTTTTTATTTCTTCTTCCCTTCGTAACACCGCGTAAAATAATTCTTCTTTTGTTGGATAATATGAATAAAAAGAACCTTTTGCAATTCCGCAAGCATTTACAATGTCATCAATACTTGTTTTCGAAAACCCGTACTGAATAAATAATTCTTTACTCTTGCTGAGAAGTGTTTCATGTATTTGCTTTCTCTGTTCAGCTGAAATTCTTGCCATTCTAACGCACCTCTTTATTTGACTATTTATTGTTTTTTAGTCATTTATCTGTTAAGTTAATTTTATTAAATTTATTCTTTTTTGTAAAGAGATGGAGATTATATCAGAAGGAGAAAACAATATGAGAACAAAAAATAGTATTCCCATTCATGGTTTTGTGGCACCGGGTTTTGAATTAGTGAAAGACGAGTTTATTAAGAATTTTACAGACCGAGGAGAACTTGGAGCTGCCTTTTCTGTGTATATTAATAACGAACCAGTCGTTGATTTATGGGGCGGATATCGAGATCGAAAAACTTCTGCACAATGGGAGAAAGACACATTAGTTCAAGTGTTTTCAGCTACAAAAGGATTTGCTGCATTAGCTTTAAGTCTAGCTCATTCAAAAGGTTACATTAACTATGATGAGACCGTGTGTACATATTGGCCAGAATTCGCTCAGAATGGTAAAGAGAAAATTACAGTTAGACAGCTACTTGCACATCAAGCTGGTTTATCCACTCTCGATGAACTTAAAATTGAAAATATAGAAGACCTAGATACTTCACGTCTATCACCTTCCCTTGCTGCATGTAAACCAGATTGGGAAGTCGGAAAATTTCATGGGTATCATGCATGGACTATAGGAACTTTAATTTCTGAACTTATTAAAAGAACGGATCCAAAAGGACGTACTCTAAAAGATTTTTTTAACGAAGAAATAGCAGAACCGCTCAATGCTGAATTTTATATTGGTTTGCCTTCAGAAGTCTCAAAAGATAGAATGACAACGATTGAAGGGATAAATCATCCTATCCAATTACTTAAGGGGGTTAACTAAATTGCCACCTAAAATGTTACTTGGATTTTTAAATCCTAAGTCACTAGTAGCTCGAAGTTTAGTTGACCCTAAAAAGTTTGTTGCGAATGATAATTTTAATCATCGTCCTATACTATCTATTGAATTCCCTTCAGGTAATGGCGTTGGACAAGTAAAAGCGATGGCAAAAATTTATGGTGCATTTGCAAGTGGAGCGAAAATACTAGGATTAAATTCTTCCACTATGAATGAATTAAGAAAGAGCGCCACTCCCCCAACAGAAGGTTTTTATGACCATGTAAATTGTATAAACATCGCTTACGCTTTAGGGTTTTGGAAACACTTTTCGGATATGCCATTTGGTCGAAGTGAGAGCTCTTTTGGACATCCTGGAGCTGGAGGCTCATTCTGCTTTGCTGATCCAGATGAGGGGTTAGGTTATGCTTACGCAATGAATAAGCATGGCTTTGGCATGGCTAATGAACCAAGAGAACTGGCTCTAAGGAATGCATTATACAGTTGTCTTTAAAGATAAATAAGAATATGATGGAATTCGTATGCCACTTTATTGCTATCTTAGCCTAATCGATATGCATTCTGATTATCGTAAAATTTTTAAATAAAAGGGAGATTTAAATTTATGGTTGAAAAATACGTGCATCACATATGTATACAAACTAATACATATGCTGAGTCTGTAAATTTTTATACGGAAGTATTAGGATTTGAACTTGTACAAGAGTCCCCAAATTTCCATGATAGACATTTTAACACTTGGTTAAAGCTCGGAACCTTTTATATTGAACTCCAAACAGGAAAATATAATGAAGAACTTGAGGCATGCAATTCAAATGGTCAAGGCATTGTCCATTTCTGTTTATGGGTTGACAATCTTAGTGATGAGGTAGATCGACTGAAGGATATGAATGTGAATTTTATCTACAAAAATGGTGACATTATTTATAAGGTTGAAAATGGTCAACTATGTAAGTTAAAAGCACCCGAAGGAACCATAATAGAAATTCGCAATCATAAAGGAATTTAAAGTTTAGACTACTAATCAGCGGGGGTTTTCTTTATCCCCTCTGAATTTTTGATTTCCGTTCCAAGCTACTCGCCCATTGAAAGCGAGTAGCTTGGAACGGAAATTACCTTTATTAGAGTGCCACAACATGCAGCAAAAATCACTTGTCCATTTTTCGAACACTAGGGATTGAGTCCTGATCTTTTATTTCATAGTTTTCCAATGTTTTTCTCTACTTATAATCCTTTCATTTTTTGTCTAAGCTTAAACTGAATCAAACAAACCACTTTGCTCCTCCTAATTACACAAGAATTGCTAAAAGTAGGGATCAAACATGAAGAAAAAAATTGCATTAATAGTAAGTTTAACAGTTGTACTATTGCTTTCTGGATGTTGGGATGTCTCTGAACCTCAAAGAATGTACTATGTTGACGGTATTGGTATCGATTTTAAAGATGGTCAATATGAAGTATTTATGCAAATCATCAACTTTGCTAATGTTGCTAAATCTGAATCGCCTGCTCCACAAACTGCACAGGCAGAGATTGGATTTGCTAAAGGAAAAACGATGGAAGAAGCCTTTTTCAAATTGTATCGTTCGATCGACCAAAAAGTTTTTTGGGGACATATGACCTACCTTATTTTCTCTGAGGATGCTTTGAAAAGTGAAAACGCGATTTCCGTTATTGACAGTTTTCTGCGTCATCGGGAAACAAGATACCAAATATTGACTTATTGTACACAGGACCCTATTAAAGATATTCTTCTAGTGACACCGTTATTAAATAAATCAATCACAGCTTCAAAATTAAGTAATCCATTGCATACAAAAGAGTTAGAAACATTTGTAGAGCCCGTTGATTTACGCAACCTTGTTATCAAATTAAATGAACCGAGTCATGAAGTGAATATTCCATTCGTGACAATTAATAAAAACTGGGAAGATACAAACGAACCTACAGAGGAAACTGCCTTAACGGGGGTTGGCGTATTTTCTAAGGATGGTTTTAAAGGCTTCGTTAAGAATGAGGCCGCCAAAGGGGTTCAATGGATGCAAAATAAAAAAGCTCGAGGAGACGTAACCTTTAAATTAGACAGTAAAGAAAGAGATTACTTAACAGTTGATTTAGAAAAATTAAGTACAGACATTAAACCAATTATAAAAAACAATGATGTAAAATTCGAAGTAGATGTTAAATTTAATGCAATCATCAATGGTTTTAAAGGAAAAATAACCTCTGATGAAATAAGAAAAGGCATTATTGCGGCAGTTAAAAAAGATATAAAAACAACCTATGAAGAGGGTTTAAAATTAGATGCTGATATTTACCGCTTATCGGAGCATTTATATCGAAAAGACGTAAAAACGTGGAAAAAATTAGAGAAAAATGGCAAGATTCCATTGACAGCAGATTCGCTTAGTAAATTAAACGTTACCGTCAATAAAGTAAATCCGGGTCGAAAATCATTTGACGAAACAATTAAAGAATAGCTATTTCAATAACATCCCTCAAATATTTTGACGATTTGAGGGATGTTCGCTATTTCTTCACTTTTTTCGGTATTCGCAACGTCTGGTCGTTTTATTCTCTAGAAAAGATCTCTTTTACGGCACCTATTAGAGCACTTGGAAGTAGTGTAATGGCAAAGAATGCGGTGAATAGATTAAATTGGGGTGTGTTATATGGAGTAAACCATTCCACAAAAAGTTCTGAATTAGAAATTCTACCAAATAATGTTCCTTCGTTAAATGTTCTGAACAGTGGCCATGAATAAGTTTCACAAAGGAAAAAGAATAAAAGCAACGCGAGAAATGCTCCCAAAGTTTTCATCCAATTTCGATTTTGAATAGGACGATCTTTTTTTATTGTATCTGCCATTATGACTAGCTCCCCTTCTAATTTATTTGTATACTACAAAACCCTTTAAATACATATTGTATATACACTATATAAACAATATACACTACAGTATATAGTTCATCAATACCTAAATTTACAAAATTTAGATATAGACATTCTAAAAAACCAAGTTCAACATTAATTGAAACTTGGTCATATATGCTTTTTCCTTATCTTGAATTACGTCATCGTTAGTACCAATAACTAAAATTCATTCTTCACAACATTAAATCCTAACATTTCCGCTTCTTGACGCTCAAAACCTTCATCTAAATGCATACACCAAAATTTCGAACGTAATTCATGACGAACTAATTCACTAAGTTTTCGTAATGACAAATGAACATTTCCATCTGCTTTACAAGTATCTACATAAACATAATCATATAGCTTACTCGATTCAGGATTTACTAAAGCAGCTTTTAGGCTATTCGTATCTCCGGTGTAATAAATATGCTTGTTATCAATATTTATTTCAATTGAATAAGAAGGGATCTCTTCGACATGACTAGATTTCTCGAATAGCACTTTACAGAAATTAAGTGTGTACTGTGTATCGGCATGTAATTTTTTTGTTAAGCAATGATTATCAGGGATGATGCCATTGATGGCCAGTAGTTCATTAATTTTCACATCATCGACGTAATAAACAGTCACTTTTGGAATTGCAAATTCTCCATGACAATAATAGCTATAAAAAATTAAATCAGCTAGGCTCCCTACATGGTCTGCATGCGTATGAGTGACCAATACATGGATGTGCTCGATCCCTTTTAGAATACTATTTTCTTTAATACGGTGAAAAATATTGCTTCCACAATCAATTAACAACATTTGATTCCCTACTTTGTAATAAGCTGAATTGTTCCCTAATTCCGTATTAAATGCACTTCCTGAGCCGATAAATTTCAACATCAAGTAATCTCTCCATTTCTGTATACAACTACTTCTTTGCATTAATGCAATTTTACCGGTATAACGCTCGCAAATCTTCTTCTGTAGGCTCGTTACTTGCTTGGATGATTCTTCTCGGATGTCCTCTATTTAAATATTTAACTTTTCTTTTATCTTATGAACAATGACATTGATATCAACTTTTTCTGTGTCTATGTACTCTCTAAAATCATATTTATTGTAGGCTTCCAAGCATTTATCAGTTTGTTGAAAACACCAGTTACCTTCTTCTTCTCCACGTAGTCTTAACCTTTCGTAAATTGTCTCTTTACTTGCACTCAAACAAAAATGATATGTTTGTTCATCAATACTTTTGAATCCGTTGTGAATGAAATGAAAGTATTCTATTTTCCGAATAGTCATGGGCACTATTAGATTCATTTTATAGTTAGAAATTAAACGTCTCGCTACATCCACGGTTAATTCTTTCCATAAATCTAAATCTTGAAAGTCCCCTGTACAGGCTTCATTTCTTTTTATATCCTCTGGAATAACATTTCTTAACATACAACCGATCTCTTCAGGGTCATAAATCATACTATTTTTAATGTCGTTTTGAAGCATATTTGCAATAGTGGTTTTCCCCACACCAAATGCTCCATTTATCATGATAATCATTACACAATCTCCTCTTATTTATTAATATATGTATAAACTGAAAAACTCCCAAAAAGCGGTGTTTGGGGAGCTCACCAGTAGATTTACATATCAGTATTACTAATTTATCCTACCTTGTTAGCTTATAACTGAATAATCAGATGCTTTATTCTAGCATAACACATTTACAAATATTGGTGTTATATGAATCTGTATAACGACCAACTCTTAAGTGGCCCTAAAAAAGTGATAAATCATTTTATATAAAAAATGGCTCATCACCAAAAGTTGTGGATGACATTTGTTAAAACATATACTATATAAATAAGTTGATTGGAGTGGAGGCTGGGTGACTCCTTGGGGATCAGCGTCACAGATGAGACCCTGGAGCGAGCAACGCGAGTGAAGCGGCTCATCGGACGCCCCCAGGAAAGCGCCCAGTCGGAACGGAAATCAACTACACGTTTTGGCGATGAACCTAAAAAATTGAAAGATGTAAAACATATGGAAACTCGCAATTGGCAATGATAGGGAAAAAGTATGATGGGCGGTTGGTAATCTTTCGTGTACTCTTGATGAAGTTGATGAACACATCTATATATGATTAAGAAAACAATACAGAATGAAGGAGAGTGCCTTATGAATGAAATCATAGAGCAGGAGAAAGACTTCGGATTTGCTAGAGTTTACGCTATTGAACTGCTGTTTAAAGAAAAGCCAGTAGTGGACCGCGAACTACTCTACAGCAAGATAGAACAATACATGGGGAAAACAGATCGACCACAAAATGAAAAGAGTGGGCCGCTGGCAGTATGGGAGCCTATGAGCAACATGAGAAAGGTGAAATGCTTCACTTCTTTCATTTGAATTATATGGTGAAATATGCGAAAGGAGAATTGCCCGCACAAACAACGCTTACTGGCAAGAATGTAGGTCCGATATCTGATTACGAAGCCGCTTTGCAGCAAAGTTGGCATTGGAAGGAAGCACGCCAAACGTTGCAAGAGTGTAGTCACGCGTTGTTACTTGTCGATATGATGGCATCTGGACTGGAGCCCCAAAAAAGATTGGAACTACATACGAATGTTCTTCGTGCAATAGTGGAAACGGTCCCTTGCGCTGCGATTTATTTTAGAGAAAGCAATAAGTTGGTCGAGCCATCCGTGTTTTTAGCTGCAATTGATGAGGGCGAAATGTTGTATGGAGCAATGAACATTCGATTCTACAATGTTGAGGGTACTTGCAGTGAACGCCAGGAAGGTCTCATGGATTCCATTGGGCTTGCGGCACTAGGGATTCCTGATGTGCAATGCCACTTCTATGATATGGATACCAATGAGGTTGCAGACTGCTTGACTAACTTTGCTTATTATTTGTTTAATCAAGGTGATATTATTACAGATGGAGAAACGATCGGTTTTACAGAGGAGATGCGTTGGCGCTGCGAGCATCAATATGCATTGGCTGTTCCGCACCGCATAGTCATTGATCTTGATCCCGGTGAGGGAAACTATGCAGGTCACCAGGGTGGTTCTGAAAAATAGTTGCTCCTTTGGGTATGTAGTGATGTAGATCCTTTCAATCCAACCAAAAGTGCGGAGCCTAATTTCAACGGTTTTAATCCTTTAGTACTTGTTTTATCAAAATTTGTTTTTAATGCTTAGATTTTATTAATGATGCCACTACTTAGATCATCGTGGTTATCATATGTTATCAAGATCTAAATCGAAAAAATCAGAGATGCTACATATTTATACATGGCTCATATGTAGCATCCCTTTTATTGTTTCACAATCGCGCCCTTTAATGGAATAACAAAGATATGGGCGTATTTCTAAAATCGCTTATAGCTTGTTGAACTAACGCAGCCGTTCGTTTAATAGGCTATATGGAATTATTGGATTATATATGTATCAATTTCTCTTAAACGATTTTATAATTCGGATTTATTAATATTAATCTTTATCGCCTCTTAAAATAGATATATTTACATAAGGTTCAACTTCAAAAACATAGCCATCACTTAATTTAGGCTCAGGATCACCGTTATATCGCAACATTAAAGTTTCCTCTTCTGCTCACCTTAACGAAGTTGGTATTATTCCTGCACAATTATTTTCAAATCCTCCATAAGTTTCAACCTTATATCGCTCACTTTCCCATCCCCTTTAACATTAATAAAATCTCTTCTATTACAATATCAGGTTCATCATGATGTATATAATGTCCACTACGACTTGCAATCCGGAACTTACTTGACGTTGACAGCCATTGGAATTCTGCTTGTAGACTTTGTTCAATTTCTAATATTTCTTGAGAGGGCCATCCATCTTCACCATTGTCGGGTAAACCTCTTGTAATAATTGAGAGAGAGATGTCACTTTGTTTTGAATAATCAACAATTTGCTTATAACTCTGTATTTTATCAACTTTCTCACAATTTAACATAGGATTCTCGAAATATTCCCTATTTCCTGCAAGTAGATTTTCTGGTAGAACCTTTTCATAGGCAAGTTCTTTATATTCTGGTGCAGCGTCAACCAAAACCATACCACAGATGTCCCGCGGATAAAGACTGGTATACAATCTGGCGACCAACCCACCAAAGGAATGGCCTACTAATATATAAGGCTTCTCCACGTCAAGCGCTTGCAACAATTCGGAGAGCTCCTCGACAAGATCACAGCAAGTTCGCGGGACAGCTACGTCTTGACTCCTGCCAATACCCGCCCTGTCATAGGACAGGGTTGATGTTTCATCTGATATTCGGTCTTGGACCTTTTTCCATGTTTCGTGGCTATCGCCTAACCCTGCAATAAAGATTACGCTTGGTGTATTTCGATATTTATTGAACAGTATACGCCTATCATAGAAATTAAATATCTTTTTATGTTGTATAGTCACCTTTAATCACCCAATTAAATTATAAGCTTTACATTATTATTTCTACAATAAAAAAGGGCCGTTTATGCAGCTCAGTAATATTTCGCCAAAGCCCCCAATAGTTTAAGTACATAAAACTTAAATACCCCAGAATATTCCATCTACTTATCGTTCGTAATTTCGTTAGTAAGAGAGCGTCTCCCTTGTTGCAGAAAAACTCCCACTAGTTGAAAATTTCAATAGCCTTAGTGATTATTTTCACTTTTCCAATCATCTTTGTTAAGCATGTAATGAGAATGAGTTCGCTCTTCAATTTCAATATTTCCATTAAAGCGAAAGCCGCATTTTTGAATTACTTTTTTTGAGCTTAAATTGTGGGGCACAACAACTGTATTAAGATGTTCTACATCTGTATGGTTAAACAAATATTGTATCAATCCTTTTACTGCTTTTGTTGTGTATCCACGATTTCTGTAATGTTTTGAAATAGCATAAGCTATTTCCCGGTTTGGTTCACATAGCTCTTCTTTAATACCTGTATTGCAGAAACCTATGAATTCACCAGTTTCCTTTAATACAATTCCTAATTTCAAACAATTTTGACCACTGATATTAGGCAGGGCAGACAAAAATTCTTTATTTGATGGTATCTCATAATTTGTAACCCAGATCAATCGTTGTTCTCTTGTCGAATGCCAATCAGGCAGAAATTCATAAACTTCAGGTTGGGATGTAAGTTCATAAATGGCATCAACATCTTCAACTCTAAACTCTCTCAGTAATATTTCACCACAGTCAATTGTAAATAAATCGTCCCTATCCATCCGATCCTTCCCCTTCTTATTCTATTAGATTAAATTTATTTAAATCTTTTTTTAAATAGTAATGCTTATAATCTCTACCGACGTTATCCAAAATCCCAAACACTTGATATCCATTTTTTTCGTAAAAACCTAACGCTTGAAAACTTAACGTATCTACCTTTATGAAATCACATTCTTTTTCTAAAGCTATCTTTTCAAGCTCTTTTAATAATCTCGTTCCAGTTCCCGATTTTCGTATATCTTCATCTATGATAAAGGTGTGAATTTCTAACCAATTCCAACACACTTCAGCAAGTATACCGCCACGTACAATGCTGTTTTCGTCTTTAATAATTAAATTGATTTCTTCGTATCGACCTCTTAAATCTACTGGAAAATGCTCTAAATTAAACCTATAAAGCTCATCATTAATTTTCCGTTTATCCTCTTTATTTATTTCTTTCGTAATATACAAACTCACTATTCATTTCTCCTTTTTTATTATTCTTTTTATAAGTGTTGATTTGATTATAAGCGGATTACCTTACCTGAAAAAACCTCATAGTTGTTTCATAAAAGAAAATAAGCCAATGCGGTAAAAAACCACATTGGTTTATTTCAATGTGGTTCCAAACTTTCACCTTCGGGAACATTTATTAGGTTTATTTTGTATACGTTATAAATTCTTGTTGCATTAAATCCTCCATTAAATTAAAGAAGAAAAGTGAAGATGACGATACACCGTCGTCATCTTCGGAAATTGGTGGATTAAACATTTCGTTCCTCGCACGAGAAAACTTCATGGAGAAATCCCTTATACGGGATATCTTCTTCGAGGCATTTTATGCGATATGACAACTCCTCATCGCACTTCAGCTCTTCAAAACTTATACTCCTTATTTCATTTGGGTATTAGAGATATACGAAGTTCTACAAACTGACCACATTTTTTTGTTTAAGAACCTTTTTATATTTTATATAGCAAGCTATTCTCCAAGGAATTAAATAACAAATAATAAGTAAGTAAATTAGCATATTGAGTGTACCTGGTTCGATAGAAGAAATGATACTATGTCAAGAAAATGGACAGGGAAAATTGAGATTTTGCTTTAAATCTAAGCGCGCTATCGCTTGCTCGCCTCACAAACAATTTAAGGGGCGTAACCCTTAAATTATTTGTAAGGTTAAAG
>NZ_MDDN01000022.1 GCF_001708185.1 Lysinibacillus xylanilyticus | reverse complement strand
CAAGCCGCCGAAGCGACGGAACGAATCCGAAGCGACGGATAGAATCGCCAAAGTGAAGGAAAGAATCACCAGAGCGACGGAACAAGCCGCCGAAGTGACGGAACAAATCATCAAAGCGACGGAACGAATCATCAAAGCGACGGAACAAGCTGCCGAAGCGACGGAACGAATCATCAAAGCGACGGATAGAATCGCCAAAGTGAAGGAAAGAACCACCAGAGCGACGGAACAAGCCGCTGAAGTGACGGAACGAATCATCAAAGTGACGGAACAAGCCACCGAAGCGACGGAACACCCCACCAAAATGATGGATAGAACCAGAATCAGCAAACTGAAGAACAGCTCCATCGAAACGTCGCAATTAATCTCCTTAAATCGATGATTTTCTTGAAATTTCAGAAATCTTGTTGAAGTTTACGTTAGCGTCAATGATATACTGATGGAAAATGTGAAGGGGGAGATGAAGTTGAAGACGATTCAAGAAGTGGCTAAGCAGTTTAATGTTTCAACACGGACAATTCGTTATTATGAGGAGCTTGGGCTGCTTAATCCCAATCGTTCATCTACTAATCAACGAACCTTTTCAAAAAAAGAATTGGCGAAGCTTAAGCTTATTTTTCGAGGAAAGCGTTACGGTTTTTCACTTGAGGAGATTAAGGAGATGGTATTGCTGTTTGATTTTGATCGCACAGGTATTCAGCAATTGGAGCGTACGGTCGAATATGGGGAACAAAAAATTCAAGAAATAGATAGCAAAATAGCAGAGCTTGCACAAATGAAAAATGAGTTACAGCAATTGCAAGGCGTGTTTATTAAAAAATTGGCGACTTTAAAGGGAGAGGTGTACGATGAATAGTTCGAATTTGTTAGCACGAAATGCGCGAAAGTATCCTTTGAGCGAAGCGATTGTTTGTCAAGGTAGACGAGTGACCTATCGTGATTTAGATGAGCAAGTAACACGTTTTAGTCATGCTTTATTAGAGCAAGGTGTGCGACAAGGCGATAAAGTCATCATTTTTATGCCAAATGTTGTAGAGTTTGTTGTTAGCTATTTTGCAATTCAACGCATTGGAGCTATTGTCGTTCCAGTAAATGCGAAATTTACGCTGCAAGAGGTCGAATATGTAGCGCAGCATGCAGACGCTAAAGCTATTCTAGTTCATGAAGCAATTTTTGCGGCAGTCGAAAGCATCACGGTTGTTCCTTTAAAAATCAAAACGGGACAAGAGCATGCTGGTTGGCTAAATTATGAAACACTTATTCAACATGCAAGCATTCAAACAATTGATTGTCAGTTGAATGAAGACGATGTCTCGACGATTTTATATACATCGGGTACAACGGGAAAACCAAAGGGTGTGTTGTTTAGCTATCGCAATATTTTAACTGTAGCGCAAATGATTGCAGTAGAAATGGAAGTAAAGCCTGAAAGCCGAATCCTTCTCATGATGCCGTTGACACATTCAGCGCCATTACATTTATTTTTAATGGCAGGCGTACTTGTAGGCTCAACAAATGTGCTAACACCGACATTTACACCTGATTTGTGTATTGATTCAATCGAGCAGGAAAGGACAACGCATTTCTTTGGTGCACCTGTCGCCTATTTGCTAACTGCTCAAATGCCGAGATTGTAAACAGCAGATTTATCTTCGATGAAATGGTGGGTTTATGGAGGTGCGCCGTTATCACAAAATGAAATTCGCTTGATAGAAAAGGCTTTCCGAACAACTCATTTAACTTGTGTTTATGGTTTGACGGAGGCTGGTCCAAGCGGTTCGTTATTGTTTGGTAGGGAGCATGAAACGAAGGCGGGGAGTATTGGTCAGCGTGCACCACTTGGCACAGAGCTGCGTATTATCAACGGCAGTGGAGAAGATGTCGGCGTTGGTGAAGTTGGAGAGATCGTGTTATTTGGTGAAGGCAATATGCTGGGCTATTACAAGGATGATACTGCAACGAAGGCTGCATTTATAGATGGTTGGCTTAAAACAGGAGATTTAGCGCGTATGGATGAGGATGGATATATTTGGATTGTTGATCGTAAAAAGGATGTTATTATTTCAGGCGGTGTTAATATTTATCCGAAGGAAATAGAAGATAGTATGTTAAGCTATGACGGGATTTTTGAGGTAGCTGTAATAGGTGTTCCGCACCCACAATGGGGAGAAACGGTGAAGGCCGTCTATGCTTCTAAAAAGGCAATTGCTGAAAATGATCTTATCAATTATTTAGAGGAGCGTCTTGCTAAATATAAAATACCACGCCTTTTTGAACAAATGGAAGCGCTGCCACGAAATGCAGCAGGCAAAATATTAAAACAATCTTTGAAGGGACAAGAGGTGAGATAGCATGAAGGTATTACAGCAGGCAGAAATGAAAACAAAAAACTTTTTTAAAGATAATGATACACTTCATAAAGTTTTAGACATGATGCTAGATCAAGAGTTTGCAGAATATGCAACACGCGAGCTAACAGATTTCGGAGGTCTCTGTGCTGGAGATATTGATGTGAGAGCGAAACATACGGATAGAGAGGGTGAACCTCGCTTACAAAGGTATAACGCATATGGGGAAGAAGTGTCAGAGGTCTGGGTTAATGATGGCTATAAAAAAACGATTGAAGAGACATACAATACCGGGATTGTTGGCTATGTGCATAAGGATATTCCGCAATTAGGTAGAAAGGGAAATTATGTGTATAGCTTTGCTCAAGGCTATATACTGTCCCATACTGAGCCAGGCTTTTACTGTCCTGTTACTTTAACAATGGCAACGGCTTATTTACTCGATCATTATGCAAGTGATGAGGTGAAGGAGCGCTTTTTACCACATGTTTGTGCAACAGGAGATACCGAGTTATATGAGGGAGCTACATTTTTAACGGAGCGTCAAGGTGGTTCTGATGTTGGCGCGAATGTGGTAGAGGCGAGACAGGACGGCAAAGAGTATCGTTTATACGGCGAGAAATATTTCGCATCTAATGCAGGAATGTGTGGCGTAGCGATGGTATTGGCCCGTATGGAGGGGGCACAGATAGGCTCAAAGGGCTTAACATTATTTGCGGTTCCATGGCGGAATGAGGATGGCACTGTGAATAACCTCCGCATTCGACGTTTAAAGGATAAACTTGGCGTTCGAGCAGTGCCTTCTGGTGAGGTGGAATTTGATGGCGCACTAGCTTATGTTGTCGGTGAGCCGAATAAAGGGATTTATTATATGCTGGAGGCACTTAATTTATCAAGAATTTGCAATGCAGTTGCTTCTATCGGCATTATGCGTCGCGGTTATTTAGAGGCGAAGCACTATGTAACCAATCGTCATGCATTTGGTAAGCCTTTAACGCAATATCCTATGATTCAGGATACATTAGGGAAATATGCTGCCAAGCTTCATGTAGAAGTTGCCACTGTTTTTGATGTTATTCAGCTGTACGATAAAGTAGCAAGTGGACAGGGCAATGAACAGGACATCATTATGAATCGCTTGTATATTGCTATCATGAAAAAAGAAACGGCAGAGCAAGCGGTACATTATGCTAGTGAAGCAATTGAATTGCACGGAGGGAATGGCTATATAGAGGATTTTGTTACACCTCGCTTATTAAGAGATGCACAGGTGCTGACGGTGTGGGAAGGGACTGCCAATATTTTAGCGTTGGAGCTCATTCGTTTAGTAGATAAGTTTCATGCGCATGAATTATTTGTTCGTATCATGGAGAAACGTCTAGAAAAACTAGCTGACAGTCCATTAGTAGCAATTGTAGCAGAGCAATTAGTAAAACTAGACTTGACTTTGCAAACATTTAGTCGTTTAGATGAAGCAACGAAAACATTTGAGGCAAAAAAGGTTGCAGAAAATATGGCACATGTATATGAAAGTGTTGTAGCAGTCGAATGGGCACAAAAATTCGGCGGTAAATATGAAAAGCTAGCAGATATTTATTTAGAGAGCACATGGTCATTGCGAGAAATTGGAGCGCCAATGAAAACCGTTCAGTATTTTTTAGATATAGTCTAATAGATTAGAGTCTGGGGTCTAGCAAAATTAAAAAATTTCACATAAGAAAAGCGCGAGAAATCAACGTTTCTAAAATTGATTTCTCGCGCTTTTTAAGGTGTTGACCAGTTTTATCCCAGGCTCTTTTTTTTTCATGTATAATTATATCAACTGAAAATTATAAAGGTTCTTTACTTATGTAAAGTGAAAAGGGAAATCGGTGTTATTCCGATGCGGTCCCGCCACTGTATGTGTGAGTTTTTTCAATATGCGCCACTGAAAATTTCGGAAGGCTTGAAAAAGCGAAGGAAGCACGAGCCAGGAGACCTGCCTTTATAGAAAACACGTTGCAGCCTACGAGGATAGGGTGGTGGATTTTGTATACGTATTTTTGTGCAAATTTGATCCCCTCATCTTTTTTTGATGAGGGGTATTTGTTTTGTAAGATGGATGTCGATAAATTCTCAGTATTAGGCAATTTCAAGCTAAAATGTATCGATAAATCAGAAGAACAAGTCGTTAAATATTGGCACAGATAGACTAAGGGGGAGAGCCTTTAAATGAGTAGAACGATTATAGCCTATGTAACAGCAATTACGCTTCTAATTATTAGCATCTGGTGTGGCGTAGCAATAGGCTCAGTTCATATTCCACTAGAAGTAGTGTGGAATAAGGCAGCTGATGAAACAGCTGCCAATATTTTATGGAAAATTCGTTTACCTCGAGTCCTGCTGGCGGGGCTTGTCGGAGCATCGCTTGCCATTGCAGGGGCAGCTTTTCAAGGCTTATTAAAAAATCCTTTGGCAGATCCTTATACGTTAGGTGTTTCCTCTGGTGCATCAGTTGGCGCAGTGATGACGATTTTCTTTAGTATTTCAATTCCAGTAGTAGGCCATTATGCATTACCAATCTTCAGTATGCTAGGTGCAATATTAACGATGGTAGCGGTCATGGGCTTTGCTAGAATGGTAGACAGCTCACTAAAAATGGAAACCCTTATTTTAACAGGGATCATCTTTAGTTCATTTTTTGGTTCCTTAATTTCCTTAATGATTGCATTATCTGGTGAGGAGCTACGACAAGTTATGGGATGGCTGCTCGGCTCAGTATCGATGCGAGGTTGGCCTTTTGTTCAAATGATTATTCCGTTTGTGATAATTGGTTCAATTATGCTTTGGACACAAAGACGCGAGTTAAATGTTTTGTTATATGGAGAGGAACGCGCAAAACATTTAGGTGTTCATGTTAAGCGTAGTAAATATATAATTTTGATAGGCGGGTCAATGTTGACAGGAGCAGCTGTAGCAGTTTCTGGTACGATTGGATTTGTTGGCTTAGTTGTACCCCATATGACGCGAATGCTTTGGGGTTCAGATCATCGTCATTTATTGCCATTATCATTTTTAAATGGTGCAACTTTGCTCATTATTTGTGATTTAATAGCAAGAACAATTATTATGCCAAGAGAGCTACCAATTGGCGTTATTACTGCATTTATTGGGGCGCCCGTTTTTTCTTATATTTTTTATAAGCAACGTAGAAGCAAGGGGGGACGGGCATGATTGTTGTTGAACATCTTTCTGGAGGTTATGGAGATGTGCCGATCGTTCAGGATATCAGTTTTTCCGTTGAAAAAGGAAAAGTACTAGGGATTTTAGGCCCGAATGGTAGTGGGAAATCCACACTATTAAAAGTGATGAGTGGCATACTACCAGCTACTGCAGGCACTATAGTCGTAGATGGTAAAAATATTAGCGCTTATAATGCCCGTGCATTGGCAAAAAAAATGGCAGTGCTACCACAATTACATGCGAATGCCTTTTCAAACAGTGTACGTGAGGCAGTATCACTTGGACGTTATCCACATCAAACAGGCTTCTTTTCAAGTTGGGCTGAACGAGATGAACAAGCAGTCCAACATGCAATGCTGCAAACAGGTGTGAAACGCTATGAACAGACACCGATGGAATTTTTGTCGGGCGGGGAACAACAAAGAGTTTTTGTAGCCCAGGCTCTTGCGCAAACGGCGGAAATATTACTGCTAGATGAGCCAACGAACCATCTAGATATTGCCCATCAACGTCAAATTTTAGATATGGTACGAAAGGAAGCAATTGAATGTGGTTTAACCGTTATTATGGTACTACATGATATGAATTTAGCTTCCCTCTATTGTGACGAATTATTACTAATGGAAGACGGAAGGATGCGAGCATTTGGAGCACCACATGAAGTATTAATCGCTTCGGAAATTGAAGATGTCTATCATGCGCGAGTAACGACTTATGCACATCCCGAAATTCCAAAGCCTCAAATTACAATGATGCCAGCCTCAGTCGAACATCAGCGACGTGCTGTCATTAAAAACGAAAATTTCACTGTTACGAATCATTACATTCAGCTTCAATCGGAGTATCCGTTAAAAACGGTTTCCTCAGCAGTTCATAATCCGGGGATCGGTTGGTATGATTGCCTATTAAATCGCTCTGTACCAATAGATTATGTCATTAGTGATGTAAAGAAAGAGGTCGCTGAATTTTTACAAAAGGAGCATTTTTCACCTACCAGCACAGTAGTTATGATAACAGCTGTCCCGGCAAATCTTGTAGCAATTAATGAATTTAAAGCTTCTTTTGGTAGCGTATTTGTTGCTGTAACGGCTGGTGTTGGCAATGCTGTTGATGTGTCACGGGCTCATGAAAGACAAGATGAACCATATATTGGTACTATAAATACATGGGTCATCATAAATGGTTGTTTATCAGAAGAAGCATTTTTCCAAGCAATGATGACAGCTAATGAGGCGAAAACAAAGGCATTGCAGTCAGAAGGTATTCGTGATGAGCTTAGTGGTACGATTGCAACAGGTACTGCTACCGATAGCTTATTAATTGCAGCAACACAAAAAGGGGAAGAGATGCTGTATGGTGGTCCAGTTACTGATGTAGGCAAGATTATCGGTAAAGGCGTTTTTGAAACAACGGTGCAGGCAATAAAAAACTATAAAGTGAAGTGTTAATCAGTAGGCGTCACAGATAAGTTGCTGCCGGTTAATGCGGGATAAAAATTGATTATAGGAGATGAGAGAAATGAAGCTTTATACAAAAACAGGCGATACGGGGAAAACTAGTTTGATAGGTGGACGTGTCGACAAAGATAGCTTGCGCGTTGAGACATACGGGGCAATTGATGAGTTGAATTCTTTTATTGGCAAGGCAGTAAGTGAATTAGATCGTGAGCTATTCAAGGATATTCTAATTGATTTAGAAACGATCCAGCATGAACTTTTTGATGCAGGTGGCGACCTCGCTAACGTCATGAAGGAACGTCATTATAAGCTTGCAGAGCAGCCAATTGAAGTGTTAGAATCTCGGATTGATGCATTGTCAGATGAAGCGCCACCATTACAGCGCTTTATTTTACCAGGTGGTGCACCAGCAGCTGCAACTTTACACATTGCGCGCACAGTAGCGCGTCGAGCAGAGCGACAAATGGTAACGCTTATGAAGGAAATTGAAGACGTACCGACAATTGTGCAAAAGTATTTAAACCGTTTATCCGACTATTTATTTGCAGCCGCACGAGTTGTTAATTTTAGACTTAAAGTTGCGGATGTTGAATATATTCGAAGCGGTAATGTCTTTAAAAAATAGTTTGATCACCAAAAGTTGTGGATGACATTTTGTTAAAACGTATGTCATTTGAAGAAGTTGATTGGAGTGAGGTTGGGCGGCTCTTTGGGAATCAGCGCAGTAGATGAGACCTCGAGTAGGGGAACGAAAGGGCTTTTGCGAAAAAACATCGTGCTGCTGACGCTTCGCTTTCGCGCAAAAAACATCGTGCTGCTGACGCTTCGCTTTCGCGCAAAAAACATCGTGCTGCCATAAGCGCCCCGCAGGAACGGAAATCAACTCCACGTTATTGTGATGAATTCACTTTTATATGAGCACTTTGAAGATTTATCGGAACAAAATCTCATTTTATCGGAACAATTTCAGTTTTTATCAACTAAGGGCGACTCCTCGGACGCCTCCGGTCACGTTTTGCTGAAAGCGCATATTAGTTTTAAAAAGAAATAGCTACTTTAAAATTTAGCGCATTGAAAAAGTCGATTTGTCATCAAAAACATGATGCGAATCGGCTTTTTTGAGTTTCTATACCCAACAAAAAATAGATTTATAATATAAAAAAATGAAATTCTTTAGCTGTTTCATGTCCTTTTAAAAATTCAGGGTGGCTTTTTTTCTTGTAAAATGTAAGAATATAAAATTATCAGAAATATTTCCGTTTTATGTTGACTGAATGCTCACTCATTTATTAGAATAGGAATATAATGATGACGTACATTTACGTATGAGCTAGCGAATTCGCCACAAAGAGAGAAAATTACGACAAACTAAAGGGGGGGACCAACCATGAGTCCATTAGTAATTGCAAATATTGTTCTAACAGTCGTGGTTGTGCTTTATGCAGGAGGATTGTTCTTCTATCTGTTAAAAACACGTTATAAGTTTGTGCAATTGGGGAAAAAAGTTGAGTTTGATGAAAGTGTCAAAGAACGTATTGGTTATATTATGGTCAATGTATTTGGCCAAAATAAGCTATTAAAAGATCCGAAGAGTGGTTTAATTCACGTAATGTTCTTCTATGGATTTTTAATGGTGCAGCTAGGCGCTATTGATTTAATTTGGAAGGGGTTAGTACCTGGATCACATCTGCCACTTGGCATTTTCTATAGTGTCTTTACATTCTTCCAAGAGCTTGTGGTATTAATGATTTTAGTGGCAGTTGTGTGGGCATTTTACCGTCGCTATGTAGAAAAGCTAGTACGTCTAAAACGAGGCTGGAAAAATGGTCTTGTCTTAATTTTTATAGGTGGGTTAATGTTATCAACATTGCTTGCAAATGGTATGGGGTTAATTTGGCATGGTGAAGAACTAAGTTATACAGAGCCGGTTGCTTCTGGCATTGCAGCTATATTTAGCTTCCTACCAGCATCAGTAGCAGCTGTTGTTTTCTACGTGATGTGGTGGGCGCATTTATTAATTTTATTAACATTCTTAGTGTATGTACCACAATCGAAGCACTTCCACTTGATTGTAAGTCCAATCAATGTGTACATGAATCGTTTAGATCGTACAGGTACTCTAACACCAATCGACTTTGAAGCATTAGAAAATGCTGAAGATGAAGAGGATATTCCGGCAATTGGTGTTGGACGTATTCAAGACTTTACACAAAAACAAATGCTAGATTTATATTCTTGTGTAGAATGCGGACGCTGTACAAATATGTGTCCAGCAACTGGAACAGGTAAAATGTTATCACCAATGGATTTAATCGTGAAGCTTCGTGATCATTTAACGTTTACAGGTGCTGTTGTGACAAAGCAAAAACCTTGGGTACCTTATCAATTCTTTGCTAATACAAAGGGGAATCAGTTAGCAATGGCAGCTGGTGCTGAAGGTGCAGTCATTGAAGATATCTACAGCCCTTCTTTAATCGGCGATGTCATTACAGAAGAGGAGATTTGGGCATGTACGACTTGTCGTAACTGTGAAGATCAATGTCCTGTTATGAATGAGCATGTCGATAAAATTATTGACTTACGCCGTTACTTAACAATGACTGAAGGAAAAGTAAACCCTGATGCACAGCGCGCGATGACAAACATCGAACGTCAAGGCAATCCTTGGGGCTTGAACCGTAAAGAAAAAGAAAATTGGCGTGACCTAGACCCAACAATTCATATTCCAACAGTGAAAGAGCTGAAAAAATCAGGCGAGGAAATGGAATATTTATTCTGGGTAGGCTCAATGGGCGCATTTGATAACCGCTCACAAAAAATTGCATTAGCATTCTGTCGCCTATTAAACGAAGCTGGCGTAAAGTTTGCGATTTTAGGAAATAAAGAGAAAAACTCAGGGGATACTCCTCGTCGTTTAGGAAATGAGTTTTTATTCCAAGAGCTTGCTACAGCAAATATTGATGAATTCGAGAAAAACGACGTAAAGAAAATTGTTACAATCGATCCGCATGCTTACAATATCTTTAAAAATGAATATCAAGACTTTGGCTGGAAGGGTGAGGTTTATCACCATACTGAGCTATTGAACGAATTGATTGATGAAAATCGTCTAGCGTTAAATTACGAAGTTCATGAAACAATTGTTTTCCACGATTCTTGTTATTTAGGCCGTTATAACGATGTTTATGATGCGCCACGAGAAATACTACGTGGAATTCCAGGTGTTAAGCTTGTGGAAATGGAGCGTAATCGCGAGACAGCCATGTGCTGTGGCGCAGGTGGCGGATTAATGTGGATGGAAGAGCATGTCGGCAACCGTATTAACGTAGCAAGAACAGAGCAAGCTTTAGCAACGGACGCATCAGTAATTTCTTCTGGATGTCCTTACTGTTTAACAATGCTTGAAGATGGCACAAAGGCAAAAGAGGTTGAGGATTCAATCGGTACATTCGATGTTGCAGAGTTATTAGAGCGTTCTGTGTTTGGTGAAAAGGTGAAAGCTGTTGAAATTTCAGTTGAAGAGGCAGCAGATGTAATGGCTGAAGAAGTAGTAGCTTCTTTAGAAAGTGTCGAACAAGACAAGAATGCAGAAACTAACGCAGAAAAATGATAGTTATTGCAGAAATATTTTAGTTATCTGAAAAATATAAATTGCACAATAAATAATTGTTTTGTAGAATAAGATTAAATGGAAATGGGAGTGGAAGCATAACTGATACTCCCATTTTTCATCGCAAGAGGTCGAGCGAGCGTTCAGTCAACAGAAATGCTCTGATACTTCTTCTAGAACGTAAAACAAAAGGGGTGTTTTACTTGAATAGAGCTGTAATTTTAGCAGGAGCAAGAACTGCATTTGGTAAGTTTGGAGGTTCACTATCAGCATTAAATGCAAGTGATTTAGGTGCAATCGCCATAAAGGGGGCACTTGAGAAAGCGAAAATTTCGCCTGATGAAGTGGATGAAGTGATTTTAGGTTCTGTTTTACAAGGGGGACAGGGCCAAATTCCTTCAAGGCAAGCTGCAATAAAAGCAAATTTACCAATAGCGGTAAAAACAGAAACGATTAACAAGGTTTGTGCATCAGGAATGCGTGCTATAACACTAGCCGATCAGCTAATTCGATTAGGGGACGAAGAAGTGATTATCGCTGGTGGTATGGAGTCCATGTCCAATGCACCGTATTATCTACAAAATGGTCGAACAGGCTTACGCATGGGCGATTCAACAATGGTAGATGGCATGCTATATGATGGCTTAACATGTGCCTTTGATAAGGCAAGACCACATATGGGAAGCTACGGTAATACAACAGCGAACGAATTTTCTTTAAGCCGTGAAGAGCAGGATGCATGGTCTGTTCGTAGCCATGAACGTGCACTTGCAGCAATTGACAAAGGTTATTTTGCTGAGGAAATTGTGCCTGTGGAAATTCCGCAACGTAAGGGAGAACCGCTTCAAGTCGATACCGATGAGGCACCAAGAGCGGGTACGTCAATGGAGGTACTGGCAAAGCTCAAGCCAGCATTTGACAAGGACGGAACGATAACAGCAGGTAACGCACCTGGCGTTAACGACGGTGCATGTGCCTTAGTAGTAATGAGTGAGGAACGTGCAACGCGTGAAGGTAGAGAGCCACTTGCGGTTATTATCGGCCATGAAGAGCTTGCTATTGAGCCAGAAAACTTCCCGCAAACACCAGGGCTTGTTATTAACAAATTACTGAAAAAGACGGGCAAATCATTAGCGGACATTGATGTCATCGAAATCAATGAAGCCTTTGCGGCAGTAGCTCTAGTGAGCAAGCAACTGGCAGATTTAGATGCTGAAAAGGTCAATGTGAACGGCGGTGCAGTTGCATTAGGTCATCCAATTGGAGCATCTGGAGCACGCATTATTTTAACACTTGCACATGAATTAAAGCGTCGTGGCGGTGGTATCGGAATTGCTGCTATCTGCTCCGGTGGAGGGCAAGGCGATGCGATAATGATCGAAGTACCGAAAACAGGGGGACACGAATGATGGGAATTCAAAAGGTAATGGTTATTGGTGCTGGACAAATGGGCTCTGGCATTGCACAAGTTTGTGCACAAGCTGGCTATGATGTCAAACTGAACGATATGAAACAAGAATTTTTCGAGCGCGGTTTAGGCGTGATGACGAAAAACCTGACACGTGATGTCGAAAAGGGTCGTAAAACTGAGGATGAGAAGGCGGCTATTCTAGGTCGTATTAGTATGTCACTAGATTTACAGGATGCTAGTGATGTAGATATTATCATCGAGGCTGCAGTGGAAAATATGGAAGTGAAGCAATCCATCTTTAAGCAAATTGATCAAATTGCACCGGCACATGCCATTTTAGCTACGAATACATCATCTTTACCAATTACGGAAATTGCAGCTGTCACAAATCGTCCAGAGCAAGTAATCGGTATGCACTTTATGAATCCGGTACCTGTGATGAAGCTAGTAGAGATTATTAGAGGATTGGCCACAAGCGATGAAGTCTACAAAGCTGTTGAAGACATGACAGTAAAATTATCGAAAACACCGGTGGAAGTAAATGACTTCCCAGGCTTTATTTCAAATCGTATTTTACTACCTATGATTAATGAAGCAATCTATGCACTGTATGAGGGTGTAGCATCGAAGGAAGCCATTGATGATGTGATGAAGCTTGGAATGAATCATCCAATGGGACCTTTAACTTTAGCGGACTTTATTGGTCTTGATACATGTCTATCCATAATGGAGATTTTACATGAGGGCCTAGGTGATAGTAAGTACAGACCTTGTCCATTGCTTCGTAAATATGTGGCAGCAGGCTGGTTAGGTAAAAAATCTGGAAGAGGCTTTTACGTTTACGAATAATCCTATGGGGATGGGGCTATTCAAGCGAAATTGAATGTTACGAGACAACATTTAGGGGTGACATTATAGATGCATTTACGATTTACAGATGAACAAATAATGATGCGAGATATGGTTCGAAGTTTTGCTCAGGAAAAGATTGAACCGTGGGTAGAGCGCATGGAGGCAGGGGAGTTTCCGCGTGAGCTCCTTGCGCAAATGGGAGAATTAGGTTTAATGGGGATAACAACCCCAGAAGAATTAGGCGGCTCAGCGATGGATTTTACATCGTACATAATTGCTATTAATGAACTATCGAAGGTTAGTGCAGTAATGGGTGTGATTTTATCTGTGCATACTTCAGTTGGAACAAACCCAATTATATATTTTGGCAACGATGAACAGAAGAAACGTTATGTTCCGAAGCTTGCTGCCGGTGAATATTTAGGGGCATTTTGTTTAACAGAGCCTAGTGCTGGCTCGGACGCTGGATCACTGCAATCAAAAGCGGTACGAGACGGGGATGATTATGTTATCAATGGCTCCAAAGTGTTTATTACAAATGGTGGAGAAGCAGATGTATGTATTGTCTTTGCATCAACAGATCCTACTGCAAAAACACGTGGTATTTCAGCATTTATTGTTGAAAAGGGCACACCGGGCTTAATCATAGGGAAAGATGAACATAAAATGGGCTTACATGGTTCACGTACAGTCCAATTAACATTTGATAACTGTCGTATTCCAGCTGCAAACCTTCTTGGGGAGGAAGGGGAAGGCTTTAAAATTGCGATGGCTAACTTAGATGTAGGACGTATTGGCATTGCTGCACAATCTTTAGGTATTGCTGAAGCAGCGTTAGAAGCAGCTACTGCTTATGCCAAAGAGCGTGTTCAATTTGGAAAACCTATTGCTGCACAACAAGGGGTTGGCTTCAAGCTTGCTGATATGGCGACTGCAGTAGAATCAGCGAAATTACTAGTTTATCGTGCAGCAGATTTACGTTCAAAAGGGTTGCCGTGTGGAGCTGAGGCATCCATGGCGAAACTCTTTGCCTCACGCACAGCAGTGCAAACGGCAATAGAAGCGGTACAGATTTTTGGTGGCTACGGCTATACAGAAGACTATCCGGTAGAGCGTTATTTCCGAGATGCAAAGGTGACAGAAATATACGAGGGTACAAGTGAGATTCAAAAACTAGTCATTAGTAAACATTTACTTAAATAAAGCCTTATGTTATGTGGCGAAATTAATTTTTTACGGACGATGTAAATTGCCAGGGTCCTGCGAGAAACTGCTCAGGTCTCCTAGCAAACTAGGCAATCACCATCGAAACGTTATCGAATATAAAAATTAACAATTTAGCAATAACAGAGTCTAACTAAAAAGGGGAAATGGACAATGAACTTTCAATTAACAGAAGAGCATGAGCAATTACGTGAAATGATTCGTGATTTTGCTATTAATGAAGTAGCACCGACAGCAGCGGAACGTGACGAGAATGAAGAGTTTGATCGTGCAATTTTCGATAAAATGGCGGAGCTAGGCTTAACAGGTATTCCTTGGCCAGAAGAATACGGTGGTGCAGGCTTTGATTATCTTGCGTATGTTATTGCTGTAGAAGAATTATCACGTGTATGTGCTTCAACAGGGGTAACATTATCAGCACATACTTCGCTTGCGGGTTGGCCAATCTTTAAATTTGGTAATGAAGAACAAAAACAAAAATATCTTCGTCCAATGGCAGAAGGCAAACATATTGGTGCATATGGCTTAACAGAGGCAGGGTCAGGCTCTGATGCTGGCGGCATGAAAACGTATGCAAAACGTGATGGCGATGATTATATTTTAAACGGCGCGAAAATCTTCATTACCAATGGTGGAGTAGCAGATACATATGTTGTATTTGCAGTAACAGATCCAGAAGCTAAACATGGCACATCTGCTTTTATCGTTGAAGCTGGCTTTGAAGGTTTCTCGGTAGGGAAGAAGGAGAAAAAACTAGGAATTCGTTCATCTCCTACAACTGAAATTATTTTTGATAACTGTCGCGTTCCAAAAGAAAACCTGCTTGGGGCTGAGGGAGAAGGCTTCAAAATTGCGATGACAACACTTGATGGAGGACGTAACGGTATTGCGGCTCAAGCTGTAGGGATTGCACAAGGGGCATTAGATGCAGCAGTTGAGTATGGGAAAGAACGTGTGCAATTTGGTAAGCCGATTACTGCCAACCAAGGTGTATCTTTTAAACTAGCGGATATGGCAACTTCCATTGAAGCATCTCGACTGCTAACATACCAAGCGGCTTGGTTAGAATCAAATAACCTACCTTATGGTAAGGCATCTGCAATGGCGAAATTAATGGCTGGCGATACTGCGATGAATGTAACGACTGAGGCGGTTCAAATCTTTGGTGGATATGGTTATACAAAAGATTATCCAGTTGAGCGTTTCATGCGTGATGCAAAAATTACACAAATTTACGAAGGTACACAAGAGATTCAACGTCTTGTTATCTCTCGTATGTTGACAAAATAACGTATGACAGAAAGAGATAAAAGACCCCAAGTACAGTCAACGGTAAAAGATGAAAATCTCATCGCCATTCGTCGAGAACAAATGATAGAGGGAGCCATTAAATTATTTAAAGAAAAAGGTTTTCATCGTGCCACGACGAGAGAAATCGCAAAAGCTGCAGGTTTTAGTATCGGTACATTATATGAGTATATTCGTACGAAAGAAGATGTCCTTTACCTTGTATGTGATAGTATTTATCACCATGCAATGGAGAGACTTTCAAGTTATGAGATTAAGGCAGGAACTATAGAAGAGTTAAAAGAAATGATTCGAGAGTATTTCTTGCAAATTGATAGTATGGTTGATGAGCTAACAATCATGTATCAGGAAACTAAAACATTGTCAAAAGAAGCGCAGCGTTATGTATTTAGTAAGGAATTTGAAATGGTTGCTACTTTTGAGCGATTACTAAAACGCTGTGTGCAGTCAGGTGAAATAACGATGACGGATCAACAAATCCATTTGGCAGCAAATAATTTAGTCGTTTCTGGACAAAGCTGGGCATTCCGTAAATGGGCGCTCCATCGTCAACACTCTATTGATGAATTTATTGAAATGCAAACAACATTGTTTATTTCAGGCATAAAGGGGTTCTAATAAGTTCCGTTAAGGGGTTGTCGGTAATTGCATAGAGCGACATTGCAATTACCGACTTTTTTTATGAATGATAGGGGGGCTCATCACCAAAAGTGGGGATGACATTTGTTAAAACGTATGTCATGTAAATTAGTTGGAACGGAAATCAACCCCACGTTATGATGGTGAGCTGATAAAGAACATTAAGGGGAGAAAGTGGGGATTTCATATGACAAAGGTAGAAGTATATCGTCCAAAAAATCACGTACGTTTTGTTACAGCATCGAGTCTTTTTGATGGGCATGATGCTTCGGTCAACATTATGCGACGAATTTTGCAATCGAGCGGAGTAGAGGTAATCCATTTAGGACATAATCGCTCGGTGGAAGAAGTGGTAAATGCTGCGATTCAAGAGGATGCTCAAGGTATTGCTGTGTCTTCTTATCAAGGTGGACATATGGAATACTTTAAATATATGTATGATTTACTGCGTGAAAAAGGAGCGCCACATATTAAAATTTATGGTGGCGGTGGTGGTGTTATTTTACCACGTGAAATTAAAGAGCTGCATGCATATGGGATTGCAGGGATATTCTCGCCAGAGGATGGCCGTGTCTTAGGCTTACAAGGGATGATTAATGAAAAAATTAAAGGGACTGATTTCCCAACTGCAACGGGTAACTATCTAGAAAAGCTCGATGCTCTATCGACAGAAACACCGGAAATTTTAGCGAATTTAATAACTGCTGCAGAGTCAAATGATGATGGTGAAACGAAAAAAACGCTAGAAGAAGCTCGTAAACGCTCAAAAGGGACACCTGTCTTAGGTATTACAGGAACTGGTGGTGCGGGTAAATCTTCCTTAACAGATGAATTAATTCGTCGTTTCTTGAAAGAATTTCCGGATAAACGAGTGGCGATTCTTTCAGTCGATCCAACAAAGCAAAAAACAGGTGGGGCTTTACTTGGTGACCGAATTCGCATGAATGCGATTTTCAATAATCGAGTATATATGCGTAGTTTAGCAACCCGCGGATCTCGAACAGAGCTTTCTGCATCTATTGGAGACGTGCTAGATGTAGTGAAAGTAGTGGGCTATGATTTAATCATCGTAGAAACGAGCGGTATTGGTCAAGGTGATGCAGAAATTACAAAATATACGGATTTATCCATGTACGTTATGACAAGTGAGTTTGGTGCGCCAACACAGCTTGAGAAAATTGACATGATTGATTTTGCGGATGTAATCGCCATCAATAAATTTGAACGTAAAGGGTCTGAGGATGCGCTACGCCAAGTGCAGAAGCAATACCAACGTTCGCGAGAGCTTTGGGATGAATCACTTGATAATATGCCTGTTTACGGTACGATTGCAAGTCAATTTAATGATAAAGGAACGAATGCTTTATTTGCAGCATTAGTAAATATCATTAATACGAATACAGGAAGTAATTGGGAAACGGGCTATGAGCAGTTTGCGAAAACCCAAAAGCAGGATGTAATTATTCCAAACGATCGTCGTTATTATTTACGAGAAATTACAGATACTGTGCGTGGCTATCACAAAAAATCAGAGCAGCAAGTAGAATTTGCTCGCCGTCTATTCCAATTAGAGGGAGCTATTGCGGCGGTTAAGGAAAAAGCGCCAAATGATGCACTAATCGCATCTCTTACTTCTTTAGCAGAAGGTGTCAGAGATGAATTAACGGCTGAGTCCAAGCGTATTTTAGATAATTGGCAAGCTTTAAAAGAAGCCTATGCTGGGGACGAATTTGTCACGAAGGTTCGTGATAAGGAAATTCGTACGATTTTAAAAACAACAAGCCTTTCTGGTACAAAAATCCCTAAAGTTGCATTGCCGAAATTCGTAGATTACGGTGAAATTTTACGTTGGGTTTATAGAGAAAATGTACCTGGTGAATTCCCTTATACTGCGGGGGTATTCCAATTTAAACGTGAAGGGGAAGATCCAAAGCGACAATTTGCTGGTGAGGGTACACCTGAGCGTACAAATAAACGATTCCATTATTTATCGAAGGATGATGATGCAAAACGTTTATCCACAGCATTTGATTCGGTAACGCTATACGGTGAGGATCCAGATTACCGACCAGATATTTATGGAAAGGTTGGAGAGTCAGGCGTATCCATTTGTACGTTAGAGGATATGAAAAAGCTTTATGCAGGCTTTGATTTATGTGCACCATCAACTTCAGTATCGATGACAATTAACGGTCCAGCACCGATTATTTTAGCGATGTTCATGAATTCGGCTATTGATCAACAAGTGAAACTACGTGAGAAAGAATTTGGTCGACCTTTGACAGTTGAAGAATTTATGGACACACGAGAGAAAACATTACAGGTCGTGCGTGGAACGGTGCAAGCAGATATTTTAAAAGAAGATCAAGGGCAAAATACATGTATTTTCTCAACAGAGTTTGCGTTACGTATGATGGGAGATATTCAGCAATACTTTATTGATCATAAAGTACGTAATTACTACTCAGTATCTATTTCTGGTTACCATATTGCCGAAGCTGGAGCCAACCCAATTTCACAGTTGGCCTTTACATTAGCAAATGGCTTTACGTATGTGGAATATTATTTAAGTCGTGGCATGAACATTGACGATTTTGCGCCAAATCTATCATTCTTCTTCTCTAACGGACTTGACCCAGAGTACACAGTTATTGGACGTGTAGCTCGTCGTATTTGGGCAGTTGTAATGCGTGATAAGTATGGCGCTAATGAACGTGCACAAAAATTAAAATATCATATCCAAACATCTGGACGTAGCTTGCATGCACAGGAAATTGATTTCAACGATATCCGCACAACGTTACAGGCATTAATGGCATTACAGGATAATTGTAATTCATTGCATACAAATGCGTATGATGAGGCAATTACAACGCCTACAGAAGAATCTGTACGTCGTGCGATGGCCATTCAAATGATTATTACGAAGGAACATGGCTTAGCGAAAAACGAAAATCCATTACAAGGTGCGTATATCGTTGAAGAGTTAACAGATCTTGTAGAAGAGGCGGTACTAGAAGAGTTTGATCGTATCAATGATCGTGGTGGCGTGCTAGGTGCAATGGAAACACAATATCAGCGCGGTAAGATTCAAGAGGAATCCATGTACTACGAAATGCTAAAACATTCAGGTGAGTTACCAATCATTGGTGTAAACACATACTTAAATCCGAATCCACCTTCAGAAGATGAAATTGACAATATGGAAATTGCACGTGCCTCAACGGAAGAAAAAGAGACGCAAATTCATAATTTACAAGCTTTCTGGAAGCAACATGAAAATGAAGCGGAAGCGGCTATTACTCGTTTACAACAAGTAGCTGTAAACAATGGCAATATTTTCGCAGAGCTTATGGAAACTGTAAAAGTAGCTAGCTTAGGACAAATCACGAACGCTTTATATGAAGTAGGCGGTCAATATCGTCGCAATATGTAAAGTTTAAACATGCATATTTTCTATATTTATTCAATTTAATATAAAATGCTTCTCTATTTTTAAGTGTCTAGTCTTAGGATTAGGCACTTTTTTTTATTTCCGTTATAATAGAAATGTAAAAAAAAGGGGAGGCGCGGTAGAGGATGAAATCAGTTATTCACTACATCGTTATTTTAGCTTTAGTGTTAGGAGTTTTTTTCCTTTATGATAAGCAAATTGGCGCTGTTCCGATATTATTATTATCTGTCTATTTGTTTTACTTTGGGATAAAAAAAATGTGTGATATAAAAAACAGTAATTGAAGCTAGCAATGAGGATAAAACTTTGTATATAATGGGTATTATGCTTATGATATGGAAAGTTACTTTTGTGCGGCCTTTTTTGCTGCGCTCCGAAAATAAAGCAATATAAATTTTAAAACGTCCATTGTGATGAGGGAAAGGAAGTGCACGAATGAATTTTCGTGAAATGACAAAGGAACAATTAACGGAAGAATCGTTAATTAACTTAGCTTATGCAATTTTAAATGAAAAACGTGCCTCAGTGTCTTTTAATGACTTATTAACAATACTTCAAGAGCTTACAGGCTATAGTGATGAAGAAATGAAAGCTCGCCTACTACAATTTTACACAGATTTAAATGTAGAAGGTCGCTTCTTATTCAATCAGGAAACTGGCTGGGGCTTACGTGAATGGTATAAAGTTGAACAGATTGAAGAAGAAACAGCTCCTTCTGTTAAAACGCATAAGAAAAAATCTAAAGCTGCCCTTGAGGATGAAGAAGATTTAGATGAAGATTTAGAAGAAGAAGAAATTGACTTTGATGAAGACTATGAAGAATTCGTTGAAGAAGATGATCTAGATGAAGATGATGATAAAGAAGATATTGATTTTGAAGATGAAGAAGATTTAGAAGACATCGATGAGGATATCGACGAAGACTTCGCCGATGAAGATGATGAGGAATTTGAAGACGAAGAGGAAGAAGTCTAAGATAATGACTCTTTGAATTTTCTTTCTTTTATACTTGAATTAAAAAATCTTGACTTCTATCGCGGTTCCGTTTAATCTTTTACTTGGGCTCCTTAATTAAAGGAGAAAGACCGTGTATGTAATACGCTCCCCCTGCAAACCTATGCAGGAGGGGCGTTTTTTTTGTTTTTTCAACTTTATTCAGTTGACTCTCCCAAGCTTATTGCTACAGAAATGAATATAAATGTTCCAAATCATTCATGATGTATAGTAATTGGTGACTGAATAAATATTGAAGCTTCTAAGTAGAAAAGAGATAGAAACGATTACAGCTTCGAATCGACTACATTTTGTAGGCATTCTCGGCTTTTCTTATTTTAGGGATAAGAAATTTTTAGCCTATCGAGACATTTGCATCGTTGTACGGTTAGCGTAGGACGTGAATGCACTTTTCTTACTAACAATTTCTAGAACAACATAAGGAGGAATTTTTTCATGACGAAGTATATTTTTGTAACAGGTGGGGTTGTGTCATCACTTGGAAAAGGGATTGTAGCAGCATCTCTAGGTCGTTTATTAAAAAATCGCGGATTAGAAGTAACGATTCAAAAATTTGACCCATATATCAATATTGACCCAGGTACAATGAGCCCTTATCAACATGGTGAGGTTTTCGTAACAGATGACGGCGCAGAAGCTGACTTAGACTTAGGTCACTACGAACGTTTCATTGATATTAACCTAGGAAAACATTCTACTGTAACATCAGGTCGTGTTTATCAGTCTGTATTACAAAAAGAACGCCGTGGTGATTACAACGGTGGAACAGTACAAGTAATTCCTCACATTACTAATGAAATCAAAGATCGTATTCAACGAGCTGGTCGCGAAACAAATGCAGACGTTGTCATTACAGAAGTAGGCGGGACAGTAGGAGATATTGAGTCACTACCATTCCTTGAAGCAATTCGCCAAATGAAAACAAATTTAGGCCATAACAATGTGATGTATGTTCATTGTACGCTTATTCCTTATATTAAAGCTGCGGGCGAGCTAAAAACAAAGCCAACTCAGCATTCTGTAAAAGAATTACGTTCTTTAGGTATTCAACCAAATATTATCGTTGTGCGTACAGAGCAAGAAGTGCCTCAAGAAATGAAAGAAAAATTAGCTTTATTCTGTGATGTTCAACCACATGAAATTATTGAATCTCGCGATGCAGAACATTTATATGAAGTACCATTAAATCTTCATGCACAAGATATCGATGATATTGTTCTTGACCATTTTGGCATTGAAGCTCCAGAGGCGGATATGGAAGAATGGCGTGAGCTTGTAGCGAAAGTGAAGAGCTTACCAAATAAACGAAAAGTAGCATTAGTTGGTAAATATGTAGAACTACAAGATGCTTACATTTCTGTTGTAGAGGCGTTAAAACATGCAGGCTATGCATTTAATTCTGATATTGAAATTGACTGGATTAATGCTGAACATGTAGATGCTGACAATGTAGCTTCATTATTAAAAGGTGCTGACGCAATTTTAGTACCAGGTGGCTTTGGTGATCGTGGAGTTGAAGGTAAAATTTTAGCGACACAATATGCTCGTGAAAATGATGTACCATTCTTAGGTATTTGCCTAGGTATGCAACTTGCGACAATAGAATTTGCTCGCAATGTACTTGGCTTAAAAGGTGCACATTCTACAGAGCTTGATGCAAATACAGAATATCCTATTATTGACTTCTTACCAGATCAAAACGACAGTGTAGACATTGGTGGTACATTACGTTTAGGTTTATATCCATGTAAGTTAAAGGATGGCTCAAAGGCAAGTCAAGCATACGGTAAAGAGCTTGTTTATGAACGCCACCGCCATCGTTATGAATTTAACAATGAATATCGTGAAGCAATGGAAGCTGCAGGTCTTGTCTTCTCAGGTACAAGCCCTGATGGTAAATTAGTGGAAATTATTGAGTTACCAGAAAAGAATTTCTTCGTAGCATGCCAATTCCATCCAGAGTTAGTATCACGTCCAAATCGTTCACAACCATTGTTCCGTGATTTTATCGGAGCAACATTTAAATAATAAAAAAGAGTTGTCTCGCGCTGAGACAACTCTTTTTTAGATCCTTTATAACTCTTCGTCATCAAGACCAAGCATTTCATCATAAGCGATTTTTACGGCTTCATAAACAAAAAGTGCAGCAATAGCATGTGGCACAACTATGCGCTCTCCTAAATCGTTCGGTAATAAACCACCTCGTATGCGTGTAGAAATATACGTATACGCAAAATCTGCTAGTGGATTTTCAGAATCTGCTACTTCGCTAGCAACTGCTGCAAATGGAATAAAATTGTTATTGAGTTGTTGTGCTAAAGCTAATGCCTCTTCATCATGTGCACTCCGTGTAAAAATGCATACACGATCAGCTTCTGTTATTATTGTATCCTTTGTCCATGGCACTAGCTTGGTAAAACGTTCAACTGCTTGACATGCATTTAACTCGACAACTTGCATCTCACCAAAGCATGCGAAATAGACATTTCCTTCGCCTATACCTGCTTGAGCAAGTAATCTTGCCGTTTCTTCAATAGCGTCCTCTTCATTTTGTGTTATTCTTTGAAATAACCCACTTAGTTGTGTTGTTAGTATTTTTGACATGGTCCCACCTCAATCAATATTATATGTTTGGGAAGAACATAAAGCAAAAGTAGTTAATTTATAATACTAGAAGGTATTAAGAAATTGAAGGAGAATAATACATAATATAGGAAGTTTTTTGCAAGAATAATAACTAAAAAGGGCGGAATGAAATGTGAAACGAGTACTAATTGTCGATGATCAACCTGGAATTCGTTTGCTTTTAAATGAAGTTGTGAAAAAAGAAGGTTATATTACATATTTAGCTGCAAATGGTATTGAAGCACTGCGATATGCAGAAGAGGGTATGGATTGTGTTCTATTAGACATGAAAATACCAGGGATGGATGGCATTGAAATTTTAAAGCGCTTAAAAGAGAAGTGGCCACAACTCCCGGTATTTATGATGACTGCATATGGTGAACTAGATGTTGTGCAGGAAGCATTAGATTTAGGAGCAATTCGATATTTTACTAAGCCTTTTGATATTTTTGAAGTGCGTGATGAGGTTAATAAAACATTACAAGTTTAGATGAACAGGCAGTGGTCAACACCGCCTGTTTTTCATGGTTGTTATACGTTTAGTAGAATTTTTTTTACCGTTTCATCTTCACTTTGTTTCTAAATACCATATATATGTGGCATAAGTTTTAACAGATGTCATCCCCAACTTTTAATGAAGAGCCAAATATATTAAAAAAGATAAACATTGCCGTTAGCTTTCGTGCAGAAAATAAAACGCTGTCGCTTCGCTTTCGCGTAACCTCCGTTTCGTTGCACTGCACTACGGTTGACACTGCCGCTGCGTTGCACTTCGCTTTCGTGTAGAAAATAAAAGCCCCTGCTTTTCAGGGGCTTTTATTTTTGCTATGATTAAATAGCATATTTATGTAGAAAGAATAGTCCTATGAGGAGGATTTTTAGTATGGCATTAGTATCTATGAAAGAGATGTTAATTAAAGCAAAGGCAGAAGGTTATGCGGTGGGTCAGTTCAACATCAACAACCTTGAATGGACTCAGGCAATTTTACAAGCAGCTGAAGAAGAAAAATCTCCAGTGATTCTAGGTGTTTCTGAAGGTGCCGGTAAATATATGGGCGGATTTATTTCTGTTGTACACATGGTCAAAGGTTTAATGGAATCTTATGGCACTACAGTACCAGTGGCTATTCATCTTGATCATGGTTCAAGCTTTGAAAAATGTAAAGAAGCTATTGATGCAGGTTTCACTTCAGTTATGATTGATGCATCTCATCATCCATTCGAAGAAAACATTGCAACTACATCAAAAGTGGTTGAATACGCTCATTCTAAAGGTGTTTCTGTGGAAGCTGAGCTTGGCACAGTTGGTGGTGACGAGGATGGCGTAATCGGTGGTATTATGTACGCTGATCCAGAAGAATGCCGTAAAATGGTTGAGTTAACAGCTATCGATTGCTTAGCACCAGCACTTGGCTCTGTACACGGTCCTTACAAAGGAGAACCAAACTTAGGCTTTAAAGAAATGGAAGAAATCTCAAAATTAGCAGACCTTCCATTAGTATTACATGGCGGTACTGGTATCCCAACAAAAGATATTCAACGCTCAATTTCATTAGGTACAGCAAAAATTAACGTTAATACTGAAAATCAAATTGCTGCAACAAAAGTAATCCGTGAAATTCTTGATAATGATAAAGTTGTTTATGATCCACGTAAATTCCTTGCACCAGCACGTGAAGCGATTAAAGCAACAGTAATTGGGAAAATTCGCGAATTTGGCAGTGCACAAAAAGCATAATTTTTGCATTTAATAAGTTAAAAAAGCATAGATGAATACACATAATAAGAGAAGCGTTGATGCCGTTATCGACCTTCTCTTGTTTTTGAAATAAAAAAATTAGGCAAATATTCAATTATAAGGCTCATCATTAAATGTTGGGGTTGGAGGATGACATTATTTACAACGTATTCCATGTAAATAAATTGGAACGGGAATCAACCCACTTTATAGTGATGGACAAAACAGTGATCAGGAGGGAATATAATGAAATTTTTCATTGATACAGCAAACTTTGAAGAGATTAAAGAAGCACACGCATGGGGTATTTTATCAGGAGTTACAACAAACCCATCATTAGTTGCCAAAGAAGAGAATGTTTCTTTCCATGATCGACTTCGTGAAATTTCAGAGCTTGTAGACGGCTCAGTAAGTGGGGAAGTAATTGCACTTGATGCAGAAGGCATGATTAAAGAAGGCTTAGAATTGGCTGCTATTGCTCCGAATATTACAGTTAAATTACCAATGACTCCAGCTGGCTTAGAGGCGTGTCGTTTCTTTGCAGACAAAGGTATTAAAACAAACGTAACATTAATTTTTAGTGCAAACCAAGCATTAATGGCTGCTCGTGCAGGTGCAACATATGTATCACCATTTATCGGTCGTTTAGATGATATGGGGCAAAATGGTGTAGAGCTAATCGAAACAATTGCAGATATTTTCACAATCCATAATATCGACACGCAAATTATCGCTGCTTCTATTCGCCATCCACAGCATGTAACAGCAGCAGCACTTGCGGGTGCACATATTTCAACTACTCCTTTTAAAGTATTAAAGCAACTTTTCAACCATCCATTAACGGAAAAAGGAATTGAAGGATTTTTAGCGGATTGGAATAAGAGAAAAGGCGAATAATAAGATTATATAGTGAGCCATTAGCAAAAAAATTACTTTCCAATCATGAGGGAGAACGCAAAATGGATGTTTATAAAATTACAGGCGAAAATCGTCTACAAGGTACAATTAAAGTTAGTGGTGCAAAAAATAGTGCAGTCGCCTTAATTCCTGCATCAATTTTGGCGAACTCTCCAGTGACAATTGGAGGGTTACCAGAAATTTCTGATGCTTGGACATTAAAGGCTTTATTAGAGGAAATCGGTGGGGAAGTTTCATTTGAGGATGGCACAATGACAATTGATCCAACGGACATGATTGCGTTGCCATTACCAAACGGCAACGTGAAAAAGCTTCGTGCCTCTTATTACTTAATGGGCGCTATGCTTGGTCGCTTTAAAAAAGCAGTAATTGGTTTACCTGGAGGCTGCTTCTTAGGTCCGCGTCCCATTGATCAACATATAAAAGGCTTTGAGGCATTAGGTGCAAAAATCACGAATGAGCATGGCGCAATTTATTTACGTGCGGATGAATTAATTGGTGCTAAAATATTTTTAGACGTTGCCAGTGTTGGAGCAACCATTAATATTATGCTAGCTGCTGTCCTTGCAAAGGGACGAACAGTTATTGAAAATGCAGCGAAAGAACCAGAAATTATTGATGTGGCAACTCTTCTCACTAACATGGGTGCTAATATTAAAGGCGCAGGTACGAGTGTTATTCGTATTGAAGGTGTTGAGGAGCTTCATGGTACAGAGCATACAATTATTCCAGATCGCATTGAAGCTGCTACGTTTATGATTATGGCTGCAGCTTTAGGTGAAGGCGTTACAATCGATAATGTTATTCCATTGCATTTAGAGGCGATTATTGCAAAGCTTCGTGAAATGGGTGTGAAGATTGACATCGGTGAAGAAAGTATTTTTGTGCCAAAAACGGATCTCTCCACATTGCATGCAGTTGATGTTAAAACATTAGTGTATCCAGGGTTCCCAACGGATATTCAACAGCCACTTGCTGTCTTAATGTCCCAGGCATTTGGTTCCTCAAAGGTAACAGATACAATCTATACAGCTCGATTTAAGCATATTGATGAACTTCGTCGTATGAATGCCAATGCACGTGTTGAAGGAAATACAGCTATTATTACAGGGCCTAGTAAATTACAAGGCTCAACTGTAACAGCTACAGATCTCCGTGCTGGTGCCGCATTAGTATTAGCAGGCCTTTTAGCTGAAGGCGAAACAGAAATTCATGATATCTATCATATTGAGCGCGGCTATAGCTCACTTATTGAGAAATTACGTGATTTAGGCGCTAATATTCGACGTGAAACAATAATGGCACGCGTAGCAGAGACGAAGGAATAATGAGAGCTAAAAGTTTTGAACTAACTATGTTACAATAGAGGTAATTTGAATGTTTCGGCGAAGAAGTGTGCCGATAACGGGAGGCAAATAGAACAATGGAACGTAGTTTATCGATGGAAGTAGTCCGAGTAACAGAAGCAGCAGCAATCGCATCCGGGAAATGGATGGGTCGCGGTTTAAAAATTGAGGCAGATGATGCAGCAACGACAGCGATGCGCGCAATGTTCGATACAATTCCAATGCATGCTACAGTAGTGATTGGTGAAGGTGAAATGGATGAAGCACCAATGCTTTATATTGGTGAAGAGCTGGGCTTGCGTAATGGAGGTCCTCAAGTAGATATCGCAGTTGACCCATTAGAAGGTACAAATATTGTGGCCAAGGGTACAAATGGTGCAATGACAGTTCTTGCCATTGCAGATAAGGGTAATCTGTTAAATGCACCTGATATGTACATGGAGAAAATTGCAGTAGGACCGGAAGCGGCTGGTAAAGTCGATATTAATGCTTCTGTTACTTATAACTTACTACAGGTAGCAAAAGCTAAAAATAAAGATATTTCAGACGTGGTAGCTACTCTTTTAGATCGACCACGCCACCAAGCGATTGTTGATGAAATCAGAGAAGCTGGGGCGCGCATTAAATTTATTCAAGACGGCGATGTTGGAGCCGCTATCAATACAGCTTTTGATGAAACCGGCATTGATATTATGTTTGGTACAGGTGGTGCACCAGAGGGTGTAATTTCAGCTGTTGCATTAAAATGTTTAGGTGGAGACTTCCAAGCGAAACTAGTGCCAGAAGATGAGGAACAGTTAGAACGCTGCAGAAAAATGGGTGTAGACGTAGAAAAAGTTCTTCATTTAGATGACCTAGTTAAAGGTGACGATGCTATTTTTGCAGCGACAGCTGTAACAGATTGCGAGTTATTAAAAGGCGTTCAGTATAAAGGGGCTTATGCTTTAACACACTCTGTTGTTATGCGAGCTAAATCTGGAACTGTCCGTTTTGTAGAAGGTCGTCACGCTCTTGATAAAAAACCTAGCTATAAATAAAATTTTCTTCTAAAATATACCTAGTGCATCTTTTGCGCTAGGTACCTTCTTCTAAATTTAAACCATCCCATAGTTTATAAGGTTTGGCAATTTGATTGGTGTACTTGAGATAAAAGAGAAAGTGTACAGGTGCAAAAATCAACTTTAGAACTGAGCCTTTCGTAAAAAAAACTTCTATGATAATCCCAAAAATTGCATTATATTTTGAAAAAGACTGGAGTTGTGCATATGTCTGCATTGACAATCGCTCAATTAGAAAACATGACGTTAAAAGAGCTTTACGCCCTTGCACGCCAATATAAAATTTCATATTATAGCAAGCTAACGAAAAAAGAATTAATCTTTGCTATTTTGAAAACGCGTTCAGAGCAAGAGGGCTATTTCTTTATGGAAGGTGTACTAGAAATTGTTTCGCAAGAGGGCTTCGGCTTCCTTCGACCAATTAACTACTCTCCAAGTAAAGAGGATATTTATATTTCTGCTTCTCAGATTCGTCGCTTTGATCTACGAAATGGGGACAAGGTATCTGGTAAGGTGCGTCCACCTAAAGAAAATGAACGCTATTATGGACTACTACAAGTGGATGCTGTTAACGGTGAAGACCCAGAAGTGGCAAAGGAACGTGTGCATTTTCCTGCATTAACGCCTTTATATCCTGACCGACAAATTAAGCTTGAAACAACTCAACGTAATTTATCGACTCGTATTATGGATTTAGTAGCACCTGTAGGCTTTGGACAACGTGGATTAATCGTTGCACCACCAAAGGCAGGGAAAACTTCGTTACTAAAAGAGATCGCGAATGCGATTACAACAAATTATCCTGACGCAGAGTTAATTGTCTTACTTATTGACGAACGCCCTGAGGAAGTAACTGATATTGAACGTTCTGTGAATGCAGATGTAGTGAGCTCGACTTTCGATGAGGTCCCAGAAAATCATGTGAAAGTTGCAGAAATTGTGTTAGAACGTGCACGCCGTTTAGTTGAGCATAAGCGTGATGTTATTATTTTAATGGACTCCATTACACGTTTAGCACGCGCTTATAACTTAGTTATTCCACCGAGCGGTCGTACGCTTTCAGGTGGTATTGATCCTGCTGCATTCCATAGACCAAAACGATTCTTTGGATCTGCACGTAATATTGAAGAAGGCGGTAGCTTAACAATTTTAGCGACAGCTTTAGTGGATACAGGATCTCGTATGGATGAGGTTATTTATGAGGAGTTTAAAGGGACAGGTAATTTAGAGCTTCATCTTGATCGCCAATTAGCAGAGCGTCGTATTTTCCCTGCGCTTGATATCCGTCGTTCAGGTACACGTAAGGAAGAGCTTCTGCTTGCGCCTGAGCAACTTGAAAAGCTATGGGCAATTCGTAAAACATTCTCGGACGCACCTGATTTTGCGGAGCGCTTCATGAAAAAATTACGTACAACAAAATCAAATGAAGAGTTCTTTGAAAAGCTTAATGAAGATATGAAAAAAGCTACTAAAGGTAAAGGGCTTCTATAAAACATGAATCACCATTGACTAGATCATAGTCGGTGGTGATTTTTTTGCATTAACAGTTCTGCAAAATATGTACTACAAATGGCAGTCAGGCTCTATTCAAGGGCATTTATTTCGATTACCACAAGTGCTAGGTGCAGCATAGTAGGTGTTATATAGAGCCAGATGCACCGAAAGTAGCGTACGTGTCCTCCCACAACATCTATTCAAAGAAAGGAATAAAAAAGCATCATGACTATCGTGAGGTGCGCGGTTAACTAGTACTAAAAGTGAATTATAAATATTTTCTCTTGAAATAAACAAAATAACTATGCTATACTTCAAAAGTATGCAACGTGTACATATGTAGCTGACATATTCGAGCTATGTAAGGTACAGTTCGATATTACTCTGTTCCAGATGGTTCAGGGCGAGAGGAGAAAACGAATATGAAACAAGGAATTCATCCAGACTACAAAGTAGCAACAGTAACTTGCTCTTGTGGTAACACTTTCCAAACTGGTTCAGTAAAAGAAAACATCGTTGTCGAGTTCTGCAACGAATGTCACCCATTCTATACTGGCCGTCAAAAATTCGCGTCTAATGATGGTCGCGTGGATCGTTTCAACAAAAAATACGGTCTTAAAAACTAATGTTAGTTTAATACCTGCCAAGCATGTGCTTGGCAGGTATTTTTTTCAGTATATCAAAGTAATAAGATCACGTTGATGCAAGTCTTTTCAAAATCCAGATTGACAAAAAGAAAGGGAGAAGACACATGGCACAGCTATATTTTAAGCATGGCGCAATGAATAGTGGTAAATCCATAGAAATTCTAAAAGTTGCGCATAACTATGAAGAACAACAAAAACCTGTAATGATGTTTACACCAGGCATAGATACGCGAGATGAAGTAGGTTTTATCTCAAGTCGAGTAGGCTTACGTCAACAAGCCATTCCTGTTAATGATGATACAAATATTTTTGAGCTAGTAAAAAACAATGCTGTAAAACCATATTGTGTACTTGTTGATGAAGTACAATTTCTAAAAAAAGAGCATGTTTTGCAGTTAGCATATATCGTAGATGAGTTAGATATTCCGGTCATGGGCTTCGGTCTAAAAAACGATTTCCAAAATGAGTTATTTGAAGGCAGTCAGTACATGCTTACATATGCAGATAAAATTGAGGAAATGAAAACAATTTGTTGGTTCTGTCATAAAAAAGCGACAATGAATTTACGTGTTGATGAAGGTGGAAAACCTGTTTATACAGGAGATCAAATTCAAATTGGAGGAAATGATTCCTACTATCCAGTTTGTCGAAAGTGTCACGCACATCCGCCACTATAACGCTAAGAAAAAGTAGCGTACAAAAGAAATTTTCCTTATACTAAGTAGTGGAAAGAAAGAATGTTCATAAACAACCATTACGCCTGAGCGAGATTCTAATGTAGAGTTACTCTTTTCAAGTTAGGGTGCTACGACCATAAAAGAGGAAACGTTTTAAAAAACTAAATAGAGGTGAAATCCATGTTTGATCGATTACAAGCAGTGGAGGATCGTTACGAAAGACTAACGGAGCTTTTAAGTGATCCTGATATTGTGAATGACAATAAAAAATTACGTGAATATTCCAAGGAACAATCAGATATCCAGGAAACTGTAGATGCTTATCGTGAATATAAAAGTGTAAAAGAACAATTAGTTGATACACGTGAGATGCTAGATAGTGAAAAAGATCCTGATATGCACGAAATGGTAAAAGAAGAATTCAATATGCTGAAAGATCAGCAAGAAGAGTTAGAAGAACGTTTACGTATTCTATTAATTCCAAAAGATCCTAATGATAATAAAAACGTTATTATGGAGATTCGTGGTGCAGCTGGTGGAGACGAGGCGAATATTTTTGCTGGAGATTTGTTCCGTATGTACTCTCGTTATGCGGAGACACAAGGCTGGAAAATTGACATAATGGAAGCGACGCCAAACCCAATGGGCGGCTATAAAGAAGTTATTTTTATGATTAATGGTCAAGGTGCATATTCTAAATTCAAGTTTGAAAATGGTGCACACCGTGTGCAACGTGTACCTGCAACGGAATCTCAAGGGCGTATTCATACATCGACATCGACAGTAGCCTGCTTACCTGAAGTGGAAGAAGTAGATGTTGAAATCCATGAAAAAGATATCCGTGTTGATACATTTGCATCTTCTGGTGCAGGTGGTCAATCGGTAAATACAACGATGTCAGCTGTGCGTATGACCCACTTACCAACAGGTGTTGTTGTATCGATGCAGGATGAACGTTCGCAAATTAAAAACCGTGAAAAGGCGATGAAAATTCTACGTGCTCGTGTTGCTGATAAATATATGCAAGAAGCACAAAAAGAAATCGATGCCACACGTAAATCAGCTGTAGGTTCAGGCGATCGCTCTGAGCGTATTCGCACATACAATTATCCACAAAACCGTGTAACAGACCACCGTATTGGTTTAACGATTCAAAAGCTAGACCAAATCGTCGAAGGTAGACTTGACGAAATCATTGATGCACTCATTTTAGAAGAGCAAGCATCAAAGTTAGAGCGATTAAATGATGACCTATAATAATGTAATGGAGGCCCTTCAATGGGCTTCTTCTTTTTTAGTGGATCATGGTTGTGAGGAAACAGCAGCCCGCATTGTCATGCAGCATGTACTTGGCACAAGTTATTCAGAAGTGATGTTGCATTTACCGGACGTATTAACAGCTGAACAAAAAGATCAATTTAAAGAATTAATCGAAGAGCATGCGAGTGGACGACCTGTACAGTATTGCGTTGGCAGTGAAGAATTTTATGGTCGTTCATTTATTGTCGATGAGTCAGTGCTTATTCCTAGACCTGAGACAGAGGAATTAGTGCTTGGAACAATCAATCGCATGAAAAAAATGTTTCATCATAGCGCATTGAAGCTTGCAGATATAGGAACTGGTAGTGGTGCAATTGCCATTTCTATGAAGTTAGAATGTCCAGAGCTAACAGTCGTAGCCACTGATTTATCTGAAGCTGCTTTAACTACAGCACAAAACAATGCCCAAAGATTAGCGGTGGATATTGATTTCCGATTAGGCGATTTAACGGCTCCTCTTGTAGGTGAAAAATTCGATATTGTGTTATCTAATCCGCCTTATATTGCTTTTGATGAAGCGAAAGAGATGTCTAGTACTGTGCTAGAGCATGAACCACATAGTGCTCTTTTTGCAGAAGAAGACGGACTTATTTTATATAGAAAATTGGCTGAGCAGCTACCAACCCTTATGAATAAACCAGCCCTCATTGGCCTTGAAATCGGTTATACACAAGGGGAGCAGGTGGCTCAATTCTTTAAAAATAGTTTTCCACAGGCTACAGTTTCGATAGAAAAAGATATTAATGGTAAGCCACGAATGATTTTTTGTGAAATTCATGTATAAAGTATCTACTTCTTGCCAACAATGTTGAGCAAGGAGGGATTTTTATGTTAAACGAATACAAGATTATTAGATTACCTAAACAAAATATTTTTCTAGCTTTTGCAAGACTAGTATTAGTTGCGATTGCTTTACAATTATGTATTTTATATATTCCATCATTAGTAGGTTTTGCGAAAGAAGCTACGGATTATGAGCAAGAAAATGATTTTCGTATCCGCGTTATTGCCAATAGTAATACGACACAGGATCAGCTTGAAAAGGAGCAGCTTGTCAAAGATTTAAAGCCGTATTTTAAGCAAGTTGTAGCTAGTGCTGAAGCAGGAATTGTGGATAACGAGCAAATTATTTCATTAAAACAAGAAATCGAAGCAGAAATAAAAGAAAAATATCCACAACTTGATACACAGATTGTACTTGGGGATAACTTATTTCCACCAAAGAGACAGAATGCTGCGCTTTATCCACAAAATGTGTATCATTCTATTGTTGTGAAAATCGGCGATGCACGTGGTGATAACTGGTGGTGTAGCATATTCCCATCAGTTTGTGAGCCTGATAAAGAAGAACAAACAGAAGAAGAGGAAGAACAAGTTACATTCTTTATATGGGAATGGATTAAAGGTTTTTTTGAATGAATTGTGCACAAATTCAGATAACTTATACACAATTTTTGATAAGTTATAAACATTATGTGGATAATTCAGTAAAATCAAAAATTGAAGGAAGGTTTTAATCATGGAAACCGTTTGCAAGATTGTGGATAGTAATGTGAATAGTCAGATAAATTATGCACAGGCTGTGGATATCTTAAATGCGGGTGAGGTTGTGGCATTTCCTACAGAAACGGTTTATGGCTTAGGAGCTGTTGCTACAAATGACATAGCAGTAAAAAAGATATTTGAAGCAAAAGGTCGTCCTTCAGACAATCCATTAATTGTCCACATTGGCACGAAAGAGGAAGTTGAACTCTATATAGAACATATTTCTGAAGTAGCCAAAAAATGCATGGATTTATTTTGGCCAGGTCCACTGACACTTGTTATGCCTGTAAAGCCAAATGTACTGGCAAACAGTGTGACAGCTGGGCTAAAGACTGTCGGCATCCGCATGCCAGATCATCCAGTTGCACTCGCATTACTTCAACAATTAAAGAAGCCACTTGCTGCGCCGAGTGCGAATCGTAGTGGAAAGCCAAGTCCAACAGAAGCAATCCATGTTCAAGATGATTTGAAAGGGTACATACCTTATATTTTAGATGGAGGTTCTACTGGAATTGGATTCGAATCCACAGTGTTAGATGTTACACACGAACCTCCAGTTATTTTGCGTCCAGGTGGAATCACTAAGGAAATGCTAGAGGCTAAGATTGGTCCTGTTCTTCAGCCGACAAAAATAGAACAAAAACTAGAGGCTACTCCAAAAGCCCCTGGTATGAAATATACACACTATGCTCCAAACGCCCCCGTACGATTAATTGAATGCGAGTTGCAGAAAGTGAACGAGGCTGTCCATCAATTACAAACACAAGGGCATAAAGTAGCACTACTTGCACCAGCTAGTTTTGTTAACATCGAGGCTGATTTTTATTTTTCGATAGGAGAAGCTGGTAGTAAAGAAGAAATGGGTGCGACATTGTACCATGCATTAAGAGCCTGTGATAAAACAGCAGCTACAATTATCTTAGCGACCACTACATCGACTGACGGGGTAGGGGCTGCAATTATGAATCGACTTGAAAAAGCTGCTGGTGGTAAATGGTATACTCCGTAAAAAGCAATCTTTCTATAATAAAGGTCCATCACCAAAAGTTGTGGATAACATTTGCGCCCTGTCGGAACGGAAATCAACCACACGTTAGGTGATGAGCCATAATAAATGAAAAAAAGTATGCTAGAAAGTTACTTCTGGCATACTTTTTTTGTTATGAAGATAAAAATCTGCTTAGACGCTTGTTTTCACGCCATAGTGGTGGAAAGCGGAGCGAATTTTTACTATAACGGAAGATGGTTGCTAGTGTTGATGGGACTTTTAACACCTTGTTTCTAAGAAAAAAGGATTATGATAATACTGCATTTTCGAGCATAAAATGATAAAATATTAGGGAGTGAAGGAGTGCTTTCTTGCAGGGAATTCTTGCAGGTATTATAACGTCTGTAGATGTGATTGGTTTATATGTATTAATACCAAATGTTAGATATCGATTATTTTTATCAGTGTGGACAGCTGCTCTGCACATGCTTTTTCCGTTAGTAGGCTTCGAAATAGGAAGCTATTTAGTTCGTTTCCTATTAGAATGGGGGCAATGGATTTCAAGTATTTTATTATTTTGTATTGGCTTACATATACTATTATTCTCACAGAAAGAGGAAAAAGTAACGATTTCACCAATACTTTTAGCTGTGACTGCAAGCCTAGACACCTTTTCAGTAAGTATTTCTTTTGGTATGCTAAATTTGGAGAAAACATTATTTATTATTAGTGCAGGTGTGAGTGCTCTTATTTGCTCTTATGGGTCATTAGTAATTGCACGTAGAAGTCAGGTCTTATTTGGGGATAAATTACAAAGAATTACAGGAATTATTTTAATCATTATGAGTTTTTTAGCTTTCTTGCAATAGAGAAAACAATGGAGGGTGATAAGTGTGAAAATACTATTTGTTTGTACCGGGAATACTTGTCGCAGTCCGATGGCAGAAGTTATTTTAAAACATCAACAAATTGGGCATATTGAAGTCCGGTCAGCAGGTATTTATGCCATTCCTAATGATAAGATGTCTGCACATGCGCAACAAGTATTAAATAAAGCAAATATGACACATCAGCATTTAGCAACACAATTATCTATAACTGAAATGGAATGGGCTGATTTAATTTTAACAATGACAACTGCCCATAAAGATACAATCATCGCTAATTATCCTCATGCAGAACAAAAAGTTTTTACTTTAAAAGAGTATACAAGCGAAGGTAGCACAGGAAATGTTGTAGATCCTTATGGTGGTAGTAAAGAAATTTATGAAATAACATTTGCAGAATTAAAAGAATTGGTAGAACGATTAGTAAAAAAACTTGAAGAGAATTGAGGAGCTCTATGAAAAAACAGTTTGGCTTACGACTTAAACTAGTATTATTTGTCAGTATTCTAGCACTAATCACATACAGTATCAGTTTTATATTTATCGAATATTTACAACCTACCTTCTTCCCAGAAAGCAATCGTAAACTGTTTGAAATTATTACGTACCTGTTAGGGATTACGTGGTCAGGTATTTTGGCTGCGGTTTTCTGTGTAATTTTAATTAAACCTTTACAGCAGCTTGAAAATTCTGCTTCCCGTGTGGCGGATGGGAAAATTGGACAAGATGTAGAAATGCCGAATACAAATGATGAGATTCGTTCTGTTGCAGAAGCATTCCAGCAAATGGTGTTAAATTTACGACAAATGGTGGAAAGTATAGACCAGAACTTCCAACAAACAAATCAATCGATTATCCACCTATCTGATGAAGCGGCTGTTGCAACAAAAAAGGCAGAGCGTATCTCCTTTACGGTTAAACAGATTTCTACAGGTGCAGAGGCTTCTGCTACAGCAGTGCAAGACACAGTTGAAGCGATTGAAGATGTACGAGCTCTCGCTACAGAAGTGAATAGTAGAGCTGATGCATCAGCAACGCAATCCAAAGAGATCCTACATAATTTAACGACAACTACTAAAGCAATCGAAACGTTAGTGAATAGTATTCAACAAATTGCGGCCGGCAATAATGAAGCATTAGAGAGCATTCGTTTATTAGAAGATAATGCTGGACAGGTAGAGCGCATCATTGGCTTAGTTGGCGATATTGCAGCACAAACAAATTTACTAGCCTTAAATGCTTCGATTGAGGCAGCACGTGCTGGAGAACATGGAAAAGGCTTTGCTGTAGTAGCGGAAGAGGTTCGTAGCTTGGCTGATGAGAGTGCTAAAGCGGTGCAAGGTATTACGTCTCTTATTCAATCCATGCAAGGAAACGTTGGGGTTGTTGTAAAACAAATGAATCAGCAAGTGGCATTTGCGACAAAGGAAGCTGCACGTGTATCAGAAACGACGACAGCGGTAGAAGGCATGTCTTCAAGTGTACATGAAATGGCAAGTGCAATTGTAGAAATTTCTGCACTGATTGAACAACAAATGCATAATATTGAAACAACTGCGCGTCAATCTCAAGAAGTTGCAGCTATTGCTCAAGAAACGTCAGCGGGTGCACAAGAGGTCAGCAGTGCAACGGAAGAACAGGCATATGCCATTGAGCAAGTAGAGCAATTAGCAGAAAGCTTGAAAAAACAATCAGCAGAGCTATATAAAATGATTCAACAATTTGATAGACAAGCATAGCTGTCATTTTAAACTGTAGACAAACTCGGATCTTAACTGAGTTGGCTACAGTTTTTTTAATTTTATATTAAATCTAAAGCGACGGATAGAACAGCTAGGGCGACGGATAGAGTCAAGGAAGCGACGGAAGAAAGGCGAGAGCGACGAAAAGAATAGTTAAAGCGACGGATGGAAATCAGAGCGACGGATAGAACAGTCAAAGCGACGGAAAGAAGAGCCGAAGCGACGGAAAGAAGAGTCCAAACGACGGATAGAACCAAGGAAGTGACGGAAAGAAGAAGCCGAGCGACGGATAGCCAAGGAAGTGACGGAAAGAAGAGTCCAAACGACGGATAGAACCAAGGAAGCGACGGAAAGAAGAAGCCGAGCGACGGATAGCCGACAAAGTGACGGAAAGAAGAGTCCGAACGACGGATAGGACAGTCAAAGTGACGGAAAGAAGAGTCCAAACGACGGATAGCCAACGAAGCGACGGAAAGAAGAGCCCGAACGACGGATAGAACCAAGGAATCGACGGAAAGAAGAGTCCAAACGACGGATAGCCAACGAATCGACGGAAAGAAGAGTCCGAACGACGGATAGAACCGACGAAGTGACGGAAAGAAGAAGCCAAACGACGGATAGTCAACGAAGCGACGGAAAGAAGAGTCCGAACGACGGATAGGACAGTCAAAGTGACGGAAAGAAGAGTCCAAACGACGGATAGCCAAGGAAGTGACGGAAAGAAGAGTCCAAACAACGGATAGAACCGACGAAGC
>NZ_MDDN01000021.1 GCF_001708185.1 Lysinibacillus xylanilyticus | reverse complement strand
TTAGCCAGTTTATGATACGGATTCTATATGATCCCAGAGGCTGGTCGACTTTTCTTCACTTCTACTAAATAAAATAGTAGCACAAACCATGGCCTTGGTTTGTACTACTAATCTTAGTATGTTTCTTCTATAAATCATCAATAATGATGTAGGTCATGTACATAGGGCCGTGAACACCGACAACTAAAATCATTTCAATATCGGCAGAGTTACTAGGTCCGGAAATGAAATTAATGCAAGAAGCAAGCGTTTCACCATTTTGTAGACGCTCTCGAATTTGTACAGCGGCCTGTGTCATTCGAGGTACGATGGAGCTTTTTGGCATTAAAATGATGGATTTTGTAGGTAAGAAACTAACAGTCCGACCGTGATTTGGGTTGCTAAAAAGTACAGCTGTACCTGATTCCGCCAGTGTGATATCACTAATTGTAATTCCGATATTTGCTTTCTCTACTAGTGTTATATTGTCCCTGCCAATTGTCGGGTCCCAAGTGTGCAGTTCGATTTGTTTTTTAGGTAATGTATCTGAAAACAGCGTTGTCAGACCATAAGCGTCAAATCGTTCATCCTGCCAAGTCATAATGGGACCTCCATCATAATCGTCAATAACTTTTTCCAGTGTCGTAGCTAAATCAGCAGCAGATGTCACAACGCAGTTCGTATTGATGCGTGTGCATTGTTTTTGTAAGACGCCCAATAGCTCATCCTGAGATAAGTTTTGTAACGTTTTATGCTGCGGGGTATAGCGCCATTGAGGACGCTCCACATGTGTTGGTATAGTTGACCGTTGAAGTCTAGAAGATAATTGACGAATAAATGTCTCGCGATTTTGAATTGTGCCTACCATCCCTTAATCATCTCCTTTTTGTCGATTTTCGAACCAGTCACGGAAGCGTTCCTTTTTAGGTGCAGGGAATTCACGAATATCTGTCCAATTTTTTAATGGGCCAATGCCTTTTGATAGTTGCTCATTTTTTGTTAATGGTTTTAAAACACTTGATGCAACTTTAGATCCGAATTTATACATACCGCTTGATGAGGAGCCAATACCGAAAATAGACATAAGGAAGCGTTCAGATACTGGAGCACGACCTTCCTTTTCCACAATGGTTTGTCGATGCTTATGAAGTAACTCATGTAGCGGAATTTTTACTGGACAAACATCAGTACAAGCCCCACAAAGTGTTGAAGCAAATGGTAGTTCCTTATATTCATCATATCCACCAAGCAATGGAGATAAGACAGCCCCAACAGGTCCAGAGTAAATTGAACCGTATGAATGACCGCCTACATGACGATAAACAGGGCAAATATTAGCACAAGCACCACAACGAATACACTGTAAAATTGCTTGGAATTCACTGCCTAAAATTTCAGATCGCCCATTATCAACAATGACTAAATGAAATTCTTCTGGACCATCTACATCACCTTCTTGACGAGGGCCGCTTAATACAGTTACGTAACTAGGCAGTTTTTGACCTACTGCACTTCTTGTTAGCATATTGACTAGTACTTCTAGCTCTTCAAACGTTGGAACAAGCCTTTCCATACCCATTACTGTAATTTGTGTTTTTGGTAATGCTGTCGATAAATCAGCATTTCCTTCATTTGTTACGATGCAAACAGAGCCAGTATCGGCAACTGCAAAATTACAGCCCGTAATTCCAATATCCGCAGTTAAATAATCATCACGTAACATTTTTCGTGCGTGTTTTGTTAGTTCCTCGGGACGTTCAGAGCCTTCATAGTGATGATGACGTTGGAAACTTTCCTGTACCTGTTCCTTCTTACGGTGTAAAGCGGGTGCGACAATATGTGAAGGCAAGTCGTTGTCGAGCTGTAAAATGTATTCTCCTAAATCAGTTTCGATGACACGGCAGCCAACATGCTCCTCTAAATAATGATTTAAGTCAATTTCTTCTGTTACCATTGACTTTGATTTAACAATTTTTTTGGCTTGCTTTTTATTAGCGACTTTGGCGATATAGACTTGGGCTTCTTCTGCAGTGGCTGCAAAGAAAACGTGGCCACCACGTGCAGCGACCTGTTCACTTAGCTGTGTTAAATAGTAATCTAGGTTTGCAAGTACATGCTGACGAATCTCTTCACCTAGCGAACGCCATTCCTCCCAATTACCAAGCTCTTCGGTAGCCAATTGACGATTTGTTTCTAATCGGTCTTGTGCGCCTGAAACGGCACTACGCATAAAGGTATTTTGAATGCCTTCTCCAACTCGATTATTAAAAGATTCATTGCTGACCTTCATTGGCATTATGCACGCACCTCCGCTTTTCGGGAATTTAAAATTTCGGCTATATGAAGTACTTGTACGTGTGCACCTAATCGTTCCGCACGACCGCGAATATTCATTAAACAGCCTTCATCCGCACCAGCTAAATAAGTGGCACCTGTTTCAATAATATGCTGCACCTTTTCATCAACCATTTGCTCAGAAATAGGTGTCATTTTAACTGAGAATGTACCACCAAAACCACAGCAAGTTGTTTTGTTAGGTAGCTCTGTATACGTCAATCCTTTCACATTGTCTAGTAATGTGAAAGGCGCGCTTTTTACACCGAGTAAACGTGTCATATGGCAGGACATATGGTAGGTCACATTTCCATTGAAGCTAGCACCCACGTCTGTAATGCCAAGAACCTCTACGATAAATTGTGTTAATTCATAAGTTTTGTTAGCCAATCTTTTTGCACGAGCCGACCATTGAGCATCGTCTGCAAAAACTTTTTCATATTCGCGGAACATATAAGCACAAGAACCAGAAGGACAGACAATATATTCAGCATCATCAAATGCTGTTATCATGTTTTTCATTGCTTCCTTTGCTTCTTTAACATAGCCAGAGTTGTAGGCAGGTTGCCCGCAGCAAATTTGCCCTTTTGGAAATATGACTTCACAGCCAAGATGTTCTAGAAGTTCTACAGTTGCTTTGCCCACATTTGTTTGAAACATATCTACTAAACATGTTGCGAAAAGAGAGACTTTCATGTTTGTTCATCTCCTACTGTTTAATTAATATTTACGAATAAATTAAGATCGCAGCAATTAATGCAGGAATTGCCGCCACAAGAGGCCCAATTACTGAAACGAAAAATATATGTTTGTAGGCATCTTTATGTGTTAAACCTATAACTGCCAGTACAGTAATAACAGCACCATTGTGTGGTAATGAATCTAAACTACCGGAGGCAATTGTCGCAATGCGATGAAGTGCCTCTGGATCAACGCCTAAATCTAAATAAGTTTGAGCTAGTGTTTCCATCGCAATTCCAAGTCCACCAGAGGCAGTACCCGTAATCCCTGCAAGTGCCGCAATAGCGACATAAAGAGAAATTAAAGGACTTCCTGGTATGTTGGCCAGCATTTCTGTTATTACTCCAAAACCAGCTGTCGCTGCAATAACGGTGCCGTAACCAACATCAGCGCTTGTATTGACGATTGGTAAAACAGTATTTGTTGCTCCTACATTAATTGCTTGTAATTTGTTGTCTATGTATTTCCAAAAAATAACGATGGAAACAAGCACCGTGAGTATTAATGTGTAGAGAATATCTACTTTAAAAACGTTTAATGTAACAATTAAGAAGATTGGTGGCAAAATACTTAAGATAAAAGGTGGTAATTTTCTCTCGCTTGCCTCAAAAGCTTTTGAATCCTGTTTTTCTGGATTTTTCATATTTTCATAAGTTTCACCACGCGCCTCAGATTTAGACAATTGACGCTTTAAATAGAAGCAATTAAAAAGAATAATGGTAATTGTAGCAACAATCCCAACAACCGGTGCTGCAGTAGCTGTTGTCCCTAAATATTTCGTTGGGATAATGTTTTGTACAGATGGTGAACCAGGAAGCATAGTCATCGTAAAGGTTGCCATGCCAAAGAAAAATGCTCCTGTAAATAGATGCCAAGGTATATTCATAGCTTTAAATAAAGGCTTAGCAATTGGTAAAATAGCGAAAATAACAACGTATGTATTAATGCCACCTAATGTTAAAAAAGCACAAATGATGACGACTGCCATTAGCGCGTTAAATTTACTATGACGTCCCATAATATTTAAAAGTTTTTCTGCTATTGCACGAGCAGCGCCACTATCATCCATAAATTTACCGAAAATTGCGGCAAATAAGAAGATGAGGTAGTAATTTTTCATAAAGTTTATGAACCCGCTCATATAGTTGTCCTGTAGTGAATCTAAAATAGGCATTTGATTTAAAATGATGACGATTAAACTGGCAATTGGCGCAATAATAATGATACTGAAACCACGTAGTGCTAGAAAAATTAATAAAGCCAGTGAAGCAATAATCGTAAACAAACTCCACATTTCCATTCCTGTTAAGCCCCCCTTGCTTAATACAAATATTCTGAAAATTCAACAAGTAGGGTTTAGTATAACAATGAATACTAATAAAATACTATGTGAAAACAGACAAAGATAAGAATTACACTTTGTCTGTTATGGCTAATTTTGCGTTTTGTAAGTAGGAAAGCATATAGATTGCGAGATTTAATTCAAACATAGTTTTCCCGTTTTGTTCATCAATTTCTATCAATGAAAAAATTGTCTGAAGTCTATATTTGATGGTGTTTAGGTGTACAAAGCATGTCTCGGCTGTTTGTTTGCGATTCTGATTATTCTCGAAAAATACCTTTATTGTATATAACAAATCAGTTTTATGCTGTTTGTCATATTTGATAATGGGTCCAAGTTTCATCTCTACATACTCTGCCATTTCCTGTGGGTCATTATTTAAGAAAAGGGTGTAAGGTCCAAGCTTATCGTAGGATAAAATGAACGGTGCTTGTTCGAGTGTTTGTAAATAGTCTATGCACTTTTTTGAGTCCCGGTAAGAACTGGAGATATTTTCAATTGTGTCGAAGTGTCTCCCAAGGCCAACCATAAACGAAAGTGAATGGTACTTTTTAGAATCCTGATCGAGGAGCTTGAAAAAATGTTGAATGCTTTCTTTAAATTGTTCAACTGGTTCTCTTAGATTGTTCATAAATAAAAAATGGTAGTGCGAATCGTGTTCTGAGATGAAAACTGGTAAGGAAAATAAACGTGTTAAACGATAGAGTAGCTTACTAAATTGTTGCTGCTTTTTTTTAGTTTGAGCAACACCATACTTACTTCCTTCAAGCTGTAGAGTAGCACATAAATAATGGGTAGCTTGTTGGGCCTCTTGGCGTTTATAAAAGGCATTAAAATTCAAGTTTAGTAGCTGTTGTAACAAATAACCATCATATTTAAAAGAAATTTCAAGCTCCTTTTCCTCCTCTGCTAATTGTAAGGCGAAAAGAGCGCTTGCCTGTTCTACTGCGAATAAATCTAGAGGATCCATCTGTAAATGGTGATCCATAACAATCAACAGTATTCCTATAACACCCCGCTCTATATGGATGGGAAACAAATAACTTACATACATTTCATGGTTGATTGGTATATGTACTTGATGTCGCACGCACTGCTGAACAACTGTATGAAGATGCTCTGATTCTTGCTCTTTTAAAATTTCGGTTGCAAGCTTTGCTGTTGAAGAAGATGCGACAAGTAAATCGTAAAAATCAGTGATAATAGCTACAGACTGTCCTAGTAAGGAAGCGAGTGTATCAATCATTTCGTTTAGTCGACCTCGTGTTAAAGAGACACGTGTTAAAGCATTATAAATACGTTTAGAACGCTCATTTTGAGTAAATAATTTTGCGTTTTCGATGGCAATCGAGGACTGATTTGCAAATGCTTGTAGCATTGTTAAATCACTATTTTCAAACTGTGTATCTCCTGAAAAGTTAACAATCGTTAACACGCCTATACATGAATTACTTTTATCAAGAAGCGGAGCACAAACAGCACTTTTCGGGTAAGTAAAATCACCGACTGCTTTTGTATAGTTTTCTTCATACTGTGGAAATAAATCGGCCATGTTTTCAGTTACATCATCGCTAGAGTGGAATCTAAATGCCTTCTTTTGAGAGAACACTTTTCCAGTCATCCCTTCATTTGAGGCAAGGTGAATTTTCTTCAAGTAAGCTAGATCATAACCAATAGCATGCTTAGCAATTAGACGATTTGTTTCTGTATTTAACATAAACAGCACACCTGCATCAGCACCTTTAATCACATGGAGTACTTCACTAATAAGTTTTTCTAACACTTGGTCTATATCGAGTGTTGAGGTTAGGACCTGCGCAGCGTTAACCAAGCTCATTAATTGTTTTTCGGTATTTATCATAAACAGCTCCTCATGTGTATTGCTAAATTTTATTTTACAGTGCCATATAGAAGATAGCGAACTGTTAATTAGCGAAAAATAAAGAATCTACTGAAAAAAGTAAGCAGATTCTTGTTATTAACCCTATTTATAGATGTTTTTGGAGTGATTAGTCGTTGCTTTCTTTGTAGCGATTACTTTTTTTACAATCGGGATCACGATAGGTGCTAATTTTACGGCGGTTTTAACAACTTTAGATACTTTCATAAAAATCCAGCTCCTTTGACTATTAGTACTACTGTTCAATGCCGTAATGAAACTTATCGGATAACGCGAACGGCTTGAACAATATTCCAAATGACGATTCCTAGAGTGATGAGTAAGTAAATTGCCATTGAAGCAAACCAGATGATAAGAAACGTAGTGCTGTCTGAGTTCGAGTCAAAATTGTTCAATGATAAGGTTGAGAAAATAAAGACGGCAAAGAAGATAATTCCAAACACGAATGGAATTAAATGTGATATAAGTGCTCGGATAGAGTTTTTCTTTACGTAGTCATCTTTTGAAACAAAGTACACTACTAATGGCACAATAACAGGTGCGAAAAAAATACTGAGATAACTAAAGGCAGATAAAGTTTTTTGGTTCTCCATAGTTGTACCTCCTTTTTTTATATTTACGCATGAAAAGCGGGAAAGTTTCAAAAAAAAAGTTGGAAGAGGTTGTAATCATCACCATGTTTTCGTACAATGAGGTTGTTCAAATAATTTAGATGTAACGACCACAAGGGGAGCTGATGATGTCAGCTGAGACTGGGCACGTAATGCCTTGACTCTTTGAACCTGTAAGTTAACGCTTGCGTAGGGATGTGGATAGAAACTGACACTTTTACGATGTGAGGCTCTGTCCTGGCATCGTTTTTCTTTATACAGCCGAAAGCGTGCCGAATGAAGATGAAAGCATTTGATGTCAGATAGGGACATATCAGCGCATTTCTATTCCTTCTCTTGTATCCTACATCGGAACAAAGGAGAGAATAATATGGACAATAAACGATTATTAATGCTTGTGGAAATTGCGATATTCGCAGCGATTGGCCTTGTGCTCGATCAAGTTTCCTTTAAAGTATGGGCACAAGGTGGTTCTGTTAGCCTTGTGATGGTGCCAATTATTTTAATAGCATTCCGTTGGGGCCTTATTCCAGGGCTAACAACGGGCTTACTAATTGGTGTTATGCAGACAATGTTTGGTGCTACAATTGTACATTGGCTTCAAGGATTACTCGATTATGGTGTTGCCTTCACAGTAGTTGGTTTAGCGGCTGTTGTTCGCCAACCAGTGCTAGAAGCTGCCAAAAATTTAAACAAAACAAAAATGGCGCTTTATATTATTTTAGGAACTGTATTCGCAGGGTTTTTACGTTATGCTGCACATACAACTGCTGGCGCTGTATTTTTCTCAGAGTATGCTGGCGATCAAAATGCATGGATCTATTCAATCATCTATAATGGTACATATATGCTGCCAGCAACGATTTTAACAGCAATTGTCGGAGTCCTGTTATTTACAGCAGCTCCTCAATTAATGCAACGAAAATCATAATTATTATGCCCTTCACATGAGTGGAGGGTTTTTTTAGCCAGTTAGGGATGACATTTGTTGAAAAGTATACAATGTATATAAGTTGATCTTCGTTCCGACTGTACGCCCCTAGGAAAGCGCCCAGTCGGAATGGAAATCAACCACACGTTAAGATGATGAGCCTGTTTTTTAGCACTTTACAATTTATAATGGCATATAATAATTAAAGCGTTTAGCGTTTTTTGTATAAAAAGTTATGTTATATTAATGAATAGATATTAGATGAAAGGGACGTTAAAAATGATCGTAAAAACGCAAGAAGAGATTGAAGCCTTTAAAAAAATCGGCCGTATTTGTGCTGAAATTCGTGAAGCAATGAAGGCAGCTACAAAACCAGGAGTAACAACACTTGAACTAGATGAAATTGCAGGCCGTATGTTTGCTGAGGCAGGAGCAATTTCTGGACCTAAAGGGGAATATGATTTCCCAGGATACACATGTATTAGTGTGAATGAGGAAGTGGCACATGGTATTCCAGGTAAACGTGTGATTGAAGAGGGAGATATCGTAAACATTGATGTATCTGGTTCATTAAATGGCTACTTTGCAGATACGGGCATTTCATTTGTAGTTGGTGAAGGCTATGAAGATAAAGAAAAACTGTGTCGTATAGCTAAAAGTGCTTTTGATCGTGCGATGACAAAAGTAAAAGCTGGCTCAAAATTAAACCAAATCGGAAAAGCTGTTGAACGTGAAGCATATGCCAATGATTTAACAGTGATTATGAACCTAACAGGTCATGGTTTAGGTCGTTCGTTACACGATGAGCCAAATCATATTTTAAACTATTATGATGCATGGGATTCTACAATTATGAAAGAGGGTATGGTACTTGCAGTCGAGCCCTTCATCTCAGCTAAAGCGGAGCATATTGTCGAAGCTGGTGATGGCTGGACATTCGTTACGCCAGACAAATCATTAGTTGCCCAAATTGAGCATTCCATTATCGTTACAAAGGATAAACCAATCATCTTAACAACATTAGATGAAGAATAATATACTTAGTTATGTAAAGACTAAAAATCCTGCAAACCAATTTATTTTTGGTAGGCAGGATTTTTTTTAATAAATAATATACCGACAAGTAGCACACCACATAAAAATAAGGCTGCCGTTGTCACAAGTAGCTCATCCAAACCATTATGTAATGCGACTCCAACATAGGACCAGATAAATACACTGGGATACATAATATCAAAATGGTGGAATCGAATATGTAGCGCTATTGCGACTCCGATTGTCAGTAAAATAACTGCCCAAAGTGGATTACTAAGGCCAAAACCGTTCCATTGATAAGATGTTAGCGTAAAGCTTACGTTAGTCATTAGTATAAATGTAACCCATGCCAAGTAAATCGAGAAGGGTATACGACCTGAAGGTGAGTTATCGCTGTGAGGATACGTATTGTACAACAAAAATAAATACAGTACTAAAATAAACATACTGGCGATTGTCACGATAAATAGTTCGTGATGCCAAACAACAATTGTTAACGCCTGCATGATACATATGCTACTAAAGAGAACAGTCTGTTTAATAGTTGTCTTTTTAATATTCATGACTAACCAATAACCAAGTAACATGTAAATCACAATCCAAATCACATAGCTAGCATTAAAAGGTGCAAATATTACAGGAAAACGATTTGAGATTTCTAACGAAGATTGACCGTTTATTTTCATGAAATAGGATGTAAAGGTTAGGATAAGTGAGACAATAAAAGTTACTGTCATCAAAATAAATCGAGGCATGTTTTCCTCTCCCTTCGTGTTAAATTGTATAGGGAAAAGACAAATAAGTATAGGACTGTGACATAATAATTTCATTATAACGGAAAATTCCAACAATGTATCGTGTTATTTCGATCAATTATGCCTCGGCATAATTGCGTCCGGAATCGGCTTTGTGCTAAGGCCTGCAAATGTTTTTGTGCGAAAGCGTAGTGCTAACGTAGCGGCAGCAACGTGTCTTTGTCTGTGCGAAAGCGAAGCGACAGCAAAAGGGTTTTAACTGCGCGAAAGCGTACCGGCAGCGGCAACACAGCACCGATGTAGGTCAGTTAGCCGTTATCGCATGGATGCGATGATTTTAGGCTAACATCCCCTAAGAATTCTTTTCTGATTCCGTGACATCTGCCGGGGGCTTTGGGCCAACAAGATGTTGGTCACTCAATCGTTGCCACAGGACGTGGCGTTTTTAGACTGAGTTCCTCTATTTCAGCGGATGTATGTACACTCGCTGAAATAAGCTAAAATTATCTACAATTTACCATTTGCATAGGCATGCATATATTTCTTTAGTACAATAAGGGTATTCAAATGTAAGGAGTGAAGTTTTAATGACTCAAAATTTAAATACTCTAGATCTATCAATTGAACTAGATAAAAAAATGTATAAAAAGAAATTAAAAGTACTCCAATATGAAATGTTAAATGCTCAACAGTTTTTATTAAACAATAAAATTGGACTAATTTTAGTGTTTGAAGGTATGGATGCTGCTGGAAAAGGTGGCGCTATTAAACGTCTAATTGAGCGTGCTGATCCACGTGGTTATATCGTACATCCAATTTCAGCACCTCAGCCTCATGAACTACGCTACAATTATTTACAACGCTTTTGGAGAAAACTTCCGCAACATGGACAAGTAGCTATTTTCGATCGTTCTTGGTATGGTCGTGTATTAGTTGAGCGTATTGAAGGATTTGCAACAAAAGAAGAGTGGTCTCGTGCATACGAAGAAATTAATAATTTTGAGAAGATTTTAACAGCAGGGGATTATATTATCATTAAGTTTTGGCTTCATGTATCTGATGAGGAGCAGCTTAAACGTTTTAAAGAACGTGAGAATGATCCATATAAGTCTTGGAAGCTAACGGATGAAGACTGGCGTAATCGTGAAAAAACACCTCAGTATATGGATGCTGCAAATGAAATGTTTGAGAAGACAGATAAGAAAAATGCTCCTTGGATTCTAGTGCCAGGTAACGATAAAAAATATGCGCGTGTACAAGTGCTACAAGAAATAATTGCACATATCGAACGTGAGGCAAAAAAACGCGGCCTTCATTTAACAAATGTCTTAGACAAAACGCATTTAGAAGAGGCTGAATCTTCTAGTCTTGAAATGCTAGAAGAGAAACCTAAAAAACAAAAGCAAAAAATTAAATAATGATATCGATGCTGTAACAACGAGATGTTTTAGTTGTAGCAGCATCTTTTTTTACATACAATTAAAGTAAAACTTAAAAAATGAATTCAAGCATTAAAATGTAATGACAATTTGCGGAAGGTTAGTGTGGAGAAATGGTGCTTAAGATTTGGAGATTATTGAGGAAAAAGGGTGAAAATGTGGTATCAATTCAAGGGGGCAAATGCTACATTCGCACATTTCAAGAAAAAGATGCACAAAGTTTAACTGGTCTCGTAAGCCGTAATAAATACTTTTGGTCTACATACGAGCCTTTACAGCGACCTGATTATTATACAATTGATGCTCAATATAAAAAAATTCAAGAAAGCTTATACCTAATGGACTCAAAGCGGGAATATACTTTCGGTATTTTTGAGCTGGGTACAAATAATTTAATAGGACATATTGCTCTTTATGCCGTCAAACGTTTACCATACTCAAGTGCATTTGTTGGTTATGCGATGGATGAAATTTATGTAGGGAAGGGGATTGTGACAGAAGCAGTTAATATGGTCGTGCAATTTGCTTTTGAACAAGTAGGCTTACATCGTGTAGAGGCTTATGTCTCAACACAAAATAATGCTTCTATCCGCGTTTTAGAAAAGTCAGGATTTCAGCGTGAAGGTCTTTTAAGAAAGCTTCTGTACATTAATGGTCAATGGGTGGATCATTATATGTATGCACGTTTAGAGGATTAAAAAAGAATCGTCTATCTTTCGAACAATGAAAGATAGACGATTCTTTTTCTAACTATTGTTTATTACCGTCTTCGAGTAAATCAAGTCGACCTGTATTTGGGTCAATTACTAAGCCATGAACAGGTACGTCTTTAACCATTAACGGGTGATTTCGAATTGTATCAACACTTTTCTTTACACTTGTTGCTACGTCGCCAAAGCCACGTAAAAATTCTTTTAAATCAAGACCTGAATATTCCATCATTTTTATGGTTTCAGGGTTAATCCCTCTAGCAACCATTTTACTTAGCATTGCTTCTGGGTCAACTGCACTCATACCGCAGTCGTAATGACCAACAACATAAACCTCATCTGCTTGTAGTTCATAAACAGCTACAAGTAAACTACGCATTATTGCACCAAATGGGTGACTAACTAATGCGCCGGCACTTTTAACGATTTTAACGTCGCCGTTACGTAAATTCATAGCTTTAGGTAACAGCTCTACAAGACGAGTATCCATACAAGATAACACAACGATGCGTTTATCAGGATACTTTGTTGTAATAAAAGGCTCATATTTTTTTTCTTGAACGAAATCTACATTAAACTTTAGAATATCTTGTAACATTGACATGAAGAATTACTCCCTTCCCTACAAAAATATTTTAGATCAAATCTTTAAATATGCAAATAATAATGACAATATTCACGCAATTTTATGAAAAAAAAAGAAATTAAGTAATGTATTTAGGGAATCGAAATAATTGAAAAAATCAAATTTCACATGGGAGTAATTCCCCTGCTCAAAACAGGACGTGGTGTGCTTAGGCTGAGTTCCTCTATTCCAGTAGGTGTTTGAATACCTGTTGAAAAGGGACCACATCCACATTCATCACACAATCTTTTAGGGTGGTATTCTTCTATTGAATAAAGAAAAAAACAGCTATGTTTTCTAATAGCTGTTTTTTTAATGAAATTAATATTTTTCTTTTGGCATTGGATCTACAGTTACTGAAGATTTAGTATCTAAACCGACTTGTAAGTAGTGGATGAAGAATCCTAGAGAAATTAGTAAAACTGCTGAAAAACCTAATACAGTCGTCATGAACATAATAAAAGCTCCCCTCTACTAAAATAATCTACAATATTATCTTATAGTAATTATACAATAGGTTAATGGGAAATTGTAAGGATAATTTATGACATTCACAACATACCTAGTCTAGAATAATATAGAAGGAACAAATTGCTTGAATTGCCTAGTTACCCTTGTGGTAAACAAGTCTATTTGCCCGTCTGTAGTAAAACCGTCTATATTCAATTGCTTAGAACCAATCATAAAGTCTACATGTGTCAAGCTAAGTCCATTTGTCAGTAGCTCCCTTCGCATTCGCGCAAAAAACAACGTGCCGCTGCCGCTTCGCATTCGCGCAAAAAACATCTGTTTGCCTAAAGCCTTTCTCCGATTCCGGACGCAATTATGCCGAGATATAATCGATAGTATCGATCGAACAGCTTATATAGAGGTACTGATTTTTTTTTATTTACTCCTGCTTTCATCAGCTAGTTCGATATGTTTTAGTAATTTTGTGTCGAATAATAATAACAAAATCTTAACTTTTTTCAATTAAAGACAATTTAGTGTACTATTCTTAATCCAATATAATCAAATGTGGTCGAAAAATGAATAAAAAGTAATTATTACATCGAAAAATTTGTGAAATACATTTATACTATATTAAACATTTGGAAAAATAGACGAAATAAAGTTTAATAGGAGATTTGGAGGTCTAAAAATGGATTTATCGTCGGTAGTAGGGTTAATTTTAGCGTTTATTGCGCTATTAACAGGGATGGTACTAAAGGGTGTAAATTTAAGTGCGTTTTATAACCCAGCAGCCATTCTAATTATCATCTTCGGTACGATTTCAGCAGTAACGATTGCCTTCCCAATGAAGGAGTTAAAGCGAGTACCAAAGCTATTTAAAAATATTTTTAAAGAAACAAAATTAGCAGATGATATTGAGATTATTAAGATGTTTTCACAATGGGCAGATTTGGCTCGCCGTGAAGGTCTCTTAGCGCTTGAGAGTAAAGCTTCAGAGATTGAAGACCCATTTTTAAAAAATGGACTTACATTAGCAATTGATGGACAAAATGCGGACTATATTCGTGATGTCTTAACAGAAGAAGTAGAAGCGATGGAAGAACGCCATGCAAGTGGTGCGCTAATCTTCACACAAGCTGGTACATATGCTCCGACATTAGGGGTACTTGGTGCGGTAGTAGGGTTAATTGCCGCATTATCAGATATGAATGATATCGATAAATTAGGGCATGCCATTTCAGCTGCCTTCATGGCTACATTATTAGGGATTTTTACAGGTTACGTATTATGGCATCCATTTGCCAATAAATTAAAACGTAAATCTGCTTTAGAAGTAAAACAAAAACGTTTGATGATTGAAGGTATCCTTTCCGTATTAGAAGGGGAGGCACCACGTGTTATTGAACAAAAATTATCTTCTTATTTAACAATGGAAGAACGTCGTCAAATTTCGGATGAAAGCGGGGCGGGCGGCCTTGGCAAAGAAAGCTAAGAAAAAAAAGCATGAGGAACACGTTGATGAGTCTTGGTTAGTGCCGTACGCTGATATTTTGACGCTGTTATTAGCATTATTTATTGTACTGTTTGCATCCAGTTCAGTAGACCAAGAGAAGCTAGATAAAATGTCAGCAGTGTTTACTCAGGTATTTGATGGTGGCACAGGCTTTTTAGAGCAACCTGCACCGATACAAAGTCCGAATGCAGAAAGTGACCAACAACCACAACAAAATTCTGCATATTTAAAGGATCAAAAAGAGTTAGCTGAAATTAAAGATAGTGTTGATAATTTCATCGCTGTTAATGAGATGGAAGGTCAATTTGCAACAGAGATGACTGATGAAGGTTTACTTGTAACAATTCGTGATAGTATTCTGTTTGATCCAGGGAAAGCGGATGTTAAACCAGAATATATTCCGGTTGTGGAGGAACTTGCGGATGTATTAGTATCTAATCCACCACGTAGCATTGTCATCACGGGGCATACAGATAATGTTCCAGCAGGACCTAATTTCTCATCAAATATGGAGTTATCAGTAATGCGTGCTTCAAAATTCTATCTGGTTCTATTGAATAGTAATTCTCAATTAAAGTCTGAGAACATTAGTGCTAAAGGTTATGGCGAAAACAAAGCTATTGCTCCGAATGATACTCCTGAGGGTCGTGCGAAAAATCGACGTGTAGAAGTGTTAATTCAACCTCTTGTAGAAGAGGACGGCTCTGCCGCAAAAAAAGCTGAATAAGTTGAAACGTTAACCAATAAGGTCTTTAAAACCAAAAAGCTATTAGCAATACTTATGCTAATAGCTTTTTATCTTTTTTAGCTTTATTTGGATAGGGAAGCTTTCTTATTTACGTAATGAGCCTAATTCAGCAACAATGGCTTGCATCTCACTTGGACTAAATGTGTTGCGCTTCATGACCATTTCGTATAAATAGACTAGGTCTTCGTAGTTAGCTTCATCGAAATTTTCTGATTTCATTGCATCAACATTAACCATGCGAAGTTTGTCTTTCATTTGATCGACCATATAAATAACGTTTTCTTTTGACGGTACTGATAAATCCATTTGTTTAAACCTACCTTTCGTAATCCTCGGAAATATCATTTCATTGAATAAAAAAAATGTCAACACTGAATTTGGGCATTGCTTTAAAAATAGACTGTTATTGGGTAGAATAAGGGCAGTAAGTAGTTTAGTCATTTTAAAGGAATATACATTTACCAGGCAGGAGGTATTTAATATGGGACGAAGTAAATTATTAGCATCTATCGTAGTAGGTGCCGCAGTTGGTGCTGCATTAAGTATGTTTGACCGTGCAACGCGTGAAAAAACTATCGCTACAACGAAAAAAATGAAAGAGTCAATCTCGTACTATGCAGCCAATCGAGAGGAGTTACAGGTACTAGTGGAGGAAAAAGTATTGGCCGCTAAAGTGCTATGTGAAAGTGTATCAGAAAATGTCAACACAATCGTTGACAAAGTTGATGAATTTAAAGAATTACCTTCTACAATCGAAGGCATGATTAATGAAACGAAATCAGCCTTTTCTTTACCTGATAAAGAATAGTTGTCGTATAGGAGGGAATTTGTTTGGAAAAGAAAAAAGCATCTATACATACAGCGGTCGGTGTGGTGAAATCATTTGTCTCACCAGACGAAGACACTGTAGATGTAATGACATCAAAGGGCTTTATGCAAGATTTGATACTACGCTTACAGCGAGTGGAAGTATCGGCTCTTGCCGCGCAGTTGGCTTATTTCTTTTTACTATCTTTTTTCCCGCTACTAATTGTTCTAGTCACATTATTACCATATTTGAATTTTGATACGACGCAAGTGTATGCATTTCTAGTGAATGTTATGCCAGATGAGGTATATAGGCTTATTGAAGATACATTAAATGAAATTTTAACAATCCGTAATAGTAGTTTATTATCCATTGGGGTGCTTGGAACAATATGGTCTGCTTCCAAAGGAGTTAATGCGTTGATTAGAGCCTTGAACAAGGCCTACGATACAGAGACTAGGGGGAGTATCATAGATCGAGGGTTATCCCTTGTATTCACTATAGCATTTGTCATTGTTATTGCTGTCGCTCTACTTTTACCGGTTTTTGGGCAACAAATTGGGCATTTCTTATTTTCTATAGTTGGCATTGAAGAACAGTTTGAAATTATCTGGGAAAGATTACGCTGGTCGATGCCACTACTACTTATTTTTATAGTATTAATGGGAATCTATTGGGTTGTTCCGAATACAAGTCCTCGTTTGAAGTTAATAGGTGTTTGGCCGGGAGCATTATTTTCAACTCTTGCCTGGCTGGCGGTCACATATGTTTTTTCCTTTTATATTAGTAATTTTGCAAATTATTCCGCTACATATGGCAGTATTGGTGGGGTTATTATTTTAATGCTTTGGCTATATTTCACGGGGATTATTTTAATTTTCGGTGGCATTTTAAATGCGACTATGCAGAAAAAAGCATTGCAAAAAGAATTTATTAAGCATGAGACTTTAACAAATAATTAGCAATTTCAAAAAGAACAGCCTCGATATCACGTTTTGTGATACGAGGCTGTTTGTTTTATCCCGCTTTAACGGGCAGTAATAAAGTGAAGCATAAAGGTGGGGTAAAAACTGCCCGTAAAAGCCCGATTGGTGAAGACTAATAATCAGTGGGGATTGAAGAGAGCCCCCACTGATTAAGTTTCACTTTATCCCGCTTTAACGGGCAGTAATAAAGTGAAGCATAAAGGTGGGGTAAAAACTGCCCGTAAAAGCCCGATTGGTGAAGACTAATAATCAGTGGGGATTGAAGAGAGCCCCCACTGATTAAGTTTCACTTTATCCCGCTTTAACGGGCAGTAATAAAGTGAAGCGTAAAGGTGGGGGAGAACTGCCCGTAAAAGCCCGATTGGTGAAGGCTAATAATTAGTGGTGGTTAAACGTTTTTATTCAGCATACGTAAGCCGTTTAAAATAACTAAAATGGTACTTCCTTCATGTCCAATTACACCTAGAGGTAAGTCAACGATTTGTAAAAAATTTGAGGCTATTAGTAATACAATAATCCCGATAGAGAAGATGATGTTTTGCTTAACGATCCGCTGCATTTTACGTGATAAACGTACTGCATAGGCAATTTTTGATAAGTCGTTTTTCATTAAAACAACATCTGCTGTTTCTAGTGCAACGTCTGTACCTTCTCCCATAGCAATCCCAGTAGTTGCTGTTGCTAATGCAGGTGCATCATTAATACCATCTCCGACCATCCCTACATATTTATGTTGAGAAAGAAGTCGTTTCATCTCCGTCACCTTTGTTTCAGGGAGACATTCAGCAACGTATTCCGTCACGCCTGCTTCTTTGGCAATAACCTTCGCTGTTTTCTCGTTGTCACCTGTCAGCATGACGACATTAATGCCTAGCTCTTTTAGTAAGGCTACTGCTTTTTTCGCTTCATTACGAACGGTATCTTTTAAAGCTGTTAATGCGACAATGCCGTTTTTGTCACGAATGAAAATAACTGTTTTGCCTTCTGCAGCAAGTTTTGTTGCTACGCCATCTGCAAAATTCTCAGCTTCCTCTGCGCCTACAAAATCAGGTTTCCCAACTTGATATTCTATATGATCAACATACCCTTTGATGCCCCAACCTGGGATATCTTCAATAGTGGCCTGTGGAAACTTTGTAAGACCTTCAGCCTTTGCATATGAAGTAATGGCTTGTGCAAGTGGATGATTCGATTGCGATTCAATACCAACTAGGGTAGCCAGCGCCGTTTCTCGTTCTATTCCTTCTCGAACAATAAAATCAGTCACAATTGGTTTTCCTTGTGTTAATGTACCTGTTTTATCGACAGCTAGAGTACGCAATACACTTAGATGCTCTAAATGTAAACCGCCTTTAAATAGCACACCGTTTTTTGCACCGTTTGAAATTGCTGCTAAAGTAGCGGGCATGATGGCTGCTACAAGGGCACAAGGAGATGCAACAACTAAAAGTACCATTGCACGGTAGAATGTTGTTGTCCAGTCCCAACCAAGTAAAAAATGTGGTAGGAACATCATTAGAGCAACAGTAAGTAGCACAATTTTTACATACGTACCTTCGAATTTTTCTATGAACTGTTGAGAAGGTGATTTCTCACTTTGTGCATTTTGGACAAGTGTAATAATTTTTTGGAATAGTGTTTCGGAATTTGGTTTAGTCATTTCCATTGTAATGGCACCGTTTAAGTTAACAGTACCTGCAAATACTTCATCGCCTTCACGTTTTGCAACTGGCAATGGCTCACCACTAATGGCCGATTCGTCAATAGAAGATTGCCCTTTAAAAATTACTCCGTCTGCCGGTACTCGTTCACCGGGTTTTATGAGCAGGTGATCGCCAATTTGTAATGTAGAGACAGAAACTTTCATTGGTTCAAAGTCACCACGAACAAGCCAAGCCTCTTCAGGTTGTAAATTCATGAGTGCGGAAATTTCACGATGACTTTTATTCATTGCATATGTTTCGAGAGCGCCACTTACAGCAAAAATGAAAATAAGAATAGCACCCTCCGTCCAATAACCAATTGCTGCCGAACCGATTGCGGCTAATACCATCAGTAGTTCGACATTGAGTTTCCTCTCTTCAATGGTTTCTTCAATACCTTCTTTAGCTTTAGCAAATCCACCAACGCAAAATGCAACAATATATAAAAGAACAGAAGATGTTGTTTGTTCGTTAGTATCTAAACGCCATGCAAGAAAAATGAGCAAACCAGCTAAAAGGGCAGCAATTAATTCTGCATGTTCTTTTGCTTTCTCAATTATATTATAATTTTCTCGATTAGAATGTTCCATCTTTATCCCTCCTGATAATGAAAATCAATATCAAAACCTTTATAAAACAATATTTTTGAATGTTGATTAATTGAAAATAGCTTTCAGTTAACTTGTTTCTAATTTAGAATTATTATAACAAAGGTATTTAGGAAAAGAAAGTAAAAAATTTGAAGGGAATTTTTTATAGAGGTGGATAAAAGCAGTCCTAGATTGAGATTGAGGTGATTATAAGGTTTTTGAAATAATTTTGAACATAAGAAAAGCACAGATTATCCATTAGGAATATTCTGTGCTTTTCGAATTTGTGCAGTGAATTACCCTACTTTAGGAATTACTGCATATTTAATTTTAAACTCTTTTTGTAGTGTGGCTGCCGCCACAGCTAAAATAATCATTACTGCTATTCGAAGTAAAAGGAATTTTTTCTTTATTAGAAAACTCTTTCTGCGTGTAGCGCAAGTTTTTCTAGTGATGATTTGTCTACGTCTGCATGTAGAGAGTTACCGTGAGAGTCCATTGTTACAACAGCTGTGAACTTCTCAACGTTTAAGTGCCACATCGCTTCTGGAACACCGAATTCCATTAGATCAACGCCATCTACACCTTTAATGCAGTCGGCATAGTATTGAGCAGCACCGCCGATTGCATTTAAGTAAACGCCGCCATGCTCTTCTAAAGCAGCAAGTGTTTTTGGTCCCATACCACCTTTACCGATTACAGCACGGATACCAAATTTTTTCATGATGTCACCTTGGTATGGCTCCTCACGAATAGAAGTAGTCGGACCAGCTGCTTTAACTGTCCAGTTGCCTTCTTCATCTTTTGCCATTACAGGGCCACAGTGATAAATAACTTGTCCATTAAGATCAACTGGAGCATCGTGACTCATTAAGTGATGGTGAATTGCGTCACGACCAGTATACATACGACCAGTAATAGATACAACGTCACCAACTTTTAGAGCACGAATTTGTTCTTCAGTAATTGGTGCAGTAAGTTCTACTGTATTTGTAGAAGTATCTTCTGTTGTTGCTGCAACTTCATCTTCTTTAAATGTAATTTTTTCGCCTTCTTGGTAGTGCCATTTAATAATGTCGCCAGTTTGAGGATCGATGTCCACAGCCATACGACGGTATGCCCAGCAGTTATAAGCAACTGATACGTAGAATGATGCAGGGATACGGTGCATCACACCAATTTTACAGCCAAGTAATGTTGCTTCACCACCGAAGCCCATTGTACCGATACCAAATGTGTTTGCAGTTTTCACTACATATTCTTCTAATTTAGCAAGATCAGCATTTGGATTTGTATCTTCCACATGACGGAATAACTGCTCTTTCGCTAAGTCGTAACCAGAAGAGCGGTCACCACCGATACCTACACCGATAAAGCCAGCTGAACAGCCTTGACCTTGAGCTTGGTATACTGAGTGAATGATACATTTACGGATACCATCTAAGTCACGACCAGCGCGGCCAAGACCTTCAAGTTCACATGGTAGGCTGTATTGAATGTTTTTGTTTTCACAGCCGCCACCTTTAAGGATTAACTTAATTGTGATGTAGTCTTTTTCCCATTGTTCGAATTTCATAACAGGTAGACCTTCACCAAGGTTATTTCCGCTGTTTTCACCAGTTAATGAATCAACAGCATTTGGACGTAATTTTGCGTCAGCAGATGTATCGTTAATAGCTTTTTTAATAGCTTCTTTAATTTCTAATTGGTTTACACCAACAGGAGTATAAATTTTGAATGTTGGTAGACCCGTATCTTGACAGATTGGTGATACATTATCTTCTGCCATAATAATATTGTTTGAGATTGTGTCTAAACTCATTGCAGCACGAGTACCAGCATTTTCAGCATCTTTAGCTTTCTTAATTGCACGACGTACGTCTTTTGGTAGATTAGTAGATGTTTCTGTAATTAAATCGTAAAGACTTTTCTCCAAAGTTTGGATATTCATTTGGTATTGCCCCCCATAGAAAATTTGATTATTTCCACGTTACATTATACTCTTTTCAACTAATGAAAAAAAGAGTACAACTCATTGTGGTCGGAATTAAAGGCCTATTGTCAAAAAGAGGTAATTTTAATATAAAATTATGTTAATAAAGTTTTATCTATCGTTAAGCAATTATTAAGATAATTAAAGCAGGGGAATAAACAATATCTTAAAAAGAGTAATAGTAGGAAACGAAGGCATTTTCCGAGAAGGTGATCACTTTTAGGGCGGAGGCTGATCAAATGTCCAGAGCGGTCATTTTATTTAAGCACTTAGTTGACTATTTCTATCGATGAACGAAGGTTTCCTTCTTTATACAAAAGATATAATTTCATCAAAATAAAGATTGATAAAAAAGAACATTTGTTCTATAATGATACTAAATCTACTTTAGGAGGTTATATATGAAGCTACTTAATTTACCTGAAGCATTTGAACAATATAGGACAGTAATAGAGGAAACGATTCAGCCAACCATATTTATTGAAACGGAAGAACGAAAAACATCTCTATTTGAAAGTAAGTTTGCAGGCGATCCGTATTTTCCGTTGTCAATGGAATATCCGAAAAGTTCTGAAGGGCAACCATTAAAATTACTGGCACAAATTAATTTTGCAGATGTACCTAAGCATTTACCGCATTTCCCTGAAGAGGGAATCTTACAGTTTTATATTGATGGCTACGATGATGTGCTAGGGATGGACTTTGATAATGGTCAAAATCAGGAAGGCTTCCGCGTCATTTTCCACGAGCGTATTGTCAGTGATGAGTCGCAATTAGTACAAGACTTCTCATTTGTTGAAGCGAAAGAAGAAGAATTTTACTTTCCAGTGGAAAAGGAAATGGCATTGTCTTTTGAAACAAGATATGAACCATTATCAGCAAATGACTTTAGAAGTGAAAAAACATTTGCGAAGATCCTTGCTAATATAGAAGACAATGATAATTTAGTAGACTCATTTTATGAAGCATTAAATAGTACAGGTCATAAAATCGGGGGATATCCATTCTTTACCCAGGAAGATCCGAGAGCTTATGGGGACTATACAGATTCAACAGTCTTGTTGCTTCAGATTGACAGTGTAGGCGATCATATTCTGTGGGGGGATGTCGGGGTCGGCAACTTTTTCATTACAGAGGATGAGCTGAAACGTAAAGATTTTAGTAAAGTTCTTTATAATTGGGATTGCTATTAAATAACAGAAGATAAAAGCAAGTGGAAAATGATCTCCACTTGCTTTTATCAGTTATTTTTCACGAGCGTTAAATTGCTCCATTTTGTCTTCTAAATCATCCATCATTTGAATTAAACGATCAATATCCTCTAATTCAGTTGTTTCAGGATCAATCGCATCTAAAACTTCTAAAAATATTTCAAGACGTTCTCTTAAGTAATTCACTTGCTGCTTTTTATCATTGATTGGATTTGACATACATACACCTCATTTCGTCCCCTCCATAGTAGCTGATTTGGGACTAAATTTCAATGCTTAGGTAAACACCTAGGACTATGCGATTATTTTAAAAAAATAATAGACAGAATATTTACAATATTGATTCTGTGTGTTAAATTAATATTAAGAAAAAGTAAAGGAGCTGATTTTAAAAGTCCTAAAAACTCTAACTCGAAAAGGAGGGAGTTTAAACAAGTACTCGGCCAATGTAAAAGCCGAAATTCGTGTTTATACAATTAAATGGAGATAAGTGTTAGTTAGGCCTTAGCGTAAAATCACATGTGGTGAGCGCTAAGGCTTTTTGGTATGCTGTTATTTGGAAAAAAGACTTGATGTTGGAGGAAAAAATGACATACTTCTCAGATTACAGCAAAAAAAGATTTGCCATTTTAGTGTTAATTGTATCTATATCAGGCTTTTCACAAGGGATGCTTTTACCACTGATTTCAATTATTTTCGAACGTGATGGAGTATCCTCCGCGTTGAATGGATTGAATGCAACAGGTCTATACATAGGAACTTTATTAATCTCACCGTTTATCGAGCAACCATTAAGAAGATGGGGCTATAAACCGATTATTTTAATTGGCGGTGCACTTGTCTTCGCTTCACTATTAGCATTTCCTTTATGGAAGAGTGTAACTTTTTGGTTTATCCTTCGCTTACTCATTGGGGTAGGGGATCATGCATTACACTTTGCAACACAGACGTGGATTACAAGCACCTCAGATTATAAAAGCTTAGGGAAGGGTATGGCGATTTACGGCTTGTCCTTTAGCACGGGCTTTGCAGTTGGTCCATTAATGGTAAAACTAATACAAATTTCAGAGGCATTACCGTTTATTGTGTCCTCTATTATGTGCTTATTCGCGTGGTCTTTTGTATTCCTCTTACAAAATGAAAAGCCAGAGCGTTTAACGGGAGACTTACATGCAAGAGGCTGGCAGCGTTATAAAATGGCCATTGTATTTGGATGGATTGCATTTTTAGGTCCATTCGTTTATGGGTTTTTAGAATCATCATTAAATGCGCTGTTCCCAGTTTATGCCTTACGTAAAGATTTCGATGTAAATATGATTCCTATTATTTTATCAGTCTTTACATTTGGTGGGATTTTAACACAAGTGCCACTTGGAGCCATAGGGGATAAAGTAGGACGACGTAATGTCTTAATGATCGGCTCGTTTGGAGGAGCTGTTATTTTTGGCATTGCAAGCTTTTTGGAGCATTCACAAATGGCAGTAGCCGTAGCATTTTTCTTTACAGGAACACTAGTCGGTTCAATGTTTTCATTAGGGATTACCTATATGGCTGATTTAACACCAAAGGAACTACTGCCTACCGGAAATCTCCTTTGCGGCATTGCACTAAGTATTGGTAGCTTAACAGGACCATTTTTAGGTGGCATTTATTTAGAATATGTAAAAAATTATAGCCTTCTTTTACTGGTAGCAATGCTTTTACTAGCTGTAGCCACTGTTTTACTAGTATTTGGACGAAATAAAAATAAGCGACCAGTGTCGGTGTAAGAGGCATTGTCTTTTGGAAATTATCCTTGAAGACGCTCGGGGAATCAGAAGAATTACTCAGCTCGGAGACTTTTTTTAGAGAAAATAAAAAGAGCGGGGCTCATCTCCCGCTCATAAAACAAAAAACGCCCAGCAAATCCGTGCTGTTATGGCGTTCTTTGCGTGACAAGGATGTTCCGTCCAAGTCACATAGGTTTGGCACCTAGAATCATATTATACAGACAAGTTTTCATAAAATCAAATAAAATTAGTAGATAGGTAATATTTGGACTTTGCATTTCTATCTCTATATAATAGAAGAACACTCGCTTAGATTACTAATTATTTTAAGGAGATTAAATTATGACTGACTATAAAAAAATATCGATTCATCGTGCATTAACAGAGTTAAAGATGCTAAATCACCGCATTGAAGCAGCAACGAATGAAGTGAGTGCAGTGTTAGCCAATCGTAAAAGTAATAGCAAAATTAATGGTATAGAAATGCAAGAATATGAAAAGCAAATGCAAGCTTCATACGATAAAGTAGTTAGCTTAATTGACTACCGCAACCGAATTAAGGCACTAGTTGTAGAGTCCAATGCTAAAACAAAAGTAATTGTAGGAAAAGAAGAAATGACTGTAGCAGAAGCGATTGAACGCAAACAGTCCATTCAATATGAAAAGGAACTGTTAGAAGTCATGCAACAGCAATATCGTTCAGCGGTAAATACGGTTGCTAAAGAAAATGATGCGTTGCCAGCAAAGCTAGAAACGTATTTAGTGAATATATTAGGAAATAAAGAAAAACAATCTCCAGAAGCAGTAAAGTTACATACGGAGACATTTATGAAAAGAAACGAGTACGAGTTAATTGATCCGATGAATGTTAAAAAGAAAATTGAAGCGTTAAATAATCGAATTGAAGAATTTGAATCAGAGGTCGACGCGGTATTATCGGAATCAAACGCAACGACATTTATTGAAGTGCAAGCGTAACTAAATATGCATGGCCTAGCGAAAACGGAAAACGAAAAGTCGCTCGCGCTTCAAGGCATGTGTGCGAGTTAAAACCTTAAACATGCCTTACAACAATTGATGCTTTAAACAAACTAAGTTGAAAGCTCAAAGATAAAAGTTGAAAGACCAAAGTTTACGTTTCAAAGTTCTTTTAATTAAAGTTAAAAACTTAAAGTATAAAAATCTTTTAAATCCTGGGTTATTGGTTAAGGTGCTGATTTTTCTGGACCGTCCGTCATCCACCAGGCAGCTTGAGCTGTGCAGTACATATAAAAATAAACAATGAGGGCGTCTCTTAATTTTAGGAGACGCCTTTTTTTGCTGGTATTTAATTTGTTTCTATTTAATATATTTTTCTTTCTACCTTTATATACGGCTACAAGCACTATAACTTTATTGCCTTTAAGAAATAATATATTTTTATTGATAATTGATAAAGATCGAGAGTTTTATCAAAAGTTGTTCAATTTCCCGAAAAAACTGATTTTTAAAATGTTATAGCTAAAGCTATGGTACTTATATAACCATAAATGAGCACTTTGACTATTTTAATGCCAAACTATATAGAGTTAATAATACTTTCCTAAAGGCTTATATCATTCCAATAAAAGGTTTTAAACAAAAATTCCATGAAATCAGTAATTTAACCGTATTTTACAATGGTGAATATAGTGTAGATACTTATACAGAATTACATGTAAAAGAATCCAATTTAGGTACTTTTCAAGTAAGTTACTATTCAAATGGACAAGAAATAGCTAATGAAATAACAAAAGATACATTTATAACGGCAAAAGAATACCAGGAACAGGAAGATTCAGATTCTGTATTATCTCATATCCAATTTTTCAAACAAAGGGAGTTAATTGGGGAGGTATAGCAAAATGTTTAGGTATAAGCTGGAGTGTCGGTGCAGTATTGGCTGCTGTATGCGGAACAGCCTGTGTTCTATCAGCAGGAACGGCTTGTGTTATTTGTATAGGTGCATATTTGGGGTTTGACATTGCTTCAATAACAGGGTGTATAGCAGGCAATCCGGTTAAAAAAAGAGGGGTTATATGTACTGGTATAATTTTGTCTCGATGTTTTGGTTTTTAATAGGGCTAATTCTGTTAATTAGCATTACTGTATATAATAAGCGATATAAAAAAGGTGAAAGAGGAGTAGCTGTAGCATTTTTGCTCTTTGCTAATATGTCTACCTTTGTGGCAATTGGTATTAGAAATAAAGTCTCTTTAATATTCTATTTACTATCATTTATTTTAGTATGTATCGCATTAATATTGATTTTGAAAAACTATAAAATGGACAAATATTGAAAATGAGAGTTATCTACTATACAAATTTCTGTATTAATGGTTCAACAATTGCAAAGGACGTCCCAAATAATATTTGAGACGTCCTTTTTCATCACTATTTATTTTTCAACACAAGCTTTGCCACGCATTCCACCTGCGCCGTCTGTGCAAACATATCCACAGGCTGAATATACTCCACATCATAAAGCTTCGTTAATTCGTTTAAATCCTTCGCCAATGTTGAAGGATTACAAGACGTATAAACAAAGCGCTTCGGTTTTAACTTCAACACCGTACGAATGAACTCAGGTGCTAGACCTGTGCGTGGTGGGTCTACTGTAATAACATCTGGTGTGAATCCTTCTTTGCGCCATTTTGCTAATACATTTTCTGCAGTGCCGACTGCGTATTTTGTATGTTTGAAGCCATGATTTCGGGCGTTTTTACGTGCATCCTGAATGCTTTCTGGAATAACATCCATTCCACGAACTTCTTTCGCTTTGTCAGCTAGCCATAGACCGATTGTCCCAACACCACAGTAAGCATCAACAACTGTTTCTTTGCCTGTTAATGCTGCGGCTTTTTTGATTTCATCATAGAGATGAACGGTTTGTGTTGGATTCAGTTGGAAAAAGGCGCGAGCTGATAAATCAAAGGCTAATTCGCCAAGCTCCTCATGAATCGTATCTTTACCATCGAGAACAATCGTTTCATCGCCAAAGATTAACGATGTTTTCTCATGGTTAATATTTTGTGCAATCGATACGATACTTGGGTCGATTTTCTTTATACGTGTAATGAGTTCCGCTAGATGTGGAATTTCCTTACGTGTTGTGACGAGCACGACTTGTGTTTCACCCGTACGAATTCCTGTACGTACAACAATCGTACGTACTAATCCATCAAGTGTACGACCATCGTAAATAGTAATATTTAGTTTTTGCAAAATTTTACGTGTCGCCACCGTAATTTTTGATGTAACTGGGTGTTGGACAAGGCAATCATTGATGTTCAGTAACTTGTTACTTCCTTCCGCAAATAGCCCTGCATAGACACGCTTACCTTCTTTACGTACTTGATATTGACTTTTGTTACGATAATTCCATGGATTTTCCATCCCTAGCGTTTTGCGCACGTCAACTGTGTTAGCTAAAGGCTTAGCATAGCGTTCTAATGCTTGAATAACGATATCACGCTTTTCGATTAGCTGTTTTTCATATGTCATATGCTGAAGCTGACAGCCACCACATTCGTTGTAAACGGAGCAAGGTGCTTCCTGACGATATTTTGAAGCTTTGCGAATTGCTAATATTTCAGCTTCGGCAAAGTTTCGCTGTGTTTTCGTCACTTGTGCTGTAATTTCTTCACCAGGAATTGCGCCTTTTACGAATATAACGTTGCGTTTATAAAAGCCTACTCCTTCGCCATTAATACCAAGTCTTTTTATTGTTAGTGGGAATTTTTGTCCTACTTCCATTGTTGTTTGTTGCGTCAAGCGTTCCACGTCCCTGTTCTTTTAATATCATCTCCCCATTATAACTAAGGAGTAGACGATTGCAAAGCGACAGGGAAATCTTCGTGTTCTAAAACTAAATCGTCAAGGGATAAAAATGTATAGCCTTGTTTTTTCGCTTCAGCAATAAACATCGGAAGTGCTTCTGCATTATCTTGAGCAACTGTATGCATTAAAATTACAGCACCAGGGTGTAGCTGTTCCATTAGTGCATTATACGCATAATCTGCACCACGTCGTTCATCTCTTACCCAGTCTTTAAAGGCAACAGACCAAAAAATATGACGATAGCCTGCAGCATTGCCTACCTCTAATACTTTCGCATTAAATGTACCTTCAGGTGGTCGGGCATATGTTGTACGTTCAATGCCTGTTAATTCACGTAACTTATCGTCGAGTTTCTTCCATTCAGTACGCATACCATCGGGAGTTAGCCTCGCCATATTTGGGTGTCCGTATGAATGGTTACCAATAGTATGTCCATCTTTAACCATGCGTTTCACTAAATCACTGGCGCTTTCTAAGTAATGACCAGTTAAAAAGAAGGTAGCTGGTACGTTTTCCTTCTTCAGAGTATCCAAAATACTTTCTGTAAAGCCATTCTCATAGCCGTTATCAAAGGTTAAATACGCAACCTTTTTATCAGGCTTACCTTTATAAATAGCATCATATTGCTCAAGTAGCTGATCAAGCTGAGCTCCAGCCTCGGCTTGTTCACCGTTTTTTGCTCGTTTAAAGCCCCAGTTGTATTCATCAGAGCTAAAAGCAGAAAATGGATTAAAGCTAATTGCTGCGGCAATAATAAAAGTAGCGATTGTTGCTCCTACTATATGCTGTTTCCACATAAAAACGCATCCTTTCTTTTTCATTAGGATGCGTTATATTCAAAAAAATATCCGACTAGATCCTACAATAAATCTTTAAGTGCGTCGTTTAAATGTGGGAAATTAAATGTAAAATGATGTTTTTCTAAGACAGTAGGTAGCACGTGCTGACCTTCTAATACAAGCGTGCTTTGCTCACCTAACACTAAACGCATTGCAACGCTTGGTACCGGCATCCAATGGCGTTTTCCCATTACACTTGCAATTGTTATTCCGAAATCCTTCATGCGTGTAGCATGAGGTGCAGTAACATTAAAAGGGCCATGAATATCATTATTCGTAATTGCAAAATATATAGCTCGTGCTACGTCCTCGACATGAACCCATGAAAGCCATTGTTCACCTGAACCTATTGTGCCTCCGATATGCAATTTATATGGTAGTAACATGGAAGGAAGTGCACCACTGGTACGACCTAAAATAACACCAAAACGTGCAAGGGCAACTTGAACCCCTAATTTCTCAGCACGTTTTGCATGGCGTTCCCAATCATAAACTGTCGTGCCTAAAAAATCAGTTGCATAGTCTGTGGAGTCTTCGGTATAGATAGTCGTTGTAGAAGTAGGATAAATCCCGACAGCACTTGCATTGACAAGCACTTTTGGCTTTGAGGTAAGATGTTCCATAATACGTACTATTTCAAGTGTCGCTTCCATACGACTTGTATAAATGGCTTTCTTCTGTTTTTTTGTCCAACGTCCATTATTTAAAGAAATTCCTGCTAAATTAACAAATGCATCGACATTATCTAACAACTGTTCAGGTCGTGTATTTTGTTGTAGCCATTGTACATATTGAATATCGTTTTCACGACCTGATTTGTTCCGGGTTAAAATAATGATTTCATGTCCTTTTTCCTGCAATAGCTTTGTAAGAGCTCTCCCTACAAAACCAGTACCACCTGCAATAACAATCTTCATAAGAATTCCTCCCTTTTTTAAACTACTCTATATGAGCAAGTTTACCATCTATCTAATTACCAATGTCTGAAATGGATATCCGCGGAAGGGAAGTAAATATCCGCGCGTTACGTGAAAATATCCGCGGAAGGGAAGTGGATATCCGCGCGCGACGAGAAAATACCCGCGGAAGGGAAGCGAATATCCGCGCGCGACGAGAAAATACCCGCGGAAGGGAAGTAAATATCCGCGCGCGACGTGAAAATATCCGCGGAAGGGAAGCGAATATCCGCGCGCGACGTGAAAATACCCGCGGAAGGGAAGCGAATATCCGCGCGCGACGTGAAAATACCCGCGGAAGGGAAGCGAATATCCGCGCGCGACAGGAAAATACCCGTGGAAGAGAAGCGAAATTTGGATGATGAGTAATCATTAAAACCAATTTCCAGGGAAGTTGGTTTTTATCCATTCCTGTCTAGTGGAATGGTCAGTATAGAAATCAATCAAATAACGGAGAGAACTTCTGAAATGGCGAATAGAACTATGAGTGATGGATAGAACCTTCGAAATCGTGGATAGAACCCCCAAATCCGCGCGCGACGAGAAAATACCCGCGAACATGTATACTGTAGGGAAAAAGCAATACCCACGAAAAATGTTATAATGGTGATTAGCGAGGTGTTACCAATGCGTATTATTACGAAAATTGCACGTCAAAAAAACAATCCAGAACGTTATAATATATATTTGAACGAAGAATATGCTTTTCCTGTAGATGAGGCAATTCTCCTTCAATTTGGATTAACAAAGGGGAAAGTGCTTGAGGAATTTGATATACAGGAAATTGCATATGAGGATGAGATTCGAAAAGCTTTTAATAAAGGGCTAAATTTTTTATCTTATCAAATGCGGAGTGAGCATGAAGTAAAGAAAAAGCTTCTCACATTAGAATTTGGGGAGGCAGTTATTTTAGAGGCTATACAAAAGTTGAAATCATATGGCTTTTTAAATGATGAAACTTACTCCAAAGCATTACTCGATACGAAAAAGGCTACTATGAAAAAAGGTCCTAAAGCGATTAGACAAGATCTTATGAAAAAGGGGATTGATAAGAGCTTACAGGATGAGGTACTTGCTACATATAGTCATGAGGAACAGGTAAAACTTGCGACACAGTTGGCTGACAAGGTCGTTCGATCAGAAAAAAAGAAAACGCCAACACAAGTAAAAGCTAAAATTCAAGATTTTTTAATGCGAAAAGGGTATTCTTTTACTGTTGTAGATGAGGTGCTGGGGCAAATAGAGCTTGAACAAGGTGAAGATGAATGGCAACAGCTACTTAATGTACAAGGCGAAAAAGTTTGGAAAAAGTACTCATCGAAGTATACTGGTTATGAACTGAAAATGAAAATAAAGCAGGTGCTCTATCAAAAGGGTTTTCCTATAGAGGTTATCGATCGTTTTATAGAAGAAAAGGAGAATGAGGAATGAACGAAAAAAATTATGCTGTAATGTCAGAGCATGAATTACGAGAAGAAATAGCCATGCTTAAGGAAAAAGCACGTAAGGCGGAGCAGCTAGGAATCATTAATGAATTTGCAGTGTATGAGCGTAAGGCTTTAATGGCGGCTGCGTATTTAGTGGATTTAGATACAATAATTCCTGGAGAGATGTATCGTATAGACGGCTCGGAAAATGAATTTTTTCAAGTAGATTATTTAAAAGGACGCTTTGCTTGGGGACATCGTTTAGGCGGCGAAAAATATCAAGAAGCTCTACCCGTTTCAATTCTATCTCCAATAAAGGTGGGCAAATAAGTGGAAGAAAAAATCGAAAAGCTTACAGCAGAGTTACTTGCAAAAAATCCACAGATGTCCGTAGGCCGTGCACGAGTATGGATTGAACTTTTATGGAGTGATTTTGAATCAACATCTGCTAAAGCTGGCTATAGCTATCGTGGGGCAGATTATACTGAAAATTTAGTACGCCAATTAATTACTAGCTATGGTGATAAGTTGCATGCATTTGCAGGACGCAATCCTAAATACTCACATTTACTTGATGCTAGCGATGATATGGTGCAATAACAAAACCCTGACCAAAGCTGGTCAGGGTTTGCTATTTAATTACTTGCGCCAATCTGTAATTTTTTCTGGAGTTTATCTTCTGTAAAAATCCAGCCAGTATATGAAGTGATAATCTCGTTGTCATCGTTTAAATGAGCGACAGCAACGAAAGGATAGCGATTATCACTACGGTAACGCAGATCAATTAATCTCACTTCTGTTAAGCCATTTTCAAGCTCTGAAATTTCCCACCGATATAATGGCGAAAATGAAGTGAATGCAGCGAGATTGCGATCTTTCATGGCTGTTTCAATAAGAGGCGTTTTTGGTAAAGGTTCTATTTCGAATTTATCGTAAATATTAACAGTTCGCCCGTATGCACGACCAACATAATAATGTGTTTTTGATTTTGCAGCAATTCGCCAGTGGAAGAATCGCATTGTAGGAGCTACAATTACATACTCCTCATCCTGAATGGTATTATGCACAGCTTTCTTAACAGCTTTTTGAACTGCAAAACGTAAAATATAGTAAATGATGATAATGACATACATGATGCCAAATGTCCAAATTGGATTTGCACCAAATACCCAAAGTAAAATGCCAAGACAATGTAGTGTAAAAATAATAGGATCAAATGTATTAATGACACCAAGTGCAACCCATTTGCTAGAAAATGGTCGGAATGCTTGTGTACCATAAGCATTGAAGATATCGACAAAGACGTGAAGTACTACAGCTAAAAACGTCCAAAGCCATAAATGAAACACATTGGCATCTTGAAAAATAAATGATAAAACTGCTGTAATTAAGATGGGCCAAATCGCTACTGCTGGTATTGAATGTGTAATTCCACGATGATGTCGAATATAAACAGCGTTGTTGCGTAGTTTTAATACTGTATCGACATCAGGCGCCTGTGAGCCAATAATCGTACCTGCAATTACTGCAGTAAATGTCATTGAATGATTTGCTATTACGGGATCGGCTAAAGCAAGACCACCGAGTGCAATACCCATAACGAAATGTGTACCTGAATCCAAAAATATCCACTCCTAGTATGCATAAAATTAGAGTACAATTTGCATACATGTATATTTCAATAATTCGTAATACCTGATATTTACTTCATGAACATTTGTGCTGAATATGGGTTTAAGACCGTTTCACACAAATGATCTTTTCTTAATTGTATACCCTTTTTACCATAATTTAAATCGTAAATACACTGGAGGTCATTGTGAATTATCCATATGTAACAGAATTTCGACAATCTTTAGTCGAATGGTTTAATGTTGAGAAACGTGATTTACCTTGGAGGCATACTACGGATCCATATCAAATATGGGTATCGGAAGTGATGCTACAGCAAACACGTGTCGACACAGTTATTCCTTATTACAATCGCTTTATGGAAAGTTTTCCAACATTAGAATTGCTCGCCGAAGCACCACAAGAATATTTATTGAAGCATTGGGAAGGCTTAGGCTACTATTCCCGTGCACGTAACTTACAAGCGGGTGTTCGCGAGGTATTAGAGAACTACGGTGGGGTAGTACCCGATAATCGCCATGAAATTTCAAAATTAAAAGGTGTAGGTCCGTATACTGCTGGAGCTATTTTAAGTATTGCCTATAATAAACCCGAACATGCAGTTGATGGCAATGTTATGCGTGTTTTAAGTCGTGTGCTTACTATTCATGATGATATAGCACTTCCAAAGACTAAAAAGATTTTTGAAGCGGCAGTTGAAGAACTTATCGATCCTGAAAATGCATCGTCTTTCAATCAAGGTTTAATGGAGCTTGGGGCGCTTATTTGTACACCGACTTCCCCAAAGTGCTTATTATGTCCAGTTCGGGAATATTGTATTGCATTTAATGAAGGTGAGCCCGAAAAACTGCCTGTTAAATCTAAAAAAGTAAAGATGAAGCATATCACATATGATGTTCTTGTATGTAAAGATGACAAAGGTCGAATTTTATTGGAGCAGCGTCCAGCAGAGGGTTTATTAGCTAATCTATGGCAGTTTCCGATGCTTGAACATGGTAAAGATTCAATAGATACTTTTATGAATGACTACGCTATAAATGTTCAATCTCAACAGGATTTGCTAACATTTAAACATGTTTTTTCACATTTAACATGGCATCTAAATAGCTATTTTATGAAATGTAATTCAACAGTAAAGGGCGAATGGCTGACTCGCGAACAGATAGAGTTATTACCAATGCCTGTTCCAATGCTGAAAATTTGGCAAGAAATAAAGGATTAATCGACAAAATTATTTTTATAAAAATTTATGGGCATAAAAACATTTACCTCGGTACACAATAATTAGCGTGGAGGTGAATGATCATGAAAAAGAACAACAACCAAAATTTCCAGCCAAATAAAAACATGCAACGTCAAAGTCAAGAATTTGGTTATGAAACAGACGTTACTGAAGTGCAAAAGCAAAATGCTAAAGCAGAACAAAAGAAAGCTTCAGCTTCAGGAAACTTCAAAAAAACTAACCAAGACCTTGGTGAATAACACTTTGTAATTGCATAGCTGCATTTACCTCTAAGGAGCTGTCTAAATCGAAAAGATTTAAAAAAGGCAGCTCCTTTTTAATTCTATTTTGAAAAACGGGACTAGTGAGAAACTTAAACGCTCAGGCAGACGAAAGAACTGCTCGGGTCAAGAAAAGAACCGTCAGCTCCGAGTGAAAATTTTAAAAAAATTCCAATTGGGTTATTGTTTTGATTAAATTTGCTTCAAATTCACAAAATTTTGTACAAATTTAAAAGAGCGCAGGGAAATTTGTGGTTTTCTAACTACACCTTTCGCGTACACATTGCTATAATATACTAGAGACTGCTAGATTTAGGTAGCATAGACGAAAAGGTGGGCTTCAAAAATGGCAATACCGGTAGAAGGAGAAACGATACAAATACATAGTTATAAGCACAATGGCCGTATCCACCGTGTTTGGCAAGAAACAATGGTGTTAAAAGGAACGAAAAATATCATTATTGGTGCGAATGAACGGACACTTGTGACAGAATCCGATGGTCGTACGTGGCTAACGAGAGAGCCTTCTATTTGTTATTTCCATGCGGAGCACTGGTTTAACATCATCTGCATGCTACGTGAGGACGGTGTGTATTATTATTGTAATCTAAGCTCACCATTTGTTTTCGATAATAATGCCATTAAATATATTGACTATGATTTGGATATAAAAGTTTTTCCTGACATGTCTTTTTCACTCCTAGATGAGGATGAATATGAGTTGCATCGGAAGGAAATGTCTTATCCAGATGTCATTGATAAAATTTTAAAGCGCAATGTCGATAAATTAATTAGCTGGATTCAACAAAAAAGAGGACCCTTTGCACCTGATTTCATCGATGCCTGGACAAATCGATATAAGTTTCAGCTCGATATGCAAGCAGATGATTGTTAATAGCACCTATTAGTTTTACTAATGGGTGTTTTTTTATGGCGTGAATGGGCTATTCTAATTCCAAAATAGTTAGCGACAAAGTTATATTAACTGTACTTCAAACGAAATATTGCTATAATACGTTTGGGCATTCAGTTTTGGATGTCTGTTTCTTTTTGTGTGGCAAAGTGATCGGTCAAATGATAATCACGTAATGAGATACTCAATTTTTGCCATGAGGCTTTTTGATAAGGATGTGAAATGGATTGGGTAGCATAAAGCGTTATATGAAGTTTGTAAAACCATATACATGGGAAATTATTTTAACAATATTAATCGGTATAGTGAAATTTGCAATTCCGTTATTTATCCCGTTACTCATAAAAATTGTGTTAGATGATATAATCGCTGCAGACAATCTAACGGATGCTGAGAAAACGAAAGAGCTGTTTTACTGGTTAGGTGGTACGATCATTGTATTCTTTATTATTCGACCACCGATTGAATATTACCGTCAATATTTTGCTCAACATGTTAGTAACAAAGTGCTTTTTGATATTCGACAACAAATATATGCGCATTTACAGCGACTAAGTTTAAGGTACTATGCAAATACAAGAGCTGGCGATGTTATTTCAAGAGTTGTTAATGATGTGGAACAAACAAAAACCTTTGTCATGACAGGCTTAATGAATATTTGGCTCGATCTTGCGACAATCGTTATTGCTATCGGTATTATGTTTGCCATGGATGTTAAGCTGACGCTAGTAGCACTAGTTGCATTCCCGTTCTATGCATTTAGTGTGAAGTACTTCTTTGGTAAACTTCGGTCTTTGACACGTAAACGTTCGCAAGCACTTGCAGGTGTACAAAGTTATTTACATGAACGTGTAGCTGGAATGAGCATTATTAAGAGCTTCACACTAGAAAAACATGAACAAAAATTATTTGATGAAGCAAATGGTGAATTTTTAGAGAAGGCACTGGACCATACAAAATGGAATGCTAAATCCTTTGCAGTAGTAAATACAATCACTGATGTAGCACCTCTCTTAGTAATTGCTTATGCAGGTTATCAGGTTATTAATGGTTCTCTTTCAGTTGGAACGATGGTTGCCTTTATTGCTTATATAGAACGCCTTTATGGTCCACTCCGTCGTCTTGTAAGTTCATCAACGATGTTAACACAGTCCATTGCATCGATGGATCGAATGTTTGAATTAATAGACGAACCATATGAAGTAGTAAACAAGGCGAATGCGTTAGAGCTACCTCGGGCAAATGGTGAGGTCCGCTTTGACAATGTGAACTTTCAGTATGAAGCTGATGGCTCACAAATTTTAAACAATATTAATTTCACCATTAATGCTGGAGAGACAGTAGCATTTGTTGGTATGAGCGGTGGAGGTAAATCAACCATTATTAGTTTGATTCCACGCTTTTACGATACATCAAATGGGACAGTGCGTATTGATGGATATGATGTTCAAGATGTAACTTTACATTCTTTACGCTCACAAATTGGCATAGTTCTACAGGATAATATCTTGTTTAGTGATTCAGTAAAAGAGAATATTTTAATGGGCAAGCCAGATGCGTCTGATGAAGAGGTCATTGCTGCTGCCAAGGCGGCAAATGCACATGATTTTATAATGAGCTTGCCAAATGGCTATGACACAAAGGTCGGGGAACGCGGTGTGAAGTTATCAGGTGGCCAAAAGCAACGAGTAGCGATCGCTCGTGTATTTTTAAAAAATCCACCTATCTTAATACTAGATGAAGCAACCTCTGCATTGGATTTAGAAAGTGAAGCGCTTATTCAAGAATCACTAGATGCACTTGCGCATGAGCGTACAACAATTATTATTGCTCACAGACTTTCTACAATTACACATGCTGATAAAATTCTTGTTATCGATCATGGACAATTAATTGAAAGTGGTACACACGAGCAATTAATGCAAAAAGAGGGGACATACTACAATTTATTCCAAGTGCAACATTTAGATTGAGATATTCAAGTTAAAGACTCTGAGCATGCATATGCGTTAATAGTAAATAAACTATAAAAAGTCTTCCATTTAAATGTAAATGGGAGGCTATTTTTTTGTTATCTTTATAAAATACTTTCGTTTAATAAGATATTATTAATACAAAAATCGAATGATGTAGAAAATTTATGTTTATTGAAGAATAATAATGATTGAAAGAGTAATATTTTTTAGATAGAATTATCTGAAAATATAGAAAAAAGTGATAGTTAGAGTAGGTTTTTTAGGACAGATGTAATTAAGTAAAATATAGGTAGGATGGGGCGATTGATCATGAGGAAAAAGTTGCTAGAAGTAAAAGGTTTAAAGACAACCTTTTTTACAGATGATGGACAAATTCCTGCCGTAGATGATATTGATTTTTCTGTACATGAGGGAGAAATTTTAGGGATTGTAGGGGAATCAGGAAGCGGTAAAAGTGTCACCTCTTTATCTATTATGGGATTAATACCATCACCACCAGGAAAAATAACGGGTGGAGACATACTATTAGATGGCAAAAATCTCGCGACATTATCTGATAAACAAATGCAGAAAATTCGTGGAAAAGATGTGGCGATGATTTTTCAGGAGCCTATGACATCCTTAAATCCTTTATTTACTATTGGAGACCAGCTAAAAGAGGCGATTTTAATTCATAATCCGAAGTGGTCGAAAAAGAAAGCCTTTGCAAGGGCAGTAGAAATTATGAAGCTTGTAGGTTTACCGCGTGCTGAGGAATTATTAAAAGATTATCCTCATCAATTATCAGGTGGAATGCGACAACGGGTTATGATTGCGATGGCACTTGTCTGTGATCCGAAGGTATTAATTGCTGATGAACCGACTACTGCATTAGATGTTACGATTCAAGCTCAAATCTTGCAGCTTATGAAAGATTTAAATAAACGTTTAAATACAGCTGTGTTATTAATAACACATGATTTAGGTGTTGTAGCAGAAACATGCGAGCGTGTAATTGTCATGTATGCTGGTCAGATTGTAGAGGAGGCGCCTATTCAAGAGATATTCGCAAATCCGAAGCATCCTTATACACAAGGACTTATTAAATCTGTACCTGATATGCGTTATAAAAAGGACAATCTTTACTCTATACCGGGTAGTGTACCAAAACCAGGAAGTGTTCAGGTAGGCTGTCGTTTTGCAGCGCGTTGCGAATTTGTGATGGATCGTTGTGTACAAGAAACACCACCTTTATATGAAGCAGCAGAGCAGCATAAATCCAGATGTTTTTTACTAGGGAAACAGGAGGTGGAGCAACGTGTCGAAAGTGTTATTGAAGGTTGATGGCTTAAAAAAGTATTTTCCGATTCGGAAAGGCATCCTTAATACACAGGTTGGTGATGTAAAGGCAGTAGATGATGTTTCCTTTGAGGTTTTTGAAGGGGAAACCTTAGGCATTGTAGGGGAGTCGGGATGTGGCAAATCAACTACTGGTCGACTTTTAATGCGATTACTTGAGCCAACAGAGGGGAAAATTGAATTTGCAGGCAAAATGATTTCAGAATTATCCAACAACGAAATGCGTAAAGCACGTAGAGATATTCAAATGATTTTCCAAGATCCTTATGCCTCTCTTAACCCGAGACATAATATTGGGAAAATATTAGAGGAGCCTCTTATTGTTCATGGAATAGGCAATGCAAAGGAACGGAAACAAAAAGTTTTAGAGCTTCTCGAAATCGTAGGGTTAAATGAATACCATGTGAAACGGTACCCACATCAATTTAGTGGTGGTCAAAGACAGCGTATTGGTATTGCCCGTGCACTTATGACGAATCCTCGTATGGTTATTGCGGACGAGCCCGTTTCTGCACTCGATGTGTCCATACAGGCCCAGGTATTGAATTTATTGCAAAACTTACAAAAGGACCTGAAGTTAACTTATATTTTTATCTCCCATGATTTGGGGGTTGTACGCCATATTAGTAATCGGGTAGGTGTGATGTATTTAGGGAAGTTAGTAGAGCTTACGGCTAGCGAGGATTTATATGCTGAGCCACTTCACCCTTATACACAGGCACTGCTATCTTCGGTACCTGTTCCAGATCCTACGTTTGAACGTGAACAGCTCATTATTTCTGGAGATATTCCAAGTGCTTCAAATCCGCCAGGTGGTTGCACTTTCCATACGAGATGCCCTTTTAAAAAGGAAGAATGTTCTCAAGAAGTTCCAAAAATGCAAGAAGTGAAGCCGGGTCATTATGTTGCTTGCCATCTTTATCCCGCAATCCAACATTCAATGATATAAAAAAACTTAGGGGGAAAATCAATGAAGAAAAAGAAGCTTTGGACTCTGGGTGTAATGCTTATCCTTGTTCTCTCGACAATCTTAGCTGCTTGTGGTGGCTCAGATACTAAGGATACGGGTAGTAAAGATACTTCAACTGGTGGCGATACAGCTAGTAGTGGTGAACCAAAAACATTAGTATATGGTCGTGGTGGAGATTCAACTGCTCTTGATCCAGCGACAGTGACAGAAGGTGAATCGTTTAAAGTTACGGTTAACATCTATGAGACTCTAATTAACTTTGGAGAGAAAGATGTAACATTGCAACCAGGTCTAGCAAAATCTTGGGAACCTTCAGAGGATGGTCTAACGTACACGATGCAACTTGAAGAAGGGGTTAAGTTCCATGACGGTACTGATTTTAATGCTGAAGCAGTCGTGAAAAATTTTGAGCGCTGGAAAGCTGGTGCTGATAAATTCCCATACTACCACTCTCAATTTACTATGGGTGGGAAGCAAATAGTTGAATCAATTACTGCAGAAGGTGATTATACAGTTATTTTTAAACTAGCTCAACCACAAGCAACGTTCTTGAAAAACTTAGCGATGTCACCATTTGCTATTGCTTCACCAGCAGCATTTGAAAAGAATGATGAGGCACTTAAAGATCATCCAGTAGGTACTGGTCCATTCAAATTTGTAGAGTGGAAACGAAATGATTCTATCACAATTGAGAAAAACCCTGATTACCGTATTGCAGATTTACCGAAAATAGATAAAGTTATTTTCCGTTCAATCCCAGATAACTCAGCTCGCTTAAATGCTCTAAATAATGGTGAGGTTGATGTAGCTGATGGCCTAAGCCCTTCAGATAAAGCTTCAATCGAATCCAATGCAAATTTACAATTAATCGAACGTCCATCTATGAATGTTGGCTATCTTGGACTAACGGTAACACGTCCACCGTTCGATAATGTAAAAGTCCGTCAAGCAGTAAACTATGCAATCGATAAACAAGCATTAGTAGATGCATTTTTTGAAGGATTAGGTGAGCCAGCAAAAAATCCAATGCCTCCATTAATTGCAGGCTACAACGATGAGGTTAAAGGCTATGAATATGATCCAGAAAAAGCAAAATCATTATTAGCTGAGGCAGGCTATGATGGTAAAGAAATCGAACTATGGGCTATGCCTGTGCCACGTCCGTACATGCCTGATGGTCAAAAAATTGCGGAAGCTATTCAAAAGAATTTAGCAGATGTTGGTATGAAATCTAAGATTGTAACGTTTGAATGGGCTACGTATTTAGATAAGGCGGAAAATGGAGAGGCGGATGCGTTCTTACTTGGTTGGACAGGTGACAACGGAGATGCGGATAATTTCCTTTACACTTTATTAGACGGTGATAATATTGGCTCTAACAACTATACGTTCTATGACAACAAAGAACTACACAAACTATTAGTGGCTGCACAAACAGAAATGGATGAGGACAAGCGTAATGAACTTTACAAGCAAGCTCAAGAGATTATCTCTAAGGATGCTCCTTGGGTTCCACTTGCTCACTCTACTCCAATTTTAGCTGGGAACACTAAAGTTACAAACTATATTGCACATCCAACAGGTTCTGACCGTTTAGATGTAGTAGATATGCAGTAGATAGTAGAATTCTATTTTAATATGGATTTAGAAGAATCTGCTTGCTTTTCTGCGGGTAAGCCGTAGAAATCTCGCAGATTCTTTTTACTAAAGAATTATATGAAAATACTCGTTTTTTGGTAGGCTAGAGTTATTTTTTTATGTGACGCATCATCAAAAGTTGGGAATGCCATTGTTAAAACGCCATGTATATAAGTTGATTGGAGTGGAGACAGGGCGACTCCTTGGGGATCAGCGTTAGAGGAACGAAGGCTAAGAACATCACGTCCTGTGATAACGCCTTCGTGACCTACATCGTGCAGGCCCGAGACCCTGGAGCGAAGCGAAGCGGCTCATCGGACGCCCCCAGGAAAGCGCCCAGTCGGAACGGAAATCAATCCCACGTTATGGTGACAATCCTCTAATTTAAAAAAGTGGACAAAAACGATTAATCAATACACCTGATGCAAAAGTATATTATGAAAATAACAGAGGGGTGAAGAAGATGCTTCACTATATGGGAAGACGTGTATTTCAATTAATCCCAGTTTTGCTTGGAATGACTTTTATCGTCTTTATGTTAATTCGTGCAATCCCTGGTAACCCAGCGCAAGTAATTTTAGGGCAACAGGCAACGAAAGAGGCGGTCGAAGCATTAAACGCAAGTTTAGGATTAGATGAGCCATGGTATACGCAATATGTTAGTTATTTAGGTGGCATTTTTCAGGGGGATTTAGGGATATCACTACGAACTAAGTTACCTGTTTCCGAGGAAATAATTCCATATTTAGCAGCAACAGCTGAGCTCGCACTATTTGCAATGATTATCGCAGTGGTAGTTGGAGTGAACGCTGGAATTATTTCGGCATGGTTTCAAAACTCCTGGTTTGATTATGTAGTAATGGTTGTTGCTTTAGTTGGGGTGTCCGTGCCCGTTTTCTGGCTTGGTTTGATGGAACAGTGGGCCTTTAGTAATCAGCTTGGTTGGTTTCCAACGTCTGGACGAGAGGATGTACGAGATCCGATAACTTCCATTACTCATTTTTATTTACTGGATACGCTTATACAAGGACGCTTTGATCAATTTATTGAGGTTTTAAAGAGATTAGTATTGCCGGGGATGGCACTTGCGACAATTCCGATGGCGATTATCGCAAGGATCACTAGGTCGTCGATGCTTGAAGTCATGCGCTCTGACTATGTACGTACAGCACGGGCGAAGGGACAAAAAATGTTTATTGTAGTGTATAAACATGCTTTGAAAAATGCAGTGATTCCAGTGTTAACAGTTATCGGTTTGCAAACAGGTTTATTGCTTGGTGGTGCAATTTTAACAGAGACAATTTTCAGCTGGCCTGGAATTGGTCGTTATATTTATGATGCCATTGGCTTCCGAGATTATCCTGTTATTCAATCAGGTATTTTAGTAATTGCTTTTATTTTTATCATGATTAACTTGATTGTGGATTTACTGTATACAGTGATCGATCCACGGATTAAATACAAGTAGAGGGGAGATGCGATAATGACTGGAGCGATAAATATAAAAACAGAGGCAGCACCAAGTCGTGAACGTGCGTCAGGTCCTTGGAGAGAAGGCTGGCGTAGCTTTAAAAAGAGCAAAATTTCCCTAGTAGGTGCAGGTATTGTACTATTTTTCATTTTAATTGCTATATTTGGTCCGATGATAGCTCCTGAAGGTAGTAATGAACAAAATTTAACGAATCGTTTATTAGCACCGTCAAGTGAGCATTGGTTTGGCACTGATGACTTTGGTCGGGATATTTTTTCTAGAATCATACATGGCGCTCGTATTTCTTTATCGGTAGGCTTTTTTTCGGTTATTCTTTCTGTGGTTGTAGGTAGTTTACTTGGTATTATTGCGGGTTATTATGGAAGATGGATTGATACGTTTATTTCGCGTATTTTCGATATTTTGTTAGCGTTCCCTAGTATTTTACTAGCTATTGCAGTTGTAGCAGTACTTGGGCCATCATTACAAAATGCATTGATTGCTATTGCGATTATTAATGTACCGAACTTTGGACGCTTAATTCGTTCGAAAGTATTGAGTGTTAAAGAAGAGGAATATATCGTTGCAGCAAAGGCGATTGGAATGCGTGATTCACGAATCTTATTCTCGCATATTTTACCCAACTCAATGACGCCAATCATCGTACAAGGAACGCTAGCAATAGCGACAGCGATTATTGAAGCAGCAGCACTAGGTTTCCTTGGATTAGGAGCTCAAGCACCATCACCAGAGTGGGGTAAAATGCTTGCGGATGCACGTATCTATTTATTAAAGGCACCGTGGACGATGATTTTCCCAGGCTTGGCTATTATGTTGACGGTTCTTGGATTTAATCTAATGGGGGATGGTCTGCGTGATGCACTTGACCCAAAAATGAAAAGTTAACAGAAAGGGCGAAGTATTGGATATTTCCAACCCTTCGCCCTTTTGTATGATTTTAGCTACTAAATAAATTCCTCTTCAAATTCCACATTGATTTCATGACCATGATGAGTCTGATACGACACGATGAGCGTATCTAAATGCTCTAGGTTTTCTTCATAATCTAAAATACGCGATAAAATATAAAGCAAGTGATAGCTTGAGAATTCTGTATCGCCTTCATCATGTGCATACGTTATTTGTTTAATGAATATTTCCATCAACTCATTGCGCTGAACATAATCAATGTTTTTACTCCACTCTGAATGTTCAGGCTTTAATTTCCCGGTATATTTTAACAATAGCTGCTCATGGTAAGTCAGCAGGAAATCAAGTCGCTCTTGAATCATTAAATGAAATTGTGTTGGTAGCTGTGCTAATTCATTTTCATGATTATGAAGACGCTGAAGCAGCTCCAAGCTTTTCTTTGACGTTGTGATCATTTGGCGATAAACGACCAATTTACGTGCTTTTACATACTTTTTATTTTTTAAGTAATTACGCTCTTCCTTATAAAAATCATACAGTGTATCAACTCGTTGCATACGATCCTTAAATTTGCTTAATGCTCCTTTTGTAGACGTATGTTCAGATGCCTGACGTACAGCAAGTCTCGTCCAGCGAATTATATCATCCTGTAAAAAGTAAATTTTACGGAAAAGCTTTACTTCATATTTTGGTGGCAGGAATAATAGGTTGACGACAAATGCTGCTAACACCCCAACTAAAATGGTAATAAAGCGAATAAGGCCAAATGTAATGAAGTCATCACCCTGAATCTCCATAATTGCTACAACTGTGACAAGTGCTAGAGACAACGATTTTTCAAGTTTAAATTTTAACATTAAGCCAATAGCAGTAATGACGGCAATGCCGACTGCTACTACATGGTGACCAAAAAGTAAGCCGAAAATGACCGCGATGGTAGCACCTATAATATTGGCCTGTACTTGCTCAACGATCGTTTGATAGGAGCGATAAATAGATGGCTGAATCGCAAAGATAGCTGCAATTCCAGCAAAAACAGGTGAAGGTAACTCTAGCAACTCAGCAATAAATAGTGCGAACACAATGGCTACACCAGTTTTAAATACACGGGCACCTAATTTCATAGAAAATGGATGTCCTTTCTGTCTAAAATTTTAACTTCTTTATGCCGAGGCATAATTGATGCTTCTTTACATTATAGAAGGAAGTGTTCATAAAATACATAGATTTGTATGTCATTTAAATGAAAAAGACGACTCTTAGGAGAGTCGCCTTTCATTTATAGTTGTAGTTAATCGAAGACGCTGTTTTCGTCAACACTAAATTGCTCTATTCACGATGAGGCAAAAGTGCCCCTTTCAGCTTGAAAGCAACTGTTGATCAGACTTGTGTAATTAGATCATTACAATTGAGAAAATGCGTTATCTACTGCTTTAATTGTTTCAAGAATATCTGCTTCTGTATGTTCTGTTGTTAAGAACCATGCTTCATATTTCGATGGAGCTAAATTAACCCCTTGTTCAAGCATTAATTTAAAGAAACGGCCGAAGATTTCACCGTCTGAGTTTTCAGCCTGCTCATAGTTTTCTACTTTCACATCTGTAAAGTAAATTGTAAGAGCCCCTTTAAGACGATTAACAGTAATTGTTACATCATGTTTTTGCGCGGCAGCCAAGATACCTTCCTCTAAAATGCCTCCGAGACGGTCCATTTCATCATAAATACCTGGCGTTTGTAATACTTCTAGGCAGGCAATACCAGCTTGCATGGATGCAGGATTTCCGGCCATTGTACCTGCTTGGTAGGCAGGACCAAGTGGAGCAACTGTATCCATAATTTCCTTGCGGCCACCATATGCACCGATTGGTAAACCACCACCGATTACTTTACCAAGTGCAGTAAGGTCAGGTGTTAAGCCTAATAAGTTTTGAGCACCACCATAGTGGAAGCGGAATGCAGTAATCACTTCATCGTAAATTGTTAATGCACCTTTTTCCTTGGCTGTTGCATGAACTAATTCTAGGAAGCCTGGGTTTGGTTCTACGATACCGAAGTTTCCAACGATAGGCTCTATTAAAATAGCAGCAATTTGATCGCCCCATTTATCCATTGCTTCCGTAAATGCTTTAGGGTTATTAAATGGTACAGTAATAACTTCTTCTGCTGTTGAAGTTGTAACACCTGCTGAGTCTGGTGTTCCTAATGTTGCAGGACCAGAGCCAGCAGCTACTAATACTAAGTCAAAGTGACCGTGATAACAGCCAGCAAACTTCATAACTTTTGTACGACCAGTGTAAGCACGAGCGACACGAATTGTTGTCATGACAGCTTCTGTACCAGAGTTATTAAAGCGTACTTTATCCATTGATGGAATTGCTTCTTTTAGCATTTTTGCAAAAGTAACCTCGTATTCAGTTGGAGTACCAAATAAAGTGCCGTTTTCAGCAGCGTTTGTAATTGCTTTTGCGATATGTGGATGACCGTGACCAGTAACGATTGGGCCGTAAGCTGCTAGATAGTCGATATAACGGTTGCCATCAACATCCCAAAAATAAGCACCTTTCCCACGGACCATGGCAACAGGTGAGCCACCGCCAACTGCTTTATAAGAACGAGAAGGGCTATTTACACCACCAACGATATGCTGTAGCGCTTCTGCGTGTACTGCCTCAGATTTTGTGTGATTCATATATATTGCCTCCTTAATTTTTATACTTCATCTATTGTAGACCTATCAGTGAAAGAAATCCAAAGAAATTAAGGAATATGACTTGTTTTGTTTCTTAGAGTAAAATGAATCATACAGAGGAGGAGATTGATATGACTTTAATAGAAGGAAAAAAAGCACCAGATTTTTCCCTTGTGAATGAAAAAGGAGAAATTGTAAAGTTAGCGGATTATAAGGGACAAAATGTTATTTTATATTTTTATCCTAAAGATATGACACCAGGCTGTACGACGGAGGCATGTGACTTCCGTGATAAGCATGAAGATTTTAGTCAATTAAATGCAGTTGTACTTGGCATTAGTCCTGACGATGAAAAAAAGCATACAAAATTTATAGATAAGCACGGATTACCATTTTCATTATTAGTGGATGAAGATCATGCAGTGGCAGAGGCGTATGGAGTATGGGTGCTGAAGAAAATGTATGGACGTGAATATATGGGGATTGAACGTTCAACATTTTTAATTGATATAGAAGGAAATTTGGTAAAGGCTTGGCGTAAAGTACGTGTGAAAAATCATATTGAAGAAGTATATACATATTTAGCGGAATGGGAGGCAAAGCAATGAGAGTTTATTTTACATTTGAACCAAGACCAGACTTACGCGAACCACTGGTAGCACAATTTCCACAAGTTGATTTTATTTTTGAAAATGGTTTATCAAACGATGAGCTACAAAAAGCAGATGTGCTTGTAACATATGGTGAAGATTTAAATGATGAAAATATTCAGTATGCCATAAATCTTAAGTGGATTTTTGTAGCTTCAGCGGGGATAGAAAAAATGCCAGCTCAAGCCATTGTTGAACGAGGGATTTTAGTTTCAAATGTGCGTGGCATTCATAAAACACCAATGGCAGAATCGATGCTCGCCCATATTTTAGCGATTAAGCGTGCACTGCCTTGGATGTATGAGCAGCAAAAGAAAAGCGAATGGTCAAAAAAAGCGAAACAAACCGAGTTGCGTGATAGTACAGCACTTATTTTAGGACCAGGAGCGATCGGCTCGGAAGTAGGTCGTTTATTGCAAGCTTTTGGTGTTACGACAATAGGCTGTAACCGTTCAGGGAAAGAATCGGCTTATATGAATGACATGGTGAGCTTTGATCGATTAATCGAAGTGTTACCCAAGGCTGATATTGTCATTTCTGTATTACCTAAAACAGCAGAGACTACACACTTATTGAAAGAAGAACATTTTAAAGCGATGAAAAAAGATGCTATATTTATGAATTTTGGTCGTGGAAACTTAGTAGAGGATAATGTTCTGGTTCATGCTATTCAATCAGGTGAAATTGGTTATGCTGTTTTAGATGTATTTGAACAAGAACCTTTAGCTACTAATCATCCTTTATGGACTTTACCGAATGTTATTGTATCTCCACATATTTCAAGTCACTCATACCGATATGTTGAACGTAGCTTAGAGATCTTTAAGCCAAGTTTAGAGAAGTGGTTGCGTGGTGAAACAGATTTAGAAAATGTAATGGATTTATCAAGGGGCTATTGAAGCGGTATAAGAATCGTTTTTTAGCATTTATCATTATTTTTCAAAATGGGGCCAGTAATGTATTAAGCAATAGATATCGTATGTCCCTATATATTTAAATGTTATTGATTTAGAAAATGTACGAATGTTGACAGAAGTAAGTCTAATTCGATACACTATTTATAACTATTATAAAGTAATAATATTTATGAAAGAGGTGCATGACGATGTCTGCAACGCATTTACAGGATGCACTTGACACGTTAAAAACAACTGGTGTACGTATTACTCCTCAGCGTCATGCGATTTTAGAATATTTAATTCAATCTATGGCACATCCAACGGCGGATGAAATTTATAAAGCACTTGAAGGGAAATTCCCGAATATGAGTGTAGCGACTGTCTATAATAATCTTCGCGTATTCCGTGAAGTTGGTTTAGTGAAAGAACTAACATTTGGTGATGCTTCAAGTCGCTTTGATTTCATTACAAATGATCATTATCATATGATTTGTGAATGCTGTGGGAAAATAGTCGATTTCCATTATCCTGGTCTCGATGAAATTGAACATTTTGCATCACAAGTAACAGGCTATGATGTGCATTCGCATCGTTTAGAGATTTACGGTACTTGTCCATCGTGTAAAGATGAATCTGCAAAGGTGTAATGAAAAATCCTAGCTCTTATATAAGGGCTAGGATTTTTTTGGCTTATTATAAGATTGGTCGAACTCTTTTCCTTCTAGAGTTGGATCCAGCGTTAATGGTTCATTGCAGTACATACACATATCTACACGGCCTAATACTTTTGTGTGCTTATGGCAATTAGGACATTCTACTTGAACGGCTCGCGCTGAGAGAAGGCCAATCCATGCATATACGACTGTACTACCAATAATACAAAGTACACCAAGGGACATGAAAATTAATACTAGAATAGGACTGTTTTTAAAGAAGATTCCCCCATACATAACTACAAAGCCGATAAAAATAAGTGCTAATGCGAATGAACGAATTTTATTAATTTTACTTTTGTAAGGTTTCATTTATCATCTTGCCTCCCAATCTAAAATCTACTATAACACATAAGAACAAAGTATTTTAGCTTTGAGAGTATAGAAAGAAGGAATACTTTTAGAGTATGTCGAAATTTTAACGAAATCGATTTCGCCTTGGCGTAATTGTTTTGTCGCTGCGCTTTCGCGCAGATCAACAATTCGTCCGGATTTTCAATAGTGCTCAGTCCTGCAGATGTTTTTTGCGCGAAAGCGTAGCGACAGCAGCACCGATGCAGGTCAGTTAGCCGTTTTCGCAGGATGCGAAGATTTTAGGCTAACATCCTTAAATTCATTCCTTTGAAAATCCGTGACATCCGCTGAATGAAGATAAAAGGTTATAAGCAAATAGAGGAGGGCTGAACATGGAGCAAGTTTTACGTCCGATATACCAGGAACGTGCAAGTCAGTCGAATACATTAGGCGTTATTTTAGTAGAAAAACGTGAGGAACAAAGTAATGTTACAGATACTTTTGATACAGTCTTACTTATTATTGTAAAAGAAGCGGAAAAGCCAGTCTTTACGAAACATTACGTATATGAAGGGAATAAAGTAGCTTTACATACTGTTAGTGAGAAAATAATACGAAAATGGTTACTAATTGGCTCAAATAAAAAAGTGGTCGATTGGATTTTCTTTGGTAGAGTATTATTTGATCGTAATGAATTTCTTCATAAATTAAAAATTGAATTACAGGAGTTTCCGTTTAGCGGTCGTAAAATTAAAACGGGTATTCAATTCTCAAAATTAATTCGACGTTATTTAGAAGGGAAAGAGTACTTTGATAAGGGTAGTTATCTTGATGCTTATAATCATGTAGTAGATTCGTTGCATCATTTAGGGCGTTTATCCATTATTGATAGTGGACTTTATCCGGAAGTAACTGTTTGGGCACAAGTGAAAAAAATCGAGCCGGCGATTTATAAGTTATATGAGGAGCTTGTAACGAGTAATGAGCCGATTGAAAAACGATTAGAGTTATTGTTTTTAGCAAGTGAGTTTTTAATACATTCGCGTACTCGAGACGGCGCTCAACATATTTTAGAGGTAATGCAAGCAAAAGAAAGTTGGACAATTCAGGAATTGCACGACCATGATGAGCTTATGAATTATTCAGTGGATTTAGAAGTGTTTATAGAATATTTAGTGGATAAAGGCTATATTCAAATTGAACCTGTCGTTGCGAAAAGCGAAATGATATTCCACCGTCATTATAAGGTAAATAAAGAAGCTCTAGAAATAGAGCAAGGACTGTAGTATGCTAAATATCGAGGTATAAAAAATACCTCGATATTTTTTAAAAAAAGTTGTTGACGACTAATATATTGATATTGTATTATATTAATTGTCGCTAAGACATAACAAAACAACTCAAGGAAATGAAGAAAAAAACTTTTTAAAAAAAGTTGTTGACATGATTTGAGTGAGATGTTAATATAAAGAAGTCGCCGAAAACGAGCGATGGTAAATGAACCTTGAAAACTGAACAAGCAAAACGTAATCAATAAAGTTTTTAGTAGCTAACCTTGAGTTAGTGAACGAAACAAAATTTTGGACATCAAACATGATGCCAGCAAAACAATTTGAGCTAA
>NZ_MDDN01000020.1 GCF_001708185.1 Lysinibacillus xylanilyticus | reverse complement strand
TCTGTCCGCTCGACTTGCATGTATTAGGCACGCCGCCAGCGTTCGTCCTGAGCCAGGATCAAACTCTCCATAAAAAGAAATTTGATTAGCTCAAATTGTTTTGCTGGCATCATGTTTGATGTCCAAAATTTTGTTTCGTTCACTAACTCAAGGTTAGCTACTAAAAACTTTATTGATTACGTTTTGCTTGTTCAGTTTTCAAGGTTCATTTCGTCGCCGTTTCATTTCAGCAACTTTTATATCATAACATTTCTTATTTTTGTTGTCAACTTCTTTTTTTAGAAGTTTTTTGCTCCTTTTCAGAAGCGACAACTCTTATATAATATCACTCTCGGTTATCGATGTCAACATCTTTTTGAAATGTTTTTTCGAAACCGTTTTTGTTCTTGCGTCGTTTTAACGACAAGTAATAATTTATCACGATTTCATTACATCCGCAAGTGTTTTTTTGCTATAAAATTATCTTTTTTTTAAAATAATTAGTTAGTAAGCTATTTTGTGTTTTTTCGAGTAATAAACAACTCTTGTAATCTTCTAGCTACTACTTTATTTGTTTTACTATACATCTCTTTCTCATAAATCTCAACAAGCTAAATCAATTATGTCTCAGCATAATCGCGTCCGGAATCGACTTTGTGCTCAGGCCTGCCGATGTTTTTTGTGCGAAAGCGAAGCAACACGACGTTGATCTCTCAGGCGTTTTCACAGGATGTGAAGCTCTTAGCCTGAGTCCCCCTATTTCAGCCGGTGTTTGGATACACGCCGAAAAGTGACTTAAAACCGCATTCATCATCTCACCATCTATAGCGGCAGGAGACTGCTGTACCTGTCGCTACGCTTTCGGTACAAAAAACATTTGCTGAAAGAAGTTAAGCTCTAGTCCTTTTTAAACTACTCATTCTTCAGCCTTCCTCAATAATGCCTCAAAGTTACCAGCTGGCTATTCCTACACATCTGGAACGCACCTACGTCATCTACACATTACCCTAACAAATACTCAATAGCGAAAACAGGAGCCAAAGTGCTTCTCCTGCACCTTGACTCCTGCTTATCATGTTTGTCCCTTATCAAATGAAACAATTCATTTTTCTTAAAGAAACTACTACATTAATCATTTTGTTTTTCAACTATACTTAGACACCAAGAGAAATTATCCCACGCAGAATACCAGCCACTGAAAACTTCGGAAGAATCATCCCAACGGACGTCGAATTTTTTCTGACCGTCAATATCTACTAAATATAAAGTAAGGGTCGGATCTACTTTAGAAACCGCTAACTTCATACCGTTTTCAAGTTCTTCTTCAGTTAACGTAACATCTGAAACTGAACGTACTTGTGCCTGTTCAAATACTTGTTTGTTAAAGATTTTGTAATTCATTACAAGCCCCCAATAAAACTTCTGTTACTATTTATTATTTTTATCTGCAAAACATAGTACTCTAAAAGTATAACCTATATTCATTCATCTTTAAAAACACTTATTTAGTAATGTGGCGCATTGTTGGGAATAATAATACGTCACGGATTGAAGGTGAATTTGTAAGAAGCATGATTAAACGGTCGATACCAATACCTAACCCACCTGTTGGAGGCATACCGTATTCTAATGCTTCAATGAAATCATTGTCCATTTCATGCGCTTCGTCGTTACCAGCTGCTTTTTCAGCTAACTGAGCTTCAAAACGTTCACGTTGGTCAATAGGATCATTTAGTTCTGTAAAGGCATTTGCATGCTCACGTCGAACGATAAATAGTTCAAAACGGTCAGTGAAACGCTCGTCCTCTGGATTTTTCTTTGCTAGAGGTGAGATTTCTACTGGATGACCATAAACAAACGTAGGCTGAACAAGAGTTTCCTCAATCTTTTGTTCGAAGAACTCGTTAATAATATGTCCTACCTCATGTGTTTCTTTAACTTCTACTCCATGTTCTTTAGCAAGAGCTTGAGCTTGTTCCTTAGTCATAGGTTGCCAGAAGTCTACACCTGTAGCTTCTTTTACTGCATCTACCATATGAACTCGTTTCCAACCTACAGCAAGGTTAATGTCATCTTCACCGTATTGAACTGTAGTTGTCCCAAGAACTTCTTGAGCTACATGGGCAATAAGGTTTTCTGTTAGAGACATAATATCTTTATAGTCTGCATAAGCTTCATACAGCTCTATCATTGTGAATTCAGGGTTGTGGCGTGTTGAGATCCCTTCATTCCGGAAAACACGACCAATTTCATATACTTTTTCAAGTCCACCAACAATTAGACGTTTCAAATGCAGTTCAATAGCAATACGCATGTATAATTCCATATCAAGTGCATTGTGGTGTGTAATAAATGGACGAGCCGCTGCACCACCCGCAATTGTATGAAGCATTGGTGTTTCAACTTCTAAATAACCTGCATTATCCAAGTAGTTGCGAATGGCACGAATAATTTTAGAACGTGTAATGAATGTAGTTTTACTATCCTCATTCGTCATTAAATCTAAATAACGTTGACGGTAACGTTGTTCAACATCTTGTAAGCCATGGAATTTTTCCGGCATAGGGCGTAAAGCTTTTGATAGGAATGTAAACTCTTCAGCCTTTACCGAAAGCTCTCCTACTTGTGTTCGGAAAACATTACCACGAATCCCTACGATATCACCAAGGTCAGCTTGTTTAAATAATTCATACGCTTCTTCGCCAACGTGATCCTGACGAACGTAAATTTGAATTTGGCCAGCTAGATCTTGAATATGTGCAAAGCCAGCTTTTCCTTTACCACGCTTCGTCATAATACGACCCGCGATAATCACTTCTTGTAGGTTTTCCTCTAGCTGCTCTTTTGATTGATCTGTAAATTGTTCACGTACTTCTGTTGATAAATGTGTACGTTCAAAACGACTACCAAATGGGTCTTGACCATTTTCTCGAATAGCCGTCATTTTTTGGCGTCTCACCAAAAGCTGATCATTTAATTCTTCTATGTTTGACACTTGTTTCACTCCTTATTAAATTGTCCGCGTTTACGTCCATAATATTTCTATTGTACACAATTTTATTGCTGTAATCATCTGTTTCGGTTTAATTTCCATATAAGAAGAAATGATTAATAATTCTAAAAATTAAAGTTGGCAGAAAAATCGACGCCTCTAAACGAACAGCGAGACGCCTTTTTAATATATTAAATAATTAATTCTTTTGCTTCTGGTACTATTAATTTAGATTCACACTCTTCATAGTCTTGTACAAGTCCATTTAATAGCGCACGAAGATCTGCCGCAGTTTCAGTTTGGTTAATCGCTTTTCGCGCTTTACCATTACCGCGAATACCTTTTAAATACCATGAAGCATGTTTACGCATTTCACGTACCGCCACACCTTCTCCTTTTAATTGCATGAGGCGTTCAAAGTGAAGCAAGCACACATCAATTTTTTCACGTACACTTGGCTCTTCCTTTAGCTCACCAGTTTCAAGGTATTGAACTGTACGATAAATCATCCATGGATTACCTAAAGCAGCACGTCCAATCATTACGGCATCCACCCCGGTAGTGTCAAGCATACGTTTTGCATCTTGAGGAGTTTCTACATCACCATTACCAAGAACAGGGATTTTCACATTTTCCTTCACTCGGCGAATGATATCCCAATTTGCTTTTCCTTCGTACATTTGTACACGCGTACGTCCATGAACAGCTACCGCTGAAGCACCAGCACGTTCGGCGGCTTGTGCGTTCTCAACAGCAAAGATATGCTCGTCATCCCAACCAATACGCATTTTTACGCTGACAGGTTTTTTTACTGCATCTACAACAGCCGCTACCATTTCATATAATTTATTCGGATCTAAAAGTAAACGAGCGCCCGCTTCACATTTAATAATTTTATTAACTGGGCAGCCCATATTAATATCGATAATATCAGCAGTTGTGTTTTCATCTACATACTTGGCTGCTTCCACTAGTGTTGCCTTATCACCACCAAAAATTTGTAATGAAAGTGGATTTTCACGCTCATCGATATAAAGCATGCCTAGTGTTTTTTCGTTCTTCTGGACAATCCCTTTATCACTAATCATTTCTGCATATACTAGCCCTGCTCCGAACTCTTTAACAGTTAAACGGAAAGCAGAGTTACAAATTCCAGCCATTGGTGCTAATACGACACGGTTGTCCATGACAATATCGCCAATTTGAAACGGCTTCTCCGTTGTCTGACTCAACGTTGTTTTCCTCCTTCTATAGGTTTTACCTAATCCTATATATCTAATTAACAGACTGGATAAATTTCAGCTCTGTTGATACTTGCCATAAAGTTACGCCTTCTTTTTCACAATCCACCTGTTGCATTATATCGTGTGCCTTTTGCAGCTGTTTTCCAACCGGTATAGGCGCAATTTCTATCAGTGGTACTAGTACAAAAGCTCGTTCATACATTCTTGGATGCGGAACAACTAAGCTCTCTGTTTCAATATTTTCGTGATTGAAAAGCAAAATGTCAAGGTCAATGATTCGAGGGCCCCAACGAAACTCACGAACACGCCCTAGTTCATTTTCAACCCATTGGCAAATTTTCAGCATTTCGGAAGATGAATAACTCGTTTTAATATGAACTGCAATATTTAAAAAATCGGCTTGGTTAGTGTAGCCTACAGCAGCTGTTTCATAAACTGAAGAAGTGTGCACAACATCAATTTCCGCTTTGTCCATTAAAAGTTTAACAGCGAGCTGGAGGTTTTCAAATCTGTCTCCCATATTTGTACCGATCGATAAATACACATCATTCATTCGTAATCACCTCTCGTTACCTCAACTGATACTTCTTTATAATAGCCATGTATTGGCGGGTCTGGTTTAATAAGCTCCACTCGAACACCCTTAACCTTTTCTGAGTATGTTTCTAGGATACTATTTGCTATTTTCGATACAAGTGCTTCGATAAGCTTGAACGGCTCACCTTCCACGATATCACGACATAACGCATAAACCTCTGCATAGTTCACCGTATAATTTAAGTCATCAGTTTCCCCTGCCGTTGTCATATCTACAGCAAGTGAAACATTAGCACGAAAGCGTTGACCGAGTGTAGTTTCCGCTGCTAAAACACCGTGATAGCCGTAAAACTGCATATCCTTTAAATGAATATAATCCATCACACTTCCTCCTTATAAATACGTTTACCTACTAATATATCAGCCATATAAGTAGCTCGCGCCATTTCCCTTACATCATGCACACGAATCATATGGCATCCCTTCTCAATACCATAAACAACTGTTGCGCCTGTACCTTCTACACGCTCCTCAACAGGTAGCTTCAAAACATGACCAATCATTGATTTACGGGAAGTTGCTAGCAAAACAGGATAACCCATTGCTACTAAGTCCTCTAAATGCTGCATCATTTCAATATTTTGGGCAGTTGTTTTAGCAAAGCCTATTCCTGGGTCCAAAATAATATGGTGATCTGGTATACCTGCATTATGAGCAATAGCAATACTCTTCTCTAAATCGGCCTTTGCCGTTACCCAAAAATCAGTTCCATAATCAGTGTTTTCTCGATTATGCATTAAAATAATCGGTACATTTAAATCTGCAGCAACTTGAGCGATCTCAGGATCTGCTTTTGCTCCCCAAATATCATTAATAATATGTGCACCAGCTTCAATAGCTGCTCGTGCGACGTTCGCTTTATACGTATCAACCGATATAACCGCTGGTACTTCAGCTGCTAGCGCTTGTATAACAGGTACAATACGCGCAATTTCATCTTCATCTGAAATACGCTCATAACCTGGGCGTGTTGATTCTCCGCCAACATCAATAATTTTAGCACCCTCTGCTACCATTTTTTTCGCTTGGGCTACAGCAGTTTCAACACTATTGTACTTTCCTCCATCTGAAAATGAATCTGGCGTGACATTTAAAATACCCATCACGAAAGTTTCTGCTGTATAGTCTAACGTGATACCGTTAATAGTTAATGGTGTTGTATATTTTTCTAGCATGTTAACGCTCCTTCTATTCTTGTTCCACTTCATTGACAAATGCTTCATGTAAACACGAATAAACAGGCCCTTCATTGCCTAGTAACTTCTTGTTTTCTAATTTACGAATTGGAACTAGTTCTTGTACAGAGTTGGTAATAAAGCATTCTAAGCTTTGCTCCACATCTGCTTTAGTATAGAAACCTTCCATTACCTTCATCCCTAGAGATTGCGCTCGCTCAATTACCCATGCTCGGATAATTCCAGGTAAAATACCAGTCTCTAGAGAAGGCGTATATAGTATATCATTTTTCACCCAAAAGATATTTGATGTAATACCTTCAGCAACATAGCCATCTTCTGTTAAAAAGAAGCCTTCTTGTTGCGCCAAAGATGGCATTTCAAAACGCCCAAGAACGTTATTGCCATAATGATGTGATTTCACTCGCAGTCCTTTTTCAGGAGTATTACGAGGTGTTACAAGCCACTGTGCGTTTTTTTCCATACCTCTAGGTGTATCATGTAATTCTTTGCGAAAAACAATAACATTCGGATGTCTATATTCAGTCGGCTGCAAACCGATACTATGTTCTCCAGCTGATACATTTAAACGGAAATAGCCATCCTGCCCATTCGCCTGTTCATTTAATTGCTGAACAACCTTTAGTAAATCACCTTCAGTATAAGGAAGATGAATACGATATTGAGAAAGCGCTGTTTGCAACCTCCCCATATGCTCTTCCCAGCAAAACACCTTTCCCTTATACGTTCGAAACGTTTCGAAAAAACCTAAACCATATAAAAATCCATGATCGAATGGCGATATGCGCAAATCCTGCGCCGCTACGTAGTCACCGTTCATCCAACACAGCATTTACTTCGCTCCCTCTACATACAATTCTATAAACTTACGTAGAAGCTTTTTACCTTGCTCCGTCATAATCGATTCAGGATGGTATTGCACGCCCTCAATTGGATAGTCCTTATGACGAATACCCATAATCTCGCCTTCTTCTGTCCATGCAGTTACTTCAAAACATGCTGGTAATGTCTCTTTTTCAACAATCAAGGAGTGGTATCGAGTTGCTTCAAATGGATTTGGCATTCCCTTATGCAAACCTATTTCAGCATGTAAAACGGGCGATGTTTTACCATGCATCAAACGCTCAGCTCGTATAACCTTCCCTCCGAAAACTTGAGCAATTGCTTGATGACCAAGACAAACGCCTAAAATCGGAATATTTCCCGCGAAATACTTAATAATGTTCAGGCTTTCACCTGCTTCATTTGGGCTACATGGTCCTGGAGAAATGACAATCATATCTGGTGCAAGTTGCTCAATATCTTTCAACGTCAATACATCATTTCTTTTTACCACTAATTCATGACCAAATTCCCCAAAATACTGCACTAGGTTATACGTAAATGAATCATAGTTATCAATCATTAAAATCATTTTGCTCGCTCCTCTGCCATTGCCTTTGCCTGCCACATTGCTTTCGCTTTATTTAGAGACTCTTGGTATTCTTTTTCCGGAACAGAATCAATAACAATGCCTGCCCCTGCCTGGATATGCGCTACTCCATCTTTAACAAATGCTGTACGAATAACAATATTAAATTCCATATCACCCGTGTAGCCTAGCCAGCCAATTGAGCCAGTGTATAATCCCCTTCTTACAGGTTCTAACTCTTCGATAATTTCCATCGTACGGATTTTCGGAGCACCTGTTATCGTACCTCCCGGAAACATGGCACGGATCACGTCTGCATTCGTTTTTCCCTCAGCCATTTCTCCTCGTACATTCGAAACAATGTGCATCACATGGGAATAGCGTTCAATGACCATGAACTCATCCACTTCAACCGTTCCAAATGTAGATACCCGTCCTAAATCATTACGCTCTAAATCAACAAGCATTACATGTTCGGCACGTTCCTTGTCGTTATCAATCAATTCCTGCGCTAATGCCAAATCCTCCGCCTCGGATTTCCCTCTTGGTCGTGTGCCAGCAATTGGTCGCGTAGACAATTCATTGCCGTGACGCTTCACCAAAAGCTCAGGTGATCCAGAAACGACAGCAAAATCCGGCGCTTCTATATAAGCCATATAAGGAGACGGGTTAAATGCACGTAATGCTTCATATACATCCATTGCAGTTGCATTTAATTTTTTGGATTGACGTACTGATAAATTCACCTGAAACACATCGCCCTGGGCTATATATGTTTGAATTTTACTTACTGCGTCTTCAAAGTCAGTTCCAGCAAATGATACTAACAATTCACTTTCGTCATTCACTATTTCTACAGCGTTTGTTTTTTCAAATTTGCGTGAAAGCAATCCTTCTTGCGCTGCCCCTTGCCATGCCTTAGCACATTCTTCTAAATCTACGTCACAGTCTGTTAGCTTCATTAGCGTTACTTTATTTGTTTTGACATCATGTACTGCCCAGCAATCAAAGATATAAAAATAAATATCTGGTACATGTAAATCATCTACTGCAGTATTAGGTAGCATTTCAATTTTACGCGCATAATCGTATGTAACAAACCCTATAGCTCCACCTTGAAAAGCAGGAAGCTCAGCATTGTATGAAAGGTGATATTTCTCTAACAATCCCTCTAGCAAAGCAAGAGGCTCACCGTTTAAAACTTCGCTCTCACCATTTCTCCAATTTACAAGCAAACCATTCTCGACCGACTGCGCCGTAGCCAACGGATTCCAAGCTGCTATTGTACAATTCTCTCCACGTCCACTTTCTAAAAATACATGTGCTTGCTCTGCTTCTGTTTGCTTCTTATAGCTATAAAAAAACGAATCTGCATCCATTGTTATTGTTTTCGTAAGTATCGTCTTCAAGTTGCTATTCCCCTTTAAGTCATTTGATGTGATTCCATCTTAACTTGAATACTGCCTAGAAGCGAATATTTTTAAATCACTCCCTTTAATTTATTTCTTTAGGTTTTTACATTTAAAAATTTATAGTTAAACAAAAAAGAACTCCTTGTTGAAAGGAGCCCTAACGTACAAATATAAATAGATTAGTCTTCAAATTGATATAATGGTGTTGATAAATAACGTTCCCCATTAGAAGGTACAATTGCTAGAACATTTGCGCCCTTACCTAAACGTTTTGCTGCTTCAATAGCAGCATAGATAGCTGCACCCGATGAAATACCACATAAAATACCTTCTTCACGCGCTACTTTACGAGCTACCTCGAAAGCAATCTCATTTTCTACTGGAAATACCGAAGAATATACATCTGTATCTAACACTTCAGGTACGAACCCAGCTCCGATGCCTTGAATTTTATGAGGTCCTGGTTGACCGCCAGAAAGCACTGGTGAATCTTTTGGCTCAACAGCAATAATTTCGATATCAGGATATTTCTCTTTTAACACAGCACCTGCACCCGTAATTGTACCTCCTGTACCAACACCAGCAACAAATGCGTCCAATTTTAAACCTTCAAATGCTTCTACAATCTCTGGACCAGTTGTTAAACGGTGAACAACAGCATTAGCTGGATTTGTGAATTGTTGTGGTAAGAAGTAACCATGCTCAGCAGCTAATTCTTCCGCTTTAGCAATCGCACCTTTCATACCTGCTGGTCCAGGTGTTAATACAAGTTCTGCACCATATGCACGTAATAAGTTACGACGCTCCAAACTCATTGTTTCTGGCATCACTAAAATTGCATTATAACCCTTCGCCGCAGCAATCATCGCAAGACCAATACCAGTATTACCAGAAGTAGGCTCAATAATTGTACCACCTGGCTTTAATGTACCGTCTTTCTCAGCTGCTTCAATCATCGCTAAAGCTAAACGGTCCTTTACTGAGCTACCTGGGTTAAAATATTCTAATTTCACATAAACAGTACCTTCGTTTTCACCTGTTGCATGATTTAACTTTACAATTGGTGTTTTACCGACTAATTCAGCTACCGAGTTCGCTAATCTACTCATTTATCCATCCACTCCTAATCCCTACTATTTTCATAGGTTTTACTTATTTTGATTTTATCAACTTTTCCATTCGATTGTCAATCAATAAAACTTATATTTTCAGAATATTTATTGCCATCTAGCTAAACTAGGTTAAATAAAAAATCTGCTCAATATCCTAGAGTAGCCGTTACTCTGTTGACGCTAAACGTCTGCAGTGTTTTCCTGGCTCACTTTTCAAGCAGATATCTTGCAGATTCTTTAACTTCTTTTATGTAACGTAAGTGAAACGGCAGTTACAAATTTTTTTGTAGCGAAAGCGAAGCGACAGCAACACACGACTGAGTGACCAACATCGAGTTGGCCTAAAGCCTCCGGCGGATGTCATTTCGGAGCAATCTGTTATTTACCTTTTTTTGCTTCTCCGTAATACCAAGTTGCATTGAATTCCGACCAAAATGCTTCTGGTGTAACAGATTGTGGCAATTGTTCTAGCGCAAGCTCACGTTCAATATGTTCTTTCACATCGTCGTATGTAAAGGATTGTCCTTCTACTATTTCTTGAACTTGTACAATTCCGTAATGTCCGTTATCAAGCTTAAATGCTTTACTAACTTCACCTACTTTTAAAGCCTCCGCGGCTTTTAAAATGGCAGGATCAACATTTTCCTGTTTTTCTGTAAGGAAACCGATATCTCCTCCTAAACTAGCTGACGCGCTATCTACTGAGATTTCACGTGCTAGTACTGAAAAATCTGAGGCACTTTTTATTTCACTTAACGCTTCCTCAGCAGCTTTTTTGGAGTCCACCTCGATAAAATTAGTACGATAGCTTGTTTTCGTATTATACAGTGCCTGATTTTCCTCATAATATTTTTCAATACTGTCTTCTTTAATAACTACATCTTTTGTCAGTACCTTATCTAAAATAAGTTGTGAGCGGATTTTTTGTCGTAGCTGCTCCGCTGAAAGGTTTTTCATGGCTGTATCAAATTTATCTTGAGCAGTACGCATTAAAGCTAGCTCTAAATCAATCTCTTCATCCGTAACTTTTATTTTATATTTCTTCGCTGCATTTTCCATCACAGATTCATTCACTAAATTTTGTAGTGTCTCTTTACCATAGCGTTCTTCCATGGCAACCATCCACTCTTGACGTGTAATAATATCCCCGTCAATGGCAGCGACTTGTTCATCGCTACCAATTTCTTGAACTTCATTTGGGATTAACCAAGCAATAAGCCATAGAATATTTCCTAATAATAAAATTACAATAACTGTTAAAGCAGGTTTAGTTTTTAAACGGCGGTGCAATAAGGGCGTTTGGTTGGACGGTGTAGTTTTTAAAGGTCTTCGATTACGCGTTGAGCTCATCGATAAAACCTTCTAGCTCTTCTTTTGAGAAATGGTATGTTTCTAAACAGAAGTGACATTGTGCTTCTGCTTCGCCATCTTCATTAATCATTTCTCGAATTTCCTGTGTCCCTAACCCTAAAATTGCTGCACCAAATCGCTCTTTTGAACATTGACATTTAAATGCTACTGGCATGGAATCTAAAATTTGTAAATGACCCTTTCCTAATACAGCTTCTAAAATTTGCTCTGGTGTAAAGCCTTTTTCAATCATTTTTGAAACTGGCTCTATAGTAGCCAGATGCTGTTCGATTTCATCGATTGTTTCTTCTTCACAGCCTGGCATTAATTGAAGGATGAAGCCGCCTGCTGCGAGAATTGTGTTATCAGGATTTACTAAAACACCTAGTCCAACTGATGAAGGTACTTGCTCTGATGTAGCAAAGTAGTAAGTAAAATCTTCAGCGATTTCACCTGATACGATAGGTGTTTGTCCAGAGAACATATCTCTTAAGCCGAGGTCTTTTACGATTGTTAATGCACCTTCTGTCCCTACACCTGCACGTACATCTAGCTTACCTTGCTCGTTTAACTCAAAATGAACCTGAGGATTCGTTACAAAGCCACGTACTTCTCCTTTAGCGTTACTATCAATCACCATTGGACCAATTGGACCGTCTCCTTCAATTTTAATAGTGATTTTTTCTTCACCCTTTAACATAGCACCCATCATCGTAGCAGCAGTCATCGAACGACCAAGGGCTGCCGACACAACTGGCCATGTATTATGACGACGTTGCGCTTCTCCTACTGTTGCTGTTGTACAAGCTGCAAAAACACGAACCTGTCCGTTAAACCCTAAACCTCGTACTAAATAGTCTTTCATAAATGAAATGTCCCTCATTTCTTATTGATTACGTTTGTATAGCTTATATAAGCCTTTTAATGTTAAAAACGGGTCGACTATATCAATAACTTGCGTCTCCCCAGCAATTAAATTTGCTAATCCTCCAGTAGCAATAACTAAAGGCTCTTCCTTACTTTGCGCTTTAATGCGATTAACAATTCCCTCTACTTGCCCAACAAAGCCATAAAAAATTCCGGCCTGCATCGCAGATACAGTTGTCTTTCCAACAATATGTGGAGAGCGCAATATTTCAATACGCGGCAATCTAGCTGCCTGTGTATAGAGTGCCTCCGTAGAAATAGAAATACCTGGAGCAATAGCACCGCCCATATAATCGCCCTTTTCGTTTAAGTAACAATATGTTGTGGCAGTACCAAAATCAACAATGATCAGCGGTGCTTTATAAGCTTCTAGGGCTGCAATAGCGTTCACTATGCGGTCTGAGCCAACTTCACGCGGGTTTTCATATTTAATATTCAATCCTGTTTTCACACCTGGTCCTACAACGAGCGGTTTTTTACGGAAATACTTTTGACACATCGCTTCTAACGAAAACATAATTGGTGGTACAACAGAGGATATGATAATACCTTTAACTTGTTCAAATGAAATGCCTGCATGATTAAAGAAAGATAGTACTTGCATTGCGTATTCATCTTCTGTTTTATGAAGGTCTGTCACCATACGCCAATGGAAGGCTAATTGATCGTTGTCATCATAGACACCTAAAACGATATTCGAATTCCCTGCATCTAAAACTAAAATCATGGTTGATGCCTCCTATTTATTGCACCTCATCGTAATTGTACCTGTCACTATACGATTGATACAACTAAAACAATGCATACTCATGCACAAAAAGTAAAGATCAATTATGCATCGGCATAATTGCATCCGAAATCGCCTTTGCGATTGCACAAAGAAGTTAAAACACTTAGAAAATGATACCACACTTTTATTCCTACGAAATAGCATTCATCTCACTACAAAAGGGAGTCACCCTCATCATGGGTATCTCCTTTCAATAATTTATTTCCTATCACCAAAACGTGGGGTTGATTTCCGTTCCGGCTGGATGCTTTCCTGGGGGCGTCCTATGAGCCGCTTCACTCGCGTTGCTCGCTCCAGGGTCTCATCTGTGACGCTGATCCCCAAGGAGTCACCCAGCCTCCACTCCAATCAACCAATCTACTTAGCGTGTGTCTTCTGGCAGGGCACTCTATTTATAGTTATAAAAAAGCTTCAACAATGTATGCTTTTGCGCGAAAGCATAGCGTTAGCAATAACAGGTCTGCAATACTTCCATGTTATAGGTCGCCATATTACGTTTTACGCTATCGCTGATTGGAGTGGAAGGCTACTCGACTCCCGTGGGAAAGCGAGACAGGCGAGACCCTGCACGGAGCGTAGCGGAGGAAGCGGCTCGACGCTCGCCCACAGGAAAGCGAGTAGCCTGGAACGGAAATCAACTTCACTTTTTTTAGTATGAAATTTATTTATTTTGAAAGGAGCCACCCTCATATAGGTAGCTCCTTACATATTATTTAAAATTAAATTTTTCTGGGTCTGGTCCACAACGTAATCCATCATTTAGTGTATCTAATTGAGCCATTTCTTCCTCTGTTAACGCAAAGTCAAAGACCGTTAGATTTTCCGTCATACGTGTAGGAGTCATTGTTTTTGGAATTGTTACTACACCATGCTGAAACACCATAGCCTACTAACAGCATTTCTAAACCATTATTCAATGTTATGCTTCCCACTTTTTAACACTCCTATCCATATTGGCTATACATCAAGCGTTCTGATGTATTTGTACGGAACAAATAGTAGAAACTCTATTACGCAGCTGCGTAAAATAATATTTCTATCCTAATATCTTATGCTGAAAAAAGGCAAAGAAAAAGACTGCTTACAAAAATAGTAAACAGTCTTTCCAATATTAATCACGTTTTTCATCGATACCTTTAGGTGTATCGTTTGGCTCTTGACCTTCTTTTGGTAGATCAGCCGTTGTTGGAGCTGGCTCATTGTTAAGCAATTCTTTTTTAACAACTGGTTCACCAACTACATCTAATGTTGGTTGAACTTCAACTTTAAGAGTTTTTTCTACAACCGTTTCAACCTCTGGTTCTGGTAAAACACCGTGGTCACGTAAATGCTCGATTTCTTGCGCATTCAATGTTTCTTTTTGCATTAATGTGTTAGCAATTAAATCAAGTAAATGACGTTTTTCAGTTAGGATTCGTTTCGTACGCTCATATTGCGAATCGATAATTTTTTGCATTTCTTTATCAATTTCATAAGCGATTGAATCAGAGTAGTTTTGATCTGAATTAAAGTCACGACCAAGGAATACATTCCCACCCTGACTTGAACCAAACTGCATTGCACCAAGATTTTCACTCATACCATATTCAGTGACCATGGCACGTGCAATACTTGTTACCTTTTGGAAGTCATTATGTGCCCCAGTAGATACTTCACCAAGTACGATTTCCTCTGCTACACGACCACCAAGAAGTCCAGCAATACGGTCTAATAGTTCTTGTTTTGTTGTGAAGAAACGTTCTTCCTTCGGTAACATAATCGCGTAACCTCCAGCTTGACCACGAGGAACGATTGTTACTTTGTGTACTGTATCCGCTTCATCTAGCTCTAAACCAACGACTACGTGGCCGGCCTCATGGAAGGATACAAGTTTCTTTTCTTTCGCTGAGTAAACACGGCTAGCTTTTGCTGGGCCTGCAATTACTCGATCAGATGCCTCATCGATATCTGCCATATTAATTGTACGTTTACTTTTACGAGCAGCTACAAGTGCAGCTTCATTTAACAAGTTCTCTAAGTCGGCACCTGAGAATCCAGGAGTACGTTGTGCAACAGCTGCTAAATCCACTGTATCCGATAAAGGCTTGTTACGCGCATGCACTTTTAGAATAGCTTCACGACCTTTTACATCAGGGTGTCCTACTGTAATTTGACGGTCAAAACGACCAGGTCGTAATAACGCTTTATCTAAAATATCTGGGCGGTTTGTTGCAGCGATAATAATAATACCTTCGTTTGCTCCGAAACCATCCATTTCAACTAACAATTGGTTCAGTGTTTGTTCACGCTCGTCATGGCCACCACCAAGACCTGCGCCACGTTGACGACCTACTGCATCAATCTCATCGATAAAGATGATACACGGTGCGTTTTTCTTAGCATTTTCAAATAAGTCACGAACACGTGATGCACCGACACCAACAAACATTTCTACGAAGTCAGAACCTGAAATCGAGAAGAATGGTACGCCTGCCTCACCCGCTACTGCTCGTGCAAGTAATGTTTTACCTGTACCTGGAGGACCTACAAGTAAGATACCTTTTGGAATACGTGCACCGATTTCAGTGAATTTGCGGTGGTCTTTTAAGAAATCAACAACCTCTACAAGCTCCGCTTTCTCTTCATCAGCACCCGCTACATCTGTAAAACGAACTTTTTTCTTTTGATCGTCATAAAGTTTAGCTTTACTTTTACCAAAGCTCATCACTTTATTACCGCCACCTTGAGATTGACTCATTAGGAAGAAGAATAAGAAAATGATAATGATGAAAGGAATAATCCCCGTAAAGAATTGAATCCATCCACTTGTTTCCGGCGCTGTTAAATATCTAATATTACTATTCTTATCCTTAGCAGCCTCATCGATGCGGTCCATTAAAGATTGGTTATCACGAGGGATATTTACTGTGAATTTTTGACCCTTTTCATAACCCTTCAGTGTACCTTCAACGATGTATACTGATTTATCAGGTTGAATTGTCGCACTTGTTATTTCTTTCTTATCTAGAGCTTCTTGAAACTCAGCATAAGTTAACTCTTTCGTTGGTGCATTGCCACCGTTGAAAGTACCAAAAATACCGATAATCACCAGGAAAATCAGTAAATAGAATATGGTATATCGAAATATTCGATTCATCTCCAGCCTCCTCATTACAAACAGAAAAATTATAAGTAAAATCTTAACATATCATGATTTCATCATACAACGAAAAGCCCTGCTTTAAAAAAGTTTCGTTCGATTTTTGTCGAAATCAAAACATATTCATGCATTTATCAAGTATACCTCGGCATAATTGTATCCCAGCGTAGTTGTACCTATTCCTTTATCTTGATACAGCTGAACAATATGCCTAAATTTTTGAATTACGCTTAAAAAAAGTTCATCACCATAACGTGAGGTTAATTTTCGCTCCGACTGGGCACTCTATTCCTCGCTTAGGGAAGCATGTATTTTATGTGCGAGAGCGTAGCTGCAGCAACACGATGTTGGTCACGAAGGCGTTATCACAGAATGTGTTGCTCTTAGCCTTCGTTCCTCTATCACTAATCCTCAAGGAGTCGCCCAGCCTCCACTCAAATCAACTTATATACATGACATACGTTTTAACAAATGTCATCGATAACTTTTGGTGATGAGCCAAAAAACAAAAATCTATGACCTTCGCTGGAGGCTCTCTCGTTTCATAGTTGGTGTACTTTCGTTAACCCCTACTTCTTAGAAAGAATAGACTTCTGGTTTTAAAATGCCGATATATGGTAAATTACGGTATTTTTCTGCATAATCTAAGCCATACCCTACAACAAAGCCGTCTGGCACTTCAAAACCAACATAATCAGCATCTAAGTTTACTTTACGACCTGATGGCTTATCTAACAATGTAACGATTTTGATGGATTTTGCTTTACGGTATTTAAATAAGTCTACTAAATAGCTTAAAGTTAAGCCGCTATCAATGATATCCTCAATAATTAATACGTCACGCCCCTCAACGCTTGTATTTAAATCCTTTAGAATTTTTACTTCGCCTGACGAAACTGTGGCATTGCCATAGCTAGAAACATCCATAAAGTCTAGCTCAATGAAAGAATCGAAACGTTTCATTAAGTCTGTCATAAAAGGCATTGCCCCTTTTAGAACACCAACAGCTAGCGGGAATGCATCTTTGTATTCCTCTGTCAATTGTGCTCCTAACTCAGCGATTCTTTCTTGTAATTGTTCTTCTGAAATCATAATTTTTTCGATGTCATTTTGTAACATATCGATTCCTCCTCGTGTGTATAAAAAAATTTTCAACCATTTGTGGTGAAATTTTACAAAGACCTTAGTCTACGATGAGCACTGTATCATCGTTAGGTTGTGGAGTGGTTGAAAAAAACATTCCCATACGCACACCAATTACCGCTACTACCTCATCAGATTGAGAAATCAGTAACGGCCAGCTATTTCGCTCATTTAAAGGAATCTTTTCATCTATAAAAAGGCGAGATAAACGTTTCGGCTGATCCATACCTTTTAACAGCATTCTGTCTCCTTCCTTACGCGCTCTAACATAGAGTGGAAGTTTGAGTTTGCTAGCGTTAAAATAAAAAAGTTTTGCAGTATCCGTTATCATTTCAGACGATAAATCAGACAACTTGACTACGCATAAATGTTCACCATTTGTCAATGTGGCCCACCCATTAGCAGTTGAAATAACTTTTTTCTCAGGAGAAGTTTGCCCTTCTAATGGGTCTTTCTTCTGAATCGTTAATTTTCCATAACGGCGAACTGCTATAAAATCTTCTGGCAAGTGAACTTCAGCATACCCAGCTGTCGTATCACAAAGCTTTGAAATTGAAGTCAATAAAGCATAACTTTGTATCGTATTTGAATCTTTGTAAAGATAGTTTAATAGTATTAAAATGAGCCTCCTTTGTAAAGCAAGTGGTACCAATTGAAAAGCTTCAATTTCCATGCTATATGTATTTCCGCTTCTAATTTGTATCGTTCTAGAAAATACATCTTCCGCTAATGCCATTAAATAGGCATCATCTTCTTGCAATTGTTTTGTAAAATGGGTCACCTGCTCCGTTACTCGAGGATTTTCAGCTTCCAATAATGGCACCACATGATGTCTAAAACGATTGCGTACATAGGTGTCTTTAGAATTGCTAGCGTCTTCCCGATAATCTAAACCTTGTATAAGTAAATATTCCCCTATTTCGGACTTTGTAACCGTTAAAAACGGACGAATTAATGATTTTCCTTCAAAAAAGCGTTGTGAACGTATACCTTGCATACCATTTATCGTTGCATTTTTTGTCAGGGCCATTAATACTGACTCCAGTTGGTCGTCCGCATGATGTGCAGTTACAAGCTTGCTAGCGTTTGTTTTTTGCATGACCTCTTTAAAATATTGATACCGTTCTCTACGACAAATAAGCTGTGAATTCCCATTTTCTAAAGCCATGATTTCTGGTATTGGAATAGCTTTTGCATATAAGTTTACACCATACTCATCACAATATTTTTGGACAAAAGCTCTATCCTCAGCAGATGCCTCACCTCTTAGCATATGATCAACATGTACGGCTTCTACCGTAATCCCCCATTGCTCTTTTGTTGTAACAAAATAATGGAGTAAAGCCATTGAATCTAATCCACCCGAAACGGCGACGAGAAGATGATCGTCTGGCTGTAATAATTGTTCTTTTTCAATAAATAATTTGACCTTTAATTCAAGTGACAAACGCTTCTCCTCCCCTTTTCGTTTTCTATTTTGTTGATTTACTCATAGAATGTTCAACTGGTCTAAACACAGCCCATGTAGGTACAACATGGGTAACTTCTAGCATCAATACAGTGCAATCGTCGTCAATGTTATAAAAAGATTGGAAAGATTGCATAATCGTTGTTAGTTTTTCCTGTATGGATTTAGTAGTGCCTGCTACCTGCTGCGCATACGCTAAAAATGTCTCCTCCTGCTCGTCCCAATCATCCACACTTGAAAATAATCCATCGGAGTGCATTAAAATTACATCGCCCGCTTTCAGCTTTCTTTTTTCAGCCTCGACTGCTGAAATAGATAAAAATCCTACAGGCGCTGCATTACTTTCAACCTTCAGCACCTCTTTCCCACGTAAAATATACGTAGACATTCCCCCAGCCTTCCACGACCATAAATCACCGTGTTGTAAATCGACAAGGGCAAAATCAAGCGTTGCATACATATCATTTTGTTGCTTTAAAGACATAACATAATGCAACGTATGCATCGCAGTTTCTGGGTTCATATTGTAATTTAAGCATTCCCGCATTAAATGTATTAATTTTCTACTTTCATGCTGTGCTTCTTTACTCTGACCCATACCATCTGACAATAAAATTGCAAATAGTCCAGGATGCAATTGAAATAATGCATGGGAATCACCTGAATATAACGTCGCATCTTTAGACATGCTATATATATCATACTCTACTTCAAAGCTTATAGCTGATCTAAAGCTTACTTGAATGTGACGAAATGGTACATCACATGCTACTACTTTTTCAATTTCAAAGGGTTCTTCAAAAATATCGTATAAAATTGGCAGTATCATCCGTTCAGCTACTGTCGTGTCTTCCTCCCAATTGACACGTGCCGGTGCTAAGGCACATACAATTTTTCGTGCTCCAGGCTTATTGCTTATTACATCTAGTTGAAAGCATTCAATATGTGCATCTTTTAATCGTTGAGTAATGTCCTTTTCCACACTGACGAAGGAGATAGCCTCTTCTTTCATCTCCGCTATTAATTGATTTAGATGATTGCTCATATCCCGCAGCTGAAGCGCAATCATTTTCTTACCATGAAAATACTGTCCATTAATGCGCTCTCTATACAACTCTGTTTCTAATTCTTCAAAAATCTTCGTTGATTTTACACATTTAAAGCGTAGTTGTTCTTCGACACGGTGAAGAGCAGATTCCTTTCCAACGCCTTTCATATGGAACCAGTCCGTCATAAGCTTGTCCATTCCGTTATTTTGTGCTCCCCAACAACGATCATAGCGGAAGCAACTTAAACATGTATTCATCGGTGATATTTCCTTTGCCTCTTCTATCGGGACCGTCATAAAGCGTTCAAACACAAGCTCCTTCATAAATTGTACAAAATGCTGGAAATGCTCTAGTTTATACGTAACATGCTCCGTTAACCAATTTTGCCGAGCGAGTAAGACCTCCTCGCGCTGCGGAAACAGTTTGTCCCGCACCTTATCAGAATATTTTTGGGGGATGGTTAGAAAAACAATACTCCCGATCGCAATCGATGTGAAATAGACACTATCTAACGGTAATGTTGCATCGTAAAATAAAAAAAACACACTTGGCAAAATGCTACCAATTGCTACACCAAACCTTCCAGCGCGAGCTCCCATCCCTGCGCACAATCCCGTTAAAGTTGCTACTGAAAGCATACCTGAAAACGAAAGTTTTGCAACACCAATGAGAGTCCCGAGCACTGCTCCAATAACCGTTGCTAATGGTACACTTCCTACTAACGCACCAAAGCAAATTAATAGTTGTAATAGAAAAATGGGAAGTGAAAAATAGCTTATGACAATTGCTTGCATCCCTGTAAGCATAGCAGCAAATACAACTAATCCAGAACCTAGCTTCTCATATGTCCAATGACTCGTAAACCATTCATAAGAATTAACAAACAATACTTGCATAAACAGTGTCATAATAAGAGCTAAAGCTGCTTCACAGCCTACATAAAATTGTACAAGCACCGGTGGTAAGCCTTGATACATAACCCCCTGCCACATAATCTGCACAAACAGTACCGCTAAAGAGACCGCAATACTTTGTGGCAGCTGCCAATAGCGAAAGCGCATAATACATTCATACATAACAATTTGCAACGCTAAAATGAAGACTTGTCCAAAACCAAGGAAAAAACACCCTATTAAACCACCAAACAAAACATATTTGGCATATTCCTTATACTTCGTTCGAATAATTGCCCAAAAAGGAACCGAGAAAGGTACAGCCGCTTCAAATACAACAGACTGAGCTAAAAAAAAGGATGTTAAAAAGAGTAGGGAGCCAATCATCAATTGCCTTTTTTTCGCTCCTAATTTTTGATCATCGTCTACATTTGCTGTGTTATACCATTCAATACTCGTCATTTCACTATCCCCTTTCTGCACTTTTGGCTATTATAAAAAATTATGTGTGGAAAGATTGTCTGACGGTGACAGAAAAAAATATAAACATTTCGACGAATACATATACATAAATACGAGATATGGCAACAATTCCCACGAAAACTATAGAGTGTAATCGCGTCCGGGATCAACTTTATGCTTAAGCCTGCAGATGTTTTTTGTGCGAAAGCGAAGCGGCAACAACAACAACAACAACAACAACAACAACAACACGACGTTGGTCACTCAGGCATTTTCATAGGATGTGAAGCTCTTAAGCCAGAGTTCCTCTTTTTCAGCAGATATTTGTAACTGCCGTTTCACTTACGTTACATAAAACACTTGCTGAAAGAAGTTAATCTTTAACCAATTCATAAATTTTTATATTGACCATATATTTTTATTATTTTTTTTAAGAAAACTACTTGACGTTAGTAACAAAGGCTTGTATTATTTAACTTGTCCTTAAAATAAATGCGGAAGTAGTTCAGTGGTAGAACACCACCTTGCCAAGGTGGGGGTCGCGAGTTCGAACCTCGTCTTCCGCTCCATAATATTAATGGCGGCCTAGCTCAGCTGGCTAGAGCGTACGGTTCATACCCGTAAGGTCGGGGGTTCGATCCCCTCGGCCGCCACCATAGTAGGCCCCTTGGTCAAGTGGTTAAGACACCGCCCTTTCACGGCGGTAACACGGGTTCGAATCCCGTAGGGGTCATCTCAAATAGGCGTCTCAGAATTGTTCTGAGGCGCCTATTTTTTTGCACAATCAATGATGCCTCGGCATCATTGCGTTCAGAATGAATCGGCTTTGTGCTAAGGCCTGCAGATGTTTTCTGTGCGAAAGCGTAGCGGCAACACAGCACCGATGCAGGTCAGTTAGCCGTTATCGCATGGATGCGATGGTTTTAGGCTAACATCCCCTAAGAACCCCTTTCCAATTCCGTGACATCCTCCAGAGGCTTTAGGCCAACAGGTGTTTTTTGCGTGAAAGAGTAGTGCTAACGCAGCGGCAGCAAAAGGGTTTTATTTGCGCGAAAGCGACGCAGCAGCGGCGGATGTTTGGACACCCACTGAAAAGTGACTTGAAACCGCATTCATCTCATCACCTATAGAGACTGGGGACTTCTGTACCTGTCGCTACGCTTTCGGTACAAAAGACATTTGATGAAAGAAGTTAAAAAAGATATGGCTATAACCTTTCCAGTTATAAAATTTATGTACTAGGAAACGTCATATGTACTTATGTTTTTTACTGTCTACAAAAAATATGGCATACTAATAATGAAAAGAACGAATTAACTAGGAGGTTTATTTCCTTTGGGTTCATTAACAAAAGCTGCTTTAATTTGCGGAAGTGGCTCTATGATTATTCTCGTATCCATTCTTATTAATTTACCTTTTGCTGTACAAATATTTTTGCTTATCACTGGACTAGCCGTTAGTGTATATGGTGTGTTTTTACTTGTCAAAATGGTTGTTAACCCAGTAGAAAAGACTTCAGAAAAACCTGCTGAACAAATACCTGCGCCAGCTCCTAAAAAGAAAAAAAGACCAACATCCACGTTGTAGGGATTTAATGTATCCCTACTAGAAAAGTTATAATGACGTATGGCTAGAGTATATTTTGAGATAGCCTTTTTATGAAGTTTTGAGGATTATATTATTTAACTATCAAAAAAGGGATTAGCTTTAATAAAAGCTAATCCCAACTCTATTTCATACACTTTTTCTACGATTAAAACAGTCAGCAAACTACCCTCTTCTTGCGCCGCGACCACCGCGTTTTGACTCTGTAGCACGTTTAAGTGTTGCTAGACGCTCATCACTATCTTTTAAGAAACGTGCCATTTTTTGTTCAAAATTCTCTTTTGGTTGATGACGCTCGTTGCGATCATTAGAACGATTATCGCGACGAGGACGTGCTGGACGCTCTGGACGCTCTGGTCTCTCAGCTTGAGGCTTTGCTTTACGGATTGAAAGACCAATCTTTCCGTCCGCTTCAACATTCATCACTTTTACTTCAACTTCATCTCCAACTTTTAGATGCTCATTGATATCTTTTACATAATTGTCAGCAACTTCACTGATGTGTACTAAGCCTGTTTTGCCATCTGGCAGCTCAACGAATGCTCCAAAATTTGTGATTCCTGTTACTTTACCTTGTACCTTGCTGCCTACTTCAATTGACATAAAAAAAATGCTCCTCCTTAAAAATTAAGCGACTCATTTGAGCCATGTAATCAATTTAATCAAACTTTTTACTGCAATAAGTTTCTCTTTTCATTATATATAACAAAAAAAGAGTGTCAACAATACATAGCTTTTCAGTCGTCTTTTTTATCTTTCTTTTCTGGTATGACTTCTTTTTTATCCTTTTTTTCTGGTATATCGCCTTTATTTTCTTTCTCTTCCGGTATAATGAAAATAATTTCACCTTTTTCAGATAGGAAATAATCTTTGCGTAATAGCTTCGCGATATATTCATCATCTTCTAATTGTTTAATTTTAAGATTTAATGAATCTTGCTCTTCCTTCATTTCAGTTAGATGCTGATTCGCTTCGTCCTTTTTTTTCTCTTTTACAGCTAGTGTTTTGTTTTGTTGAAAAAGTATATTTATGAGAGCTGCGATAATAACGACTGGCACAATCGTAAAAAAGACAATACGTCGTAGTTTTCTTTTCAGTAATTGTTTTTTACGATTTATAGCTCTATCCGTGTTACGGACATAGTCATTATCAAGTTTAGTAAAGTTTTTTTGGTCATCATTTGATGAATGACGTCTAGACATGCCCGCACCTCCGAAAATTATTGTTGTCTTTTATTATACTTGATAAATCGGACTTTTTTTAAAAAAGTGTAGGACAAATACGAATAAATTTTGACAAAAGGTCTTAAAATAAAAGCTCCTATATTCATTAATATCTGTAAAATTTGTCGAATGATAGCAATTATTAATTGTACGACAAACCAGAAGGGTCTCCATATTATATTCACCAAAACTTTTGCGATGAAACGTAAAAATGTTTGAAAAAATGTTTGATACAAAAAAATTCCGGCAATTTGCGCTAGCGGGTCATAAGCCCGCCAAGCGCCATCCTTCAGCCAAAATAATAAATAGTATGTCAGCCCTCCCAGTAGAATCCAAGTGAGTAATTCAAATACCATCATCCACCTTCGAAGGCTTGACCTTTTTGGAGTCGAAAAAACAATAAGCCTTACACTATCAATTATGAACCCAACTGCTATACCGCTCAAAACCATGACTAATAGTTGAACAAATTGTTCACTAACAATCATCCAAACAGCTTATGAAGGAAACCTTTCGAGAAGCCACTTTCCTCCTCGTCATACTGTAAGGTTTTCACAGTTCCTTCAAGTGTCAATAACCCTTTATCAACATCTAAATGAACGATATGCAGTTCCTCTCCACGGATTAACAAATGCCCTTGGGACGTCTTGATAAAAAACTCTTCCTGATCAAAGCGTTCAATTGATTTTACAGAAGTCATGTCCATTCTTTTACGATTACGAATCGTTAAAATATGTTCTCCAGATGGAATTGTGTAACGGTTACTTTCTTGATGTAGCGTCATTTTCTTCCTCCTTTAGTCGTCCTAGCTTCTGTTCACTTTATGCGGACAACCTTAAAAGCATGACAACTTTATTAAAGTTGCTAAACTTTTACCATTCATTCGCATTTTTGTAGCTATATGCAGTAACAACTTTTGAGGACTTCAAAAGAGGACGAGACAAACATATAAGTCCGTATTACTTAGTCTTCATCATCAATAAATTCAGGTTCAATTTTTTCAAGACGCTCTTCTTTCAAAATAGTGAACATTTTTGCTGCATCTTCTTTTTTCACAGTATCACGTAATTCCTCTACACGTGCTGTCACAATTTTTTGTCCAAAACGAATGGCTAGCTCATCGCCAGCTTTAACAGCACTACTAGCTTTTGCTACCTTACCGTTAATCGTAATACGGCCTTGGTCTGCCACTTCTTTCGCTAATGTACGACGTTTAATTAAACGCGATACCTTTAAAAATTTATCTAATCGCATATTTTTACTCCTTTTCTAACTGCTTTGCTTCATTCCAGAAAGCATCTAATTGTTCTAATGTATAATCAGAAAACGGTTTTCCGCTTTCCTTTACCTTTGCTTCCACATAGCCAAAACGGCTCGCGAACTTCTCATTCGCATGTAACATAGCCTCTTCCGGAGATAGCTTGTAGAAACGTGCTAAATTCACAAGTGTAAACAAGACATCTCCAAATTCATCAAGACGTGACGCACTTGTACCTTTCGTCACCTCATTACGAAATTCCTGCCATTCCTCCGCAAACTTGTCCCATGCACCATCCACATCAGGCCAATCAAATCCTACCGTTGCAGCTCTTTTTTGATAATTATATGCTGTTTGTAAAGCTGAGGACGCTCGGTATTCCTCTTCCAATAGCGGCTTCTCACTTTTACCCTTTTCTTCTGCTTTTATAGCTTCCCAATTGGCTACAACACCTTCTGCATCTTCTACCGATACATCACCAAATACATGCGGGTGTCGACGAATCATTTTTTCACTGATTGAAGCTAAAACATCTTCCAATGTAAAGTAGCCTTGATCTTCTCCAATTTGTGCATGAAGGAATACTTGTAATAACACATCTCCAAGCTCCTCAATCATTGCAAAGTCATCCTCTGCATCTACAGCTGCCAAATATTCATGTGCCTCTTCTAATAAATATTTTTTCAATGATTCATGCGTTTGCTTTTGATCCCACGGACAGCCATCTGGCCCTCTTAAAGTAGCAATAATTTGACGGAAAGTGGTCCAGTCTCGTAATGCCCCCTCTTGTGATTTCACAGGCGGCACATATACCGTTGTTAAATTGTTCACCTCAACGCTTTGATCGAGCTCATAAAGTGGTACTGTTACTAACTTTTCCTGTGCTGATCCCGCTGCCGTAACTACAGTAACAGGGTATTCATCATCATATTTCTCCATCAACGTTAGCTTTACTTCTGATGCACTGAATGTATCATATACTTGGGCTATTAAAATATGTTGACGCATGTTAATGTCATGCATAGAAAAGTTAGTGCCATCTAGCAATTGAAAGCCTTCAATCGGGTCGATTTTCAACGCGCCAAATATTGGATCTAAGAAGCTTTGCCCACCTTCAATGATTAAATTTACCTTTCCCTCATCCGCCGCTGCAATAAGCAACTGTACAGTCTGCTCCGCAACAAGTGGATGTCCTGGTACAGCGTACATTACATCTTCCATTAATGCCGCAGCCACAAGTTTTTCTGCAATTTCCTCATACACAGGCTGGAATGAATTATGTTCTTCATAGACTGCATCAAAGCTTTCAAATTGTAAGCCTTCTGCTGATAATTCATCTAATACTGGATGATCCACTGTACGAACATATAATTTTCTAGCCGCTTTTATTTTTTTATAGACACCCATTTGCAGTTGATCAAAATCACCCGCACCTAAGCCAATAACTGTTAATGTATTCAATCCATCCACCTACTTCTTCCGATTTAACCATAATTGATAAACAGCCATTCTGCGCCCAAACGGCAGTAAGTACCACTCTTTTTCAGCCAGTACTCGTAACTTAGCGATTACTGTAATCATTACAAATGCACCTAAACATACGGCTGTAGAACCTGCTATCACTGCGACAAATCGGGGTGATAAAAATTGGTTTAACAACTCTGGCACAAACTGTAACCAAACTAATACTACAATTGCCATGCTGAGTGAAGCAATTCCAACTTTTTTGTAAAAATCGGCTGGCGCTAATTGAATTGCCGTCATTTTCTTCAAATAGAAAGCAAGCATCAGTGCTGTAAATAATAGACCCACATTATTAGCAATGGCCGCACCTAATACTCCGAAGAAACTAACTATCAGCACATTTAATATTATTTTTAATATAAAACCTATAATTAAAAATAACGCTGGCTTTTTTAATTTTCCATAACCTTGCAGAATAGCTGTAAATGTCAAAATAATCGACAAAGGAACAATTTGTAACACATATACCATAAGCACTTCTGATAGTGCATCTGTTTTAAAAAGCATTGCATTAATATAAGGCATAACGAGTATTAAACCTAGAGATGCTGCCCATCCAAATAATACAGACGCTCTATACGTTAGCTGTATAAACGGAATTGCACTACGCCCATCCTGTTTTTTAGACATATGTGCAATAAGAGGCACAATAGCAAGCGAAAGAGAAGAAGCAATGACAACTCCAAGCTGTACCAATGGCTGCCCGCGGTCATAAATACCTTTTGTTTCCTTAGCTACCGTCTGATCCATACCACCTTCGATTAATAGTGAATAAATAGTAAAGGAATCCACTAGCTGATAGCCTAGTAACAATAGACCACTCATGCTCACACTTAAGCTTAGTAACGTTACCTCTTTAATAACGGAAAAACTTTCGACACGTTGCTGTAGTTTTTGATCTTTCAATAGGCCAAAACGTTTTTTAAAGATAAACGCCAGTAATAAAAAGCCTACAATTTCGCCAATTACCGTACCTATAATGGCCATTTGCCCTGCGCTATATAGTGACTTTGTCGTCGTCATAATAATAAATGTACCTGCTAAAATGACAAATACTCTCACAGCTTGTTCAAGGACTTGTGCATAAGCAATCGGCTCCATAATACCTCTTGATTGAAAGCCACCCTTCAAAATAGCGAGAGCTGGCATGACAAGCACTATAAATGAACCAGTCCGTATTAAAGGTGCTAGCTCAGTATCGCCCATGAGCTGTGCAAGTATTTCAGCACCACCAAATAAAACACAAAAAAACAACAACGATAGTAATGTTAAATAGCGAAAAACAATACGTATAATACCGCTACGTTTCCGATTTCGCTCCAACGGGTCTAAAATACAATCATTATCTGCTAGCATTTTAGAAATGGCTACTGCAAAGCCGCTAGATGTCCACACAACAAAAATGGATATTATTGGATAAACCTGCTGGTAAATATAAAAACCTTCATCACCAACAAGATTTTGAAAAGGCACACGATAAATTGCACTAAGAACCTTCACAATAAGAGCAGCAATTGTAAGTAATGCCGCGCCCTTCATGTAGCTTTTCATGCCAAAACGTTCCGACATAAATTGCCCTCTTTCCTTCTATAACAATGCCAATAGTATAGCATATCTCAAAAGTTTGACGCGCCCGATTGCACCATCATAAATATTCTGTATACAACTATGTACAAAAAAAGTTATTGTTCAGCCTAAAAGGTCAGCGCAATAACTTTAAATTTTCATTAACTATTCATTTGTTTCGCTAAGAAGTTAGCAGCTGTTTCTGCGACTTTTACTTCAACCTCACCAACAAAATGCACTTTAGACAAAACGATAATACAGCCGATTGGATCACCATTTACCATAATAGGCGTTGCACAATATGACTTCACTTGCTCATATTGTCCAGGGACAATCTCAATAGTTGTTTCCATTTTTTCTATTTTTGTTGAACGCTCATCCATAAAACTTTCCGCAAAGGATGTAATACGACGATTAATGTACTCTTTCTTACCGATTCCTGAAACAGCAATTACTTCATCTCGGTCGGTTACAAATGCTGGAGTACCTAACGTTTCATATAATGTTTCTACATATTCTCTCGCAAATTCTCCCAAATCATTAATTGGAGAATATTTCTTTAAAATGACTTCACCTTCACGGTCTGTATAAATTTCTAGCGGGTCACCTTCACGAATACGTAGCGTCCTACGAATTTCTTTTGGAATAACCACACGCCCTAAATCATCAATACGACGAACAATTCCTGTTGCCTTCATTCTTAATGCCTCGCTTTCGCTACAATGAAATTTTTATTCAACAATAGTATGGTTTTTTATGAAGCAATCTATGCAAAAACTGAAGAAAAAGGATTTCACAGCCAACTTTATTTTTCAAAAAGGTTTTGGAAAGCCTAAGCCATTGCTCTAAATGCTTCTAACATGTAGAATTTTAACTTCAATCAACTTATCTTAGATTAACCACAGAACAAATTTCTATAAATGATTTATGAAAAAATTTAGTGAACCATAATAATCAATTCGACTTTGACGTTTCAACGCTTGTCATTTTATGCTTAGCCAAATAAAAAAGCTGATCATTACCCACGTGAGGTAAGATCAGCTTTTCATCTATTGTTGTTTTTTTGCATTAGCAATAATTTGCATCATTTCTTCTAAAATATCAAAGGGTTGGTATTTTCCACATTTTCGTTCATCGATCGTAAATTTCAATTGCATACCATCCATACCAAAACCGACAGCACGTTCAAATTTCATGGATTCCTCAACAATTTTACCGCCATCAACTCGCGCTGTACCTTCTGCAGACAGCAATAGTGTGACAATCTTTTGCTTTTCTTTCACAGATAATACCCCTGCATCTAATCCCCATACCTTCATACGTGCAATTCGCAGTAAGCGTTCTGTTTCAATCGGAAGATCACCGAAGCGATCCGCTAATTCCTCCATGATTTCGCTATATTCTTCCACATGATCCATTGCTTTAATACGTTTATACATTTGAATTTTTTGATAGCCGTCAGGAATGTATGCATCTGGGATATATGCATCAACACTCAATAGAATTTCTATGTCTGGCTTTTCTTCTTTTTTCACACCTGTTTGACGCTCGGCAATTGCTTCTTCTAGCATTTGTGAATATAAATCAAAACCGACAGAATCAATAAAGCCATGCTGTTGGGCCCCAAGCAAGTTACCAGCTCCACGAATGGATAAGTCACGCATAGCAATTTTAAAACCTGATCCCAACTCTGTAAATTCTTTAATCGCCTGTAATCGTTGCTCAGCCACATCTGTAAGAACTTTATCACGTTGATACATAAAGTACGCATATGCCACCCTATTAGAACGCCCTACACGACCACGCAATTGATAAAGCTGCGCTAAGCCCATTCGATCAGCATCATGGACAATCAATGTGTTCACATTTGGTATATCCACACCGGTCTCGATAATGGTTGTCGTTACTAGCACATCATAGTCACCTTCTAAAAAGGCTAATATTACAGATTCTAATTCGGATTCCGTCATTTTCCCATGTGCATGCCCTATACGTGCTTCTGGAACAAGCAGTTGAATCTCCTCGACTTTTCGAGCCATATCCTCTACACGATTGTATAAATAGAATACTTGGCCTCCACGTGCCATTTCTCTCTCAATGGCTTCACGCACTAATGCACCACTATGCTCCATTACATACGTTTGCACTGGGAAACGGTTGGCTGGTGGAGTTTCAATAACCGATAAATCACGAACACCTACCATCGACATATGCAACGTTCTTGGAATTGGAGTAGCTGTGAGCGTTAATACATCGACATTGGTTTTTAGTTGTTTAATTTTTTCCTTATGTGTAACGCCAAAACGTTGCTCTTCATCAACAATGAGCAGTCCTAAGTCTTGGAATGTTAGATCCTTAGATAAAATTCGGTGTGTTCCAACGACAATATCAACTTGTCCTTCTTTTAAACCTTTTAATGTCGCTGTTTGTTCTTTTTTTGTACGGAAACGAGACAAGAGACCTACGTTTATAGCGAAGTCTTGGAATCGTTCACGAATAGTTTCATAGTGCTGCTGCGCTAAAATTGTTGTTGGAACTAGGAAAGCGACCTGTTTACCATCTTGAATTGCTTTAAATGCGGCACGAATTGCTACCTCTGTTTTACCATAGCCTACGTCACCACATACGAGGCGATCCATAGGGCGTTCACGTTCCATATCACGTTTTACTTCAACAATTGAACGTAGCTGATCTTCTGTCTCCTCATACGGGAATGAAGCCTCGAAATTACGCTGATCATCGTTGTCAAACGCAAATGCATGGCCCTTCTCTGCTTCACGCTTCGCATAAAGTTTAATTAAATCATCAGCAATATCTTGTACAGCAGACGATACCTTTGCTTTGGCTTTTTTCCACTCTGCTCCACCTAATTTATGTAGCTTCGGTTCACGTTCTTCAGATGCCACATATTTTTGAATTAAATCGATTTGCTCTACTGGTACATATAATTTATCATCTGCACGATATCGAATGTGTAAGTAATCCTTATGTGTACCATTTACCTCTAATGTCTCTACACCAATATATTTCCCAATACCATGATGTACATGTACAACATAATCACCCGGTTTAATTTCTGTATAGCTTTTAATACGTTCGGCATTCGTCATTTTTTGAGGACGTGCTTTTTTCTTCGCCTGTTGTTTGAATAATTCATCCTCTGTCACGATCGCTAAACGTTGTAATGGCAATTCAAAGCCACTAGACAGTGAACCATCCACAATATAAATACCCGGCTCTGTTGGATCACCGATTGTCGTATGAATATCATATTCCTCAAGCATTTCCTGTACACGTTTAACACGTTCTTTATCCCTAGTAACGATAAGTACAGTAAATTTACCAAGTAGCCAGCGTTCAACCTCACTTTGTAATAAAGACATTTGACCATGAAATTGCTGCATTGGCTTACAAGAAAAGTTTGTCGTCTTATTAAATGTTACACCTGCAAATGTCCGTGAAAATAATGAGAAATATAATTTTTGCTGTGACAGCATTGCTAATATTTCTTTTAAAGAGAAGGCAGGCTTTACATCATGCACCATTTTTCCTTCTTCAATTAACGATAAAAACCATTCATCCTCTTCACGTTCCCAGGCTTCCATAACCTCCTGAATACGGCCAAGCTCATCAAATAGCACAATCCCATCATGTGCAAAATAGTCACCTAAGTAAGCAGTTTTCTCATACAATAACGAACCATATTTGTTTACGTAGTCTGGTAAATTCCCCTGCTGTAACAACTCAATATCATATTGTATATGCTGATAAAGTAACTCCTTTGTCTCTTGTTTTTTGACTTTCTTTAAGCTTGTCGCTAACGCCGCTTCTAAACGACTTGCCAACGCGACTCTTTCTTTCTTCGTCAAAATAACTTCAGACGCTGGTAGGATGCGAACTTTTTGCAATTTATCAATGGAACGTTGATCATCCGCTGAAAATGTTCGAATAGAGTCTACTTCCGTATCAAACAACTCAATACGAATAGGTGACTCTAAATACGGTGGATAAATATCTAGTATGCCACCACGTAACGCAAATTCGCCAGGTGTCGTCACCATTGAATTACGTACGTAACCCATCTCTACTAATGTTTGTAGCCATTCTTCAGTCTGAATTTCCTCGCCTACTGCTGTTTGTAAAAAATATTGTAGCCAATGCTCTTTAGGCTGCATCATTTTGCGTAAGCCCGCAACTGGTATCACATACACAGCTTTTTCACCTCTAGCTAGGTGATCGAGTGTCGCGATTCGCTCTGCACGTAACTCTGGAGAGGCTACAGACAAGTCTGCGGCAATAAACTCATCCGCAGGATAATAATGAACATGCTCCTCACCTAAAAGTCCCACAAGCTCGTCAGCCATTTTTTGAGCTTGCAATAGATTAGGAGATACAATATAGATTGGTTTTTTAACATATTCAAATAACACATCGACCATTACCGGACGTGCGCTTCCTGTTAATCCTGTAATAAGTTGTGATGCAGTATGACCGCTCTGAATCTCCTGTAAAAATGATGTGATATGTTTGTCCTGCGACACAAGCTGTCGTAAAACTTCCACAGTCAAAAGCTCCTTTCAGCGCGTAATTCTATTCGTCATATTACTACGAATCTAGTACTATAATACGCATCTTTATTGTCCATTTTTTAAACGGAAAAAGCTTTGAACGCACGAAAGTGCGCCAAAGCATCCTTCCAATTATTGAATCCATTTATTGAGTGCGTGATAATCTGGATATTGTTTCAGCGAATCCTCACATTGCTCACAAATGCAGTGCACCGTCGTTTGTCCATGTTGATCTTTCTCAACATAATCATCCGCTTCTCCCATTTCGAAAATATGCAGTTTTCGAATTGTATCATCTGCATCAAATGGTAGTGTCCCTATTTCTACTTCACAATGTCGACATCGATAGCGAACTGACATCTCCAAATCATCCTCCTTTAAGCAACTTTCTACTTAAAGTATAGACATTTCTAAAAAGGATTATGCACTTTCCAATTCTCACTCAGCTTAAATGTCATAGTTACTATGCCTTCAGAAAAGAGAATAATTTTTGCATTGTGTTGAAGACTACGCTATACAGTTTAGTTGGCCGTAGTCGCAAGCTACCGATCGCAATATCCACAATAAGCTTTAACTCTTTATATATTTATTTACTACTGTTAAAGTGATTCATCACATCAAGAAATGGTTCTGAAAGAGATGCTTCTATAGCATTTACACACTTTTCAATAGCGTCCCCAACAATAGCTTGGTCTTCTTTTGAAAATTTAGATAACACGTAATCTGCTACCTTCATGCCAGTTGGCGGGCGATTAACCCCAACACGGATGCGATTAAATTCTTGCGTGCCTAAATGCTGAATTAATGATTTAATACCATTATGTCCACCTGCACTACCTTTTTGACGCAGACGTAATTTACCTGTTTCTAAATCTAAATCGTCATAGATAACAATTAAATCTTCCACATCAATATCAAAATAGTCCATAAGGGGACCAACACATTCCCCTGATAAATTCATATATGTTAAAGGTTTAACAAGTAGAACCTTTCCTTCAGGACGATGTACTGTTGCATACATGCCGTTAAACTTTGAATTAGTTAAAGGTGTACCCCATTTTTCAGCTATAGCATCAATAACATCAAAGCCAATATTATGTCTTGTATGTTCATAAGGTTTACCCGGATTCCCTAAACCGACGATAATTTTCATAAGTACCTCTCTTCTTTCAAATCTAATAGTCATTATTTTACCATACCGTGTGCCAAGAAAGCATTTCGTACATTTCTTGAATGGAAAAAATTCAAAAATACAAAAGCTCTGATTAACTAAGAAAAGTATAGGTTCTTTTCAAAAGCTATAGTTGAGAATCCACTAAAAAACAGATAGGTCTCAAATAAAGTATCGTTCTCCTTTGTTAATCTTTTAATTATATGAGGTATATGGATTTCCATAAAACACAAAAGGGCTGTTAAAGAAGTATAGCCTTCTTTAACAGCCTTTCCTGATTATCTATTTTTACTCTTATTCAGTACGATCTGCTCCTTCAACTACTACAGCTGGAGCCATCATCGTTGCTAATATGCGCTCATCTTCACTAACAATCTCAAAATCTATTGTTTCCCGAATATTTGCTACGGTAATGGACTCACCAATTAAGAGTTTAGTAATATCCACTTCAATTACTTCAGGCATATCAGTTGGTTTTACTTTAATTTTCAACTCTAAGTTAGGCTGCATCAAAATACCACCCTCACTTACGCCAACTGAATCTCCGACAAGTTTAATAGGCACATCAGCTTCTAATGCTTCAGACATATTAATTGCAAAAAAGTCTATATGATTTACTTCATCTCTCAAAGAGCTTTGTTGTATTTCTGACACAACAACATTCACTTTTTTTCCGTCCAAATCCATTGGAAATACACTGTTTTGTCCATTTTTTAAAATAGATTTTCTGAATTCCTTCGCTGAAATAGAAATTGGGGTTGAATCTAAATTATAGCCGTAAATAACCGCAGGAATGGCTCCCCCTTTTCTAAGTTGGGTTAATGTCGAACGATGCCCAGCTTCGCGCTTTTTAACACTTAATACTGTACTCATATCTATACTTCCCCTTCCAAGAAAAATTATTTACGCCTTACGATTAATGTCACTATCACTTTTTAAAATATAATGACATATGTTGAAGGCTATAATAATATTTACCTCTATTTCGGCTCATCACCATAACGTGGGGTTGATCTTCGTTCCGACTGGGCGCTTTCCTGGGGGCGTCGGGATAACAAGTGTTTTCTGTGCGGAAGCGTAGTGCTAACTTAGCAGCAGCAAAAGGTTTTTATCTGCGCGAAAGCGAAGCGGCAGCGGCAACAGCACCAATGTTGGTCACGAAGGCGTTATCTCAAGATGTGATGCACTTAGTCTTCGTTCCTCTATCGCTAACCCCCCAAGGAGTCGCCCAGTCTCCACTCCAATCAACTTTTTCATATAAAATATGTTTTAACAAAATGTATCCCCATCTTTAGGTGATAAACCTCTATTTTTTTAAAGTAGTGTAAATATTATTAAGTCACATTTACTATATACTCTTTTATAAGAAAATTCACACAAAAACACATATAAAAAGGACAAATCTACTTTTCAACGTAGATTTGTCCTTTTTTGCCATATATTACTGCACTTGCAATATCTTTATTTATATTAATCAAATAGAGTACTTACAGATTTGTTTTCATAAACACGAGAGATTGCATCTGCCATTAATTTAGCTACCGAAAGCTCTGTAATTTTTGGAGATTTTTTCTCTTCAGGAAGCTGGATTGTATTTGTTACAACTAATTCTTTAATTGAAGAGTTTTCGATACGCTCGATTGCTGGACCTGATAATACTGGGTGAGAACAGCAAGCATAAACTTCTTTCGCACCAGCAGCACGTAATGCATCCGCGCCGATTGTAATCGTTCCTGCAGTGTCAATAATATCATCAATCAAGATTGCCACTTTACCATCAACATTACCAACAATGTTCATTACCTCTGCAACGTTTGGTTTTGGACGACGTTTGTCAATAATTGCAATAGGTGCTTTTAAACGTTCTGCCATTTTACGAGCACGTGTTACACCACCATGGTCTGGAGAAACAACAACGATTTCTTCTTCTGGGATACCTTTTGATTTGAAGTAATCAGATAATAAAGGTACTGCCATCAAATGGTCGATTAAAATATCGAAGAAGCCTTGGATTTGTGGTGCATGTAAATCTAAAACGATAACACGTGTTGCACCAGCAGTTTCAAGTAAGTTTGCTACTAATTTAGCTGTAATTGGCTCGCGTGCTTTTGCTTTGCGGTCTTGACGAGCATAACCATAGTAAGGCATTACAACGTTTACTGTACGAGCAGATGCGCGTTTTACAGCATCTACCATAATTAAAAGCTCCATTAAATGTTCGTTTACAGGTGCAGAAGTAGACTGCACGATAAACACATCACAACCACGAATACTTTCTTCAATGCTAATTTGAACCTCTCCATCGCTGAAGTGCTTAACAGAAGATTTACCTAATTCAACACCCATTTCTTGCGCAATTTCTTGAGCAAGTGGATTATTTGAATTAAGAGAAAATATTTTTAATTGTGAGTTTGCATAATGATACGGCATGATGGCCTCCTGTTTAGTTGATAATTATTTTGAATTTAGTTTGCTTACATAATTCGGTTTGTTTTCTTGTCTTGCACGAGCAATTGCAAGTGCATCCTCAGGAACTTCTTTTGTAATTGTAGATCCTGCTGCAATAAATGAACCTTTTCCAACTTTCACTGGCGCTACTAAGTTAGTGTTACATCCTACAAATACATCATCTTCAATAATTGTTTGGAACTTGTTTTTCCCATCATAGTTTACTGTAATGGAACCACAGCCAATATTGACATTACTTCCGATTTCAGCATCACCTATATAGCTTAAGTGTGATACTTTCGTGTCATTACCCAGTTTACTTTTCTTCACTTCTACAAAGTTACCAATCTTCACATGACTACCAATGTCAGAAAGTGGTCGAATATGCGCAAACGGTCCAATAGCTGTGTCTTCCGCTACAGCGCTTTCACGCACAACAGAAGAATGCACAGTTGTTCGGTCACCGATTCGGCTATCCATGATTTGTGTGTTTGGTCCGATTATACAATCTTCGCCAATAACAGTCGCACCTTCAATCATTGAGCCTGGCTGAATGACAGTATCTCTACCAATCACTGCGTCTGCGCTAATATACGTTGTCTCTGGATTAATGATTGTCACACCGTTACGCATATGTTTTTCATTAATTCTTGCACGCATTAGCCCTTCTGCTTGTGATAAAGCCACACGATCATTAACACCGAGTGTTTCTTCAAAGTCTTCTGTTACATATGCTTCCACGACATCGCCTTGTTTTTGTAAAATTTCAATCACATCAGGTAAATAAAACTCACCCTGTGCGTTGTCGTTTTTCACAAGCTTTAATGTCTCAAATAACGCTTTATTATCAAAGCAGTACGTGCCCGTATTAATTTCTTTAACTAATTGTTGCTCTGCTGAAGCATCCTTTTGTTCAACAATTTGCTCCACCTGTCCATTGTCGCCACGTAAAATACGACCATAGCCTGTTGGGTTTTCAGCAATCGCTGTTAAAATAGTAGCCTTAGCATTCTTTGCTTGATGATGCTCGAACAAAGCTTGCATCGTTTCAGGACGAATAAGTGGCGTATCACCACAAACAACTAATGTTGTACCTTCTTCGCTACCTAAAATTTCCTCAGCCTGTTGTACAGCATGAGCTGTCCCTAACTGTTCAGCCTGTAAAACATATTCGCTTTTATCTCCAAGCTGTTGTTTTACCTTTTCTGCACCATGTCCTACAACCGTTACGATGCGATTCGCATCTAACGTTTGAATGTGATCCACCACATGTTGTACCATCGGTTTCCCACATACTGGATGGAGCACTTTATATAATTTGGACTTCATACGTGTACCTTGACCTGCAGCCAAAATGACAGCAAAAATGTTGCTCATCTGTAAGTCCTCCAATACGCTCATTTTCTCTTATGACTATATAGCAAAATCCATCTATTTTCAAGGTGTGTAGACTTGACAAAAAGATGAATTTCCAAATCAAATGCACCTTATGCTCGAATGTTAATATGTATTTCCTAAAACTGCTCTATTTCTCTTATTCACAAAATAAAAAGAACTCTCCAATCAAGAAGAGCTCTAATTATACACTATAACCAAATGTATACTAAAATTTGAATAGATTGGATTATTACCCTAGCATGGGGTTGATTTTCAGTCCCAACCTAGGCTCCGATGAGTCGCCCAGCATCCAATCAACTTATATACAAGGCATAGGTTTTATCAAATTTCATCTCCAACTTTTGAAGATGAGCCAATAGCTTTTTACATGAACACTTATTTCTTTTGTAACTATACGCCAATTCCTTCTAATTCTTCTGTTTTCTCGGCTTCTTCTGTTTCGCTTGAATTATGGTACTCGTTTAAAATAATCTCCTGAATTTTATTGCGAGTCGTTGAATTAATAGGATGCGCAATATCTCTAAATTCACCGTCTGGCGTTCGTTTACTTGGCATAGCAACAAACAAACCAGTATTCCCATCGATTACACGAATATCGTGAACCACAAACTCATTGTCGAGTGTAATGGAAGCAATCGCACGCATGCGACCATCCGTCTGTACACGACGTAATCTTACATCAGTAACTTCCATTTTCTCACCACCTCTCATCTTAGATGCCTAAATAAAAATCTAATATTCTTTATTACCGAATATTTTCCTTTTTCTAGTCTATCAAATTTTCTAAAAAATTTGAATACTCATTAGTATAATATTTCATCTAAATTACGGAAATTTTGACAATTGTTTGTCAGCTGCTCTGACACTTAAAAAAAAAGCCCACTAAAAGAGCTAATCACTTCTCTTCTAGCGGGATTAAAAAATTTCTTATTTAACGATGGCAATAACTTCAATTTCTACTTTTACATCCTTCGGTAGACGTGCAACCTCTACTGCTGAACGAGCTGGTTTATGATCGCCAAAGTGACTAGCATATACTTCATTCATTGCAACAAAGTCGTTCATGTCCTTCATAAAAACAGTTGTTTTCACAACATTGTCTAAAGAAGTTCCAGCAGCTTCTAAAACTGCTTTCAAATTAGCAAATACTTGATTTGTTTGAACTGTGATGTCGCCTTCTACTAATTCGCCAGCTGCTGTTAATGGAATTTGACCTGAGCTATAAAACATGCCGTTTACAATAATACCTTGTGAATATGGTCCGATTGCTGCTGGTGCATTTGTTGTTGCTACTACTTTCATTTGTCATTTCCCCTTTTTAGAAAAATAGTTACCTTCACTTAATGCAATTGTACGGTCCTTTTCATTGACCTCATGAAGCTTCACTAGTGAATAATAATCATCTACTAACGTCTCATCTGCATGCTCAGCCTCTACAAGTACTGCAATACCTGCCAACTGACAGTCAAATTCCTCTAATAGATTTTTCATGCCGTTCATTGTACCACCGACCTTCATAAAGTCGTCAGTAATAAGCACCCTTTGTCCACTCTTCATACTTCTTTTTGATAATACCATTGTCTGAATTCTTCTGGAAGAACCAGATACATAGTTGATGCTGACTGTAGAGCCTTCCGTTACCTTACTATCTCTTCTAACAACAACAACTGGTACATTTAAATGTCTTGCAATAGCGTGGGCAATAGAAATCCCTTTTGTCGCCACAGTCATTATGACGTCAATCTGCTGGTCAGCATAAGCTGATGCAAAAACCTTTCCAACTCGATTAATTAAATCTGGATTGCCGAGTAAGTCCGTCATAAATAAATAACCGCCTGGTAACAAACGATCTGAATGCTCAAGCTCCGCCTTTAAATCCTGAATAACTAAACGGACCTCAGCCTCGGACATTTTAGGAATATACTTAACTCCCCCAGCAGCGCCCGGTACTGTTATCAATAACCCGATTCCTTTTTCTTCGAAAGTTTCTTTTACAATCGTTAAATCTTCACTAATAGAAGACTTTGCAGATTGATATAGTTCTGAAAAATAAGTTAGCGGGATCAACTGATGTGGATGCTCTAGTAAATAGTACGTCATATCAACTAGTCGTTCACTACGTTTCCATTTCATGCGACCCTCTCCTAAACACGAATATTTATAGGTAAAATTAACATAAATTTGCGTTTTTAAGCAAGTGTATTTCGCTCGCCTAAAATTCGGACAGCATATACTTCTTCACAAAAACCACGTAAACCATTGTAAATGCGGCTTACACGAGCTTCACTATCCACTAAACCAAACACAGTTGGACCGCTTCCACTCATTAATGTTGCATCTGCCCCAAAGCGCTTCATCTGTTCCTTTAACATTACTACTTCTGGATGAAGTTTAAATGTTACAGTTTCTAAAACGTTTCCTAATGATGCACAGAGTAACTCATAATTTGTTGTTTCAATAGCATGAATCATTTGTTTCGTATTTGGATGTGCTAATCCTTCAACCTTTAGTCCACCATACACTTCAGCAGTAGAGACACCTATTTTTGGCTTAGCTAAGACTACCCAACAGTTTGGTGGTGCAGGTAATTCCTGAATTATTTCTCCACGGCCTGTTGCTAATGCCGTGCCACCATAGACACAAAAAGAAACATCTGAACCAATTTTAGCACCTAATTCAGCTAACTCGTCTATAGATAGCCCTAAATTCCACAACTCATTTAAACCTTTTAGTGTAGCAGCCGCATCGCTACTTCCACCTGCTAGCCCTGCTGCAATTGGTATTTCTTTTTCTATAGTAATGGATACACCTTGTCCAATGCCGTATGTATCTTTAACTAGACGCGCTGCCTGATAAGCAAAATTACGGTGATCATTTGGCACAAAATTATCAGTCGAAATTATTTCAATTACGCCATCTTCGCGAGATTCCAGACTAATACGATCAGCTAAATCGACAGTCGTCATGACCATCTCTACTTCGTGATAATTATCTGGTCTTTTATAAAGTACATCTAATGTTAAATTTATTTTTGCAGGCGCCTTTACATAAAGCATCTTTCTTCCTCCTTAGTATAAACAGCCGTTCATCTTTCACAAAGATTATTCATTTTATTTTACCATAACGGGAAAGCGAAAACGGAAAAAAAGAACCGTATACCCCTGTTTGGTGTAACGGTTCTCTCTCGTCAGTTGTGTTGTTGTGTCGACAGGAAGTTTTCATCCCTGCTGAAATGAAGTTACCTTTTATAAGTGGTCTATTTCAAAAATAGTCTACTTATTATGCTCTTGCTCATTACTTGCTCTTTCAGCCATTTCAATGGCACGCTTCACCATGTTACCGGCATCTCGAGCTTTTATGCCGCCCCAACCTTCTCGTTGCACAACATCATAAAATCCAAGTTCTTTAGCGATCTCTTCTTTTAAACGAGGTGACATGATACCTTTTCTAGGCATATAAACTCCTCCTTTAACAACTGACGAATTTAGTATGTCCCAGAAAACGCAAAACACTCATGCAGTTTTGAACATACATGAGCGTTTCAAAATATAGAAATAAGTACTAGAAACTATTTTGCGACAGCAGCCTTTGCTTCGTCTAAAAATGTAATCTCTACTGCTTCAGTTAAAATATCTGTGTAGCTATACGATACGCGCTTGCACGTATTGTCCTCTTGATCAAGCTCAACTACAAAAATAGCGCGATATGTCTCACGCAATACCCCTGCACACTCGACCGTTTTCTTGCGACCGCCGTTTGCTCTTAACTGCAAACGTTTACCCAAATGACAATCCAACGACTTTTTAATGTCCGCTAAAGTTTTTGGCATTTTCGCTTACACCTCACTACTACTTAGTATAAGCGATTCGCCCAAAAATGTCAACAAAATATAATATTTTATCAGCCTACAATAAATATTGTCAACTTATTTTTTATGAAAAAAATTATTTTTTTTACGTAAACTCAAAAAAATTAACAAAAAAGCTTTACTTTGCAAACGTTGGATATAGTGCATCTGCCAATTTCCCAAACTCTTGTATAGTAAGTGTTTCTCCTCGACGTGTTGGTTCAACATTTACTGCAGTTAAGGCCTCCATAATTTTCTCCTTATGTTCCTTTCCATTCGGTAAACTTGATTGCAAATTATTAAAAATCGTTTTTCGACGCTGTACGAACGACGCTCGAGTTACCACAAATAAGAAGTCCTCATCAATTACCTTTACCGGAGGCTCATCATGTTTAATAAGACGGATTACCGCAGAATCTACATTTGGCTGTGGCATGAAAACAGTCTTCGGTACTGTCATAGCTATATCAGCCTTTACATAGTATTGGATCGCAATTGATAAAGAACCGTACTCCTTCGTTCCAGGTTTAGCCGTAATACGTTCCGCTACCTCTTTTTGCATCATGACCACAAAGCCACGAATTGGCAAACGATCATTGAGCAATTTCATTAAAATCGGTGTCGTCACATAATAAGGTAAATTTGCTACAACCATTATATCTTCAATTCCCGGCATCTCTTCATTAATTACCTTCTCAACATCGGCCTTTAAAATATCTGAATGTACAATAGTAACATTGTTATATGGACTAAGTGTATCTTCTAATACAGGTAATAAGCGCTGATCAATTTCAAAAGATACAACCTTTTTGGCACTTCTTGCTAAATGCTCTGTTAATGCTCCAATGCCAGGACCAACTTCGATTGCACCACTATTCTCAGTTAAATTTGCATGGCTAACAATATTACGTAATATATTCGGATCTATTAAAAAATTTTGACCTAAACTTTTTTTAAATGAAAATCCATATTTCTTTAAAATCTCTTGTGTTCTAATTGGTGTTGCAATATCCTTATGCATTGTTTTCCTCCTGATCTAACTGTGCGACGGCCGCACCAAATTGCTTTTCTGTAATTTGAAACATTTTCAATCTTTTATGAAGCTGTTTACCGTTTGTTGCACCAATATTCAAAATCTCTCCAAGGCGATCACGACGATTTTTTGCCTGTTGATGGCCAATCAAACGTGCTGTCATTAAATCCTCCAGAGTAATATCATCGATGATGCACTCAACACTATTTGGGGTATAGACATGTCGTAATGCCTCTCGTATATCCTCATCTGCTGCATGCTCAATGCCTAGTCCTTTACCGTTTTTTGCAATTGTTTTAGCTTTTGGTAAAAAAGCGTGTTTCACTCCTTTTACACGCTCCTCGATAATGGCACGAATCCGACGACCTGGATAATCTGGATCAGTAAAAACAATAACGCCTCTTTTATCCTGTGCATGTTGAATTCGCTTGAGTGTCTCCTCTGAAATAGCCGATCCATTTGTTTCTATTGTATCTGCCTGTGTAGCCCGCTTAACAGCTGTTGTATCATCTTTTCCTTCAACAACAATAATTTCTTTTATTTGCAAAAAGGCTCCTCTTTTCTACCTTATCTTCAGACCATTTTACAACTGCACTGTACGATTGTACAGAAATACACGGTCGTTCACCTTCTTATATAATACTCTTTACTTGAATTGAGTATTGTTGTTCATCAATTTCGCGCAGACTTATTGCCTCTGTCGCTACTGCTTACCTTATGTAAATTTAATTTAGTTACGATTCATTCTCTAGAACATAAAAATGACTAAAAAAAGATAAAAAAGCTTTCCTGCCAGTCAAAACAGGAAAGCTACTAATTAGCGAAAAAACATATTGATTAATTTTACAATTTTTTTAATTTAATACTTTTATACGCACTTTCCTAACTCCCCAATTGCTAGCTTGGGCTTCAGTTTGTACAAGTATGTCGATCTTATTACCTTTAATTGCACCACCAGTATCTCCTGCTATAGCCGTTCCATAGCCTTCAACCCAAACTTTTGAGCCCAGCTTAATAACAGATGGGTCTACTGCGATTACCTTCAATCCAGAGCTTGAGCGCAAATTAATGCCAGTGGCAGATGTACCCGAGCAACCATTACAATAAGGTGTATAGGCTGTTGCCGTTACATAAAATTCTTTACCGCTAGCTGGCTCTTTTGAACCACGTGATACAGTTGCAGCACTTGCTACTACAGATTTAGTACCTACTGCTACCACTTGTTTCTTTGGTTCTTTTACAACTTTTTCAGATTGTAGATTTTTTGCTACAACTTTGCCATTTTCCTTCACGACTTCATACGTTCGGGTAATTACGCCTTCCTGGCCAGCTGTTACAACTTTTTGTTTTCCCTTTTGTAATGAAGCATCCTGCTTCTTTTCAATTGCGAAATCTAAAGAGTCTTCCACTACATCGATAACCTTTTCTACGCGAACTACTGTGATTTTACTTCCCGGAGTGATTACGTCCTTCAGGTTATTCTCGACACGATCGAATTCATTTAGCTGAATTCCCTGTTGTTTTAAAAAGTTAGCGACCGTAGTCGAAGTGGACCATACTTGTCTTTTGTTTACACCATCGACAAGCGTTACTTGAAACGCTTTTTGAATATCAATTTTGTTATCTGCTCCTACTTCTGTATCTAGACCTCGTGCTAATGAGTCATGCTCTGATACTTCGATATTTGCTTCTTTCAAAATGTCTTTCACTTGTGTTTCAGTTGTCCAAACTTTTGACTGATTTCCATCAACTGAAATAGTTACTTCTTTTGCCTGTTCCCATGTAATTGCTAAACCATTTGCAATTTTGGTATTCAGAGAGGGTGATATTTTGTCATGCTCTGCTACGTCTATATTTTGATCTTGTAATAATTGTTCTACAGTTTTGGCATGTGTTACTACGTTGATTATTTCCCCGTTTGCATCAAGCGTTACGGTTTTTTTAGTAACTTGATAAAGTACAAATGAAATTACAGTTACAAACAGGACAAGTGAAATAATGCTTATCACTGTTTGCTTACTCCTCAATGATCCTAAGAACAAGTTTTTCATGGAATTATTTGACATGAAAAAACGCCTCCTTAATACAAAGTTGGATTATACGGACTAGTTTTGGCACTGTCAACCCGAATGTTTTGAAAAAGAAATTTGACCTTGCCTTTTCACCCAACCACAAACCCAGCATTGGAGGCGTCTCAGCTACTAAATGTCAATCCCAAAAAATTTTTTCGCATTTGCTGTTGTGACCTGTGCAACATCCTCAACGTTTAACCCTTTTAAACGAGCAATTTCTTCTGCAACTAATGGCACTAATGCTGGCTCATTACGCTTTCCTCGATATGGATGAGGCGCTAAATAAGGAGCATCTGTTTCAATCATCAAATGCTCTAACGATATTTCTGTCGCTACTTCCTTTGGCATACGTGCATTTTTAAATGTTACTGGCCCACCAAGACTAATCATAAAATTCATAGCAATACATTCACGTGCTGTTTCCACGCTACCACTATAACAATGCATCACGCCCCCCACAGATGCTGCATTTTCTTCACGTAAAATTTGTACAACATCTTTTGTTGCATCCCTGTTATGAATAATGATTGGTAAATTTAACTTTTGCGCTAAATGGATTTGCTTGCGGAAAAGTGCTTGTTGAACATCCTTTGGGGATTTATCCCAATAGTAGTCCAACCCAGTTTCACCAATACCAACTATTTTTGGATGTGCTGCTAATTCCTCAATCCAATTTAATTCCTCTTGCGTACAATCAATCGCATCTACTGGGTGCCACCCTATGACACCGTAAACAAAATCATATTGTTCAACCAATTGCATTGTTTTTTCAATGGTTTTACGGTCAAAACCAACAACAACCATTGTCTCTACTTTTGCTTCAAGAGCTCTATCAATAACCTCTTGTAAGTCTTCTTCATACTGATCAGCGTTTAAGTGTACATGTGTATCAATGAACATCGTCATTCTCCTAACATAGATTTTATTAAAAATTATTATTTCATATTTTGCGTAAGTATTACAATTTTGTTACAGACAATTTGGTATTATGACATTACCCGTAACCTTAGGCACCAAATTTGTTACTATATACCTAATGAAACTCACCATTTACTGCACATAAGTTATTTCAAGATAATAAAATACTCATTTTTTAAACAGATTTTAAAAGCCTGCTGAACTTTTTGCATTCAGCAGGCCTTCCTAAAATTTTTTACTTTACTTTCGCACCATTCTCTAGTTTTGGATCAACAGATGCTAATTTTAAAATTCCATCTTTTTCACCGGCTAGAATCATTCCTTGTGATAATTCGCCACGTAATTTAACTGGTTTTAAGTTAGTGACTACAATTACTTTTTGACCTATTAATTCATCTGGTGAATAGAACTTCGCAATGCCTGAAACTACTTGTCGTTGCTCATATCCAAGATTCACTTGAAGCTTTAATAATTTGTCTGCTTTCGGAATAGTTTCACATGCTGTTACAGTAGCTACACGTAAATCTACTTTCATAAAATCATCAATTGTAATTTCAGGGATTTCTGGAATTTCTACTGACTTTTGCTCATCTTTCGACTCTTCTTCTTGTGGAGTTTTCACTGAACCGCGCATTTCCTCACGAATATACGCAATTTCAACTTCACTCTCTAAACGAGGAAAAATAGGAATTCCTTTTTCTACCACTTTAATGTTTGCCGGAATAATATTGCCGAATGTTTCAATTGTTTCCCATGCTAAGAATTTGTCATCCAAGCCTAATTGTTCAAGAATTCGTTTAGGTGTAGATGTCATAAACGGTTGTAACATGACAGCAATTTGATGTAAGCTTTCCGCCAAATTTCGCATAACGGCGCCTAATTTTGGTTTATCCGATTCCTCTTTTGCTAGGACCCACGGTTGAGTTTCATCTATATATTTATTTGTTCTCGACACAAGTGTCCATAAGTCAGCTAATACGACACTAAATTGCATTTTTTCCATACTTTCTTCATATTTAATACGAACAGATTCAGCCTGCTCTTTCAAAGCTGCATCAAACTCTGTCGATTGAAGATTTTCAGCTGGAATAATGCCGTCGAAATATTTGTTTATCATTGATATTGTACGATTCAGTAAATTTCCTAAATCGTTTGCTAAGTCGAAGTTTGTACGTTCAACAAAAGATTCTGGCGAGAATACACCATCAGAGCCAAATGGTAGCTCACGCAATAGGAAATATCGAGTCGCATCTAAGCCATAACGTTCTATTAGCATTTCAGGATAGATAACATTGCCCTTTGATTTCGACATTTTACCGTCCTTCATCATTATGAAACCATGTGCAAACACTTTTTTAGGAAGTGGTAAATCTAGTGCCATTAAGAAAATTGGCCAATAAATAGTATGGAAGCGAACGATATCTTTTCCAACCACATGTACGTCTGCCGGCCAATATTTATTGAATAGTGTTTCATCCTCTGATAGATAGCCTAATGATGTAATATAGTTAGTTAAGGCATCTACCCACACATAAATCACATGTTTAGGGTCTCCTGGAACTTTAATTCCCCAATCAAATGATGTTCTTGAAACAGATAGATCTTCTAGTCCTGGCTTAATAAAGTTGTTAATCATTTCATTTTTTCGAGATTCCGGCTCAATGAAGTCAAGGTTTTCTTCATAATAAGCTAATAGACGATCTGCGTATTTCTTCATATTAAAGAAGTATGATTCTTCTTTAACTTTGTGTACCGGACGACCACAGTCTGGACAGTTACCATCTACTAATTGTGTTTCAGTAAAGAATGATTCACATGGTGTACAGTACGAACCTTCATACTCACCTTTATAAATATCATTATTGTCTAAAAACTTTTGGAAAATCTTTTCGACAGCTTTCGTATGACGCTCTTGCGTTGTTTGTATAAAGTCATCGTATGAAATATCCATTAATGCCCATAGTCTTTTCGCAGAATCCGCAATTTCATTCACATAATCTTGAGGATGTTTGCCCGCTTCCGCAGCTTTTTCTTGAATTTTTTGTCCATGCTCATCCATCCCAGTTAAAAAACGTACATCATAACCACGTAAACGTTTATAACGTGCAACCGTATCTGATGCTACAGTTGTATACGCTGTACCAATATGAAATTTTCCACTTGGGTAGTAAATAGGGGTTGTTATATAGAATGTTTTATTTTGTTCGTTCACAAGAACTGCCTCCATTGTTTCACAGTATACTATCTATTCTATCGAAGTACGAAATTCGTTTCAACTTCTTTCAGCGGGTGTCCCAACACCCGCTGAAAGAAGTTAAAGCCTCCGGAGGATATCACGGAATCGGAAAGGAGCTCTTTGTACAAGCACAAAGCCTATTCCAGACGCAATTATGCCGAGACATAATTGATTGAAAGTTTCTCGTACGCGAAAAATGTCGAATAATATAGCGAATCCATTTAATGTATTATATAAGAAGCTTTTTTACTATAAATAAAAATATATAATAAAAACCTTTTAAAAAAACCAAAATATCTGTTTTCTTCTCAAAAATTTTTTCAAAGCAATAATATTAGTGTATTAATTAATTGACGTTTATGGCATTACTTGGTATGATAACTATCAGACAAAGAAATTATGTCGAAATTTGACGAAACACCAATATATATTTAACATTAGGAGGAAAATAATTATGAAATCAACAGGAATCGTTCGTAAAGTCGATGAATTAGGTCGTGTAGTAATTCCAATCGAACTACGTCGTACATTAGGTATTGCAGAAAAAGACGCTTTAGAAATCTATGTGGATGATGACAAAATCATCTTAAAAAAATATATGCCTAACATGACATGTGCTGTAACTGGTGAAGTTTCTGATGATAACTTCCGTCTAGTTGGTGGCAAATTAATTTTAAGTCCTGAAGGCGCAGAAATGTTAGTGAAAGAAATTCAAACTAACTTAAAAAAATAATTTGTTATACACCTAAATTGAGAACAGCAATTTAGGTGTTTTGATTTTATAAAATATAATATAACCAATTATTAAGTCCCTTATAATGTCCATGTCAGACCTTTCATGATTAAGGGTACTATTTTTTACAATTATTATCAATTAAAATATTGGCTTATCACTATAACATGGGGTGATTTTCGTTCCTTAATCACTAATCCCCAAAGGGTCGACCAACCCCACTCCAATTAACTTATATAGGATGCGTTTTAACAAATGTCATACCGAACTGATGTTGATGATGTGCCACCTATTTGAATAGATATACAAAAAAGAGGTGCCGATATGAAGGCAACCTCTTTTTTACATTAACTATGATATTCATTATAGACGTCTCGCTTCGCTACTTGACGTAATTTTGCTACTTCCTTTATAGCTTCTTTCGATGTAACACCTGTATGATTAATAATATAATCGACATGATCAATAACAGACATGGTCATCCAATATGTTTCTTCATTATTTTCTTCCTCGGCATTTTCGTTTCCTTCAAGGACAATACAAAATTCCCCTCGGATTTCCTCTGTTTGTGACCATTCCACTGCTTCAGCTAATGTACCACGTAAAAACTCCTCGAATTTTTTTGTTAACTCACGAGCTAATACAATTCGACGATTCCCAAGAATAGCTTCCATATCTTTTAAGGTTTCCTTTAATCGATGAGGAGCCTCATAAAACAAAATGGTTTCCTGACGTTTTTTGAGTTGCTCTAATTGTTGTCGACGTTCCTTTTTTCCTCGGTTCAAAAATCCATAAAAGAAAAAGGGTTGTGGCGTTAACCCAGAAGCAATTAATGCTGATATTGCTGCATTGGGACCTGGCACTGGAACAACTGGGAAGTCTTGATCGATTGCTTTTTCTACTATATCTGCACCAGGATCAGAAATACAAGGTAAACCAGCATCACTAACTAACGCAACGGTTTTTCCTTCACGTAATAGGGCTAACAGCTTCTCTCCACCCACCGCTAAATTATGTTCATGATAGCTTATAAGTGGTGTTTCTATATTAAAGTAGTTGCATAACTTCTTTGTATTACGCGTATCCTCGGCTGCAATAATATCTGCTTCCTTTAAAATACGTAGTGCACGCACACTCATATCCTCTAGATTCCCAATAGGTGTTGCAACTAGATATAAACACCCTGTATGATCATGTATTGTACTTTTCTGAGATTTCATGACCCATCTCTCCCTATATATTTTATTTTTTGCGTTCGCGTTAGCTGTTTAAAAGCATATTCTGCTCGCATCGCCTCAGGTTTTGTATCGAATTCCTCTACATAAATACATTGCACTGGTCCTCGTGCTCTCGTATATTTTGCTCCTTTACCAGCATTGTGTACAGCGACACGCCTATCTACATTATTTGTATAGCCTGCGTATAAGGATTGATCGGCACATTCTAGCACATAAAAATAATGACTATTGTTCTTTTCCATAAAGGATTTCTCTCACTTCTGCTGTATATTCATTGTTAGCATCATAGACATACAGGGGAGGCAATATTTTCAAATCAGGTTTACCGTCCTTAATTCCTTCTATTAATAGTGTATTGGCTTCCTTACCTTCTTTTGGATAAATAAATTGCATTCGTTTAGGCTCTAAACGATTTGCCCGCATTGCCGTAACAATATCTAATAATCGACCAGGTCGATGAACAAAGGCTGCCTTTCCACCTTGCTTTAATAATTTGCTTGCTGATTGTATCGATTCCTCTAACGTTAAATATAGTTCATGACGTGCAATAGCGTAATGTTCACTTAGATTTTTATCACTAGCTTCATGTGCTAAAAAATATGGTGGATTACAGGTTACAGTATCATATTTTTCGATCCCAAGCTTCTTAGGAATTTCCTTCACATCACCAAGAACCATATCAATTTGCTCTTCTAACTTATTGTAACGGATACTTCGTTCAGCCATATCAAATAAGCGTGGTTGAATCTCTACTCCTGTAATATGTCCTTTTGTTCTGGCACTTAGAAAAAGCGGAATTACACCATTACCTGAACATAAATCAACAATTTTCCCTTTATGATATGGGACATTGACAAATTTCGAAAGTAGTACTGCATCTAATGAAAACGAAAAGACAGAGGGACTTTGAATAATACGTAAATTCTCAGCCAATAAATAGTCTAACCGTTCGTCATCCTTTAACCAATCTTCCATGTTTCTTCCTCCTACTATACAAAACAAAAGACTGACACCACCATAGTGGGAATCAGTCTTCTATTACACATTTTGTTTATTTAAAAATGATAGACAAAACAGACAGTCTTCGCCTTTCCTTGAACTTCCAAAATGAACATGACAAACATGGAAGCCTTCTTGGTATAGACGTGCTAGGTTATCATAGCCTTCGCCAATATCTAACGAATTCCCTTTCTTCTCAACAATAGCTTGTACAGTATTTTCATTAGAAAGTAGTTCTTCTAGACGTGTACGAAGGTGATGATTTTCTGTTTCGAGTGCCTTATGTTCTTCCATCATTAACGCTACAAATTGTTTCAATGCACCAAATTGCTCCTGCATTGCTTCGAGCTGTTGTTCGAACTCCATAACGGTATCTAAGAAATTACGGTCCTTCACCCAAGCCACCTCGTTCAATTCTCTATCTTATATAAGATTTTTTTCGTATGCTAGCAGTTCTTCTAGTGTATATTCGACTGTGCGCTCCTGCTCTTGTAAATATACTTGAATAAGTCTTTCCAGTACATTTAAACCTACAACTTTACCGCGGCCATCTGGTGTCATCGTCATTTCACCAATATCTGGCATACCTTCTTTTGCTTCCTCATATTCATCATTTTCATACTTCAAGCAGCACATTAAACGGCCGCAAAGACCTGAAATTTTGGATGGATTTAAAGATAAGTTTTGATCTTTAGCCATTTTAATAGAAACCGGCTCAAAATCGCCTAAAAAAGTTGAGCAGCAAAGCATTCGGCCACATGGACCAATACCACCTAACAACTTCGCCTCATCACGTACGCCAATTTGACGAAGTTCGATACGTGTTCTAAAAACGGAAGCTAAATCTTTTACTAAATCTCTGAAATCGACGCGTCCTTCAGCCGTAAAATAAAAGATAATTTTATTACGATCAAATGTATATTCAACATCTACGAGCTTCATTTCTAAACTATGCTCTATGATTTTTGTACTTGCTAATTCAAATGCGCGCTTTGATTCGGCAGCATTTTCTTCTACTTGAATACGATCACGTTCATCCGCTGGTCGTAGAACTTGCTTAAGTGGTAATACAACATCATTATCCCCAACAACCTTTTGAGGGACAACTACTTTACCATATTCCACACCGCGAGCTGTCTCTACAATGACATATTGACTGTCTTCTAGTAGATATGATGCTGGATCAAAATAATATATTTTACCCGCCTTTTTAAAGCGGATCCCCACTACATTATACAAATGTATATCCCTCCTGCAGATTTAGCATTAACTGCTCCATCATTAACGTCCTATTCATGTTACGCTGTAAAGATGCGCGTGCCTGTAAAATTGACTCCATTTGACTAGATAGACGTTCATAAGTCGAATGTAACGCAGCTTCTTTAAATGTTTGTAACATGTCTGGGTAAGTACAAGATGCTTCGGGATTAGCTTTTATTGACACTATATCACGGTAAGCAAATAGCAGTAAATCCAATGCCTGCTCCATCTCGCCTTTTTCTTTAAACAGCGGCAACCATTCTTCATGTACAACAAGCATTGCTTCATGTACATTCTGACGAATTGCCTCTACTAATTTTAACACTGTTTTTCGAGCATGTGCAAACTGCTCATCATTTGCTAAAAATATCGCTGTTTCGAGCTCGTTCGTCATCATGCTCACTGTAGAAGCCATCGAATAAGAAATATTTTGATCTTGCAAATGCTTTAACAATATATGTCGAGGCATTTTTTGAAATTTAATATGCTGGCAGCGAGAGCGAATCGTTGGTAATATTGACTGCATTTGCTCCGTTAGTAAAATCGCAGTTACCTCACCATCTGGTTCCTCTAAAAATTTTAGTATCATGTTTGCAGATGCAATATTGAGACGATCTGCATGATGAAGTACATAAATCTTACGTCCCTCTTCAACGCCCATCATTTTCATCTCAGCAATTAATTCACGTATTTGATCAATTTTTATGAATTGACCCTCTGGATAAATTTGATGAATATTTGGATGATTGCCTGAATCGACACGTCTGCAATTTCGACATGTTTCACATGGAACATTTTGATTTGGTTGCTCACATAGCATTAATTTGACAAAAAACTGCATAATATCTACTTTGCCTGTCCCTTTTTCTCCATCAAAAATGTATGCATGCGCTAATCTATTTTTGTCAAAAATCGTTTGAAGCTGCTTCATTACGACTGGCTGTAGTGTGAATAGCTCTTCAACATTCTTGGCCATATATTTAAATTCCTTCCTATAACAATTGCTCACTTTTAGTACAGAAATATCTGCTTTTTAGTGTAGATAGATTAGTTACATATTAGTTTCATGTCATTCACAAGTAATTCCTTACCTAGTGTTGTAAAAATGACTGCTGAATAGATTTGAAAAAAGCCCGCGCCTACAAGAGAACAAGACACGGGTTTTACATATATAAATTAATTAATAGGCCTTTAATCTCACCGATTTTATCAAGAAGGTCAATTGCTTCTTTTTCTTCATCTAAAATATCTTGCGCAAGCTCCACAAGACGCGTATCAATGGTTTCAATAATTTTTAAGCGTCTTCCTTCACCAAAACGATTCCATGTATGTGATTGCTTTAACTCCATACCATGCTCTACTGTTTCTTGTAAAAATCGTTTAACAAGCATTTTAAAACGAGCAAGTTCTCGTAAATTACGTGATCTTGCAACACGGTCACCCGCGGTAGATATATCTCCTAGCAACCTTGTAAGTTGTTCAGTTTGCAGTTTGGTTCCTTGCTTGACGACCATATCTCCAAATCGGTTATTTTGATTATTGTTATGCAGTGGCTCTTTACGATTAGTATTTAACCCGACACGTATATCTTGATTGATCTTCAAGCTGTTTTCGCCCCCACTTGCTTTCTTTATCAAATACGGAAAAGCTAATTTATAATGTGTTTACGTTATATTTAACATGGCAATAATTTAAAAATGGTGAAACTGTTCAATTGGTAATACAAACACAGTTGCTCCCCCTACCTCCACCTCCACAGGATAAGGTATATAGGAATCTGCATTTCCACCTAATGGTGAAACAGGTGCAACCATTTGTTCTCGTGCTCGACAATTATCACGAATTATATCTAAAACTTTGGGTATGAGAGAGTCTTCCGTCCCAATAAGAAACGTCGTATTTCCTGAGCGTAAAAATCCTCCTGTGCTCGCTAACTTAGTTGCACGAAACTGATTTTTCGTTAAAGCATTCGATAAACGGCTGCTATCCTGATCTTGAACTACAGCTACGACTAACTTCATTCGCACTCACCCCTTTTATAAAATTCACCTAAATAAATTTTAACTACCTTTTTTAATACAGTAGCATCTACGGGAAATGTTTATCATATTTAATAAGCGTTATAGAGCCAAATCAAATATGCAACGGAGACTTTATCTTCAGTCAGTTGGTGTCCAAATATCGCCTGAATGAAGATAAAACAATAGATGTTACCATTATATCACAATGTGGTGAACAACTTCATGTTTTTACTGCATTACTTCATATAATAATGACCATACATCTTCAACTACACGATCAATATTTTGGTCTGCATTGACGACATATATACGCTTAGGATAACGCTCCACTAACTGTAAATACCCTTCCCGAACCTTCTTATGAAAAGCTAAACTTTCAACATCTAAACGATTTACTTCTCGCTCTCCGTGGGCATGAATCCGGGCTAAGCCAACCTCTGGAGCAAGATCAAATAATATTGTCATATCAGGTAACTTCTTACCGATTGCAAACTCATTAATAGATAATACTTCATCGACGCCAATACCGCGTGCATATCCTTGGTATGCTAAAGATGAATCAATAAAGCGATCACAAATAACCATTTTACCAGCATCCAAAGCAGGTCGTACTTTTTCAAAATAATGCTGACTTCTCGCCGCTGCATATAGTAATGCCTCTGTACGTTCATCCATGGCAGTATGAGCAGGGTCTAAAATAATCGTCCTAATTTTTTCAGCAATCTCAATACCACCAGGTTCTCTCGTTGCTAAAACATCAATATTTTCTTGTGCAAGTCGCTCAGCTATTTTTTGAATAACTGTTGTTTTTCCAGCACCTTCTGGACCTTCAAATGTAATAAATAAATTGCAATTCATGCTGTTATTGCCTCCAACTATTTAATGACCTCTATCATTTTTTCTTCTAAACGGTGATTTCCTTGAAACGTCGCACCAGTAGCTAGTAATTCCTCAAGTTGACTCAACTTTGCTACTGTTATTTTTTCGCCCGGAACAAGCAATGGAATACCAGGTGGATACGGAATAATCATACTTGCGGAGATACGCCCCATCGTACGCATATACGGCAACCATTCTTTTTCCGCTCCTTCAACTTCATCAAATGTATAAGCGGGTTCCGTAATAGCTACAAAATTGTAGGTTGTTTGAGAAGCAGTTATTATTTCTACCATTGGCGTGCTCAATAACAATGTTATTGCATCCTTAATACGGACACGAATTTCTGCAAATGGATAGCTATGACCCTGTTTCAACAACGGTAGCACAAGCAATACTTGATTTGCATCTGCTAGCTCTGCGTAAACATGCTTTGCTTCTAATGCCTCTTGTAATTGAAAGCCACTATAGCCATCAACGCGGAGTAATAATTTTATTGGATCATCTACTTCAATAACTTCCAAAGAACCAATAGCCCGTAATGCCTCTATCCATTGATTCCTTTTTTCTATTATATATGCACCGTCACTCTCCATATATGTCTGTACATAATAGCGTGCATCATCTAAAGAAGCTAATAAGAGATAGGATGGACTACTAGATTGTAGCATCCGTAAATAATGATTTACTTTGTCGACATTGATGAAGTCTGAATTGACATGCATAAAGGATGCCATTGTCATTGCAGGCAATGTTTTATGTGCTGACTGTACTACGATATCAGCACCATATGTCAATGATGACGGTTGGAATAAAGTACACGCACTAAAATGAGCTCCATGTGCTTCATCCACCAAAACAGGAATACCTTTTTCATGACAATACGCAATCTGCTGCTCTATTTCTTTAGATGTCACACCATAGTAAGTAGGGTATGTTAAAACTACTGCACGAGCCTCTGGGAAATAATCAACAGCTTCTTTTAAATCTCTATAAGAAACATGTGTTGCAGTTAATGTTCGTTCATCCCAAAGTGGCGAAACAAATACAGGCTTTGCTCCAACAAGCTCAATTGCATGAAAGATAGACTTATGTGCATTACGTTGGACAATAATTGTATCACCTTTTTTACATGTGGCATAAATCATGGCTAAATTACCAACTGTCGATCCACCTACTAAAAAGAAACTCTTCATCGCCCCATATGTATCTGCCAACAAGTTTTCTGCTTCTAATATCATTTCCTCTGGATGATGTAGGTCATCAAGACCCGATAATTCAGTTACATCATAGCGCATTACATCTTTAAATGCCTGAGGAAGATGTGACAGTTCTCCATGCTTATGCCCTGGTACATGAAAGGAAATATTTTGTTGTAGTCGAAAGCGCTCTAACCCTTCTACAATTGGCTTTTTCTTTTGCAAAACAAAACACCCATTTCCGTTATATTCTTATTTAATTATACGAAATTATAGCATGATAAAAAAGCTATCCTAGCAAATTGGGTAGCTCCGCTCTACAAAGATTATTCTTCAAATAACTATGCAAGTTATTCTCGTCTCCTCATTTATACTATTTAGTGGCCTTTGCCGCCATTTCTTGTACTAGATGTTCTACTAATTTAACTTGATCATTATTTGATTCCAAGCACTTGAAACAGCCTTTGAGATGAATAATACCGAAATCCCCTTGAAATACCCAAATTATATCTTGTACACTTGGAAATTCATGATGTAAATAACCCTGTATTAGAATAGCTCATTCCTCTTTATTTTCAATAAATTCCTGTAACCTTACTTTTTCAATTCAAATATCTTCACTATGTAACCCCTTTTTTGCTAATTTAAATCAATTAAATTGCAACATTTTTCAGGGTTTAGGTATTTGTCGAGCTCTTGAAAGCAAACAAAAAAGCCACTGATTTCTCAGTGGCTGCTGTTTGCCTAGCGACGTCCTACTCTCACAGGGGGAAGCCCCCAACTACCCTCGGCGCTAAAGAGCTTAACTTCCGTGTTCGGTATGGGAACGGGTGTGACCTCTTTGCCATCATCACTAGACTATTTTCGACCTCCAATACACGGCGTATTACTGCGTCAGCTTTTCTCGCTCAATCGGTCACGTACAGAGGTACGCTCCCTCATTCACTCGTTTGCTTCCTTGTACTACTCGTATCTTGAAACCCTTATATGAAAGGTTTTGTTCTTTCAAAACTGGATAAACGTGCATTGAATGTTTCAAACATTTTGGTTAAGTCCTCGATCGATTAGTATTCGTCAGCTCCATGTGTC